>CAVUPX010000020.1:0-28481 GCA_963743405.1 uncultured Alphaproteobacteria bacterium | reverse complement strand
AATTCGGATCGCCATCAACAACGGCAGCATCAAAGACTTTACGATCGACCCCCCGCTGGATGACGACCCCGAGCGCGTGCCGCTCACAGAGAATCTCCAGCACAATGTGTCCGATCCTATGACCGCTTCAATGGTCCGCATGCCGGGCACTGGCGACATACTGTCACCGGAGGCCTGTCAGAGAACCCTGGCAATTTTTGACGGCCGCCTGCGCTATGACATGCAATTCGCGTTCAAACGGATGGATAAGGTCAAAGCGGACAAGGGCTATGCCGGACCGGTGGTGGTTTGTGCGGCATATTTTTCGCCAGTTGCGGGCTATATCCCGTCGCGGGCCGCGATCAGGTACCTCGCGAGACAGCGTGATATGGAAATATGGCTCGCCCCAATTGCGGGCACACGTGTGCTGGTGCCGTATCGCGCGCAGGGACCAACACCAATCGGCCTGGCAATGCTCCAGGCCGTCGAATTTATCGCGGTGCCAACGCCGGCCCGTGCCTCGGCCAGTGGCACGAAGACTGAATAGTCGTCATTGGCCTTGACTCTTTCTCGCTCGCCGAACGAATCCGTTGCCGCGTTAACACTTGGGGAGAAAAATCGCGACCGAATCGGCTTCCCGCTACTCCATCTTGTGCCCGTAGAGGGCGCGCTTGCCAGATATCGCCGTGAACGAAGCCATACAGCGCGGGAGTCAGTGATTCGGGCGCGGTTCGTTCCAAACTCGTTCCAAAGCTTAACCACGAGCATGTTCGCCGTCGCATTGTGATACAGAAAAGGGGCGTGACAGGGCCAGATCGAGGCTCTGCCACTGGTCTGGACGCGTAATGGCTATCAGTTTTTCCCCGCAGCCGACCCGAGCATCGCGAACCCGCGGCGCCGGTGTCACGGCGGTGTTAGGCCCGACCAATACGGGCAAGACCCATCTCGCCATCGAGCGCATGCTGGCGCATTCCTCAGGCCTAATTGGGCTGCCACTACGGCTGCTCGCGCGTGAGGTCTACAACAAGGTTGCTGCCCGCGCCGGCAAGGATGCGGTGGCGCTGATCACCGGCGAGGAGAAGATCAAGCCGCCAATCCGCAATTCTGGGTTTCTACCGTAGAAGCCATGCCACGCGACCTCGATGTCGCATTTCTGGCGATTGACGAAGTCCAACTCGGTGCCGATTTCGAGCGGGGTCACGTGTTTACAGACCGGATGCTCAACGCCCGCGCCCGCGAAGAAACACTCGTGCTCGGTGCGGCGACCGTACGGCCGATGGTGGAGAAGTTGTTGCCGGGCGCACACGTCGTTAGCCGCCCACGGCTATCGACGCTCACTTATTCCGGCGAGAAAAAGATCACACGATTGCCGTCGCGATCGGCCATTGTCGCATTTTCGGCAGAGGAAGTTTACGCGATCGCTGAATTGATCCGGCGCCAACGAGGCGGCGCGGCTGTCGTACTTGGCGCGCTTTCGCCGCGGACGCGCAATGCGCAAGTAGCGTTATACCAGTCCGGCGATGTCGATTACCTGGTTGCGACCGACGCGATCGGGATGGGCCTCAATCTCGATGTCGACCATGTGGCATTTGCCTCGGACCGAAAGTTCGACGGCTACCAATTCCGCAAGCTCAACCCCGCCGAACTGGCCCAGATCGCGGGTCGTGCAGGACGCGCTACCCGCGATGGTACGTTTGGTACCACCGGGCGCTGCGATCCGTTTGACCCGGAGCTGGTACAGGCTCTGGAAAGCCACAATTTCGAGCCGATCCGCCTGCTGCAATGGCGTAACAGTGATCTCGACTTCGCCTCGATCGGTGCTTTACAGGCCTCGCTTTCAGCCGCACCGCGCGAGCCGGGATTAACGCGCGCACCGATCGGCGAAGACATTCAGGTTTTGGACCACGCCGCGCGCGACGAGGAAATACGTTCGCTTGCGTGCAACCCGGCGTCCATCGCCCAGTTGTGGGATGCCTGCCAAGTTCCCGACTATCGCAAAATGGCGCCGGCCACCCATGCCGAATTAGCGGTGACCCTCTATGGATTCCTGATGCGAGAGGGTAACATCCCCACCGATTGGTTCGCTCGCCAGATTGCTCATGCCGACCGGACCGACGGTGATATCGATACTCTCTCCAACCGGATCGCGCATGTCAGAACTTGGACTTTCGTTGCCAACCGCCCGGATTGGCTCGCCGACCCGGACCATTGGCAGGGGGTAACGCGTGTTGTCGAAGACAAGTTATCCGATGCGTTGCACGAACGTTTGGCTGAACGTTTCGTGGACCGTCGCACAAGCGTGTTGATGCGGCGGCTTCGAGAAAACGCAATGTTGGAAACCGAAATTGGAAAAACTGGCGAAGTAACGGTCGAAGGCCATGTGATCGGCCGGCTTGACGGATTTATGTTTGCGCCCGATGCCTCCGCCGCCGGCTCCGAAGCCAAGGCGCTCAACGCAGCGGCGCAGAAGGCATTAGCCGGAGAAATCGAGACACGTGCGACCAAGCTGTCGCAGTCGTCGAATGATCAGATCATTCTTGCCACGGACGGCGCGTTGCGCTGGACCGGGGATCTGGTCGGTAAGCTTGTCGCCGGCGACGACACGTTGCGCCCGCGCGTGCGCGTCATCGCCGACGAGCATCTCACCGGGCCGGCGCGTGAATTGGTGCAAACGCGGCTCGATCTCTGGCTGAAAACACATATTGAAAAGCTACTGTCGCCTCTGTTTTCGCTGACGGCCGCCGAGGATGTCACCGGCATTGCGCGTGGCGTTGCGTTTCAACTCGTGGAAGCGCTCGGCGTTCTGGAGCGGCAAAAAGTGGCAGAGGAGGTCAAAGGCCTCGATCAGCCCGCACGTGCGACTCTGCGGAAATATGGTGTTCGCTTCGGCGCCTATCACATCTACTTGCCGGCGTTGCTCAAGCCTGCGCCGCGTGCGCTGGCGACGCAATTATGGGCGATCAAGCATGAAAGTCCGGAAGCCAAGGGCGTCAGCGATTTATTGCATCTCGCGGCCAGCGGCCGGACTTCAATTCCCGTCGATAAAGAAACACCGAAAGCGCTCTATCGCACTGCGGGTTACCGTATCTGTGGTGAACGCGCCGTGCGCGTCGATATTCTGGAGCGGCTTGCTGATCTCATCCGTCCGGCGTTGTCGTGGCGCGAAGGCGCGCCAGGCCCCAAGCCGGACGGCGTATTCGATGGACGCAGCTTCGTTATTACCGGCGCCATGACCTCACTGACCGGGGCTTCGGGTGAGGACTTCGCGTCGATCCTGCGTTCGCTCGGCTATCGCATGGACCGCAAACCGAAGCCTGTCGAGACGGTCGCGCCGGCGGCTCCTGCGAACGACGCGACTGCTGCTCCGGCCGATGTCGTGGCCGAAGCAGTGGCGACGACCGATACGTCATCAGTACCGGCTGAAGCCGCGAACGCCGAACCATTGGCGCCGGAAGTGGTGGTGGCCGGCATTGCGACAGCTGAAATTGCGTCGGCTGCCGAGTTACCGTCGCGTTCGTTGCTGCCGGGGCCGGAATTCGTTGCGCCCGAAGCCGCGCCATCGGTTCAAGAGCCCATGGCGGCTTTGGCGGTTGAGGCCGCGCCGGTGGTCGTGGACGAACCCGCACGGCCCGAAGGGATAGTCCTTGATGCGGCTGCGAATGCGTCCACGGGATCCGCGGAATGCAAACCGTCCGAGGAACAGGCATTCATTGAAATTTGGCGTCCTGGCGGACGCCCGGAGCGGCGGCCACATCGTCCGCGGCGTCCGCAGCCTTCACCGCAAACGCCGGATGCAGCAACTGTTACAGCTGTCGCGCCTGTCGAAGGTGCGGCAGTATCGATATCCGCAGACGCCGCGCAGCAACCGCGTGATTCAAGGCCGCCGCGCGTCGATCGCCAGCAACGCCAGGACCGGCACGAGCGCCAACAAAAACTTGAGCGGCAGGGCAAGCGGGTCGAACGACAGGATAGCGGCCCACGTCGTGAGCGGCCACGCCGCGAGCGCGGCGACCGCGTGGATCGCGCTGACCGCGAGCAATATTACGCCAAACCGTTCGGCAGCTCCGGCGGTCGCGATAAGCAACCGGATCCCAATTCGCCATTCGCCAAGCTCGCGGCACTCAAGCAGCAGCTTGAGCAAGGGGGCAAAGAGCCGAGTTGAGCGCCACGTCCAACGCGCACATAAGTCAACGTACCGACCGTCAACGTAACGACCGTCAACGGATCGACAAATGGCTCTGGCATGCGCGCATGGTGCGCACCCGTCGCGACGCCGCGGCGCTTACGGCTGCAGGTTTCGTGCGGCTTAACGGCAAGCGTACGACCGCCGCCGGCCATCCGGTCCGCATTGGCGACGTCGTGACGGTCGCGCTCGATCGATCCATACGTGTCGTACGCGTCGAGGGCCTGTGCGAACGGCGCGGGGGAGCGGCGGATGCGCGCGCGCTTTATCGCAATTTGACCACGGGCTCCGGGGTGCAGGCATGACGCTTTGGGGCGATCGGCGGTAACGCTTCGGCCTCATTTGATGGCAGAAGCGGTGCTTGCAGCCTATCTATCGGTACGATAGGCAGCGTGTGGAGTGAGTGGTGCGGAGCGCGGAATGACCTACGTCGTCGTCGAAAACTGTATTAAATGCAAATACATGGACTGCGTTGAGGTCTGTCCGGTGGACTGCTTCTATGAGGGCGAGAATATGCTCGTCATCCACCCGGACGAGTGCATCGATTGCGGTGTTTGCGAGCCCGAGTGTCCCGCCGAGGCGATCAAGCCGGATACCGAGACCGGCCTCGAAAAGTGGCTTGAAATCAACGCGCAATACGCCAAAAGCTGGCCCAATATCACCGTGAAAAGCGAAGCTCCACCCGATGGCAAGGATTGGGACGGTGTGCCGGAAAAATTCCAGAAGTTCTTTTCGGCGAATCCCGGTACCGGAGACTGAGCCCGAAAGCCCACCCGGCCACCTCCGCGGGGGCCTTCAGGGGTCGTGGCGTCGGAGAGCGTTAACCGATTTGGGTAAATTCGGCTGATTTTTACGCCAAAACCGGATTTTTAGGCCGCCATAACACTTTGATTCCGCCTAAAAATGTGCTATATATGTAAAAAATGGATAGGAACGACGTTGTCACCGGTGCGCTCCCCCTTTGGGAGCCTTATTTTTCGGTGGCCGGGTTCCCCGGTTTCCAGACTAGAGGGCGTGCGATCCACGCGTGAGCAGTGGCAGGAAAAACGCGTCATAAATCAAAGAAAGGTTCCGCCGGTATGAGCCGGGGATCCAAAAAGTCTGCCGAAGCGCGGCGGACCTCCCACGCCTCCCGCGGCAGCGTCCGCGGTGGGGCTCCCGCAGCCAAAATGGCCGGCAGCCGCAAAGGTGCCGGTGAAGGAGTCGTGCCCGGAATGACCAGCAATAAGAAGACTACCCAGCGACAAGGCTTCAAGACCAACGAATTCATCGTCTATCCGGCCCACGGCGTGGGCCAGATCGTTTCGATCGAAGAGCAAGAGGTCGCAGGCGCCAAGCTGGAGCTGTTCGTCATCAATTTCGTCAAGGATAAGATGACGTTGCGGGTTCCGACCGCCAAGATCGTGTCGGTTGGAATGCGCAAATTGGCCGAGGCACCGCTCGTCAAGCGTGCACTGGATACACTCAAAGGCCGCGCACGCATCAAGCGCACAATGTGGTCGCGCCGCGCGCAGGAATACGAAGCCAAGATCAATTCCGGCGACATCGTCGCCATCGCAGAGGTGGTCCGCGACCTGTATCGGTCGGAGACCCAGCCGGAACAGTCCTATTCGGAGCGGCAGCTGTACGAGGCGGCTCTCGACCGGCTATCGCGTGAGATCGCTGCCGTGCAGCGCATCACCGAAACGGAAGCGATCAAGGAGATCGAGGCGGCCCTTGCAAAGGGCCCTCGCCGAGGCCCCAAGCCGGCTGAAGAAGCCGGTTCCGAAGAGGGCGTCGAGGAAGAGGCAGCCTAAGGGCTGCGCAGCATCTGCCAAAAGTTCGGAAAGCCCGGCGCACGTGCCGGGCTTTTTCGTTGTGGGCCAGCCACCCGTGAATTCGCGCGGGCCTGGTGGGCAATGTCGCCGGTTGCCCTGATGGCCTTCCCGGCTAATATGCCCGCCAATCACCCCATAGGCGTTTCAAGGGAGTAAGTAATGACCGCCATTCGCGGCTATGTCGCGCCGACCATGGAAACCGATGCACTTGGTGTGCATTCGCTCGACCAGTTTGTGCTGGCGGTGCCCGATGCGTCGGTTGCGCAGGACTTCTACGGCCAGTTCGGCCTCAACGTTCGGCGCGACGGCAACGCGCTGGCCATCAAAACATTCGGGCACGATCACCGTTGGGGCTCGGTCGTGGAAGGCAGCAAGGCCAAGGCGCTGCATCATCTTTCGTTCGGCTGCTATGCCGACGATTTGCCGCGGCTCAAGGCACGCATCGAAGGGCAGGGCGTCACGTTGATTGATCCGCCGCCCGGCTTTGAAAGCAACGGCTTCTGGTTCCGAAATCATGAAGGCGTGCTGATCGAGATCAAGGTCGGGCCGAAAGTATCGCCCGACAAAAAATCCGACAGCCAATGGATTTCCGTTCCTGCCGGGGTCCCCGGCGCTACCATCAGGGAGAAGGCGCCGCCGGTACGTCCGCGCCGGCTCTCACACGTCCTGATCTTCACCCGTGACGTGATCGAGTCGATCAGCTTTTACGAACGTACGCTCGGGTTGCGTCTTTCCGACCGTGCGTCTGATCTTGTGGCGTTCATGCATGGCATCCATGGCAGCGACCATCATCTCCTGGCTCTGGTGAAATCAGTCGCGCCTGGCTTCCATCACTGCAGTTGGGATGTCGCCAGTCTGAATGACATCGGTCTCGGCGCCATGCGTATGCACGACAAGGGTTGGACCAAAGGGTGGGGTCTGGGCCGCCACGTGCTCGGCTCCAACTATTTCCACTATGTGCGGGATCCGTGGGGCAGCTTCTCGGAATACTCCTGCGACATCGACTACATCCCGAAAGAAGAGCGTTGGCCCTCGGCTGACCATAAGCCGGAGGATTCCTTCTATCTCTGGGGTCCAGACGTGCCGCGCGAATTCACGATCAACTACGAGGGCGGCGAGAACTAAGCCGGGTTGAACTCAGCCTTGAGCCTATCTCCTTCGTCATGACCGGTACCCCGAGCGCTCACACACACCGCTCATTCCCGCGAACGCGGGAATCCAGACTTGCAAAAAAAAGAACTGGACCCCCGCTTTCGCGGGGGTGAGCGGACCATGGGAGCCAACACTTGGGCTGGCGAAGCCGGACGGGTGCAGGGGTAAGCGCAGAAGACGCCGCCGCTCTCGGGCGCCGTCACTCCACCACGACTTTGACTTTTTCGCCGGGTTTGAGCCGGTCGTGCGGGCCAAGGCCGTTGATCACGCGAAAACGCTCAAGCGGATGGTCCGTCCGCATGCGATGCGCGAGCTTTTCGACGGTGTCGCCATTGCCGGCGGTCACGATTTTCATCCGCAGCGGCCTGACCTGCTCGCTTTCCTTCAAGGTCATCCGCCGGAAAGTCATGATCGAGTCGTGAAACGAGCGATCGACCTGCGCAGTTCTTGCCTTGCCAGCGAAAATAAATCGATAAACATCACTGCCGAAACGTACGGCAAAGATACGGAACGACCAGCTTCCTCCGTCGGCCGTCGCGCTGGCGGTCTTGAAGCCGTTGACTGAAAATTCCTCCACGCTGGTCGGATCAACATTTTCCATCCACCCGGACTTCAAATAGTCGGGCAGCGATTGCTCGGCCGGAACGCTCACGACATCGACACGCAAAGCTTCGTCGCCACCCTCCTTGAGCCCGAGCACGGCCTGTGCCGTGTTGTCGAGCGTAAAGCCCGGCGGCGCGTCGAATGTAAAACCGAGCTTGGGATGCAGAAAATGCCGCCCGCGCGCGAAGCCTTCGCTGGGATCTTCTCCGTATACAAGCCCGTCGAGACTGCTCAGATATTCTGCGCGGTCACGTTCGCCGGCGCCGGGGCCGCTAAACTGGCGCGCATTGGCAAGCGCATTTTTTACCCGTTCGGGGGTCGCCGGATGGCTGGAGAGAAAGTCGAGCGACCGGGGATCCGCGCCGGATTTCAAATCGGCATTACGCTGCATATCGGTCAGAAATCGTGAAGCTCCGAAGGGGTCGTAACCGGCACGCGCAGAAATGCCGACGCCGATTCCATCGGCCTCAAATTCCTGTGCGCGCGAAAATGCCGCGAGTGTGAGCTTCGATTTTGCAAGCGCAAGCGCTCCGACTTGCGGATCGCTGAGCACATCGTTGACGACGTGGTCGATGATCGCAACCTGACGCGCCTGTTCCTCGCGGATCGCCGCGTGACGGGCGATCACATGCCCCATCTCATGCGAAAGGACAGATGCGAGTTCGGCTTTGTCGTTGGCGAGGGCGATCAAGCCGCGCGTGACGTAGAGGCGTCCGTTCGGCAATGCGAAAGCGTTGATCGCCGGAGAGTTGAGAATCGTGACCTGGTATTTCAGGTCTGGCCGTTCGGATGCTGCGACCAGACGATCGACCGTTTTCTCCACCATGCTCTGCAGTTTGGCGTTTTCATAAACGCCGCCATAGGACGCCAGGATACGGGCATGTTCCCGTTGAACGGCCGGTTGCTGTTCTGGCTGTGCGGTTGCCTGTGGGACCGGCAAGGAAACGAGACGATTGTCTGGCGTGCTGGTGCAGCCCGCCAACGCCAGACACACGACGGCTGCGAGACCGAGCGCCCGGTTTGCAGCCCTTGTTGTCAGCACTGAAGCCATACCCCGCTTCTCACAATGACGCTCACTCGCTCAATTCAATCTGTTCGGGTACCGCGGCTTCGATGACGGGGCCGGTGCGCTGTTCGACCCAACCGCGGACGCGGATCTGCTGACCCTCAAGCCACTTTGGATCGACCCCCGCGGCGACGAAGTCTCGCCGGTGGCGCTTGAGAATGGTGACAGTAAAGTCCCGCGTCCACCGCGGCCCGAAATTCAAATATATGGTGGCGCCGCTTTCCCGCACCGACAAGACCTTACCCTCAACCAGTGCAAATTGACCCCGTACACCCGCAATCCGGCCTGGATTTTCTGAAGGCAAAGGGGCGAAATTTGGGTCGGTCCATAGGCCGCGGCGGGCTGCGCGAGCGGCCCGCTCGGAGGCTAATAATGCGTCCGCGCAGGCTTTTTCGCCGACCCGCGCCGACACCCGCGCCTGGCCCTGCTCCAGCATCATTTGCTGAACAGATTGCCCCGTTTCGTCCGTAAAGATGAAGGCAACCACGCGCCCATAGCGGTCAGGCTCAAAACCGGTAGGCTCCCACCGGATGTCGCGGCCACCGACAAGCGATTGCAATGAACGCCGGCTGTTCTCTGTGACTTCGACTGCTGCCAGCCGCAATTCGCGGCCATCGGCGAGCAAGACTGTACGCCCGTCACGAACGTCGGCGACGGTCGCTGTGCCGCCAGGAGCGAACTTGCACGGGGGCTGCACGGCGGCGCTGCACGCGACCGTGGACAAAATAACCGCCAGGATCGCGGCGGGACCGGATCGCAATAGTTGCCTCATGCAGTAGATTGTCGGAACTCCGCGGCAGGTCCGTCAATAGAGATGGCGGTCATAGGGTGAAACGCTAGAATGCTCGTGCAATCGTAAAGTAATCGTAGCCGCCGGGGAGGGCACCGATGCAAACGCGCCGCACACTACTGACGTCAATTGCCGCTGTTGGCGCGATGGCCGCAACGGGCGCGCACGCTGACGACAGCCATTGGCCGGATCATCCCGTGCGGGTCATCGTGCCTTATCCGGCAGGCGGATCGACCGACGTCCTCACACGCATCTTGGCCGAGCGGCTGAAGGATATGTTTGGCCAGTCGTTCGTCGTGGAAAACCGCGCCGGCGCCAGCGGCAATATCGGTATCGCGGCAGTCACCAACAGTCCACCGGACGGCTACACGATCGGTATGGCGACGATCGGACATTTTGCGATCAATCAATATCTTTACAGCAAGATGCCGTACGACGCCGAACGCGACATGACGCCTGCCTCACTGACCTGGGAATTGCCCAATGTGTTCGTTGTTCCAACAGACTTTGTGCCGGCGAAAACGTTGGCCGAATTTCTCGTCTGGGCGAAGCAAAAAGGGCAAACCAGTTTCGGCAGCCCCGGCGTCGGTACTACGCCGCATCTATCCGCCGTGTTGTTCGTCAAACACGCGGGCATCGACGCCATTCATGTCCCGTTCCGAGGTGCGGCACAGACGATTCCCGCCATGCTCGCGGGCGACGTGAATTTTGCGATCGATAATCTCGCCTCATACGTGCCGATCATCCAGTCGGGAAAAATGCGGGCCCTGGCCGTGACCTCCGCTCAGCGCTGGCCGACGCTGCCGGATATTCCCACCATGGGCGAAGCCGGCATCAAGGACTTCGTGGTGACCTCGTGGGCCGCATTCGTCGTGCCGGCGGCCACGCCGCGCCCTATCATCGACAAGCTTTCCGTGGCGCAACAGCACATCGCGGCCGAGCAGGCCGTTCAGGAACGCTTTCTGGTCGCGGGCGCACGCGTGCTGTCCAGCACGCCGGAAGGGGCGCTCGCCTTCGCCGCCAAGGAACGCACGATCTGGAAAGATGTCGTCGCGGCTTCGGGCGCGAAAATGGATTAAACTGGAAGCCGGTGCGTCGCATCGGCGTCTATGCTACATCGCCCGGCAACGGTCCCGTAGCTCAGCAGGATAGAGCAGCGGTTTCCTAATTCTATTGCGCCCATTCCGACAGGTTTTCGCGTGTCCCTTTAGGCCCCAATGTGTCGTGGTTTCTTAGCAATTACGGGACCCTCATCTTTGGTCATCCCGCCTCGTGCTACCGAGTTCGGTAGCAAATCCGGTAGCATCGCTTGCGAGGCATCACAGATGGCCGACCACGACCCACCCGGAGAAGGCCTTCGAGGCTTGAATGAGCTATTCGGCCCTGATGATACTTCTGCGCCACCCGACCGCAGTTGCCGCAAATATGTCCTCGATTACGTAGACGGCGAACCAGTATTTCGCCGTGCCGACAGCCGTCCAGTGCCTGCGCGCGATGAGATCGAATTGGCTCTGGATCAGATAATCGACGAAGAATTCGACAATGACCTTGTCCCCCGCAAACTGGCCTATCTTTTCCCGGGTTCGATATTTGAACCTTGGCATCGAACTCCACCTCTCACAGCAGTGTTTTCGCTTCGTCGACTTAGCTAATCGCTAGCCCGAAAGTGGGGGGACAGATGAACACGGCGCTCTGGAAGCGGCGGGGAGCCGGCCGATTCCGGTCATGGGATCAGGCGGTTGATTAGCAGCGTAGGCCGATAGCTTAGCCGCAATGTCCTCCGCTAAGCGCCAATAGCGCGCATCTGAAAATGATGAGCGGCCTAACTCTCGGCAATTCGATACCCAATTCCTGGTTCGGTGAGAATGATACGTGGATCGTCGGCGCGCTCCTCAACCTTTTGTCGCAGTTGCCCGATATAGACCCGAAGATACTGGGTATCTTCGGTATGCGCCGGTCCCCACACCGAAGTGAGAATCTGCTTGTGCGTCACCACGCGTCCGGCGTGCTTTGCCAGGAATGACAGCAATTCGAATTCTTTCGGCGTGAGCTTGAGTTCGGCACCGGCGCGGGTTGCGCGATGGCGAACCGAGTCCACTTCGAGATTGCCGACCTGCAAGACCGGGATTTCCGCCTTACGCAACATCCGATGCCGTAACGCTGTGCGCATGCGCGCCATGAGTTCGCCGACATTGAACGGTTTGTTGACGTAGTCGTCAGCACCGAAATCTAGTGCTTCGATCTTTTCGGCCTCGCGCTCGCGCGCCGACAGTACGATGATCGGCAGATCGGACCATTCTCGGGCGCGCCTGATAACGTCCTTGCCATCTCCATCCGGCAGACCAAGGTCAAGCAACACGATGTCAGGCGTTTCGGCGGCGATGCGTTTGATTCCTTCAGCGACCGTACCGGCACTTGCCATTTCGTAGTTATTCGCTTCAAGCGCTGGCTTGAGAAAGCGCAGGATCGCCGCCTCATCATCTATGACCAGCACGCGGATCTTGGAGCTCATCCCGGAGGGTCCTCGCGCGGAAAGGTCATGACGAAGAGCGCGCCACGGCCATTCTGGGCCGGACTTTCACCCCGGATCGTCCCGGCATGAGCCTCCATAATGCCCTTTGCAATGGCGAGGCCGAGCCCCGTGCCCTGACCGCCGTCTGCGCCAGATCGTGGAGACTCAGGCCCCTTGACGAACTTGTCGAAAATATTCGGCAGCCCATCGGCCGGGATGCCCGGCCCATCGTCGGTAACGCGCACTACGATGCCATCCGCTGTCACCCCAGCGTCCAGCACCACGCGCGTCTCGGGTGGCGTGTGGATGATCGCATTGGCAACCACATTTCCGATCGCCTGTTCGACCAAGGTGGCATCTGCTCGCACCAGCGGAAGGTCTGACGGCAGGTTGACTTCGATATGTTGCCGCGCGCCATGTCGCCGCGCCGCGCTGACGACGCGTTCGACCACTTCCCGCAGATCGACCCAATCCCGGCGTAATTCCAGCGCACCAGCATCGATGCGGGTGATCGCCAGAAGATTGCGAACCATTTCATCAAGATCTTCGGCTTCTTTCTTGATCTGGCCGAGCAGGTCTTTCTTCGCGGCCGGATCGAGCTTCTCACCGTAGTCGATGAGGCTGGTGGCCGAACCGAGGATTGACGACAGCGGCGTGCGAAAATCATGTGAAACCGAAGCCAGCAACGTGTTGCGAACGCGCTCGGTTTCAGTGGCGGTCTTTGCGCTCACCATTTCGCGGGCGAGCGAGGCGCGCTCAAGGGCGGCCGCGGTCTGCTCGACAAGCGTGTCGAGCAGGGCCCGCGCCTCCGAGTCGATGGGCGGGAAGTCCTTCTCTTTCGCGACACCGACCACACCCAGCGTCTTTGTGCCGATGCGAAGCGGTACGAAATACCACGGAATGATCGGCAATGTGCCGGTATCGGCTCCGGCCGGTTCGACATGGCTGTAAGCCCAGCGCGCCGCAGTCATCGCAGCAGCATCAAGGCTATCTTCGGGCGGCCACGCGGCGGTGAGGGCGACGTCATCGTCATGCGCCAGCAAGACCACGACCGAACGGCCCAGGCTTGCATGGATCTCGCTTGCCGCGCCTTCCGCCACGGCATCGAGCGTCGCCAGGCCTGACAATCGGCGCGTGAATTCGTATAGTCTACGCATCGCGCGCATACGGCTCGCAGAAATTCTTGCCTGCTCACGCACCCGGCCGGCCAATGCCGAGCTGATCACGGCGACAACCAGAAAAATCACCAGCGCCAGCAACTCATACGGCTCGGCAACGGTGAACGTGTAGATCGGCGGGATAAAGAAGAAGTTGTAGGCGAGAAACGAAAGGACCGAGGCGTAGATCGCCGGCCAGATGCCGAAACTCATGGCGGTCACAAGCACCGCCAGGAGGAAGACCATGGAAAGATTGGGAATCGGCGTGAGTTGGGTGAGCACTTCACCGACCGCCAGTGCGGCCGCGACGGCGAGCGTTGCATACACAAAGGGCAGCGGTGCGAGCACCAGATTTTTTGGCCAGCGCAATAGTGGCGCTCTCGCGGGCTGTTCTACTTCCCTTGTAACAAGGTGAATGGCGATATCTTGCGTCCGGCGCACCAGTTCGTGCGGGAGAGATCGCCGCAGCAATTCGCTGAAGAAACTGCCGGGGGACCGTCCGATCACGATCTGGGTTACGTTTTCGAATTTTGCAAAACGCAGCAATTCCGCCGGTAGATCGGTTCCTGTCAATGTCTGTGTTTCGGCGCCCAGGCTCTGCGCCAGTTTCATCGCGTCATCGAGCCGCTGACGAGCCGCGTCTTCGAGAGTCGACCCCGGCCGTTCGACCGTGACGGCAATCCATGGCGCGTCCATCAGGTCGGCCAGCCGCTTGGCTGCACGCACCACGGTGGGCGATATCGGGTCGGGCCCAATACAGGCCAGGATGCGCTCGCCGGCCGCCCAAGGGCCTTCGATTGCATGTGCCTGCATGCGCTCAATCAGGTCGGCGTCGATCCGCTCAGCGGCGCGCCGCAAGGTGAGCTCGCGCAAGGCCGTCAGGTTTTGCGGCTTGAAGAAGCTCTCCACCGCGCGGGCGGCGGTGTCCTGGACGTAGACCTTTCCTTCCGCCAGCCGCCTGAGCAACTCGTCGGGCGGGAAATCGACCAGTACGATTTCGTCGGCCTTGTCGAAAACCATGTCGGGCACGGTTTCCCGTACGCGCACCTTGGTAATCTTAAGCACCACGTCGTTGAGGCTTTCCAGATGCTGAATATTCAGCGTGGTCCAGACGTCGATGCCGACCGCCAGCAGCTCGTCGATATCCTGCCAGCGTTTGGGATGGCGGCTGCCCGGGACGTTGGTGTGGGCGTATTCATCGACCAGCAGCAGGTTTGGCCGGCGCGCAAGCGCGGCGTCCAGGTCGAACTCCTTCATGATCTGGTTGCGGTAGACAATCGACTTGCGCGGCAGGATCTCGAAACCGTCGATCAACTGCTCGGTCTCGCGCCGACCATGCGTCTCGATCAGGCCCGCCACCACATCGCGGCCGCCGGCTCTCTCGCTACGCGCAGCACCGAGCATGGCGTAGGTCTTGCCGACACCGGGCGCAGCACCGAGAAAAATTTTTAGATGTCCCCGGCCTTCCTTTTTGGCCAGGGCGAGCAGTGCATCAGGCGAGGCTCGTTGCGCTACGTCACCGGCCATTCAAGTCCCTTCAGCGCATGATCCCGAAAAGTGGATACCGGTTTTCGGAAAAGATCATGCGCCAGAACTGATGAATGACCAATCTAGGACTTCAACCCGTCCAATGCGAGATTAAGCTTGAGCACATTCACCCGAGGCTCGCCCAACAGGCCGAAAGTCCGTCCCTCGACTTGGGCTTCTACCAGGGCACGGACGCGCGTTTCCGGCAGGTTGCGGGCCTTAGCAACCCGCGGCACTTGAAAGAGCGCGGCTGCAGGGGAGATGTCGGGGTCAAGGCCGCTGCCCGATGTGGTGACCAGATCGATTGGGATAGCCGACGACGGGTTCTCTTTCTTGAGCGTATCCACATCGCCCTTCACGCGCTCGGCCAGCGCCTTGCTGGTCGGGCCGAGGTTCGAGCCCATTGAGTTAATCGCATTGTATGGCGCGTCGACGGTCTTGGTGGAATCCTTCGGATCTGGCGCATTGGTGGCGGATGGCCGGCCATGGAAGTATTTGTCGTCGGCGAAGACCTGTCCAATCAGCG
Organism: uncultured Alphaproteobacteria bacterium; assembly: GCA_963743405.1. Lineage (GTDB taxonomy): Bacteria > Pseudomonadota > Alphaproteobacteria > Rhizobiales > Xanthobacteraceae > Pseudolabrys. The sequence goes on along the minus strand of CAVUPX010000020.1, from coordinate 13,169 downwards.
CTGAACCTATCACCTTCCCGCCTTTCTCAATCAGGCTGCCCTGCGCCTGGTAGGGGAAGATCACGCCCGCGATTCCGGTTATGGCGAGTGGATATGCCAGCCCCGTGATCAGGGTCAGCAAGACGACCAGGACGATGGCGGGGCGGATTTCTTTCAACATGGCAATATCTCCTCAGACCAGATGCAAGGCATTGACCACGAGGTCGATTGCCTTGATGCCGACGAACGGAAGCACAATGCCGCCAAGGCCGTAGACCAGTAGATTCCGGCGCAGCAGCGGGCCCGCGCCGATCGGGCGATAGGCAACGCCCTTCAGCGCCAGCGGAATAAGCGCGATGATGATGAGTGCGTTGAAGATGATCGCCGATAGAATTGCGCTCTGCGGGGTAGCCAACTGCATGACATTGAGCACGGCAAGTTGCGGATAGAAGGCGAGGAAGATCGCCGGGATGATCGCGAAATACTTCGCTACGTCGTTGGCAATCGAGAACGTTGTCAACGCACCGCGCGTCATGAGCAGCTGTTTGCCGATCTCGACCACCTCAATGAGCTTCGTCGGATCAGAATCGAGATCGACCATGTTACCGGCTTCGCGAGCGGCCTGCGTGCCGGTTTGCATGCAGACCCCGACATCGGCCTGCGCCAGGGCGGGCGCGTCATTGGTACCGTCGCCGCACATCGCGATCAGACGGCCGTTGGACTGTTCGTTGCGGATGTAACGCAACTTGTCTTCGGGCGTCGCTTGGGCGATGAAATCATCAACGCCGGCTTCTGAGGCGATCGCGGCTGCCGTCACTGGATTATCACCGGTGATCATCACGGTCTTGATGCCCATGCGGCGCAGGGCGTTGAAACGGTCCCGTACATCCGGTTTCACCACGTCTTTCAGGTGGATCACGCCTAGGATGCGGCCGCCTTCGACGAGGCCAAGCGGGGTACCGCCGGACCGTGCGATCTTGTCGACTGCCGTGCGGAATGCCGGTGGCTCCGCAATGTTCTGACCAGCCTGATCTCGCGCGAACTTAAGCACCGAGTCGATCGCACCCTTGCGCACCTTGCGGGTTCCGATGTCGACACCTGACATCCGTGTCGTCGCCGAGAACTCGATGAACTTGGCATTTGCGGGCGCCGCCTGGCGGCGCACGTTGTATTTTTCCTGCATCAGGGTGATGATAGAGCGACCTTCCGCGGTCTCGTCGGCATCGCTGGCAAGCAACGCGACTTCAGCCGCTTCACGCTCGGTGACGCCCGGCACCACAATGATCTCGGTTGCAAGCCGGTTGCCAAAGGTGACGGTGCCGGTCTTGTCGAGCAATAGCGTGTCGACGTCGCCGGCGGCTTCCACTGCGCGGCCCGACATGGCCAGCACGTTAAAGCGTACTAGCCGATCCATGCCGGCAATTCCGATCGCCGAGAGCAGGGCGCCAATGGTGGTCGGAATCAGCGTCACGAACAACGCCACCAGGATGACGACAGAAATAGCTCCGCCGGCATAGGTCGCGTAACTCGGGATAGTCGCGGTCGCGAACACGAAAATAATGGTCAGACCGATCAGCAGAATGTTCAGCGCGATCTCGTTCGGCGTTTTCTGCCGTTCGGCACCCTCGACCAGCGCGATCATGCGGTCAAGGAAGGACGAACCGGGCGACGAGGTAATGCGCACGACGATCCAGTCGGATATCACGGTCGTGCCACCGGTCACCGCCGAACGGTCGCCGCCGGATTCGCGAATGACAGGCGCGGATTCACCGGTGATTGCCGCCTCATTGACCGAGGCAATGCCTTCGATCACATCGCCGTCGCCGGGGACAACATCGCCGGCCTCGACGAGGACAAAATCTCCGGCCCGCAGCTCAAGCGCCGGGACCGCCTTAAAGCTGGTCCGCTTTTTCGGATCCGAAAGCTTCTTGGCCTTCGTCTCGGTGCGGCTGCGGCGCAATGTGTCGGCCTGTGCCTTACCGCGGCCCTCCGCCACCGCTTCGGCGAAGTTCGCAAACAGCACGGTGAACCACAGCCACAGCACGATCTGGAAGGTAAAACCGGTGCCCGCGTGATGCTGGATCAGATCGCGCACGAGCAAGACGGTCGTCAGTGCCGTGACAACCTCGAGCACGAAAATCACCGGATTCTTCATTAAAGTGACCGGATTGAGCTTGACGAAGGCCTGGCCGATCGCAGGCCCGACGATCTTCGGGTCGAGCAGCGTGGCAACGGGCATCCGTTTGCGCAATTTAGAGGTGTCCATAGTCGTAACTCCGAATTTAAAGCCGCTCAGAATACAGTGCCTGCCTGCATCGCGAGATGCTCGACGAGGGGCCCAAGCGCAAGCGCCGGGAAGAAGGTGAGGCCTCCGACGATGACGATCACGCCGACAACGAGGCCAACGAACAGGCCGCCGGTGGTGGGGAACGTGCCGGCGGACGGCGGAATTGATTTCTTGTCGGCGAGCGAGCCGGCGATTGCCATGGCGGGAATGATCATGAGGAAACGGCCGACGAACATTGCGACGGCGCCGGTGATGTTGAAGAACATCGTGTTGGCCGTGATGCCAGCAAAGGCCGAACCGTTATTGCCGGTGCTCGACGTGTACAAATAGAGCATCTCGGAGAAACCGTGCGGTCCGGCGTTGCCGAGCTGGGTCAACGCATCCGGGTTGACGGCAGCGACTGCCGTCCAGCCGAGATACATCAGCGGCAGGACGAGGATGGCGAGCATGGCCATCTTGACTTCTTTGGCCTCGATCTTCTTGCCGACATATTCGGGCGTGCGGCCGACCATCAGGCCGGCAACGAAGATCGAAATGATGACGAACAGCAGCATGCCGTAGAGGCCGGCGCCGACGCCGCCGACGATGATCTCGCCTAGCTGAATGTTGATCAGAGGCACCATGCCGCCAAGCGCGGTGAACGAGTCGTGCATCGCGTTGACGGCGCCGCAGGAGGCGGCGGTGGTGATCACCGCGAACAGCGCCGAGGCGACGATGCCGAAGCGGACTTCCTTGCCTTCCATGTTGCCGCCGGTCAGACCGAGCGCGTTGAGGGTGGTGGTGCCGTTGGCTTCGGCCCAATAGGCAAGCGTAACGCCGGCGATGAACAGCACACCCATAACCGCGAGAATGGCCCAGCCCTGGCGCTGGTTGCCGACCATGCGGCCGAAAACGTTGGTAAGCGACGCGCCGATTGCGAAGATCAGGATGATCTGCAGGAAGTTCGACAGCGCGGTCGGGTTCTCGAACGGATGCGCAGCATTGGCGTTGAAGAAGCCGCCGCCATTGGTGCCGAGCATCTTGATGGCGATCTGCGAGGCCACCGGGCCGACCGCGATGGTCTGCTTGGCGCCTTCCAGCGTCGTGGCATCGACATAGGGGCCAAGCGTCTGCGGCATGCCTTGCCAGACGAGGAACAGCGCGGCGACGACGCAGATCGGCATCAGGATGTAGAGCGTGCACCGGGTGATATCGACCCAGAAATTGCCGACCGTCTTCATCGAAGCGCGCGCGAAACCGCGAATGAGCACGACCGCGAGTACGATGCCGGTCGCCGCCGACAGGAAGTTCTGGTGCGTGAGGCCGAGCATCTGCGTGAGGTACGACAGCGTGCCTTCCCCACCGTAATTCTGCCAGTTGGTGTTGGTGATGAAGCTCACTGCCGTATTGAACGACAGATCGGGTGCCACTGCCGATTGCTCGGCTGGATTGAACGGCAGCACGGCCTGAACGCGCATCAACACGTAGAGAATGAGAAAGCCGCCGACATGGAACAACAGCATGCCGACCACGTACATGAGCCAATGCTGCTCACGTTTTTCGTCGACGCCGCCGGCCCGGTAAATTGCAACTTCGACCGGCCGCAGCACCGGTGACAGGAATGTGCGCTCGCCGTTGAAGACGCGCGTCATATAGCCGCCGAGCACTGGCGTAATCGCGATGATAATCGCGCAATAAATCAGGATTTGGACCCAGCCAATCGTAGTCATGACACGCCTCTTAAAATCTCTCGGGCCGAAGGAGAGCGTAGGTGAGGTAGAAAAGAAGCCCCGCGGTAACGAGGCCGGCGAGCGAATAGTCGAAGATCATGGATGCCTCCTCAGAGCCGGTCGCAGGCATACGCGTAGCCGATCGACAGTGCGAAAAAGGCAAGGCCGAGGGCTAACAGAATGACGTCAAGCATGGTGGCTCCCTTTCAAAGGTGTCGGAGCGAACTTCCAAAAGAAATTTCTAGGCAAACGTTCAGATAAGTTCGGGAATATAAAGAAGCGATGTGAATCGCACTTGAGATAGATCAAGGAGATATAAAGATTGGCTCGATTGCCCCGATTGACGGTCACAAACTCAGTTCGTTCTCCATTTTTTATGACGCCCTTATAGCGGGCCATTGATTTCCCAATCGAATTCCTATGCGGCGCTGTACACATTGCGCCTACGAGGCGTTGCTGCCTCACGCACGGCCCGAGAAGGCCTGCCACTTTGGAGAGGAGCGGACTATGTCGCTCGTCACATACCCAAACTCGAACAAGTCAAAGTCATCGGGACGTGCATCCGAGAAGGCATCCAGGAAGCCTGCAACACAAGCTGGATTCGGCGCAGCGCCGACCTTCTTCAGCCGATTGCGCAATGCGCTTGCCGCAACGGGACGGCTGATCGTCAGCGTCTACGAGGCCATTGGCGAGGCGCGATTGCAAAAAGCGATTCTCGAAGCCGAACTCTATCGCAATCGCTACATGCACACGTCCAAGAATGACGACGATCTGCCAATCATCCGGTGAACCGCGAAATGCGCCGACAAGATTATTCCGATCCGGAGGATGCGATGTCGATAGTCAATCATTCTCATGATTTTCGGCGGACCGCGAAGGTGGTTCGCTTGACGGGCCGAGTAGCCGCGAGCCTCAAACGTACCTCCGTGGTACTGCTCAGCCTCACCCTGCTCGCCGCTGCTTTTGCCGGCGTTGTCGCTCTGCGGGCAGCGATCTTTCTGCACGCATTTCATTACTAGGGTGACCTTCATCTCGCTATTCAACAGCCATCATCAAGGAGCATGTCATGAAACAGACTGAGCCTCCCTCTACAGTCGCAAGTATAAAACCTTTGCAATTCCTCATCGGCAAGAACAGCCGAGGAAACTGGGTGGTCCAGGACGAACGAGGCCTCTGTGGGGGCTTATTTGTTGACCGCGCAGAAGCACTCAAGTTCGCAATGTTCGAAAATGGAAACCACCCGCAAGCGGTCGTCATGGTGCCCGGCTTTTTTGAACTCGATATGAACCGCACGACCAATGCCCCCTACCATTTGCCACTTAATGCCAATGTTCCGAGCCAGCGGAAAGTTGCCTGAGGGGTTGATTCGTAAGCGTAGAGGCAACGACAATGGTTACTATCGGCCGACATGTTTCAAAATTATCGGGCTACGCGCCCGCCGTGCCGACACCGTTCGATGATGGCGGCAATGTCGACGTCGGCTCGTTCGAACAATTCTGCGAACGTCAAATCCGTGAGGGCGCCACCGCGCTCGTCGTTTGCGGAACAACAGGCGAAGCGCCGACGCTAAGGCCCGCAGAACATCACATTCTAGTCCGTACTGCGGTTGACGTGGCGCGTGGACGAGTGCCGGTTATCGCTGGAGCGGGCTCCAATTCAACCGCTCATGCCATCGAACTAACCAAGGATGCGGAAGCCGGCGGTGCCGATGCCATTCTATCGGTGGTGCCGTACTACAACAAGCCGGTCCAAAATGGTCTGTACGCCCACTTCAGCGCGGTGGCTCAATCAACAGGATTGCCGCTAATTCTTTACGACGTTCCATCGCGAACGGCCTGCGGGCTTGGTGACGAAACGATCGCTCGTCTGGCTGAGCTGCCGCAAATCATTGGACTCAAGGATGCAACTGGAGACGTCACCAGATTATCCCGGCTGAGGCCGCTCGTTGGCCCCCAATTTCAACTCCTCTCGGGCGATGATGCGACCGCCCTGGCCTTTCTTGCCGAAGGAGGCAACGGGTGCATATCCGTCACCTCCAATGTCGCGCCTGGCCTTTGTCGGGCGATGTATCTAGCGTGTAAACAAGGGCAGTTGAGCAAAGCGCACCAGTTTGCGACACCAATTGCGAAATTGACTGCTGCCCTGTTTCGCGAATCCAACCCTGCTCCCGTCAAATACGCACTCAACACTTTCGGACTCATGTCGGCCGAAGTCCGCTTGCCGCTAGTCGCATTGACTGAACAATCCCGCGCAACTGTGTCAGCGGTACTGGCGCGATTATGCGATGTATATTCAGACTATATGATTGGCACGATCAGAAACGCGGAGCTTCGCCCTCTCCAGGCCGACCTCGTTTGAGTGCAGCGGCCCCTAACTTTCACCCGGCTTCTTTATGACGCCCTTATGCGGCGGCATTGATTTCCCAATCGAAATCCTATGCCGAGGCACACAGATATGGGTCGCGGAAGCCAGATGGGCCTCCCGAAAACCGAGTGACTTCGATGAGTGGCCTTTTTCTCCAATACCTGAAGCTCTTCCTGCTCGTTGCGCTGATCGGCTCCATTATTGGACTTTCGCACTTCAATGGCGAAATTCGTAATGGTTCCCGTTTGACACCGACGCGCGCCCTCACGCCGCCTTAGGATGACTGGAGTGTGCCATGCCGGTTTCCCCATGGGATTTCGATACAGATATCGATGCACACGATTTTCTCCGACGAAAATCGCCGGAGGACCTGGCAGATCAGTTCGGGACCAGGTCCGCATTGCTAGTGTTGTGTTTAGCGTTTTTCATCGCGGCGATATGGTTTGTGAGTACCCCAAGTTTTGAGAAATGTAGTGCAGTGGAGAACGTAGCGGACCGCCATGCTTGCTACGACGCGCTTAGAAAAGAACTATTGAAACCTCCAGCAAAAGGCGCCGATATCCCCAGGGGTTAAATTCCCGCCAAGGGGAAACGTCTTTACGAGCTAATGTCCGCTTTGGGTCAAAAGCAGACATGTGCAGTGCAATAGGCCATGTCTGCTTTGTGCCAGAAGCGGACATTCATCGGCGCGGAATTGGCGGGGGCAGCGGCGGCAGTCCACCAAAAATCTGTCGGAATTCATGCTCTCCGATGAGGCGCGCCGTGGCGTAAGCCTCAGCGCGATCAATTTCTTTCCACGCACCTTCCACAAACGACCAAGCGCGGGTCTCCCCGACTATCGTTGGCACGCCGAAATAGTCGCAATAATAAGGTTTGTTCATTTCGGATCGAAGGCTCGGCGTGTGTGGCTAATCGCGGCGAGCGTTCAGGCTGAAAACGTTTCGATAATATTCCAACACGAATATCCGAATTGCCGACGAGAGATTGTCACTCGTGCGGCGGTGGTCGATTTCCTCAACTAGCTTTGACGCTGAAAGCTTTTTGCTTTTCGCGATTTCGCACAGACCGTCCCAAAACTGATCTTCCAGCGACACGCTCGATTTATGGCCGTTGCGGATGATTGACCGCTTGACGATCCGCGAATTTGTGGTGCGCCGCTCGACGATGCGATCCGTTGAGGTTGTTGCGAGAGCCATCACGATCCTTTTTGCTACCGAGTGCACAACAAATGAGAACCAAAGAGGCCACCTTGGGTTAGGTGGCCTCTTTGTGTGACAAGGGCGGGAGATTGGGGGGCTGGTGCCCTTGTCCGATAAGCCAGATCGGCGTCGTACCTATTGCGAATTACTGCCAGCGAGTTGCTCAAAAGCGATTTGTTCTTCGGCAAGACGACATTCTACGAAGTGAGCCTCTTCAACTGTCAGGGATGTCTCCAAAATCCTTCGGTATCGTTCGATGTTCTCCTTGTGGGCGAACAACAAATTATCCCGTATGTCTGGCAACATTCTCTCCATCGAGCGCGTGTAGGGCGATAATCAACTGGGGGGACGATTGCCCGTTCACCACCGTTCAAACGCATTTTTTAACGCACAAAAACTGAACGTGCGTATCGCTGACCTAAACCAACGGATAAGTGCAAAGTCGCTTTACCCGCCAAAAGCGGACAAAGGCGATATGCGTCGAGCGCATACTAGCAAATCGCGATTTTTGTGATGGCGATCACATCAACCAGGGGTGTGTTCACCCATATCGCAATCGTCGGCGTCGCAGAGGACTATGGATGTCATCCAATATTATTCCCAATTCAGCGAGACCAGACGACAACTTTAACGCGCAGCAAATACTAGAATTCGATCGGTGGCGCACGGCTGTTGCGCTGGTCCAGCGCATGCAAGAGGCTGGAATTGGTTGCGAACTGTTTAGCTATCCCAAGAGCAGTCACTGACGCCGAATGTCCTACGGTCGCTTTGGGTCAAAAGCAGACATGTGCAGTGCAAAATGCCATGTCCGCTTTACCCCTGAAAGCGGACATGCGCGCTGCACTAGGCGATGTCTGCTTTGTGCCAATAGCCGGACATTCAGCAATTTCATTCGATTACCTCGTCGGCCGCGACCATCAGGCCCGGTGAAACGGTGAGGCCGAGCGCCTTCGCTGTTTTGAGATTGACCGTCGTTTCGTACTTAATAGGTGTCTGCACTGGAAGATCGGCGGGTTTCGCGCCGCGCAGGATGCGGTCAACGTAAGAGGCGGTTTGCCCAAACATGTTGATCTGATCAGTGCCGTAAGACATGAGACCGCCAGCCGCCACAAAAGAACGGAAAGGGTAGACCGCCGGCAAACGATATTTCGCCGCAAGTGCGACAATGAGATCACGACTGGTGAGAGTCGTGATATCGGGCGGCAAAATAAGGCCGCCGTTCGGTACGCCCGCGAATGATTCGATTGCACGCTCGATGTCAGCTGCGTTCTCGACAGGAGCGTACACAAATTCGATCGCAAGCGGTCGTGCCGCAGCCTCGCCCGCACGCACGAAATAGGTGTAGATGGGACTTTTTGGGTCGGCGATCAGAGCGGCGCGCACGAGACGTGGCGAGATCTCTTTCAGCATCGCAAGCCACTTGCCAACGATGCCTACCTCGTAGTGCAGCACGCCCGTGAAATTGCCGCCGGGTCGCGCTAAGCTTCCAATAAAGCCTGCGCCAATCGGGTCGGAGACGTTGACGAACACAATTGGGATGGATTGGGTTGATTGATGCAATACACCGGCGATCTGAGCGGAATGTGCCAGAATCACATCGGGTTGCAAGGCAATCAACTCATTCGCGAGCGCAAGCGCATTGGCGCCAGCGGGTGCAAAACGAACCTCAACGCGAACATTGTGACCTTCCGACCATCCGAGCTTCTCAATCTCATTCCTGAATTTAATAAGGCGCGCTTTTGATTCCGGGTCGTTCTCAGGGAGGCCGATCAGGATGGCAATCAACCGGGGCCGCTCGCCGTGTTGCGCACGGGCCGCAAGCGGCCATGTAGCCGCCGTGCCGCCAAGAAGCGTGATGAACTCGCGCCGCCGCATGTGCCCTCTGAGAACGCGCCTTGTGCAATATCTAAAGCCTAGCACTTTGCGACCGGACGGCGAGCGCGAAATGGCACACACTCGGTCTTAGATGCCGATCAAGCTTGATGTCCGCTTTGTGCGAATAGCGGACATCGCGTTTTCATTCGAAGACCTCGTCGGCGCGCCCAATCAACGTATTGGGGACAGTGATGCCCAGCGTCTTGGCAGTCTTTAGATTGATGTACAGCTCAACTTTCGCGGCCTGTTGGACCGGCAGTTCGGCGGGCTTGTCTCCCCTGAGAATCCGGCCAGTATAAATGCCGGCGAGGTGGTATGAGGCTGCAGCATCTGATCCGTAACTCAGCAGGCCTCCAGCCGCAGCAAACTCTCGATATTGGAAAATTGCAGGCACGGCGTAGCGGACCGTCAGCGCGGCGAGCTGCTCGGTGTAGCTAGAGAAGAATGACCCGCCGCTGATTACGAGTCCGCCTACCCGCAACTCGGCAAGTTTTGCAAAGACAGCGTCGAAGTCACCTTCGCTGCGGGCATTCACGACATGCAGCTCCAGCCCCAAAGTACGGGCGGCCGCTAGCACCTCACTCGCTGTAGTTTCCGCAATGGCGGGATCGGCCGGATTGACGAGGAGCGTGATGACGCGCGTCATGGGAAGCAGCTCGTGCAGCAATTCTAGCCGCTTCGGCGCAACCTCCAAGTTTGTTTGAGTGATCCCCGTGACGTTGCCGCCTGGCCGGCTGAGGCTGGCGACGAGGCCGAGCCGGACGGGGTCGCTGCCCGTTTCGAATATGATCGGAATGGTTGCGGTCGCAGCCTTTGCCGCGACCGCCGCCGGCGCGCTGGTCGCAGCAATCACGGCAACCTGCCGACGAACTAGATCGGCTGCCATCGCCGGCAACTGATCGGTCTGGTCGTCCGCCCAGCGGTATTCGACCACAACATTGTGGCCGTCAACGTAGCCCATTTCGCGCAGGCCTCTGAGAAAAGCCGCCAGTTGTCGCTTATACCTTTGTGCAGAAGCCGCGTTGATAAACCCGACTACCGGCATTCCGGGCTGCTGCGCACGCGCAACAAGCGGCCAGCCAACTGCCGCCGCACCGAATAGCGTGATGATATCGCGTCGTCTCATTGCCGCCCCTGAGCGTCAACACAGGCCATCGTATTGGATTAAACAGCCGCTCTGAAAGGGGGCCAATGTCCGCTTTGGGTCAAAAGCAGACATGTGCAGTGCAAAACGTCATGTCCGCTTTACTCCCAATAGCGGAGATGTGCGGTGCAACTAGGGATGTCCGCTAAGTGCCAATAGCGGACATTGTGGCTGTGAGATGCGATTGTCTGCTCTACCCCCCGAAAGCCGGCATTCGCTTTTCGATCTTCACACAATCGTACCGACCAGTTTTCCGATACCTGCGGTTAGCGCCATCGCCAACGCACCCCAGAATGTCACTCGAGCCGTGGCACGCAGGACGTTTGCGCCGCCTGCTCCTGCTCCGATTGCACCTAAGAGTGCAAGAAAACCCAGAGACGCGGCGGACACTATCGGAACGAGCGCACCGGCGGGCGATATGACGACCATGAGCAAGGGCATGGCCGCGCCGACCGAAAACGTTGCAGCCGAGGTCAATGCAGCCTGCACGGGACGCGCGGTGGTGATTTCCGAAATCCCTAGCTCATCGCGTGCGTGAGCGGTCAAGGCATCTTTCACCATCAGCTGCTGAGCAACTTCCCGCGCAAGAGATGGTTCTAGGCCGCGTTTGACGTAGATTTCGGCAAGCTCTTCCCTCTCGAACTGGACATCATCGGTTAGCTCCTTGCGTTCGCGCGCAAGGTCCGCCCGTTCGGTATCGGATTGCGAGCTCACGGACACATACTCGCCTGCTGCCATCGACATGGCGCCAGCGACCAGCCCAGCGACGCCAGCGATGAGAACAGCGTTTTGCGTCGCGGCCGCAGCGGCGACGCCCACAATCAAACTCGCAGTCGAGACGATCCCATCGTTGGCCCCGAGCACTGCGGCTCGCAGCCACCCGATACGGCCGACGAGGTGGTGCTCGGGATGTACGCGAAGACGGGTCATCCTATATCCTTCGTAAAATTGGCAAAGGGTAACACTTTGCTGAACATGCAGCGAACGCGAAATAGCACACCACTGATAGGAAAGTCTGTCACGCCAAATGTCCGCTTTGGGTCATAAGCAGATATTTGCAGGGCACAAGTCGATGTCCGCTAATTGCCAATAGCGGACATCAGCCCAATAGTGCATTCGCGATCATGGCAACGGAGGTTATGAAGCCCGCCGCGCGGAACCAAAATCGGAACCGTGACGTGCGGTTTTTGCGATTGGATACGTCGGTGACGAAGACGTAGGAGTGCCAAATTGACGAGCGCGAACACCAGCAGCGTTGCTAGAGAAGTGCTTTCCGCTAGCTGGGCGTGTATCCTCTTTACCGAAGTCACACGGAGTTATTCGATGAAAAACTTATCAGGGTTTTTATCAATTTTAGCCGTAGTATCCATCCTCTCGACTGACGTCACCACTGTGGCACAAACGCGAGAGCACATATCGTCAGACCTGAGCAGGCGAACTTTGCGTAAGCAAGATCGTAGCGAGTGCACCGTGCGGGCAACGCAACAAAATATTGCAAAACGGAATCAGGCCGAGTTCGTGCGAAAGTGCATGGCCGACAGGCAAGCTGCAAGAAAAGCCGAAGCTGGCAGCCCGTCAATGGGCACACGAGTCAAAAAATGGACTCGCGCACCAATCGCCGCCGCAAAAAAGCGTTGGGCGGAAGATAAAGAAAAGTTCGATGAATGTCAGCGAAGGCTCGCCGAAACTCTACAGACGCAACGCCTTTCCCTTCACAAACGTATCGACTTCCTGGAGCGTTGCATGGTGGGATTATAGCAAAGCGCCTATCAAGCACACAATTCGCAGCACGTTGCCATGTCCGTTAAGTGCCATAAGCGGACTGCGCTTTTCGATCTTCACACAACCGTGCCGGGACAGGCTCGCGACACCATGACAATCGCAAACACAGAGGACATGATCGAACTTCGCGTCGACGACATTGCTCAGCTTTTCCATACGCTTGATCCGTTTCCTTTTCGGGAGCGAGCGCTCGACAGAGAGGCGGAGGAATATATTGTCGGCTGGGCCGCGAATTGGCCGCCAACCAGCCAATCAAGATCGCCGTTCACTTTCCGGACACCGAAGCTCAAGCGAAGGTGGCGCGGGAGCTCAACGAAGCATTCAGCCGATATTTCTCCGATCGGGCGGGCGTCTTTCAGCGCGACCTCAATGAGCTTTTTCGGGTCGGTCGCCGTTCGCTTGGTATAGGCGTGCCGATCCTGATCGCGTGTCTCATATCGGCGCATCTTGCAGCCGGTTACTTGATTGATACGCCGTTCAACGGCCTGGCCGAGGAGAGTTTTCTAATCCTTGGCTGGGTAGCGAATTGGCGTCCTCTCGAAATATTTCTTTACTATTGGTGGCCGCTCGCGCGTCGACGTGACCTTTATCGTCGGCTTTCGGCAGCAACGGTTGAGCCGAAGCCATACCCGGTCGGGGGCGACAACGACAGGCCAAATTAACGCCGACGACTATAGTCTGGGATAAATTTTGACGCGCCGCATGTCCGCTTTGGGTCAAAAGCAGACATGTGCAGTGCAAAACGGCATGTCCGCTAAGCGCCAAGAGCGGACATCGAAAACCAAAGAGGTCACAGCCAAGGCGGCCGACACTTTCATCTGGCAGCAGAC
>CAVUPX010000019.1:0-30093 GCA_963743405.1 uncultured Alphaproteobacteria bacterium | reverse complement strand
GACGGGAGAAAAGCCGGAACCATAGGCCTAGTGATCTAGAGCAGAGCCATCAGGTGGGACACGAGCGGCACGTCCGCCGGTGGCATATCATAGTCGCGTAACTTGTTTGGCTTTACCCAGGCGAGTTGCTGGCCCTCTGTGGCGATGACCGTTCCCTCCCAACGACGGCAAATGTAAAGCGGCATCAGGAGATGAAATTCGGGATAGCTGTGGCTCGCGAAAGTGAGCGGGGCTAGACAGGCCTCGCTCACAATAATTGCCAACTCTTCTCTCAGTTCACGGATCAGCGTTTCCTCCGGCCGTTCGCCATTTTCAACCTTGCCGCCAGGAAACTCCCAAAGCCCAGCCATCGATTTGCCCGCCGGACGCTGCGCGATGAGCACGCGGCCATCGGCGTCGAGGAGGGCGCAGGCGGCAACGAGAACGATTTTGGCGGCCACAGGCCTTCAGCCCTCGGTGATACTTATGATCGGTAGTCGCCGTTGATAGCGACATATTCCTTGGTCAAATCGCAAGTCAGTACGCGGTCGCGGCCTTTGCCCAACCCAAGCGCTACTTTCAAGCTGATCTCCGGCTTTTTCATTGCCGCACTGACGGTCGCCTCGTCATAAGCGGGATCGCGCGCGCCTTTGTGTGCGACACGGATGCCTCCGAACCAGATCGAAAGCTTATCCCGGTCGGCCGGTTCGCCGGCCTTGCCGACAGCCATTACGACACGTCCCCAATTTGCATCTTCGCCGGCAATTGCCGTCTTCACCAGAGGCGAATTGGCGATCGACATGGCAATTCGGCGTGCGGATGCCTTCGACACGGCGCCTTCAACGACGATTTCGACCAGCTTGCGCGCTCCTTCACCGTCGCGGGCAATCTGTTCGGAGAGGTTTGCCAGCACGGCATGCAGTGCCTTCTTGAAATCCTTCAGGCGTGGATCTGCGGCGCGCGCGATGCGCGGAGCGTCCGTCTGTCCGGTAGCAAATACCATCAGCGTATCAGATGTGGACGTGTCGCCGTCGATCGTGACGGCGTTAAAGGTGTCGACAACGCTTTCTTTCAGGAGGATTTGTAGTGCGGGCGCGGAAATCGCCGCATCGGTGAAAATGAAAGAAAGCATAGTTGCCATATCGGGGGCGATCATGCCTGCGCCTTTGGCAATTCCATTGATCGTGACTTTGGTCTTGCCGATCTTTGCTACAGCTGTTGCCACTTTCGGAAATGTATCGGTCGTCATGATGGCACGTGCCGCCGAGAGGAAATCTCCTTCCTGTGCGCGGGCAACCATGCCCTCCATCACACCGTCAAATGCTTCCGCCTTTAACGGTTCGCCGATCACTCCGGTCGAAGCGAGGAAAACGTCGTTTGGCTTGCAGCCGATGGCACGCGCCGCAATCTGCGCCGTAAATTTGCAAGCATCTCGTCCGCTCCGGCCCGTGAAGGCATTGGCATTGCCTGAATTGACGACGAGCGCGCGGGTCTTGGCCATTTTCAGGTGCGCCTGGCACCATTCGACCGGTGCCGACGCGCACTTCGAACGCGTGAACACGCCTGCGACGGTCGTACCAGGTTCAAATATTGCCAGCAGAACATCAGTCCGGCCCGCGTAGCGAATTCCGGCGGCGGCGGTTGCAAGACGCACACCGGGAATTACCGGCAAGTCCGGCACATGAAGGGGAGCGAGGGGGGAGATGGCGGTGGACATTTTGTGAGCCTTGTCATCACCGAGCCGGTGCGAAATGCGGTGGTCCGTTGATCTCGATTGATTGGTCAGGCACGTGCCTACCTAAGCGAGATAGCCGGCACAAGGCCGGCCATGACGAATTCATTTGATGCGTGCGATCGGCTTTACTTCTTAGCCGGCGCAGGAGCGGGGGCGGCGGCCGGCTTTTCTTCGGCCTTCGCCGGCTTGTCCATGCGCTCGATCTTGGCGTCCGCACGCAGTTTGGTCACCAGATCGGCTTGCGCTTTGCGCACGACAAAATTCTCGATCTGCGGCTTCACATCCTCGAATTTTGGCGCCTCTTTTACGCGCTTGTCCTCGATCTTGATCACATGCCAGCCGAACTGTGTTTTCACTGGGTCTGAGATCTGTCCCTTATCCAGTTTAAAGGCGACCTCGGAAAACTCCGGCACCATCTGATCCTTGCTGAAATAGCCGAGATCACCACCATTGGCCTTGCCCGAGGGATCTTCCGTCACTTCGCTCGCAACCTTCGCGAAGTCCTCGCCTTTCTTCAGGCGGACAATCACTGCCTTGAGTTTGTCTTCGGCTTCCTTGCTCGCCTTTTCATCCCCGGCGGGTGTGCGGAACAGGATATGGCGGGCGTGCACTTCTTTCTCTTCGCCGATCTGTTTGACGGCCTCGTCATAGACCTTGTGCATGGCCTCGTCGGAGAGAGCTTCCTTGCCGACCGATTGCAGCAGCCCTTCCATCAGCAGCTTTTTGCGGGCGAAATCGACCTTGCGCTTAAACTCGACTGAGTCTCCGAACTTCTTGTCTTCTGCCGCCTTCGACACAAGGATCATGTCGGCCACAAACTGCACAAGGTAGTCTTGCTTGGCTTCAGGTGACATCGGCGGAATTTGTCCGGCCTCTTCCTCCGCGACGGTGAGATCGCTTTGATGGACTTCTACTCCGTTGACCTTGGCGACCAGAGGGTCCTTGTCCTGGGAGTAGAGGGGTCCGGCTGACACGATGAGCAGCGCCAAGGTTGCGGCTAAGGCACCAACCGCGCGCGAATGGGCCTTAAGGCGGGTGGGAATTGAAATCGTCATGACGCTGTCCTTGGGAGTGGATGGATCCGCCGGTCCCGGGGGGCGGCGGGTGGACTATTCGCCCAACAACCGTGGCATTGCAATGGCCGACTGGCGCACCGCATTTAACGTCCGCGTGACCGGTCGCCATTAAGATGCCGGCAGCCCGGCAATTGACAACAATCCGACCCCCCCATATCTCTCGCTCAGCTTTAGCTAATCCGCTATTTGCCGGCGCGTTTGGCGTCGAATTTGCCTGAAAAGTGCCGCATTCCGGAGCGCCGGAAGCAAATCCGGCCGCGGCGGCATGATATAAGCGCCCCGGCGCAAGTCTTGGAGCTCCCCGTATGTTTGATGGCTTTTTCCGCAAGCTGTTCGGCTCGGCCAACGAGCGGCGGATTCGCAGCTATCTGCCCCGGGTTAGCGCGATCAATGAACTGGAGAAGGAGCTCGAAGCGCTTTCCGATGAGGCGCTCAAGGCGCGCACCGAAGCGTTCAAGAAGCAAGTCGCTGAAGGAACTTCGCTCGACGACATCCTGGTTCCTGCTTTCGCCACGGTGCGGGAAGCGGCCAAGCGCACGCTCGGACAGCGCCATTTCGACGTGCAGCTGATCGGCGGCATGATCCTGCACGAAGGCAAGATTGCCGAGATGAAGACCGGCGAAGGCAAGACGCTGGTTGCAACTCTGCCCGTCTATCTCAATGCGATCTCCGGCCGCGGCGTGCATGTCGTCACCGTCAACGACTACCTGGCCAAACGCGATGCCGAGTGGATGGGGCAGATTTACAATTTCCTCGGACTCTCGGTCGGGGTCATCGTGCACGGGCTCGATGACGAGGAACGCAAGAAAGCATACGACCGCGACATCACATACGGTACCAATAACGAACTGGGCTTCGACTACCTGCGCGATAATATGAAGTATCGCCTGGAGGATATGGTCCAGCGCGGACATATTTACGCGATCGTCGACGAAGTCAACTCGATCCTTGTCGACGAGGCCCGCACGCCGCTGATCATTTCTGGCCCGCTCGACGATCGTTCCGAATTTTACAACACGATCGACAGCTATATTCCGGCGCTCGACAAGGCTGACTACGAAGTTGACGAAAAGCAGCGCACCGTGACGCTGACCGAAGCCGGCATGGAGAAACTCGAGCAGCGGCTGCGCGCGGCGGGCCAGCTCAAAGGAGAGTCACTCTACGACGTCGAGAACGTTTCCGTCGTTCATCATGTCAATCAGGCGCTCCGGGCGCACAAACTGTTTCAGCGCGACAAAGATTACATCGTGCGCAACGGCGAGGTCGTCATCATCGACGAGTTTACCGGCCGCATGATGCCAGGCCGCCGCTATTCGGAAGGTCTCCACCAGGCGCTGGAAGCCAAAGAGCACCAACCAATTCAGCCCGAGAACCAGACACTCGCCTCGATCACCTTCCAGAATTATTTTCGCATGTACGAGAAGCTCGCCGGCATGACCGGTACGGCGCTCACGGAAGCCGACGAGTTTATGGACATTTACAACCTCGAAGTGCTCGAGGTTCCAACCAACATGCCGCTCGTTCGGCTCGACGATCACGATGAGGTCTATCGCACGGCTGTGGAAAAATACCGGGCAATCCTGACGCTGATCGAGGATTGCAAAAAGCGCGGCCAGCCGGTGCTGGTTGGTACCACGTCGATCGAGAAATCAGAACAGCTAGCCGAGATGCTGCGCAAGGCTGGGTGGGAGCAGCACGACTTTTCCGACCCGAACGCGTTCGCGGCGCTTTATTCGGGCGATGACGGCGCGACCAAGACCAAGGTATTTGCCATCCTCAACGCCCGCTACCACGAACAGGAAGCTTACATTGTCTCTCAGGCCGGCGTGCCGGGCGCAATCACGATTGCGACCAATATGGCCGGACGCGGCACCGATATTCAGCTCGGCGGAAATGCGGACATGCGCATCCGCCAGGAAATCACCGATATTACCGATTGGGCCCAGCGCGATAAGGATCCGCGCGCTGCGCAAATCCGGGAACAGGTAGCCCGCCTCAAGCAGAAGGCGCTCGCGGCCGGGGGGCTCTACGTATTGGGCACCGAGCGGCACGAGAGCCGCCGCATCGACAACCAGCTGCGCGGCCGTTCCGGCCGCCAGGGCGACCCGGGCCACTCGAAGTTTTTCCTTTCGCTCGAAGACGACCTAATGCGCATCTTCGGCTCCGACAAACTCGACGGCATGTTGCAGAAGTTGGGTCTGAAGGAGGACGAGGCGATCGTTCACCCATGGATCAACAAAGCGCTGGAAAAAGCACAACAGAAAGTCGAAGCGCGCAATTTCGACATCCGCAAAAACCTGCTCAAGTTCGACAACGTCATGAACGACCAGCGCAAGGTCATCTTTGAGCAGCGGCTCGAATTGATGCGCGATGAAACGGTCGATGAAACCATCGGCGATATGCGCCACGCGATGATCGAAGATTTGGTTGCCAAGCACGTCCCTGAAAATGCCTATCCGGAACAGTGGAACGTCACCGGCCTCGACCAGGACTTACGCAGTATACTCACGCTGGAGTTGCCCGTTCAGGACTGGGCGAAAGAGGAAGGAATTACCGACGAAGACGTGCGCGAGCGGATCACGCGGCGCGCGGATGAATGGATGGCGGGCAAGGTGGCCAAATGGGGCCCCGATGTCATGCGCTACGTCGAGAAGTCAATTTTGTTGCAGACGCTCGATCATCTTTGGCGGGAACACCTCGTCATGCTCGAGCACTTGCGGCAAGTCATTGGCCTGCGCGGGTATGGCCAGCGGGATCCGCTCAACGAATACAAGGCGGAGGCATTCTCGTTATTTGAAGCTATGGTGGCACACTTGCGCGAAGCGGTGACCGCGCAACTCATGCGCGTCGAGGTCGTGCAGCAGCCGCCGGCCGAAGAGGCCGCGACGCTGCCTTATATGGAAGCACACAAGGTCGACCCGACGACGGGCGAAGATGAAATGGCCCCGGCACTTGCACCTGCGATGGCGGGCAACGGCAACGGCGCACAGACGGAGCGCAATTCAAATGATCCGTCCAGTTGGGGAAAGGTCGGACGCAACGAGCTGTGCCCCTGCGGTTCGGGCAAGAAATTCAAACATTGTCACGGTAAATTCGCCTGAGTGTGCTGATCGAGAGAGCAATATGAAAACGCCGGCTTCTGCCGGCGTTTATTTTTTCAGGACCTGTGCAAGGCCTTTTCGAAATGCACGGTCGCGTTTGAGATGCCATTCGCGGCTCATCGCATGACGCTTGCTAGCGCAGCGTTCCGAATAAAGCAGCACCCATACGCGGCCTCGCGTCGAACGGGCGCCTTTGCCGGCATTGTGCTGTGCCAACCGCCGCGCGACGTCGTCGGTCCAGCCAACATAAGTCAGATGGCGTTTTTTGGTGAGGCTGCCGAGGACATAGACGTAGCAATTCATGCTTCGTCTGCTGGCGCGACTAAAGCTCAGCGGAGATTATTGAACGTGCCCACCGGAACCACGGGCTGTGCACCCGAAAGCAAGCCACTGTTGCTTGCTGGCGGCGTGGAATAGGCGGTGCGCAATTCCGGGTCCGGCGCTCGCGGCGGCTCAGCTTTGGCGCTTTGCTGCATCGGCACCTTTGGCGCCGGGCCCCAAACACTCTCGACAACTGCATTTGGCGTCGGCTGGCGCGCAGCCGGTACTGACCCAACTGTGGCAGGCGCTGCCTGCACGGGCGCTGAAGCCGTTGCGGAAACCGTATGCACCGGGGCCGGTTGCTTCGGCTTCGCCGCCAAGTCGGTGCTGGGGCCGCGCGCGGCGACCTGTTCGTTTTGTGTCGGCGTCGGCGCGGGTGTCGCCTTCGAGCGGCCAAACCAGCTTCCGATAATCCCGGCAATCGATGTCGGCTTTGATGCGGGTGCTTCGCCTTGTTTGGGCAGAGGTGCTGGCCGCGGCATCGGCACGCTCGCCATCACCACCGGCTCGGTTTCAGGCTGCGGCGCGGTGTCCGGCGCCGAAACGGGCGCGGCTTGAGGCACCGAAACCAAAGGCGCTGGCGCTGGCTTGTCCGGTGTACGCGGCAGCGAGCCAGGCGCGGTCGCGACGCGGATCAGACGTCCCTTGCTGTCGTACCCCTCTTGTGTGCCGAGCTTATCGGCGAACACAGGATTCATGCCACCGTCGACGCCATCGCGGGGCGGAACAGTCGAAACATTCTTGGTGATGTACTCGGCCATTTTATATTGCTCTTGCCGACGCTGTTCGAGGACGGCATCGGCGACATTCTTGTCGAGTTGATAGGTCGGGCAGGCGCCCTTTGCATTGAACGAGAGCGGTTTTGTCGAATCCTCGGGCGCTGCGGCGTCGAAGACGTAGCGCCTATCGCAAACCGCGACCTTCGGTTCCTGGTGCGTCGCGTCGAAATGGTCGTAGCCCTCTTTCAACATTTTCCAGAACGCGAAGTTCGGATTGTTGCGGTGCTTGGCCATGTTCAGCGCGGTCATGTGGAACGGATAGGCCTGCAGCTGAAATGATTTCTGGCCGCCGAAGAAAGACTCGCGCGCCAGCGCGTAAATTTCCTGGATCTGCTCATCGGTCATCGCGTAACAGCCGCGGGACGAGCAATCGCCATGCACCATCAGTTCAGAGCCGGTGTAGCCCATCGCCCGGTCATACGTGTTCGGGAAGCCGGTGTTGAAAGCGAGGTAGTAGTTGGAGTTCGGATTCATCTGCCCAGGAGTGATCGTGTAGAATCCCTCGGGCGCCTGACGATCGCCTTCTTTTTTCTTGGGGCCTAGATCACCCGACCAGCGGCAGATCGGAAAGGTCTTGAGCAGCGCGTATTCGCCGTCGCGGTTTTTCTTCCAGATCTCCAGCTCCGCCTCTTCCTTGAAGATCCGGGCGAGGATCGGGGATTCCTTATCCATGTTCTTCGCCGCGATCTCGGCGAGGGTCTTATCGGAAATCGGAGCATGGGCGCGGCCGGTGGGGACGATGTATTCGGCATCACAGCCGGCAAGGGCAATTGCGGCGGCAATAGCCGCAGACGCCAGCAGCGCGCGAGCAAACGGTCGATTCAAACTTGATACTCCCCGAAGGCGCGGGCCCTCTTGAGTAATCGTTATCCTTAAGATGTGGCATCTGCAAGGCATGCCGCGTCATCCAAGAATACCGCTAACCCTATGGTAAAGCAAAAGTAAATTGCCTCGGCGGTTAACCAACAGCACGTCCCATTGTGAGGAACTTCTCACGCCGCTGTTTTCGCACTGCATCGCGGTCCAGACCCTGCAATTCGGCGAGGGAATTGGCGATGGCGTCGCCGGCCGCCGCGATCGCCGCCTGCGGGTCGCGGTGGGCACCGCCGGTGGGCTCCGGCACGATGCTGTCGATCACGCCGAAACGCACCATGTCCTCAGCGGTGATCTTCATGCTGGTCGCCGCCTCCTGCGCTTTCGCGGTATCGCGCCATAAGATAGAAGCAGCGCCTTCCGGCGAGATCACGCTGTAGATGGCGTGCTCGAGCATCAGCACGCGGTTGGCGGTGGCGATCGCGATGGCGCCGCCGGAGCCTCCCTCGCCGAGGATCACCGCGATGTTTGGTACGCCAAGTGAGAGACATGCCTCGGTCGAGCGTGCAATTGCTTCCGCCTGACCGCGCTCCTCGGCGCCGATGCCCGGATAGGCGCCGGCAGTATCAACCAGCGCTATTACGGGAAGGCCGAAACGGTCGGCCATTTCCATCAGCCGAGCCGCCTTTCTGTAACCTTCCGGGCGCGCCATGCCGAAATTGTGCTTGAGCCGGCTTTCGGTGTCGGAGCCTTTTTCGTGGCCGATCACGCACACGCTTTCGCCGCGGAAGCGGCCGAAGCCACCGACGATGGCTGCGTCGTCGCCAAATTTTCGGTCGCCGGCCAATGGAATGAAATTGCCGATGAGCGCCGCGATGTAGTCGAGGCAGTGCGGCCGCTGCGGATGACGGGCCACTTGAGTCTTCTGCCAGGGCGTAAGCTCGGCATAAAGTTCTTTCAGCGCCACTGCGGCTTTTACTTCGAGCCGGGAAATTTCGTCACCGACGGCGACCGCGGTGTCGCTCTCGCCCATCGCGCGCAATTCCTCGACCTTAGCCTCCAGTTCGGCCACCGGTTTTTCGAAATCGAGATAACTGCGCATTGGGTCCGGATTGAATGTTTTTCGGGGCGAACTGACGCGGGCGAAGCCTCTAAGTCAAGCAATCGAGTTAATTTCGCTTTTACGCAGGTTTCAGGCTAGCCGTCCGCTAATGGATGGAGGTCGCGAACTAGCGTTTTCAGCCGCTCTTCCAGTACATGGGTATAGATTTGCGTCGTTGAGATATCGGCGTGGCCAAGCAGGGTTTGGACCACCCGGAGATCGGCCCCATTGTGCAACAAGTGGCTGGCAAAGGCATGGCGCAAGACGTGCGGGCTCAGGCGAGCAGGCAGGATTCCGCAGGCTTGACCGAGTGCCTTGAGTTCGCGTGCGAAATGCTGGCGAGTGAGATGCCCTTGCTCACCGAAAGACGGAAACAGCCATTTCGATTTTGAATCGCGGCCGGCTTTTTCGCGCAGTTCAAGATACTCGGACATGGCCCGCTTGGCCTCTTTATTGAGCGGTACAAGCCGCTCCTTGCCGCCCTTGCCCCGCACGACAAGCATATGCTGTTCGCGCCGCGCGGCCGACGCCGGCAATGCCACCAACTCGGATACGCGGAGCCCGGTCGCATAGACCACTTCGAGGAGGCACAGCAGCCGCGCAGCACGCAATCGTTGAGCAGGTGGCTGGTCTTTGTTTTCGGCATCAGTCCGGGCCCGCTTTAGGAGTGTATCGACATCTGCAATGGACAATACCTTCGGGAGGGACCGTGCCCTTTTCGGCCCTTCCAGTACGGCGGCAGGGTCGTCGGCGCGTTTCTCCTCCGCGTAAAGAAACCGGTAGAGTTGCCGCATCGACGACAATCGGCGCGCAAGCGACGAGGCTTTGAAGCCGCGTTCGGCGAGACTTGCAATAAATTCGCGCAAGTCGTCTGTTTTTGCGCCGGCGATGTTTACTCCGGCGGCGCGCAGATGTGCGGACAAGTCGTCGAGGTCATTTCGATAGGCGGATAGCGTATTCGCGCCGGCACCGCGTTCGGCTGCGAGCATGTCGAGAAACAACTCGACCAGTGCTTGATCGGATGCTCGTGGCGGGCGGGTCATCGCCTTGCCTGCCTCCGGCGTCAGTGATTTTTGAGAAATTTGTCTGGCGGAATTGTCACGATGATCTCGCGCGGCTGATATTTGACGAACGTGGCAAGCGAGAACACAGCACCGTAAGCCAGCCCGCCGAGCAAGCCGAAAAAGAGCAGGAACCTGAACAAACTCGGCATCGTCAAACCCCGGCAGGCGCCCGTGCGTCAGCGCCTAGCGATTTCAGGCGAGTTACGACCACGTTCTGGAACCGCTGACAAGACCGCCCTCGCGGAGGTCCCGATTGCTGGTATATGGAACCGTGGATTCGCTTCGGAACCATAGCATGGTTAACGGTGCCATTCAAAAACCAGCAGAAAATGGGCTGGTCAGGGCGATGGTCCGCGCGCTCGGCAGCCGGTCTATTGTGCTCGTCGGTATGATGGGCGCAGGCAAATCGTCGATCGGCCGAAGGCTTGCCGCCCGGCTCGGGATTCCATTCGTTGATGCCGATGCTGAGATTGAAAGCGCTGCGGGCATGACTATTCCCGAGATTTTCGACAAACACGGCGAGCCGTATTTCCGCGCCGGTGAGAAGCGCGTGATCGCGCGCCTGCTCGACAACGGCCCGCAGGTCCTCGCGACCGGTGGTGGCGCAGTGATGGACCAAAACACGCGCGATCTCATCCATATCAAGGGAATTTCCGTGTGGTTGAAGGCGGATGCCGACGTGCTGATCAAACGCACCAAGCGCCGCAACGATCGACCATTGGTCGAGAAGATCAGGGATCTGCTGCCGAAGCGTGAGCCGCTCTATGCCCTGTCCGACATTGTCGTTCATTCGCGCGATGAACCGCACGATATGATCGTCGATGAGATCATGGTCCAGCTGCCGAAACATCTCGGCCTTGACGCAGAGAGATCATCATGACCGCGCTGTTGCGGCAGGCCGAAGCGGTACAGGTGCCAGTCGCACTCGGTGCGCGATCTTACGATATTGTCATCGGCCGTGGCGTGCTGGCAGGTCTCGGTGAGCGCATCAAGACAATGCGCTCCGGCGTACGCGTTGCCATTGTCACCGACGAGATCGTCGCCAAACACCATCTCGCCGCTGCGGAGGCGGCGCTCAAAACTGCAACGATCGATAGTACGCACATTCTCGTGCCGGCGGGCGAAGCCTCTAAAAGTTATGCAACATTCGAAAAAGTCTGCGAGGCAATCATCGCGGCGCGTGTCGAGCGAAACGATTTCATCATTGCACTTGGCGGGGGCGTCATCGGAGATCTTGCCGGCTATGCGGCGGCAAGCGTGCGACGCGGGCTCGATTTCGTACAGGTGCCGACGACACTTCTCGCGCAAGTCGATTCTTCGGTCGGCGGCAAGACCGGGATCAATTCGCGTCAGGGCAAGAATCTGATCGGCGCCTTCCACCAGCCTGCTCTCGTGATCGCCGATACCGCTTTGCTCGATACCTTGCCCAAGCGCGAATTCCGTTCCGGCTATGCAGAAGTTACAAAATTCGGCCTGCTCGGCGACGCCGCGTTTTTCGCTTGGCTGGAGAAGAATTGGCAAGACGTCTTTGCGGGAGGCCCGGCGCGCGAACACGCGATTGCCGTGTGTTGTCGTGGCAAAGCCGGCATTGTCGCGCGCGATGAGCGCGAAAACGGCGAGCGCGCTCTGCTTAATCTCGGTCACACTTTCGGCCATGCATTGGAGGCCGGTTGCGGCTTCTCCGATCGGCTGCTCCACGGTGAAGCCGTAGCGCTGGGCATCGTGCTGGCATTCGAATTTTCGGCGCGAAAGGAGCTCATTTCGGCCTCGGAGGCCGCGCGCGCTGCTGCTCATCTTGCAGCGGTTGGTCTGCCTACCCATCTGAAGGATGTCGCCGGGGGAGTGCCGGCTGTCGATGCGTTGATGGACCTGATTGCTCAAGACAAAAAAGTAAAGCGCGGTACGCTCACATTTATTTTGGTGCGCGGTATCGGCCGAGCCTTCATTGAAAATAATGTCGATGCCGCCGAAGTGCGGACCTTTCTCACTGACAAACTTGCCGAGCGATGACCGCGAACGACTGGCTGTCCCTTGTCGTCGTCCTGATCTGCCTGCTGCTTTCGGCCTTTTTCGCCGGCAGTGAAACCGCGCTGACCGCTTCTTCCCGCGCCAGCATGGCTCGGCTGGAAAAGCACGGAAACCGGCGCGCAAACCTCGTCAATCGCTTGCTGGAGCAGCGCGAGCGGCTGCTCGGCGCGCTGCTGCTCGGCAATAATGCCGTCAACATCGCGGCTTCGGCACTGGCGACCGGCGTGCTGTTGACCTGGTTCGGTCCCGCCGGCGTCGTTTACGCCACGGTGGTCATGACAATTGTCGTTGTCGTGTTCTCCGAGATCCTGCCGAAAACGGCAGCATTTAACGCGCCCGACCGAATCGCGCTCGCGGTTGCACGCCCCATACACTGGTTCGTCACACTGTTCGGCCCAGTGTTGATGGCGATCGAGGCGCTGGTGCGCTGGTTGCTCAAGCACGTCGGAATGACGGTCGGCGAGGACCAGCAAGTGCTTTCGCCCCACGAGGAATTACGCGGTGCGGTCGACCTCCTGCATCGCGAGGGTGACGTCGAGACGCTCGATCGCGACATGTTCGGCGGCGTGCTCGATCTACGCGAACTGGCAGTCTCTGACGTCATGATCCACCGCACCAACATGATCACGCTCGACGCCGACGAATCATCGGAGGAGGTCGTCAACGCGGTCATCGCATCACCGGTCACGCGCCTGCCGCTGTGGCGCGGGAATCCGGAGAACATTGTCGGCATCTTGCACGTGAAAGACCTGCTGCGCGCATTGCATGCTGTCGATGGCGATGCCGCCAAGGTCGATATTGCCTCGTTGATGACGCCGCCGTGGTTTGTGCCCGACATGCGGCCGGTATCGGAGCAACTCAAGGCATTCCGCCGCCGCAAGACCCCGTTCGCGCTTGTGGTGGACGAATATGGCGAGGTCGAAGGCCTGGTGACGCTGGAAGATATTCTGGAGGAGATCGTCGGCGATATCACTGACGAGCATGATGTCGCTGTGCCGGGTGTGCGGCGTCAGCCTGACGGGTCGGTCAATGTCGACGGCGCAGTATCCATTCGCGATTTAAATCGCGTCATGGACTGGAATTTGCCCGATGAGGAGGCAACCACCATTGCCGGGCTGGTCATTCACGAGGCGCGATCGATTCCCGAAGTGGGCCAAAGCTTCACCTTTCACGGGTTCCGTTTCAGGGTGCTGCGCCGCGCACGCAACCGCATTACCGCATTGCGCATTCAGCCATTGCCACGAACAAAGCAGGGTGGACGTTAAAGGCCGCCTTCACCGGGTGCGGCGGCGTGAATGGCGAGCGCATGGACGCCACTCGCGAGTTCGCCCGAAAGCCGACTCGTTAATCATGCGATGGCGTTCGATCCGGGTCTTACCTTTGAACGCCTCAGACACAATATATACGCGGAAGTGGGTTTGCCCGCCTGGTCGGTGTCCGGCATGGCCCTCGTGCTGGTGGGATTCATCCAGCACATTGAGGCTTTGCGGAGCGAAAGCCTCGGTCAACTTCTTTGTGATGATATCGGCGATTCGCATGTTGCCCCGCTTAGGAGAGGGCAATCGAACGGTCAATGCCTAAAATCATGCTCTTGCACAAAGATCAAGTCTTGAAGGCGTCACTCGCAAAAGCGCATAATGTAGGGTCATGAAATTCGACTCACCACTTTTTGATGGTATCCGCGTCAAACCGGGAAAAGACCGCCGGCCAAAAACCGGTGGTCCTGGCTGCGAATGGCACGGCTGCAAGGAGAAAGCCAGCCACCGGGCGCCGAAGGGCCGTGGGCGCGAGAATGAATATTGGCGATTCTGTCTCGAACACGTACGCGCTTACAACCAGTCGTACAATTTTTTCGCCGGCATGCCCGATGCTGCTGTGATGGCCTACCAAAAAGATGCGCTCACCGGCCATCGCCCGACCTGGAAGATGGGAACCGGAAAGGGAAAGGTGCGGCCGGATATCCGCGCCTTCGGCAGCCAGGCGGATCCGTTCAGCCTGTTCGGTGAGGGTGTAAAGGCCGAACAGCAGGCGCGGGCGGAGGCTCGCCCGATTCGCAACGCCGAGCGCAAGGCACTCGACACGCTTGGGCTCGACATTGATGCGACGTCGCAGCAGGTGAAAATGCGCTTCAAGGAACTCGTCAAGCGCCATCATCCAGACGCCAATGGCGGTGACCGCTCCACCGAGGACCGGTTGGTAGAGATCATCCAATCGTACAATTACCTGAAATCGGTGGGATTTGGCTGACCGCCCTTTTAGGTGCCTAAGCAACCCAGCCCCTCCTTCCGCACAAGGCTGATTGCACCTATCTCATTGAAATAATTGATAGTGCTATTCGGCCGCAGCGGGTTTTTTGCCGCCTTGGCGTCTGCTAAGTTGCCGCCGCATCAGCCGGACCGTACGAATCGGACCGCATCAGGGGCTTCGGCGTTCCGAAGCCACGGAGGATCAATGACCGCCGCAGTGCAAGAAGTTGCCGGCCTGCCAGACATGAAAGTTTCGGTCCGGCAGGTTTTCGGAATCGATAGCGATTTGGAAGTGCCGGCTTATTCGAAAGCCGACGAGCATGTGCCGGATATCGATTCGGACTATCGTTTCGATCGGCCGACCACGCTCGCCATTCTCGCTGGCTTTTCCAAAAATCGCCGCGTGATGGTCACCGGCTACCACGGTACCGGCAAGTCGACGCACATCGAACAGGTTGCGGCTCGGCTCAATTGGCCTTGCGTGCGCGTCAATCTCGACAGCCACATCAGCCGTATTGATCTGATCGGCAAGGATGCGATTGTCATCAAGGAAGGTCAGCAAGTCACCGAATTTCGCCAGGGCATTTTGCCGTGGGCGCTGCAGAACAATGTCGCGCTATGCTTCGATGAATATGATGCTGGGCGGCCGGACGTGATGTTCGTCATTCAACGCGTGTTGGAAGCTTCGGGCCGACTGACGTTGCTCGACCAGAGCAAGGTTATTAAACCGCACCCGTCATTTCGTTTGTTTGCCACCGCGAACACGGTTGGCCTGGGAGACACCTCAGGTCTCTATCACGGCACCCAGCAAATCAACCAGGGCCAGATGGACCGCTGGTCGATCGTCACGACACTCAATTATTTGCCGCACGATAACGAAGTTGAAATTGTGCTCGCGAAAGCCAAGCATTATCGCAACGAAGAGGGCCGCGACATCGTCAATAAAATGGTGCGCGTCGCCGATCTGACGCGTAACGCGTTCATGAACGGCGATATCTCGACCGTGATGAGCCCGCGCACGGTGATCACTTGGGCCGAGAATTCCGAAATCTTCAATGATATTGGCTTTGCGTTCCGGCTCACCTTCTTGAACAAATGCGATGAGCTCGAACGGCCGATCGTCGCTGAGTTCTATCAACGCTGCTTCGGTGTCGAGCTGCCGGAATCTTCGGTGAACGTAGCGCTGTCCTGATTTTACCTCTCCCGAACGGGAGAGAGAGACGAGTGATGGCCTCCAACACAAAAGCTAAACCGTCATCGAAGGAATCCCCGACCGAGCCGTTCAAGCGGGCGGTCACGGGCTGCTTGCGCGCGCTCGCGCGCAAGCCTGAACTCGAAGTCGCGTTCGCGGCCGAACGGCCTGGCCTGATGGGCGGCAAAGTTCGCCTGCCGGAGCCGCCACGCAAGCTCGGCAAGGCCGAGGCAGCGATTGTTCGCGGCCACGCAGACTCAATCGCCCTACGTCTAGCGTGTCACGACGCCGCACTGCATCGCCGTCTGCAGCCAGCCGGACAGCAAGCACGAGCCGTGTTCGAAGCGGTGGAACAAGCACGTGTGGAGGCTATCGGTGCGCGGCGCATGGACGGTGTTGCGCAGAATCTTACCGCGATGCTCGATGAGCGCTTCCATCGCGGCAAATTCGACGAGATCACCGAACGCGCCGATGCGCCGATCGAAGACGCATTGGCATTGCTGGTACGCGAGCGCCTCACCGGAATGGCCCCACCACCGGCCGCCAAGAAACTCGTCGATTTGTGGCGTCCGCTCATCGAGGATCGGGCCGGCCGCGATCTTGATCGTCTGGAAAATTTGGTCGAGGACCAACGCCAGTTCAGCGACGTCGTTCGCGATTTGCTCGATGCGCTCGAGATGGGCGAGGATCGTAGCCACGATTCTGAAGAAGACGAAGATGAAGGCGAAGAAGATCGCCGCAAACAGGAATTGGGGGAGGACGGCGAGGCCGCTGATTCCGACGAGATGCAACGCATGAGTATGGAGGACACGCAAGTGTCCGCCGAAGACATGCCGGACGCCGCAGCCGAAGCGGTAGAGGCGCCAACCGCCGATATGGCCGACGATACCGATATGGGTGACGCCGAAACGCCCGGCGAGCCGCAGCGTCCGCGTCAATTCGGCGCCAACGAACCGCGCGGCCCTGACTACCGCGCTTTCACGGTCAAGTTCGACGAAACCGTCGCTGCCGAAGAGCTGTGCGAGGTTGAGGAACTCGATCGCCTGCGAGGGTATCTCGATAAACAGCTCTCGAATTTACAGGGAGTGGTTGCACGTCTCGCCAATCGGCTGCAAAGGCGCTTGATGGCGCAACAGAACCGCTCCTGGGAATTTGACCTGGAAGAAGGTCAGCTCGATCCGGCACGGTTATCACGCATCATCGTTGACCCCCTGCACCCACTCTCCTTCAAGGCCGAGAAGGACACGAAATTCCGTGACACGGTGGTTACCTTGCTGCTGGACAATTCCGGCTCAATGCGGGGACGTCCGATCACGGTCGCCGCCACCTGCGCCGATATTCTTGCGCGCACCCTCGAGCGCTGCGGAGTCAAGGTGGAGATTCTTGGCTTCACCACGCGCGCCTGGAAGGGGGGCCAATCTCGTGAACACTGGCTTACCGCGGGCAAGCCGGCCAACCCGGGCCGGCTCAACGACCTGCGCCATATTATATACAAATCGGCGGATGCGCCGTGGCGACGTGCGCGCAAAAATCTCGGCCTGATGATGCGCGAAGGTCTTTTGAAGGAGAACATCGACGGTGAGGCGCTCGACTGGGCGCACAAGCGTCTTTTGGCGCGCAGCGAGCAACGCAAAATCCTGATGATGATTTCCGACGGTGCGCCGGTCGATGACTCTACATTGTCCGTCAATCCGGGCAATTATCTCGAGCGCCATTTGCGGTGGGTCATCGAAGAAATTGAAACGCGTTCACCGGTTGAGTTGATTGCGATCGGAATTGGTCATGACGTTACGCGCTATTATCGGCGCGCCGTCACAATTGTTGATGCCGAGGAGCTCGGCGGTGCGATGACCGAGAAACTTGCCGAGCTGTTCGAGGAGCATGCCGCCGCCGAGCGTACCAATCCGCGTGCGCGCAGGCGCGTCGCTTGAAGGGTGCCGGCCGCCGCTGGCTGATCGCCGGCGCGCTAATTGCTGCGCTTGCTGTGGGTTCATTCGCTCTGGCCGATGCGCTGCGCTACGCCAATGCGCCGACCCGCATCGACATCGATGTAACGCCGATTGCATCTTTCGACAACCGTGATCCATTACAGACTCGCTTCGGTGACCTGGAGTTTCGGGGCGGTCTTGTCCTCACATCAAAAAATCCTGCTTTCGGAGGGATCTCGGCCATTCGCGTTGAGCTGGATGGCGAACATTTCCTTTCGATTACCGATAAAGGTTCATGGCTGCGGGGTCGGGTCGTCTACCAAGATGGCAGGCCCGCCGGCGTCACCGACGCTGAGATGGCGCCGATCCTCGGGGCCGACGGCAAGCCGCTTGCTGCACGCGGCTGGTACGATGCCGAGTCGCTCACCGAACGTGACGGCATGCTCTACATTGGCATCGAGCGGGTCGAGCAGATCGTTCGCTTTGATTACCGTCGCGATGGCTTGCGTGCCCGGGGAGAGCCGATTGCTGTCCCGACGGATTTCAAAACTTTCGCTTTCAACAAAAGTCTGGAATGTCTTGCGGCGCCACCGCAGGGCGCGCCGCTGGCGAATGAATTGATTGCCATTACCGAGCGCAGCCTCGACGGCGCCGGAAATTTTCGCTCATTCGTGCTCGGCGGCGATGGCGTCACCCGCTTCAGCGTCAAGCGCACCGGAGATTTCGATGTCAGCGATTGTACGGTCCTTCCACCAGCGGATTTGCTGTTGCTCGAGCGGCGCTATTCACCGGTTCGCGGTGTAGCGATGCGCATTCGCCGTATCCCGCTCACCGATATCAAAGCGGGTGCACTGGTCGACGGCCATCCCATGATCGAAGCGGATCTTGGCGATCAGATCGACAATATGGAAGGCATTGGCGTGCACCGTACTCCGCGCGGCGAAACCATTCTCACTCTAGTGTCGGATGATAATTTTTCCATCATCCAGCGGAATCTGCTGCTGCAGTTTGCGATTGTGGGGGAGTAGGCGCCCCGTCATGGGCGGGCTCGTTCTGGCCACCCACGTCTTGCCATATGACAGGGTCTCAAAACGAGGATGCCCGGCACGAGGCCGAGCATGACGGATTCGAGATGCGGAGACGCCTGCTCAGCCTGCTTTAGCTTCGCGCTTCTTCACGATCTGGCGCTTGAGCTCGAGCACCTTTGGTGCCAGCTCATCGTCTTTGGCCTTGATGAGGAACGCATCGAGGCCGCCACGATGGTCGACGGTCTTCAGCGCATTGGCCGAGACCCGCAGCCTGATTTTGCGGCCGAGTGCGTCGGAAATCAGCGTGACGTTACGCAGGTTCGGGAGGAACCGCCGCTTGGTCTTAATATTAGAGTGGCTCACTTTGTGGCCGACCAGTGGTTTCTTACCGGTCAGGTCGCAACGCCAAGACATGGCACATCCCTCAAAAATACCGGCGTAGACACGCGCCGGTTCCGGTCAATCGTGTGGATTAAGATGGGCGGACGTATAGAGAGGGGACTTAAAGGCGTCAAGGTGAGCAATTGATCGTAATTTAATGGATTTTCGGCCGCGGTTGGGGGTGTCCAGCCCGCTGGCGAACAAAGATTCGACGAAATCCGAGCCGACCAAATGCGCATGCTGTCAGCCGCTGTGAATTTGCTCTGTGGCCGTCGCCCCCGCAGGACTGCGGCCGTCCGATGTGCCGGGCTGCATTTGGGGTGGTAGTGTTGTTCGGTGCCCGGTCGCGGAACGTTCGCTGGCGCCGTTACCCAGAAGGATGAAGTCTTGCTTCGAGCTGTCCAACGGTCGCTGCTGACGTCAGGAGCACTGGTTTTGGCTGCGTTCGGCTTCGTTGCGCCGGCGTATGCGCAACAGGGCAAGCTTGAAGCCCATTACTCGGCGACACTTGCTGGCATTCCCATCGGCAATGGCACGTGGACCATCGATATTACTGAAACTCAGTACACAGCGTCAGCAAGCGGCTCGACCAGTGGTTTATTGCGGGCGTTCACCGGCGGGCAGGGCAATAGCACCGCACACGGCACACTCAATGGTGGTCGGCTGTTGTCGTCGATCTACGCCGCAACCATCACCGGCGGAAAGAAAACCGACGTAATTCGGATCGCCATCAACAACGGCAGCATCAAAGACTTTACGATCGACCCCCCGCTGGATGACGACCCCGAGCGCGTGCCGCTCACAGAGAATCTCCAGCACAATGTGTCCGATCCTATGACCGCTTCAATGGTCCGCATGCCGGGCACTGGCGACATACTGTCACCGGAGGCCTGTCAGAGAACCCTGGCAATTTTTGACGGCCGCCTGCGCTATGACATGCAATTCGCGTTCAAACGGATGGATAAGGTCAAAGCGGACAAGGGCTATGCCGGACCGGTGGTGGTTTGTGCGGCATATTTTTCGCCAGTTGCGGGCTATATCCCGTCGCGGGCCGCGATCAGGTACCTCGCGAGACAGCGTGATATGGAAATATGGCTCGCCCCAATTGCGGGCACACGTGTGCTGGTGCCGTATCGCGCGCAGGGACCAACACCAATCGGCCTGGCAATGCTCCAGGCCGTCGAATTTATCGCGGTGCCAACGCCGGCCCGTGCCTCGGCCAGTGGCACGAAGACTGAATAGTCGTCATTGGCCTTGACTCTTTCTCGCTCGCCGGGCGAATCCGTTGCCGCGTTAACACTTGGGGAGAAAAATCGCGACCGAATCGGCTTCCCGCTACTCCATCTTGTGCCCGTAGAGGGCGCGCTTGCCAGATATCGCCGTGAACGAAGCCATACAGCGCGGGAGTCAGTGATTCGGGCGCGGTTCGTTCCAAACTCGTTCCAAAGCTTAACCACGAGCATGTTCGCCGTCGCATTGTGATACAGAAAAGGGGCGTGACAGGGCCAGATCGAGGCTCTGCCACTGGTCTGGACGCGTAATGGCTATCAGTTTTTCCCCGCAGCCGACCCGAGCATCGCGAACCCGCGGCGCCGGTGTCACGGCGGTGCTAGGCCCGACCAATACGGGCAAGACCCATCTCGCCATCGAGCGCATGCTGGCGCATTCCTCAGGCCTAATTGGGCTGCCACTACGGCTGCTCGCGCGTGAGGTCTACAACAAGGTTGCTGCCCGCGCCGGCAAGGATGCGGTGGCGCTGATCACCGGCGAGGAGAAGATCAAGCCGCCGAATCCGCGATTCTGGGTTTCTACCGTAGAAGCCATGCCACGCGACCTCGATGTCGCATTTCTGGCGATTGACGAAGTCCAGCTCGGTGCCGATTTCGAGCGGGGTCACGTGTTTACAGACCGGATGCTCAACGCCCGCGCCCGCGAAGAAACACTCGTGCTCGGTGCGGCGACCGTACGGCCGATGGTGGAGAAGTTGTTGCCGGGCGCACACGTCGTTAGCCGCCCACGGCTATCGACGCTCACTTATTCCGGCGAGAAAAAGATCACACGATTGCCGTCGCGATCGGCCATTGTCGCATTTTCGGCAGAGGAAGTTTACGCGATCGCTGAATTGATCCGGCGCCAACGAGGCGGCGCGGCTGTCGTACTTGGCGCGCTTTCGCCGCGGACGCGCAATGCGCAAGTAGCGTTATACCAGTCCGGCGATGTCGATTACCTGGTTGCGACCGACGCGATCGGGATGGGCCTCAATCTCGATGTCGACCATGTGGCATTTGCCTCGGACCGAAAGTTCGACGGCTACCAATTCCGCAAGCTCAACCCCGCCGAACTGGCCCAGATCGCGGGTCGTGCAGGACGCGCTACCCGCGATGGTACGTTTGGTACCACCGGGCGCTGCGATCCGTTTGACCCGGAGCTGGTACAGGCTCTGGAAAGCCACAATTTCGAGCCGATCCGCCTGCTGCAATGGCGTAACAGTGATCTCGACTTCGCCTCGATCGGTGCTTTACAGGCCTCGCTTTCAGCCGCACCGCGCGAGCCGGGATTAACGCGCGCACCGATCGGCGAAGACATTCAGGTTTTGGACCACGCCGCGCGCGACGAGGAAGTACGTTCGCTTGCGTGCAACCCGGCGTCCATCGCCCGGTTGTGGGATGCCTGCCAAGTTCCCGACTATCGCAAAATCGCGCCGGCCACCCATGCCGAATTAGCGGTGACCCTCTATGGATTCCTGATGCGAGAGGGTAACATCCCCACCGATTGGTTCGCTCGCCAGATTGCTCATGCCGACCGGACCGACGGTGATATCGATACTCTCTCCAACCGGATCGCGCATGTCAGAACTTGGACTTTCGTTGCCAACCGCCCGGATTGGCTCGCCGACCCGGACCATTGGCAGGGGGTAACGCGTGTTGTCGAAGACAAGTTATCCGATGCGTTGCACGAACGTTTGGCTGAACGTTTCGTGGACCGTCGCACAAGCGTGTTGATGCGGCGGCTTCGAGAAAACGCAATGTTGGAAACCGAAATTGGAAAAACTGGCGAAGTAACGGTCGAAGGCCATGTGATCGGCCGGCTTGACGGATTTATGTTTGCGCCCGATGCCTCCGCCGCCGGCTCCGAAGCCAAGGCGCTCAACGCAGCGGCGCAGAAGGCATTAGCCGGAGAAATCGAGACACGTGCGACCAAGCTGTCGCAGTCGTCGAATGATCAGATCATTCTTGCCACGGACGGCGCGTTGCGCTGGACCGGGGATCTGGTCGGTAAGCTTGTCGCCGGCGACGACACCTTGCGCCCGCGCGTGCGCGTCATCGCCGACGAGCATCTCACCGGGCCGGCGCGTGAATTGGTGCAAACGCGGCTCGATCTCTGGCTGAAAACACATATCGAAAAGCTACTGTCGCCTCTGTTTTCGCTGACGGCCGCCGAGGACGTCACCGGCATTGCGCGTGGCGTTGCGTTTCAACTCGTGGAAGCGCTCGGCGTTCTGGAGCGGCAAAAAGTGGCAGAGGAGGTCAAAGGCCTCGATCAGCCCGCACGTGCGACTCTGCGGAAATATGGTGTTCGCTTCGGCGCCTATCACATCTACTTGCCGGCGTTGCTCAAGCCTGCGCCGCGTGCGCTGGCGACGCAATTATGGGCGATCAAGCACGAAAGTCCGGAAGCCAAGGGCGTCAGCGATTTATTGCATCTCGCGGCCAGCGGCCGGACTTCGATTCCCGTCGATAAAGAAACACCGAAAGCGCTCTATCGCACTGCGGGTTACCGTATCTGTGGTGAACGCGCCGTGCGCGTCGATATTCTGGAGCGGCTTGCTGATCTCATCCGTCCGGCGTTGTCGTGGCGCGAAGGCGCGCCAGGCCCCAAGCCGGACGGCGTATTCGATGGACGCAGCTTCGTTATTACCGGCGCCATGACCTCACTGACCGGGGCTTCGGGTGAAGACTTCGCGTCGATCCTGCGTTCGCTCGGCTATCGCATGGACCGCAAACCGAAGCCTGTCGAGACGGTCGCGCCGGCGGCTCCTGCGAACGACGCGACTGCTGCTCCGGCCGATGTCGTGGCCGAAGCAGTGGCGACGACCGATACGTCATCAGTACCGGCTGAAGCCGCGAACGCCGAACCATTGGCGCCGGAAGTGGCGGTGGCCGGCATTGCGACAGCTGAAATTGCGTCCGCTGCCGAGTTACCGTCGCGTTCGTTGCTGCCGGGGCCGGAATTCGTTGCGCCCGAAGCCGCGCCATTGGTTCAAGAGCCCATGGCGGCTTTGGCGGTTGAGGCCGCGCCGGTGGTCGTGGACGAACCCGCACGGCCCGAAGGGATAGTCCTTGATGCGGTTGCGAATGCGCTCACGGGATCCGCGGAAAGCAAACCGTCCGAGGAACAGGCATTCATTGAAGTTTGGCGTCCTGGCGGACGCCCGGAGCGGCGGCCACATCGTCCGCGGCGTCCGCAGCCTTCACCGCAAACGCCGGATTCAGCAACTGTTACAGCTGTCGCGCCTGTCGAAGGTGCGGCAGTATCGACATCCGCAGACGCCGCGCAGCAACCGCGTGATTCAAGGCCGCCGCGTGTCGATCGCCAGCAACGCCAGGACCGGCACGAGCGCCAACAAAAACTTGAGCGGCAGGGCAAGCGGGTCGAACGCCAGGATAGCGGCCCACGTCGTGAGCGGCCACGCCGCGAGCGCGGCGACCGTGTGGATCGCGCTGACCGCGAGCAATATTACGCCAAACCGTTCGGCAGCTCCGGCGGTCGCGATAAGCAACCGGATCCCAATTCGCCATTCGCCAAGCTCGCGGCACTCAAGCAGCAGCTTGAGCAAGGGGGCAAAGAGCCGAGTTGAGCGCCACGTCCAACGCGCACATAAGTCAACGTACCGACCGTCGACGTAACGACAGTCAACGGATCGACAAATGGCTCTGGCATGCGCGCATGGTGCGCACCCGTCGCGACGCCGCGGCGCTTACGGCTGCAGGTTTCGTGCGGCTTAACGGCAAGCGTACGACCGCCGCCGGCCATCCGGTCCGCATTGGCGACGTCGTGACGGTCGCGCTCGATCGATCCATACGTGTCGTACGGGTCGAAGGCCTGTGCGAACGGCGCGGGGGAGCGGCGGATGCGCGCGCGCTTTATCGCAATTTGACCACGGGCTCCGGGGTGCAGGCATGACGCTTTGGGGCGATCGGCGCGTAACGTTTCGGCCTCAATTTGATGGCAGAAGCGGTGCTTGCAGCCTATCTATCGGTACGATAGGCAGCATGTGGAGTGAGTGGTGCGGAGCGGGGAATGACCTACGTCGTCGTCGAAAACTGTATTAAATGCAAATACATGGACTGCGTAGAGGTCTGTCCGGTGGACTGCTTCTATGAGGGCGAGAATATGCTCGTCATCCACCCGGACGAGTGCATCGATTGCGGTGTTTGCGAGCCCGAGTGTCCCGCCGAGGCGATCAAGCCGGATACCGAGACCGGCCTCGAAAAGTGGCTTGAAATCAACGCGCAATACGCCAAAAGCTGGCCCAATATCACCGTGAAAAGCGAAGCTCCACCCGATGGCAAGGATTGGGACGGCGTGCCGGAAAAATTCCAGAAGTTCTTTTCGGCGAATCCCGGTACCGGAGACTGAGCCCGAAAGCCCACCCGGCCACCTCCGCGGGGGCCTTCAGGGGTCGTGGCGTCGGAGAGCGTTAACCGATTTGGGTAAATTCGGCTGATTTTTACGCCAAAACCGGAGTTTTAGGCCGCCATAACACTTTGATTCCGCCTAAAAATGTGCTATATATGTAAAAAATGGATAGGAACGACGTTGTCACCGGTGCGCTCCCCCTTTGGGAGCCTTATTTTTCGGTGGCCGGGTTCCCCGGTTTCCAAAGTAGAGGGCGTGCGATCCACGCGTGAGCAGTGGCAGGAAAAACGCGTCATAAATCAAAGAAAGGTTCCGCCGGTATGAGCCGGGGATCCAAAAAGTCTGCCGAAGCGCGGCGGACCTCCCACGCCTCCCGCGGCAGCGTCCGCGGTGGGGCTCCCGCAGCCAAAATGGCCGGCAGCCGCAAAGGTGCCGGTGAAGGAGTCGTGCCCGGAATGACCAGCAATAAGAAGACTACCCAGCGACAAGGCTTCAAGACCAACGAATTCATCGTCTATCCGGCCCACGGCGTGGGCCAGATCGTTTCGATCGAAGAGCAAGAGGTCGCAGGCGCCAAGCTGGAGCTGTTCGTCATCAATTTCGTCAAGGATAAGATGACGTTGCGGGTTCCGACCGCCAAGATCGTGTCGGTTGGTATGCGCAAATTGGCCGAGGCACCGCTCGTCAAGCGTGCACTGGATACCCTTAAAGGCCGCGCACGCATCAAGCGCACGATGTGGTCGCGCCGCGCGCAGGAATACGAAGCCAAGATCAATTCCGGCGACATCGTCGCCATCGCAGAGGTGGTCCGCGACCTGTATCGGTCGGAGACCCAGCCGGAACAGTCCTATTCGGAGCGGCAGCTGTACGAGGCGGCTCTCGACCGGCTATCGCGTGAGATCGCTGCCGTGCAGCGCATCACCGAAACTGAAGCGATCAAGGAGATCGAGGCGGCCCTCGCAAAGGGCCCTCGCCGAGGCCCCAAGCCGGCTGAAGAAGCCGGTTCCGAAGAGGGCGTCGAGGAAGAGGCAGCCTAAGGACTGCGCAGCATCTGCCAAAAGTTCGGAAAGCCCGGCGCACGTGCCGGGCTTTTTCGTTGTGGGCCAGCCTCACCCATGAATTCGCGCGGGCCTGGTGGGCAATGTCGCCGGTTGCCCTGATGGCCTTCCCGGCTAATATGCCGGCCAATCACCCCATAGGCGTTTCAAGGGAGTAAGTAATGACCGCCATTCGCGGCTATGTCGCGCCGACCATGGAAACCGATGCACTTGGTGTGCATTCGCTCGACCAGTTTGTGCTGGCGGTGCCCGACGCGTCGGTTGCGCAGGACTTCTACGGCCAGTTCGGCCTCGACGTTCGGCGCGACGGCAATGCGCTGGCCATCAAAACATTCGGGCACGATCACCGTTGGGGCTCGGTCGTGGAAGGCAGCAAGGCCAAGGCGCTGCATCATCTTTCGTTCGGCTGCTATGCCGACGATTTGCCGCGGCTCAAGGCGCGCATCGAAGGGCAGGGCGTCACGTTGATTGATCCGCCGCCCGGCTTTGAAAGCAACGGCTTCTGGTTCCGAAATCATGAAGGCGTGCTGATCGAGATCAAGGTCGGGCCGAAAGTATCGCCCGACAAGAAATCCGACAGCCAATGGATTTCCGTTCCGGCCGGGGTCCCCGGCGCTACCATCAGGGAGAAGGCGCCGCCGGTACGTCCGCGCCGGCTCTCACACGTCCTGATCTTCACCCGCGACGTGACCGAGTCGATCAGCTTTTACGAACGTACGCTCGGGTTGCGTCTCTCCGACCGTGCGTCTGATCTTGTGGCGTTCATGCATGGCATCCATGGCAGCGACCATCATCTCCTGGCTCTGGTGAAATCAGTCGCGCCTGGCTTCCATCACTGCAGTTGGGATGTCGCCAGTCTGAATGACATCGGTCTCGGCGCCATGCGTATGCACGACAAGGGATGGACCAAAGGGTGGGGCCTGGGCCGCCACGTGCTCGGCTCCAACTATTTCCACTATGTGCGAGATCCGTGGGGCAGCTTCTCGGAATACTCCTGCGACATCGACTACATCCCGAAAGAGGAGCGTTGGCCCTCGGCTGACCATAAGCCGGAGGATTCCTTCTATCTCTGGGGTCCCGACGTGCCGCGCGAATTCACGATCAACTACGAAGGCGGCGAGAGCTGATTTCGTCATTCCGGGGCGCGCCGCAGGCGCGAACCCGGAATCCAGAGACACATTATGGCGCCTAACCGTGGGGCTGGATTCCGGGTCCGCGAGCATCGCCCGCGTCCCGGAATGACCGGGCGCTACTCCACCACGACTTTGACTTTTTCGCCGGGTTTGAGCCGGTCGTGCGGGCCAAGGCCGTTGATCACGCGAAAACGCTCAAGCGCATGGTCCGTTCGCATGCGGTGCGCAAGCTTTTCGACGGTGTCGCCATTGCCGGCGGTCACGATTTTCATCCGCAGCGGCCTGACCTGCTCGCTTTCCTTCAAGGTCATCCGCCGGAAACTCATGATCGAGTCGTGAAACGAGCGATCGATCTGCGCAGTTCTTGCCTTAGCAGCGAAAATAAATCGATAAACATCACTGCCGAAACGTACGGCAAAGATACGGAACGACCAGCTTCCTCCGTCGGCCGTCGCGCTGGCGGTCTTGAAGCCGTTGACTGAAAATTCCTCCACGCTGGTCGGATCAACATTTTCCATCCACCCGGACTTCAAATAATCGGGCAGCGATTGCTCGGCCGGAACGCTCACGACATCGACACGCAGAGCTTCGTCGCCACCCTCCTTGAGGCCGAGCACGGCCTGGGCCGTGTTGTCGAGCGTAAAGCCCGGCGGCGCGTCGAATGAAAAACCGAGTTTGGGGTGCGAAAAATGCCGGCCGCGTGTGAAACCTTCGCTGGGATCCTCCCCGTATACGAGGCCGTCGAGACTGCTCAGATATTCCGCGCGGTCACGTTCACCGGCGCCGGGGCCGCTAAATTGGCGCGCATTGGCGAGCGCATTTTTCACCCGTTCGGGCGTTGCCGGATGGCTGGAGAGAAAGTCGAGCGACCGGGGATCCGCGCCGGATTTCAAATCAGCATTACGCTGCATATCGGTCAGAAATCGTGAGGCTCCGAAGGGGTCGTAACCGGCACGCGCGGAAATGCCGACGCCGATCCCATCGGCCTCAAATTCTTGTGCGCGCGAAAATGCCGCCAATGTGAGCTTCGATTTTGCAAGCGCAAGCGCCCCAACTTGCGGATCGCTGAGCACATCGTTCACGACATGGTCGATGATCGCAACCTGGCGTGCCTGTTCCTCGCGGATCGCCGCGTGACGGGCGATCACGTGCCCCATTTCGTGCGAAAGGACAGATGCGAGCTCGGCTTTGTCGTTGGCGAGGGCGATCAAGCCGCGCGTGACGTAGAGCCGCCCGTTTGGCAATGCGAAAGCGTTGATCGCTTGCGAGTTGAGAATCGTGACCTGGTATTTCAGGTCCGGCCGTTCGGATGCTGCGACCAGACGATCGACCGTTTTCTCCACCATGCTTTGCAGCTTGGCGTTTTCATAAACACCGCCATAAGACGCCAGGATGCGGGCATGTTCCCGTTGAACGGCCGGTTGCTGTTCTGACTGTGCGGGTGTCTGTGGGACCGGCAAGGAAACGAGACGATTGTCCGGTGTGCTGGTGCAGCCCGCCAACGCCAGACACACGACGGCCGCGAGACCGAGCGCCCGATTTGCAGCCCTTGTTGTCAGCACTGAAGCCATACCGCGCTTCTCACAATGACGCTCACTCGCTCAATTCAATCTGTTCGGGTACCGCGGCTTCGATGACGGGACCGGTGCGCTGTTCGACCCAACCGCGGACGCGGATCTGCTGACCCTCAAGCCACTTTGGATCGACCCCCGCGGCGGCGAAGTCTCGCCGGTGGCGCTTGAGAATGGTGACAGTAAAGTCCCGCGTCCACCGCGGCCCAAAATTCAAATATATGGTGGCGCCGCTTTCCCGCACCGACAAGACCTTACCCTCAACCAGTGCAAATTGACCCCGTACACCCGCAATCCGGCCTGGATTTTCTGAAGGCAAAGGGGCGAAATTTGGGTCGGTCCATAGGCCGCGGCGGGCTGCGCGAGCGGCCCGCTCGGAGGCTAATAACGCGTCCGCGCAGGCTTTTCCGCCGACCCGCGCCGACACCCGCGCCTGGCCCTGCTCCAGCATCATTTGCTGAACAGATTGCTCCGTTTCGTCCGTAAAGATGAAGGCAACCACGCGCCCATAGCGGTCAGGCTCAGAACCGGTAGGCTCCCACCGGATGTCGCGGCCACCGACAAGCGATTGCAATGAACGCCGGCTGTTCTCTGTGACTTCGACTGCTGCCAGCCGCAATTCGCGGCCATCGGCGAGCAAGACTGTACGCCCGTCACGAACGTCGGCGACGGTCGCTGTGCCGCCAGGAGCGAACTTGCACGGGGTCTGCACGGCGGCGCTGCACGCGACCGTGAACAAAATAACCGCCAGGATCGCGGCGGGAACGGATCGCAAAAGTTGCCTCATGCAGTAGATTGTCGGAACTCAGCGGCAGGTCCGTCAATAGAGATGGCGGTCATAGGGTGAAACGCTAGAATGCTCGTGCAATCGTAAAGTAATCGTAGCCGCCGGGGAGGGCACCGATGCAAACGCGCCGCACACTACTGACGTCAATTGCCGCTGTTGGCGCGATGGCCGCAACGGGCGCGCACGCTGACGACAGCCATTGGCCGGATCATCCCGTGCATATTATCGTGCCTTATCCGGCAGGCGGATCGACCGATGTCTTGACGCGCATCTTGGCGGAACGGCTGAAAGATATGCTTGGGCAATCGTTTGTCGTGGAGAATCGCGGCGGCGCCGGCGGCAATATTGGCATTGCGGCCGTGACCGGAAGCCCAGCGGACGGCTACACGATCGGTATGGCAACGATCGGCCATTTCGCCATCAATCAGTTTCTCTACAACAAGATGCCCTACGATCCTGAACACGACATGATCCCGGCATCATTGACCTGGGAGCTGCCCAACGTATTCGTCGTTCCGGCAGATTATGTGCCTGCAAAAACGCTGGCCGAATTTATCGCGTGGGCAAAACAAAAAGGGCAAATCAGTTTTGGCAGCCCCGGTGTCGGCACGTCCCCGCATCTTTCCGGGATCATGTTCTCCAAGCGGGCCGGGATCGACGCGATCCATGTTCCATTTCGTGGTGCGGCACAGACGATACCCGCCATGCTCGCAGGCGACGTCAATTTTGCGATCGACAATCTCGCCTCATATGTGCCCGTCATCCAGTCGGGAAAAATGCGTGCCCTGGCCGTGACCTCCGCACAGCGCTGGCCGACACTGCCGGACGTTCCCACCATGGGCGAAGCCGGCATCAAGGATTTTGTGGTCACCTCGTGGGCCGCATTCGTCGTGCCGGCGGCCACGCCGCGCCCTATCATCGACAAGCTTTCCGTGGCGCAACAGCACATCGCGGCCGAGCAGGCCGTTCAGGAACGCTTTCTGGTCGCGGGCGCACGCGTGCTGTCCAGCACGCCGGAAGGGGCACTCGCCTTTGCGGCCAAGGAACGTGCGATGTGGAAAGATGTCGTCGCGGCTTCGGGCGCGAAAATGGATTAAACTGGAAGCCGGTGCGTCGCATCGGCGTCTATGC
>CAVUPX010000018.1:0-30619 GCA_963743405.1 uncultured Alphaproteobacteria bacterium | reverse complement strand
GCTCGCGTCGATTTTTCAAGCGTCGCAGCTGGAACTGATCCGGGAAGGACTTAGCCGCGCACCGGAGTTCGAAATGCGTCCCAGGCTGACCGGGCGCGATTGGCTGGGTGCATTGGGCGTTTGCATCCTTGTTATCCTGTCCACCTTCCCGGTCGTAATTCCCTTTATTGTCTTTGAAAACGCGCAAACGGCGCTGCGATTCTCCAACGTTATCGCCGTGGTATTGTTGTTTTTTTGCGGTATTATTTTTGCGCGCTACGCCGGCCTGCGGCTCCTGCCGACGGGTTTTATAATGGTCGTTGTCGGCGCCGCGCTGGTGGGAATTGCGATCGCCCTCGGAGGATGAGATCCGCGCAATGGCCGCCTTCAGGGTTCAACAAGAAAACGAAACGGTTCGAATGCCGGTCTAGCCGCCGGGATTACGCAGGACCACGCAATCACCCCCGGCCAGATGAATCCTTTTGCAAATATCATTGGCGGCCGCCCGCGACTCCGCGCCGACCCGGACTTGGTAGCGTGGGAGAG
This sequence comes from uncultured Alphaproteobacteria bacterium, assembly GCA_963743405.1. Classification (GTDB taxonomy): domain Bacteria; phylum Pseudomonadota; class Alphaproteobacteria; order Rhizobiales; family Xanthobacteraceae; genus Pseudolabrys. The sequence goes on along the minus strand of CAVUPX010000018.1, from coordinate 30,094 downwards.
AACCTCGCCCGCGCTCAAGCAGAATAGGATCTCGTCCCGCCAAGACAGCCGTGAACCTCCGCTGGAGTGCGGCATATCGATCCAGAATTTCTGGCCGCGATCTGTCTGCGCCGAGAATGGCGCCCCAAGGTTGGAGCGTTCCCGTCACCACATGTTGTTGAAGCGCTGTCAGGAAAGTCGTCGGCGGTCGTTTAAGTTTCGCCATCAGCGATTTGCAGCTAATTCCGCTTTCGCCTTTGGCCTCTACATTTCGGCCGGCGGCCCAGGCGTCGACCGAATTGCCGGTCACCGCTTCGACATAGGCACGCGTTTGGGCCGGCATTGAGGCTCCGCCCACCATCCATGCCCGGACGCGAGCGGGCCCTGCGTTATAAGCGGCTGCCGCAAGTCCAAGGTTGCCAAACTGCCCACGCAAATCTTTTAGAAATTCGGCCGCCTTTGGTAACGCCTCTATGGGATTGAGTGGGTCAAACAGATTACGTTCGGCCGCTGTCGTCGGCATGAACTGCGCAATTCCCAAAGCGTGTTTGCCACTCCGGGTTGATGGACCGATAGCAGTGGCCCGGAATTGGCTTTCCTGCCAAATCAATCTGACAAAAAATTCGACCGGAAGTCCGTTAGCTTTCGCGGCCGATTTAACGAGGAGGCAGACCGACTGCTGCACTTCTCGAGATGTTTCGCCTTTATCCAATACTGAAGCACGTTCAGAAGTTTCGGCGGCTTCCTGTGCTGTTAGGCCAGTTGCCGTGAATAGGACAAAAAGAACGCATGCAAGAAACCGTAACATCAAGCGCTCTCGATCTTTTCAATTCTGGCATTACCTAGCAATCTACAGTGAGGTCGCCGAAGGTACGACCGTCAAGTTCTATCTACCCGCCATTATGGTGAGGAGGCTCTCGTGCTGGCGGCAGCTAGTGGCGCGGCCGCTCTGGAGCTTATCGGCCGCGGCCACGATATAGATATTCTGTTCACCGTTACTGTCATGCCGGGTGGCACGAACGGTCGCCAACTTGCCGATGAATTGGTGCACCAAAGGCCGGCACTGAAGGTGCTATTTACAACCGGCCACACCGCCAACGCCATCGTTCATCACGGACAACTCGACCTCGACATCGAACTGATTTCTAATCCGTTCACGTATGAATCGCTCTGCCGTAAAATTCGGACACTCCCCGATCCAAAGCGAAATTGACGTCCGATATCGACACTTTGCGGATATCAAACGAACTATGAAAGTTCGCTCCCGACCCAAAGCAATCAAGCCGCATGTCCAGGGGACGCGTAGCGTTTGAGACGTTCGCCAGGGCCTTCCGAGAGGGCCAACTATTTTGTCCTGGTCTTACGTATTTTCCTCGCCGCACGTCGGGCCGCGGCTTTTTTGCTCTCTAAATTGGTCTTCAGCTTGCTGGCAACGACGCCTGTAACAACAAGAGCGCTGAGAGCCGCGGCCAAATACTGCTCGCGTTTATGATCGCTTGCCGCCTTGGCCGCCTGCCGCATGAACTTCTTGTAGCGCCGCGTGGCGCTGGCAAGCATTTTATTTGCTCGTCTGTGCAGGGCTCGTTCGGCAGTCTTCATCATTTTCGCCATCAGTGTTCCTCTTTGCGATCGGCGGATGCTATCCGAGCCTCAATACGGTCGCCGCCCGAGAGCTCAGATAACGTGCAACAGCCACAAGACGATGATGAGGCCTATCGGTGCGCCAAGCAGCCACAAAATAATTGGCATGTGTCTCTCCCAATTTGGTTCTTGGGAGAACACGTATCTAGCGATAGAGTTCCTTAGCGCTTGGGGTCACTCAGCCGCCTGGAATTTGCGGCGACTCGCTTGCGGTATTGTGCGATCACCTTGGCGCTCGACCCGCCAGCCATCAGTGTCAAACCGGCGCCCCACGCTTCGCTGATTTTCTCGCTGACCATCCTGCTGGCTTCGGCGCGAGCAGGCGATCCGCCGGCGGCGAGTTTCGCCAACCGCAGGGCGATGACGTGGTTCGATTCAAACGCAAGAGCAAAGGCGTGCAGCCAAGGATTGTTATGTGGTTTCATGCTGAAACAAGTAAGCATTGCTTTGTGGAAACGCAAAGCCATTTCAGAGTTTACCAAGCAAAACGAGAATCAGCACAACAACCAGCACGAGCCCAATGCCACCGCCACCGTAGTAGCCGGTGCCGTAAAATGGGCCGCCGCCGAATCCACTGAATCCACCGAGCAGCGCAATGACGAGAATGATGATGATTATCGTTCCGAGCGACATAGCCGCAATCTCCTTTTGCTAACATCGCAGAGGCCGCCATTGAGGCCGCCTCTTAATCGTTAAGTGCCTCTGGCTGGCTCGATCACCAACTTGTCCAGCGGCGGCCGTTCCAATACCCACGGCCCTCGTGTTCGCGCCACCTGTAGTGTTCGTGGGCGCCCCATCTCCATCCGTCTTCGTGAACGACGATACGGGCGCCAGCCGGGTACTCATAGCGTTCATGAGCGTGCCAGCAGACGTTGCCGGCGCACGCGATTGCTGCGGAAGCGCCCACCGCGGAGACTGCGACTGCGCCCGCGCCGACGAGCGCACTGAGAAGGGTTTTACTGAGTGGTGTCATGTTCATGCCTCTGGTGGTTTCGCTGCACAAAACAACGGCATGACCTGGCCTAGGTTCCCTGGCCGGCGTGTTTTATATCCGGTCAAAAGTTTCTGACTGAGCGGGTGCGTGGCGTAGCGCCAAAATTGCGCTGTTTGCGACGAAGTCATTGAGGCGTTTGAATAGCGCTCGGCTTCCCAAGCGGCATACGAGGGTTCGGTTCCCTTCGCAGCTTTATGAATTTTTCGGCATGTGGTGCTCACACCAAAACTCAAGCAGTTTTTTGGCGGTTGCGGGCGAAAGCCTGGCGTAGTCACTTTTCAGTTTCTTGAGTTCATCGTCCGTAGCGACTTTGCCGAGCAAGTCATCTTGCAAAAGAGCGCGTAAGGTGGGCCACGAAATTCCCGCAGCCTTACACGGCACCAACAACGGTTCATTGCGGCCGTCGTCGAGCATCTGCTTGATCATATCAATTGGCGCAGCGCATAGCGTTGCAAGTGCGGTGACTGTTGCCGCATATTTGCGCGATTTTGCAAATTCCAGCAGCGCAACTTGATTGAGCTCGCCGTTCTCACGCATCAACTGGACAAGGCGCTGAGCTGCGGAAAAATCCTGATCCAATTCTTCATTTTCGATAACTTCATTTGAAATGCTGGCCAGCACTTCCCGGATGTCGTCTCTCTTTTTCAGGCGTAGCCAGCGCCAAAAGACGTGTTCGCACTGCCTCGGTCACGCGTTGCAACAGGCGGCGAAAAATATGCAACGGGATATCGAGGCGTAAACCGAGTAATTCTAAAAGTGTCTCGTCGGCCTTCGGTTGGTCTACAAGTTGCGCATACGCTTTTTCGGAAAACTGGGCCCCTGCATTCTCGGCTAACTTGCGGATGACGTGTTGGTCCCCGCGCTCGATCAAAGTGTCGGTCAAGGACTCGCTGAGGCTGCTTCGTTTGGAGATTGCCAGCAAATGGGATTGGCTCTTGGCCAGGGCAATTTCAATAAGATCAGGCGTGGTCAGGCGGTCCGACAGCGATAGAACCGGTCCAGCGATCGCGATTTCATCGTCGCGTGCAAGCGCATGAACGACCTTGATCGGAGCATTGTTAATTGGCGCAAGACGCTCACTCAGTTCGATGAGGGCTGTTGACTCCATCCGCGTAATCAGATGACCCAAAACCTCGTCGAAAACTTGAATTTGCTCTTCATTGAGCCGTTCGTTGTCGCCCAAAAATAAATCGGTGACGCGCTTGAGAGTGACTGCGCGTTTTTCTTGAGAGCCGCGCCGGACAGCATCTTCAAGTTCTGAGATCAATGACCTGTGCTGGTACATCGAATGCGCCTTACTGGAGCCGACAACGGCACTTCTGAGCCGTTTATTAATAGTAGGTAAATGTAATTCTATACGAAAAGCGTTTAACAAATTGATCTAGCGGCCGACCATTGCAGCGTCGATCACTTTGAATTGCTCGCCGGCGCCGGAATAACCCGCTGACGTAGAACGAAAAGATTTTGCAATCATGCTCGCTGATTATCATTTGGCTCAGACATGCAACGTGTAGCTGAAGGATGTGCGAGCTGCTATTTGAAGGTACGCTAAATGGACCACCACCGAAGCCGGCGTCGCTCAGTCTGAGCGCCAACACGGCTGTGTGATCGGTGGAACGCTGCCGGACCCCCTGCGTTGCCCCCGCGAACCGAACGCGAGGCAAAAAAATGCCACTGCTATTGTATTTTCCGCTCATCATCTGGATGGGCATGCTTGAAGTCGCACGGAGCGAAATCCGCTCACCCGCGGAAGCCAAGGCGCACGTACCAACCCGGCGTTAGAAATTCTGGACGTGCGCTTTACGCCAGCGCGTGGGCCAATTCGGTAATTTCTACCTGCTGGAGCAGCCGATTTACGTCGTCCTCGTGGCAAAGCTCCGTGCCCGGCGAAAGGACTGCGGCCGATCCGGCCGCTACCGCGACGCGAAACGCTTCGACGAGCGACTTGCCCGAGGCGAGCGCGGCTACTAGTCCACCAACAAAACTATCGCCCGCACCAACTGTACTTACAGCTTCGATCGCGAGCGGTTGTGAGCGAAGGACCTGGTCGGCCGTCACCAGCAACGCACCTTGTTCGCCGAGCGTGAGCGCGACAGCGCTTGTTTGTCCGCCCGCTGTAAGCATCCGGCACGCTGCGATGCGCGCTCCGTCGCTATCGAGCGGGCTTCCGACGAGGTCGGAGAGCTCGACTAGATTCGGCTTGATCAGCGCAACACCTTCAGCGAGCGCCGCCTTCAGCGCTGCGCCGGAGGTGTCGATGATGCACTGCGCGCCAAGCCGCTTTGCAGCGCGCGCGACGCGCGCAAAAAAATCTTCCGGCACGCCCGGTGGCACACTGCCACTGGCTACGACGAATTTTGGGGCCGCCGGTAGTGTCGTGAGTTTGTCCAGCACCGCCTCCCATTCGGCGCGGTGAAGCGCCGAACCTGGAAGCACGAAGCGATATTGGTTTCCGGTCGGTTCTTCGTAGGCGGTGAAATTCTCGCGTGTCTCAACGTGTGAGGGCGTTACCAGACTCTCGATGCCTTCACGCTCAATCAGGCGATGCAGCAATTTTCCAATGGCGCCGCCGGTCGGATAGATCGCCGCGACTTTGGTGCCAAGGCGGTGCGCAACGCGCGCTACGTTGATACCGCCACCACCAGGGTCGCGCTTAGGTGCCGAGCAACGCAATTTTCGTGTCGGCTCAACACGCCCGACATTGACAAAAATATCGATCGCGGGATTGATCGTGACAGTGACGATATCCGGCACATTAGCCATCCATTTCAGCAGATAGCCGCTTTTTGCGGCCCGGGGTCTGTTACCGAACCAAATAGGTATTTTTGGTTGCGATAACAGGCATCACATTTCCGAAAATTGCGAGGAACAGCGGGAACGCATGGGGCGTTTCATATTTTCGCCCGATGACTACCGGGCGCCGCCATGCTTAGATTGAAGGCTGCCTCTGGACTGAATGAGGCCTATTTTCATGATTGATCCGCTCTATTCGCTGTCGGGATTTGCGGTCGGCGCATTGGTCGGCATGACCGGCGTAGGCGGGGGCTCGCTCATGACTCCGCTTTTGATTCTTCTATTCGGGGTTCACCCGGCGACCGCGGTCGGCACGGATCTGCTGTATGCAGCCGTCACCAAGACGGGAGGCAGTCTCGTTCATGGCTTCGCGCGCAGTATCGATTGGCGCGTCGTGAGGAGGCTCGCATGCGGCAGTGTACCCGCCACGATCGTTACGTTGGCTGCGCTGTCTCATTTCAATCTGAGTGGCGACGCCGCGCGCAATTTGATCACCCTTGTTCTCAGTGTCGCGCTGTTCTGCACTGCTTTTGTGCTCGTATTTGGCAATACCATCGTTTCGGCTTATCGCGCGCGCGTGAGCGAACTTGATCCGGGGCGCACGGCGGTCAACACGGTCCTGGTCGGCATGGCGCTTGGTGTTCTCGTCTCGATATCATCGGTCGGCGCCGGCGCGATCGGCGTTGTCGCGCTGATCATGCTCTACCCGCAGCTTCCGATGGCGAAAATCGTGGGCTCCGACATCGCGCACGCAGTCCCACTGACACTCATCGCCGGCACCGGACATTGGATGATGGGTTCGGTCGATTGGCATATTATGGGCTCGCTGCTGGCGGGCTCACTGCCGGGCATTTTTGTGGGCAGCTACTTTGCGACACGCATTCCGGAGCGCGCGCTTCGCGTGGTGCTGGCAACAACGCTGTTCGTTGTGGCGACACGCATTGCCTATGATCACGCCACCGCAGCGTCTTCTATTTTCACGGCATTCTCGCCGCGCTGAATGCGCTTGCCAGGCGTGGTGTGACTACTTTGGGCCGAAAAACGGCGACCCCACCAGAACCAGTATCCATATTGCCGCTAGTGCGCCAAAAGCCACGAATAGAACGCTCATATTGCGACCCCCGGTTTGGCATTTCTCCCTGAGGAAACCCTAGCACAGGCCAGGTCTGTCGCGCAGGCGTGGCACAAAAAAAGCCGGCCGCGCAGTGTTGCACGGCCGGCTGTCTCCGTAACCGTTGTATCAGTCGCCGCCGATGGTCTTGATCACGCTCGACATGGGGCGCGCTTCATCCAGTCCGCCGCCCATCTCCTTGAGGACCATATCGGTATATTCTTTCTTCGGTTCGACCGGGGTCTTGCCGACCACTTGTACGACCTTGTACCCGCCATCCTTGAGTTTTTTGAGCAACTCAGGCGCCGCATGCGCTGTCGCTTGCTGGAAGTCGTGCATCAAGATGATGCCCTTGCCGCGTTTCTCGAGCTTTTTCATCACCGATGCGATGACTTGCTCCGGCTTGCGCATCTTGAAGTCGAATGAATCCATGTCGGTTGAGAAGATGCCGACGTTGCGCTCGCCGAGATATTTGACCAGCTCCGGCGGGTGACGCAGCGCGGGGAAACGGAAGAACGGGCTGACCGGCTTATTGCCCAGGGCAATGCTCACCGCGGCAATACCCTTCTCGATTTCGTCCTTACCTCCCTGTTCGGGCAGTTTCGACAAATCCTTGTGCGACCAGGTGTGAGAACCGACGGTATGCCCGGCCGCTGCGACTTGCTTCATGATTTCGGGATGCCAGCCGGCATGCTTTCCGATTGGGAAGAACAATGCCTTCGTGCATTGATCGGCCAGTGCCTTGAGCACCGCCGGCGTATGGCCTGGCCACGGACCATCGTCAAACGTGAGCACGATTTCATGGTCACGTAGGAAGTCGTAAGCCTTGAAATGCTCGAAGCCGAATCCGGGGCCGCCAGTGGTGTCGATCTCGACCACGCGAGACACACCGAGCGCGTTCGGATTGTCACATTTTGTCGCTGGCGCGGCGGACGAGGTCGGGGCTGCTGACGAGGGCGCAGGGGCCGGCGCATTCTGGGCCCAGGCCGTCGCGGCGGCCGATATCGAGATTGCCAGAGCTGTCGCAATAGCGCTGCGCATCATGTTCTCCATGCGGGGTAGTAGATGTCCATATTCGTGAATTCTCATCTATTCATCGCGGCTTTAACCTATCGAGTCAACGCCGGCCCTCCGATACCATCGAAACGCCGATATTTATTGGTGGTAGGATGGTTAATCTATGGCGCGTGACGGACAAATCCGCGTTGCGTCGGGTCCCGGTGAGACTTATTTCAGCTAACGGTGACGAATTCGGAGGAACTCCATGGCGGCGATCGTCTCAACTGCCACGCTATCGCGGCCGCTACTTCTGGCCACGCTCGCGGTCGTGGTGTTGCTGGCAGGGACCCTCGGGCTCTGGGCCTATTATGGCACAGCCGTCTTTTTCGAAATGGTCCGTGCCGGGTGGATGGCGTGTTTTTGAAAAAAGCTGAAGCGCAATGACCGCGCGAACGTCACAGATTCTTCTGATCCTCTCCGCTTTTCTCACCGGGCTGGTGGTCTTCACCGGGGTGTTTCTTTACGCCACCGGAAATTTGAGTGGCACACCGAACGCCTCTGCGATCGGCGGTCCGTTCAAGCTAATCGATCAGAACGGCAGCCCGATCAGCGATGCGGACATCAACGGACGGCCGTTCCTGGTCTTCTTTGGCTATACGCACTGCCCGGACGTGTGCCCAACGACGCTGTTCGATGTATCCGAAATCATGCACGCGCTCGGCAAGGATGCGGATCGCGCGGGGGCACTCTTCATCACTGTGGATCCCGAACGCGATACACCGGCCGTAATGAAAGATTATCTGTCGAGCTTCGATCGGCATCTACGCGGGGCAACCGGCGATCGCGCTGCGATTGACGCCGCGGAAAAAGCGTATCGCGTCTACGCGAAGAAAGTACCGACGACGAACGGCGACTACACGATGGACCACACCGCCTTGGTGTACCTGATGGATAAGCAGGGCCGCTTCGTTGCGCCATTTAGCCTGAAGCGGCGGCCCGAAGAAGCTGCGGCAGATTTACGACGCTATCTTTAGCCTCGCCTTGGCCGAGGCCGTGCTCGGTCTTTCTCCAGTGGGACGGTGCGCCGATGAGTTCGAACGCCCCGATCCACGCTGCGACTGAATGCAGTAGCCAATGAATTGGCGTCCACATTAAAATAAGAGCCTTGTTGGGAACGCCTCGGTACGACAGGCCGAGATATCCGAGATACGCCGATGCCGAATAGCCTACGGCGGCGATCAAGAGATGATACGAGAGCCAAAGGACGAGCGTCGAATTGTATCCATATGAAACCATGTCGACCAACTTTCAAACGAATCCGCCCAAAAGCGCCGCATGCGCCAACGCCACCAATGCATTGCCGCCGACGATAAGCTGAAAGATAAAAAATCCCGCAGATCCAAGCTCACGAAAGAGCCGGCACGGCTCGCGCATGTGAACGAGCCAGGTTTGCATCCAGCCTTTGTATCTATGTTCGCGGCAAGTCGTGGCCGTTCGCCGACGCACAGTTTGTGTTGGTACATCAGCAGGTTATGATTTGTCGTTGTTCGAGCCTGTTCGTGCGGTGCCGCGCAATTTGTTGCGACAGCGTTGCGACGGACAGAGTAACGCGAGATTAAAAAATGGCTTCCGGCTCGGGGAACACGCGCGAAGCAGTGTCCCTTACTCAGCGTACGATCGACGCTCTAAGGTCAGCGGAGAGCCCTTACCGGGTCCCGGATCAACGTTGCATTGGTTTGGCAGTGCGGGTTGCGCCTAGCGGGATAAAGACCTGGGACCTTGCCTACCGGATTCGTGGCTTGGGTAAGACCCGACGTTTGTCATTGGGGCGAGTGTGTGACGTTTGTCTCGAAAAGGCCCGTGAACGCGCCAATGAGCTCACAAGCGCCGCGCGGACTGGTCGAGATCTCATTGCGGAAGAACAGGAGAAAGCTGCGGCAGCGGCCGCGAGACTGACTGTCGAAGAGTTGATCGAGTTGTACGTAAGGCGCAGGGTTAGCGGCCGTCTACGTACGGCGAAAGAGATAGAAAGCCGCCTAAAACGAGCACTTTCACCGATAACGCAGCGACATGCGGAAGAAATTCGTCGACGGGATCTGCGGGAGCTATTCGATCAATGCGCGGATCAAGGTCTCCAGCGCGAAGCCGAACGCCGCCGCCAAACAGTGGGTGCGATGTTCCGATGGGCGTTGTCGCAAGACATAATCGAGATAGATCCAACCGGGGGACTGAAGGCGTATGATCCGGGTACGCCGCGAGACCGGGTTTTGAACCAGGAAGAAATCAGGTTGCTTTGGAAATGGTTGAATTCGACCGACCTTCCGCCGAACCCCGCGGATATTCTGAAGCTGGAGCTTTTAACAGGCGCAAGGTGTGGCGAAATTAGCGGGATCTGTGCTCAGGAGATTGACCGAGACGAATGGATTTGGACGCTCCCCGCAGGCCGTTCAAAAAATAAACGTCCCCGCCTTACGCCGCTCGTTGGAGTTGCCCGACAAATAGTCGAAGCGCGGCTCTCAAACATCACGTCCGGTCCGCTCTTCACAGCTGGAACGGGATCGACTCTGACAGCGGCTCATGTGGGGCATTACCTACTGGTGCGCGTTCTGCCCATAAATAAATTTACGACGCACGACCTGCGCCGCACGGTAGTGACCCAACTAATTGAAATGGGCGCTCAGCCCGAACTCGTGGCAGCGTTGATAGGGCATGACGCAGGAACCCGAGAGACTCGAACACTAATCCGACATTATGTTCGAACTGATCTGCTCGAACGCAAAAAGTCGGCGTTCGAGGCGTGGGAACGCCGTCTTTCCGATATTGTAGAAGGCAAGGTGCCCTCGGGAAACGTCACTTATCTCGCAAATAACAGGGCTGCCTAATGGGGCTAATGTCCGCTTTCGGGGGTAAAGCGGACATGACGTATTGCACTGCGAATGTCTGCTTTTGACCCAAAGCGGACAAAGACTAAGTTGCGGTATTACTGTTTTGCCTTTCAGGAGACGAAGAAATTTCAATTATCAATCAACGCATTTGGTTTGGCGAATTGCTCAAGCGTTGACGGATCGTCGACCACAATATCCCGCCCCGAGCTGCGCACGCCGTATTTCGATAACACCGTCAAAGTTCGCGAAAGGTTCTCAGGAGTCATTCCCAGGCGTGATGCAAGCGTGCGCTTATCGAAAGGTAATTCGATGTTGTGCAGGCTTCCTTGTTCGGCGCCGGTCTGAAGGATCCAGTTTGCAAGGCGTTCGGCACTGTTCCGCAATTTTTCATTTTTAAGGGACCGGACGACGCTGCGATAGCGCTCGGCAAGCTCGCCGACGATGGCGCGTGCGAAGGCCGCGTCGCGGCTGAACACATCGCGCACGGCCTGGGCTGGGATCATCAGAATTTGTGCGGGAGCAAGCGTGCGTGCGGACTTCAAATAAATCGCGTCGCGGATCACCGCCGCCAAAATAAAGGTGGTGACAGGGCGGATGATGTCGATCGTGGTCTCATGATGGTCGTGAGTGCCGAACAGTTCAACGGAGCCTTCCACGACAATGTGGAGGAAGTCCGGCAAATCGCCTTCCCGGTGAAGCATCACGTGCTGGGGAAAGCGTTGCAGGAATGCCGCCCGCATCAGTTCGTCGAAATTCGCCTCGCTCATGTCGCGGAAGAGAGGTAGGGCTCGGACTAATTTCCGGTCAGTGTCGCGCATGCTGTTCTCCGAACTCGCGCGTGATGTCGAAGCATATACCGCTCGCCATCGAGCGGTTTGATAATTATCAAGCTGAAGAATTGCTAAAGTCATGTGGGTGCATAAAACAAGTAAAGCCTGACGGTCGCGATGTATTACCAGCTCAATTTGATCGACGTCAAAACATTCATCGCGATTCCACGCTTCTGTCATGGCCGGAATACTAAAAATGCCATCAGGGACGACACTCCGCCATGTCAGCAAAATCAGGTGCCGCAGTCGCCGGCCAAAGGCGCGCACTTTGGATGTCTACCATCGCATTCACCGTGTGTTTCGCGGTGTGGACGATCTTCGCCATCATCGGCATTCAGATTAAGAAGAACCTCGGTCTCAACGAGACCCAGTTTGGTTTGCTGGTTGGCACTCCGATCCTGAGCGGGTCGCTGATCCGGATCGCGCTCGGCATCTGGACCGACCAATATGGCGGCCGCATCGTCTACACGGCGGTGATGCTGGCGGCGGCCGTCGCCACCTTCTTCCTGACCTGGGCCTCGACCTACCCGCAGTTTCTGATCGCGGCACTTTTCGTCGGTATCGCTGGCGGCTCATTTGCGGTTGGCATCGCTTACGTCTCGCGCTGGTACCCGACCGAAAAGCAGGGGACAGCACTCGGCATTTTCGGCGCAGGCAACGTCGGCGCCGCGGTTACAAAATTCCTCGCGCCCTTCGTGCTTGTCGCTTACGGCTGGCAGACCGTTGCTTTGGTGTGGGCCGCCGGCATCGCAATCATGGGGGTCCTGTTCTGGTTCTTCACGGATGACGATCCGGTGCTGGTTGCGCGCCGGGCGCGTGGCGAACGGCCGCGGAGCGCATGGCTCGAGCTCGAACCGCTCAAGAACGTCCAGGTATGGCGTTTTGCGCTCTACTACTTTTTTGTCTTCGGCGCGTTCGTCGCGTTGTCGTTATGGCTGCCGCAATACCTGATCAATGTATATGGGGTCGACATCAAGACAGCCGGCATGATCGCGGCTGCATTTTCGTTCCCCGCGAGCGTCTTTCGTGCCTATGGCGGCCACTTGTCCGATCGTTATGGCGCGCGCACCATCATGTACTGGACGTTCCTGGTCGCAATCGCGTGCACGTTCGTCCTCTCGTATCCGCCGAGTGACTATATCGTCCGCACAACAAGCGGGCCGCGCACGTTCCATCTCGAAATGGCCGTTGTGCCGTTCACGGTCATTGTATTCGTGCTCGGCTTCTTCATGGCGCTGGGCAAGGCTGCGGTCTACAAGCACATCCCCGTCTACTATCCAAAGAACGTCGGCGCTGTCGGCGGGCTGGTCGGAATGATCGGCGGGCTCGGCGGCTTCGTGCTCCCCATTGCATTCGGCGCGCTCAACGATCTCACCGGTCTATGGACCAGCTGCTTCATGCTGCTCTTCGTGCTGGTAAGCGGCGCCTTGCTCTGGATGCACCTATCAGTCCGACATATGGAAAGTGCTGTGGCCGGCGCCACGCTGGCGAAGCTTCCGCAGCTTCCCGAATTTGCGGAAATTCACAAACCTGCCCATGTCGGCGCGTTGTCGGGCGTCGTGCTGACCGATTGGCGGCCGGAGGACAAGAAATTCTGGGATACGACGGGTCGGGCCATTGCCCGCCGCAATCTCTGGGTCTCGATCCCGGCATTGTTGCTGTCCTTCGCGGTCTGGCAGGTCTGGTCGGTGGTTGTCGCCAAACTGCCGTCGGTCGGGTTCCGATTCACGACGGATCAACTGTTCTGGCTCGCGGCTTTGCCCGGGATTTCCGGCGCCATTCTGCGCATCTTCTATTCCTTCATGGTGCCGATCTTTGGCGGCCGGTTGTGGACCACCGTTGCGACATGGTCGCTGATGATCCCCGCGGTCGGAATCGGTTACGCGGTGCAAAATCCGAGCACGCCGTATTTCGTCTTTCTCGCGCTGGCGCTCCTATGTGGTCTGGGCGGGGGAAACTTTGCGTCGTCGATGGCCAATATCTCGTTCTTCTTCCCGCGCTCTGAAAAGGGCAATGCGCTCGCGCTTAATGCCGGCCTCGGCAATCTGGGCGTCAGCGTCGTGCAGTTTTTGGTGCCGATCGTGATCACCGCCGGCGTTTTCGGCTGGTTCGGTGGCGATCCCGCGATGGTGAAAGGACCGGCGGGCCAGACACCACTCTGGCTGCAAAACGCAGGCTTTGTCTGGGGGCCATTTATTGCAGCCAGCGCATTCGCCGCGTGGTTCGGCATGAACGATATCGCGTCGGCCCGGGCATCGTTCAGCGAACAGGCTGTCATATTCCAGCGCAAGCACAACTGGCTGATGTGCTGGCTCTACACTGGAACCTTCGGTTCATTCATCGGCTATTCAGCGGGCTTCCCCTTGCTGGCAAAGACCCAATTCCCGGCCGTAGACGCATTGCCCTTCGTCTTTGTCGGTCCCTTGGTTGGTGCGCTGTCGCGCTCGGCGACAGGCTGGATCTCGGATCGCTGGGGTGGCGGCCGTGTCACCTTCTGGGTCTTCCTGATGATGATGTTCGGCGTAGCGGGTGTTGTTTATTTCCTTGGCATCAAGGATCAGCCCAACGCGTTCTGGGGCTTCTTCGCGATGTTCCTGCTGCTGTTCTTTGCGACCGGCGTTGGCAATGCATCGACGTTCCAGATGATCCCCAACATCATGCGCAAGGAAATACCGCGCCTGATGCCAAAGCTCGAGAAGGATGAACAGTTGCGGCAGGCGGAAAAAGAATCCGCCGCAATCACGGGCTTTACGTCGGCAATCGCCGCGTTCGGCGCGTTCTTTATTCCGAAATCGTATGGCTCGTCGATCGCCCTGACCGGCGGTGTCGAGGCGGCGCTGTGGGGTTTTTTCGTCTTCTACATCACTTGCGTACTGATCACCTGGACAATCTACACGCGCCGCGGTGGTCTTCTCTATGACATCGAACATCAATCATCGAAGTCGCGGAAGATGACGTCCGCGGCCGTGCCGGCTGAATGAGGGAACATGAGCCATTTTCTGGATCGCCTGACGTTCTTCACTCGTCCCAGCGAAGTGTTTTCGGACGGCCACGGCATCACAACGCGGGAAGACCGTCGCTGGGAAGACGGGTATCGCAAGCGCTGGCAGCACGACAAGATCGTGCGCTCGACGCATGGCGTGAACTGCACCGGTTCGTGCTCATGGAAGATTTACGTCAAGGGCGGAATCGTCACCTGGGAAACGCAGCAGACCGACTATCCACGCACGCGTGCCGATTTGCCGAACCACGAGCCGCGCGGATGCGCGCGCGGCGCCAGCTACTCCTGGTACCTCTATTCAGGGAACAGGGTAAAATATCCGCTCGTCCGTTCGCGGCTGCTCAAATTATGGCGCGAAGCGCGGGTGCTGATGACACCGGTCGCGGCCTGGAAGTCGATCGTCGAAAACCCCGAGAAGCGGAATGCCTACGTCAGCAAACGTGGGCTCGGCGGCTTTGTCCGATCGACCTGGGACGAGGTCAATGAACTGATCGCATCTGCCAACGCGTATACGGTCAAGACCTACGGACCCGACCGCGTGTTTGGCTTCTCGCCGATCCCGGCAATGTCGATGGTAAGCTACGCCGCCGGCTCGCGCTATCTGTCGCTGCTCGGCGGTGTTTGCATGTCGTTTTACGATTGGTATTGCGACCTGCCGCCTGCCTCACCGCAGACATGGGGCGAGCAGACCGACGTGCCGGAATTGGCCGACTGGTACAATTCCGGATTTCTGATCCTGTGGGGCTCAAACGTGCCGCAGACTCGCACGCCGGATGCCCACTTCTATACCGAGGCCCGCTACAAAGGCGCCAAGAGCGTGGTGATCAGCCCGGACTATTCCGAGGCATCGAAATTTGCCGATCTGTGGATCTCGCCGAAGCAGGGCACCGATGCCGCGCTCGGCATGGCCATGGGCCATGTCATCCTGCGCGAATTCCATGTCGATCGGCAGGCCAAGTATTTCCAGGACTACGCCCGGCAATATACCGACATGCCGATGCTGGTGCGCCTGGTGAAGCAAGGTGAGCACTACGTGCCCGAGTGGTTCCTGCGCGCATCCGACTTCGTACTGGGATTGAAGGAAGCCAATAATCCCGAGTGGAAGACTGTCGCTTACGATGAGACCAGCGGCGAGGTTGTGGTGCCGCGCGGGTCGGTCGGGTTCCGCTGGGGTGAGAAGGGCAAGTGGAGTCTCGAGGAACGCACGTCGCAGGGTGCAGATACCAAGCTCCGGCTCTCGCTGGCGACCGTCAAGGACAAGGTCGCCGCAGTCGGTTTTCCGTATTTCGGCAATCGCGAACACGATCATTTCCTCGGCACTGATCATCCGGGCGTGCTGGTGCGCAATGTGCCGGTTAAGACGCTGCAATTGGTCGAAGGCGAGACGCTCGTGGCGTCGGTCTACGACCTCTTCGTCGCCAACTATGGTGTCGATTGCGGGCTTGGCGGCGAGCACCTCGCCAAGAGTTACGATGACATCGAGCCATATACGCCGGCCTGGGCGGAGAAAATTTCCGGAGTACCGCGCGACCAGATCATCACCACGGCGCGCGAGTTCGCGCTCAACGCCGAGAAGACCAAAGGCCGGTCGATGGTGATCGTCGGCGCTGGTCTGAACCACTGGTACCACATGGATATGAACTACCGCGGCATCATCAACATGCTGGTGATGTGCGGTTGTGTCGGCCAGTCGGGCGGCGGCTGGTCGCATTACGTCGGCCAGGAAAAGCTGCGCCCGCAAACAGGATGGCTACCGCTCGCCTTCGCGCTCGACTGGGGCCGCCCGCCGCGGCAAATGAATTCGACCTCGGCATTCTATGCGCACACCGACCAATGGCGTTACGAGACGCTTGATGTGTCTGAAGTGTTGTCGCCGACCGCGCCGGCGGGTCCGTGGGACGGTGCGCTGATCGACTACAATGTTCGCGCCGAGCGCATGGGCTGGCTACCGTCAGCGCCGCAACTTCAGAGCAACCCGCTGGAGGTTTCGAAGCAAGCCGCCGCCGCCGGCATTGATGCGAAGGATTACGTCGCCAAATCGCTTAAGTCGGGCGCATTGAAGCTGTCATGCGATGACCCGGACAGTCCGTCCAACTGGCCGCGCAACATGTTCATCTGGCGCTCTAATCTTCTGGGCGCGTCCGGCAAGGGCCACGAATATTTCCTCAAACATCTGCTCGGCACCAAGCATGGCGTCATGGGCAAGGATCTTGGCCAGGATGGCAAAAAGAAGCCTTCCGACGTCGTCTGGCACGATCAGGCGCCTGAGGGAAAGCTCGACCTGTTGGTCACCCTCGACTTCCGCATGTCGACGACCTGCATGTATTCCGACATCGTTCTCCCGACTGCGAGCTGGTACGAGAAGAACGATCTCAACACCTCCGACATGCATCCCTTCATTCATCCGCTGACCTCGGCCGTCGATCCGGTCTGGGAGGCGCGCAACGATTGGGACATCTATAAGGGCATCGCCAAGACGTTCTCGCAGGTCGCGCCGGAAGTGCTCGGCGTCGAGAAGGACGTGGTGATGACTCCCATTATGCACGACTCGCCCGGCGAGATTGCGCAGCCGTTCGATGTGAAGGACTGGAAAAAGGGAGAGATCGATCCGATTCCCGGCAAGACCATGCCTTCGGTGACAGTGGTCGAGCGTGACTACCCCAACCTCTACAAGCGCTTCACGTCGCTCGGACCGCTGATGGCCAAGCTTGGCAACGGCGGCAAGGGCATGAGCTGGAATACCGAGCACGAGGTCGAGTTTCTCACGAAGCTCAACGGCGAGGTGACGGAGGAGGGGACGACGAAGGGCCTCGCTCGAATCGATTCCGACATCGATGCATGCGAAGTCATCCTCAGCCTTGCGCCGGAAACGAACGGCGAGGTCGCTGTTAAGGCCTGGACTTCTCTGCAAGGATTTACCGGGCGTGAACACACGCATCTCGCCGTTCCAAAAGAGGACGAGAAAATCCGCTTTCGCGACGTCGTGGCGCAGCCGCGCAAGATCATTTCGTCGCCAATCTGGTCGGGGTTGGAGTCGGAAAAGGTCTGCTACAACGCCGGCTACACCAACGTTCATGAACTGATCCCGTGGCGGACGCTGACCGGCCGCCAGCAGCTCTACCAGGATCATCTGTGGATGCGGGCGTTCGGCGAGGGCTTCTGTGTCTACCGCCCACCCATCGATACCAAGTCGGTCAATTCGGTCATCGATCGTAAGCCGAACGGCAATGACGCAGTCGTGCTCAACTTCATTACGCCGCACCAGAAGTGGGGCATCCACTCGACCTACACCGACAATCTGCTGATGCTGACGCTGTCGCGCGGTGGGCCGATCGTGTGGATCAGCGAGATCGACGCCAAAAAGGCCGGCATTGTCGACAACGACTGGATCGAGGCTTTCAACACCAACGGCGCTTTGGTGGCGCGCGCCGTGGTCTCGCAACGCGTCAAGCAAGGCATGTGCATGATGTATCATGCGCAGGAGAAGATCGTGAATGTGCCGGGCTCCGAAATGACCGGCCAGCGTGGCGGCATCCATAATTCGGTGACCCGCGCGGTGCTCAAGCCGACCCATATGATCGGCGGTTACGTTCAGCAGTCCTACGGCTTCAACTATTACGGCACGGTTGGCTCCAACCGTGACGAATACGTCGTCGTCCGCAAAATGGCGAAAGTCGATTGGCTCGACACGCCGTCACCCGATCAGCCCGAACCGCTCACCGTCGCGCCCAAAATGGAGGCCGCAGAATGAGAATCCGTGCGCAAATTGCGATGGTGCTCAATCTCGACAAGTGCATTGGGTGTCACACCTGTTCCGTCACCTGCAAGAACGTGTGGACTAACCGCGAAGGCATGGAATACGCCTGGTTCAACAATGTCGAGACCAAGCCCGGCATCGGCTATCCCAAGGAGTGGGAGAACCAGGAGCGCTGGAACGGTGGCTGGCGCCGTAAGAAGAACGGCAAGATCGAGCCGCGCATCGGCTCGAAATGGCGGGTGCTGGCGAACATCTTCGCCAATCCCGATTTGCCGGAGATCGACGACTATTACGAGCCTTTCACCTTCGACTACGAGCACTTGCAGAAATCGCCGGAAATGACGGCGATGCCGACGGCGCGCCCGCGTTCGCTGATCAGCGGCGAACGCATGGAGAAGATCGAGTGGGGCCCGAACTGGGAGGAAATCCTCGGCGGGGAATTCTCCAAGCGCTCGAAGGACGTAAACTTCGAAGGCGTGCAGAAGGACATCTACGGTCAGTTCGAAAACACCTTCATGATGTATCTGCCACGGCTGTGCGAGCACTGCCTCAATCCGGCTTGCGTCGCTGCCTGCCCCTCCGGCGCCATCTACAAGCGCGAGGAAGACGGCATTGTCCTCATCGACCAGGACAAGTGCCGCGGCTGGCGGATGTGCGTGTCCGGCTGCCCGTACAAGAAGATCTACTACAACTGGTCGAGCGGCAAATCCGAGAAGTGCATCTTCTGCTATCCTCGCATCGAGGCCGGCCAGCCGACCGTGTGCTCGGAGACCTGCGTCGGCCGCATTCGCTATCTCGGCGTCGTGCTTTATGACGCCGACCGCATCGAACAGGCGGCGAGTGTTCCGGACGAGCAGGACCTCTACCAGGCGCAGCTCGACATCTTCTTCAATCCGCATGACCCGGCGGTGATCGCCCAGGCCCGTGCGGATGGTATCGCCGAGAATTGGCTGGAAGGCGCTCGACGTTCTCCCATCTACAAAATGGCGATGGAGTGGAAAGTCGCATTCCCGCTACATCCCGAATACCGCACGCTGCCGATGGTCTGGTATGTGCCGCCGCTCTCGCCGATCCAATCGGCGGCGCAGGCCGGCAAGATCGGTCATGACGGCGAAATGCCGGACGTGCGCTCGTTGCGCATCCCGCTCAAATATCTCGCCAACCTGCTCACGGCGGGCAAGGAAGAGCCTGTGGCATTGGGACTCGAGCGCATGCTGGCCATGCGCGCCTATATGCGCGCCAAGACCGTGGACGGCGTGATCGACGAGGCGATTGCCAAGCGTGTCGGCCTCACCAGTTCGGCGATCGAAGACATGTACCACATCATGGCGATCGCCAATTACGAGGACCGCTTCGTCATCCCGACCGCGCATCGCGAGATGGGCGAAGATGCGCAAGATCTGCGCGGCTCTTGCGGGTTCTCGTTCGGCAATGGCTGCTCCGGCGGCGAGACCGAAATCAACCTTTTCGGCACGCCCAAAGGCGCAACTTCTCGCGCCAAGAACCCGATGGAGGTGGTGTAATGGCCAAGACCTTTAAGGCCTTATCGCTTCTGCTGAGCTACCCAAGTGCCGAGCTTCAGCAGATCGTAGGCGAGTTGCGCGCGGCGATTGAAGCGGAAGGACTGGTGCCGGCGGCGGTACGGCGTCAGCTCGATGGTCTGCTCAACGACATCGCCAGCGGCGATCTCTACGACCTGCAGGAGCGCTACGTCCTGCTATTCGACCGCACGCGCTCCCTGTCGCTGCACTTGTTCGAACATGTCCATGGCGAAAGCCGCGATCGCGGCCAGGCCATGGTCGATCTGCTGACCATGTATGAGGAGCGCGGCCTCGCGGCGGTCAAGAACGAATTGCCAGATTTCCTGCCGCTGTTCCTCGAATTTCTCGCGACGCTGCCGCAGGCGAAAGCGTGCGAGCTACTCGCCCAGCCGGCTCACATTCTCGCGGCGATGGCCGAGCGCCTGCGTAAGCGCCAAACGCCATACGAAGCGGTGTTCCGCGCGTTGACCGCATTGTCTTCGGTCAAGCCGAAAGGGGAGGAGGTCTCCGCCCTTCTGGCATTGCCCGATCCGGACCCGTTGGACCTCGCGGCGCTCGACGCGGCCTGGGAAGACGAGCCGGTCAAGTTCGGGCCCGGCGCCGGCGATAGCTGCAAGGATACGCTGATGGCTCACGTTCGCGGGCGGTTACGTCCGGCGCCCGATATGCCGGCGGCAAAGCGTACCAACCTGCGCTAGTAAGGAAACAATCATGCGCGACCTGATCACATATGCCGTCTTCGGTTGGTATCCCTACCTCTGCCTGACGGTGTTCCTCCTCGGCAGCTGGGTGCGGTTCGATCGCGAGCAGTACACGTGGCGAAGCGGATCGAGTCAGTTGCTGCGCCGGCGGCAGCTGACGTGGGGCTCGAACCTGTTCCATGTCGGTATTCTGGTCATCTTCATGGGCCACTTCGTTGGCCTGCTGACCCCGATCTGGATTTTTGATTTTCTCGGTATCTCGCACACCTTCAAGCAGTGGCTGGCTATCATCGTCGGCGGTGTCGCCGGTGTATTCTGCTTCATCGGCATCACGCTTTTGGTGCATCGCCGTCTGTTCGATGCGCGCATTCGCTCGACCTCGTCGTTCGGCGATATCGCGATACTGCTGATGCTTTATGCGCAGCTCATTCTTGGGCTTCTCACCATCACCGTCTCGCTTGATCATCTCGACGGCCACGAAATGGTGAAGTTCATGACCTGGGCGCAGGGCATTTTGACCCTGCAACCGGGCGTCGCTGATCTCATCGCGGATGCGGACCCGATCTTCAAGGCACATCTCATTCTCGGCATGACGATCTTCCTGGTGTTTCCGTTCACCCGTCTTGTCCACGTCTGGAGCGCGCCGATCTGGTATCTCGGCCGGCGCGGCTATCAGGTCGTGCGCAGCGATGGCCGGCGGCCCGCCGCGTCGCGCGCGCGTGCGGTTCCGGCGGAGTAAGCGCCATGTCCTGCTCGGTCCATATGAACATACCTGCCGGCAAGCCGGTTACCGTCAGCGTCAATGGCGTCGCCATCGCGCGCGACGCCATTGTCCGCGAAATGCAGCATCATCCGGCGCAAAAACCAATTGCTGCCTGGCAGCAGGCGGCGCGCGCGCTGGTAATTCGCGAATTGCTGTTGCAGCGTGCGACCGTCATCGGTGTGACGCCGGGGCCGATCAGCGACGCGGCCGGCCGGCGCGAAACCGACGAAGAGGCCTTGATGCGAGGCGTCGTCGAGCGCGAGGTCGTCGTGCCCGAGCCGGACGATGAAACTTGCCGACGCTATTACGAGCGTAACGGCGCGCGTTTCCGTTCACCCGACATCTACGAGGCCGCGCACATCCTTTTTGCGGCATTGCCATCGGACCCCGAGGCTTATGCGCGCGCGCAGGCCGATGCAGCCGGCGTGCTGGCGGCGTTGAACGAGCGGCCGGACTCCTTCGCGTCCATGGCGCAAGCCCATTCGCGTTGTCCGTCGGCGACGCAGGGCGGCAATCTTGGGCAGATCACCGCCGGGCAAACGACGCCTGAGTTCGAGCAGGCGCTGATGGCGCTCCCGCCCGGTCAACTGTGCGAGGCGCCGGTCGCGACCCGTTACGGCTTCCATATCATTCGGCTCGACCGCAGGCACGAAGGGCAGGTGCTGCCCTATGAGATGGTCGCCGCCCGCATTGCCGACTATCTGCGCGAAAGTGTGCGCCGGCGCGCCGACGCGCAATACATCGCGCGGCTGGTGACGGCAGCGAAGATCGAAGGCATCGACCTCGCTGGCGCGGACGCGCTGCGTGTGCATTAGCGGCTTTTGGAGGAGCAACCAAATGCTCGGCGATATTCTGGCTCGGTTGACCGACGAGACGACCGCGGTGGAAACGATTCTCGGGGCGGGCGATCTGACGTTGCTCGCGGTGGTCAAAGAACGCGCCGCCGCCGAGGGGCTCAATCTTGCGGCCTGCGTGACCCACACGGTGCAGCGCTACACACACGAAGCGTCCGACGAGGAATGGGTGACGTTAATCGGGCTGATGAACCGCGCAAACGATCCGGGGGCGCTCTGCCTCAAGCGCGCCTTCGAGCACGCCCAGCGCGGATAGTATCGAGACATGAACGGAATCCCTCGCCTGCGGGACTATCACGGCCCGGTTTTGCTGTCCTACGGCTTCCGGCCGTTCTTCCTGTTCGGCGCTATTTACGCCGGGCTCGCCATCCTGGCCTGGCTGCCGATCTTCAACGGCGAACTGGAATTGTCGAGCGCGTTCTCTGCCGTCGACTGGCACGTCCACGAAATGCTCTACGGCTATCTGCCGGCGGTAGTGACCGGCTTTCTGCTTACGGCGATCCCCAATTGGACCGGACGGCTGCCGATCCAGGGCATGCCCTTGTTCGTGCTGGTCTCGGTATGGCTGGCGGGCCGCGTCTGCGTCACTTTTTCTGCTGAGACCGGCTGGCTGCTGGCAGCGATCGTCGACGTCAGCTTTCTGACGTTGGTCGTCATCGCCTGCGCGCGCGAGATTGTCACCGGCAAGAATTGGCGAAATCTTAGGGTCGTGGGTCTGGTCACCCTGCTGCTGGCCGGCAACATCGCATTTCACATCGAGGCCCATGTCCGGGGCACGGCCGAATATGGCGCCCGCGTTGGCATCGCTGCAATCGTGTTGCTGATCGTGGTGATCGGCGGCCGTATCGTGCCAAGCTTCACCCGCAACTGGCTTGCGCGCGAGAACCCGGGCCGGCTGCCGGCGCCGTTCGCGCGTTTCGACGTCATGGCGATGGGCGTTACCGCTGCAACGCTGGTGTTGTGGACCGTGCGGCCTACCGGACAGCTGATTGCCGCAGCTCTCGTCATAGCAGGGGTGGTGAATACAGTGCGCTTGGCCCGGTGGGCCGGGGATCGGACTTGCCGCGACCGGTTGGTGCTCATTCTGCACGTTGGTTACGCATTCGTGCCGCTCGGTTTTTTGCTCGCAAGCGCGGCAGCGCTCGACATCGTTGTGTTCAGCGCGGGGGTCCATGCCTGGACAGTTGGGGCGGCGGGGACCATGACGCTCGCGGTGATGACTCGCGCCAGCCTCGGGCATACCGGCAACGCGCTTGTCGCTTCGCCGATGACACAGGCGATCTATGCTACCGTCGTTATTGCTTCACTCGCGCGGATCTGCGCTTCATTGGAACCGGGATGGAGTGATGCGCTGCTGCACGTTACAGCTTTCGCCTGGTGCGCCGCCTTTTTCGGCTTTGCCTTGTCGTTTGGACCAATGCTCACAGGAAGCCGCCGGGGGATACCATCGACATAGCGAAGCGTTAAGCCGGGGAGAGTTCATGTCCGCCTGTGACACTTAGCGGATATTCCGGGACCGTCGATCAATGTCCGCTTTCGGGAGTAAAGCGGACATGCTGTTTTGCACTGTACATGTCTGCTTTTGACCCAAAGCGGACATTAATTCTGGCTTGGCAGAACACATATAAGTCAGCGCTTCTGACATGAACGCCCACCCTATGGGTGTAGTATTTTTCAAGCTGAGTGACGCACGCCATATTCCAGCGCGCCGCTTCACTTTAGTTTCTGTCTCGTAAGGCGCACTGCGCTCTTTCTTGTCACTCATGAGTGAAGCGGCATCTCGCGCAAGTGCGGTAGGTCGGGTTGGCTGTCGTGTCCGCTTTTGGCACTTAGCGGACATCGGCTTGTTCGTTGCACATGTCTGATTTTGACCCAAAGCGGACATTTCATTACGACAACAATCGCGAATTGCCGTTCAAGCGTTGGACGGGTGTGCTGGGAACCTTTTGTTCTAACCCGCATCTAACGCACAGAACCAAGGACATTGCCTATGGCTTTAACCCCGGTCCAACAGGCCAAAGCCGACGTCCACGCCGATGAGGAATTGGTGGCTCGCGCTCGCGCACGGGACGAAGCGGCAGTGCGCGCCATCACGACCCGGTACAACCGCCGTCTGTTCCGAGTGGCGCGGAGCATCTTGCGCGATGACGCCGAAGCCGAGGACGTGGTGCAGGAAACCTATGTGCGTGCGTTCACCGGCCTCGACATGTTTCGCGGCGATGCCGCTTTCGGCACCTGGATCACGCGCATCGCGATGAACGAAGCCCTTGGCCGGTTGCGCAAGCGGCGGCCCACGGTCGACTGGGAGACCTTCGTCGAAACTCGCCCCCAGGCGCAGATTATCGACTTCCCTGTCTCGGCGGCCAGCAACGATCCGGAGAAAACGATGGCGCAAGGCGAAATCCGTGCCGTTCTTGAAAAGGCGATCGACGAACTTCCAGATTTATTCCGAGCCGTCTTCGTTGCGCGCATTGTCGAGGCCATGACTGTCGAGGAAACCGCCGATTTGTTTGGCCTCAAACCCGAGACCGTCAAGACAAGGCTGCATCGCGCTCGCACGCTGTTGCGCGATACCTTGGACAAGCAGCTTGGCCCCACGCTTACCAACACGTTTCCGTTCGGCGGCCATCGTTGCGATGCCATGACCGAGAAGATGGTCCAGCTTATCTGCCGCTGAGGCGGGAACCTCCACCCGCCTCACGCATCCAACTCGCGTGTTGATGCAAGGCACGGCCATTCGGCCGCGTGAAACGGAGGTATTCCATGATTGCCAAATTTACCGCAGGGCTCGCCGCGCTTTGCCTGCTAACTGGCGCATCGTTTGCGCAAGGCGGCGCCAAACCGACTGATCCTCAAATCGCGCACATCGCCTACACGGCGGGACAACTCGATATCGAAGCCGCCAAGCAAGCGCTTGCGATCACCAAGAACAAGGACGTGAAAGCTTTCGCCGAGGACATGGTCCGCGACCATACCGCGGTGAACAAGCAAGCGATCGATCTGGTGACCAAGCTCAAGGTGAAGCCGGAAGACAACGACACCAGCAAGGCTCTGACCAAGGCGGCGGCCGACAAGCGTGCCGAATTGGCCAAGCTCTCAGGTCCTGCCTTCGACAAGGCCTACGTTGCCAACGAGGTTGCCTA
Source organism: uncultured Alphaproteobacteria bacterium (assembly GCA_963743405.1). Lineage (GTDB taxonomy): Bacteria > Pseudomonadota > Alphaproteobacteria > Rhizobiales > Xanthobacteraceae > Pseudolabrys. Next base: position 5,102 of record CAVUPX010000018.1, on the reverse strand, counting down.
TCACAAGACCGTCAATGGCGCGCTCGAGACGCTGTTGATCCCGTCGGCCAGCAATGCCGAACTCAAGAGCCTGCTGCAGACCGGCTTGAAGATCTTCCAGGGGCACCAGCAGCACGCCGAGCATGTCGCGGCTGAACTTAAATAAGGAGTGCCGTCATGACGCCGAGATGGGTTCCGACTGCGTTAGTTCTTTGCTGGTTCGGCACCGTCTCAGCGCATGCGGAAACCATACAAGTTACCATCGACAAACTGGTGTTCTCACCCAATGAAGTGAACGCCAAGGTCGGCGACACCATCGTGTGGGACAACAAGGATATCCTGGCGCACACCGCCACTGCAGGTAACAAAAACTGGGATGTCATGATCGGGTCGAAGCAGACCGCCAGCTTGCTGCTGAAAAATGCGGGCAGCATCGATTACTTCTGCAAGTTTCATCCCAACATGAAGGGACGCATCGTCGTGGCGCCCTAAAGTGGCGTGGGCCTTTTCTGAAAAAGAAACAACGTCCGCAACGGACGCCATGCTCTAAACGGATCTGGCCTACCCTCATCACCAAGGAGATAACAATGGCGCAGGCTGTTTCAACTTCTATCACAAGACGAAGCGCGGTCGTCGGATTGGCGTTGGCTGCCGCTCCGGTGACTGTATTGGCGGCTGCAGGTAACGCGCGTGCGCAAGCCACGCAAACCACCGCGGAAAAAAGTCTGTACGAACGGTTGGGTGGCGTCTTCGCCATTGCGGCGGTGGTGGACCACTTCAGCGACGCCGTTGTGAAGAACCCCATCGTCGGCCAGAAGTCCAAGAACCCGCAGCTGCGGGAATGGCACACCAAGAACCTGGGAAGGCTGCCCGGCCTCAAGTTCATGAGGACGTTGTGGGTCTGCAACGTCTCGGGTGGGCCTTTCAAGTTCACGGCCACCAAGCCCGGCACGACGCCGCTCGGCCTTGAGGAGGCCCATCGGGACCTCCGGATTTCGCCCGCAGAATTCGATGAGGTTGCAGCAGAACTCGGACGGACCCTGGACTTCTTCAAGGTCCCGAAGCGCGAGAAGGACGAAGTCCTGGCAGCCTTCGCCGCCCACAAAACTGAGGTCACCGCAGGCTACGTCGCTAAGCGCGGCTGAAGCTTGCGGTGTTTCCCAGTCGAGACGCTCCCGCTCAACCAAAGCTGCGCGGGGATTGTAATGATTGTTATAATGGGCGCCGACGAGGTGATCGAATAAACGTCGCCGATGTCCGCTATTGGCACTAAGCAGACATCGCCTAGTGCACTGCACATGCCCGCTTTCGGGGGTAAAGCGGACATGACGTTTTGCACCGCACGTGTCCGCTTATAGGGGTAAAGCGGACATTGCCTGATCCATTGTTGCGATAGTGATGCGAAACGATCGATTTGCTAGGCGCTGTCCCGTTTAATGATCTGAATTTGTAGGAAAAATTGTATTGCGCTCAAGAGCGGGACAAGCCTTTGAATATTGATCCTTTACGACCATTTCGACTTCAGGGCGGAAAACCCGAGTGAGATGCCCGCGCTCAGCGTTGAGCGAATACTGGAGGACGGACGGGCAGCGGAACGGCCTGAGGTGCTACTACTGAAATCAATAGGAAAGCGACAGAAAATACTGTGGCGCATGGCGCACGACGCGGCTCCCGACCAGTGGTTGCTCTAGTCGTTAAATCCGCTCGCAAAGCCGGGTGTAGGTCTTGCGCCACATTCCGTACGGTCGTGCTGGCACTGGATCGACTACCGGACGCGAGCCGCCGAGCCGCTGCCGAACTCGATAAGCCTGTAAGTAGGCCCGCGCTTTTTTGCTTTTTCGCTGGCTCTCGTAAACCGGGTTGCCGCAGCAGGACCGGCAATAATACCCGCTCAGTCCCTTGTACAATCGCGCCACGCGTCGTTCGCAAAAAGGGCAATGCAGCCAAGGTCTGGAGCCACCAAAATTGCACCATGTCCATTCAACCCGAATGTTCTGCGGCACAGTCTGGTTATGCAGTTCGATGTAAATCAGAAACTTCGCAGCGCGCATTTTCTGGATATTGGGCCACCGCAATTCCAGTCCTGTAAATGTGACCCACGGGCCGTTGAGCGCGCTCATCCTGCGTAGATCGCGCACGTCGAGGCAGGGTACGATCTCCCCGACGTTGCTGCCGCGCACACGAGAGCCAAGCGGCTTGCGAATCTGGTGATGGCGACCTGCCGTTTGGCCAGCCACCCGTTTGATTGGCGTCGTTGGACCGTGACAGTCACCAATGATTTACAGGGCGCAATCCTGATCATGCCATTCGGTGCCTTCGGGAGCGCCGCTCGGGCAGCACTGTCCACGTTCGTTCCAGCCGATCGCCTCGGCACTGTGCGGGTCCGGTCATAAGTGGGCAATTAATAATGTCTGCCTTTGCGCTAAATGATGTCCGCTTTGCCCCCGAAAGCGGACATATGCGCCGCAACATGGAATGTCCGCTTTGTGCCAATAGCGGACATTCATCGGCGCGGAATTGGTGGGGGCAGCGGTGGCAGTCCACCAAAAAGTTGCCGGAATTCTTGCTCGCTAATAAGTTGCGCCTGGGTGTAGGCCTCAATGCGATTGATTTCTTTCCACGCACCATCCACAAACGACCAAGCGCGGGTCTCACCGACAATCGTCGGCACGCCGGCATAGTCGCAATAATAAGGTTTGTTCATTTCGGGTCGAAGGTTCGGCGTGTGTAGCTAATCCCGGCGAGCGTTCAGGCTGAAAACGTTTTGATAATATTCCAACACGAATATCCGAATTGCCGACGAGAGATTGTCACTGGTGCGGTGCCGGTCAATTTCCTCGACTAGCTTCGACGTCGAAAGTTTCTTGCTTTTCGCGATTTCGCACAGACCGTCCCAAAACTGATCTTCCAGCGACACGCTCGTTTTATGGCCGTTGCGCTTGATTGTCCGTTTGACGATGCACGAATTTGTGGTGCGCCGCTCGATGGCGTGTTCCGTGGACATTGCTGTGAGAGACATCGCGATCCTTTTTGCTACTTAATTTCCCTCACCACAGCACATCCCCAATTGTCTTTCGTGATCTAGATCAAAAATCGGGCAGGTCTCACGCGTACCTTGACCAAATGTGGAACCCGATATCGACCGCTCCGTTTAGACATCGGAGGGGTGATTTACTTTAGGATTTCAAGATCCGAGATTACATGACTGCATTGCGGTCGCATCAGCTAGTCAGGTTGCCTCCTAAGACTTACCTGCGGACCAAGCATGGCAGCCGATCTACGCTGCCGCGTGTCAACGGGGGGTTCTCTTGGCTGAGCCGATATTTAATTGCCGCGTTTGGCAACGTGGCGCTAAATGGCATTGGCAATGCAAAATTGATTATGAAGTTGTACTCGCGTCCGGGATCGCCGAGAGCGAGCTAGCGGCTAGAAATGCAGCCGTTTCGCATTGTGTCCAATGCGTGTCCAACCCTTCCGGACCCAACTAAAAGGCTTGGTAAATTGCTACGTCGCTAAATGTCCTTTTTACCCCCGAAAGTGGACATGTGCGGTGCAAATCGTCATGTCCGCTTCGTGCCAAAAAATCGACATCAGTCGCCGTTTTGAAATAAAAAGGTTGCAAGACGGCCTACCGCTCGGGTTTTGGGTCACTGTCCTTTTCGGAAGGAAGTTCGAACTCGACAACAAACGCGGCGTTACGCTCGGCCTGCTCCGCAAGGCGCAGAAAGGCGGCGGCCAAATTTTCAAACTCGGCCCGCATCGTTAGGTCGTTTTCGATTTCTGCTTTGGCAAGAAGCTCAAGAGCCTTAGCTCGATAATTATCCCCTGGGGACATATCCGACCTCCCCTATGTCATTTTACACATCGATAATGTGTGCAATGCGGCGTAATTGAATTCGTTCCGGGAACAAGAAGTTAATCGTTGCCGAGTTCCAAACCCTGCCATCCAAGCCAAACAAGGCGCCGTTGCGTTGCCCCATGTCTGCTTTGGGTCAAAAGCGGACATGTGCAGTGCAAAACATCATGTCCGCTTTGCCCCCAATAGCGGACATCGCCACAATCATTCTGACTCTGTCAGACCAGCGCAATCCGCCGAAACCTGCCCTTTGAGCTTTTCCGCCTCGTTTTGGTAGTGATCGCCAAGTTTCCGCAGCGCCTGTTTTGCAGAACGGTCCAGGGTTCGGCGGGCTTGCGAATGGAACAGTTGTGCGAGCTTATGCAATTCATCTTTGCGCGACATGAGAATCTCTAAGTCGCCATTTCTCGGTCGCCGATCTCCTATTGCCCCTCACGTGAATGGCCCATGTCTGGGAGATTAAAGTTTCGTAAGCGACGTTGCGCCGGAAGTCGGCAATGCCATTTCCTGTTTGGCTGCGATCGGCTGGAGCCGCCGCTGTATCGCTGGATGGCAGGTGTTTAAGCGTAAGAGGCACTATCGATGTTTGAATTGCTCAAGAACTTAATCTCCGGCCTCGTCGAGGATACGAGGCTACAAAAATTCGAGGACACAGATTGCCGGCTCGCAACCGCGGCGCTGCTTATGCATGTGGCGACCGTCAACAGCGAAATGTCGGAGGCTAGACGCCAAAAGCTTCAAGCCGTTCTGAAATCGCGCTTCGGACTTGACGACCTCACCACAATTCAATTGATTTACGACGCTGCTGCGGCCGAGCGAAATGCGGTTGATCTCTATCATTTCACCCGTCAGCTCAGTGATGTTCTCGATAATGAAGGCCGCCAACGGATCGTTAAAATGATGTGGCAAGTCATTTATGTTGATGAGCGTGTGAGCGAATTTGAGAGCAATATCATCTGGCGCACCGCCGACCTGCGAGGGGTGTCTTCGCGCCAGCGCATTGAACTTCGTCAGGGAGTTGCAGTTGAAAGGGCCGCGCTGAATCCAGTTTGATTGCGCAGCGAATCGCATGCCACCGCACTTAGTGAATCACTTGCGAGAGATGCGGACCGAGACCAACGTCGGCGAACGCAAAGAAAGATTTGAGGGCGAGATATTGGGAATTTGAAATCGATCTCTGTCATAAACGGAAATTGTTGCGACGGCGTTGCGATGTAGAGTTCTCGCGCTTTAGATCGATTGATATCACGCTGCAAAATAATTTCTT
>CAVUPX010000017.1:0-38101 GCA_963743405.1 uncultured Alphaproteobacteria bacterium | reverse complement strand
GGGGAAGTCATTGGCGAGTACCTCTTCGAGCTTCTTCCGCAGGCGCTCGCGAGCAGGCACGTCCTTTGCGACGACCACGGCCTGGCTGAAAAAATTGTTCGTAGTTGCACGTTGAGCGGCAGATAAAACCGGATCGCGCCGCGGCCACGTTCGGTACTCAATGCCGTCACGTCTGGGTCGTCCTTTAGAATATCGTCAATGCGACGCGCCACAGTTTCACTGGCAAAGATCGAGGCATTCTGGGGCAGCGTCATATCTACGAGCAGTTCGGGCCGATCCGAGGATGGGAAGAACTGGTTGGGAATGAGCCGGATCGCGAATATCGACGCGACGAATATCGCAAGGGTGACCGCGATCGTGAGCCTTTGCCCGCAGCGCCCAGGTGAGAAACGAGCGATAGGTACGAAAGACCAGCCCGGCTCCACTGACTTTGCCGCCTTTGGTGGTTTGAGAATGGCGACGCCCAGCAGTGGCGCGAACAGGACCGCGACGAACCAGGACGCGATCAACGCGATGGCGACAACGGCAAAAAGCGAGAACGTGTATTCGCCGGCGCCACTTGCGGCGAATTCGATGGGCACGAATCCCGCGATCGTTACCAACGTGCCGGCAAGCATTGCAAAAGCATAGGTGCGAAACGCGAATGTCGCGGCCTTTACTTGGTCATCGCCTGCGGCCAGCCGAGTCAGCATGGCGTCGGTGGTCGTCATGGCATCGTCGACCATCAATGCCAGCGCGATGATGAGCGCGCCCAACGAGATACGCTGCATGTCGATGTGAGACATCAGCATGACCGAAAAGACCACGACAAGCGTGAGCGGTATGGCTGAGGCGATCACAAAACCTGGACGGATACCCAGACTTACGAAACTCGCAGTCAGGATGATTGCGACTGCCTGCCATAGCGACGTCATGAATTCGGAAATCGCGGTGTCGACCGTCGCCGCCTGATCGGCCACCAGTTTCGGCTCTACGCCGAGCGGCAAGTCCGCCGTGGCTTCGGCAAGAGCCGTCTTGATGTTCTTGCCGAGAGCCAAAATGTCGCCACCCTCGCGCATGGCGATTGCCAAGCCGATGGCCGGCTGTCCATTGACGCGAAATAGTGGCTGCGGTGGGTCGGCAAAGCCGCGTTGTATCTGCGCAATGTCGCTCAAACGGAGCATACGTCCGCCAACTGCAAAATTCACGTTGGCAACGTCTTCTTCAGACCGAATGCCCCCGAGACGCGAAGTGACAGGGTTTCATTGCCGGTCTGTATCGTGCCGGCGGGTTGCACGACGTTCTGCGCCTGCAGTGCAGCGATCAATGACGACCGATCAATGCCAAGGCTGGCAAGCTGTTCCATTGAGAATTCGACGAAGATTTTCTCGTCCTGGGCTCCCAGAATGTCAATTTTCGAAACGTCGGGCACGTGCAGCAGTTTCGAGCGGACATCCTCGACGTAGTCTCGAAGTTCCCGGTGAGTGAATCCGTCGGCGGTGAAGCCATATATGATCCCGTACGTGTCACCAAACTCATCATTGAAGCCCGGTCCGACAACGCCGACCGGCAGCGTATGACGCATGTCGCCGATGCTTTTGCGAACATGGTACCAGATGTCCGGTATTTCCCTGGCGCGTGTGCTGTCCTTGAGGTTGACAAAGATCGTGGTCACGCCGGCGCGTGTGAAACTGCGCAGGAAATCGAGGTTTGGCGTTTCCTGTAACGTGCGCTCCAGTCGTTCGGTGACCTGCTTGAGCATGTCGTCGACGCTGGCGCCGGGCCAGGCAGCCTGCACGACCATGGTCTTGATGACGAACGACGGATCTTCGTTGCGCCCGAGTCGGAAAAAAGCAAACAGCCCCGCCAGCACCGCAATGATCATCAAGTAGACGGTCAGCGACCGGTTCTTGAGTGCCCATTCCGAAAGATTGAAGCCCATATCATTGCTCCGACCCGAGCAGCCGAACCTTCTGGCCGGGGTGCAGGGCTTGCACGCCTGCAGTGACAATGACTTCGCCGGTTGTAAGCCCGCCTGACACTGCGACTCTCGCCGGGTCGTAACGCAGCACGTCGACATTCCGAATCGAAACGGTCCGGTTCGAAGGGTCGACGATCCAGACGGCCGGTTGGCTATTGATCTTCGTTAGTGCCGTTGCGGGAATATTGATGACGGGCACTGAATCGCCCTCCATGCGCCCCGTCACAGTTGCACCGAGCCGCATCGCCGATGGAGGATCGTTCAAACCAACTTTGACCGCGAACGTTCGCGTCACAGGATCTGCTTGTGGGGCGATCTCGCGGACGCGCCCGGTGGTTGTCACTTTCGGATCATCGGTGAGGCTCACGGTGATCCGGGGATCGCTCGGCGCGGTCCGGATGACCTGTGCCGGTACGTCAAATACTGCGTCTCGCCCGTCTCTCCGGGCGACGCGGAAAATCATTTGGCCGGCCTGTACGACTTCGCCCGCGCCAGGGCCAAGCGCAGTGATCACTCCAGGTGCATCCGCCTTGAGCTCCGTAAAGCTGACGAGGTCATATGCGGTTTTCACTTGCGCTTCGGCGGCGTCGACCTGCGACTCCGCGGTTTGCAGCGCCTGTTTTGCCTGGTCGTGATTTGCGCGTGTGGTCCAGCCTTGCTTGAGTAGCGTGTCCTGCCGCTCGAAGTGGTTGCGGGCCTGCGTCAGTTGTCCCTGCGAAGCCACGAGGTTGGCTTGCGCTGCGCGCAGCGCGTTGCGCTCGTTTTGAGATTCCAGCCGCGCCACGACTTGTCCGGCTTCGATCCGATCCCCGAGCTTGCGGTCGTTCTCAAGCACGCGGCCCGAGATGCGGAACGCAAGTGCGACCTCGTCCTCCGCTTCAATCCGGCCGGTCAAGGTAATTGCCGTGCCGGCCGCGCGTTGCTCGATGGTTACGGTTCGAACCGGGCGAGGCTGCGGTGCAGCGGTTTCTGTTTGCGGCGAACAACTACAAAGGACCACCGACACCACCAATGCAACTGCGGCAGCGTGCAGTCTCCTCGCGTGATCAATGCTCATTTGCATCGTCCAACCTTTCCCGTTGGATTAGAGAAATCACGAGGTAAATCAAATATCTTACCCAATGAACGGAAGTTCGAGGTGCCCAGTTCGATATCCCCTGCTGGAGACTAAAGCTGCCTCGACAGCGCAGATATGGGACCTCGGGCCAATAGGCCGACTCTATGTGATCGATATAGTTGAATGACTCGGAGCAAGTTTTCGCTCCGTTCGGGTGTTGCCAAGTCTCCTCTCGCGTCGTCAAATGACTAGGTTCGATGGAGCATGCTCATGAAACGTGCGGCGGTAACGACATTTGCTATTTTTTTCGTTTTTGCTCCGGCTGCAGCGCTGGCTCATCCCGGGCATGATGGCGCAGGCGGCCTGGTGCACGGCTTTCTCCACCCAGTTACCGGCATCGATCATGTTTTGGCTATGATCGCCGTCGGCGTGCTGGCTGCACAGTATGGTGGCCGCGCTTTGTGGCTGGTTCCAATGAGCTTTCTGGTCGCTATGGCGGCCGCGGGCGCCACTGGTATGGCTGGAATTCCGGTGCAAATCGTGGAGGCCGGAATTGGCCTCTCCGTCGTCGCCCTCGGACTAGTGATCGCCTTTCAAATCAAACCTCCGACGTTGGTGGCCATGGTGGTCGTCGGGTTTTTCGCACTATTCCACGGTTATGCGCACGGCTCTGAGATGCCTAACGGACTTGCAGGGCTGTCATTTGCCGCGGGCTTTCTCGCTGCGACGGCTTTGCTGCTGGGCGCGGGCGTAGGACTTGGATCGCTCTTGCAACGGCGGCCTTTGAGCCGGCGCTTGATTCAAGCCGGTGGTGGAGCAATGGCGCTGGTTGGCATTGCAGTGTTGACGAATTTCCTTTGATCAAGGGTCGATGAACAACGCTATTTTTCGGGTCGTGCGGAAGGGAGGAACAAAATGCAGCTAACTCCGAGAGAGTTCGACAAGCTGCTCATCTACATGATGGCCGAGGTTGCATTGAAGCGAAAAACAAAAGGCCTGAAACTCAATTATCCTGAAGCTGTTGCCATCATCTCGGCGGTTGCCCTTGACGGCGCCCGTGCGGGTAAAACCATCGAAGAAGTCACGAAGGATGCACGCACTGCGCTGACCAAGAGCGACGTCATGGATGGCGTCGCGGACCTGGTCCCGATGGTGCAAATCGAGGCGGTATTCACCGACGGCAGCCGCCTGGTAACCGTTCACACTCCGATACAGTAGTGCGCGACTGGAGGTTATTATGGCCAAGGCCAAGACCTTTCCAACCCTTTCTTCAAAAGTCGACCCGGCGTCAGTGGACGTGCCTCTCGGTGGTTATGTTTGCAGCCCGGAACCAGTCACTTTCGATGAGAAAAAACAGGTGACGAAGCTTGCCGTGCGCAATACGGGCGATCGCCCGGTGCAGATCGGTTCGCACTTTCATTTTTTCGAAGTCAATCGTGCCCTTGAGTTCGACCGCGCTGCGGCATTTGGGCTTCACCTCAACATTCCGTCGTCGACTGCCATGCGGTTCGAGCCGGGCGACGAGCGCGAGGTAGCTTTGGTACCGTTTGGGGGAAAGCGGGCCGTTTTCGGATTCAATAACCTCGTCGACGGTCCGACGGCGGGTAAGGATGCTGCTGCTCGAAAGTCCAAGGCCGTAAAATTGGCAAGCAAGCGTGGATTCCGCTCGGCTAGCTCGAAGTCTTGAACTGCTTGAAGCGGTGTATGTGAATTGAGGACATCCCATGGCTACGATTTCACGTAGTGAATACGTCAATTTATTTGGTCCAACGGTCGGCGATCGTATTCGATTGGGCGATACTGGGCTGTTCGTGGAGATAGAGCGCGATCTACGGGGGCGGCTTGGCGACGAGATTGTGTTTGGGGGCGGCAAAAGTTTGCGCGAAGGCATGGGCATGGACAACCGGCTAACGCGCAAGGCCGGGGCGCCTGACCTTGTAATCACCAACGTCACAATCATTGACGCTGTGCAAGGCGTGGTAAAAGCTGACGTCGGGGTCAAAGATGGACTTATTTGTGGCATCGGCAAGTCCGGCAATCCGCAGACCATGGACGGCGTGACGCCCGGTTTGGAGCTGGGTCTCGCAACTGATGCGATCTCGGGCTCGCATTTGATTCTGACCGCGGCCGGTGTCGACACGCATATCCATTTCATCTCGCCGCAGCAGGCAGAGGCAGCTTTATCAAACGGAACGACGACCTTGATTGGCGGAGGAACGGGCCCGTCAGATGGCTCCAACGCTACGACGGTTACGCCGGGCCCGGGCAACATCGAAATGATGTTGAAATCTTTCGAGGGCTGGCCTGTCAACGTCGGCATCCTTGGCAAGGGGCATGGACACGGCAAGGCCGCGCTCGTGGAGCAAATCGAGGCCGGTGCGGTGGGCTTCAAATGTCACGAAGACTGGGGGACCACTCCGGCCGTGCTTCGCTCCGCGCTCACGGTGGCGGACGAGATGGACGTGCAGGTCTGCATCCATACCGACACATTGAACGAATCCGGATTCGTCGAGGACACGATCGATGCTTTCGAAGGACGTACTGTCCATTCGTTTCACACTGAAGGTTCCGGCGGCGGGCACGCACCCGACATCATCAGGATCTCCGCCCTGCCAAATGTTCTTCCGTCGTCAACAAATCCGACGCTTCCCTACGGCATCAATTCGCAGGCCGAGCTCTACGACATGATCATGGTCTGCCACCATCTCAGCCCTGATATTCCGTCTGACGTAGCGTTCACTGAGAGCCGCATCCGGGCCGAGACCATCGCCGCCGAGAACGTTCTGCAGGATCTGGGCGTGATTTCGATGTTCTCCAGCGACTCGCAGGCCATGGGACGGATCGGGGAATGCTGGCTGCGCGCTATTCAGACCGCCGATGCCATGAAGACCGGCCGCGGCAAGCTGCCGGAGGATGCGCCGGGGAACGACAATTTCCGTGTGCTGCGCTACGTGGCGAAGATCACGATAAATCCAGCAATCACGCATGGCATTTCGAAAGTCCTAGGCTCGGTCGAGGTCGGAAAGATGGCTGACCTGGTCTTATGGGAGCCGGCCTTCTTCGGTGCCAAGCCCAAACTCATTATCAAGAATGGCCAGATCAGCTGGGCGCTTATGGGTGATCCAAACGCGTCGCTGCCGACACCGCAACCGGTCTATTACCGGCCGATGTTCGGCGCATATGGCGATGCACTAGCGAGAAACTGCATTTCGTTTGTCTCGCGCGCAGCGCACGCCGCCGGTATCCAGAAGCGCCTGGGGCTCAAGCGGAAGGTGATCCCCGTCCAGAATATCCGCAAGGTTCGCAAACGTGACATGGTCCGCAATTCCGGCACTCCAGATATCAAGGTGGATCCGGAAACATTCGCTGTCACCGTCGATGGAGTGCATGCAACGGTTCCACCGTTGAAGGTAGTTTCGCTCAACCAGAAATATTTCTTTAGCTAGCAAGCGTCCCATGGTCATCATTGAAGCAGTTGTCGGCAACATCAACGATCGCGAATGGGCGAAGCGGTTGTCCGGTGCCAGCATCGATATTCTTGAACTGGATCAGTGGGAGGCGCAGAAAAACCGCTTCCGGAAAAAGACTGCCAATGGAACCGAACTCGCCGTCGCACTTGATCGTGGGACGGTCATGCGCGACGGCGACATATTGGTCTGGGAACCGAGCAAGGCCATTGGCATCGCGGTGCGGATACGCCTGCGCGAAGTCATGATCGTCCATCTGGACGGCTTGGCACATCTCGCACCCGAGATCGCGATGCGCACCTGCCTAGAACTGGGACACGCGCTCGGCAACCAGCACTGGCCCGCGCTAATCAAAGACGGCCATGTCTATGTGCCACTTACCGTCGACCGCAAGGTAATGGCCTCCGTTATGAACACGCATCGTTTCGAAGACATTCGTTATGAGTTTGTGCCGGGCAGCGAGGTCGTTCCCTATCTCGCGCCACATGAATCGCGCCGGCTATTCGGTGGTGCCGAAGGCCAAGTGCATTCTCACGCGCATGAAACCTATGCCGAGTTAGATGCCGAAACGGGGCATGTGCACAGTCGCTCCCCAATCCGTCCCCACACGCACAGTCATGATCATTCCGGCGACCACGTCCATTTCCCTGGATCGTCGGCGCGGCTTGCAGATGACAATACAAAGTGAACGTCCCGGCGCGCCGCGGACGGCGCTTCTCGCTCGGATGTTGCAGTTCGGGGACTCAATGTTCCCGATCGGCGGGTTTTCGTTTTCGTCTGGCCTCGAATCCGCGATTCAACAGTGCATCGTCGTGGACACAGCGACGCTTGCGGCCTACGCACGCACCGCCGTGGAACAGGCGGCACGTGGCGACGGAATTGCCCTAATTGCCGCACACAACGCCGCGACCGCGGCTGACTTCGATACGCTCGTCCAAATCGACAACGTCGTGTTCGCACGTAAGCTGTCTGAAGAAGCGCGGACAATGACAGTCCGTATGGGCAAGAAATTCACCGAAATCGGGCTGCAAGTCATTGATGATCCATTTCTGCGCAGGTGGTGCGAGTACATCGAAGCCGGTACCACGCCCGGATGTTACCCGATATCGCTGGCGATCAATTTCGCAGTACAGAATCTTTCTGCGAGGGAAGCGTTTGTTGTTCATCAATACGGGGTGGCGACGATGATCCTCAGCGCATCGCTTCGACTAATGCGGATCAGCCACGTCGATACGCAAGGAATTCTCTACGATCTCAATGCACGAGTGGACGCGGACTACAAGATCGCTGCCAAAGCACGGCTGTCGGACATGGCAGGTTATGCGCCCCTCACAGAAATCCTAGCCGCCGTTCACACCAAGGCGCATGTGCGCCTGTTCATGAGTTGAACTGATTGGACATTCGAATGTCGAAAAAGAAAATCGTACGTATTGGCGTGGGCGGGCCGGTAGGCTCCGGAAAGACGGCAATCGTCGAGACCATCACTCCGCGACTGCTCGATCTCGGCATAAAGATACTGATCATAACTAACGACGTCGTAACCACGGAGGATGCAAAGCACGTGCAGCGGACGCTCAAGGGCGTTTTGATTCAGGAGCGGATCCTCGGGGTTGAGACCGGCGCATGCCCGCACACGGCAGTGCGCGAGGACCCGAGTATGAATCTTGCTGCGGTCGAAGAGATGGAAGCACGTTTTCCCGACAGCGACGTCGTATTGATCGAGAGCGGCGGCGACAATCTCACGCTGACCTTCTCACCGGCGCTGGTAGATTACTTTATCTACGTGATTGACGTTGCTGCGGGTGACAAGATCCCACGCAAGAACGGACCGGGGATTACTCAGTCGGACATCCTGGTCATCAATAAGACTGACCTCGCGCCGCACGTCGGTGCGAGCCTTGACGTCATGAAGCATGATTCGCACCTTATGCGCGGCAGCAAGCCGTTCCTGTTCACCAATTGCAAGACCGGCGAGGGAATCCCTGCGCTCGTCGAGCTCATTGTGCAGGACTTGCTGTTCGACCTAGAGGTGCCGCGACAGAGGTCGGCGTGACGTCGTCGGTCGCCGCGCCGTGGCATGCCGCCGAAGCTCTTGGTGCGTCGGCTGCGGAATTCGCGCCGTTTCAGGACGAACCGGCGCAGATGAAAAGCGGCACGGTGGGCAAGACGGGCTTCTTGCGTCTCGGCTTCGAATTGCGCGGCGAGCAAACGATCCTCGCGGACCTTGACCGCCGCGCGCCATACATGGCCCAACGCGCGATCTACTGTGACGACGGTGTGCCGGGGCTTGCCCATGTATTCATGATCACCACAACCGGTTGTCTCTTGCAGGGCGACCGCCTTGCGCTCGAGATCGCGCTCGGGCCGGGCGCGCAGGCGCACGTGACCACGCAATCCGCGACCAAGATTCACACGATGGATGCCAATTATGCGGCGCAGACGCAGACGATAACGCTTGGCGAGGACTCCTATTTGGAACTACTTCCCGATCCGCTGATTCCGCACCGGCGAGCACGCTACCTCAGCGATACGCGGATCTGTATTCCGACTTCGGCAACGCTGCTATTTTCGGAAATCATTCAAGCGGGGAGGAAGCATCACCATCCGGACGAATGCTTTGGCGCTACGTTGTTGTCAATCGCCGCAGCCGCCTCTCGCCCGAACGGCAGGCTGCTATTCACCGAAAAGTTGATCATTGAGCCGCAGCGATATTCAATGCGGCAGACCGGCGTGATGGACTCGTTCGATGTATTCGGCAACGTTATCTTGTGCGCGCCCAAAGACATCGCCGAGCGCCTCTATGCGCGCGTACAAGCCGATGTTGACCTCACACGCGGTGTGGCCTGTGGCGCCTGCCGGCTACCCAACGATGCCGGCCTCATCTTCAAGGTCGTCGGCCGGGAGTGCGCGCAGGTCAAGACGAAGGTACGCGAATTTTGGGGCCTTGTTCGCAAGGAGGTAACTGGCGCCGACCTCCCGCAACAATTTCTCTGGCGCTGAACAGCAAAACGAGCAGGACACAATCGCCAAACTACAGTTCACTGCATTGTAGGAGTTGATAATGAAGGAACTTTTGGCAAGCTGGGAAAAGCTGTGTGTGTCGTCTGCGAGTTTGCGTTTCGTCGACATCAACCTGCGCGGTACAGGGCAGGTCATGCTTCAGGACAATCCACTAAGCGGCGCACTTTTTCTCGCTGCCATCGCCTGGGGTTCCTATGCCGCCGGCGCGCCACGGATTGCGATTGGAGGAATCGTAGCGCTCCTCGCAGCAACACTAACGGCATACTGGGTTCGCGCCGACAAAAAATCGTTGGCCGAAGGTCTCTACGGCTTCAACGGCATTCTCGTGGGGTTGGCGCTCCCGACATTTCTGGCGCCGGGTCCGCTGCTTTGGGTATATGTGATACTTGGAGGCGCA
The DNA here is from genome assembly GCA_963743405.1 of uncultured Alphaproteobacteria bacterium. GTDB lineage: Bacteria > Pseudomonadota > Alphaproteobacteria > Rhizobiales > Xanthobacteraceae > Pseudolabrys. Next base: position 28,199 of record CAVUPX010000017.1, on the reverse strand, counting down.
GTTTCGACCATTGTCATGATGTGGGCGGTCAAGGTGGTGACGCCATGGGCCGCCGCTTTGACCTTTCCATTTGTGATCACGACCTGGCTTCTTCTTCTGGCAACTTATGGATTTGCGGGGCTGACGGGCGCCGCACTGCCGACCGGCAAGGTCGTCGGGGCCTTCCAGGCGGTTGCGTCGGATCCGCTTCGGTTTAGTGATTTTGTGCAAGGTACATTGCACAGCATTTCGCAAGTGTTTCTGAAAGGGAACGGCTTGTCTGCGCTGCTGTTGCTGGCCGGATTGGCAGTCAATTCGCTTGCAGCCGCCACATTTGCGCTTGCGGGTGCGATACTGGCCGTAATTTTTGCGCATCTTCTTGGCGCAGAGAGTGACTTAATCACCGGTGGACTGCTGGGCTTCAGTCCGGTGCTGACTGCCATCGCGCTCGGCACGGTCTTCTACCGGCCGAGCCTTCGCGTTGCCTTGTTGACTGCGCTGGGTACGGCGATGACGGTCGTCGCGCAAGCGGCGCTGAATGTCGCGTTAACGCCGTTCGCCATTCCTGCACTGACCGCACCATTTGTGCTGGTGACCTGGATGTTTATGGCGCCGCGTGAGCATTTCGACCGGAACGCAAATCGACGAAGCCGAAAGGCGGCCTAGCAGACGACCTCGGACGTTATTCGATCACTGATCTCAAGATGTCTACGGAGGGCTAAGCCATGGGACTTTTCGCGATATTGTTCGCGCTCGGACTGTTGATGTGGCTGGCCTACAGAGGCTGGAGCGTTTTGCTCGTCTCTCCCTTGGCCGCGATTGTGGCTGCCGCGATATCGGGCGAGCCGCTTCTCGCCCATTGGACGCTGACTTTTATGAATGGCGCCGCCCGCTTCTTTATACAGTGGTTTCCGATGTTTCTGCTCGGCGGCTTGTTCGGCAAGCTCATGGATGACAGCAAATCGATCAGCTCGATCGCAAATTTTTTGACTGAACGATTGGGAACTCGCAACACGATGCTCTCAGTTGTGCTTGCCTCAGCCCTCGTTACCTACGGTGGCGTCAGCGTCTTCGTTGCCTTTTTCGTGTTGGTACCCATGGCGATAACGATGTTTCAGTCCGCAGATATTCCGCGGCGGCTATTGCCTGCAACGATCGGTCTTGGTGCATTTACGTTCACGATGTCTGCCCTTCCAGGCTCGCCGTCGGTCAATAACGCCATTCCGATGCCGTACTTTGGCACAACAACATTTGCGGCTCCCGGTATCGGGATCATCGCGTCGGTAATCACCTTCGCGTTTGGAATGTGGTGGCTCCGACGTGCCGAAGCGGCCGCGCGCAATGCGGGCGAGGGCTATGGCAGCAATTCGGACTCTACTCTCGTCATTGACGAACGGACTCGTGAGCATGCGACGGCGGCAGGCGAATTCGACCCTGCCGAGATACACCATGGCAAACATGCCAGCAGCGAGCCATCCTTCGGTTTGGCTGTACTGCCGCTTTTTGTTGTCATCGTCGTCAATTTCTTAATGTCGTTGATCGTGTTTCCACGACTCGATTTTGCATTTCTGGAAACGGAGGTGTGGGGGGAAACCACGATTGGGGCGGTGGCGGGTGTATGGTCGTTGATCTTGGCGCTTGCGGCTGGGACTCTGACCATCGTCATTATCAACTACAAGCGTCTGCCCGCTTTGCGCGAAAGCCTGGATGCCGGCGCCAACTCCGTGGCTTTGCCGATCCTGACGATCTCCAGCCTTGTAGGCTTCGGCGCCGTTGTTGCGGCTCTGCCGGCATTTTCCGCAGTACGCGACGCGGTATTGTCGATTCCGGGTGGGCCACTGGTCTCGCTCACAGTCGCCATGAACATTCTCGCCGGCTTGACCGGCACTGCTTCCGGCGGCATGGCGATTGCACTCAATGCACTCGGCGACACTTTCCTGCGTCTCGCCGCTGAACATGGCATCGATCCCGCGTTGATGCATCGCGTGACCACTATCAGCGCGGGCACGCTCGACGCTCTTCCTCACAATGGTACGGTCCTGCTCCTGCTTCAAATCAGCAAACTGACTCACAAAGAAAGCTACTTTGACATGGTGATGACCGTGATCGTAAGCGTGATTATCTCGCTTGTAGCGGTCATTGCACTAGGTTCGATGTTTGGGTCGTTTTGATCGACAGCAGGAGTCAGCGATTACATTGAGCGGACATGGAGCTTCACTAGCCCTCCACCGCGATCATGATACTGCGCGCCGCCGCATGCCGTTTGGCGACCAGGGGCCGGTAGCCGGGATCGTTGTACCAATCCTTGATCGCCTGCTTGCTCGGAAATTCGACAACGACGACGCGGCTCGGTCGTTGACCTTCGAGCATTTCATGTGTGCCGGCTTTAGTGAGATAACGTCCGCCGTGCTTTTCGATGAAGGGCATTGTCTGCTTGAGGTAGTCGGCGAAAGCTGCCTCGTCGTCGATCTCATGTTGGCCGATGTAAAAGGCGGTCATTTACAGCTCTCCTGATGCAAGGCCTGCTTTCGGGGGTGAAGCCGACACTACTGTAAAAGGTCTTTACTTCCGCTTCTGGCACTTAGCGGACATGCCGTTTTGCACCGCACATGTTCGCTTTTGACCCAAAGCGGACATCCAGGCGACCCTTTCCCAGCTCCGCATTAAGCCGGTACGATAGCTGTGGGCCTGGGGGGTCGAAATGAAGCGACGCGAAGTCATCAAGTTTATCGGAGTAGCGGCGGCGGCGTGGCCGCTCGCGGCACGCGCCCAGCAGCGCGGTGAGGTCCGCCGTATAGGCGTGATTGTGAACCTGGCTGCGGACGACCCGGAAGCTCGGACCAGCCTCGCGGCGTTCAAGCAAGCCCTGCAACAACTGGGCTGGAGCGAAGGCCACAATCTGCAGATCGACTTTCGTGGGACGGCTGGCGACCCGGAACGGATGCAAGCGTTTGCAAAAGAGATTGTTGCGCTCCAACCTCACGTGATCTTGACCAGGAGCACGCCGGTGACGGCGGCACTCCTGAAGCAAACGCTCACAATCCCGATCGTATTCACGGTGGTATCCGACCCTGTCGGGGAACACTTCGTCGAAAGCCTCGCACGTCCCGGCGGAAACGCGACCGGATTCACGAACGTCGAGTCCTCGCTGACCGGCAAATGGCTGGAGCTGCTCAAAGAGGTTGCGCCCGGCATCAAGCGCGTCGCATTCATATTCAATCCGAAGCTGGCCCCCGGTGGCGGCTCGTATTACACGCGCCTGATTGAAGCCTCTGCACCAACCTTCGCGGTCACGCCAACCGTCGCACCGGTCCACGATGCTGCCGAGATCGAGCGTGCAATCGGTGAATTCGCTCGCGAGCCAAATGGCGGGCTGGTTGTGCTTCCGGATGCTACGACTTTGGTTCATCGCAAACTGGTTATTGCACTGGCAGATCGACATCGCGTACCTGCCATTTATGCGTTCCGTATTATCGTCATGGACGGCGGCTTGATATCCTATGGTATTGATGTCGTCGACCAATGGCGGCAGGCGGCAGGCTACATCGATCGCATCCTCAAAGGCGCAAAGCCGGCCGAGTTGCCGGTGCAGTTACCTACGAAGTTTGCGATGGACATCAATATTAAGACGGCGAAGAGGCTCGGGTTGAACGTGCCATTGCTCATGCAGCAACGCGCCGATGAGCTGGTTGAGTAAGACTGACCATGTCCGCTATTGGCATTTAGCGGACATGACGTTTTGGCAAATGTCGGCTAATGACCCAAAGCAGACATTGAGTGTGGCCTACTAAGCAATTACACAAAGTTTGTCTGAGGCTCTTTCAGAGCCCCCGTTTTAGCCGATACGATGCCTCGTCCTGAGCCTCGGGGAAGGCAATGCGGCGGCCCAACAAAGCAGGCGGCAAAGCACGAAAACGCCGTAAAACGTTGACGCGCCGTCGTGTGCACAAGGCCGCATCTCACACTACTGGCAAGGAAACGAATGTCGGTCGGCTCACCCGGGAGCGCGACGATGCACTGGAGCAGCAGGCGGCGACCTCGGAGGTTCTGAGGGTCATTTCAAGTTCAGCCGGTGAATTGCAGCCAGTGTTCCAGACCATATTGCAAAATGCCACGCGCATCTGCGAAGCGCATATCGGAATTCTCTTTCGATATGAGGACGGAGCCTTTACCGCCGTGTCGCTGTTGGGCGTGACGCCGGCTTATGCCGAATATCTCAATCGCGAGCCGATCCGGCCCGGCCCTGGGACCGGGTTAGGCCGTGTCGCTAGCACGCGGCAGACCATCCACATTGTCGATACGCAAGCCGAAAGCGCTTATGCCGAGGCCGAACCTCTCCGCGTCGCGACCGCAAAACTTGGAGGGGCACGAACGCTTCTCAATGTGCCGATGCTCAAGGACGGCGAGTTGATCGGCTCTATCGGCATCTACCGGCAAGAGGTGCGCCCCTTCACCGACAAGCAGGTCGAGTTAGTTTCGAATTTCGCTGCGCAGGCCGTCATCGCCATCGAGAATACGCGCCTGCTCAACGAGCTGCGGGAATCGCTGCAGCAACAGACCGCGACTGCCGACGTGCTGAAGGTCATCAGCAGTTCGCCCGGCGAGCTGGCACCGGTCTTCGATGCCATGCTCGCGAACGCAACCCGCATCTGCGAGGCCGCGTTCGGCAATCTGTTCCTGCGTGAAGGATTTATCTTTCGCTCGGTCGCGATCCACAGCAAGAAAGGCCACGTCAATTCTTGGCGGCGCAATCCCGCGGCTGACGTACGCGATAATCCGGGAAACCCGCTGGACCGGATCTTCAAGACCAAACGGGTCGTTCACGTTCCTGACCTCCGGATTGACCAGTCTTACATCAGGAAAAATGACCGCATCGTCACCCTGGTCGAAGCCGGGGGTGCGCGGACCCATCTGTCGGTCCCCATGCTCAAGGATGGTGAACTCGTCGGCTCAATTTCCATGTATCGTCAAGAGGTGCGCCCGTTTACCGACAAGCAGATCGAGCTGGTGCAAAACTTCGCCGCGCAAGCCGTCATCGCCATCGAGAACACGCGGCTGCTCAGCGAGCTGCGCGAATCTCTGCAGCAGCAGACCGCTACCGCTGACGTGCTCAAGGTCATCAGCCGATCGACGTTCGATCTGCAGACCGTGCTCGATACCCTTGTCGAGTTGGCGGCAAAACTCTGCGATGCGGATAAAGCCTATATCTTTCAACTTCAAAGTGGAATTTACCAATTTGCCGCTAATTATGGCTTCTCTCCGGAGCTTTTGGAATTTGCAAAACAAAATCCAATCGTACCCGGGCGTGGGACAATCACGGGACGTGTCGCATTAGAAGGCAAGACAGTTCATGTTCCCGATGTCCTAGCCGATCCGGAATTTACCGGACACGGATACCAGTCTCGCGGCAACTTTCGCACCACTCTTGGCGTCCCGCTAATGAGAGAAGGGAAAACAATCGGTGTATTTTTTCTCGCCCGATCGCCGGTGAAGCCTTTCACCAATAAGCAGATCGAATTGGTCGAGACCTTTGCTGACCAAGCGGTTATAGCCATCGAGAACGCACGGCTGTTTGACGAAGTACAAGCCCGCACGCGCGACCTGTCCGAATCGCTCGAGCAGCAGACCGCTACCGCTGACGTGCTCAAGGTCATCAGTTCCTCGCCCGGCGACCTGGAGCCCGTATTCCAGGCGATCCTTGGGAGCGCCACGCAGATCTGTCAGGCTGGGTTCGGTACTTTGAATTTATACGAGGACGGCGCCTATCGGAGTGTTGCGCTCCACAATCCGCCGCCTCAATTCGCCAAGCGTCTGGGTGATGTGATTCATCCTCACCCGGACAGCGGCCTGGCCCATGTCGCGCGAACCAAACAGATCGCGCACATCGAGGATATCAGGACTCAGAAACCGTACCTCGACGGCAATGAGGCCGTTGTCGGACTTGCAGACCTTGGCGGCGCTCGCACGCTACTGATAGTCCCGCTGCTGAAAGAAAGCGACCTACTTGGGACAATCTCCATTTACCGGCAGGAGGTGCTGGCTTTCGACGACAAGCAGATCGAGCTGGTCAAGAACTTCGCCGCGCAGGCCGTCATCGCCATCGAGAATACCCGGCTGCTCCATGAGCTGCGCGAGTCGCTCCAGCAGCAGACGGCAACTTCCGACGTACTCAAGGTCATCAGCCGTTCGACCTTCGATCTGCAGACGGTGCTCAACACGCTAGTCGAATCAGCCGCTCGGGTATGCGAAGCGGATACGGGGATTATCCGGCGACGCGACGGTGATACCTATCCGTTGGCAGCGACATTCGGGCTAACGCAGCAGCAAAGCGAGCATTTTTCGAGCTATTCGGAAATGCCGGACCGGGGATCATTGTTCGGTCGCGCAATTCTCGAAAATCGTACGATCCATGTCCCCGATATCTTGGCCGATCCCGAATACAACCGTCCTCATCTACAAGAGTTTGTCCGAGTGCGTGCCGCACTCGGCGTGCCGTTGGTGCGGGAGGGGACTGTTATTGGCGTCTTTACCCTCCAGCGTAAAGAGCCGCGCCCGTTTACCGAGAAACAAATTGAGCTGGTTACGATCTTCGCTGACCAGGCGGTGATTGCTATCGAGAATGTTCGCTTGTTCAAAAGCGTAGAGGCCCGTACACGCGAGTTGGCCGCATCGTTAGAGAATTTGCGCACCACGCAAGACCGGCTAGTCCAAACGCAAAAGTTGGCCTCACTCGGTCAGCTCACCGCTGGCATTGCGCACGAGATCAAGAACCCGCTCAATTTCGTCAATAACTTCTCGGGGGTCTCTGCCGAGATGGTCGATGAGTTGCGAGAGGCGCTCGGGGATGTGGACCTGACCGAAATGAAGCGCGCGGAGATCGCTGAACTGATGAGCACGTTGCGGGACAATCTCGGCAAGATCGAGCAGCATGGCAAGCGCGCGGATGCCATCGTCAAAAACATGCTGCTGCATTCGCGCGAAGGCTCGGGCGAGCACCGTCTTGTCGATATCAACGCCCTCGTCGAGGAAGGTCTCAACCTTGCCTATCACGGGGCGCGAGCTGAGAAGCAAGGCTTTAATATCACGGTGAAAAAGTTATTTGATCCGAGCGCTGGTCAAGCCGATGTGTTCCCTCAGGACATCACACGCGTTCTTCTCAATCTGATCTCAAACGGCTTCTACGCAGCGATTAAGCGCAATGAGCAAGTGAATGGTGGCAACTACGAACCCACGCTGACGGCCTCGACATGGAATCTTGGCGACAGCATTGAAATCCGGATCCGCGACAACGGCACCGGCGTTTCGGAAGCCGTCAAAGACAAGATTTTCAATCCGTTCTTTACGACCAAGCCGGCTGGTGAAGGGACAGGGCTTGGCCTGTCCATTAGTCATGACGTCATCGTCAAGCAACACGGCGGGTCTCTTGAGTTCGATACCCAGCCTGGCGAGTTCACCGAATTTAAGATCACTCTGCCGCGCACAGCGGCAACGATTGCCAAACCAGGAGACCGCTCGTGAACCTCCTTATTCTCGTAGTTGATGACGAGCCGGACGTAGAGATGCTGTTTCGCCAGCAGTTTCGGCATGATATTCGCGCCAGCCGGTTCACGATGGAATTTGCCCAATCGGCTCCGGCTGCGCTTCAGCGCATAACCGATGCTGCAGGGGCGTCGATCATCCTGATCCTGTCCGACATCAATATGCCGGGAATGTCCGGTCTCGAAATGCTGCCAATGGCGAAGGCAATACGACCCGACGTCCCTGTCATCATGATCACCGCCTACGGCGACGCGGAAACCAAACAAAAGGCGCTGGCGAATGGTGCTGAGGCGCTTCTCACCAAACCCATCGACTTCGGGGCGCTTCGAAGCGAAATTGATACCCGGGTTGAACGCGCCGCGTGACAATGTCCGCTCTTGGCACAAAGCGGACATCGGCTATTGCACTGCACATGTCCGCTTTCTGGGGTAAAGCGGACATACACAAGTGATGCTCCACCAGTTGTACTCGCCCGCGCAAATTATAAGCTTGCGGGATTAACTGAGCGGGAGGAACGAATACAGATTAAACATCTTGGATTGATCGCTTTAGTAGTGTTGGCGCCAGCCGTTAGCTTTGCCGAGGAGCAATGCACGACGTCAATCCGGGCGCGCAAATTCATTGGGACATTTACGTTAATCACGACGGCACGGAAGGTCATATGATCAGGATGGACGAAGGCAATATGGCTGTGCGCAGTTTCGAGAAGTGACATCCTGCCCACATTGCGGGGGCAACTATTGAAGCGAAGCCGATTAGCCGCAACGCCACCGAGCGGTCGCGCCAAAGGAGATCGGATATTGTTCAGGTTGCGTGAGTGCGAGAGCCCCCTCATGCGCGTCGGTATCGCAAGCCTTTGCGCGTGGGTTAGCTGCACTCTGCTGTGTACGACCCAGATGTCGAAGGGGCAAACGGGTGAAGCCGGCAACGATCATAAGGCCCGCGCCTACGTCGGCGGCGCGCTTGCCGACCGTAGCTATCCTGGTCTCGGTTGGCCAAACCCCCTCCGGCTGCGGAAACCGCTGATCGACCCCAGCGGCAATATCGTCCACCGCAATATCGAGATTGTGAATACCCCGACCTTGATACCGCGACCGCCGGTCGACGCCTCGCTACTACTGCCGACCTCGTTGAACAGCGGTTCGATATTGATCAACATCGACATCATGCAGCTGTTCATTCCTTGGGAGTACAGGGTAGCGGGTGCCCTTGAGCGATGACGGTGGCCAAACGCGGCGCGGCGACACGCGAGCAAGCGATGGCCGACTTCAAGGCGCGGTGGCTAAAACGCTTGCAATCAATGTCGGCTATTGGGGGTAAAGCAGACATGCACCCGCGTCACGAAATGTCTGTTTTTAATCCAAAGCGGACATTCGGACAGCACTTCTTAAGGCTAAGTCGATCAAACACGGTGCGCTACACCGCGATGTCGCCTGAGCCCTTCAGGGCCATTTGGCGCTAGCGCGCGCTATTTAAATTTCACGACCTTTGTTTCGGTGTGTTCGCAGTTCGAACACTCGAAAGTGCGTAGGTCGTGATCCGGCTTGTCCGGCTCAATGCGAGCTAACCACATCGCCGAGCCGCACTTAGGACAGGACGTTTGATCTTTGAACGCCCTCTGAGGATTTAAAATATCTGATTGCGGCACTTACGCCTCCGTTGTTGGCCTACAACCGTGTACGTAATTATATGTGCCGTCGTTTTGGCGGGCATTTAAATTCGACATAGCAGTTGGCACGGCAGTGGATTTTGCGCTGCACAACCATGCGCCCGGAACCGTTCAAGGACATCTGGCGTTGATGGCGCAAGCCACGCGTACTCTAGGGAGGAAGCGCGGCGGGCCCTGGCCGGGCGGATTAATCCGTTCTGACCGGGGCCTTTCTATTTTCGGCGGCGGATTTTACTCCATGGGTGTTATTCACACCCATTGGCAAAGGGGAGATTCGGGAGTCGCGCATTAATGTCCCCTTTCGGGGTAAGAGCGGACGTGCGTTGGGCTATACAGCATGCCGGGTCGGTTAGCCGGTTGGGCGCACGGAGTGCGACGGGTGAGGGGAAGTTGACGATCGAGAGTCATGTGCCCCCTCTCCCCAGCCGAAGTCGGATGTTTCCGACTTCGGCCGCTCAATATTGCGGGGAGAGCGAGTCTGGCCGTGCTTGCGGTGAGGCGTTGGCAATGTCCGATACCGAAGAGCCGCCGCGCATTGCGGGCCCGGTGCCGACGCCGCGCAAACCGCGCACGCGGCCGCCGAACGGTGCATGGGACACCCACGCGCATATTTTCGGGCCGGCCGGTAAGTTCCCCTATACGCCGGGGCGCGGCTACACGCCGCCCGACGCGCCCGTCGAACGTTATATCGCGCTGCTTGACCATCTCGGCATTGCGCGCGGTGTGGTGGTGCAGGGTAACGCGCACGGCTACGACAATCGCGTGCTGCTCGATGCGCTGGAACGGTTTCCGCAACGGCTGCGCGGTGTTGCCATTACAGATACGCGTATTGCGCCGGAGACCTTGCGCGACTGGCACAGACTCGGCATGCGCGGCCTACGCTTCCATTTGTTTTCGGATGCGGGAAAGCCGGGTTATGTTCGCGGCGTCGGGCTCGACGTGTTCGAGGCGTTTCGTCCGGCGATGCGCGCGCTCGGCTGGGTCATGCAGGTGTTCTGTGACTGGCGGTTGATGACCGAGCTCGCGCAGACCTTTCGCGAAATTTCGCGCGAGATGCCGGTGATTATCGATCACATGCTGCACATTCCGGCTGCGCGCGGTGTAGACGACACGAATTTCCAGGCGCTTTTGCGCCTCGTGGGCGAGGGGCACGTGCATGCGAAAGTTTCTGCGCCTTACCGCATGTCGGAGCAATTTCCCGATTATACGGATGCGCGGCCGTTTCACGACGCGTTGCTTCGGGCCAATCCGGAGCGGCTGATGTGGGGCACCGACTGGCCGCACCCCTCGATCCGCGCGGAAATCATGCCCGATGACGGGCATTTGCTGGATTTGTTCTGCGCGTGGACGCCGGACGAACAAACGCGCCGGCGCATCCTGGTGGATACGCCGGCGCGGTTATTCGGAAACTAGATCAGTTGGTCACCATTTTCTGGTCAGCCAGATTGACCGTGACCATGTCGTAGCGGGACTGCTGCAGCGTGCTCGCGCCGACCTGGTGGAATCCGATCACGAGTTCCTTCTCGTCGACGTGGATGCGCAGATAGCCGTAGTTGGTATCGTTGTATTTCTCGAGCCAAAGTTCTTTGGCCGTGATCGCAGCTTTTTTCCACTCCATATAGTCGACGCGGCTGCCGGGGTGCGGCTCCTGCGCCGGCTCTCCCTTCTTTGCGCGCACTAGGGGATTGACGTTGTGTCCGCCGTCGCCGCAAACGATGAAGGGCACATCAATTTCGCGCCCGGCAAACTGCATCGTCCGGCTGAAGCGCTGATAGTTGTGCGCATGCGCCGAAAGGACGGCGTGCGGATAGATGCCGTGCTTCAGGCAAAGCTCGTCAATCTGGCTGAGCATAACGACGCTCGGGCTGTGATTGCCGCCGGCGCCCTTTTTCGGCGGCGGCATGTACGTGTAGGGCGGATGATGAACGGCGAGCAGCACGGCGCCTTTGTAGTTTTCGGTTTTGACGCGCTTGAGTTGAGCCGAGAGAAAATCCAGCTGGTCATTGTTGACCGCCGGCCACTTGCCGTCTTCGTTCGAAATGACGCCGGGGTCCTCCAGCGCGTTGCTGAACAGCCCGATGATCCGCACGAAGGGCGCGTCCAACGCGAAATAGACTCCGGGTTGGGTCATCGCCGTGCGGTGAAGCGATCTCGCCTCGTTGGTAATGACCGGTTGCTTGGCGCAAAAATTGCGCTGAAATATTGCGAGCGGAGTCTCATCGTCCGCCGTGCCGGGGACAACGAATGAATTGTGGTTGCCCGGGATCGCGAAGATCGGGGCGGGGTAGTTGCGAAACGCGTCGTAGAACTGGTCGTAATAATATTGCGACTCGCCGAAATTGTAGACGACGTCGCCGAGATGGAAGAGGAATGCGGGGCGGTTCGCTTCGTCCGACTGGGCAGTATCGAGCGTCACCTGATCGGACACTTTCAGCTCGTTGCGGTATTTGCGTTGTTCTGATGCGCCTGAATCGCCGCACGAATGGAAAATGATCTTTTTGGCCTTCTTGATCTTCTCGATCACCAGCGGCCCGTGATTGCTGCCATAAGCATCCTGCAGACTGAAGAGTGCATCGGCGGCGGCGCGTGATTTCGGAATCGCGACGGCATCCTTCGTCAGCAGTTTCTTCACTTCGGCATAGGTCGCAGTGTCGCTTGGATGGTCGGTATCGAAGCCGGTCGGGCTCGGCAGAGCCTCGTCCTCGCTGAAGATGGGTTCGTGGAAAATAGGCTGTGGAAGCGGAGCGTTGTGATGCTTTGCAGGCATGGCGTCGTCTCCCATGAAAAGGAAGCCATTAACTCCAAAGTTCAAGACAAAAATATTACACCCTATGGGTGTATCGGTATGTGAGGTAATTCACATTGGCTGCGTGGCAAGAGGCCTTACGCCGCTTTTGTCCACAATTGCTTCGAAGCGCGCCGGGCGCCTTCGGCCAGCGATTGGAGCTTAAGCCAGACGATCTTGGTGTCGACCTGCACGCGCCCGGCAAACGTGCCGAAACCGCAGTCCACTCCCGCAATGACTTTCTCGCGGCCGACCACCGAAGCGAAATTCAGAATGCGGTCGGCAACCACCTCCGGATGTTCGACAATGTTGGAGGTGGAATCGATCACGCCCGGAATGATTGTCTTGCCGGCGGGCAGCTTCACGTCACGCCAGATTTTCCACTCGTGCTCGTGCCGCGCGTTGGCGGCCGGGAACGAGACCGCGTGCGGGCGCGCCGACAGCACGATGTCGACGATGTCCTTGAAATCAACGTCGGTGTGGTGCGGCGCCATGGTCGAACCCCAACACACATGCATACGCATTCTTTCCGGCGGAAGGTCTCGCACCGCGTGATTGAGCGCGGCAACGTTGGTCGCGATGATCTTGCGGTAGTCGGCGAGCGGCAGGTCGAGATAGACCATGTGCCGCAACATCGCGAGATCCGGGCAATCGAGCTGGAGAATGAAACCGGCTTCGACGATCGCCTGATATTCACGCCGCATGACATCGGCGAGCGCGTAAATGTAGGCCTCATCGTTCGGGTAGAAGCTATTCTTCAAGTAGCGCGCGATTTGCCCGGGCGAGGGCGACGTCATGAAAATGTCTTCTGCCTCGGCGCCCTGCATCACCGCTTTGGCGAGATCGATGTCCGCCTGCGCCGCGGGCCAATCCTTCCATGCGACGGGGCCCGAGCAGGCTGGGCGATACTGGAAGGGTGAGGCAAAGAATTTTAGCTGCGCGGCGAGTTCGGGGAATTCCGGCTCGCCGGTGCCCATCGGCGGCGCACTCTCGCCCTCGTAACCGGTCAGCCGCTTCAGGACATGCACGGTGTAGTCGGTGCGGCCCTGTTCGCCGTCATTGATGATGTCGATGCCGCACTCGATTTGCTTCGCTACGACATCGGCGACCGCGCCGCGCACGGCGGCCTGCAATTCGGCCTTGCGTGCGCCGGGTTTTTTTTCTTCGGCGAGCAGGAGTTCGACTACCTTGGCGGGGCGCGGCAGGCTGCCGGTGTGAGTGGTGAGGATGCGGTTGGTGCTGTGGATCATTGCCAGGCCATTTTGTCCGCTCGTCCCCGTACCCGGGTCCGGCTTCGCCGGCTCGAGTACAAGCTCCAGCGGGGACCGATGCTGGATTCTGCGGGAGCCTGCCCCCGCGAAGGCGGGGGCGGGAATGAGCGGAGTGTGGTGATGCGCGGGATACTCATTTCCGCCTCAAAATCCGTCTGACTCAAAATCCGCGCACGACCTCGACGACATGCTCGACATTCGGCGGCGCCGAGAAGCAGTGGCCGACCAGCTTGCGCCACTCCTGAAAATCGGCGGACTCACGAAAGTCCTTGGTGTGGTTTTCCAGCGTTTCCCATTGCACGAACAGCCGGTAGCGCTGTGGCATCTCGTGCGAGCGCTGCAGGGTCATGAATTTGCAGCCTTTGGCCCGCTTGAAAATCGGCGCGGCTTTTTTCACGCCGGTTTCAAATTCGGCTTCCATGCCGGGTTTCACGTCGATCTGTGCAATTTCGAGGATCATGGCTGAGGGTCCAGTCGTGGCAGATACGATATTATGGGTGTTCGTCGGTCCGCTGAAAAGCGGCGACGCAAGGACAGTTTGCCGGTCTTGCCGGGCCGGGAGAGGGCTACGCCCGGGCGTATTTTCCGCGCCCGAAGAAACGGTCCTTCTGGTCGTCGCTCGCCTTGTCGCGCACCGATTTGAGGGTCCCGACTTGCGCGAGCGCGCGCTTGACGGCCTCCCGGGCGGCAATCGTGTCCACCCACTTCTTGATCGCCGGGAATTTTCCGGCGTCGATGCCGAGCAGCTCGAAATTGCGCAGCCACGGCCATGCTGCAATGTCGGCGATGGTGTACTCGCTTCCGGCAACGAAAGGCCTCGCCGACAGCCGCTGCTCATAGAGGTCGAACAGCTTGAGCACCTGCGTGCGGTAACGGCTGGCGCTGTAATCGTGGCCGCTGCCTGCGAACTTGCTGAAGTGGACGTGCTGGCCGCTCATCGGGCCAAGATTGGCGACCTGCACAATCAACCATTGCAAAGTGTCGTAGCGGGCGGCCGGCTCGTGCGGGATGAACTTGCCGGTCTTCTCGGCAAGATAGATCAGGATCGCGCCCGATTCGATTACGGCATAGGGCTTGCCGCCCGGCCCGTCGCTATCGACGATCGCGGGCACTTTCAGCAACGGGTTGATCTTGGCGAATTCCGGCGCGAATTGCTCGCCGGCCCACACGTCCACCGGCTTGATGTTGTACGGCAGCCCGCATTCCTCCAGCATGATGAAGATCTTTTGAACGTTCGGGCTGGTCAGTGCATAGAAGTCAATCATGGGAATGTCTCGCCTGGAGGGACCGCGGACTGCGGCGGCCTTTCTATAGTCGAACGGGAGCCGCCTGTCTCGGACCCGGCGGTTGCAACGGCGGCTACGTGTTATTTTCGGCGGCGCGCCTGCTATCCGCGAGCGCGGCCGCCGCCTTTCGCATGCAATCGGGGCACAGACAGTCTTCCAGCCAGGCTTTGGTCATCGGCAGCCGGTAGGGCTCGGCCGCGCACCAGCAATCGCCGGACAGCCTGCATTCGAACGCGGTGCCGCAGCGCGCGCAGGAAAGTTGGCGAGGAGAGGCCGCAGGCGTCATAGCGCCAAAACTGCACGCGGGGGGCGTCAAAGGCAAGATTGTCACACAGCGTATCCGAATCAGTCGTATGGCGAAGGGATGACATTCGCCTGGCTCATCGATTTTACCGGCGCTACAGGCGCCACGCTCACCACTTTGTGTTGGCTGCCGCAGATGCTCAAGGTCATGCGTGAGAAGGAGACCCGCGCGCTGTCGCTGCCGGCGACTGCCGCATTCACGTTCGGCGTCCTGCTCTGGCTGGTTTACGGCGTAGCGATCAACGACTGGCCGCTGATCGGTTCAAACGCGGTGACGCTCACGTTGATGACGCCAATCCTGGCGATGAAACTGCGTTACGGCTGAAGATTGCGGCTAACGCGTTACGGCGAGTCGCCGCCGCCGATATAGCCGCCGATCTTCCAGCCACTCGCGTCCTTCACGTAACAAATCTGGTCGTTGCCGATCGGCGCGACCGAGTCCACCGATACAAACCCGATTTTGCCCGCCGGTGTGACGACGCGAAGGAATGTAGGAGCGTTCGGGCCGTTTTCGGGCACAATGCGAATGAACGCGAGCCCAAGTTTTTCAATAACCGGCGCATTGGCTTGTGGCGTGGCGCGGACCTCGACATCGGCTGCGACGGGGTATCCCCACTCGCTGACGTCGGTCTTGGTGCTTTGCATCAGGTTGTTGAATGCATTGCCGTCGAAGCTCGGATCGGCGGGCGCGCAGAGCACACCTTTGTGCTCGGGCGAGGACGAGCCGGTGGGGTCGTCGGCAAAGCTTGCGAGCATGTCCCAGCCGGCGCCGTCTTTGTTGTTGAGCCCCAGCGCCGCGGCCAAGTTGTCCGTGCCGGATTTGCGCTTGTCGGCGCGGTCGCCGTTTTCGCGCATCCAGAAGAAGCCCTGACCGACAACGAGCTTCGCTAGCGCGGCGCGGTCCTTGTGCTGCGCGGCCTCCCCCATTTGTTTGCGAAATGCCTCGAAGGCCGGATCGCTTATGGAAGGCGGTGGGGTGACCGGGACCGCCTTGTACGGCCCGGCCTTTGCGGGTGGTGGCGGTTGCTGCCCGCGCGGCGGGTTTTGCGCAATCGCCGACGTTGTGCCGGCGATCAGCAGGGCCACAAAAATGGACGTCACATGAATGGTGCGCATCGTATCGCTCCCGGTTCGGTGCGAGCGCGGCCGTGGACAAGGCCACAGCCAAAACGAACGTAGCACAGGTCCATGGGCCCGTGACCGGAAAGCGGGTGGAAAGCTGTTGGCGGGCAAAAAATTGCGGTCCCGGAGCGCAGGGTCAGCGGGCGGGACCGCAGAAGGGGCAACGCAAGAGCACGCAACAAATACAGAAGCAAGGTGTTGTTAGCGCGGCGTCATGACAGGATGGTGACGCCTGCGCCGTGGGGGCAAAATATCCGGCGCGTAAACATTTCCGCCCAACGAGGATCAGATGCCAGCCTTATCGCCTTTTCTGACACCCATCGCCCTGCTGATCGGCTCGAACATTTTCATGACCATCGCGTGGTACTGGCACCTGCGTTACAAGGAGATACCAATATTTCAAGTGATCCTGATCAGCTGGGGTCTCGCATTCATCGAATATTGCATGGCCATCCCGGCCAATCGCTTTGGCAGCGCCGTCTACACGACCGCGCAACTCAAAACGATGCAGGAAGTGATCACCTTCGCGGTGTTCGCCTTATTCTCGGTTATTTACCTGCGCGAACCCATAACTCTCAGCCAAGGATTTGGCTTTGCGCTGATCGCCGCCGGTGCGTTCTTCGTATTTCACAAGTGGTGAATCATTTTGCAGGCGCGAGCCGCAGGATGCGCCCAGATGAATTGTCGGTGAGCAGATAGATCGCACCGTCGGGGCCCTGCCGCACATCGCGGATGCGTTCGTGCAGGTCCTGAAGCAGTCGCTCTTCTTTGACGGCCTTGTCGCCTTTGAGTTCGAGCCGCGACAGCAGCTCGAATTTCAGCGCGCCGCTGAATAAACTACCTTTCCAAGCGGGAAATAAGTCGCCGGTGTAAAACGCCATGCCGGACGGTGCGATCGACGGCGTCCAATGCCAGACCGGATCGGTGACGCCTTCCATTGTTGCCTTACCAGTGCCGACCGGCGTTCCGTCGTAGTTGACGCCGTAGCTGACACGCGGCCAGCCGTAATTGCGTCCTTTCTCGATGATGTTGATCTCATCGCCGCCCATGGGGCCGTGCTCTTGCTCCCATAATTTTCCGTCGGCGGGATTGAAAGCGAGGCCTTCCGCGTTGCGCAGGCCATAGGCCCAGATTTCCGGCAGCGCATCCTGTTTGCCCACGAAGGGATTGTCGGGTGGGGCTGCGCCGTCGGGCGTTATGCGCACGATCTTGCCGATATGGTTGTCGAGACTTTGCGCAAACTCTTTAGGCGCGAAATGATCGCCGAGCGTGACGAACAAGTTGCCGTCTGGCGTCTGAACCATGCGGCAACCGATGTTGAGGCCGCGCGAGACCGGACCTTTTTGCCGGAATATCGTTGTCACGGAGTTCGAGCCGCGGCGTTTCGTCGTCGGACAACCGCGCGCGCAAGACCGCGATGCGGCCGCCGCCACCGGCCGGTTCGGCATAGCAAGCAAAAATCGTTTGCGTGCGCTCGAAGTCGCGGGCCAGCAGCACATCCATCAGACCCGCCTGGCTTTGCGCAAAGACCTTCGGAACATTGCCGAGTGGGGGAGACAGCTGGCCATTGGGCCCGACGATGCGCATGCGCCCCGGCCGCTCGGTCACCAGCATGCGGCCGTCGCGCAGAAATGCGAGCGACCAAGGATGTACAAGGCCGCTGGCGACCGTTTGAACGGCAATGTTTCCGGCGGAAGTGGAGAACGTGCGGTCGGCCGCTTTGGTCGCGCTTGCGGCCGCCAATAGAGCGGTCAGCGCCAGGACAAAACGCATGCGGGGGCTCCCTCGGTGTCGCGTCAACTGTGCGACATCGCCGGTAATTCCGATAGGCTTTGGCTAGCCGTGGGTCTTTTTATGCCGATGATGTGGCAGCGACAGGAAAGTCAGGCCGCCCATGCCGATGAACAAAAGACCAAGCAGCAGAGCAATGGCGAACACGCCGCTTTCGTTGTCGATGACATTGCTGGCCACGTCCGCACGCGCGATGCCGATGGAAACCACGGTGGCGGCAACGAGCGTGGAGACGGCAAGGCCAATGCTGGCGATAAGTTCGGCCGCGGCCACCGTGCGGTGTTCGCTGCCGAGGGCCCGGTTGGTTGGGGGCGTGAAGCCGGTCGCTTTAATGATGGCGCGCATGGCGAAACCTGAAAAGGAACCATTCGGACAATGGCGGCTAGATAACGCGGGAACTCGGCAACGGTTCGACCCGATTGGGGCAGAGCCGGTGACGAACCGCGGCGTTTTCGTGGCGGTTGTTTAAAATGCCTAGCAATTCCGGCGCTATTGCGCTGCGGCCAGCTCCGGCTGCCAGGTCATATCGATATAGCCGGGCTCTTCCGCGACTCGGGCGAGCCAGCCGCGAATCGCCGGATAGCGGCTCAGGTCGAAGTCGGCCTGGTTGGCGACGTGCGTATACGCGTAAAGCGCGATGTCGGCGATAGTGAAGTGATCCGCGACGAAATAGCGGTACTTGGTGAGATGCGTTTCCATCACGCCGAGCGCGCGATAGCCGTTCTCCGTCCAGTCCTCGAGCGCGTGGCTTTGCAGGTCACGTCCGCCCTTGATCAACGCGAGCCAGAAATACGCGGCGCCGATATTCGGCTCCAGGCTATGTTGCTCGAAGAACATCCATTGCAATGCTTCGGCGCGTCCGATTCGATCTTCGGGCGCAAGCGTGGAGCCGCCTGCGACGTACCAAAGAATTGCGTTGGATTCGGCAAGATGGCGACCGGGCGCTACCTCAATCAGCGGCACTTGCCCGTTAGGATTCTTGCTGAGAAATTCCGGTGTGCGGCTTTCACCTTTCAGGATGTCGACCTCGACGAGCTTGTAGGGAATGCCAAGCCGCGCCAGCGCAAGGCGGACTTTGTAGCTGTTCCCTGAACGCTGCATCGAATAGAGCGTGTACATTTAAAGTTTGATCCGTCTATGCACGATCGCTATCGGAGATTGCGAACCGTTTTCTGGAACAGGACTGCCCCCGCCGCACCCGGCCCATGCGATAGGACGAACAAAGTTCGGCAATTACAAGGCCGCAAAATGAAACGGTGTAACAAAATAATTAAATCGGCTTCGCTGCAGTGCAGCGAGCGAATGGACAATCTCCGCCGTCGCTAAATTACAGAATTCTATTCCGCGGCGACTTTATGTGCGCGCGCATATTCGATGAGCGCGTCGTCGTCGACCGGCTCGATCGGCGCGAAGTCGCGATGGGCGATCCATTCCGGCCGCGTGAACTTGGTAATGTGGTTGGAAACCGCGCATAGCGTCAGATAGACGATCTTGCGCGGGTAGGGTGTGATGTTTGGCGGTGATGCGTGAACCAGGTTGCCGTGGAACATCAGTACGGAGCCCGCTTTGCCAGTGGGTGCGACGATGCCGACGCCGTCGGGGCCGGCGGCCTCTTGCGCAAGCCGCGTCACTGTCTCCTTGTCCAGTGTCCACAAAGGATATGACGTGGTCGTCTTGTCGTGTCCGGCAGCAAGCACGCCCTGCTTGTGGCTCTTGGGAATGATCATCAGCGCGCCGTTGATCGGCAGCACCTCATCCAAAAAAATTGCAATGTTCATCGCGCGGGGCTCGGGCATGCCGTCGTCGCGCGCCCAGGTTCCGTAATCCTGGTGCCACTGCCAGACGTCGCCTTCGAAAGCAGCTTTGGCGTTGAGTTTGAATTGATGGACGTAGACGCCTTCGCCAAAGAGCTGCATCAGCGGTTCGACCAGGCGCGGATGCCGCGACATGACTGCAAAAACTTCATTGAACTTGTGTGCAGCGAAAGCTGTTCGCGGTGCGCCGTTTTTCTCGCGCCAGACCTCCTGGCGGTCGAGCTTCAGGATGTTGTCCGCCTCCAGGCGCAGCAGCGCGATCTCGTCCTCGGAAAAGCAGTTTGGGAAGAAGACGTAGCCCTGCTCGTCGAAAGCCTTGAGCTGCTCGGTGGAAAGTTTCATGGCGCTCTCCCGGATTCCCATCTCCCCTTCAGGGGCCTTTTGTCAGCAGTCTATCGGCCGGGAGGCCGAAAGCCTAGTTGCCGGAAAGCGGTTGCCGGGGCGTGGGGCGGGGTCCGCCCAATGGGTGGCGGATTGATCGCCGGCGGCGATAGAACCCATCGAATTTCTTCAACAAATCGCCTCTTGCTGGACTCGCATGGCCGCATTACGACATGTGCGCCGCACAAGGCTGCGGCACGGATCGGAGAGTTTCGATGGCCTTTCTTGCGGACCAGCTCAAGCGCATCAAACCGTCGGCGACCATCGCCGTCACGGATAAAGCGCGCGCGCTCAAACTGGCCGGCCGCAATGTCATCGGGCTCGGTGCTGGCGAGCCGGATTTCGACACGCCCGACAACATCAAGCAGGCGGCGATCAAGGCGATCGAAAGCGGCAAGGCGTCGAAATATACGAACGTGGACGGGATCGCCGAACTCAAGGAGGCAGTCGCCAAGAAGTTCAAGCGCGAGAACGGCCTCGACTACAAGACGAGCCAGGTCACGATCGGCACCGGCGGCAAGCAGGTGCTGTACAACGCATTCGTCGCGACATTGAATCCTGGTGATGAGGTCATCATCCCAGCGCCGTACTGGGTGAGCTACCCCGACATGGTGTTGCTCGCCGGTGGCGAGCCGGTGGAAGTTGTCACCAGCATGGCGGCCGGTTTCAAGATGACGGCGCAGCAGCTCGAACGCGCGATCACGCCAAAAACGAAATGGGTATTGCTGAACTCGCCCGCGAACCCGACCGGCGCGGCCTACACACGCGCCGAACTCAAGGCGCTTACCGATGTGCTGGTGAAGCATCCGCACGTGCACGTGATGACCGACGATATGTACGAGCATCTCGTCTACGACGAATTCGTGTTCACGACGCCAGCGCAAGTGGAGCCGTCGCTCTATCCGCGCACGTTGACGATCAACGGCTGCTCGAAGGCCTATTGCATGACCGGCTGGCGTATTGGCTATGCCGGCGGCCCCGAGCCACTGATCAAGGCGATGGCGATGATCCAATCGCAATCGACCTCGAACCCGGCTGCCGTTTCGCAATGGGCGGCAGTGGAAGCCTTGAACGGTCCGCAGGACTTCATCGCCAAGCATAACAAGATCTTCAAGGAACGGCGCGACCTGGTGGTGTCGATGCTCAACCAGTCCAATGGAATCAAATGTCCCACGCCGGAAGGTGCGTTCTATGTCTATCCGTCATGCGCAGGCACAATGGGCAAGACGACGCCCGGCGGGAAAAAGCTCGCTACCGACGAGGACTTTGTCACCGAGCTTCTTGAAGCCGAGGGCGTAGCAGTCGTGCAGGGCACGGCCTTCGGGCTTGGGCCGGCATTTCGCATTTCCTATGCGACCAAGACCGAGGATCTGGAAGAAGCCTGCCGGCGTATCCAGCGGTTTTGCGGCAATTTGAAATGACGCACTAGCGTCGTTCCGGGTCCGGCCTTCGGGCCGTCCCGGAATGACAAATGCAAACCCGGCCAGATTCACTATCTCTTATGCAAGGCTTCGCTAATCTGCGGTGATGATTCGCCTCAGGGTTGCAGCCTTCGTTTTTACTGTAATTTTTGCAGGGCCGGCCATTGCGCAGGAGCGCGTCATGATCGGCACGCAACGCCTGACCGACAATGGTGCGCTGTTCCTCGCTGCGGCTGAAGGGTACTTCAAGGCCGAAGGCATTGATCTCGGTATGACCGCCTATGAGTTCGGTCAGGTGGTCGTGGAAACGCTCGCGTCTGGCACGACTGACTTCGGTCTCGCGAGCTTCACACCGGCAGCTTTCAACCTCGCGGGCAAAGGCCTCATCAAGGCGATCGCGGGACAAGCGCGCGAGAAACGTTACTACGAGGGCTCGGAAATCGTCGCTTCCAACTTCGGTTTTGCCAAAGGCCTGCACAAGTTCGAGGATCTTGCAAACAGGTCGATCGCGATCGATGCGCTTGGCTCAGCCTCTCACTATCAACTTGAGCAAATTGCCCGCATCAAGAACTTTGATGTCAGCCGCATGACCATCAAGCCGATGAAAACGCTCGACGCTATTGCGCGTGCGGTCGGGACAGGTGCGGTCGATGCGGCGGTCATGCCTCCGGCATATACGCGCGAGCTTTTGCTAACAAATCAGGTGAAGCTCGTCGGCTGGTATTCCGAACTGGATGAGCAACAGCTGGGCGCGCTGTTCGTTTCTGCAAGGATGATCGCGACGAGGCGCGCCGTTGTCGAGAAATTCGTGCGTGCGTATCGCCGTGGCGCCGCGGCCTACGCCGATGCTTTGTTACGCAAGGACCGCAACTCCAAACGAACGTCGGATACCAAATCGCACGAAGCGGCAACGACGATCGCACGCTATGTTTATCCCGACCGCACTGACACCGGCGCCGCTGCGGTCGAGGCGAGCACCTATTTCATCGAGCCGGAGGCGCGGCTCGATGCCGCCGACATCGAACGTCAGATCGCCTGGTACAAGGCAAAGGGCTTGATCGACAAAAATGTCGCCGCGCGCGACGTGGTCGACCCTAGTTTCGTCAAGTAAGGATTTTTGCTGGCCGGCGAAATTCCACCCTTGCCAGTCCCGGCCCCACCTGAGACGATCATGTGACAGGGCCGGGAAACCAGGTCCGACCTCCCGGCCGGCAAGGGAGGTACTTATGGGACAAAACGGCACAAGTCCCAATGGCACGAGGAACTTGGGTCCACGGTGTATTGCGCTGGTGGGCCCGTTCCAAAGCGGCAAAACGACATTGTTAGAGGCTATTCTGGCCCGCACGGGCGCGGTCCAGCGTCAGGGCACGGTGGATGCAGGTACAACCGTAGGCGACGCCAGCAAGGAGGCGCGCCACCACAAGATGAGTGTGGAGGCGACCTTCGCCACCACCAGTTTTATGGGCGACAACTACACGTTTATTGATTGCCCAGGCTCGATCGAATTCATCCAGGACATGCGCAGCGTGCTGCCGGCGATCGACGCCGCGGTGATCGTTTGCGAAGCGGATGAAAAGAAGGTGCCCCAACTCCAGCTGATCCTGCGTGAGCTGGAAGACCAGAACATTCCGCGTTTTCTATTCCTCAACAAGATCGATAAGGCCGACAAACGTGTTCGCGAGACCATCAAGTTATTGCAGCCGGCTTCGCGGGTGCCATTGTTGTTGCGGCAGATTCCGATCTGGAATGGCGACATTATCTCCGGCTTTGTCGATCTCGCGCTTGAGCGCGCCTATGTCTACAAGGAACACGCGCCATCGGAGATCGTCGAGCTGAAGGGAGAGAACGTCGACCGCAAGAAGGAAGCGCGCTTCACCATGCTGGAGACGCTGGCTGACCACGACGACCAGCTGATGGAGCAACTGCTGGAGGATATCGAACCGCCGCGCGACAAGGTCTTCGACGATCTCGCCAAGGAACTTCGTGATCGTATTGTCTGTCCGGTTTTGCTCGGCGTTGCTACGCGAAGCAATGGCGTACTTCGTTTGTTGAAGGCGCTACGACATGAAGCGCCGGGTGCGAGCGAAACAGCGCAACGTTTGGGCGTCAAAGCTGGTAGCGACGCCATAGCGCTGGTGCTCAAAACTTTCCACACCACGCATGGTGGAAAAATGTCGATCGCTCGTTTGCTCGCAGGTCAGGCGGGCGACGGCACGACGCTCATGACATCGGCCGGTGAGGCAGGCCGTGTTTCTGGCGTGTTCAAGTTGATGGGTCAGCACTTTGAGAAACGCGGTCAGGCGACGGCCGGCGAGACAATCGCGCTTGGCAAGCTCGATCACGCCAAAACGGCTGACACGCTTTCGTCGGGCAAACAGCCGCTCGCGCCACTTGTGCAGGTCAAGCCGTATCCGCCGGTATTGGCGATCGCCGTGCAAGCCAAGGAACGGAAGGACGACGTCAAGCTCGGCCCGGCATTCACCAAGCTGACCGAAGAAGACCCTTCGCTCACCGTCGTGCATAACGCCGAAACGCACGAAGTGGTGATTTGGGGCCAGGGCGAAATGCATTTGCGCGTTGCCGCCGAGCACCTCGCCGATCGCTTCATGGTGCCGGTGTCGACGCGACCGCCCGCGGTCGGCTATCGCGAGACCATCCGCAAGCCGATCACCCAGCGCGGCAGGCACAAAAAACAATCGGGTGGGCACGGCCAATTCGGCGATGTCATGCTGGAGATCAAGCCGCTCCCGCGCGGCAGTGGATTTAAGTTTGAGGATCGCATCACGGGCGGCGTCGTGCCGCGCAATTACATCCCGGCCGTTGAAGAAGGCGTCCTGGATGCGCTCAAACACGGCCCGCTCGGCTTTCCCGTGGTCGATCTGTCGGTCGCTTTGATCGACGGCTCTTACCACACGGTGGACTCCTCAGATCAGGCTTTCCGCACCGCCGGACGCATCGGCATTGTCGAAGGCCTGCCGCAGTGCCAGCCGGTCCTCCTCGAACCGATCCATCTGGTGGAAATTGTTTGTCCGACAGAAGCGACGGCAAAAATGAACGCCATATTGTCGGGCCGGCGTGGACAGATTCTCGGCTTCGATACCCGCGAAGGCTGGGACGGTTGGGACATGGTGCGCGCACAGATGCCGGAGGCGGAGATCGGTGACCTGATTATCGAGGTGCGATCGGCCACTGCGGGCGTCGGATCGTTCGTATTTAAGTTCGACCACATGGCGGAGCTGACCGGCCGTAACGCCGACCAGATCATCGCGGCGCGGCGCGCAGCTGAATAAATACGCCGTAAAAAACCCTGTCGCGCGCGCTGTTGCGGGCGCGACCGCAACAATTTTCGACATTCTGGTAATCAGATAAAAAGCAGCTTTGCACTCAGGCCGCCATTGTTAACTGTGCAGGCGCTGCGATCCCGCAAAATCTATTTCGCGCGCAAGACAGGCGCCAAGACAGGCGCATTGCGCTCGATGTGCGGGAACAACGGCAGTGCTGCAAGGGTTGCGCAATCTATTTTCTTCGGGGCCGGCTCCTTATGCCGACCCGAAATCGCCAATTCCGCTTGGTGAGGTGCTTCGCCGAGATTGGTTTGAGCTTTGGTACCAGCCCAAGATCGAACTGAAGACGATGCATCTCGTCGGCGCCGAGGCGCTGGTGCGTGCGCGTCATCCAATCCGCGGCATCGTTCCACCCGCCTTGTTCCTGCCCGATGCCAGCGACGACGAGATGCACGCACTCACCGAGCGAGTCATCCTGACTGCGCTTGGTGACTGGGAAAGTTTCGCCGAATGCGGCGTACCGATAAAACTTGCGGTCAATGTGCCGGTATCGGCGCTCGTCAAGCTGCCAATCCCACAGATGTTGCGCGAGGCCCGTCCGCTAGCAGAAAGCTGGCCGGGAATGACGCTGGAAGTGACCGAAGACCAAATCATTTATGATCTCGACCTCGCCAAAGACGTTGCCGACGCGCTGAAGGAGCTGAAATGCGATCTCTCGGTCGATGACTTCGGCGCCGGCTATTCCTCACTTGTCCGTCTAAAGCAGTTGCCCTTCAGCGAGCTCAAGATCGACCGCAGTTACGTCGCGAATTGCAACGCGGACCATTTCAATGGGGGACTGTGCGAGACAATCGTCGAGCTGGGCCGCCGCTTTGGATTGAGGACCGTGGCCGAGGGCATTGAAACAACACACGAGAGTCACAAGCTGCAGTCCATCGGCTGCCAAATCGGGCAGGGCTATCTGTTCGCCAAACCGATGCCGAAATCCCAGCTTATCGGCCTGTTGCGCCGGCGTGTAATGGGTGCCTCTGCACCCAGTGCTCTGTACGGGCGTCTGGCGCTAACCTAGGCCCTTTCAAGATCTCATCGCGGTACAAGCTCAGGTTCCTCCCTCATCCGTGACTTGCCAGCGAACGCGGCGCGCCGTACTTCTGAAGCGGATTGCGCGGGAGGCCTGCCTCATGAACGTTATTCGCCATCATGGCTGGAATATTCCGGACCGTCTGGCGACGCCCGAGCATTTGGCGTTCAGCCGCCGTAATTTTCTGGCGGGCGGCGCAAGCGCGATTGCGCTTGCGCCATACGCTGCAAATGCGCAGCGGTTGTCCGATGTATCTAAGCTCCCCGACCCGAGCGCCGATCTCTATCCCGCCAAACGTAACGAGAAATTTGTGCTCGATCGGCCGATCACCGACGAGAATATCAACGGAAACTACAACAATTTCTATGAGTTCGGCACGTCGAAAACGGTCACCGCAGCAGCGCAAGCGCTGCCGATCCGGCCATGGACTGTAAAAATCGACGGCATGGTGGAAAAGCCGATGGAGGTCGGCATCGACGATCTCATCCGCAAGCTGACGCTGGAAGAGCGCACATATCGCCACCGCTGTGTCGAGGCATGGGGCATGGCGATTGCCTGGACCGGTTTCCCGTTCGCGAAACTGGTCGACTTCGCACGGCCGCTTGGCTCGGCCCAATATGTGCAGATGGAAACGTTCCTGGATCCGAAAATAGCGCCCGGCCAGCGCCAGCCCTGGTATCCGTGGCCCTATGTCGAAGGCGTCACGATGGCGGAAGCGACGAACGAACTCGCGTTTCTTGTCACAGGCGCGTACGGCCATCCGCTTGCCCGGCAACATGGCGCGCCGTTGCGTTTGGCGTTGCCCTGGAAATACGGGTTCAAGTCCATCAAGTCGATCGTGCGTTTCAGCTTCACCGACAAACGTCCGAGGGGGATGTGGGAGGCTTTGCAACCTTCGGAATATGGCTTTTGGGCCAACGTTAATCCCGAAGTGCCGCATCCGCGGTGGAGTCAGGCGAGCGAAGAAATCATCGGGACGGGAGAGCGGCGCCCGACGCTTCTGTTCAACGGTTACGGCGACTACGTCGCCGGTCTCTACAAAGGCATGGACAACGAGCGCCTTTGGGCGTGAGGCGCCATACCGCTAGGCGGCGGCTATGAGCAAGAGTATTGTCTTGTCCGCGGAAACCCTGGAGGCTTCCATGTCCACCCAACAAACCGGCATTCAAGGCATGCAGCGCGCGGCGGCAGCTGCGCTTCGTGAGCACTGGGTGCTCTTTCTCGTCGAAGGTGTCGTACTGCTGGTCCTGGGCGCGACGGCCGTTGTTCTGCCGCCGATCGCGACCTTGGCAGTGACGATCCTGTTCGGCTGGCTGTTCCTCGTGAGTGGGGTGGTCGGCCTGTTCACCAGTTTCTGGATGCGGCACGCGCCGGGCTTTTGGTGGTCGCTGTTGTCGGCAGCTCTCGGCATTGTTGTCGGCGCAATGCTGCTTGGATCCCCGTTGGTGGGCGCGTTATCGCTGACGCTGGTGTTGATCGCCTTCTTCCTCATCGAAGGTGTGGTCTCGATCATGTTCGCGCTCGATCACAAGCGCGAATTATCCGGCCAATGGGGCTGGATGCTGATGAGCGGGCTCATCGATCTCGTGTTGGCGGTTATGATTTTCGCCGGCCTGCCGAGCACAGCGTCCTGGGCAGTTGGCCTGCTGGTTGGTATCAACATGATCTTCGGCGGCACCGCACTGATTGCCATGGCGCTGCACGCCCGAAAAACGGCGTAACGGACTACGGTTCCACTTCACCGGCTTCCACTTCAGCCAGCTTGGCACGCCAGTCGGCGCGCTTGAGCACGAATGCGTAGGCCGATAGTGCGAGCAGGGTGATACTGACCAGCATCAAGCCAAGTGAGATCGGGCGGCTGAAGAAAATAAAATAGTTGCCGTTCGACATGATCAGCGATTGACGCAAGCTCTGCTCGAGAATTGGCGAGATCACCAGGCCCAGCACCAGCGGGGCGGGATCGAAGTCGAATTTGCGGAGCGCATAGCCCAGCACGCCCATAATCAGCATTATCCAGACGTCGACGATCGAGTTGTTCGTCTCGTAGACGCCGATGATGCAGAACATGATGATCAGCGGGTAGAGATAGGCATATGGAATGCGCAGCACTGTCACGAACACGCTGACCAGCGGTAAATTCAGCGCGAGCAGCATCAGATTGCCGACATACATCGACGCGACGAAGCCCCAGAACACATCGGGATGGTCGTTGACCAGTGTCGGCCCCACTGACACGCCGTGAATCATGAGCGCGCCAATCAGGACAGCAGTAATCGGGCTCGTCGGTATGCCGAGCGCGAGTAGCGGGACGAACGCGCCGGTCGAGGCGGCGTTATTGGCTGTCTCCGGTCCAGCGACCCCGGCAACGGCGCCTTTTCCGAATTGCTCAGGATGTTTTGAGATGCGCTTTTCCAGCGCGTAGGACAGAAAACTGGAAATGATGTGCGCCGATCCCGGGATAATGCCGATGATA
>CAVUPX010000016.1:0-47717 GCA_963743405.1 uncultured Alphaproteobacteria bacterium | reverse complement strand
AAGCGGAAATCAAGATTTGACGCCGTAATGATGTAAAGCGGAATTCGGAACTGGGTCATGTCCCAATCAAGGGGAACTGCGATCGCAAAATTGGGGAACGCATAACGCCATGTGCCGGGAAGCGACGATAGAACCAACGCTTAACGCTCTCAGCCAGCACAAGATAGCAAACAACCGTCGCACCCAATGCCGCCAGAAAGGTCAATGGCAGCGGGACAAAACCGAACCAACGGCCGATCGCGGTATAGGGCAACAGGATTCCAACAGCTGCAACAGTGAGCGAGGTTCCTGCAAGGAGCGGATTTGGTCGGCTTCGTAACGGGCTTCCGCGGGTGCGAATAACGAAAATGACCAATACTTGCGTGGCCAGCGACTCCATGAACCAACCGGTCTGGAACAGTGTTTCGGTTGCATTGAAAACCCACAGCAGAAGACCAAAGGTGAGAAAGTCAAAAATTGAACTCACCGATCCGAGCACAAGCATGAAGTTGCGGATAAATTTGATGTCCCAATGACGCGGTTGCGCGAGCAGCTCGTCATCTACCTCATCCATTGGGATCGGGACTTCAGAAAGGTCATAAAGGAAGTTGTTGAGTAACACTTGAATTGGCAGCATCGGTAAAAACGGCAGGATGAGCGAGGCGCCCGCCATCGAGAACATGTTTCCGAAATTCGAACTGGTGCCCATCATGATGTATTTCATGATATTGCCAAAGGTCCGGCGTCCTTCGCGGACGCCGCGTTCGACAACTTCCAGATCATGCTCGAGCAGAATAATGTCCGCAGCGTCTTTTGCGACATCTACGGCGCCGTCGACTGAAATTCCGACATCGGCCGTGTGAAGTGACGGCGCATCGTTGATGCCGTCACCAAGATAACCCACGACATGCCCGCGACGCTTGAGAGCCAAGATGATGCGGTTCTTTTGCGACGGGTTGACCCTGCAAAATAGATTGGTCTCCTCGATGCGCGCACTCAGCGCTTCTTCACTGAGCGCGGTGAGTTCTGTCCCAGTGAGCAATCCCTCGACCGGAATGCCAAGCTGGGTACAGACATACTGGGTCACGCGTTCGTTGTCGCCGGTAATGATCTTAATTCCGACGCCGCTGCGTTCTAGCGCCGCGATGGCCGCCCCTGCGCTTGCCTTGGGGGGATCGAGGAACGCGGCATAACCAGCAAACACAAAATCGTGCTCGTCGGATACGACGACGTGGGTCTGAGATGCGGGCTCTTCCCGCCAGGCGATGCCGAGAACGCGGAAGCCTTCTTCGCAAAGCGTCTGAAATTGTGTGTTGGCACGCGCCAGTGCTGCAGCATCAAAGAGTTGCGTGTCGCTCTCGCCCGAGAGTTCGTAACGATTAGATAGTTTTAAGACGTCCTCCGGAGCGCCCTTTACGATGAGGATGCGGCGTCCTTCGTGCTCGAGCAGAACCGACACGCGACGCCTCTCAAAATCGAACGGGACCTCATCAATCTTTGTCCATCCAGCCGGAATACTGGATGCATGTTCGATTATGGCAGCGTCGAGCGGACTTCGTAGGCCACTTTCGAAATGGCTATTAAGCCAGGCGAGCTCAAGCACACGTTCGCTGTCGGCACCGGAAAGCGTGATGTGCCGGATCAGCGCGATCTTGGCTTCGGTAAGCGTGCCTGTCTTGTCGGTGCATAGTACGTCCATGCTGCCAAGGTCGTGGATCGCGGCAAGGCGCTTAACGATCACCTTCTGCTTGGCCATACGTATCGCGCCGCGAGCGAGGGTAACAGATACGATCATCGGCAAGAGCTCGGGGGTGAGGCCCACCGCAAGAGCAAGAGCGAACAGGAAACTCTCCAGTAACGGACGATGGAAAAACGTGTTCACCAGTAGAACGAAGAGCACGAGGAGAACCGTCAACCGCACAATCAAAATGCCAAACTCGTAAACGCCTCGCTCCAGCGCGGCGGGCGGTGGTGTGTGGCGTAGAGTGGCGCTGATCTCGCCGAGCTGGGTAGCGTTGCCGGTCTTGCATAGAAGTAGCTTGGCCGAGCCACTGACGACGGATGTTCCCATGAATGCGGCGTTGGCGGCCTGCGCAACGTCAACATTTACTATGCCTTCGGCCGCGACGCGTTTTTCCGTTGGGTAGGATTCGCCGGTAAGTAGACCCTCGTTGACAAAAAAATCTTTGGCTTCGAGTAAACGGCCGTCGGCCGGCACCATGTCTCCTGCGGCGAGAAGGACAACGTCGCCGGGGACAAGCTGATCAGCTCGGATGGTGACCTCTCGACCATCGCGCAGCACCTGCTCCTTAAGCGCTACCGAAATCTTGAGCTGCTCAGCCGCCTGTTCGGCACGATACTCTTGGACGCTATCGAGCAGGACGCTGAGCAGCACCATTGTCGAGATGATGCCCAAGCTGGCGATATCGCCGGTAAACCCCGAGATCACGGCGGCAGCGAGAAGGATCAGGACCAGAGGATTTCGAAAGCGGCTCAGAACTTTGAGCAGAAATGAATACTTTTGCTGAGAATCTAGCGCGTTCGCGCCATAACGAAGCAGACGTGCCGCCGCCTCCGTAGAACTCAACCCATTCGCGCTAGCGCCCAGCTGTCGCTCAAGTTCGTCCAACGGGGTCTGCCAAAAGGCACCACTTGAAGCGTTGTTCATAGTCGCTCGCTCCTCAGCCAATTCTATATCGATAAGCAGAGAGAAGCGCAGCGCGCACCGTGGGCCAAAATTCACCTTTGTCCGCCTCAATAGAAGCGCCAGCGGCCGTTAAATTAGTGCTGCGCAGCGATTGGGATTAGATCTCGGCGGCGAAATGCTGACACTGATGGATCGCCTAATGTCCGCTTTTGGCCCAAAGCGGACATGAAACGAGTTATGTCACAGTCATGTCGCATAAAGTCGGTGCATAAACGGTGCGGCGGCTATGTTCAGCTCCAAATCCCGTTTGCCTTTCGTGCTGGCGGCTGGGACGCGGATCAGCTTGGCTCCAAAATCTACGTCGCTCCACTTCAAGCTCGCGGCTTCGGTCTTTCGCAGACCGGTGAACAACAGCAAGAGAACGTAGTCTCTGGCCACGGCGCTCGGCAGTCGGCAGACCGCGTCATAAAACGCGGGCAGGCAGTCGGCTTTGACCAGCCGCCTGCGGCGCGGGACGTCGAACCATACTCTTTTTAGCCGCGTGACCGGATTGACCTTTGGAAGGTCAGGGTCGCGCTCGGCGGCGAAATTCCACAAAGCCTTCAGGCTGCGCATCACGCCGTTCGCGCACGCGTGGCCCGAGCCGCGACCAGCCTCCTTCACCTCTGCGGCGATTGCCGCGTGCCTTTGCTCGACCATGTCAGGGCTGATCTTTCCCAAGGGGAGATCAAGCCACTGCTTCAAGTGGCGCTCGACGCCGTCGCGGTATGCCTCCACGCTACGAGGCCTCAGCTGTGAGCGAGCGGCGAGATAGGCGTCCAGCACTTGCCTGAGAGTAAAGTTCGATTGGCGGCTGGCCTTCGGGTCTCGCTCCCTCATTTCGAGCAGGAGCTTCCCGGCCTTCTCTCGCGCCTCGGCTAACTTTGTCTCGCCAACCGACGCGATGGTGATCCGCCTCTTCAAGCCGTTCGGCAGCTGTCGCTGCGCGACATATGTCTTGGTCCGGGTTGTGCCGGAGCAGAGAACCCCGAAGCCCTTGAGCTCTTCGCACCAGTAGAGCATCTGCTTGCCGGATGGATCGGGCGCGTCCAGCTTGGCGACGGTTTTCTCAGTCAGCTTGATTGTGGGCATTTTTCGCGGTCTCCCCAAATAAGCAAAAATGAAGGTTTCGGCTGCCTAACAGGCTTTTATTCTTAGGGGAGGTTAGAGGGTCTAACTACCAAAAGTCCAGTAAAATCAACAGTTTGACCCTATACAGCTTTATTTCTATAACCGCTTAGGGTAGGTCTTCCCTACCTTCGAATTTGGGGGTCAGGGGTTCGAATCCCTTCCGGCGCGCCACTCTTGATGAAGAAGTCGCAAATGAAATTTCTGCGGATGTTCTTTGTACCGCTGGCCATGTTGGCCGCCGGCGCCATGGCGCAAGCGCAGGATCGAGCCAGTCAAGGCCAGGCGCTTGTTGCGGAATTCTGCGGGCCTTGCCATGCGGTCGGCACGAAGGGGAAAAGCCGACACCCTGACGCGCCGCCGTTTCGTGTGCTCGGCCGCAAGGTCGATCTGGACGAGTTTCCGCGCGTGCTCGAGCGCGGGATATCCTCGGGCCATCCCGACATGCCAGAGTTCAAGTTCAGTCACGATGACGCGCTTGCGGTGCGCGCATATTTGCGCGCGATCCAGCAATAAAACCTTCGCTCAGCGGTCGATTGTGATTTCGTCCGTCCGTGCACGCGAGACACAAATCATGATTGTGTCCTTGCGCTCGTGTTCGGCCAGCACCAGGTCGCGATGGTCGGCTTCGCCCGCCAACATTTTCGTTCGGCATGTGCCACACGTGCCTGTTTCACACGAGCTTGGGACGTCGAGCCCACGCTCTCGCAAGACTTCAAGGATAGTCTTGTCCGTCGGCACCTCGATCACCGCGCCTGAGCGCGCGAGCTTGACCTTGAATGATTTGTCGTCGGCTTTGTGGGTCTCTGCCTCACTGAATGCTTCGAAATGCACGGCCGTAGGCGACCAGTGATCGGTCATCGCACGCACCGCCTCCATCAACGGGCGCGGCCCGCAGCAATAGAGATGCTCGCGATTTTTTCGTTCCACTAAAATCGGGCGTAGATCGAGCGAGCGCGATACGTCACCCTGGTCGTAGTGGATGATCACGCTGTCTTTAAATTCTGGCGCACCCAGCTCATCGCGGAAAGCGGTCGTTTCAGGTGAGCGTGAGCAATAGAACAGGCGGAAGCGCTTTCCCTGCGCCATGATCTCGCGGATCATCGCCATGAATGGAGTCACGCCAATGCCGCCGGCGATAAATAAAAAATCCTGTGCACGCGGCGGTAACCCGAAATCGTTCACCGGTGCGATCACGTCCAACTCGTCGCCGGCCTTCGTGTCGTCGATGAGACTGCATGAGCCGCCGCGGCCGTTGCTCTCGCGCTTGACCGCGACTTGGTAACGGTCGCGCTCGGCCGGATCGTTACACAGCGAATATTTGCGCAGCAGCCCGTTTGGCACGCGAATCCCGATATGCGCGCCAGCGGAAAATTCCGGCAAGGATCGTCCACCCGGATCGCGAAATTCCAGAAGATGAATGCCGTCGGCGATTTTATCGTTGCGTGTCACGCGCAACGGCATTGTCGGCGGCGGGTTGATGGTGGTCATTGTGTCTCCGAAGTGCAGGCAAGGCCCAACAAGTGGCGATTTTGTCGCCAGAGAGCAAGAGGATCATGGGGGGCGGCTCAGCGAGCACCGGTGCTGACGCGTTCGATTGGCCGGGCGCCGTCTGCCGCAACGGGCGCCGATTCCGCCGTCAGAGCGCTATATGCGTCAGCGAGACCGGCGCCGAACATAATGTCGGGGCCTTTCGGGCCGAGGTCCTTGGCGGTCGCCCGCAGGATCGCGCGCACTTGGTCGGGCGTCAGGTCGGCTTTGCGCTGGAGCATCAGTGCCACGATGCCGCTCACTTCGGCTGCAGAATACGATGTGCCGGACGACACCTCATAGCTGTTCTCGGGGATAGCGACCATGATTTGCGCGCCGGGTGCGGCTATCGCGATGTGGCGGCCGCGGTTGGACTGCTCGAATAATTTGTCGTTGGCGTCGGTCGCCGTCACCGCGATCACGTTCGGATCGGCCGCCGGGTAAAGCGGCGGCGATGTGGCTCCGGCATTTCCGGCTGCAGCCACCAGGACGATGCCCTTTTTATGCGCGAACTCCAGAGCGCGATGGATGGCGGGGTCAGATGGGCCGGCGAAGCTCATATTGATGACGCGGGCGCCGTGAGCCACCGCCCAATCGAGGCCTTTGAGGATATTGAACGTGGTGCCCTGGGCGGCTGCGCCCGCCGGGTCAAAGGTGCGCACTGCAAGAATTCGCGCATCTGGCGCCGCGCCCATCAGCCTGCCATGCGCGGCGATCAATCCAGCGACGGCCGTGCCGTGCTGGTGTGGCGCCTTTGCTGCCTCGAGCGTGTCGAAGCTATCAACGATGGAGCCCGCAAGCTCGAGATGATTGCTGTCGATGCCCGAGTTCGATCACCGCAATGAGGACATTGTCTCCCTTGGCGAGGGTGTGCGCCTGCGGCAGATGCAACTTGGCGAGTTCATATTGCGCGGCATCGCCTTCGTTGTTCACAACCTCACTCTTGGCGTCCCTGGCGTCGCCGTCTTGCAGCGCGAACAAATAATTCGGTTGTGCGGATGCCACGACCCGGTCGGCTTCCAGGGCGCGCACCACTGTCGCGACCGAGCGGCGGTCCGGAATGTGCCAGCGATAAAGTGTTGTGCCCGAGAGCGCAAAAGCGTGGCTTTCGATGCGTGTCAGCCGGTACCGGCGTTGCAGTGCGTCGACCTGTTGTGCGTTGACCGAATTCGAAAGCTCGATCACGACTTCGTCCGGCACCAGTCTGCGTTCGTTCGCCGACGGCGTACCGCTCGCGCCGCGCCGGTTCGCCTGTTGCGATCGTGAAGGCCCGTTCGGGCCATCGATATAAGGTCCGTTGGGCGGGTAGCCATGGGGCACAGCCACGATGATGCCGGGCACGGCCCCACCCCAACCGGGGCCACGATAGCCGCCACCGCGAAAATCTCCGCCGCCTGACGGGCCAGTCGGCCTGCCAGCACCAATGTTCGAGGAAGGTCCGCGGCTAAAAGATTTTTGCGCGAAAGCGCTTTCGGCCGGTGCCAAGAGCATCGCTGCGATCAGGCAGAGCCAAGCTGCTCGTTGCATATTCATGGCATGACCTTCGACGACGGCGAGTGCCGTTCAGTCTCATTCGGTCGTGGCGATGAAGCCGACGACCTTATCTTCCTGCAGCTTCTTCACGATGCGGGCGAGCTCACCTTTTGGAATTCCGGTCACTGCGACGCGAACCTTGTAGAGCCCGCCGGCCATCGGGCCGGCCGCAATCGACAGTTTGTTGGCCTCGAGGAATTTGGTGATGTCATCGGCCGATGCCTGCGGCGCAAAACGGATCAGCGTGAACGCGCCGACGCCGGGATCGGTGGTCGGCGCCGAGGCCGTCTCGTAGCCTGCCTTGTTTGTTTCCTTCAGCATGACACCGGCGATCAGGCCGGCCTGCAAGAGAATCGCAAACACAGCAGCGCTCGCCGACCAGGCCAGCGTGCGTGGCGACAAGCTCGCAAAAAATTCGGAGATGCGGCTGCCGAGACCAAATGAGGCAGACTGACGGCGCGCCGGTTCGGCATCGATCTTGGTGAAAAGTTTCTCAAGCGCGCGTGCGGACGGCGCGCCCAGCGTTTCATTAAGGTGAATGGTTTCCCCAAACTCGTCACGAACCAGCGCGTAACGGCGGGCCAACTCCGGATCGCGCGCCAGCGCCTCCTCGACGCGTTGCGCGTCGCGGCGGCTGAGCGTTCCCGCAGCGTGCCACGGCAGGAGAGCTTCGATCTCCTCACGCTCCGGCGCTTCTTGTTTCGACGCGTTCATGGCCAACCTCGATCAATTCCTTGCTCCTTCAGGAGCTCGGAGAGTTTTTTGCGCGCGTAGAACATACGCGTCTTCACGGTCGCCTCCGGGATGCCGACGATCTCGGCCACTTCCTCCACCGACTTCTCGTGGTAGTACACGAGGTCGATAATTTCCCGGTGGTCAGCCGAAAGTTTGGCCAGGCATTGCCGCAAGGCCGACCCTTTGTCTTTCTTCGCCAAAGCCGTCTCGGGATCGTCAGCGTGATCCTCGATCTGCTCTGCCGTTTCGTCGTCCAGTTCTTGATCCGGCCGGCGCCTGAGCGCCGACAGGGCCTTGAAGCGCGCAATGCTCAACATCCATGTCGACGCGGCGGAACGCCCCTCGAATTTTCCAGCTTGCCGCCAGACGTCGAGGAACACATCGCTGATCAAGTCTTCCGCCGTCGCTTCGTTGCGCACCAGCCGGAGCACGAACCGGTACACCCGAACATGGTGCCGGGCGTACAGAACCTGCATGGCGAGCCGGTCGCCACCCGCGATACGCGATATCAGAACTTCATCCGAAGTCGTTTGCATCGCAGAACAATCGGCTCGTGAATGGGTCGCGTGGGCGGGCGCCCAGGTTCAAGCCAAATCGAAGAAATTTGAGTGCACCGGCCGCCCCCGGGGTGATCGGCCTAGTTTCCCCTTTTCCGGCGCGTCCGGGCAAGCGAAAGGCGGCAAATGCCAGTATTTACCCGCTATTGGCGTGAAAAAAGCATGACCCGGGGCGGGGGCCGGCTCTGGGGCCAAGAACCTTTGAACCTTTCACCCGTGGCCGGCGACCCATGTTCAGGATGTGACAACCGCATCCCCTGAAACAGGAGAAGCCGCCATGTTCCGCAAATTTGCTCTCGCCCTCGGTGCGACCGTTGCGATCGGTGCCACCGCTCTTATCCCGACCTCCGCTTCCGCGCATATGCACAGTCACGGCCACTGGGGTCACGGCTGGGGCTACGGTTATGGCATCGGCATCTACGCGCCGACAACTTATGTCGCCCCGGAGTGCTACGTCACCAAGCAAGTCGTTAGTACCCCGGTTGGCCCGCGCGTGCGCCGCGTCACGGTCTGCGGCTAAGCGAGCAGATCATGGACGGGAAATAGCCCCGGCTTCGCAAAGCGAAGTCGGGGTTTTCTTTTTCTGCTGTCTCGCAAATGCTCTTGCCACGCGCCGGAATTTGTTATGCTCGTCTATTCGCAGTATTTCGGGACTTAACGTGTTGTTCGAAAACTTCACCCGCAGCGAGATCAAAACCAGCGGCGCGCGCATCGTTACTGTTACCGGCGGGAAGGGGCCGCCGCTGCTGCTGATGCACGGTAATCCATTCACGCATCTTAACTGGCACAAGGTCGCGCCCACCTTGGCGCACGAATTCACCGTTGTCTGTACCGACCTGCGCGGCTACGGCGATTCCGAGAAGCCGCCGGGCGGCGAGGATCATTCCGGCTATTCCTTCCGGGCGATGGCGCAGGACCAGGTTGAAGTGATGGCCTCGCTCGGCTTCGACAAATTTTATGCCGCCGGTCACGATCGCGGCGCCCGCGTGTTGCACCGCATGTGTCTTGATACGCCCGAGAAAGTCTCGCGCGCGGCAATCCTCGACATCGTCCCGCAGCATCACTTGTTCAATAACATCAACAAGCAATGGGCGACGTTCTCCTGGCACTGGTTCTTCAACATCCAGCCCTATGATCTGCCGGAGCGGATGATGGGCGCCGATCCTGACTGGTTCATCGAAAAGAAGCTGGCGAAAACAAAACAAGGCCTGAGCTTCTTTGATCCCGCAGCACTTGCCGAATACAAACGCTGCTTTCGAAATCCGGCGACGATCCACGCCATCTGCGAAGACTATCGCGCGGCTGCCGGCGTCGATCTGGAAATGGACGAAAAAGATTTTGCAGCCGGCCGGAAGGTCGAATGCCCGGTTCTATTGCTCTGGGGCGCGACCGGCGGCGTTGGCCGCAATAGCAAGCCTGGGCCTGCAGAAATCTGGCAGCGCTACGCGTCCAATATCGTGAGCGCCAAGGCAATGCCATCGGGCCACTATCTGTCGGACGAGGCGCCCGCCGAAACCACGGCCGCGCTGCGTGAGTTTTTTACCGCCAAGCTTTTCTCTGCCCAAGACGTGGATGCGCGGGATAAGCCCCACATATAACGTGAGGGTAACTAAATCGCCGTCGGTGCCGGCATATCGAGGAAGCCATGCACCGCATGCCAGAATAAATGGCGGTTGATGGCGACCGCGACCGAATGCGCGGTGTTTGGCAAGATAACGAGTTGTTTGTCGCCGTGCGGGAGTTGCCGATAAAAATCGAACAAATCCTCCACAGTCGCGATACCGTCGTATTCACCGCGCACCAGCAATACCGGCGCCTGCACCTTTGTCGGATCGACCACCGGTAGATTGGCTGTCATGTCGAGATAAGTGCCGGTCGGCACCTGCTCGCCGAACTGCAATTCAACATCGGCCAGAACCTTGCCGACTCCAGGGTCAGTCGTCCCGGCTTTGTCGCGCGTGAAAATGCTTTCGATCATGGCGCGGTCCCGCTTGCGCATATTGTGCGTGCGGAAAAGTTCGAGCTGCTCGGCGCGTTTCTTGAGCGTCGGCGATTCCGTACCCTTATAGGTAAAGGCTGCCAGCACCAGGCGGTCGACGCGGTCAGGTTCGATCTGCGCATAAAGTCCCGCGCGCAATGCGCCGGACGATTCGCCCATGAAATGGGCCTTCTGCCGGCCGGTCTCTTTCACAACAATCTGCATTGCCGCTTTAAGATCCCGAGCGCCGCTCGCGATGTCCGAATTTCCGCTGGTGCGGCCCGATTTCCCATAGTTCTCATGGTCCATGGTCCAGACGTCGTAGCCCCAGCGTGCGAACACATTCATCATCGAATATTCGCCGTGCCCAGGCGCATCGAGATCGAAAATGCGCCATGTCACCGAGGAACCGTGGACCAAAAACAGGATGGGCCGCGGCGCTTCGCCGGCTTTTGGCGCACCAAGCCGCTTGCGGAACATGTAAAGCGGGACGTCGCCCTTTTTTGCCCAATATTCCTGGGTCCAGATCTCGGCGTCCGCCGCATGCACCGGCCCTGTCAGGCCAGTGAGAAGTCCCGCACCGGCCGCTAATCCAGCACTTTTGAGGACGGTGCGGCGGGGCATGACAGGTTCAGATTTAACCATGGTGACCTCCTGGTGGCCGGCGCCGTGATCGTTCGGTCGACGGCCATAATTTAAGCACGCTATCAGATTGCAAAAAGGGAGGGCAGGGGCGGTGCACTCGCCCCGCGATGGGAGTTCTGCTAGGGGTCGGACAAGACGCGCCGAAGGCGCGCGCGGCGTCGCCATGATGGGGCTGGCGCTAAACCGGAGGAATAATGCTCAAGTCGCTGCGCGCGGTGGCGCGATTTTTCCAAAATACGATCGGGTGGAACAGGATTGGCGTGCTGTTGAGCATTGCCATCATCACGATAGCGGTCGTGGTGCTGTTTCGCATGTTGCGCGACACCAATGTCGATGAGGTTATTGCGGCGCTGAAGGCCACCGAACCGAAACATATTGCCGCTGCCGCGTTTTTTGTCGCGTGCGGCTATTTCACGCTGACTTTTTACGACTGGTTCGCATTGCGTACCATCGGCCGCAAGGAAGTCCCGTACCGCATTGCCGCACTCACTGGTTTCACCAGCTATTCGATCGGCCACAATATCGGTGCGACGGTGTTTACTGGCGGCGCTGTGCGGTATCGCATCTATTCGACTTACGGGCTCGACGCTGTCGAAGTGGCAAAAATCTGTTTCGTTGCGGGCCTGACGTTCTGGCTCGGCAATGCCACCGTGCTCGGTCTCGGCGTCGCCTATCATCCGCAAGCCGCCGGACCCATCGATCAGCTGCCGCCGTGGATCAACCGCGGCATCGGGATCGGCATGCTGGTGGTTCTCGTCTCCTACGTAAGTTGGGTGTGGAGCGCTCCGCGTGAAATCGGTCAGGGGGGCTGGAAGGTTAAGTTGCCGAGTGGACCATCCACTCTGCTGCAGATTTGTATCGGCATCCTTGATCTCGGTTTCTGTGCACTCGCGATGTACATGTTGCTGCCGGACGAACCCAACGTCGGGTTCGTAACGATGGCGGTGGTGTTTGTATCGGCGACGCTGCTTGGTTTCGCCAGCCACGCACCCGGTGGGCTCGGCGTGTTCGACGCCGCTATGCTCGTCGCGCTCTGGCAATACGATAAGGAATCCGTACTGGCAGGGTTGCTGCTGTTTCGATTGCTTTATTACATTGCGCCGTTCGTGATCGCGTTGGCCATTCTCGGGTCGCGCGAAATATGGCTCAACACGCGCGGCGCGCGGCGCCCGATAGAGCCGAAGGTTATAACGTCAGTGACCGAACCGATCCGCACGGAGATCGAGTCCGAAAAGGCCGACGCCGACTGATCATGGCGATAGACGACGACCGCCGCGATTTTCCTTCCGCCGCTGGGTTGGCGGCGCGATTGCGCGGCGCATGGCAGGCCTTGCTCGGCCGGAACGTTGTTGCGACTAGCGCCGGTGTTGTATCAGCAGCGGGCCGCACACTCGCGGGTCCGCAGACTTTATTGGTCGAGCAGCTCATCAGCGGCCTACCTGGCGCCGCGATCGTGCTTGATCGTGAAGGCAAGGTTATTGCGTATAATGACGCGGCCACCAGCATCGCGCCTGCATTGCGGCGGGGCGAGCCCGCGCTAATCACGCTGCGAATGCCCGAGCTCGTCGACGCAATCCGCCGCGCCAGCAAGCGCCGCGAACCGCAACGAGTGGAATTTTTTGAACGGGTGCCGCGTGATCGCTGGTTCGAAGCTTTTGTCACCCCTGTCAGGCTTGCCGGCGCCGGCGAGGGGGCAGTGGATATTTTGCTGATGACGTTCAACGACCTCACCCCATTGCGCCGGGTGGAGGAGATGCGCGCCGATTTCATCGCCAATGCCAGTCATGAGCTGCGCACACCTTTGGCAGCGCTGCTCGGCTTTATCGAAACATTGCAAGGCACCGCCAAGGACGACACGGCGGCGCGGGCGAAATTCCTGGCGATCATGCAAGGCCAGGCGACGCGCATGGCGCGTCTGATCGACGACTTGCTGTCGCTGTCGCGCATTGAACTCAATGTCCACTTGCAACCGAATACGTCTGTCGACCTTGTGCCGATCGTGCGCCAGGTGGTCGACGGCTTACACACGCTGGCGCGCGACCGCGATGTTGAGATCAAGGTCTCCGCGCCAGCCGACGCCCTCGTCGTACTGGGGGATCGTGATGAGCTCATCCGTGCGCTCGAGAACCTGGTCGAGAACGCCCTCAAATATGGCGCTGCCGGCAAGCGCGTGGACATTACGCTGGCCCGCGGACAGACGCGCAGCGCCACATCGGAGGCGCGTGTGATGGTACGCGACTACGGGCCGGGGATTGCGCCTGAGCATCTACCGCGGCTGACCGAGCGTTTCTATCGGGTCGATGTCGCCGACAGCCGAGCGCAAGGGGGGACCGGTTTAGGGCTGGCCTTGGTTAAACACGTCCTCAACCGGCATGGCGGCCACCTCACCATCGAAAGCATTCCAGGTGCTGGCGCGACCTTCACAATGCATTTGCCGTTGCACACCGGTGATTCCGCGCCTTCGGGCGAAACCTGAGTGAATTCAGCTGGTTGGATTGTCATGTGACTGTCACCGAAGCTTTATAGAACGGTGACATGCGACGCTTATGGCTGACCGCGACTTCGGATTTTGCCTTATCCAAGCAAAACAAAAAACGTCCGAAGCCGTCGTGGAGAGCGTCTTTTAAATCAACAGCGGCCGCCCAAGCGATTGGGCGCGAAGGCGGGGGCGATGGTCCGTTTTGGCCCACGCGCGTCTTTGGCCGCAAACATGGAGAGAACCCTTGAAACACTGGACCGCATTGGCAGCCGCCGGTTTCATCGCCGCCGCCGCGTACGTTCCGGCCAAAGCCGTCGACATTTCTGGTGCCGGCGCCACCTTTCCCTTATCCGATCTATGCCAAATGGGCCGATGAATATAAAAAAGTTACGGGCAGTGGCCTGAACTATCAGTCGATCGGTTCCGGTGGCGGCATCAAGCAGATCAAAGCCAAGACCGTGACATTCGGCGCCAGCGATGCGCCATTGCCGGGCAAGGAGCTTGACGAGGCCGGTCTCGCCCAGTTCCCGATGGTGATGGGTGGCATCGTGCCAGTCGTGAATCTCGATGGCGTGAAGCCAGGTGATCTGACCATCGACGGGCCGACCCTCGCCAAAATATTTCTTGGCGATATCAAGAATTGGAATGACCCCGCGATCCAAAAGTTGAATCCCGCGATGAAACTAGCGGACCAAGCGATCGCTATTGTGCATCGGTCCGACGGCTCTGGCACCACGTTCAACTTCGCCTATTACCTCGCGGACGTAAGTGCGGACTGGAAGTCGAAAGTCGGAGTCAACACCTCGGTACAATGGCCAGGCGGGATCGGCGCCAAGGGTAATGAAGGCGTTGCTAACAACGTCGCCAACACCAAAGGCGCGATCGGATATGTCGAGTATGCCTACGCCAAGCAGAACAAGCTGACCTTCACCAAAATGGTCAACAAGGCTGGCAAGACGGTGGCGCCGACCTCCGAAGCATTCCAGGCTGCTGCGGCGAATGCCGACTGGAAGTCGCAGCCCGGCTACGGCGTGATCCTCGCCAATCAACCCGGCGACCAGTCGTGGCCGATGACTGCCGCGACCTGGATCCTTGTCTACAAACAGCCGAGCGATATCGCTGCCACCGGCGAGGCTCTCAAGTTCTTTGCCTGGGCCTACAAGAACGGCGGCAAAGCTGCTGTAGAACTCGATTATGTTCCGATGCCGGCCAAGGTGGTTTCTGACATCGAGAAGTCCTGGACTGAAATCAAGGACGCGAGCGGCAAGCCCGTTTTCGCGATGACCAATTGATCAAACAGCGTTGGAAAGGGCGCCTCGTGGCGCCCTTTCCTTGTCGTATCCACCGCAGAACCCCGGCAGGCGTCTTGTGTTGCGGCCGGGAGGCGGCTTGAGTAGCTCTCTGCAACAGCGAAATGCGCAGGGAGAGCCGGATGTTATCGACCGGGAGACGGTCCGTGGTTGATGTCGCGTTGCACGGTACAGGGGTTTCGGCCTCCGAGCAGGTCGACCGGGCCAAGGTCCTACAGCGCCTGCGGTTCGGCGATGCCGCATTCCGCAATCTCACGCGCGCTGCGGCGCTCGCGGTACTTGTCATCCTCGGCGGCATCATCTTTTCGCTTGTTTTGGGATCGTTGCCGGCGCTGCGCACGTTCGGCGTGAGCTTTCTTTATGAAGAGGTCTGGAATCCGGTGACCGAAAAATTCGGGGCCATCGCCCCGATCTACGGCACCGTCGTAACGTCATTGATCGCGATGCTGATCGCCGTGCCCGTCGGCCTATTCATCGCGTTGTTTCTCACCGAACTGTGCCCGATGTGGTTGCGCCGCCCGATCGGCATCGCCATCGAGCTCCTCGCCGGCATTCCCAGCATCATTTACGGCATCTGGGGCCTGTTCGTATTCGCGCCGTTCCTGCAACAATACGTGCAGCCATTTCTGATCTCCGTATTCGGCCATGTGCCGATACTTTCCACGCTGTTTGAAGGCCCGCCTTACGGCATCGGCATTTTCACTGCCGGCCTGATCCTTGCCATCATGGTGCTGCCGTTCATCACTTCGATTTCGCGCGACGTGTTCGAGGCAGTGCCGCCGGTGCTCAAGGAGGCGGCCTATGGCCTCGGCTGCACCACCTGGGAAGTGGCGCGTTACGTTGTGCTGCCATTCACTCGGGTCGGTGTGATCGGCGGAGTGATGCTCGGTCTTGGCCGTGCGCTCGGCGAAACCATGGCGGTCACCTTTGTCATCGGCAACGCGCACCGTATTTCCGGTTCAATCTTGGCGCCCGGCACCACCATCTCGGCAACCATCGCCAACGAATTCACCGAGGCAGTCGGCGACCTTTATACCTCTGCACTGATCGCACTCGGCCTGATCCTGTTCGTCATCACCTTCATCGTGCTTGCCATCGCGCGCATCATGTTAATGCGTCTCAATGCGCGGATCGGAGTATGACGATGGACTCGCAAACCAATACTCCGCTCTATGCAAGGCGCCGCCGCCGCAACGTCATTACAATGGGGCTTGCTTACGCCGCGACGGCGTTCGGGCTGTCCTGGCTCGTGCTGATTCTTGGGGTGCTGCTGTGGGAGGGCTTCAGCGGCCTGTCCCTCGCAGTGTTCACCGAAATGACGCCACCGCCCGGCGCGGCCGGCGGCCTGCTGAACCCAATCATCGGCAGCCTCGTCATGACCGTGATCGCGGTGGTACTGGGCACGCCGCTCGGCGTCCTTGCCGGTACATATCTGGCGGAATACGGACGCTACGACAAATTGGCCCCGGTCGTGCGCTTCATCAACGACATTCTGCTCAGCGCGCCCTCGATCGTCGTCGGCCTGTTCATCTACGAAATCATGGTCGCGCAGATGGGCCATTTCTCCGGCTGGGCCGGTGCGGTGTCGCTGGCGGTCATCGTCATTCCGGTTGTTGTGCGCACGACCGAAGACATGCTCACGCTGGTGCCCGATACGCTGCGCGAAGCCGCGGCTTCGATTGGCCTGCCGCGCGCGCTGATGATCACGAAGGTTGCCTACCGCGCAGCGCGAGCGGGCATGGTCACCGGTGTGTTGCTGGCCGTCGCGCGAATTTCAGGTGAAACGGCGCCGTTGTTGTTCACCGCGCTCAACAACCAGTTCTGGAGCCTCGACTTGAATGCTCCGGTCTCCAGCCTGCCGGTTGTCATATTTCAGTTTGCGCTCAGTCCCTACAAGGACTGGCAGAAACTGGCCTGGACCGGAGCGCTGATCATTACCTTGTCGGTGCTAACCCTGAGCATTATCGCCCGCGCCCTCGCTTCACAGAGAAAATCGACATGAGTATAGCAGCAACCATGACAGTCCCCGCTGTCACTCACACGCCGGGAAACGCCGAGGATCTCCGCGAGAAGGTCTCGATACGTGACCTCGACTTTTATTACGGCGACAACCGCGCGCTCAAAAGCATTTCCGTGTCGCTCTATCAGGGCAAGGTGACAGCTTTTATCGGCCCTTCCGGCTGCGGCAAGTCGACATTGCTGCGCATTCTCAACCGCATG
This sequence comes from uncultured Alphaproteobacteria bacterium, assembly GCA_963743405.1. Classification (GTDB taxonomy): domain Bacteria; phylum Pseudomonadota; class Alphaproteobacteria; order Rhizobiales; family Xanthobacteraceae; genus Pseudolabrys. The sequence goes on along the minus strand of CAVUPX010000016.1, from coordinate 30,937 downwards.
TATGACCTTTATCCCAATCAGCGCGCGACGGGGCACATTCGGCTCGACAATGACGACATCCTCGCGCCGTCACAGGATCTGAATTTGCTGCGCGCAAAGGTCGGGATGGTGTTTCAGAAGCCCACTCCCTTCCCGATGACGATTTTCGAAAACATCGCCTTCGGCATTCGCTTGTATGAGCGGCTGCCGAAATCGGAACTGGAAGATCGGGTCAGGCACGCGCTCCAACGCGCTGCGCTGTGGGACGAGGTTAAAGACAAGCTCGGCGCCAATGGATTATCGCTATCCGGCGGTCAGCAGCAGCGGCTGTGCATCGCTCGCACGGTGGCGGTTCGCCCGGAGATCATCCTGTTCGATGAGCCGTGTTCGGCGCTCGATCCGATATCCACCGCCAAGATCGAGGAGCTCATCGACGAGCTCAAAGACGACTACACGATCGCAATCGTCACTCACAACATGCAGCAGGCCGCGCGCGTATCGGATTTCACGGCCTTCATGTATCTCGGCGAACTGGTCGAGTTCGGCGAGACGACCCGCATCTTCACCACGCCAACCGATCGGCGCACGCAGGATTACATCACTGGCCGCTTCGGATAGTGCGAAAGTAGAGATTGAAAAATGACGACGCTGACCGACCACACGACGAAGGCCTTCGATACCGACCTGCAGGATCTCGCGCGTATGGTTGCGGAGATGGGCGGCCTTGCGGAAAAACAGGTCGCGGATTCGGTCGACGCGCTTGCCAAGCGCGACACCACCCTGGCCCAGCGGGTCACCGCCGCCGATGCCAATATCGACGCCCTCCAGCGTGAGATTGAAGAAAGGGCGGTGCTCACCATCGCCCGGCGCCAGCCCATGGCGGTCGATCTGCGCGAAGTCGTGGGCGCCCTGCGTCTCGCCAATGATCTCGAGCGCATCGGCGACCTCGCCAAGAACATCGCCAAGCGCGTGATGGCGCTCAACGGCGAATTTCCGCCGCCCAAGCTCATCCGCGGCGTTGAGCACATGACCGATCTTGTGCTGCAACAGATGAAGCTCGTGCTTGACTCCTATGGCCGGCGCGACGTGACGAAAGCCATGGCGGTGTGGCGGGGCGACGAGGAAATCGACGCAGTCTGCACGTCGGTTTTCCGCGAGCTGCTCACATATATGATGGAAGATCCGCGTAATATCACCTTCTGCATTCATCTGATGTTCTGCGCCAAGAACATCGAACGCATGGGCGACCACGCCACTAACATCGCCGAAACGGTCCATTACATTATCGAAGGCCGGCCGATCGCCGACCAGCGGCCGAAGGGCGACACCACCACCATCGCCGCGCTGCGTACGGGCGAGAGATAGAAGGTCTTCGCATGAACGCGCGCATACTGATCGTAGAGGACGAGGAGCCGCTCACCATGCTGCTCCGTTACAACCTCGAGGCGGAAGGCTACGAGGTCGAGACCTCGGCCCGCGGGGATGAAGCGGACACGCGTTTGAAGGAGAGCACGCCCGATCTCATAGTGCTCGACTGGATGCTGCCGGGATTGTCGGGCATCGAATTGTGCCGCCGCCTGCGTGCGCGCCCCGAGACGCGCCAGCTGCCGATCATCATGCTGACTGCGCGGGGCGAGGAAAGTGAAAAGGTGCGGGGGCTCGCCACCGGCGCCGACGATTACATCGTCAAGCCATTCTCGGTGCCGGAATTGTTGGCGCGCGTGCGGGCGTTGCTGCGCCGCGCTAATCCGGATCGGGTTGCGACTGTGCTCAGCATTGGCGACATCGAACTGGACCGCGAGAAAAAAAGAGTGTCGCGCAGCGGCCGTGCTGTCGATCTGGGGCCGACCGAATACCGCCTGCTGGAATTTTTGATGGAGCGTCCGGGCCGCGTATTTTCCCGCGAGCAATTGCTCGACGGGGTCTGGGGTTCGGACATCTACATCGACGAACGCACCGTCGATGTGCATGTCGGCCGGCTGCGCAAGGCGATCAACCGCGGCCAAATGGCTGACCCGATCCGCACTGTGCGCGGGGCCGGTTACGCCCTCGATGACCGCTTCGGCCGAATGAATTAAGCGTGCTGGCGCTGCAGCTTCAATCCGCGTCATCCTGAGGAGCCGCGTGCATGCTCTGCTGTCGTCCCTGCGCCCGGGTCCGGCTAGCGCAATCCTGTCATCCCCGCGAAGGCGGGGACCTATACGCCGTGTCCCCTCGAAAGACTGCGGAGTATGGATGCCTGGGCCTCGCTGACGCTCGCCCGGGACGACAGGACAAACAGTCCGGCAACGACAGTGGAGAAAGGTACTCCGCTCATTCCCGTCCCCGCCTGCGCGGGGACGAGCGGAGAATTGCCAATCTTGCGCCACGCAGTCAGGTGTGATGGCCGGGGCGAGCCGGCCACGACAACGAAGAGCGGTATTGCCGCGATCAGCTCCTGAATGGCCGCTTGTCACGCCGGCGGTCGCTGGCCGGCTGATAGGCAACGCGGCAGTGATAGGAGCAATAGGGCAGGTCGTTCGCAGTATCTCCGCCGCAGAAGAAGAAATCCGAACTGCCAGGGTCGCCCACCGGCCAGTGGCAGGTTTTCTCATTCAGCTGCAACAAAGTTTTGCGCTGCTCGAGCGGAATTTCGATCAGCTCCGGTTCCGGCTCGACGTCGTAGTCGTAGGCGAGCGCAGTATTCCCTCGCATGGAGGCGCGTGGCACCCGCATCATGTGGCCCGAGGAACGCGCCTTGCGCGGCCGTGGGGCCGACGAGGATGGGCTTTTGGCGCGGCCGGAGAGGCCGAGGCGGTGTACCTTGCCAATGACCGCATTGCGGGTGACGCCGCCGAGCTCGGCCGCAATCTGGCTTGCCGAAAGGCCATCCGCCCATAATTTCTTCAGGAGCTCGACCCTCTCGTCCGTCCAGCTCATTGGATTTTCTCCCCAGACTTCAAGGCCTTGGATGGAGTCCAGCCCTGTCGTCGGACGCCTTATCAGGCGCCAGACGCTGTACGCGTCAGGGATGGACCAGAAATCGTTCGGTGGTACGAGATGTCGTACTACCTGACGAGAAAGCTACAATAGGCAGTGACTCTCCTGCAAGGTCTGACAAGCCTCCGCGCGCAGCTACCAACAGGTTTTCCTTTAAAATCCGCGCTTGCGGCACAATTGAGTCAGATTCGCCGCCGTGGGGCTGTGGTTGACAGCGCGAGGGCCAGCAATAAAATGAAAAAAGTGCCGCCCGGCGAGGCGGCACATTTCTTTTCGGCGCGCGCATGATCCGAAAAGCAGTCACCGATATCCGGAAAAGGTCGTGCGCATAAGAAAGCGCATGATTCCGAAAAGTGGGAACCAGTTTTCGGACCGGATCATGTGCCAACGAATATGTTCGATGGAAGAAGCCGGCCGTGAGCTCGCATGTATTGCCAACCTATGCGCGGGTCGATCTCGCTTTCGAGCGGGGCGAGGGCGCTTGGCTGTTCACGGCCGAGGGTGATCGCTATCTCGATTTTACGTCAGGCGTTGCCGTCAATGCACTGGGTCACGCGCATCCCTATTTGATCGAAGCGCTGACCGAACAGGCGCACAAGGTCTGGCACGTCTCTAATCTCTATCGCATTCCCGAAGGTGAAAGGCTGGCCGACCGGCTGTGTGCGCTGAGTTTTGCCGACACGGTTTTTTTCCAGAATTCCGGCGCTGAGGCGATTGAATGCGCGATCAAGATGGCGCGGAAATATCAATCGGCATCCGGCAAGCCGGAGCGCTACCGGATCATCACATTCGAAGGTGCGTTCCACGGCCGGACGCTCGCGGCCATCGCCGCAACTGGTAACAAGAAATATCTCGAAGGCTTCGGCCCTCCGGTCGATGGCTTCGACCAGGTGCCGTTCGCCGACCTCGAAGCGACCAAGAAGGCCATCGGCCCACAGACCGCAGCGATCATGATCGAACCGGTCATGGGCGAAGGCGGCGTGCGGGTGGTGCCGCACACGTTTCTGCGCGCGTTGCGCAAGCTCTGCGACGACAACGGCCTGTTGCTGATCTTCGACGAGATCCAGACCGGCTTTGGCCGCACCGGCGATATGTTTGCCTATCAGCACACCGGCGTTACGCCCGACATCATGACGTCGCTAAGGCGCTCGGCGGCGGGTTTCCGGTGGGGGCCTGCATGGCGACGACAGAAGCCTCGAAAGGTATGACCGCCGGCACACACGGTTCGACCTTTGGCGGCAATCCGCTGGCGATGGCGGTCGGCAACGCCGTGCTTGATGTGATTGCAGCCGATGGATTCCTCGACCGCATGAAGAACAATGCGCTGCTGCTCAAACAGCGGCTGGCCGAACTCAAGGATCGCCACGCCTCGGTCCTTGCTGAAGTGCGCGGCGAAGGACTGCTGATCGGCCTGCGCATGATCCCGCAGGCCTCGGAAATGGTCGATGAATTGCGTGCTGAAAAGATGATCACCGTTGCCGCCGGCGACAACGTGGTGCGGCTGTTGCCGCCGCTCATCATCGGCGAGAAAGAAATTGCCGAAGCAATCGGATGCATCGACCGTGCCTGCGCGCGGCTCGCGCAGACGCACGCGCGGACAGCCAAGGTGGCGTCATGAACGCAAACGGCGTCCGGCATTTCCTCGATCTCATCGACATCCCAAAGCCGGTGCTGGCCGGGCTGATCGATAAAAGCCGCGCCATGAAGGCGGAGCGCGCGCGGGGTCTTATCGTATCACCGCTCGCTGGCAAAACGCTGGCGATGGTGTTCGACAAGCCTTCGACCCGCACACGCGTGTCCTTCGACGTTGCCATGCGCCAGCTCGGCGGCGAGGCGATCCTCCTCACAGCGCAGGAAATGCAGCTCGGACGCGGCGAAACGCTCGCCGACACCGCGCGTGTCCTCTCGCGTTATGTCGACGCAATCATGATCCGCATTCTCGATCACGAGGCGGTGGCCGAGCTCGCCCGACATGCCACCATTCCGGTGATCAACGGCCTCACGCGGCGGTCGCATCCCTGCCAGGTGCTGGCCGATGTCATGACCTATGAGGAAAAGCGCGGGCCGATCCGCGGCCGTACCGTGGCTTGGAGCGGCGATTCCAACAACGTGCTGGCAAGCTGGATGCATGCGGCGGAACGTTTCGACTTCCAGCTGCGGGTGGCGACACCGGCCGAATTGCGACCAAAGAAATGGCTGATGGACTGGGTGAAATCATCCGGTGCCGCGATCATGATCGGGGATGACCCGGAAGCCGCGGTCAAGGACGCCGACTGCGTCGTCACCGATACGTGGGTTTCGATGGGCGATCGCGACGGTAAGCACCGTCACAATGTGCTCAAGCGCTATCAGGTCAATGGCCGCCTGATGTCGAAAGCAAAGCCTGACGCTCTGTTCATGCACTGCCTGCCGGCTCACCGCGGCGAGGAGGTCACCGACGAGGTGATCGACGGGCCGCAATCCGTGGTGTTTGACGAGGCGGAAAATCGGCTGCATGCGCAAAAAGGGCTGCTCGCCTGGTGCCTGCACGCCGACGCCTGATCGTGCGGTGATATTTCAACGTCATGCAGGGGGGCAAGCCCGGCCATGACGAACGAGCGGCCGCCCTCGAAATTTCGCGTTTGCACTCTACATAGAGCCCATGACCGATCCTCAAATCGCCATTCCGTCTCGCGCACCTTCGGCCACGACCGCCGATGACACCGTCATGCCGTTCGAGGTTGCAAAACTCGATCTGCGCGGACGCGTCGTGCGCCTCGGGCCTGCGGTGAACGAGATCCTCACCCGCCACGCCTATCCGCCGCCGGTGGCGAAGCTTCTGGGCGAGGCGCTGGTGCTGACCACCATGCTTGGCTCGGCCCTGAAGATCGATGGCCGTTTCATCCTGCAAACGCAGAGTGACGGGCCGGTACGCATGCTGGTGGTGGACTTCATCGCGCCGGATAAAGTGCGGGCGTGCGCGCGTTTCGACAAGGATCGCGTTGCTGCAGCAATTGCGTCAGGCGAGACGAACGGTGGTGCGCTGCTTGGCAAGGGTCACCTCGCCATGACGATCGATCAGGGAGCCGACATGAACCGCTACCAGGGGCTGGTCGCTCTTGATGGCGGTTCGCTGGAAGATGCGGCGCACGAATATTTCCTGCGGTCCGAGCAGATTCCGACGCGGGTGCGGCTCGCAGTCGCCGAGGAGTTGCGCGCCGGGCCGGGAGGCGCGCGCCACAGCTGGCGCGCCGGCGGCATCATGCTGCAATTTCTGCCAAAGGCTCCCGAGCGCGCGCGCGTTGCAGATCTTCATCCCGGCGACGCTCCCGAGGGTGTCGAGCCGCACATCGTCGCGGAAGACGATGCCTGGTTGGAAGGCCAGGCACTCGTTTCGACCGTCGAGGATGTCGAGCTGATCGACCCTGCGCTTTCAAGTGAGCAGCTTGTTTACCGGCTTTTTCACGAGCCTGGTGTGCGTGTATTCCGCAGCAGTCCGCTGCGCGCGGAATGCACATGCTCTCGCGAGAATGTCGAAGCCATGCTCAAGAGTTTCTCGCAGGACGACCGTGACCATATGGTCGAGGACGGCAAGATCTCCGTTACCTGTGAATTTTGCAGTGCGAATTATCATTTCGCGCCCGGTGAGGTGGACGCCAATGCTAGTTGATCGTGCGCTCGGCATAGGACGAGTCGAGTGAAAAGGCAGGGATCTCGATGTCGAAGTGTTCACCTGCCGCAGTCACCATGCCGTAGCTGCCGACCATGAAGCCAGATGGCGTCGGCAACGGCACGCCGCTCGTGTATTCGAAGGATTCCGTAGGTTTGAGTGTTGGCTCTTCGCCCACGACCCCGGGTCCCTTGACCTCTTGCAGGCGCCCAAGCGAGTCGGTGATGCGCCAATGCCGCGTTTTGAGCTGCACCGTCTCTTTGCCCAGGTTCGTGATGTTGATGGTGTAAGCCCAGAAAAAATAGCCATTGCCCGGCGACGACCGCTCCGAGACAAAGCGGGGCGTGACGGTGACTTCAATCTTGCGAGTTACTGCGCGATACATCTATATGCCGCACAATTGACTTCCCCGGGGCTTGCCATTCGTTCGATGCCCCGGATTATGGCCGAAAGCCTGCACGAAAGAAAAGCCGCACATGGCCCCGGTTTCGACCGAACGCGATCTCCGGCTTGATTTGTTCCGTGGCATCGCGCTCTGGCTGATTTTCCTCGACCATATTCCATCAAACGCAGTTAGCTGGGTTACGATCCGCAATTACGGTTTCAGCGACGCAACCGAGATATTCGTATTTATCTCCGGTTACACAGCAGCTTTCGTCTATGGACGCGCGATGCGGCAGCATGGTTTCATTGTTGCTTCCGCTCGCGTGCTCAAGCGCGCATGGCAGATTTATGTCGCCCATGTGTTCCTGCTTGCCATCTATCTCGCCGAGATTGCGTATGTCTCGAACAGTTTCGACAACCCACTCTATACCGAAGAAATGGGCGTGCTGGATTTTCTCAAAAATCCCGACGTCACTATCCTTCAGGCGCTGTTGCTGAAGTTCAAGCCGGTGAACATGGACATATTGCCACTGTATATTTTGCTCCTGGCGTGGTTTCCGCCAATGCTGTGGCTGCTGTTGCGGGCACCGTCGATCGCGCTGCTGTCTTCGGCGTCTCTGTATGCCCTGATGTGGCTGTTCGAGTGGAATCTGCCCGCCTATCCAAGCGGAACCTGGGCGTTCAATCCGTTCGCCTGGCAATTGCTGTTTGTCTTTGGCGCGTGGTGCGCACTCGGTGGTGCGCAAAATCTGTCGCGCTGGATCCATTCCAAAGCGATCGTGGGTCTGGCTATTGCCTACCTCCTGTTTGCATTCGCAATCACGATGACCTGGTATTTCCCGCGCCTTGCCGGTTTCGTGCCGAAATTCGTTGGCGATGCAATTTACCCAATCGACAAAACAAACCTTGATGTGCTCCGGATCATGCACTTCCTGGCGCTCGCTGTGATCACCGTGGCTTTCGTGCCTCGAGATTGGCCGGCATTGAAGCGGTGGATTTTCTGGCCAGCGATCGTGTGCGGGCAGCATTCGCTCGAAACCTTTTGTATCGGCGTCTTTCTGTCGTTTGCCGCGCACTTTGTCTTTACCGAGGTTTCCAACCGCGTCTTCACGCAGGTGGTCATCAGTATTTTTGGCATCGCCGTCATGGTTGCCGTTGCGGCGCTAATTTCGTGGTATAGACAAGCAGAACGACGGGGCGGGGGACCGCGCCCGCCTGCCGCTAGGCCGGGGTATGCGGGGGGCGATGTATGACAAAACGCTTGCTGTTGCTTGCGTTGCTAATGCTGGGCGCGGGTCCGGTTTGGGCCGAGCTTCCGGCCGAATGCCGTGTCGCGGAAAACCTGGCCGAATCAAGTTTCCGATTGCCGCGCGTGACGCGCGCATTAGCGGCGAAACACCTCACCATACTCGTCGTCGGCGCCGGCTCTTCGCAGCTGCCGGGGTCGAGTGGTGTAGCGAATGCCTATCCCGCGCGTCTGCAGCACGAACTTATGCAGCAACTACCCGGCGTCGAAGTCAAAGTTACAACCGACGTCAAAGCAAAACGAACCGCCACCGAGATGGTTAAGTCCCTGCCGGCCCTATTGAGTGCTGCCAAACCGGCACTTCTCGTGTGGCAGACGGGGACTGTGGACGCGATGCTTTCGGTTGATCCAGATCAATTCAGCCAGGCACTCGACAATGGTATTAACGCTGCTCATTCCGCGGGCGCTGATGTTGTTTTAATCAACGCTCAGTACAGCCCCCGAACGGAATCGATGATTGCCCTTGGTACATATGCTGAAGATATGCGTTGGGTTGCATTGCAGCATGAAGTGCCGCTCTTCGATCGTTTCAGCATTATGAGATTATGGAGCGACCTCGGAACGTTCGATTTATACTCGGCGACGAAAAAACTTGACACAGCCGAGCGAGTTCATGATTGCATAGGGAGATTGCTCGCTGACTTTGTGATTACAGCGGCAAAACCTGAAGAACCGCCGGTCAACGGCAGCCGCTAATTGGATTTGAGGATTCGCCTTTGTGCAGAAATGAGCCCGCGATTTGGGTAAAGACATCGGTCGCCGCCGCGGCGCTGCTCGCAGGAGTGTCGCTTGCGTTGCCAGTACGCGCCGAAACTTCGGCGCCGGCTTGTGATGCTCCGCTCGACCTGATCCGGCTCGCCAATCCGCTGCCGCACATCGCGCACAAACTTGCAACGGGCGAAGCAATCACGATCGTGGCGCTCGGCTCGTCATCAACTGCGGGCGCTGGCGCCAGCTCGGCGACAATGACCTATCCGAGTCAGCTTGCAGTCGAGCTGCACCAACATTTTCCGAAGTCGTCGATCACGATACTTAACCGCGGTGTGAGCGGCGAAGAAATCCCCGACATGCTTGCTCGGCTCGATTCCGCGGTGCTCGCTGCCAAGCCCGACCTTGTGCTCTGGCAGCTCGGCACGAATTCGGTCATTCGCGGGCATCAGGTTACCTCGCATGGCGCGATGATCCGTATTGGTCTTGAGAAGATTCGCTCTGTCGGCGCCGACATCGTGCTGATCGATCCGCAATTTGCACCGAAGGTGATTGCGAAACCCGATGCCGAGTCGATGGTCGCTTTGATTTCCGCCACTGCGAAAAAGGAAGATGTCGACCTCTTCCGCCGCTTCGAAGTTATGCGGCACTGGCGAGATGTCGACCACCTTGGGTTCGAGACGTTCGTGTCGCCCGACGGGCTGCACATGAACGACTGGAGCTATGCCTGTATGGCGAAAGGTCTCGGCAATGCGATCGCCGAGGCTGCACAGCGGCCGACGATGTCGGCGACCGCTGCGTCGCATCTGGTGCCCTAAGCGCCGTTCTTCAGACTTTGTCCAGCGCCGTCAGCAAGTCCTCGATCAAGTCGTCGGCGTGCTCAAGTCCGGCCGAAAATCTGATGAGACCATCACCTATACCGAGCTCCGCTCGCTGATCCGGCGTGAGCCGTTGATGTGTGGTCGTGGTGGGATGCGTCACCAGACTCTTTGCATCACCGAGGTTGTTGGTGATGCCGATCAGCTGCAGTCCATTGAGGAAACGGAAGGCGCCTTCCTTGCCACCCTTGACCTCGAATGAACAGAGCGTCGAGCCGGCACGCATCTGCTTCCGGATAATTTCAGCCTGCGGATGATCGGAACGTCCAGGATAGATCAACCGAGTGATCTTCTTGTGGCCGGCAAGCGCCGTGGAAATTGCTCCGGCATTGTCGGTCTGACGCTGTACGCGCACCGGGAGCGTCTCAAGAGCCTTCAGCAGGATCCAGGCATTGAAGGGTGACAGTGACGGTCCGGTTTGTCGCAGGACCTGGTGGTAGTGATCGAGTATCAGCTTCTCCGAGCCGAGGATGATGCCGCCAAGAACGCGACCTTGGCCGTCGATATGTTTGGTCGCGGAATACACGACGCAGTCGGCGCCGAGCGCAAGCGGACTTTGATAAAGTGGCGTTGCGAACACGTTGTCGACGACCAATTTGGCGCCGGCATTGTGGGCAATCTCTGCGACCGCTGCGATATCGATGACTTCCAGTGTGGGGTTGGTCGGCGACTCCAGAAAAAACACCTTCGTATTTTTCTGGACCGCCTTCTTCCAGGCATTGAGATCGGTGCCGTTGACCAGTGTCGAGGTGACGCCAAAGCGCGGCAGCCATTCCTCAATGACCCAACGGCAAGACCCGAAAAGCGCCTTGGCGGCGACCAGGTGATCGCCGGCTTTCACCAGGCCCATCAGGGCGGTGGTCACAGCGGCCATGCCAGTCGCCGTCGACCGCGCGGCCTCAGCGCCTTCGAACGCGGCCATGCGCTGCTCGAACATGCTCATGGTCGGATTTGAGTAACGCGAGTAGACGTAGCCGGGGATCTTCCCGGAAAAACGCGCCTCGCAGTCTTCGGCGGTGGGATAGACGTAGCCTTGGGTGAGGAACAACGCCTCCGAGGTCTCGCCAAACTGCGAGCGTAGTGTGCCGGCATGAACCAAGCGGGTTTCGGGGCGGTAGCTTTTAGTCGACGCGGGCATCACGGCCTCCTTTAAGCCCTGCGCATGATCTTTTCCGAAAACCGGTAGCCACTTTTCGGGACCATGCGTGTGGCCAATAAAAAACCGGCCGGAGAAATATCTCGGCCGGGCTCACGCGTCCCCGGCCTTTTAGCGACTTATTTAACGTGGCTGCAAGCCGGCCGGCTCAAATGACCACGGGATAAGATGTTTGTAGCTGGACCCACCGCTTCCCGTCAAGGCGCTCCTCGGGTTAGATCGGCGGCGCTATAAAATAGGGACGCCGTGACGCTTTCTTTTGCCATCGATGAAAAGGGTATTTTGCCCGACCGCATGATTGCGGCGCTCGCCGCCAGCGGCGGAATTTTATCCGAGCGGCCGTTTACGCCCGACCAAGTCCAGCCGGGCAGCCTCGACCTGCGCTTGGGTGACGTCGCTTTTCGCGTGCGCGCGAGTTTTTTGCCCGGCCGCACCACGGTCGCCCAACGCATCGACGAACTTAAGCTGCACGAAATCTCCCTCACCGACGGTGCGGTTCTGGAAACCGGCTGCGTCTACATCGTACCGTTGCTGGAAAGCCTCGCGCTCCCCGACCATATTTCCGCCGCCGCCAATCCGAAAAGTTCAACGGGCCGCCTCGACGTCTTCACCCGCGTGATTGCGGACGAAATGCGCGGTTTTGACCGTATCGAAGGCGGTTATCATGGTCCGCTCTATGCAGAGATCAGCCCGCGCACGTTCCCGGTGCTGGTGCGCGAAGGCTCAAGGCTTTCACAAATTCGCTTTCGTCACGGTCATGCGCTGCTCGAGGGTCCTGCGTTGCGCGAGTTGCACGCGCGAGAGCGGCTGGTAGATGCCGACGACGCCGACGTGAGTGAGGGCGTTGCAGTCAGTGTTGACCTTTCCGGCCTCGGCCCCGGCGGGCTGGTTGGATATCGCGCCAAACGCCACACAGGACTGATCGACGTCGAACGCCGTGGCGGCTATGCCGTGTTGGATTTCTGGGAACCAATGCAAGCGCGCCCCGATAAAAGCCTAATCCTTGACCCCAACGAATTCTACATTCTCGCTTCCAAGGAAGCTGTGCAGGTGCCACCCGATTACGCCGCCGAGATGGTGCCATTCGACCCGCTGGTCGGAGAATTCCGCGTACACTATGCCGGCTTCTTCGATCCGGGGTTTGGCTATGCTGGCGCGGGCGGCAAGGGCTCGCGCGCGGTGCTGGAGGTGCGTTCGCGCGAAGTCCCCTTCATCCTTGAACATGGCCAGATCGTCGGCCGTTTGGTTTTCGAGAAGATGCTCGCGCGGCCAGAAAAACTGTACGGCCAAGGCATTGGTTCGAATTACCAGGCACAAAGCCTGAAACTCTCCAAACACTTCAAGGTCTAGGAACGGTATGCGCTTGCCGCGCGCGCACGCCATTCGCTATTCTGGAATTCCGCGGGCGTAGTTCAATGGTAGAACGGCAGCTTCCCAAGCTGCATACGAGGGTTCGATTCCCTTCGCCCGCTCCAATGCTTTGTTCGACGGCATAAACACCCGCTTTCGGCAGAGTAGGCAGCGCGCACGCAACCCGACGGCGATGTCCGCTGATGACCCAAAGGGGCATCAGTCGTGTCTCCGGCATCCGGGCAGCAATATGCCGTGGAACAATTGCCAAGACTTTGGCTGGAAATAACAAGACCGGCCCGGGTCAGTCGTTTTAAGCAAATAATCAAAACTCACAACGCTTGGCGCTGGGCCGGCCACCTCCCGCGCGCTCGCTAATAAGCATCAACTTTGCTGGTCGAGGGTTGTCATGCGAAAAAATAAATTAGATCCGGAAATGATCCGCGAGCTTGTTGGACAAGGCCTCAGTAACATAGAAATCGCAAATAGGATGGGGTGGACAGTTGGCACTCTGTGCGTCAGGTGTTCCCAGCTGAAAATCAGCCTCAGGCGATCCTCGAAAAGGGTCCACCTCAAACGCTGGCCGAAAATTTCACTCCCGGATGACCTGTTCGAACAAATACGTCAGCGCGCCAAAACTATGCGTGTCTCGGCGGCTGAACTCGCGGTGGCTTTGCTCAAAGAGATCGCTCGGGATGACCTGTACAATGCAGTGCTCGATCGAGATGATGCAGAAGTAAACTACGCGGTCGACAAGTGCGCGGCAGTTAGCTGATCGAATTTCGGAAGGACCGCCGCGAGGCGGTCTTTCTGACCGTTGGTCCAATCACGTTTTTTTAACCAGGGCTGTTGCACCGTATCTCCTCGCTGAAACGGTAGGCAACAACCTATGTACACCATCGCAACAGCTGCTGCGGCAGTCGGCAGGAATAAGAGCGCAATTCTGCGGGCGATCGAAGCCGGAAAGATTTCCGTTACTAGGGACGAGAACGGCGAGTGGCAGATTGACCCCGCCGAACTGCACCGTATTTATCCACCATTGCGGAGCGCGTCCATGCAGGGCAACGATATGCAACTGCGCCTGTATCAGTCGCCATTGCTAACCCCAGTTTAAGGTTCGTGACTTCCGGTTAGCCTTCCTCTTTTCTGCAGTTTTTGATCTGGGTCAATGATTGTTGAGCCAGAGCAACGACTATCCAGGCTTCAAGAAAATCTCTTCTTGAAGACATGGGAGGTATGGATGATCAGATTGATCGCTATTGCTGCCTTCGCCATAGTCGTCACAACGTCAGTAGAGGCAACGCCTGTGGCGCCGATTCACGAGCCGGGGGGCATGATCACGCAAGCTGCCGTCGGATGCGGAGTGGGCATGACACGAGTTAATGGTGTCTGCGTGGCCAGGGCCGCAAAACGTCACGCTCGCAGGTGTGCACGATGGAGTGGAGGCGCTTGCGTGCACTACTACTGAGACGCTTATCAGGGATAAAGCGGCGACGACGACATCACGGAATGTCCGCTATGGCACTTAGCGGACATCAGTGATCTATGTGCAAATGTCCGCTTTCAGGAGCAAAGTGGACATCGCGATACTTCCGCTAATGCGGTCGGCTCCCAATCATGCCTTCGGTGACAGCGGCCGGCGTGGCATGAAGTGCCAAAACTTTGGCTCGGAATGACAAGACCGAACCGCCTCAGCCGTTCTAAGTAAAAATCAAAATTACAAAGCTGAGCGCCGGAATGGTTGCCCTTGGTGTTCACGGGGGCAGGGGTAACCGGCTCACGTCGCCGTTCGCTAATAATCATCAACTCCGCCGGTCACCCGGCGGCTTTTTTTGGGAAGCAAAATAATGGGTGCCGAGGAACGCTATCGAGGGCCACGATTGTCAGACGTCTGCGCCGAATGCGGCGATGAGTTGGTCCTAAGCCGGAGCGGGCACCAATTCTGCGCCAACGGTCTGTGCAGAGAGGGGTTCGATATCAGGCCGGATTGGCGTTTGATGCCGCTACTTGAGCTGGCAACGGAAGAAAAAAAGCTTCGATGAAAAGCCTGCTCCCTCTCGCAGTGCAACGTCGCTTACGAAACTTTAATCCCCCGGACATAACCCGGCCAGCTGGAGCCGGTTAGAGATCGGCGACCGAGGAACGCGGCGATGATAAGCATTATAAAAAATCTGCAATACGCATCCCAGATTTGGGAACGAATCTGGCATACGTTTCGCGATTCTTACCGGCCCGAACTGCACTATATGCGCGGCCCTGGCCCGAAAAATCGCGCCAAGCATCAAGCGCAAAAGCCAGATAGCAGATAAGGTCTGTCGCGAATGTCCGCTCCATGGCCCATAGCGGGCATTGATTGCTGGTGCTGATACGACTTGTGACAACAGCAAACGTCGCAACAAGCATCTTGAGGACGGTCACGAAGGGCGCATGGTAACCGGATGACTGCGGCCCTGCGCCATCTGAAGATATACCGAAACATACTGAGGTATAAGCCCGCGTCGCCGAAGGTTGATGTAGGATGGGGTCTCAATTGAATTGTGGCTTTGAGTGGCCAGACATGACGACATGGACACAGCTCACCGACGTCGGGAATTCCGTCGTAGAAATTGATTTGGACACGATTGCTTACATGTATTTGAACGGACCCGGGACCGAGATCACCTTCAAGACAGGCAAGACACTGACGGTGAGAGAAAGCCCGGAAAATATCGCTACGCCGAAGAAGCCACGCGAGCTCGCCGCCTAATCAATCTGTATTTGTGGCCGGGAAACCCTCGGGCGTCGCTCCGCTCGGGGGATCGATACCGCTATTCACGATGTCAGCTTTTGGCACCGAGCGGACCTTGTAAGCGTTGGGTCTAAAGGGGACCTTTGAACGCGCCTCGCGTCCATACTTGAAGCGCGGTCAACCCGGCCTATGTGAAGAGAGGACCAGACAAACACGGAGGTTCGAATGACGCCACCGGGTCAGCGAGGCCGCGACGATCGCTAGCGCCAAACGTTCGGGCCTAGCTGAGCGGCGAGTTTCAGGACGGCACGCCGGGAACGGCCTCCGGGGTCGCATCAGTCGGGCAAGACCCCAACTTAGCCGTTCCCGACGCGCATTTAAGCCCCCGATGATTGGGCCGCTGCGGAGTTCCACCATGTCGAAGACGGTCGTTTTTGCGTCTGCTCTTTTCCTTGGAGCCGCGGCTTTCGGTTTATCAGAAGGAACGGCATTAGCGGCTAGCGCAAAAAGGGCAGATGCGTTGAAGAGAGCCGAGTGCGAGCGCGAAGCAACGCTGCAACTTTACATAGGTGAGCAAAGAAGCAGGTGGATCCGGCAATGTGTGGCCAGCGGCGGGCAGTCGCCAGGCAACCCTATGGCTCTTCGACCGAGCGTCCATCCGCCCGGTCCGACAGCAATGCCGAGAGTGACGCCGTTAGGTGGCGGCACGGGCAGCACGGCACCCAGCAACGCGCCGGTCGCACCAAGCACGCCGGTGGTCGGCTCCAGCGGCACATCGACCAGTGGGTCCCGTGCTACGTCCATAACCGGGTCCAGCAACAACAGTATCGGCAGCTCCGGACGATAGACTTCCAGTTCCAGGCTCTTCCTAGTTTGGTGCCGCTATCAATCTCTTTTCTGTCGCCGCTGAGTACGCCTTTGTACCGAGCGGCTGGTAATCTGGTCGATTAGATTTCCATTGAGGGGCGGGTCGGGAAACCGAACTCACAGTACTGATGTGGTCTCGGCAGTGAGTTTCTTAAACTCAAGGCTCGCGACGGTACCGAACTACTTCACCAATTTCGAGTTTGCATTGCGAGGAAAAGTGCAAACTGTACAGCGCGTGAAGGAAAAGCCAAAATTAACACTGTGAACGCACCAAGCCTGCAAAGTATTCTCGGACGCATCATGGCGAGATTTATGCGCAGGCTACTGCTGACAGCACTTGCGATTTGTATGCTTTCGGTAGGGACCTCCTATGCCCGGTCCCTGTATTGGGGCCCGTACAGAATCTTGGCGAGGTGATCACACATTCAGGGAAAAGCACCAACTCGGAAACAAAAAGTCTAATTCAACAAAGGAGGCTCAGTCGCAAGAGGCTTCGAAAGGGCCGCTCCTCATCGTTATCTCGATCGCTGATCAACGGATCTCGCTTTATGACAACGGAACACTGATCGCACGCTCTTCCGTATCGACGGGGGTTAGGGATCATCCGACGCCACTCGGCGTATTTAGCGTCATCGGCAAGCAAAGATGGCATCGCTCAAATATCTACAGCGACGCGCCCATGCCCTACATGCAGCGCATCACCTGGTCGGGAATAGCGCTGCACGCGGGTGTCTTGCCCGGGTATCCGGCGTCACACGGCTGCATCCGTTTGACAAATGACTTTGCCATTCGGCTCTGGCATCTCACGAAGCGCGGCACGCGCGTAGTTATCGCGCACGACGATGTTCGGCCGGTTGAGGTAAGTAACCCGCGCCTTTTCGTAGCGAAGCCAAAAGTCGCGTCCGGTTCGCCGCAATCTACCACTGCCACCCAGCCGGGTTATGACACGATCACAGCCAATGCAACGGATGTGCCGCTAATCTCGAATGCCAAAGCCGCAAGCGGACGCCAAAGTTCCTGACGCCGCTTCCGGCAGGAGCCGCGCCTCAAAAGGTCGCGCCAATATCCGTCTTTGTGAGCCGCAAGTTGAGTAAGCTTTTCGTGCGACAGGGCTTCAACCCTCTGTTCGATGTCCCTGTGAAGATTTAAGACGGTGCGGAGCCGATGGGAACGCACGTTTTTACCGCAATGGAATTTCAGAATGACGGTGCCGCAATTCGCTGGACCGTCGTATCGATTCCGGAGAAGTCTTCACACAGTCAAAGGACTCCAGCAAAGTCGCAAAAAGGACGCGAGAAACAAACAATCAAGACCGTCTTGCCGACGCCGGATAAAGCCAACGCCGCCCTCAATCGCATCGAAATTCCGCAAGATGCGGTTGAGCGAATCGCTGAATTGCTGACGTCCGGCTCGTCGCTTATCATATCCGACTACGGCATTAGCGATGAGACGGGAAACGATACGGATTTCATCGTGCTGACGCGTTGACGGGAAGGCTGACACCTGAGAGCGAAGCTCGTGCGTATTCCGAATTATCCTCGTTTATTGGCGGCCATCGGACTGTGCGCTCTCGCAACTCTTGCCGGGCCCTCGGTCAAGATCGGCGATCCCGGTTTCATTTCCGTCGCGCTGGGTCAGCCCGCACTCACGACATCACAGTCGGATGCACTCAATGCCTACAACAAAACAGTACAGGACTTCAGGTCGATCCTGAGCGAGCGGCGCGCACAGATCAATGCGAATCAAAAGCTGCCTGACGTGCCGGGACAGGCACTCTATCTTGCCCGCGTCGCAATGATGGGCGCGTACAAGGACCTTACTGACGTGCTGCCGTCCAGAATCGGGAGGCCGAACAAATACAAAATTCCCCCGGCATATTTCGATGCCGACAACGAGCCGCTGATCGACGAATATAAGAATCTTTTTCGCATCATGCAGGCGCCACCCGCCAATGCGCAGAAATCCGATACGCCGTTTAAAGACGTTGTCGACCTCGGGACCGCAATTGCGCGCGTCAAGGGCCTCGATGCAGCGCATGCCGAAGTCGCAGGCCGTATCAGTCTGGCCGTCTTCTTTGCCGAGACGGATGGCAATCAAAACATCGGCAATGCGCGCTCGAATTCTTACAAAGGAAGTTTTCAGACAGGGGTATCCGAGGATAAAATTGGTCAGAAGAAATGGGCGGCAACCAAGAAGTCCGTCGCGGCCCTTGATCCCAAGTTGAACGCGCGCGACGACAAGGAAGAAGCGCGGGTTGGCAACTCAGATCAGCGATACAATCACTGGACTGCCGTGAGAAACGGCCTCATGAACGCGCATGCGGACCTGTTCCCGAAAATACCGGCAATCATGAAAGCCTTGCCGGACCCGATCGATCAAATGAGATTTTTCGAGCTTATCCAGATTATTCCCAGTCCGGCCAAGGCCGCGCTCAATTCAGGCAACCTACTTAATTACCGGATTTCCGAGCCGCGAATCATGGGATACTTGCGCAACAACAGCATGTTTGCCTACGGCAAGACTGACAGGGCGAAAACATCCGCGACCATGCGCGAAATTCTGGATTCCATGTGGCTCTTTAATGATATATTCGATCGCGCGCTGGCCAAATTTGGCGAGATCAAAGCGCAGCAAAAAGGTTGAGTGATCAGGCGGCAGCTCTTCGGGGGAGCAATGTCGATCGTATCGAGACGAACATTCACCAAGGGTCTGCTTGCGAGCGCTTTGGTGCCGGGCCATTCGGCGATTGGGCAACCCAACGATGCGGCAAGCATCGCCATTATCGATACGCCGCATAATGCGGCAAAAGTCGCATCGAAGTTGGCTGCCCAGAATGTGAAGGTCGTCGTGCGGTTTTTCGCGAGAAAGCCGCAGCCGGGTCTGCGCGAGAAGGTCATGGCGTCCGACGGCAACATGATCGACGGCGTGCGCGAGCCGACCATATTGATCAGAAACGGCCTTTCGATCATGTCTCTCTACCAGTATCGAAATAATCTGCCCGAGAAATTCCTAAAGGGATTGGAAGATACCGGTTCGGCAAAAGCGGAAGTCGCGGCCGATGCAAAGGCCGCGCTGGATCAGGCCAGGCTGGTCGGGCAACCCGAAGGGTCGGCAATCTATTTTGGTGTCGACTTCAATGTGAATCGCGCCTCCGTGGATTCTGTTCTCGAGTACTTCCGTGTCATCGGTCAGACGGTCGGCAGCCGTTATGCGATTGGGGTTTACGGAAACGGGTTCGTCAACCGGATCCTTCGCCAGGAAAAACTCGTGGCGTACAATTGGATATCCGCATCGCGAGCACACGCAGAGACCGTCGATTTCTACAACAGCGGACAATGGCATCTCTTTCAAAACCAGGTTGACCGTCGCTGGTTCGGGCCGCCCGGCAAATGCTCAACTGGCCTCGATGTTGATACGAACCTGCAGAACCCCACGGTATCCAGCATTGGCGCGTGGGGAGCGGGAGAAGTCGACAGAAGCCGGAACCAGAAGATTTTTGACCAGCGCCGTTTCGCGATCCGCCCAACGCCGGTCGTTCAGCAAAGCGCCGATGCCGGAGACGGCGGGTCGATCGACCGTCAAGGCTGCAAATCCGACAACCGCGTGCCGCGAAATGCCAATGTCAGAATTCTTGTGCAGTCCGGCGCCTGGTCCGGCGTGGACATCGACGAAGACGGGTACGCCGATGGCCAGGTGAGGACCTCCGATCTAACGTCCGATCTCGCGACGATGCCTCCCTGGGGACCATCGTAAGACGAGCGCAATCGGTCAGCTCACGACCCAGCTGACGGTTCACGGCGTTAATCTGACGGCGTATGGCCGCCACCATCGTTGCGTTCCCACAGCCAAAGTGAAGTCGAACGCCCGGGTCTAATTCAATCCAAACGAGACCTTTGCCACAAACGTGGCACTGCACCAGCGCGAGGTCAGGCCTTCCGGGTTCGTGATCGGATCGACGCTGCCGCCCGGTCTTGCGTTGGGGTCGCCAGTAAAAACGAAGCAGTTTTCCTTCGACAGATTGGTGTCGTAGTAACGCAGGTCAAGGCTGAAGATCTTGCGTGTAAACGTGACGCCGGCTTGCCAATTGAGATAGGCGGGCAGCGGAAAACCGCCAAGCTCCTGAGACTGGTTTCCGAACCAAGAGTAGCCGGCGCCTCCGGAGAACGATACTCCGATGTCCTGCGGCAGTAGTCGGCTTGGGAGGTCGTAACCCAAACCAGCAGCGGCGTACCAGCCCCAGGCGCCAGTATTGGAAACGTTTGGCGAATAAGCGAACCCGCCGGCGACGCGGACTGAGTCGCCGATCCGCTTATCCGCGCGGATGCCCGCCTCCCAATAATCAATGCCGTTGGTCGTGCCGACTTCGCCGGGATACAGGTAGTAGGTCGCACGTAAATCGAGATCGATATCACCGATCTTTGGGCGCACTCCGCCGCTGACCGCGATTTCGGCCGCTGGTTGTGTCGGCAACTTGACACTGGCCACCGAAACGCCGGCGTAGAATTGGGAAAATGCCGCTTCAAAGGCGGCACCGACCGCCGGTTTGTGATCAGATAGCGTCGTTCCCCGATAGATGTAGTCGGTTGCAAACCCCGCACGGACGTTAAACTCAAATTGGTTCCCAGAGCGCTCGGGCGTGACGAGTGCGCCTTCGGCCGAGGACGAGCCGCGACCACCGAGATTGATCATGCCGCCAGAGATTTCTGCAGGGACTTGTCCATGCGCCGGGCCGGCGGTAATCGAAATGAGCCATATCGCGGTGGTCACGACCACTGCGTTCGCACGTGAACGATGCAAGTTAGCCGATCGCAAATGCCGCTCCGGCTTAGGCCTTCAGCGCCGCGTCCGCAAATGTCGCTATTGGCGTAGATCGAGTATGCTTGGGCTTCTTCCATCGGAATGCAAGTGCGATATTGATGTTTCCACCAGGGGGGTCAATGAAACTTCCTGATCGGGTACTCGAGCCAGGCGAACGGATCGCGGAGATTCTTTTCGGCCTGATCATGGCGCTCACAGTCACGGGTGCAACGAGCGTCATCAACGCCGACCAAACTCAAATCCGGACCATGTTGATTGCGGCGCTCGGCTGCAATATCGCTTGGGGAATCATTGATGCCGGAATGTATCTTATGGCTCGTCTTGCCGAGCGAGGCAGCAATGCGCTGTTGTTGCGAGAAGTGCGTGAGACCGCCGATCGTGAAAGTGCTCACCGCATCGTTTCAGATGCACTCCCGCCGCTGCTCGCGTCGATTTTTCAAGCGTCGCAGCTGGAACTGATCCGGGAAGGACTTAGCCGCGCACCGGAGTCCGAAATGCGTCCCAGACTGACCGGGCGCGATTGGCTGGGTGCATTGGGCGTTTGCATCCTTGTTATCCTGTCCACCTTCCCGGTCGTAATTCCCTTTATTGTCTTTGAAAACGCGCAAACGGCGCTGCGAATCTCCAACGTTATCGCCGTGGTATCGTTGTTTTTTTGCGGTATCATTTTTGCGCGCTACGCCGGCCTGCGGCTCCTGCCGACGGGTTTTATAATGGTCGTTGTCGGCGCCGCGCTGGTGGGAATTGCGATCGCCCTCGGAGGATGAGATCCGCGCAATGGCCGCCTTCAGGGTTCAACAAGAAAACGAAACGGTTCGAATGCCGTTCTAGCCGCCGGGATTACGCAGGACCACGCAATCACCCCCGGCCAGATGAATCCTTTTGCAAATATCATTGGCGGCCGCCCGCGACTCCGCGCCGACCCGGACTTGGTAGCGTGGGAGAGAACCTCGCCCGCGCTCAAGCAGAATAGGATCTCGTCCCGCCAAGACAGCCGTGAACCTCCGCTGGAGTGCGGCATATCGATCCAGAATTTCTGGCCGCGATCTGTCTGCGCCGAGAATGGCGCCCCAAGGTTGGAGCGTTCCCGTCACCACATGTTGTTGAAGCGCTGTCAGGAAAGTCGTCGGCGGTCGTTTAAGTTTCGCCATCAGCGATTTCGCAGCTAATTCCGCTTTCGCCTTTGGCCTCTACATTTCGGCCGGCGGCCCAGGCGTCGACCGAATTGCCGGTCACCGCTTCGACATAGGCACGCGTTTGGGCCGGCATTGAGGCTCCGCCCACCATCCATGCCCGGACGCGAGCGGGCCCTGCGTTATAAGCGGCTGCCGCAAGTCCAAGGTTGCCAAACTGCCCACGCAAATCTTTTAGAAATTCGGCCGCCTTTGGTAACGCCTCTATGGGATTGAGTGGGTCAAACAGATTACGTTCGGCCGCTGTCGTCGGCATGAACTGCGCAATTCCCAAAGCGTGTTTGCCACTCCGGGTTGATGGACCGATAGCAGTGGCCCGGAATCGGCTTTCCTGCCAAATCAATCTGACAAAAAATTCGACCGGAAGTCCGTTAGCTTTCGCGGCCGATTCAACGAGGAGGCAGACCGACTGCTGCACTTCTCGAGATGTTTCGCCTTTATCCGCTACTGAAGCACGTTCAGAAGTTTCGGCGGCTTCCTGTGCTGTTAGGCCAGTTGCCGTGAATAGGACAAAAAGAACGCATGCAAGAAACCGTAACATCAAGCGCTCTCGATCTTTTCAATTCTGGCAGTACCTAGCAATCTACAGTGAGGTCGCAGAAGGTACGACCGTCAAGATCTATCTACCGCGCCATTATGGTGAGGAGGATCTCGTGCTGGCGGCAGCTAGTGGCGCGGCCGCTCTGGAGCTTATCGGCCGCGGCCACGATATAGATATTCTGTTCACCGTTATTGTCATGCCGGGCGGCATGAACGGTCGCCAACTTGCCGATGAATCGGTGCACCAAAGGCCGGCACTGAAGGTGCTATTTACAACCGGCTACACCGCCAACGCCATCGTTCATCATGGACAACTCGACCTCGACATCGAACTGATTTCTAAACCGTTCACGTATGAATCGCTCGGCCGTAAAATTCGGACACTCCCCGATCCAAAGCGAAATTGACGTCCGATATCGACACTTTAGCGGATATCAAACGAACTATGAAAGTTCGCTCCCGACCCAAAGCAATCAAGCCGCATGTCCAGGGGCACGCGTAGCGTTTGAGACGTTCGCCAGGGCCTTCCGAGAGGGCCAACTATTTTGTCCTGGTCTTACGTATTTTCCTCGCCGCACGCCGGGCCGCGGCTTTTTTGCTCTCTAAATTGGTCTTCAGCTTGCTGGCAACGACGCCTGTAACAACAAGAGCGCTGAGAGCCGCGGCCAAATACTGCTCGCGTTTATGATCGCTTGCCGCCTTGGCCGCCTGCCGCATGAACTTCTTGTAGCGCCGCGTGGCGCTGGCAAGCATTTTATTTGCTCGTCTGTGCAGGGCTCGTTCGGCAGTCTTCATCATTTTCGCCATCAGTGTTCCTCTTTGCGATCGGCGGATGCTATCCGAGCCTCAATATGGTCGCCGCCCGAGAGCTCAGATAACGTGCAACAGCCACAAGACGATGATGAGGCCTATCGGTGCGCCAAGCAGCCACAAAATAATTGGCATGTGTCTCTCCCAATTTGGTTCTTGGGAGAACACGTATCTAGCGATAGAGTTCCTTAGCGCTTGGGGTCACTCAGCCGCCTGGAATTTGCGGCGACTCGCTTGCGGTATTGTGCGATCACCTTGGCGCTCGACCCGCCAGCCATCAGTGTCAAACCGGCGCCCCACGCTTCGCTGATTTTCTCGCTGACCATCCTGCTGGCTTCGGCGCGAGCAGGCGATCCGCCGGCGGCGAGTTTCGCCAACCGCAGGGCGATGACGTGGTTCGATTCAAACGCCAAAGCAAAGGCGTGCAGCCAAGGATTGTTATGTGGTTTCATGCTGAAACAAGTAAGCATTGCTTTGTGGAAACGCAAAGCGATTTCAGAGTTTACCGAGCAAAACGAGAATCAGCACAACAACCAGCACGAGCCCAATGCCACCGCCACCGTAGTAGCCGGTGCCGTAAAATGGGCCGCCGCCGAATCCACTGAATCCACCGAGCAGCGCAATGACGAGAATGATGATGATTATCGTTCCGAGCGACATCGCCGTAATCTCCTTTTAACATTGCAGAGGCCGCCATTGAGGCGGCCTCTTAATCGTTAAGTGCCCCTGGCTGGCTCGATCACCAACTTGTCCAGCGGCGGCCGTTCCAATACCCACGGCCCTCGTGTTCGCGCCACCTGTAGTGTTCGTGGGCGCCCCATCTCCATCCGTCTTCGTGAACGACGATACGGGCGCCGGCTGGGTACTCATAGCGTTCATGAGTGTGCCAGCAGACGTTGCCGGCGCACGCAATTGCTGCGGAAGCGCCCACCGCGGAGACTGCGACTGCGCCCGCGCCGACGAGCGCACTGAGAAGGATTTTGCCGAGTGATGTCATGTTCATGCCTCTGGTGGTTTTGCTGCACAAAACAACGGCATGACCGGGCCTAGGTTCCCTGGCCGGCGCGTTTTATTGTGACTGATTTAACCGGCCAGTAGCATTAGCATTTGTCGCGTCGTGCGAGGCGATCCGGGTCTGCTTGCTATCGTGTAAAACAGACCATACCCGATTGCTACGCCAACCACAAAAGCCACAATGAATGCGAGACCAATTAAGCCGCCGCCTCGCGGGGCAGGAGTAATGCCCCACAATTGCTTATCGAAGAGTTCTTGGTCCCGTTGGTCCAAGTCGATAAAACGCAGCGATGTTAGCCGAGTTCCGGACAAAAGTTTCTGACTGAAAGGGTGCGTGGCGTAGCGCCGAAATTGCGCTGTTTTGCGACTAATTTCCCAAGCGGCATACGAGGGTTCGGTTCTCTTCGCAGCTTTATGAATTTTTCGGCATGTGGTGCTCGCACCAAAACTCAAGCAGTTTTTTGGCGGTTGCGGGCGAAAGCCTGGCGTAGTCACTTTTCAGTTTCTTGAGTTCATCGTCCGTAGCGACTTTTCCGAGCAAGTCATCCTGCAAAAGAGCGCGTAAGGTAGGCCACGAAATTCCCGCAGCCTTACATGGCACCAACAACGGTTCATTGCGGCCGTCGTCGAGCATCTGCTTGATCATATCAATTGGCGCAGCGCACAGTGTTGCAAGTGCGGTGACTGTTGCCGCATATTTGCGCGATTTTGCAAATTCCAGCAGCGCAACTTGATTGAGCTCGCCGTTCTCACGCATCAACTGGACAAGGCGCTGAGCTGCGGAAAAATCCTGATCTAATTCTTCATTTTCGATAACTTCATTTGAAATGCTGGCCAGAACTTCCCGGATGTCGTCTCTCTTTTCAGGCGTAGCCAGCGCCAAAAGACGTGTTCGCACTGCCTCGGTCACGCGTTGCAACAGGCGGCGAAAAATATGCAACGGGATATCAAGGCGTAAACCGAGTATTTCTAAAAGTGTCTCGTCGGCCTTCGGTTGGTCTACAAGTTGCGCATAAGCTTTTTCGGAAAACTGGGCCCCTGCATTCTCGGCTAACTTGCGGATGACGTGTTGGTCCCCGCGCTCGATCAGAGTGTCGGTCAAGGACTCGCTGAGGCTGCTTCGTTTCGAGATTGCCAGCAAATGGGATTGGCTCTTGGCCAGGGCAATTTCAATAAGATCAGGCGTGGTCAGTCGGTCCGACAGCGATAGAACCGGCCCAGCGATCGCGATTTCATCGTCGCGTGCAAGCGCATGAACGACCTTGATCGGAGCATTGTTAATTGGCGCAAGACGCTCACTCAGTTCGATAAGGGCAGTTGACTCCATCCGCGTAATCAGATGACCCAAAACCTCGTCGAAAACTTGAATCTGCTCTTCATTGAGCCGTTCGTTGTCTCCCAAAAATAAATCGGTGACGCGCTTGAGAGTGACTGCGCGTTTTTCCTGAGAACCGCGCCGGACAGCATCTTCAAGTTCTGAAATCAATGACCTGTGCTGGTACATCGAATGCGCCTTACTGGAGCCGATAACGGCACTTCTGAGCCGTTTATTAATAGTAGGTAAATGTAATTCTATACGAAAAGCGTTTAACAAATTGATCTAGCGGCCGACCATTGCAGCGTCGATCACTTTGAATGCTTGCCGGCGCCGGAATAACCCGCTGACGTAGAACGAAAAGATTTTGCAATCATGCTCGCTGATTATCTTATGGCATAGACATGCAACGTGTAGCTGAAGGATGTGCAAGCTGCTATTTGAAGCTACGCTAAATGGACCACCACCGAAGCCGGCGTCGCTCAGTCTGAGCGCCAACACGCCTGTGTGATCGGTGGAACGCTGCCGAACCCCCTGCGTTGCCCCCGCGAACCGAACGCGAGGCAAAAAAATGCCGCTGCTATTGTATTTTCCGCTCATCATCTGGATGGGCATGCTTGAAGTCTCACGGAGCGAAATCCGCTCACCCGCGGAAGCCAAGGCGCGCGTACCAACCCGGCGTTAGAAATTCTGGACGTGCGCTTTACGCAAGCGCGTGGGCAAATTCGGTAATTTCTACCTGCTGGAGCAGCCGTTTCACGTCGTCCTCATGGCAAAGCTCTGTGCCCGGCGAAAGGACTGCGGCCGATCCGGCCGCTACCGCGACGCGAAACGCTTCGACGAGCGACTTGCCCGAGGCGAGCGCGGCTACTAATCCGCCAACAAAACTATCGCCCGCACCAACTGTACTTACAGCTTCGATCGCGAGCGGTTGTGAGCGAAGGACTTGGTCGGCCGTCACTAGCAACGCACCTTGTTCGCCGAGCGTGAGCGCGACAGCGCTTGTGTGTCCGCCCGCTGTAAGCATCCGGCACGCTGCGATGCGCGCTCCGTCGCTATCGAGCGGGCTTCCGACGAGGTCGGAGAGCTCGACCAGATTCGGCTTGATCAGCGCAATACCTTCAGCGAGCGCCGCCTTCAGCGCTGCGCCGGAGGTGTCGATGATGCACTGCGCGCCAAGCCGCTTTGCAGCGCGCGCGACGCGTGCAAAAAAATCTTCCGGCACGCCCGGCGGCACACTGCCACTGGCTACGACGAATTTTGGGGCCGCCGGTAGTGTCGTGAGTTTGTCCAGCACCGCCTCCCATTCGGCGCGGTGAAGCGCCGAACCTGGAAGCACGAAGCGATATTGGTTTCCGGTCGGTTCTTCGTAGGCGGTGAAATTCTCGCGTGTCTCAACGTGTGAAGGCGTTACCAGACTCGCGATGCCTTCACGCTCAACCAGGCGATGCAGCAATTTTCCAATGGCGCCGCCGGTCGGATAGATCGCCGCGACTTTGCTGCCAAGGCGGTGCGCAACGCGCGCTACGTTGATACCGCCACCACCAGGGTCGCGCTTAGGCGCCGAGCAACGCAATTTTCGTGTCGGCTCAACACGCCCGACATTGACAAAAATATCGATCGCGGGATTGATCGTGACAGTGACGATATCCGGCACATTAGCCATCCATTTCAGCAGATAGCCGCTTTTTGCGGCCCGGGGTCTGTTACCGAACCAAATAGGTATTTTTGGTTGCGATAACAGGCATCACATTTCCGAAAATTGCGAGGAACAGCGGGAACGCATGGGACGTTTTATATTTTCGCCCGATGACTACCGGGCGCCGCCATGCTTAGATTGAAGGCTGCCTCTGGACTGAATGAGGCCTGTTTTCATGATTGATCCGCTCTATTCGCTGTCGGGATTTGCGGTCGGCGCATTGGTCGGCATGACCGGCGTAGGCGGGGGCTCGCTCATGACTCCGCTTTTGATTCTTCTATTCGGGGTTCACCCGGCGACCGCGGTCGGCACGGATCTGCTGTATGCAGCCGTCACCAAGACGGGAGGCAGTCTCGTTCATGGCTTCGCGCGCAGTATCGATTGGCGCGTCGTGAGGAGGCTCGCATGCGGCAGTGTTCCCGCCACGATCGTTACGTTGGCTGCGCTGTCTCATTTCAATCTAAGTGGCGACGCCGCGCGCAATTTGATCACCCTTGTTCTCAGTGTCGCGCTGTTCTGCACTGCTTTTGTGCTCGTGTTTGGCAATACCATCGTTTCGGCTTATCGCGCACGCGTGAGCGAACTTGATCCGGGGCGCACGGCGGTCAACACGGTCCTGGTCGGCATGGCGCTTGGTGTTCTCGTCTCGATATCATCGGTCGGCGCCGGCGCGATCGGCGTTGTCGCGCTGATCATGCTCTACCCGCAGCTTCCGATGGCGAAAATCGTCGGCTCCGACATCGCGCATGCAGTCCCGCTGACGCTCATCGCCGGCACCGGACATTGGATGATGGGTTCGGTCGATTGGCATATTATGGGCTCGCTGCTGGCGGGCTCACTGCCGGGCATTTTTGTGGGCAGCTACTTTGCGACACGCATTCCGGAGCGCGCGCTTCGCGTGGTGCTGGCAACAACACTGTTCGTTGTGGCGACACGCATTGCCTATGATCACGCCACCGCTGCGTCTTCTATTTTCACGGCATTCTCGCCGCGCTGAATGCGCTTGCCAGGCGCGGTGCGATCTACTTTGGGCCGAAAAACGGCGACCCCACAAGAACCAATATCCATATTGCCGCTAGTGCGCCAAAAGCCACGAATAAAACGCTCATATTGCGACCCCCGGTTTGCCATTTCTTCCCTGAGGAAACCCTAGCACAGGCCAGGTCTGTCGCGCAGGCGTGGCACAAAAAAAGCCGGCCGCGCAGTGTTGCACGGCCGGCTGTCTCCGTAACCGTTGTATCAGTCGCCGCCGATGGTCTTGATCACGCTCGACATGGGGCGCGCTTCATCCAGTCCGCCGCCCATCTCTTTGAGCACCATGTCGGTATATTCTTTCTTCGGTTCGACCGGGGTCTTGCCGACCACTTGCACGACCTTGTACCCGCCATCCTTGAGTTTTTTGAGCAACTCAGGCGCCGCATGCGCTGTCGCTTGCTGGAAGTCGTGCATCAAGATGATGCCCTTGCCGCGTTTCTCGAGCTTTTTCATCACCGATGCGATGACTTGCTCCGGCTTGCGCATCTTGAAGTCGAATGAATCCATGTCGGTTGAGAAGATGCCGACGTTGCGCTCGCCGAGATATTTGACCAGCTCCGGCGGGTGACGCAGCGCGGGGAAACGAAAGAATGGGCTGACCGGCTTATTGCCCAGGGCAATGCTCACCGCGGCAATACCCTTCTCGATTTCGTCCTTACCTCCCTGTTCGGGCAGTTTCGACAAATCCTTGTGCGACCAGGTGTGAGAACCCACGGTATGCCCGGCCGCTGCGACTTGCTTCATGATTTCGGGATGCCAACCGGCATGCTTTCCGATTGGGAAGAACAGTGCCTTCGTGCATTGATCGGCGAGCGCCTTGAGCACCGCCGGCGTATGGCCCGGCCACGGGCCATCGTCGAAGGTGAGCACGATTTCATGGTCACGCAGGAAGTCGTAAGCCTTGAAATGCTCGAAGCCGAATCCGGGGCCGCCAGTGGTGTCGATCTCGACCACGCGAGACACACCGAGCGCGTTCGGATTGTCACATTTTGTCGCTGGCGCGGCGGACGAGGTCGGGGCTGCTGACGAGGGCGCAGGGGCCGGCGCATTCTGGGCCCAGGCCGTCGCGGCGGCCGATATCGAGATTGCCAGAGCTGTCGCAAAAGCGCTGCGCATCATGTTCTCCATGCGGGGTAGTAGATGTCCATATTCGTGAATTCTCATCTATTCATCGCGGCTTTGACCTATCGAGTTAACGTCGGCCCCCCGATACCATCGAAACGCCGAT
This sequence comes from uncultured Alphaproteobacteria bacterium, assembly GCA_963743405.1. GTDB lineage: Bacteria > Pseudomonadota > Alphaproteobacteria > Rhizobiales > Xanthobacteraceae > Pseudolabrys. The sequence continues at coordinate 1,301 of CAVUPX010000016.1, read as the reverse complement.
ATTTATTGGTGGTAGGATGGTTAATCTATGGCGCGTGACGGACAAATCCGCGTTGCGTCGGGTCCCGGTGAGACTTATTTCAGCTAACGGTGACGAATTCGGAGGAACTTCATGGCGGCGATCGTCTCAACTGCCACGCTGTCGCGGCCGCTGCTTCTGGCTACGCTCGCCGTCGTGGTGGTGCTGGCAGGGACCCTCGGGCTCTGGGCCTATTATGGCACAGCCGTCTTTTTCGAAATGGTCCGTGCCGGGTGGGTGGCGTGTTTTTGAAAAAAGCTGAAGCGCAATGACCGCGCGAACGTCACAGATTCTTCTGATCCTCTCCGCTTTTTTCACCGGGCTGGTGGTCTTCACCGGGGTGTTTCTTTACGCCACCGGAAATTTGAGTGGCACACCGAACGCCTCTGCGATCGGCGGTCCGTTCAAGCTAATCGATCAGAACGGCAACCCGATCACCGATGCGGACATCAACGGACGGCCGTTCCTGGTCTTCTTTGGCTATACGCACTGCCCGGATGTGTGCCCAACGACGCTGTTCGATGTATCCGAAATCATGCACGCGCTCGGCAAAGACGCGGATCGCACGGGGGCACTCTTCATCACCGTAGACCCCGAACGCGACACACCGGCGGTGATGAAAGATTATCTGTCGAGCTTCGATCGGCATCTACGCGGGGCAACCGGCGATCGCGCTGCGATTGACGCCGCGGAAAAAGCGTATCGCGTCTACGCGAAGAAAGTACCGACGACGAATGGCGACTACACGATGGACCACACCGCCTTGGTCTATCTGATGGATAAGCAGGGCCACTTCGTTGCGCCATTTAGCCTTAAGCGGCGGCCCGAAGAAGCTGCGGCAGATTTGCGGCGCTATCTTTAGCCTCGCATTCGCCGACGCCGTGCTCGGTCTTTCTCCAGTGAGACGGTGCGCCGATGAGTTCGAACGCCCCGATCCACGCTGCAACTGAATGCAGTAGCCAATGAATTGGCGTCCAGATTAAAATAAGAGCCTTGTTGGGAACGCCTCGGTGCGACAGTCCGAGATAACCGAGATATGCCGATGCCGAATAGCCTATGACGGCGACCGACAGCTGATACGCGAGCCAAAGGACGAGCGTTGAGTTGTAGCCGTCGGAAGCGATTGCGGCCAGCTCCCAAAAGAACTTGGCCAATAGTACCGGATGCGCCAACGCCACCAAAGCATTGCCGCCGACGATAAGCTGAAAGATAAAAAATCCCGCAGATCCAAGCTCACGAAAGAGCCGGCACGGCTCGCGCATGTGAACGAGCCAGGTTTGCAT
>CAVUPX010000015.1:0-77308 GCA_963743405.1 uncultured Alphaproteobacteria bacterium | reverse complement strand
AGCGGACACCGCTTTTTGCACCTCTTATGTCTGCTTTTGACCCAAAGCGGACATCGAAGAGCTATTGGCGGATGTCCGGTGTTGAGGTAACAGCCGCCATAACACGTTTGCGATCGAGCAACTCAGCGTCGCTGGCTAAATCCCGCCATTGTTCAGCGAGGTCTAGGAAAAACTTTCGCTTAGCGACATCAGCTGTTTCTTGCGCCAGTTCCTCGCAGTGTCTTGCTCTCTGCCGGAATTCGTCCACGCGTGAATGCATGTTCCGCTCCTAGAGACATCATTCGGCGGCGCGCTGTTTGAACTGCTCTTCGCACGTGCTACGCGTACGAAAGTACTCGAGTACGAAAAGACGGATTGCTGAGGATAGATTGCCGTGCTCCCGCCCCTGGTCGATGTCTGCGACCAACTTCGACAGCGTCTCTTTGCGGGAATGCGCGATGTCCTTCAGGTGACTCCAGAATGCATCTTCGAGGCTAATGCTCGTTTTGTGTTTCTCAATGACGACGGAATGTTTGACGACTGAGGATTTCATCAGGGCACCTCAAAGCCCCCCGTATCTAAATACGGCACATTCGGATTCGTGAGGGGTAGCTCTGTACAGTGCGGTCAGCCGTCGCTTCATAGCGTTTTTTATTGCTTAGATAAAAAACTCCAAATTGCATTAAAAGAAAAATTCGTCCGCTTTTGGCACTTAGCCGAAATTCGGTTGGCGCCAGCCAAAGTCCGCTAATGACCAAAGCGATCATTTCTACGTTAAACCGGTTGCGGTAAGTGCGTAGTCCCATTGGTATTGTGGTAGCTCGCGTGTGCCAATTCTGACACGGCCGCGCCAAAAATATTGATGTTATGGCGGTTTAAATAAATCCCGCGATTTTTTTGCGCTAAGAAATAATCTGGGCGGCGGTGCATCGTGCGCTGTCCCGCACAAGTGCAGATGGAGAGTACCGTGGTGCAAAAAAAATCCATTGACGCTGCTTGCCGCAGCAACAATTTGTCTGGCTGCAAGTCAGGCATCGGCCGCTGATCTGCCAAGAAAAGCTCCAGCCTACATACCGCCGGCGCCGCCTCCCGTTACTTGGACCGGTTGCTACATCGGCGGCAATATCGGTGGGGCATTCGGCAACGTCAGTACGACTTCCCCTTTAGTCCCTGGCATCGAAATCTCCACAAACGGCTCTGGCTTTGCCGGTGGTGGTCAGATCGGCTGCGATTATCAATTCGCCGGCAATTGGGTATTCGGCTTCCGCAATATGTACGATTGGACGAGCAACAAAAAAAGTGGAACGGTCAACACGGGGGTCGGGCCACTTGTGGTCTAACTTCAATAATCAATGGTTCGACACACTTACGGGCCGCGTCGGCTATGCGGTGGCGCCCACTTGGTTGCTCTATTTTCAGGGCGGTGCGGCCTGGGCTCATACCAGTACAAACGTTACCTTCAATGGTCTTCAAGTTGGCCAGACCTCCCACACCGGAACAGGCTGGACTATCGGTGGCGGCGCCGAATGGATGTTCACGCCGCAATGGTCGGCGTTTTTGGAAGCTAATTACATGGATCTCGGTTCGAGAGATGGGACCGCATTCCAACCTACCTTCTGTCCGGCCGGCTGTGCCTTCAGCACCAAAGCGACCGAGATCACTCTCCTGGTCTGGCGTGAACTACAGATTTAATTGGGGAAATTGGCTGCACTAACACACCCTCACTCAACAAAACCGACAAGACCCCGAGCTCTAGCTCGGGGTCTTTTTATTAACGCGTGATGGAATTTTCGGAGAGACCTGCGAGGCGCCCTTTCTGTTTTCAGGAAAACAAATTCGTGGCGAATGTCCGCTATTGGCACTTAGCAGACATGGGCTTGTTGCACTGCACATGTCCGCTATTGGGACTAAGCGGACAGGCTGAGTTGCACTGCACATGTCTGCTTGTGACCCAAAGCGGACATAGAGCTTCACTGGCCCTCCACCGCGATCATGATGCTGCGCGCCGCCGCATGCCGTTTGGCGACCAAGGGCCGGTACCCGGGATCGTTGTACCAATCCTTGATCGCCTGCTTGCTCGGAAATTCGACAACGACGACGCGGCTCGGTCGTTGGCCTTCGAGCATTTCATGTGTGCCGACTTTGGTGAGATAACGTCCGCCGTGCTTTTCGATAAACGGCATTGTCTGCTTGAGGTAGTCGGCGAAAGTCGCATCGTCGTCGATCTCGTGTTGGCCGATGTAAAAGGCGGTCATTTATAGCTCTCCTGATGCAAGGCCTGCTTTCGGAGCTAAGGCCGACACTACTGTAAAAGGTCTTTACTTCCACTTTTGACCCAAAGCGGACATTTTCTGGCTCACGCTGCACCCCTTCAAGCGGCTAGTTTGGGCCGGTACGATGGCCCGATCTGAGCACTGAGGTCCTGCATGCGACGGCGCGAGTTTATTGCCGTTCTTGGCGGCGCGATGGCCGCATATCCAATTCGCGGGAGGTCAAAGTGAAAGCGCTCATTCCATTGGTCATGGTGGCAACTGTACCGGCGATAGCAGCGTTTGCAGAGTCGTCCGGTTGTGACGAAGGCATGCAGAGGATGAACGATAGGACCGGAAAGGGTTACACATGTCTCGACATCAAGGACCCTATCGGAGCGGGCACGTACCATGTCGACGGTAACGGCGTGAGAAAACCGTCGCCTCCAATCGCGACAAGGTCTGATCCGGCTACAAACAGTACGAGGGAGAGGCTGAGGACGCCCAACACAAAGGCACAATAGTTGAAGGCGACTAGACGGTGAATCCACAGCCGCCACCACGGTTGTCGCAAAAAGCGGACATGCCGCTCGCCGCTCGGAATGTCCGCTTTCGGGGCTAAAGCGGACATGCCCTTTCGCACTGCATATGTCCGCTTTTGACCCAAAGCGGATATGGCGGGGCCTTTCCGAATGTAGAACTGAATTGGTACTATTCCGCTCCACTAGCTGGTGGCTGAAATGAAGCGGCGCGAGCTTATCGCCGTAGTCTGCGGCACGGCATTGTGGCCGCTGATAGCGCATGCGCAGCAATCTGCGGCGCCTATAATAGGTTTTCTCGGGGGTGGTAGTGCCGAAGGCTTCGAGCCACTCGCCGCCGCTTTTCGTCAAGGCCTGCGCGAAGGCGGCTTTGTCGAGGGAAAGAACGTTGTTTTCGAGCACCGCTGGGCGGCAGGTCAGTTCGACCAACTACCGCGACTGGCGGCCGATTTAGTCAGCCATGGGCCGTCAGTCATCGCTACACAGACCTTGCCCGGTGCTCTGGCCGCTAAGGCAGCAACCAACACAATTCCAATCGTCTTTGTCATTGGTGAGGACCCGGTCAAGGTCGGTCTCGTAGCGGGTCTCAATCGGCCCGCTGGAAATGTCACCGGCATAAGCAATTTCATGAACGTACTTGGTGCCAAACGCCTCGAGCTGGTGAGCGAGGGGGTACGAAAAGATGCAATGCTCGCGCTCCTGGTCAACCCCCACAATCCGAACTCCGGGCCTGATACAAAGGACCTGCAAACTGCGGCCGAGGCGCTGGGGCGCCACCTTGAGGTATTGCAGGCCAGCACCGAGCAAGAGATCGAAGCCGCATTCGCCGACGCCGTTGGACGAAAAGTAGCAGCGCTGTTTATCAACACCGATCCATTCTTCTTCGCGCAGCGCGAAAAATTGATAGAGCTCGCGGCGCGTAACAGACTTCCGACAATCTATCCCTTTCGGGAAATGGTGACGGCCGGAGGGCTGATGAGCTACGGCGCTAGTTTTCCTAAAGCATGGCGCCAATCGGGACTTTACGTCGCGAGACTACTCAAAGGAGCCAAGCCGGCCGAGCTACCGGTTGTGCAGCCGACCAACTTGGAGCTAGTGATCAATCTCAAGACCGCCAAGACACTCGGTCTCAACCTTCCCAACACGCTAATCGGGCGGGCGGACGAGATCATCGAATGAACTAGGCGATGTCCGCTATTGGCACTTAGCGGACATCGCCCTGTGCGCTGCACATGTCCGCTATTGGGGGTAAAGCGGACATGACGTTTTGCGCTGCACATGTCCGCTTTTGACCCAAAGCGGACATGGCCCTCTTCCTGCGTCGTTGCTTGGTCCGCTACGATGGCCCCTTACTGAGCCTCGGGGGAAGGCAATGAGACGGCGCGGCAAAACGGGCGGCAAAACAGCAAAATCGCGACGTCGCAAGACGTTGAAGCACCGCAATGCACCGAAGGTCGGTCGCAAGCCTCCCGCCGTCCAGGCTAACAAGAAGATTGAATTGCTCGAGCGCAGGCTGAACGAGGCACTGGAGCAGCAGGCGGCGACATCAGAGGTTCTGAAGGTCATTTCAAGTTCAGCGGGTGAATTGCAGCCAGTGTTCCAAGCCATGTTGCAGAATGCCACGCGCATCTGCGAGGCCCATATCGGACTCCTCTTTCGATATGAGGACGGGGCCTTTACCGCCGTGTCGCTGTTGGGCGTGACGCCGGCCTATGCCGAATATCTCAATCGCGGACCGATCCGGCCCGGCCCCGGGACCGGGTTAGGCCGTGTCGCTAGCACGCGGCAGACGATCCACATTGTCGATACGCAAGCCGAAAGCGCTTATGTCGAGGCCGAACCTCTCCGCGTCGCGACCGCAAAACTTGGAGGGGCACGAACGCTTCTCAATGTGCCGATGCTCAAGGACGGCGAGTTGATCGGCTCTATCGGCATCTACCGGCAAGAGGTGCGCCCCTTCACCGACAAGCAGATCGAATTAGTAACGAACTTTGCCACGCAGGCCGTCATCGCCATCGAGAACGCACGGCTGCTCAACGAGCTGCGAGAATCGCTACAGCAGCAGACCGCCACTGCCGACGTGCTCAAGGTGATCGCGGGTTCGGGTGGCGAGCTCGCACTCGTGTTCGAGACCATGCTGGAAAATGCTGTACGAATTTGCGATGCCAGTTACGGCAATATGTGGCTTTGCGAAGGCGAGGACTTCCGCACCGCTGCGCTTCATGGGCCGCTGCCGCCTGCTTTTGTTGAAAAATGGCAGAGAGGAACGTTGTTCCGTCCTGGGCCTGAAGTCCCGTCGTTTCGTGCCGCCAAAACCGGGCAGCCGGTCCAAGTCGCCGACCTCCGAGTGGATCAGGCTTACCTTGACGGCAACCCTTTGGCGGTCAGCGGCGTCGAAGAGGCGGGCATGCGCACAACGGTCGCGGTGCCGATGCTCAAGGAAAATCGCGCGGTCGGCGTCATCGTTATTTACCGCAAAGAAGTGCGGGCGTTCACCGACAAGCAGATCGAGTTACTTTCGAACTTTGCCGCCCAAGCCGTCATCGCCATCGAGAACGCACGGCTGCTCAACGAGCTGCGAGAATCGCTACAGCAGCAGACCGCCACTGCCGACGTGCTCAAGGTGATCAGCCGCTCGACGTTCGATCTCCAGAGCGTGCTCGACACGCTGACGGAGTTGGCGGCTCAACTTTGCGAAGCCGACATGGCCAGCATGGCTCGTCCTAGAGGAGAGGCTTACCATTGGGTTACGACTTATGGCTTCCCAGACGACTTCCGCGAATATGTCATGAACATTCCGCTTTCGGCGGGGCGCGGAACGGTCGTTGGTAGAGCCTTGCTCGAAGGTCGCTCTGTACAGATAGCCGATGTTCTCGCCGATCACGAATACGACCATGTCGAAACTCAAAAGCGTGGCGGCTATCGAACCGTGCTCGGGGTTCCTCTTCTGCGCGGGGGAAACCCGATTGGCGTGATCTTTTTGTCGCGAAAAATGGTACGGCCTTTTACCGACAAGCAGATTGAACTGGTGTCAACCTTTGCCGACCAAGCGGTGATTGCAATAGAAAACGTACGCTTATTCGAGCGAGTTGAAACTCGCACTCGCGAACTGGCAAAGTCCCTGGAGGAACTGCGCACCACGCAAGATCGGCTGGTCCAGACACAAAAGCTTGCTTTGCTTGGGCAACTGACTGCCGGGATCGCTCACGAGATCAAGAATCCGCTCAATTTCGTCAATAATTTTTCAGGTGTCTCTGCCGAACTGATCGGTGAATTGCAGGACACCCTCAAGGGTATGCCGCTCGATGATAAAGCCCGAACCGAAATCAACGAACTGACCGACACGCTGAAGAGCAATTTCGACAAGGTCGTGCATCATGGCAGACGCGCGGATGCCATCGTCAAGAATATGCTGCAGCACTCGCGCGAAGGCTCGGGTGAGCATCGGGTGATTGATATCAATGCTCTCGTTGAGGAAAGCCTTAATCTCGCATGGCATGGAGCGCGGGCCGAGACGCAGGGTTTTGAGGTCAAGCTCAAGCAATCCTTTGATCCGGCTGCCGGTGGGGCAGACGTTTTCCCGCAGGACATCCGGCGGGCTCTTCTTAATCTAATTGCAAACGGCTTCTATGCTGCGACCAGGCGCAGAGCAGAGACGAATGGTGGCGACTACGAGCCGACTCTCACGGCCTCGACCAAAACCCTTGGCGATCGTGTGGAAATCAGGATCCGTGACAACGGCACTGGTATTCCGCCTGACGTGAAAGAAAAGATGTTCAACCCCTTCTTTACGACCAAGCCGACCGGAGAGGGTACCGGCCTAGGCCTCTCCATCAGCCACGACATTATCGTCAAGCAACATGCGGGTTCAATCGACGTCGATACGCAGCCCGGCGAGTTTACCGAAATCATCGTCACTCTGCCGCGCGCGGCTGAATTTGTCTGAAATCCGCGAGAGGCACGGCTAGCTATGGATGTCCGCTATTGTAAAGCGGCCGTCATCGGCCATCCGCGCTTGCGCCGGATTTGGCTTTGTCAGCGGCACCTTGCGCAGCGTGGGAAAAATGCCCGGTCATCACGAGTGAGCGAATTTCCGGCTGACCGAACATGAAGCCGAAGGTCACAATACATGCGCCCAACAGTACGCCGAAGGCGGTGATGGCGAGAATCCGGTTCCACATCGGCGCAGGTTAACAGGGCTGGTCGCGTTGTGATCCCCACAAATACGTGAACACAGGGATGTACCGGCCGCCTGGGGCGAGGCCACCGATGAAAGTCCGCTTTCGGGGTAAGAACGGACATCGCAACTTAACAGCGTCGGGTCTACCCTTGACGGAGACCTGATCCGCACCGCGACCAAAAAAAGAAGCCGTCGGTTGCCGACGGCTTCAAGTGTGGAGATGCGTGCTACCTGTGCCGGCTACTTGAGCTGGGTCGAGATGGAATTGAACTTCCCATTCAGGCTGGTTCCGATCGCATTTACAGATGCGATGATCACGACCGAAATGCCGGCGGCGATCAAGCCGTATTCGATGGCGGTGGCCCCTGACTCGTTTTTAAGAAATGCGAAAACTTTGGACATCTAGTGGACTCCTCTGGGTCAATATGTGAGCCACATACCACCGCTGTCCTTAAAGGGGTTTGCGAGCCCTTGCGTTAAATTGAATTTAATTTGAACTATTAGGTGCAAATTCATTGCCTGGCGGCAGACCCCCTGAGGTCCGCTATTGGCACTTAGCGGACATTCCAGAGGCGCTGATCAATGTCCGGCGGTTGAAAACGTCGGTTGACGATTATTTTTCTCCGCTTTGAGTACGCTAATCGTTACACAATTGCAGCCACGATTTCTCTGGCATAGCTTCGGAGGCCGTGGAGTCGCGCCCTTTATGAAAACTGCGTTAGTAGTCGTGGCAATCGGTGTCGGTCTCACGATGGCGCCATTGATGGCGGCAGATGGCATTCAGCCCGGCCTATGGAAAATCACAACCGTGGTGCTGAATAACGGAATGCGACTGCCACCTCAGACAAACTCGCGTTGCCTAACGGCCGAGCAAGCCGGCGATCTTGCGGATACGTTTTCTCCGCGGTTCGGAGGAATGAATACGACGTGTGAACGAACTCAATACACAAAATCCGAACAGAAATTGACATGGCGGTTAGAGTGCAGGGGACAGTTCAACATGGATTCTGCCGCTGAATTCACATTCTTCAGTCCTCTCCGCTACACGGCTGTTATCTCAACGAAGGGTTGGATGGGAAATCAGCAGATCGCGGATTCGCAGGTGATGCTTGAAGGGGAATTTGTCGGAATCTGTCAGTAGGGCCTTAATGTCCGCTTTCGGGGGCAAAGCCGACATGACGTTTTGCGCTGCACATGTCCGCTTTTGACCCAAAGCGGACACGAGATCGTGCAGTCACGATAGTGAGCGTTCCCTTGTTCTGGATCCCAGAAAACGCATAATCACCGCGCAAGTGCAATAAAGGGGGTGGCCATGTTTTGTGTCGGGTCTCGTTTCGCCAGGCTGTCGTTCGTGAGCATCGTCGCGACAGCGTTCCTTGGCTGCGTTGCAATGATGCCTGCCTTCGCCCAGGAAAATAAATTGTCAAAAGCCGATCAGGTTTTGCTCAAGCATGCGATCGCTTCCTGCAAGTCGGAGGCGAAGACGAAAAAGGTCAAATTGCTGTCGCGGCGGCAATACGTAATCGACTGCGTTCAAGCTCTTAAGGACCGTCCCCAGGTAAACGTGCCTGAGGCGTTGAAGAATCATCCTGATCTGAAAAACCTTCCGTGCCACCCCAATCCTGACCCTGCCTATAGGTTGGCTTGTTAACCGGACTGACGCGCACACGCTTGTCGGTGCGTTTTACGGCAACGTCGGCAATCGCGGATGTCCGCTTTTGACCCAAAGCGGACATTGCGCCCACCGAGGAATGAGCGTTCAGTTGTGTGTCCTTCTCGCCGACAAGTCGCAATCGCAGGCTTTAGGGGCGAGAAGAGAGTGAGTTCCCGGGACATATGCAGCGGCGCGAGTTCCTCACGCTTCTCGGTGGCGCGGCGTCTGCATGGCCGTTTGGCGCGCGCGCGCAGCAATCCGAACGGATACGCCGTATCGCCGTGCTAAGCGGCACGGCAGCGACCGGGCAAAACCCGGCCGCCTATGCTGCTTTCTTGCGACGACTGAGTGAACTGGGCTGGACCGATGGGCGCAACGTTCGGATTGAAGTCCGTTGGGCCAACAGTGATCCGGAGCTGATGCGAAGCTACGGCACGGAGTTGGCTGGCCATTCGCCCGATGTATTTCTCGTCCAAAGCAATCCAGCGCTCGCAGTCTTGCGGCCGCTGGTGGGCAATACGCCGATCGTCTTCGTGCATGTCGCTGACCCCGTTGGCAGCGGCTTCGTCGCGAGCCTCGCGCGGCCCGGCGCCAACATTACAGGCTTCACGAATTTCGAGCCTTCGATGGGCAGCAAGTGGCTGCAGACGCTCAAGCAGGTCGCACCCAACGTTAGCCATGCGGCTGCCCTCTTACATCCGCAGACTCCCGCCCATGTTGCGTTCTGGCGCGAAGCCGAAGCGGCCGCGCCGAAGGTGGGGATCAACCTGGTGGCGGCAGGGGTACACGACGCCGACGAGGTCGATCGCGCTATCGCCGCAGTCGCAGCACAACCCAACGGCGGCCTTATCATATACCCCCACACCATCACCGAGGTTCATCTTCAACTCATTATAGGACTCGCGGACAAGTACCGCCTGCCGGCGGTGTATCCGTTCCGCTATCACGCCGAAGCAGGTGGATTGTTGTCGTATGGAGTCGATGCTCTGGATCTGGTGCCGCGCGCTGCCGATTATGTCGATCGCATTATGCGTGGTGCCAATCCTGGCGAGCTACCGGTTCAGGCGCCGACCAAATTCGAGCTAGTGATCAACCTTAAGACCGCCAAGGTGCTTGGCCTTGAGGTGTCGCCATCCTTGCTCGCCAGCACTGACACGGTGATCGAATGAATGGCTGAATGTCCGCGTCTGGCACTTAGCGGACATCGCTAGTTGCACCGCCCATGTCCGCTTTTGACCCAAAGCGGACATTGGCTTCAGAGTACTACCGCGGGTTGATACGATGCCCTGTCCGGAGCCTCGGGGGGCAAGCAATGAGACGGCGCGAGTTCATCACGCTTCTCGGCGGTACGGCAGCCGCGTGGCCGCTTGTGGCGCGCGCGCAGCAGCCGCCCCTGCCGTCTAAGCACCGTATCGCCTAGCGTGTTCGCAGACCGTCTGCGCGCTGTCCGCCAGGCACTTAAGGAGGGAGGCTACGTCGAGGGCCAGAACGTCGTGGTCGAATATCACTGGGCAGAAAGCGAAAGTAATCGGCTGCCGGTGCTTGCTGCTGAACTGGTTCAACGTCAAGTGGCCGTGATAGTAGCCGGAGGCACTCCTCCTGCGCTCGCGGCCAAGGCGGCTACTGCGACTATTCCGATTGTTTTCGAGCTAGCGGTGGACCCAATCGAGGCTGAGCTTATCGCCAGCCTGAACCGACCCGGCGGCAACATAACGGGCGTAACCAACTTGAACGTCGAGATAGGGCCGAAAAAGTTGGAGCTTCTGCGAGAATTGATACCTACGGCGACCAACATTGCCGTGCTCATTGATCCAACCAGTCCCACTATTGCTGAGCAGTTTTTGCGTGGCTTGCGGGCGGCAGCCCCCACCCTCGGGCTGCAGCTCCATGTTCTGTATGCCAGCACCGAACGCGATTTTGATACGGTCTTTGCAACCTTGGTCCAACTGCGTGCTGGCGCGCTCGTCCCTAGCCCCAATTTATTCTTCAATGCGCACGTCGAACAGCTTGCCGCACTGGCGCTCCGCCACGCGGTGCCCGCCATCTACCAGTACCGCCCGTTCGTCGCGGCTGGCGGCCTGATGAGCTATGGAGCCAATGAAACGGATAACTACCGCCTGGTCGGCAATTACGTCGGAAAAATTCTCAGGGGCGAAAAGCCTGCCGATCTGCCGGTCATCCAATCCACGAAAGTCGAGTTGATCATCAATCTTAAGACCGCCAAAGCGCTCGGCATAACCGTCCCGCTGCCGCTGCTCGGCCGAGCCGACGAGGTGATCGAGTGAACGAGCCCTTTCACTATCGCTGTTTGAGCCGTTACAATGCCGCTCCGAAGTCTGAGGGTGAGCATGAAGCGACGAGATTTTATCAAAGTCGTTGCCGGCTCAGCCGCTATTTGGCCGCTTGTTGCGCATGCCCAGAAGGGTGAGCGGACGCGCCGGGTCACGGTTCTGGTCGGGCTCGATGAACAGGACTCAGAAGCGCAAAGGCGAGTCAAGGCATTCCGGGCAGGTATGCGCGATCTGGGTTGGATCGAAGGACGCAATATTCAGATCGAATACCGGTTTGCCGGGGGCAATCTTGAATCGATCAATAAGCATGTAGCGGAAGTGATCGGATTGGCACCCGATGTCATTGTCGCAAATAGTACTCCGGTCATTGCTGCGCTGCAGGCAGCGAAGAGCACGACTCCAATCATATTCGCGATGGTGAATGATCCAGTCGGTCAAGGATTCATTCCAAGTCTTGCACACCCAGGAGGCAAAATAAGCGGTTTCACATTCCTCGATTTCGCAATCGTGGGTAAATGGGTCGACCTGCTCACCGATGTAAAACCGGATTTGTCGCGGGTCGCCTTGATGTTTAATCCGGATACCTCACCATATTTTGACGCCTACCTCCGATCATTTAAAGCGTTGCCAAAGCAAAACTCGGTCGATGTACAAGCAGCGCACATACGAAGCGCCGCCGAAGCCGATTTGGTGATCGCTGAGCTAGGGCGTAATCCGGGCAGTGGTTTGATCGCTGCATCGGACATCTTCATCATCGGCTTGCGCAAGTCGATCATGAAATCGGCGGAGCAACACCGAGTGCCACTCATTTCCCCTTATAGGCAATTCGTCGTCGAGGGAAGTTTGATGTCATATGGGCCCGATACTGCCGATATCTTCCGGCGTTCAAGCTCTTACGTTGATCGCATTCTCAAAGGTGAGTCGCCGGGCGATTTGCCTGTACAATCGCCGACCCAGTTCGAACTCGTCGTCAATCTTAAGACGGCCAACGCACTTGGACTCTCGGTTCGTGGGGCATTCCTGCTGCTCGCCGACGAGGTGATCGAGTAATTGGCGGAAAGCCCGCTTTTGACCCAAAGCGGACATCCGGACCGCCCTATGATAGAAGATGCATGCGGAGACATTTCTACGAGCAGCCCATTGCCATGCACGCACCTCTGACCTCGTCACCCACCGTCCTGCGTCATGAAAAAAATAGACGCGCCCTGCGCCCGTTATCCATAGCAGTGGTCGCGGCAGTGTTAATAATGCAAGCGCCAAACGCTCATGCGCAGCATAAGTCGGGGACGGCGGAGCCGACCGAACAACAAAAAGCCAAGGCGCAGGAGAAGCGGGCCTTTGAGAAAAATACCGACGAGGCCTACAAGTCCACGCTTAGTAGAATTCCGGACGCCCAACAAAAAGTCGATCCCTGGGGCAGTTTGCGCACGGCTCCTCAAAAATAGCCGTTAAACTGAGACACTCCTCCGTCCGGTCGAGACATCCGCTATTTGCATAAAGCAGATATGGCGTTTTGCACTGCAAGTGTCCGCTTATGACCCAAAGCGGACGCAGGGCTTTCAGAGGCTTCTCGGTTTCATTGCTTTTTATAAAATTGCACGCCTGTTTCAGTTATCGAGCGCCATTTAACTTGGCAGCTGCGAAATGAATAGCCGCCGTCAAACGTAATATCGAAAGCTTCCGGAAGATCGACCGTATTTGGTATGTGGATGCGTGCGCCGGTATTCGTCACGTTCCGCACGACGCAATCTATTACCGAAGATGTACCAACAATAACCTTCGCGCCCTTAATCACGCGCGAGCGCGAGGTGCTACGACGTTCTCGGTTACGACGGTCTGCCATGACTTATCTCAGGAGGTGCCCAATCACATTGGCACCGGCGCACACAGTCAAGAATAGAGCAGCGGCTATGAAAAAATATTCGCAACATATCGCACGCAAGCCACTCATCAAAAAATTGTAAAATGTTTGCATTCGGGCGCGCTAAGCCAATACCGATACAGCGCGACGGTTTTCGACCAAAGTCCTTTGGTCTAGGCTAAGTCGGCGGCCGCATTTCGGCGCAAATTGGTAAGCAGATTTTAAAGGCCAAATTTGCGCTCGACGCTCTCAATCAGTTGGAAAGGCAACTGCATAGGGACATATCCGCTATTGGGGTAAAGCGGACATGCCTTTTTGCATCGCAAAATGTCCGCTTTTGACCCATAGCGGACATTCGTTTTCTGACGCTCAATTCAAAATCTGGAATAAAAGCCAGACCACGGCGAGCCAGATGGCTACCGATGAAATAGCCGCAGCCCAGAGCAACCCCCGTCGCCCCATTTGAGTACTATACTAAGGAAAAATTGGTGGCGGACGTATCTGTAGCGCTAAAATTCTGGAGCGCGGGAGTGCACATGCAACGACGCGGGTTCATCACGTTTCTCGGCGGCGCGGGCCTGCTTTTTATTTACGTCGTGCTCGGTAATGCCGGGGTTGCACGTTCAGCTGGTGCGGTCGATCGTCTGTCGCTTCCGGATTCGATCGAGTTCAACAGTGAAAGCTATCGGTTATCGTGGAGTTCGCACCCGAAGCCCGACTATTACAAACAGGAATATTTGCCGCCAGGTCAGACGAGCGAACGTTTCCAGCGGATGATGTTGATCGAAGCAATCGTACGGGGGGTCGATGTGAACGGCGCGGTGACTGCCCAGGTAAATATGCTCAACAAACGCAAGGCGACTGATCCAACTGTCAATTTCGCCGTCGTTAAGAATCCAAAAAATGGCGAGATAATTCTTGATTTCATTCTCAGCGCTCAAGATCCCAAGGGAGAAGACGTCGTCGAGTGGAGTGCCTATCGCTATGCGGCGCTTGTTGGCAAGGGTGGCGCATCCGGCGTGCTCTTGTTTGGAATAAGTCGACGTGCCTACGGCGACGATGCAACAAACTTTCTCCGCAAACTCAAGTCGGCGCGCCCAGCGGAGATTAATGCACTCGCGAACTACCCGCTGCCAGTTGTTCGTCCCGCGGATTAGACTTTTGAAGTCTTCGGCCAGAGCGTATGTCCGCTATTGGCACTTAGCGGACATCGCCTATTGCACTGCAGATGTCCGCTTTCAGGGGCAAAGCCGACATCAGCCGGGGCAAGTGAAGGCACTAGGCACAATTGCGGCGTCTTCCTACCCCGCCGATCTGGCGCTTACGCCAAAAGGGGAAAGACTTTGCAAGCGGCGCAGAATCCGTAGCTCACGCCGAATAAACGTGCCATCTCATCACTGTACGTCGACGATCTCCACCCAGTTTGCGCCATTGCCGACGGGATAGCGATTGGGCTCGCCGAGCTTCCCGGTGGTCTGGTCGATCTTGTAGACCGAAAGGCGATCGGACTTTTCGCCTGAGGCGACGAGATACTGCCCGTTCGGATCGATCCTGATACCGCGTGGCTGCGCCTCAGTTGCGTAATTCGCGACATAGGCGAGTTTGCCTGTTTCAGGCGTTACCGTGAACAAGGCGATTTTGCTCGTGGTCCGCTCGGTCGAATATAGGAATTTGCCGTTCGGCGCGATCTGGATGTCCGCCGCCCAGACTTTCGGCTTGTCGTCTTTCGCCGCCGCTGCGGGTGCCGGTGCGGCGCCGACCGGCGCCTGCGCTGCGCCCCAAGCGAGGCCAGCCTCCGCCGGCACCGAGTTGACGCTATCCACGAGAGTTAGTGTGCCCTTGCCGGCATCGATCGCATATTGCGTGATGTGTCCCGACAGTTCGTTGAGCACATAAAGATTTTTGTTGTCCGGCGAGAAAGCCATGTGGCGGGGGCCGTGACCCGCCTCTGGGCTGACTGCTGCGGGCTCGTTGGCCGTGAGTTTGCCAGTCGAGCTGTCGAACGTGAACTGCAGCACTTGGTTGGCGCCGAGCGTCGCGGCGTAGACAAACTTGTTGGTGCGATCGGGCAAGATTGAATGTGCATTCCGGCCGGTGGGGACTACCTGAATTGCTTCCGCTTCGACCATTCCATTTTCGCCGATCGGACTCACCGCTAGTTTGTCTCCGCCATAGGAGGCGGTGAACAGGTAACGCCCAGTGCGATCGGTCGAGACGTAGGCCATGCTGTCGGGCAGCGGCGCAGATGCTTTCTGCGCGAGGGCTCCGGTTGCGGGGTCAATGCCGTAGGTGAGTACGCGCACCGGCTGAGAGCGCACGACGGCATAGAGGTGTTTTTTGTTCGGGCTCACCGTCATCGGCATGACCATTTTGGCGGCATCGGCCTTTCCGATCGGCGTCAACGCGCCGGTACTTATGTCCATGACGTATGAGTCAATATTGCCATCTTGCGCGTTCGACACATAGACGAACGTCTTGGCCACCGACATCGAGGTTACTCCAATTACCAACAACAGCGCGAGCGCGAGGCCCATCGCTCCAATCCTTGGCGGTTTCATTTTTGCCCTCCCGATTCTAAATGGACTTGCCAAAGGCGAGAATGCAGTTGCCGAGCATACTATCCCAAAAGCGCGGGGACAGTTCGTATTCTTTGGCAAGCAGTCGTGCGGCGCCTTGACCTGCCTGCGAAACTCATTCGCAGCCAGGGCTCAACCCATCTATTCAGGGCCGCCATTGACGCGGGCGCAATCGCTATACAAGCGCGTTGCTGTGGTGCCTGGCTAGAGGTGCGGCGCGATTGTGCAGCTAAATCTTTCACCGCATGTGCAGTTAAATGTCGTCGTTTGCTTGTGGGAATTTGGCCGGGGATGCGGTTCCAGAACAGCAAGCCGCATTCTATTTCCGCATTGCGGACAGAGGACGCGCGGGATGCTGATGTCGGCATTGCGTAATGCCACCAGGCGGCGCGTCAGCGCGCCGGTAAAATCCGCCGGCTGTTCTGAGAGCTCATAACCGTGTGAAAACATTCGCCTGCCACTCTCCAAACCAAAATACGTGTTGAGGGCGGACGCGCGAGCGTTTTCTCGGACGCGCCCCACATTGGTAGCGTGCTGCGAAGTGGTGATCTTCTGCATGATTGGCTCCTCGATGACGGTCCGCGTGACTACTGCGTTGCCAATTGTGAGTGCGGATTGACAAACACATACCCGCGCAAGTCGCGCACGTGGACTCTCGACAATCCGCCGCCAGAATTGTAGTCGCGGATCACCCACTGCCCATTACTGGCAGCCGACTCGATATACATCACATGATGATTTCGAACGGCAGCAAGTCCCGCGCGTGGACCCGACTCGCGCGGGAGTAATCTCGCCCAGTTGGAAGCCAAGTTGAGCCGCACATCGGAAAGCCCGAGATATTTGCGCAAGCCGCACCCGCAATACGCATGGGGGCAACCGTCAGGACGCGCGCCAATGACCGCGTCAGCATCTGCCACGGCGATTGCGCCATTGCCGGCGGCGTCGAGATTTGGCGAGTTCACGTTGCAGACGCGACGCCCGCTATTCGTGAAAACGCAAGTGTCAGACCCGCGATAGGAGAGTTGTTGATGCAAACGGCTGTTGTGATGGCGATGATAAGCATTAGCCGATGAGGATACGAAAGTGACAAAAACCAATAAGGTCAGCATTCCCATGATACCTATGCGATTCATGGATTCCCTCTTTGCGTTGATGAAGAAACAGCGAAAGGGCTGCGCCCCGGAGAAGAGCTTCTTTAATGCAAAGCGCAGACGGCAAAATTCACCTCCCGATAAGACCCGCGCATAAACGGGCAACAACGGAAAAAGTTCCCGTATCAGCCCCGCTACATCCGGTTGAGCGTGCGCGGAGTGCGCGTTGGCGCGTCGATTTGTGCGAATCAACGACGAATTGTCGTCAAACTTTTTGAAGAAAATAAGGGCTTATTCCTTTACCGCGCCCGTCATCGCCGAGACGTAGTGCTCGACGAAAAACGCGTACAGGACGACCAGCGGTAGCGCGCCGATCATGGCGCCCGCCATCAACGAACCCCAGCGGTAAATATCGCCGTCGACCAACGCGGTCACGATCGCAACGGGCACGGTCTTGTATTGCGTCGACGAAATGAAGGTGAGCGCGTAAATGAATTCGTTCCAGCACAGCGTGAAGCAGAAGATGAAAGCCGAGATCAATCCCGGTATCGACAATGGCAGCACGATCCGCAGCAGGATCTGCCATCGGCTGGCGCCATCAATCAACGCGCATTCCTCCAGCTCGAAGGGGATGGTCTTGAAATAGCCCATCAGCAGCCAGGTTGAGAATGGAATGAGGATGGTTGGATAGGTCAGAATCAGAGCAAAGGGCGTGTCGAACAGGCCGTATTGGAACACCACGGTCGAAAGCGGAATGAACAGGATCGAGGGTGGGATGAGATAAGCAAGGAAGATCGCGCCACCAACCCATTGCGCGCCCTTGTAGCGCAGTCGCACGATTGCGTAGGCCGCGAGCACGCTTGCGATAATCGACAGCGCGGTCGCGCACACCGCAACAAACATCGTATTCCACAGCCAGATCGGGTATTCGGTCTCAAACAGAAGCTTATAGATATGCTTGATCGTCGGATTCCAGGTCCAGAACGGATTGTAGGTTTCGAGATCGAGCAATTGCTCGTCTGGCTTAATCGACGTCAGCGCCATCCAGTAAAACGGAAATAGCAGCACAAGCATAATGATCGATAACGGCAGATAAACTGTGATGAGCCGCCGCGGCAGATTGTGCAGATAGCTCATGCCCTCGGTTTCGTCGGAGAGCGGCGCCGAGCCGGTCAGCACGTCCCGCGCAGTGGCAGCTTTGCCGGCGAGAGCGTCAGTCATTGCTCTCTCCCTGTTGCCACTTCCTTCGTTGCAGCCCGAACCATGAAACAAGAATGGCCGCGAGCAGGAACGGAATCATTGCAGTCGAAATCGCCGCCCCTTCGCCCAGCTGACCGCCCAAGA
The DNA here is from genome assembly GCA_963743405.1 of uncultured Alphaproteobacteria bacterium. Lineage (GTDB taxonomy): Bacteria > Pseudomonadota > Alphaproteobacteria > Rhizobiales > Xanthobacteraceae > Pseudolabrys. Next base: position 59,544 of record CAVUPX010000015.1, on the reverse strand, counting down.
ATCGCCCGCTGATAAGAGAGCGTCGCCATCAGGTGGGTGGCGTTGACGGGGCCGCCGCGCGTCATCACCCAGATCAACTGGAAATCGGTAAAGGTGAACAGCACCGAAAATGTCATCACCACCGCGATGATCGGCGTGAGCAGCGGATAGGTAATGAAGCGAAACCGTTGCCACGGCGTCGCGCCGTCGATGGTCGCCGCTTCATAAAGCGATGGCGACACCGTTTGCAGTCCCGCTAGCAGCGTGATCGCCACGAACGGTACGCCGCGCCAGATATTTGCGAAAATCACCGACCAGCGCGCATTCCAGATGTCGCCAAGGAAGTCGATGTTGGCCGTGATCAGGCCCATTTTCTTGAGCGACCACGAAATGATCGAGAATTGCGGATCGAACAGCCACCAGAACGCGATGGCGGACAGCACCGTTGGCACAATGAACGGGATCAGCACCAATGCGCGCAGAATTGCCTTGAATGGCAACCGCTCGTTCAGCAGCAGCGCAAGATAAAGTCCGACCGCAAATTTGATGATGCTGGCGACGCCGGTATAGAGCAGTGTATTGAATACCGAGAGCATGAAGGTTGAATCACCCATCAGCCATTCGTAGTTTTCGAGGCCGATGAAATTCGCCAGGCCGTCCGATACGGGCGTCGGTGAACGACAGCCAGACGCCGAGCACGAGCGGATAGGCCAGAAAAAGAATCAAAAACGCGGCCGCCGGCAACATGAACCAGAAGCTCAGCCATTCCCGGTTGGTCTTGAGGCGTTCCCAGGCCGTCGCGTCACGCATGACACGTTTGGTGCCGCCTTGTTCCAACGCAATCGTCATTGCGACCCAGATTCCGTTTTGCAGCGAGAAATGGCCGGCGGGAGATTTGCTGCTCCCGCCGGCCGGTTTGGTTAGCGATAGATCCGCTGCAATTGCCGTTCGGCGATCTTGATCGAGCCCTTCACATCTTCACGGCCCGTGCAGTAGTTCGCGAACATGTCGAGCACGATGAAGTCCGCAATCGCGGTCGCGGCCTTCTCGCCGACCGAACCGAGCCCGCCTGCGGTCAATGTCCGCTTCGCCGCTTGGCCGAAGACTGTATTCTTCGGGTCGGCGGTCCAGATCGGGTTCTTGTCGTAGGCACTCAGGCAATGCGTGAGATAGCCCTGCGCCGATTGGATCCACGGGTTGAAGTTGTCGGCTTCCAGCATGAAGGCCAACAACGCCTTACAAGCTTGCGGATACTTGGTGTAGGTCATCGCCATTGCCGGATACATCAGATGCAGCTCGGTCGGCTTACCGATTGGGCCGACCGGCCAATAGGAATGGTTCATATCATCGGCGATCTGCTTCTTGGTCGGGTCCTTCTTGGCCGCGACGTAGATCGAGATGCCGTTGTCGGTCCAGTTGATCTCCCCGGCCAGGAACGCCTTGTTATTGGACGCGTCGTTCCAGGAGGCGACGCCGGGGATCATCTCGGCATAGAGCGCCTTGGCAAATTCGAGCGCCTTGGCGGTTTCCGGCGAGTTGATGATGACCTTATCGCTCTTGTCGACGGTATTGCCGCCCTGTGACCACAGGCACCAGTGCACCCATCCGTTGCCGTCGCCGGAGGCGTGACCGAGCGCGAAGCCGCCGGGTGTGTTGTTCTTCTTCATTGCCTTGGCGTATTCGAGGAAGGCGTCGCTCGTTTCCGGGAATTTCGAGAAACCGGCCTTGTTCGATGCCTCGACGCGGTAGTTGATCATGTTGCCCGAGTAACAGATCGGGACCGCGATCCACTTGTTGCCGCTCTTGCCGTAGGTGACCGCGCTCGGGACCCAGCCGCCGTATTTTTTGCCGAGATAGTCGGCAACATCCGTCACATCGACGCACTTTTGCGGGAAGAGGTGCGGCAGCGAGTAGAGGCCCCAGAACAGATCCGGGCCGGTCCCCGTATTGGCGGCGACCGATGCTTTCGGCTGCACATCCTCATACGACTCGCGCGCGATATCGACCTTGACGCCCGTCGCTTTGGTGAAAGCCTCAATCAGCTTTACGAATGCGTCGTCTTCCGATTGAACGAAATATTTCCAGCGTAGCATCGATAGCTTGGCATCCTTTTCAGGCTTCCAAGGTGCGTTCTGGGCCCACGCTTTCGCCCATTCCAGTAACGCGGGGCCGGTCAATGCCCCGGCGGCCGCGGCCGCGGTGCCGCCCCTGACCAGGGTACGGCGCGTAAAGTTGCTCATGGTCGTTCCTCCGTTGTGGTTCTAGTTGGTAAGACGTTTTCCCGTTGCTTCGTCGAAGAGATGCACCAGCCGGGGGTCCGGTTTGAGCCGGATTTTTTCGCCGGGCTTGAATTGATACCGCTCGCGAAACACCGCGGTAATTTCCTCGCCACCGAGCCTGGCGACAACTTGAAGTTCCGAACCGGTTGGCTCGATAACCTGTACTTCGGCCTCCGCACCATCGTCGGAAAGCGAGAAGTGCTCGGGCCGCACGCCGTACACGGCCGGGCGTCCATCATTGCCGGGGCCCCCAGCGGCGAGCGCAAATTTCACGCCGGCGGGCCCCTCGAAGCTTGCGGTGCCATTAACGCGGATGCGGCCCTTGAGCATGTTCATGGCCGGCGAGCCGATGAAGCCAGCGACGAACAGGTTGTCAGGCCGGTCATAGAGGTCGAGCGGTGCACCGATCTGCTCGACGAGCCCGTCATGCATGACGACAATCTTGTCGGCCATGGTCATCGCTTCGATCTGGTCGTGCGTAACGTAGATCGTCGTGGTCTTCAGACGCTGATGCAGCTCCTTGATCTCCGTGCGCATCTGCACGCGCAGCTTTGCATCGAGGTTCGACAGTGGCTCGTCAAACAAAAACACCTGCGGATCGCGCACGATAGCGCGCCCCATCGCGACGCGCTGGCGCTGGCCGCCGGAAAGTTGACGGGGGAAGCGTTCCAGCAACTGAGACAAGCCGAGGATGTCGGCAGCGCGGTTCACGCGCTCATCGATTTCGCTTTTCGGTGCGCCACGCAGCCTCATAGAGAAGGCCATGTTGGCGCCGACGGTCATGTGCGGATAAAGCGCGTAGTTTTGGAAGACCATCGCCACGTCGCGCTCTTTTGGCGGCAAGTTGTTGACGACGCGATCGCCGATGCGGATTTCGCCACCGGTAATATTTTCCAGGCCCGCGATCATTCGCAGCAAGGTCGATTTGCCGCAGCCCGACGGACCGACCAGCACGACGAATTCGCCGTCGCGGATCGAGATGTCCACGCCATGGATGACGTTAGTCGCGCCGAAGGCCTTCCGTACATCGCGGATTGCGACCGAAGCCATTCATTCCTCCCGGGGCCACCGCGGCAGCCCTATGTACTTTTCTTTGTTTTTCTTTTTCTTCTATTTTTGAACCACTTGCGCCGGGTCCCCCACGAGGATTGCCCCGCGCAGGCAAATCATCGGGCTTTCACCGGCCGAAAAGCAAGCCCGACTTGCGTTGGTCTCTAGGGCTGGCGCCGGTGGGCAGGCGGCCTGTTAAAGCGCCAGGCCGCCATCGACGAGGTGTGGCTGACCGGTGATATAGCTCGATTCATCCGAGGCCAGAAACACCGCCAAAGCGGCCACTTCTTCGGCGGTGCCCAGTCGCGCCATTGGCTGGCGGGCGATGAAATTTTCGCGCACCTGTTTGAGCGGGCGGCCGGTTTGCTTCGCGACCGCTTGCACACGGTCCTCGAATGACGGCGAGACGATCGTCCCGGGGCAAATGGCATTGCAGCGAATGCCCTTTGTAATGAAATCGGCAGCGACCGCTTTTGTCAGGCCGATCACTGCCGCCTTGGTTGCACCATAGGCGTAGCGATTGGGGAGACCTTTAATTGATGAAACTCCGGACGACATGTTGACGATCGAGCCGCCCCCGTTCGTCAGCATAGCGGGAAGGAAGGCCTTGATCGTCCGGTGCATGGATTTGACGTTGAGGTCAAACGAAAAGTCCCAGTCCTGTTCCGAACATTCGAGAACAGTACCCTGGTGCACGTAACCCGCGACATTAGCGAGCACATTCAGGGGGCCGAAATCTTTTGTGATTGCTTTCGCGAAAGCGTCGACCGCCTTAGTCGAGAGGACGTCGAGCTTGGCGCAATTTACAGCTTTCAATCCCTTGAGCTTGTCGGTCGAGATATCTGTGGCGATTACTCTCGCGCCTTCGGCGATAAATGCCTCTGCGATGGCGCGGCCAATGCCTTGTCCGGCAGCGGTTACAAGCGCCAGCTTGTTCTTCAATCGATTAGTCACCATCGCCTCCGTTCTCATTCCGGGTGCCGCGCAAGCGGCGATCCGGAATCCAGAAACACACTCATTGCGCGGCCGCCGGATTCCGGGTTTGCGCTTTAGCGCGCCCCGGAATGACGAGATCTTAGTGGTTGTCGCGCGGCACGGATTTCTGTGCGACGCGCTGATATTTAACCGCGGGTTTGAGCACCATGCCGTCACCCAATTGATCGACCATGCTGCGTTGGATTTCTTGCCACGGTGTCTGGCTCTCGGGATAGTGGTAACCGCCACGTTTGAGCAACGCTGCCCTGCGCCGCGACAGCTCAGCTTTCGAAATCAGGATATCGGCGGTGCCTTTGCCGAGGTCGATGCGTACGCGGTCGCCGGTCTTGAGCAATGCAATCCCGCCGTTTGCTGCCGCTTCAGGCGAAGCATTCAGGATCGACGGCGAACCCGATGTGCCTGACTGCCGCCCGTCGCCAATGCAGGGCAGGGAGGTGATGCCTCTTTTGATGAGTTCCGCGGGCGGTTGCATATTGACGACCTCCGCCGAGCCTGGATAGCCGATCGGACCGGCGCCGCGCATGAACAACAAAGTGTATTCGTCGATCTTCAATGAAGGGTCGTCGATGCGGTGGTGATAGTCCTCCGGTCCTTCGAACACCACCGCGCGTCCTTCGAAGGCATTTTTATCTTTGGGGTTGGAGAGAAAACGTTTCCGGAAATCGTCCGAGATCACACTCGTCTTCATAATTGCGGAGTCGAACAGGTTTCCCTTCAGCACCTTGAATCCCGCCTGCTTTTTCATTGGCGTTTTGTAGGGCTTGATGACATCAGGATCCCCGCTATGGGCATGCCTGATGTTCTCGCCCATGGTCTTGCCATTGATCGTCAGCGCATCGCCATGGATGCGCTTCGCTTTCAGCAATTCGTGCATGACCGCGGGGAGGCCACCGGCGCGATAATATTCTTCACCGAGATAATGTCCGGCCGGTTGCATATTCACCAGCAGCGGCACGTCGTAACCAATCTTCTCCCAATCCTCGATGGAAAGCTTCACGCCGATATGGCGTGCAATGGCATTGATATGAATCGGCGCATTGGTCGATCCGCCGATTGCCGAATTCGCGACGATGGCGTTCTCGAATGCCTTGCGCGTGAGGATGTCGGAGGGCTTCAGGTCCTGCTCGACGATTTCGACCGCACGTACGCCAGTGTCGTAGGCGATCTGCCCGCGTTCGCGGTAAGGCGCGGGGATAGCAGCGCAACCGGGCAGTGACATGCCAAGCGCTTCAGCAAGCGCGTTCATCGTCGAAGCCGTGCCCATGGTGTTGCAATGGCCGACCGAGGGTGCCGAAGCCGCCGCGATTTCGAGAAATTCACGATTGTCGATGCGGCCGGCAGCGAGTTCCTCACGCGCTTTCCAGACGACCGTACCCGAGCCCGCGCGCTCGCCTTTCCACCAGCCGTTAAGCATCGGCCCGCCTGAAAGAACGATCGCTGGTGTATTTACCGTGGCGGCGGCCATCAGACACGCCGGCGTAGTCTTGTCGCAGCCCGTCATCAGGACGACGCCGTCGAGAGGGTAGCCGTAGAGAACTTCGACCAAACTGAGATAGGCGAGGTTGCGATCGAGCGCGGCGGTTGGACGCTTTCCGGTTTCCTGAATCGGATGGCAGGGGAATTCGAAAGCAATGCCGCCGGCGGCGCGAATGCCCTCGCGCACACGCTTGGCGAGATCAAGGTGATGGCGATTGCAGGGGGAGAGGTCGGAACCGGTTTGCGCAATGCCAATAATCGGCTTGCCGGACCGCAGTTCGGCAGGGGTAAGGCCGTAGTTGAGATAGCGCTCAAGATAGAGCGCGGTCATGCCGGGGTTTTCGGGGTTGTCGAACCAAAGTTGCGACCGCAAGAGGCGTGCGGATTTCCGGCTATTTTTTTTCGGCATTTCCTACCCGACTGTATCGTTTAAGCGCCGCATAGATGACCGCAATGTGTGACTGACCGCAAGCGCACCCGCCGGCCACCAATGCGACCAAGGCGAAGCTTACTTGGTCTCGAGGACGGCGACCCCGTTCCAATCGGCGGGTGGGGGGTCTTTCTCATACGACGATATCCGCTCAGAATAGAGTTCAAACAGGCCGTCGAGGCCGAAACCATCGCTAAATTCGCGGCACCGAATAATTGATTTGGCCGCTCCGGCGAAATTGCGCTGACGATAGCAAGAGAGCATCTCGGCGACAGCGTCACGCAGCCGGCGAAATTGATCGTTGCTGGCGACATCAGCACGGCCAAGAACGGTAAAAACAGATTCCGGCTCGGTCTTGCCTTTCACCGTAATCCGATCGAATTCCAATACGGCAAACTTGTCGCGAAGGCCCGACGCCGTTTTTGAACCGATAATGACAGAGAGGCCGTAGGTCTTCGATTGGCCCTCCAGCCTCGATGCGAGATTCACGGGGTCGCCAAGCACCGAATAGTTAAAGCGAAGATCGGATCCCATATTTCCGACAACACATTTTCCGGTATTGATGCCGACCCCGACTTTGATCGGAATAAAACGCTGGCCCGTCTCTTTGGCTTGCTGCTCGCGCTCACGATTGAGCGTGTCAACGCGGTGAAGCATTTCGAGAGCTGCATCGCAGGCATTTTGTTCGTGATTGGCATCGTTCAGTGGCGCATTCCAGAATGCCATGACCGCATCGCCCATGTATTTGTCGATCGTGCCCTTGTGCTCGATGATCGCGTTGGTCAAAGGCGTGAGAAAACTATTCATGAGGGACGTCAGGCCCTGCGGATCGTCCTTGTAGAGTTCGGATATCGTGGTGAATCCGCGCACGTCGCTGAATAAAATACTCATCTCGCGCTCTTCCCCGCCGAGGACGAGCTTCTCTGGCGACTGTGCAAGCTGTTCAACCAGTGAGGGCGAGAGATATTGGCCAAAGGCAGACCGGATTCGGCGGCGCTGTGCCTGCTCGCTGGCATAGTTGCTGAACACCAGTGTGAGGTATACGAGCGCGCTCGAAAATAGCGGATAGGTGAAATCAAGCAGCAGGCGATCCTGCACGTAAAAATACCAAGATGCCCCTAAAGCCAAAGCGATAATTGCGATCCCAAAGACGAGCAGGAGGACCGGACTCAAAATCGGAGCCAACCAGATGATGGCGGCTCCCAGCAGAAGTGCGGCGCAAAGCTCGACGCCGACCGCGTAGCCCGGCTCTGTCAGCACAGACTGCGTCAACACGCTTTCAAGAACTTGAGCGTGCACCTCAACTCCTGGCATCACCGGGTCGATCGGGGTGGTTTTGGAATCGAGCAATCCGACAGCCGAAGTACCGATCAGCACGAGCCGACGGGCCACGCGATCAGCCGGCACACGTCCTTCCAGGATATCGGCGGCGGAGACGTAGCGAGTCATATCGTGAGGTGCGAAATGGATCCACAGCTGACCATTGCGATCAGTTGGAATGACAAAGCCCGGCACGGCTGCGTTTTGCACGCCGGCGTGGTCGGTGCGGATCAGGACGGTATTGCTTCCACTCACAAGCCGAAGCATTTCCAGGGTAAGCGAGGGCATGATCGCGCCCTGTGCCTGCATCACAACCGGCACACGCCGGACGATACCGTCACGCTCAGCGCGGATGGTGAACAGGCCGCGTCCATTTGCAGCCTGTTCGAGGATTGGCACGTTGCGCAACAGCCCCGGAAAATTCAAAAGGAATGGCCGTGGATCACCGCCTATCGCTGCAATTCCAACCGGCAGTTGGGCGCCCTCAATTGGCGCGGCCGCAAACGGCAGGCCTGACTCGCCAAGCACAACAGGCGATTTGCGCAGGGCATCCGCGAAGACGGCATCGTTGCTCGGCAAGCCCCGCAACTTCGCGCGTGTCGCCTCATCGAGGTCGCGAAATGCCTCTGCGGCGACGCCTGGCGACATTCGGTCGGGTTCGGCGAATACGATATCGAATGCGATGACGAGCGCGCCCATTTGCGTCAAGCGCGTGATGAGATCGGCGATGCGTGTGCGTGGCCATGGCCACTGACCGATGGTGTTGAGGCTCTTTTCGTCGATGTCAACAATGACGACCGGTCGTTCGGTTGCATCGCGCGGGTGTAAGACCTGGAAAAGGTCAAAGACGCGAACGCGAAGTTCCTGGATTGGCAGAGGGTCGGCCACCCGCAGTGCGGCGAGTGCAATCAGCAATGTGAGCGCGACGCCGCGCGCAAATCCAAATTGCCGTGCCAGGCGTGCAAGCCACTTCATCGGAAATCGCCCACGGGCGGGCGAGGCGGCAAGCTCGTCATTTTTCCCGGAACGCCCGCATGAATTGGTCTTGCAAGGGCTTCATTAGATAGGACATGACCGTGCGCTCGCCGGTTTGTACGAAGGCTTCGACCGGCATGCCCGGAATGAGCTTGATGTCGCCGAGGCGCGCGATTTCGCTTTTTGTCATTGCAATGCGCGTTGTGTAGTAGGTCTGACCGGTGCGTTGATCCGTCGTTGTATCGGCGGAAATTCGCGTGATCGTACCATTTATTTCCGGGGTCGTGCGTAGATTGAACGCGGAAAAGCGCAATACCGCCGATTGGCCAATTTGTACTTGATCGATGTCGTGCGGATTCACTTTGGCCTCGACCAGCAAATTGTCCGATTCCGGAACAATTTGCATAATTGTATCGCCCGCGGGAATGACGCCGCCGACGGTGTGCACCTTTGATTCCAGTACGATACCATCTTGCGGTGCGCGAAGATCAATACGCTTAAGCTGATCTTCCGCGGTGACCTTGCGCTCGACAAATTCGCCGAACTTCGCGTCGACCTCACGCATATCCTTGGCGACTTCGCTGCTCAGATCCTGATCAATCTGAATTATCTGGAGCTCGGTTTCTGTAATCTTGCCTTTGGCTTGAGCGACGGAGGCTACCAGTTGCGCCCGCTCGCCCTCGACACGGGCGCCGTCACGTTCAAGCGCGGTAAGACGCGTAATCTGGACGAGGTTGTTTTTCCAGAGTTCGCGCACACCCTCCAGCTCTTTGTTGATCAGCGTGATCTCGCGCGCTTTTGCTTCCTGCTGGGCACTAAGTCCGAGGATTTCATCCTGCAATTGGGAAATGCGTTGTTTCAACTGCGCCTTTTGCCCGAGGCGTGCCGAGCGGCGAAGTTCGAACAGCTTTCGTTCATTGGCTACAGCAACGGCGACCGATGGCTCGTCGCCACGGGCAAGCAAGTTGGCGGGGAAGGAAACGGATTCCGTACCGTCACGTTCCGCCTCGAGCCGCGCCTTGCGCGCGCCAAGCTCATCGAGCCCTTTGGTAACGATCGCCAAGTTAGCGCGCGTGATGGTGTCGTCGAGCTGCACGAGAATGTCGCCGGCTTTGACGCGATCGCCGTCCTGCACGTTTAGCTTGCCAACAACGCCGCCGGTCGGGTGCTGCACCTTTTTCACATTGGAATTGACAACGATCGAGCCTTGCGCAATGAGCGCGCCGGCAATTTGCGTAGTCGAAGCCCATCCGCCGACACCGACCGCAAGCAAGAGCACGATCAAGCCGCCGGCGAGCAAGTGGCGATAAATTGATTCACGGGAGCTGCCCGGCGCGGCTGTGGGCAACAACCCCGTCAGCCGCTCGGTGACGCGTCGCGATATCGTTGCAATTCGCGTCATCTTCATCCGCTGGCACTCCCGGACTCGGGAACGACTTTAAGCGGCCGCGGTATGGAGAGTGGCCGTTGCAGGACCTTTGACAGGACTTCGTCTTTCGGGCCGATAGCCTGCGCCTTGCCCTGATTTATCACCAGGATTTGATCAACCGCGGCAATAGCACTTGGCCGATGCGCAACGACGATGACGATCCCATTGCGTTCACGCACGCCGAGAATTGCCCGGGTGAGCGCCTCTTCGCCGTCCGAATCGAGATTTGAATTGGGCTCGTCGAGCACGACGAGGAAGGGATCGCGATAAACGGCGCGCGCAAGCGCAATCCGCTGGGCCTGGCCCGCGGACAGCGCGGATCCTTGATCACCAATCGGCGTGTCGTAACCCGCCGGCAGCCGGACAATCAGCTCATGCACGCCAACCGCCTTGGCTGCCGCAATCACAGCTTCATTGTCGGCGTTCGGCTCGAAGCGGGAGATATTCTGCGCCACTGTACCGGCCAGCAGTTCCACATCCTGCGGCAGATAGCCGACGTGTTGGCCAAGTGTATCTGGAGACCACTGATCGAGAGCGGCGCCGTCGAGGCGCACATTACCGCGAACCGGTTGCCAGACGCCCACCAGCAAGCGTGCCAGCGAGGACTTTCCCGAGCCGCTCGGCCCAATGATGCCAAGCCCTTGGCCAGCCTGGAGCTCAAAGGTGATGTCCTGCACGACAATTCTCGGCACGCCGGGTGGCGAGGCACTGACACTTTCGACCGTCAGCCGCTGTGCGGGCGCTTGTAACTGCATCGGCGCAATTTGTGCCGGCGACATCGCCAGCAGATTGTTCAACCGTTGCCAGCTTTGCCGAGCGGCGGTGAAACCCTTCCAATTTGCAATGGCCAGGTCGACAGGCGCGAGCGCGCGCGCACTGAGGATCGATCCGGCAATAATAATGCCCGCGCTCGCCTCCTGATGAATCACGAGATAAGCGCCGACGGCGAGCACTCCGGATTGCAGCATCATGCGCAGCACTTTGGAGATGGCGCCCAGACCGCCGCCAAGGTCGCTCGCCTCACGCTGGCTGTGCATGTACTGCCGGTTGGCGTCGCGCCATCGTTGGGAAATACGGCTGGCCATGCCCATGGCGATCAGCGCCTCGGCATTTCGCCGGCTGGTTTCTGCCAGATTATTGCGCGCGATGGCGGCTTCCGTTGCCGCTTTGGTCGGTGCGCGCATGAGAGATTCGGTGAGGAAGGTTAGAACGATCAAAATGATCGCACCGGCCAAGGCCGTCAGACCAATGAGCGGATGAAAGACAAAACAAATTGCGAGATAAAGTGGAATCCACGGAAGATCGAATAGTGCGACCGGGCCAAGGCCAGAAAGATAAGAGCGAATGGCGTCTAGATCGCGCAAGGGCTGAGTGCCGTCAGTGCGCGCGCCAGCCCTCAAGGGCAGTCGCACCAGGGTGTCATACACTCGCCCACTCAGGGTCTCGTCAAGCGCGCCACCAATACGTACGAGAATCCGACCGCGGATTGCATCAAGAAGGCCGAGGGCGGCGAACAGTGCCGCAACCAGAACCAACAGGCCAACCAACGTCGGCATGCTTCGGCTAGGCAACACACGATCATAGATTTCCAGCATGAACATGGCGCCGGAGAGCATCAGGATATTGCTCATGCCGCTGAGGATAGCGGTGCCGTAAAATGCCCCGCGGCATGCGGCGAGCGCTTCCGATAGCTCGGAACGAGCCGGAGAAAGATTTTTACGCTGCATCGACTAGCACCTGATGGAGCTCAAACGGTCGCACGCTTTCAAGGCCAACTTGATAGCCGAATTACGGCCGCCCCAATAAAATTATGCCACGAGTACCGCAGTTTGTCGCGCAGAGCGCAGCGCAACAGTTAACGGCAAAACACTCGCTTAATCGACCCGCGGACACGGCTACTGCGGGCCCGCCGATACCGGGGACGTGCCATTTCTTATCACATTGGGCTAGGTGTGATGGAGGATATCCGAGCCGCCCAGGTTGATATTGGTCCCGGCGAGATGGATTTCCATATCGACGTGGTTCGCCGTAGCAGTCGTATTGACGTAAAGGACTGTTTCTTTGTGCGCGCTGTCGACGAACCAACTGATGCTGTTTGCTTCCACGGTGTTGGCTGTGGCGACGGCGCCTTGAACAGCGGTTGCGCCCGCAATCGTGGTCAGGTCGATATGGTCCGCGTTGTGCGTGAAGTTGGTGATCGTATCGAAGTGGCCGGCGCCGGCTTGTGAGTCCATCACGGACTTGAATACGAAGGTGTCATTGTCGGCGGTGCCAGTCAGAGTGGCGCCGCTGCCGCTACTGATGATGGTGTCGGCACCCGTGCCGGCGGGATTAGACTCGTCGTTGAGGCTATATTCAATGAGCGTCCCCGTGTTGGGGTCGGTGGTAGCGTGGAAGCCAGCCGCGTCGTATTTGCCGGTCAGGCCAATATTGGCCGTGTTGGTGCTGTCGGTCACAGTCAAAGTGCCGCCCGTGCCGGCTTGGTTGGCGGCATAAGTAAATGTAACGCTGCCTGCGGAGATGTCGGCGAGATCCAGAATATCGTTGCCGTCGAGGCCGCTCAGCACGCCGCTGAAATCGGCGGCATGATCAATCTTCAGGGCGCCGGCGGCGTCGCCATCGAACAGAATATTCTGGCTGAAGGCACCGCCGAGCTCGATGAAAGCCGTTCCGTCGATCACCGCCAAGCCGCTGCCGCTGACATTTCCGTTGATGGTAATGTTGCCGTTATTGGCCCACAGCAACCCATCGTTCGCCACATCACCATGGATGAATAGTCCGCCGCTCCCGGTCGCTTCCAGAGTGCCGGAGTTGACCACCGCGTTCGTGCCGGTATCGATTACAAGCGCGTTATTGCCGCTCGCGATGATGGTGCCATCGTTTACCAGTGTCATCTGGCCTTCGCCCAGGTGGCCGGCGCCGGAGATGGTGTTGTCTGCATTGGTGAACAGAACATCGGGACTGGTGCCCGAGATCGCGTTGGTGCCGCTATCAGAAAGTGTCAGCGTGCCGCCGCCCTGCAGCGTGATGCCATGCTGAACAAGCTCTAACGTTGTTGCGGTTCCAGCTGAGTCGAGCGCAATAGTTCCAGAATTGTTGATGATGCCGGAGAGGGGCAATATTGCGCCGTCACTGATCACCATGGAGGCGGCGTTGTTGCTGACCGGCTCCTGATCGAAGACAAAATCGGCGGCAGTGAGCGAGCCGGAATCGACGCCGGAGAAGGTAATCGATTGACCGTCGCCGAGGGCGAGCACGGCTTGGCCATTGGCGTCGTTCGCGAGATTGGCCTGCACGTCGGCGAAGGTGTTGAATCCCGAAAAACCGATCAGATCGACTACGTCTTGTGCAACGTCAAAATTGTGTACGACGTCGGTCCCGATCGGCTGGGCAAAGACCATTAGATCTGCGCCGCTCGACCCGGTCAGTTGGTCGTCGCCTGATATGGCAAAGATCGGGTTGCCCGGCGCATAAGCTTCCACGTTGTTGCTGATCATTGCGAGCCCGGTGCCGCCCGTGGAGCCGGTCCAGGTTTGCGACATGTGCAGCGAGATCGCGCCGGCATAGGCCGCGGGCGCAGTGGCGGAGAGCGTGCTCACATCGCCGGTCTGCACTGTCCAGGTGCCGGTGCCGTCGCTGACACCCTCATTCAAGACCCAGCCGGACGGGACGCCGGTGATGCTCACGCTTATCGTGCCGGCGTAATCGGTCGGATTTTTCAGGCCGAGGTCTATAGCTTCGCCGGCGACACCTGCGGGCGCCAGATTTGACGAACTCAGGCTAGAGAGATTTACGCCGGCAAGGTCGACGAGAATATCGTTTGTGGCGCTCGCAGTATTACCAACTTGCTCAAATACATAACTGTGGGACGTTCCCCCGATATTTGCGACAAACGCCATTGCAGCGCCGTTGTTGGTGGCAAAATCGTTGCGATGAATAAAGTCCACAGCGGCCGCAACGTTACCAATCGATGACAATGTAAGCGCGGTCGAATAACTAGTTGCGTCGTCGAACGTAATGATCCCGCCCGTGACCTTGTACGAGTTGATTGACACGCCACCGATCATCAATGCTGATGGCGTCGCATTGTTATGCGTCGTATTGCCGACGACAGTTGTGCTCGGCAGATCGAGGAGGTCCGCGGTCCCGCCCGCACCCCAGTCAGTAATCACGTCGTAGCCGGTGAGCGTGCCATTGTTGCCGCCACTCGCGCTCGAAGTGCCGGGGGAATCTCCGCTGGCGATGACGAACCTGTCGGCGCCCGCACCGCCAGTCATCGTGTCGGCGCCCGCGCCACCCGTAATGGTGTCATTGCCGGCACCGCCAAAGATGAAATCTGCGCCGCCGCCGCCAGTCAAATTGTCGTTCCCACCAAAGCCGTACATTGCATTTGGTGAAGAATCGAGCGCTGCCGTCACACCGGTATTATCGCCGTTGGTGCCGAGATAGAGACCGATGAGATTCACCGCATTAGTGTTGCCGTCGGTCACCTGCAATGTACCGGAAATGGCGGACGCTTGAGCAACTGGAGTGATCGAGTTTCCAGCGAGATGCAGTGCGGGATTGCCAAACGCGGCCGCGAATGGCGACGTCAATGTAAATGACGTACTGTCAGGATCGGCGATATTGAAACTGATGCTGCCTTCGGTGATCTGGAGATTGGATACTGTCGGCGAGACATGGATATCAATGTGAATAGCTGCGGAGGATGTATCTCCGTCATTGTCGATTAGGGTGTAGACGAAATTCTCCGCCTCGGCGGTATTGCCGACGGCGGACTTGGGCGCAACATAAGTCCAATCACCGGCATTGTGGCCATTAGCGGTAGCGAAGTAGAACGTGAACACGCCCCCGAGCGCAGTCGGGACGATGATTGAGCTGCCGGCAACAGGTTGACCACCGTCTTTCGTTATGTGCCCGGCGTTATCGAAGGTATAGGTGTCGTTGTCGATTACAATCGACTTGATGTACCCGCCGTCCGCACCGAGGCCGAAACCGGCACCGCCATCAGTTACGACATTGTGGGTCACCGGCGGTGGGATCGTGCTTTGCAAGGTGGCATCAAGGCCGCTTGCACTGTTGATCACGATTGGCGGGAAGTCGGGATTGCTCGGTGTCCACGCGATCGGCGCCAAGTCTTGGTCGGATACGGTCGTGTTTATACCAATGGCATATGAGACATTAACATGATTGGCCGTAAGGAATTGTTGCCAGGTATTCGTCAAACTTTGCGCACCTTCTCCAGCCGTCGGTGCGCCATCAGTGACAAAATAAACGAGCGTTTGGTCGGCAGCGGTGGGTCCGCCGCCCCAGTTATTCATCACCTCATTGAGTGCTGCGATGTAATTTGTATTTCCGCCGGTCGTGAGCGCGTCGATGTATGCCTTTGCGTCCGCTGCATCAGTCCACGGGTTGTTGCCGGCCAGATTGATGCCGGCGTTGGTCGAGAACGAGACCGCCATAACCTGGTTGATGTTGACGTCCGTGCTCGTGAGCAGGTTGTCCAGTGCTGCCTTGGCAAGCGTGATGCTGCTGCCGGCCATGCTGCCTGACACATCGAGGACAATGACGATGTTGAGTTTGGGAACGCCTTCTCCGATCGCGACCGCGGTCGACACGGGCAAAGCGACCGGGCTGTCGTCCTCGATGTTGATTGGCAGAGTTGCTTGTGTGGTCAGTAGGCCGTCGGAAACGTTCACAGGAACTTCCAGTTTTGTGGCGTCTTCCGCAGTCTTATTGAGTTGATCTACGGGGCCTTCAAGCGTCACCGTATAGTGCCCAAAACTATTAATCGTGACGGTGATGATGTCCTTCTCGCTGGGCGTGCCAGCATCGATTTTGCCGGTCAGCGTGTTTGTCCCGTCACCTGTCCACGTTACAGTGGTGCCGTCGGATGTCAGGGGGTTTGTAGGATTACCAAATGTATAAGTGAGTACCGCGCCGTTATCTGGATCTGTGGCTTTTACATCGCCATTCGCAGTGACGCTGTTGGTCGTATCGGGAGCGCCGGTCGTGTCCGGAATGCCGCCCGGCAGGCCCTCCTCGGAGACGGACGCGGAATCTACCGAATTTATTTTTGGCGCGTCTTCGGTACCGGTGATGGTGACGACCACGTCGCGGGTGATGACGCCGCCATGCTGATCATCGAGGGTGACGGTGTAAGTCTCGTGCACCGTCTGGCCGGCGGCGAGCTGGTTGAGGGCGCTGTCGGACGCGGTGAAGGTCCAGGTAATCAGCCCGCCGGTGCCGGTGCCGGTGGTGTCGGTGGTCTTGACCGCGCTGAGCGAGCCGAGCTGGCTCGAGTAATCCGTGCCCTTGAAGATGGCCGACACCAGATGTGTGTCGGTGAGGTCGACGTCGCTGAAGGCGATGGTGCCGGAAGCGGTCTCGGTCGGCACATGGGCATCCTCGGTCACCGCGCCGGTGAGCGTGGCGGCGCCGATCACTGGCGCGTCTTCGGTACCGGTGATGGTGACGACCACGTCGCGGGTGATGACGCCGCCATGCTGATCATCGAGGGTGACGGTGTAAGTCTCGTGCACCGTCTGGCCGGCGGCGAGCTGGTTGAGGGCGCTGTCGGACGCGGTGAAGGTCCAGGTAATCAGCCCGCCGGTGCCGGTGCCGGTGGTGTCGGTGGTCTTGACCGCGCTGAGCGAGCCGAGCTGGCTCGAGTAATCCGTGCCCTTGAAGATGGCCGACACCAGATGTGTGTCGGTGAGGTCGACGTCGCTGAAGGCGATGGTGCCGGAAGCGGTCTCGGTCGGCACATGGGCATCCTCGGTCACCGCGCCGGTGAGCGTGGCGGCGCCGATCACTGGCGCGTCTTCGGTACCGGTGATGGTGACGACCACGTCGCGGGTGATGACGCCGCCATGCTGATCATCGAGGGTGACGGTGTAAGTCTCGTGCACCGTCTGGCCGGCGGCGAGCTGGTTGAGGGCGCTGTCGGACGCGGTGAAGGTCCAGGTAATCAGCCCGCCGGTGCCGGTGCCGGTGGTGTCGGTGGTCTTGACCGCGCTGAGCGAGCCGAGCTGGCTCGAGTAATCCGTGCCCTTGAAGATGGCCGACACCAGATGTGTGTCGGTGAGGTCGACGTCGCTGAAGGCGATGGTGCCGGAAGCGGTCTCGGTCGGCACATGGGCATCCTCGGTCACCGCGCCGGTGAGCGTGGCGGCGCCGATCACTGGCGCGTCTTCGGTACCGGTGATGGTGACGACCACGTCGCGGGTGATGACGCCGCCATGCTGATCATCGAGGGTGACGGTGTAAGTCTCGTGCACCGTCTGGCCGGCGGCGAGCTGGTTGAGGGCGCTGTCGGACGCGGTGAAGGTCCAGGTAATCAGCCCGCCGGTGCCGGTGCCGGTGGTGTCGGTGGTCTTGACCGCGCTGAGCGAGCCGAGCTGGCTCGAGTAATCCGTGCCCTTGAAGATGGCCGACACCAGATGTGTGTCGGTGAGGTCGACGTCGCTGAAGGCGATGGTGCCGGAAGCGGTCTCGGTCGGCACATGGGCATCCTCGGTCACCGCGCCGGTGAGCGTGGCGGCGCCGATCACTGGCGCGTCTTCGGTGCCGGTGATGGTGACGATGACCTGTTTCGTCGAGGTGGCACCGAAATTGTCCGCGACAGTCACGTCGTAGGTGACGGTCAGCATCTCGCCCGCTGCGAGGAAGTCGAAATTCTTGTCGGCGGCACCGAACGTGAAGTCGACCGAACCTACGATTGCATGAGTGCTGTCGTGCAGCGTAAACGAAAGTGCGTTCGCCAATACCGTTGACAGTCCGGTCGGAAGCGCGCCACCGCCCGGCAGGGTAGCGGAAACTAGGCTGCTGCTCACGGTATGGACATCGTTGAGGTCGACATCGGAGAAGTGCAGCGTACCGAGCTCGGTTTTATCGAGCGTCGAGTTGTTCCTGGTATTCGGGAGTTCGGTGATCGTGTGCGGGACCGGCACATCCGCGGCCAGATTCGGCGCATCCTCGGCCCCGAATACGGTGATAATTGCTTGTTGCGTATCACCGCCGGCGACGGTGACATTGTAAGTGACAGTCAATGTCTCTCCGGCCGCGAGGAAATCGACCACCAGATCGGGAATGTGATAGGTGAAGTCGTTCGGGCCCGGACCAGTAAACGTCAGGCTGCTCACGGCGGCTAAATTGCTCTGGTCGCCTGGTGTCAGTGGACCGCCTGACCACACGAACGTCGGCGTCCCGGCCGTGATGCCCGGAGAGCTTAGGGTGCCGATCGAGGTGTCGGTTGCCGGATCGCCAGTGTCATTCAACCGTTCGACAACCAGCGCCGGCGCCGGTGGTTGTATTGGTGGTGGCTGCGGCGGCGGCGGCGGCGGAATAAACTCGAACGAACTATTCTGAGATCCGCCGGGTCCGCTGCCTAATGCCAAGACAGTCGGTGGGGGCGCTCCGTTGCCGGGCGGCGGGGTAAAAAAATTGATTGGAGTCGTCGGTAAGTCGAACGTCGGATCCGTGCTCGAACCGCTCGCGCCGGTATTCGTCGGTCCTTGCTGCAAGCCCAGTGAAAAAGTGTGAAGCGCGTCTTGCTGCGCCGATTGCAGCTGCACCATTCGCGTAATGCTGTTCGTGACGTGATCCTCGCTGATGGAGGATCCAACCCGGCGAAGGACGATTGTCTCGCCGGGATCATCAAGCAAAATATGTTTCTCAGGCGAGGTTGCCGTTGCGTGCACAGTCAGCTCGACAATGCCGAACTGACCCAGGTCTTTGGCCGTGATTGCGCCATCGTCCAAGAATGCGACGTTGGAGGTCGCGCCATGGGCTTCATTGAAGGCTGTGAAAAACAGAGAGACAAGCGACAGCATGCCGATGCCGCCAGCGTGGCCGCGAGGTCGAATGCGTCCAAAGGGGGTTTCAATGCTGAGACGGCCAGACTTCGCCATTTCACCGGCGACGAAGGAGAAGGTGCCTCGTGTGACGTCGAATGGGGCTGACATCGCGTCGCCGCCAAACCCCTTCAACAACATGCGGGCGCTGTCAGACAAATTAAATGCGGTGCCATCAATGAAACGAATGCCGACTCGACCGCCGGCCGCGGTTTCTATGATGTCACCTTGAAAGAGCGGGTCGCCCGCTGCGGTCTGAACAGGCACACCATCCGATCGCGTGATGGTGCAGGAGCCGATGAGCGTCTCGACCTTACCGATATAAAAAACAGACGCGTCGGCCGGCTCGGAAATTAAGCCAGTCTCCCCACCGTTGGGCGTCACGTGGCAATGACCGGACAATGGTCCTGCCCCCCTCTAAAATATGCGCGCGGCCAGTACTTTTGGTCTGATTTCGCCGCCAGCACTGGTGAATACTGTGTGCCAAAACTATCGCGCTTAATACAATTTAAATCAACGGCTCCGCAGTTTATAGGTTCAAATTAATGGTTTATTTTGAAGGTTTTACGTCTGAATATTGGTGGAACCTTTGACCACCAGGTCGTGTGTAATCCTCCGCTACAGCCTTGGGAAGTATTCCAGTGTGGCAGGGGCACGACCTTATTGATGTCCCATAGTAATACTGCTAGTCATCGGAGGGGACACCCGCCCAGAGGGTCGGACGATGCGCGCGCACAAAATCGCGGTATACGTAACGGGTGCCATTTTAGCGGCAGCCAGCTTTATCTCTGAACCGGCGTGGACGCAGGACGCTCCTGCACGCGCGGCCGTTCAGGATGCTTCGATAAAGCCTATTGGCAAAGTTATTACCGCCGCGGGTTCGATCACGGTCGAACACGTTAATGCGGTAGTGGTCCAAGCGGCTCTAAGCAGTCAGCCCGGCCAAGCGAAAGTCGGTGACGCTATCTACCTCGGCGATATTGTTTCAACGGGATCCGATGGACGCGTCGGTATCACGTTCGCCGACGGGACCGCGTTCGATCTGTCCAGCAACGCCCGTATGGTCATGACAGAGTTTGTCTATGATCCGAACAGCAAATCGAACTCGACTTTGCTGAGCCTGACAAAAGGCACTTTCACTTTCGTTGCCGGCAAAATTGCAAAATCGGGTGACATGAAGGTTGATACCCCTGTCGCGACGATGGGCATACGAGGGACGACGCCGCACGTAGAAATTTCGGACGACGGAACTGTGAAGTTTTCGACGCTTCTCGAAGACGGCAAAGATAAGGTTTTGGAAAAAGCTGGTGCAGGCGCCGCATCCCCGTCAGCGGCGCCAGGTATCGACGAAGGCAAGAAGCCCAAACTCGACATTTGTCGAGGGTGCTGAATTTGCTTTTTTTGGGACAAGCTGTTTTTGGTGTAAGCAGTGCCAACACAGCCCATCTCAACAATCGGTCGGCCCAAGAAAAAGGCAGCTTACGCCTTTGATCGCTTCAAGCTCGTCTCACTCCTACGCGGAGCTGTGGGCGGCGCGGTTTTGATATTGTCGCCAGGCTTGTCTATGGGGGAGTTACTTGCTGCGTCACCAAAAGAAACACTTCAAAACCGCCTCAGCAATATCGAGCTTTGCAATGGGTCGGATCGCAGCTCACCCGATCCGCAAATTAAAGGCTGCACAGCGCTGATCGAGACCGGAAAAGAAACGGCTCTCGTATTGGCGATTGCGCACAACAATCGAGGCGATGCCCTTTCCGCGAAGGGTGAGTTTGATCGCGCCATCAGCGATTACGACCTGGCGATCAAATTCAACCCGACCTTCTCGAAGCCATTCAATAATCGTGGCGTGGCTTACCAGAAAAAGGGGGAATACGATCGCGCGATAAAAGATTTCGATGAGGCAATCAAACTTAGCCCCGACTATGCCAGGGCTTTCGCCAATCGCGCTGAGACCAACCAGCGACGGCATGAATTTCAGCAAGCTGCGCGCGACTATGACGACGCGATCCGCCTTCAGCCCGATCTTGAAGCGGTGTGGAATGGGCGCTGCTGGGCCCGCGCGATTATCGGCGAATTGCAGCCGGCGCTGGCAGATTGCAATAAGGCATTGCTCATTCAACCTAACGACGCCGCAGCTTTCGATTCACGCGGGTTGATCTATTTGAAAATGGGACAGATCGAATCCGCAATCGAAGATTATAATTCGGCACTGCGCATCGAACCGAAGATGGCGAGTGCGCTTTATGGGCGCGGGCTTGCCAGGCTTAAAAAAGGCGATTCTAGCGGCGGTAACGCCGATGTTGCTGCGGCAAAGAAACTTGAAACAACGATCGCCAGCGAATTCTCGCGCTACGGCGTGAACTAAAGGCAATCCGACGTCATCCTAGTTGCGATGCAATGCGAGAGCATTGCATTAAAATTCGCGCAGCCCGCCACATTTAACGTTCGGGTAACCGTGCGGGGGCGTATGTTTACTCTTGATAAATGTTGTCGGCTTGGTCCCGACAGAATTCTATTGCGAAAACGATCAGCAGCGCACTTTTCAGAATCCATTCACCGCAAGGTTCAATAAGTTCGCGCGACCACCTAACCGTAAACCGCACCTCAAAATTTTGAGCGCATAACGTCCGGCAAATCTACGGAAATGGGATCGGGAAAGCCGACCTACATTTCCGGACGCAGGGGCGCTCAATCATGTTTGCTATCGTCCGGATAGCGCGCATCTTTTTTTTGATCGCGTTTTGCTGCAGCACCGCTTTTGCGGATATGCATCCAAACCAGCGTTCTTCGGCGATCGAAACAAATGAAGTTGGCGCGGCCAGTGTTCCGCCCGTGCCCGTGAACAATTCGAGCGACGTGATCATGCGGCGACTTGCCTCGCTCGCTCCGGACCTTCCGGCGCGTAATAAAGATATGTCCCCTGCATCAGAGCCGTTTGGATTGCCGGCAATACTTAAACCGTATGGAGAGATGTCTGCAAAGTGGAGCGAGCTGCAGACCCGCATTGCGGTGGACGAAAAGGCAATTGCGAGTTGTCGTTCAGATGAAAGTGCCTGCTCGCAGGCCGCACTTCGCTTTCTGTCGATCGCTGATTTGGGCAAGATGGCCGAAGGACGCGCAAGACTTGGATGGATCAATCGCGCGGTGAATATGAGCATCAGGCCCGCGAGCGATTGGTCCCAATATGGTTATGCCGATTTCTGGGCTTCGCCGCTTCAAACACTCGGCAACGGAGCTGGGGATTGTGAAGATTACGCGATTGTAAAATACGCCGTATTGCGCGAACTGGGAGTTGCAAGCGATGATCTCCGGCTTGTCATCGTGCAAGACGAGCAGCGCCAAACCGGTCATGCGATTGTAGCGGTTCGTTTTGAGCAGCGCTGGCTGGTTCTCGACAATCGGACGATGGCAATCCTCGATGCGGAGGATGTGCAGCACTATCGTCCGTTAATAGCGCTAGATCAGCAAGGTGCCAGGAAAGTTGCTGCCGCCGCAGTCGATCAGATCACAGATCGATGATCTGACCTTCACGCGCGGCAATTGTTCCGGCGCGCGCGTCATTCGCCTCAGCCGCGAGCGTATCCATAAAGTCGTCGTCGTGTGATGGGTCGTGGTGAAACAGACATAGGTGCTTGATGTCCGCTTCATTTGCCATCCGAACACCGCGTGTCCAGGTGGAATGTCCCCAATCAGCGCGGGTTGCTAATTCCTCTTCTGTGAACGTTGCATCATAAACTGCAAGATCGGCGCGATGGGCGAGCGACACCATTTCGGTGTCGCGTTTGCCGGGAAACCCTTCAGTGTCACTGAGCAATGCGAACGCCTTGCCGCCGTATTCGAGACGGTAGCCATTGGTTCCATCGGGGTGATCCAATGGCGCTGTCCGCAGAAGTACATCGTCGTAAGGACGCAAAACGTCCCCGGATTTGAAGTCGTGGAATTCGATCGCAGCTTTGAAAATCTCGAGCGGCACCGGAAACCATGGCGAACTCATCAGCCGTCGCATGACTTGTTCGATGCTATCGGCGGGCAAAAGATTTCCCGCCCAGACGCGGACGCGATAATCCTCTCGAAAAAAAGGCGCAAAGAATGGCAAGGCGGACACATGGTCGAGATGACAATGCGTTATGAAAATGTCGACGTTGCGTATTCTTTTATCTTTGAGCAGCTCTATACCAAGCGGCCGTAATCCGGTCCCGGCGTCGAAAATGAGCACACGATCACCGCAACGCACCTCGATACAGGGGGTATTGCCGCCATAGCGAATGGTCGATGACCCGGGACAAGGGATGCTTCCTCGGACGCCCCAAAACCGAACCCGCATCGAGGTTTTTAACATTCAGGTGCCTGAAAATTCACAGCTGAAATTTTATTTGGAATGCGTGGCAATGTCGAGCACGCAGGTCCGCTCGGCAATAGCCCTCAAAAGCTCGCGCCTTCGCCGCATATTCCGTTCTCAGCATATAATGAATGTCGGAAAAGAGTCGCCTAAGAACCTGGCTGGATTCCGGCGCATCGCCTATACGCGATGACAATCGAGCAGATTTCGCTCGAGCCTGGCTTTCAGGCTTTGGCGCGTTTTCCTGCAAGCGATCGAACGGATAGGACCTGCTCTGCAGCAGCTACGCCTGTGATCCAGCCGCCATGCGCGGTCGAAAAGTCGCCAGGCGAGCAAGCCTCGCCAGCGAAAAATAGCCGGTTGTTCACGGACGCTGCCAATTTCGCGCGGCAATCGGCCATACCGGGTCGTGCATACGAATATGAGCCGCGCGCAAACGGGTCGGCGGCCCAGCGATGGATGTGAATCGGCTTCACCCTTTGTGAGAAAGCGCTGCCGAGGAGGCCGGTAAGCTCCGATACCGCGAAATCGAAAAAGGCGCGTTCGTCAGCTTGTTCGAGTTCGGCCGCCAGCGTTCCGCCAAAAAAAACCTCGATTTGCGGGCGGCCAAAGGGCCGCAGGTGGTA
This sequence comes from uncultured Alphaproteobacteria bacterium, assembly GCA_963743405.1. Classification (GTDB taxonomy): domain Bacteria; phylum Pseudomonadota; class Alphaproteobacteria; order Rhizobiales; family Xanthobacteraceae; genus Pseudolabrys. The sequence continues at coordinate 35,790 of CAVUPX010000015.1, read as the reverse complement.
CGTCGCAGTTGCGGTCCGGTCTGTTGCCCCGAACAGTCGACTATCTTTTTCAAATTCTTCCGCGTTTTCGAGCGACAGGAACAGTTTGTCAGCGAGGCCCAGCGGCAAGCCCTGTGCGGCTTGTGTCTTATCCGGCAGCGCTGGGCTAAACAGATTATCCGCCTCAGCGAGCACTGCGCTGGGAATCGTAACGATTGCTTGATCGGCCGTTATGCCGCCTTGCTGCGTCTCAATCTTCAAACGTTTCCCGTGGTGATCAATCCGCAGCACCGGACAGTTGATCGCGGCCGGATATTTCTCGCCGCAAGCGGCGATCGTCGCGCCATATCCCTCGACCACGCGCCAGTTCACACCGGTGTCTTCGAAATTGTCGAAATCACGGGCGGAAACACGATCAAGCTCTGCTCCGCTGATATACGTTCCGACCGCGTTGATTAAGTTGTTCCAACGGCAGCCTGCTTCCATGAGCGCGGCGGCCGGCACATCCGGCTCTTTCTGAGCGCGTTCGCTGACTCTTGAGAAAAACTCCTCCTGTGCTTTGAGAAATTCGAGTCGGCTATCTTCCGTAAACCCGAGAGATGATGACCGCCGTCTCCAAGGTGGCGGCGTTTTATCGATTGTACGGCCCTGTTCTTCGGCGACGGCAACCCACGGATTGCGGTCGGCCGAATGCAGCCATCCGCAGCCGAGGTCGAGCGCCGATCCCGAGGGGCCAGCAACGGTCCACGCGCGGCCTCCGAGGCGCGCACGAGCCTCAACAATCAGACAATCGACACCCGCCTGGTGCAGACGGCGGGCTGCCGCAATACCGGCTGCGCCGCCGCCGACAACTACCGTCTCGAAATCGCTATTGGGCATTCCTGAATTCCGCAGCGAGTTGGTCGTCGCCACAGATATAGTGCTGCGGGAGGGGAATACGAATGTCGGTCACCGCTGCATCCCCCAAAGGTTGACGGTCCGCGCTTCAATTGAGCGAAAAACCACCGACTCAATAATGAGGCCAATCAAAATCACAGCGAGCAGGCCAGAGAATACGGTTGCTGTATCGAGGTCGTTCCGCGCCTCAAAAATGTACCAACCGATGCCGCCAGAGCGTGAGGAGACGCCGAACACCAGTTCCGCTGCAACTAGTGTGCGCCACGCAAAGGCCCAGCCGATCTTCAATCCAGCGAGAATCGAAGGGAACGCGGCCGGGATAAGGATGAGTCCGACGTAGCGTGCGCCTTTCAGGCCGACATTGCGTCCACTCATGCGCAAAGTTTCCGGCACGCTACGGAAACCGATCAGAGTGTTAAGCGAGACTGCCCAAAGTACCGAATGAACAATGACGAACACGAGTGATGGCGTACCGAGTCCAAACCAGATTAACGCCAGCGGTAAAAGCGCGATTGCGGGAAGTGGGTTGAACATTGCGGTCAGCGTGGAAAGGATACGTGTGCCAGTTTCGCTTGCGACCGCAAAAGTGGTCACAATTGTTGCGAGCGCTAGCCCAAGGGCATAGCCGACCGCAAGCGTTCGGAGCGAGGTTATCGTGCGGTCAACCAGCACGCCGTTGGCGATATCCTTCGAGAATGTCTTTGCCGTTTCGGTGAAGGTCGGGAACAGGAGCGCGTTATTAAGCCAGCGTGCGTAGAGTTCCCAGATAACGATAAGCACCACGAGAATTGTTAGCCGCTGCACCGCCTCATTATTGAGGACGCGCTCGACGACTGTTAGTGGGCGCTCAACATCGCCAATCACGCCCGCATCGGCGAGTTTAGTCTCGAATTCCGGTCGATGCGTTGTCACGCTTGGGCGTCCTCTTGGACCTGAGGGGCCCCCGCGTTGCCAAACAATAGGCTATTGATGCGTTGTGTGAGATCACCGAATTCGGCCTTACCGATACTATTGTGATCGAGTCCGTCGGAGTCGAGTTCAGCACGTACGCGTCCCGGATGTGGCGACAACACGAGAATTCGAGAGCCGACAATAATCGCCTCCTCGATTGAATGCGTCACAAAAAGCACCGTGAAACGAAGCTGATCCCACAATGATAATAGTTCTTGCTGCATTGTGCGCCGTGTAAGCGCATCGAGTGCGGCGAACGGCTCGTCCATCAACAGGATATCTGGTTCCAGTGCCATCGCACGACCGATCGCGACCCGCATCTTCATGCCGCCAGAAAGCATATGTGGATAGACGTCGCGGAACTCGGTGAGTCCGACCTTTTCAATCATCGCATCCGCACGCGCAGCGGAATCCTTTGAGCTGAATTTCTTTGTCACCTTCATTGGAAACAGGACATTTTGATAGACGGTTTTCCACGGCATTAATTGTTCGAATTCCTGAAAAACCATCATGCGATCGGGCCCGGGGGAATCAATTTCGCGACCGCGAATGTGGATCGAGCCTTCTACCGGCCGCATGAATCCGCCGACCGCCTTCAGCAGCGTAGACTTGCCGCAGCCGGAAGGCCCTAGGATCACATAGCGGTCGCCTTGGTGAACTGAAAAATCCACGCGATAAGTCGCCGTCACCAGGTGACGCGGCGTTTTGTATTGGAGCGTTACACCGGCCACCTCGAGCAACACGGACGTCATCGGCCATGCCACCGGTTGAAGACATCGGGCATGGGCGCACACTTCCGGCTGGTCCGCGTGATCGGAATCACCGATTGTCCTCCTCCCGAGCGTCTTGTTCTTTGCACAATTTGACGCATCATCTCCCACGCTACGATAGCGTGGCAAGCATCCATTCGGCCAAGGAGTCCTTCGATGTCCAGCCCTGTCTCATCGATAAAAGCCGCGCTATCCGAGCGCTTCGGCGAACAGCTGGAGGTCGACGAGGGTTTGTCTGGGCTTGACGAGCTCGGCCGTATTGCGGCGCACCGCGTACATCGGCGCTACCTCGCGCGCGACATCACGTCCAGTCAGTTGCGACTGCTTTGCGCATGCGCGCTATCGGCGCCATCGAAAAGCGATCTGCAGCAGGCCGATATTCTTGTAGTGCGGGATAGGGCTAAGATTCATGCGATCGCGGATTTGCTCACGGAGATGCCATGGGTTCGCGACGCTCCGGTGTTTCTCGTCTTTCTCGCCAACGGCCGCCGGCTGCCGCAGATTTCGCAAAGAAACGGCAAGCCATTCCCTAATGACCATTTAGACTTATTTTTCAACGCCACGGTCGATGGCGCCATCGTCATGACCACCTTTTTGCGCGCAGCGGAGGCAGTCGGTCTCGGCTGTTGCCCGATCAGTGTCATTCGTGACCACGCCTCGACCATCAGTGAAATGTTTGCTTTGCCGCAGAAAGTCATTCCGATAGCCGGGATGTGCGTCGGCTGGCCCGCGGAGAAAGGGGGGATTACTCCGCGGCTATCACTCAAGACAACGGTGCATGAAGAGCGCTTTGCGGAGAATGATGTTACAGTGGAGATTGATGCATACGACCGCCGGCGCGCCGCCGTCCGTCCGTATCGCAATCAGCGCGACCCCGAGCGGTTCGGTCACGCTCAATTTTATGGGTGGTCGGAGGATAAGGCGCGCCAATACGCGGAGCCATTGCGCGCCGACTTCGGCGCCTTCGTTCGGGCCAAGGGCTTTAGTCTCGACTGAATATCTGCGTTATTTCTTTCGGATGCGAAAGCTGAGCAGGCCGTCCGATGCGCTTTTGCTTTCCAGGGTGTCGCCGGTCTGGCGCAACAGGTTGGGAATGTCGATGCTGGTCAACGGGTCGGTGCATTCGGCCACTATAAAATCGCCAGGCTTTAGCTGCGTCAGCATTTTGCGCACTCGCAATGCCGGCAGAGGACACTTCAATCCACGTAGGTTCATTATGGTTTCAGCCATGCGATCTCATTTCGCGGAGACTATGTGCTGAGCGGGACCATCGACAGCTGCCTGTCGGTAGCCGGGATGTAAGCTTCCTCGATCCCGAGCTCCTTGCGCACGATATTGGTGCCGCGCGTGAGCGCCACCATTTTATAGAACGCATGCATGCGGCTCATGGATTGTCTACCGAAGCCGCAGTCGCTCGTGAGAATGAGCCGTTCCGGATCAATATATTTCAGCGCCTTACGGATGAGATCGGCCACTTCCTCCGGCCGCTCCACTTGAAGCGTGCGGTGACTGATGACGCCGAGCGCGATTTTCTTGTCTTTGGAAATCATATTCCCGACGTGCTCAAGGTCCATGCCGCGGTTGAAGGCGCCTTCGACGGTAAGCACATCGACGTCGAGTTGATCGAGATAGGGAAGGGCGGCCTTATAAGATTGATCTTTGCTTGCTACACGCTGTGCTGCCGGGCTGCCCCAGCAGGTGTGACACCATACTTCGCATTTGCCGCGGAGCCCTTTCACCTCGACATTAAAGGCTTCCACCCAATGCTCTGGCTTGATTGCCTGCTTTGGGTCGGCGATCACCTGATGAATCGCCGGCTCTTCGATCTGCACCAGAGGCGCGCCTGCATCGGCGAGTGCGTGATATTCTTTATTCAATGCGACGGACAGATCCATCAGCAAATCGAGCCGGTTCTTGTAGTGCTCGTTGGTGAGCATCAACGCCAGGATCTGGGCTGAGATCGACCCGATCTTCACCGGCCGGTCCGTCATCGGCGCGATGGCCTTGTAGGCGCGATCGAGCTGCAATGCTGTCTCGCCAATCTTGTCTGTGACCGGCGGCGTCATGCGGGTCTCAATCACCTCCCACATCAAATCGCCGGGACCTTTGTCCGCCATGAAGCCTGCGGGCGGCACCTCCACGCGCGGCGCGCCGATGCCGGCCACGCGCTCCGTTACGTAGCTCACCCAACCGCGGCCGGCGACGTCATCGTCGAGTCGTGTGTCTCCGTCGACGAAGATGTCGATCCCGGCGCGATGTTGGGCAGCCACATGGCAGGCAAGGCAATCGAAATGCTGTTCGCGGTAGGCTAAGCGGGAGAACCCCTGCGAAAGCGGGATGCCGCGCAGGTTCTCGGTGTACCAGCTTGGGCGGGGAAGCGCTCCCGTGGTGGTTGTGAGAAGAGCCTTATCTCTGGTGGTCGTAAACACGCTTACTTCTCCGATTTCGCCTATGGAAAGCTACGCTGCAAGTGTCGGGTTGTTGAGGTAAACTCAAGTCTCTAAGTGCAACAAGGTCAAGCACGGGAAAAAATGGCAGCGTCGGAAGCAATACAGACAATCTCGCGACTGACGCCGCTCGCCGATGTATTGGCAATTGTTGATACCGAAGTGAAATCGGTCACCCAGCGCACCGTCGAAGTGTCAGCAGCGGCCGGTCGTACGCTTGCGTCCGACGCGTCGGCGCCAGCTCGGCCAGCCTCTGCGCTAGCGTTGCAGGATGGTTGGGCGTTGAGCGCCGACGAGACCTTAGGTGCCGGGGGCTACGCTCCAGCGCCTTTGATGCGTTCACCATCGCGCATCGAGGCAGGGCAATCACTGCCTGCCGGGACGGACAGTGTCGCGCCGCTCAGTGCAGTGAAAATCATTGGTGGTCGCGCTGAAGTACTGCTCGCGGTTAATCCGGGAGACGGCGTACTGGCGGCGGGCGGTGACAGCGACTCCGCAATTCCTCTGCGGCGTGCCGGAGAGCGCTTGCGTGCCACAGATCTCGCGGCCCTTTCCGCTATTGGTATCGCGCGCGTCACTGTGCGCGAGCCGCGAATACGAATCCTCCCGTTGCGTGGGAGCGGCATCATCAATGCTGCCGCCCGTCTAATAACAACGGATATCGAACGTCGTGGCGGTTCGGCAAAGCTAGATGAAAGCGGCCGCGGTCTCGATGTCGCAATGGCTGCGGAGAGCGCGGACGCGATTGTCGCAATTGGGGGGACCGGCAGCGGGCGCAACGACAACAGCGTGCAGACGCTCGTTCGCGAGGGCCGGCTTGCTGTACACGGTGTGGCACTCACGCCGGGCGAAACAGCTGCACTTGGCTTCGTTGGCGCAACACCAGTACTGCTTTTGCCGGGACGGCTCGATGCTGCATTGAGTGTTTGGCTCATTGTCGGGCGGCGCTTGCTTGATCGGCTTGCCGCCGCAAAAAACAGTGAAAACGAACTGGCTGAGACCTTGCCTCTCGCGCGCAAGATCAGCTCGACAGTGGGCTTGGCGGAAATTGTCGCAGTGCGCCGCAATGCCGGCCAAGCCGAGCCTTTGGCAACCAAATATCTGCCGCTGTCGCTGCTTGCTCGCTCCGACGGATGGATTTTGGTACCGGCGGACAGTGAGGGATATCCTGGAGGATCGCTCGTGCAGTTAAGGCCGTGGCCATGAACGATATAAAATAGGCGACTGACAATGAGCGAGAACCGAAAGCCTCGGCCGGGCAGGGACAGCGACTTGGTGTCGCGCGTACGCTCTGCGGCACGGCAAGAACAGTTTCTTGAGGTCGTGTCAGCCGAAGATGCGCACGTTCGTTTCGAACGCCATTTGGACCTCACGCCGCTTACTGCCGAGACGGTGGTGCTTGCCGCGGCGCGCACGCGCGTGCTCGCGCATGATGTCGTAGCGGCGGTCGATGCACCCCCATTTGATCGGTCCATAGTTGACGGCTTTGCCGTACGTGCGGCCGATACGGTGGGTGCCAGCGACGGCAATCCCAAAACGCTCACACTCAATCCAGAAGTTATCGCCTGCGGTCACATGCCTACCGCACCGGTCGTGGCGGGAACATGCACGGCAATTGCTACCGGGGGAGTTATCCCGCGTGGCGCTGATGCTGTTGCGATGATCGAGCAAACGGAACTGGTCGAAGAAGGCGCACTGCGTATTGAGCTCCGCCGAGCTGCGGCGCCCGGCCAATTCGTCTCATATGCCGGCTCCGATATTGCGCGCGGCGAGACGTTGTTGCGGCGTGGCACGCGTATCGGCGCTCGCGAAATCGGGATGCTTGCGGCTTGCGGTCTCGACCGCATCGAAGTTGTGCGACGGCCGAAAGTTGCCGTGCTTTCAACTGGTGACGAACTCATCGAGCCGGGCAGGCCCCTCAAGCCGGCAGGTGTGTACGACAGCAACAGTGCGATTATCGCGGCTGCCGTTGCCGAGGCAGGTGGTGAGCCGCTGATGCTTGGCTCTTATCCCGACGATGTGGTGGCACTGGAAAAAGCCGTGCGCGAAGCACTTGCGGCGAGCGATATCGTGGTCCTGTCCGGAGGCACTTCGAAAGGCGCCGGCGATCTTTCGCATCGCGTTGTGTCGCAGCTGGGCAAGCCGGGAATTCTCGTGCACGGGGTTGCCCTCAAGCCGGGAAAGCCGCTGTGCCTTGGCGTCATCGACGACAAACCAATCGTCGTGCTGCCGGGATTTCCGACTTCGGCAATCTTCACGTTCCACGCTTTTGTCGTGCCAGTGATCCGCGCCCGTGCAGGACTTCCGCCGGAAGCAGCGGAAACGATAAGTGCGCGGGTACCGGTGCGGGTCGCGTCTGAGCTCGGCCGCAAGGAGTTTGTCCTTGTGTCATTGGTCGAGGGTGAGGGCGGCCCCGTGGCATTCCCGATTGGGAAGGGCTCCGGCGCGGTGACGAGTTTCTCGCAAGCCGATGGATTTTTCGAAATTGACGCCCTCGCATCGGCGCTTGAGGCCGACAGCCAAGTGCACGTGACGCTCATGAGTGACGCGGCACGCGCGCCCGACCTCGTCATTATGGGCAGCCATGATGTGGCGCTTGATGTGGTGGTGGGCGGCCTCGTCGACCGCGGTTTTTCTGCTCGCACTCTTGCGGTCGGCAGCCTGGGCGGCGTGGCTGCCGCAAACAGGGGCGAGTGCGATATTGCGCCGGTGCATCTGATCGACCCGGCAAGTGGTCAATATAATAAGCACCTGGTGACGTCCGGCTTATCGCTGGTGCCGGGTTGGCGGCGAATGCAAGGTATATTGTTTCGGTTGGGTGATGCTCGTTTCGACGGCCGCAGCGCGCAAGAGGCACTTAAAATCGTTTTGGCTGATGCATCCGCTCTGATGGTAAACCGTAATGCTGGTGCAGGCACGCGTGTGTTGATCGACAAGTTGCTCAATGGAGCGCGGCCGCCGGGCTACTCTAATCAGCCGAAATCCCACAATGCTGTTGCGGCGGCGATTGCGCAAAGCCGCGCTGACTGGGGTCTCGCCATCGAGCCGGTGGCGAAGCTCTACGGCCTCGGCTTCCTGCCGGTGTCACCGGAGCACTATGATTTTCTCGTCGTTGAAGACCGACGCGAGCGTCCGGCAGTGCAGGCATTCCTCGCTGCGTTGCGTGATGAGCAAATACGCGCAAGCGTTCGTGCGCTTGGTATGGAACCGAGCGCCGACTAAATTCTGCCGTGCGGCCGGGTAAACTGGACAGGACGATGCTGCATTTGAACAAATATTTGAGCATCAGCCTGGTGTTGCTCCCGCTGACGTTCGATGCAGTGTACGCCCAGCTACGCGGTCATGGCGGACCGGTGCGGGCCCTCGCGGTTTCTCCTGATGGTACACAAGCATTGTCGGGGAGCTTCGATACTTCAGTCATTCGTTGGTCGCTCACTCGCAATGCGGCGGAACAAGTGTTGCGTTTCCACGACGGTGCCGTGAATGCCGTCGCTTATTTGAAGGACGGGCGTATCGCTACAGCCGGCGCGGACGCGCATATCGCAATCTGGACACCTTCACATCAACAACCCGACAAGATCCTCGACGGCCACATTGGGCCGATCGCGAGCCTGGCCGTCTCGCCCGATGGTATGACACTCGCCTCTGCGTCATGGGATCACACCGTCCGCCTCTGGCCGTTGAACGGCGGTGAACAAAGTGTGCATGAGGGCAACACACAGAATGTGAATAGCGTCGCGTTCTCGCCGGATGGCGAGAACGTGATAAGCGCGGGCTACGATACGACGGTGCGCATTTGGCCGCTCAAGGGTGGGAGTGAGACTGTCCGCAATTTACCCACGCCACTGAATGCTGTTGCGGTCGCGCCCGACGGGGAAATCATCGCCGCTGGTGCCAATGGAAAGGTCTATTTCTTATCGCCAACAGGCAACGTCCTTGGCGAAGTGGAGGCAGCGCCCACGCCGGTTATCGCTATCGCCATCTCGCCTGATGGCAATCTCGTTGCTGCTGCCGGAATTCGTGGTTCTGTCGCGGTAATCGAACGAAAGACCCGCACACTTGCACACACGCTGGTTGGTCCAGGCTTACCCGTCTGGTCGATCGCATTCTTTCCTGACAGTCGCACATTGTTGACTGGCGGGACCGATCGAATAATCCGCCGCTGGGATGCATCAAGCGGAGAGCCGGTGGGTGCTATCGTGGTCGGTGCGCCGGAAGATCCGCTGGCCGCTTTTGCCGGTGATCATGGCGCCGATGTCTTTCGCGCCTGTGTTGCGTGTCACACCTTGTCATCTGATGAAGGGAACAAGGCAGGCCCCAGCCTCGCTGGGATTTTTGGCCGCAAGATCGCGACATTGCCGGGCTACAAATATTCGGACGCGCTTAAACAAATGAATATTGTATGGACGCCGGAAACTGTATCAAAAATGTTCGAGGTCGGTCCTATGAGTTACACGCCTGGTACAAAAATGCCGGAGCAAACGATTGGATCAGAAGACGATCGAAAGGCGCTTGTAGAATTCCTCGCCAAGGCTACGACGAAGAAATAGCTAACCTTCACCTTTTTCCTCGCGCTCGCGCAGGTAGTCCTCGGTTGTGCGTACCCGTGGCCGCTGCGGCGCGCCAAACGGGTCAAATTGTTCTTCGGCCATTACGGCTACGCGGCAGTCTTCGCACATCCGGATGACATCGAGTCGCTTCTTCGAGTCTTTATACATCCAGTGTTTGCCTTCGAGCTTGGCGACGACCCGCTCGACAGAACTTTTCACGCCGAATGGCTTGCCGCAGCGAATGCACTCGGCCGGCTCCTCTTGCTTGATGATGCGGCTCATGGCTGTCGCCGCGCGGAAATCGATTTGCGGCTTTAGATTGATCACTTTCTCCGGACAGGTCGCCTTGCACAGCCCGCATTGAACGCAGGCATCTTCATTAAAGCGCAGCATTGGCCGTTCAGGATCATCCGAAAGCGCGCCGGTCGGGCAGGCTGATACGCACGATAAGCATAGTGTGCAGCCCTCAACGTTAACCTCGACCGTACCAAACGGAGCGCCTTCCGGCAGTGGCACCACGTCAACCGGTGCGGGGGCGGCCGCATGCAATTCACGCAAGGCCAATCGCATCACCTCGCGCTTGCGGCCGGTGGCCGAAAACGTTGCAGGTTTAGGTGTGCCATCGATCCGGTCGATGGCACGCAAGTTTTCACCAAGCTTGTCGGGATCGTCGGTTTCGATAGTTGCGACACGCACTCCGTTGAACCCGAGTCCGGCCAAAATCGGTTCGGCCAGTGCAACCGTATTATAGAGGCCGGAAATGTCGTGGCGCGGCTTCGCGCGAATAAGCAAGCGGACAGCCGCGGCGCCGTACGCGATTGCTCCAGCGATTGCTTCGAGGCCAACTTGCGTCACCTCATTGATCTCGACTGGCAGAACGTTCGCCGGCAAACCGTCGCCATGCCGCGCAAGCGCGTCGATCAACCCACCACCGTGTTCGACATCATGAAACATGACGACAGGTTGTTTGCCGCCGGCGTCATGATAGGTAGACAGCAGTGTGCGCAGCTTGCGTAGCAGCGCATCGGATGATGGCATTGCATAACTGGCTGCGCCGGTTGGGCACGCCGCTGCACATTGCCCGCATCCGGCGCAGATATGTGCATCGATCGCAACATGGTCGCCGGCAGGCGTGATTGCGCCGGTTGGGCAAAGATCAAGACAGCGGCGGCAGCCGACGATCTTCGAACGCGAATGCGCGCAGAGATCCTCTGCAAAAGCGATGTAGCGCGGTTTGTCGAACGTACCCGTCAGATCGCGCGCCTTCAGAACCGAGCGTAGAACCGCAGCGGAGTCGCCAGGGTCGGCTCGCAGGTAGCCGTCGCGCAGATCGGCGGCGCTGAACAACGATGGCGCGCCGGAGAGATCAACGAGGATGTCACATCGCGATACGGCGCCATTGCGCGCTGGGCCGAACTCAAATGAGCCGCGCGAGGAGGGACTGGGCGCTGCATAATCGTCGATAGTGATCTCAAACGCGCCTAAATAACCTTTGACCGTTCGGATCGTGCCCTTCAGCACCGGAAACTCGGTCACGCGCATTGGCGCAATTTCGACACCCGGTTTAATCAGCACGGTGACGTCGAGATGCTCTTTAAGCAAAGACGCGGCCTCGATCACCCGCTCATCTTTGCCGTAGAGGAGCGTGACTCCATCGCTTTTGAGAGGCACGAATGGAATTTCCGATACCGGCTCCAGGCTTGCGGCGATGAGTGCCGCCATTTTAGGACCAGTCTTCGCCGAATCTTTTGTCCAGCCAGCTGTCTCTCGGATGTTAACGAAAGAGACAGCACCGGCGCCTTCGACCTCCTCGGCAATTTCATTGAACAGTGGCGCTTCTTGGGTACAAGCGACAGTAACCGGTTCGCCTCCCGCTAAGGCCTTACGAAGACGCTCAAGCTCGGTGCGGCAGAATTGGCGGCCCTCAATCACGACAGAGTCGCGGCAGGCGCGCCGCACCATTTCGCTGTCAAGCGGCACGGTGTCTTCGCAAGAGCAGATTAGGATGTTACGTGGCCGTTCGGCCATCGGGCTCACTAACCTTTCCATTTTCCCGCCAATTCAAGGCAAATCGCATGCTTGGCATTGGCTGCGCACTGATCCCCGCGGCCACGGGGCTGGCCTCGGAATCCACCGAGGCTATAATTATATGTATTCAGATATGAAGGGTAGAGCGAGGAACAATGCCGCTCCACACGGCCCGCCCGCTAACGCGTCTCGCACCGGAACTGGTGCTACCGCCGCCGTTCTCCGTGGTACGTTTGCGCGAGGTTGGCGACGCTTTCGCGTATGCGGCAGCGATCGCCCCGGAGCAAGGCGCTGGGACATTGGTATATGTTGGGCGTTTCGACCTCGCGGAGTTCGCGGTGGTTCTTGAGCCGGATGAATCGTTGAGTAAGGCTCGACGCACATTTTATGCTGGTATGACCGCTCTGGCCGATGCACTAGCGGCCCACGCACAGCCCGAAACCTCCATTATCATCGATTGGCCAGATTCGCTCTTTGTCAATCACGGTCTCGTAGGTGGCGGTCGACTTGCGTGGCCGCAGAATATTGCCGAAGACGAAACGCCCCCGTGGCTGGTATTCGGTGGAATGATCCGCACGGTGTCGATGACAGGTGTCGAGCCCGGCTTAAACCCGCTCGTTACAGCACTGGAGGAGGAAGGGTTCACCGACACAATGTCCAAGCACGTCGTGGAAAGTTTTGCACGCCACTTCATGGTTGCGGTTGATGCCTGGCAGGAAAGCGGCTTCGGCGCTGTGGCAAAGAGTTATCTGGAACGGCTGCCTCGCGAACAAGGTATGCGGCGCGATATTGATGAGAACGGCGATCTTTTGGTTCGCCGCATGGGGAAGGCTGAGATTGTCCGTCAAGAGTTTTTATCGCGGCTCGATCAACCCGCATGGTTTGATCCGGCGAGCAAGGGACCGCGCACGTGAAGCTTATTCGCACCATACGACTCGACGCATCGGATACTTTTGTATTCGAAAAAGCGGCCGAACCGGGAGAGTGGGCTGTGTCGGGTGCATTTGCGTTTTGGAATCGCGATCCGGGCGTCCTTGAAGGCAAGGCACGCACGGCATTTCGCAGCGGCTTCCTTGGAGTATCGACACTTGGGTGGTCGACATTGGTGCAGATCGTCAAAGCAAGTGAAGACGATCGGCTGGCAGTGGTCGACTCGTTGGCGAAACAGTTGGTAGTACATTTCGGCGCACCCACGATAGAGGATGCTGCTGTCGCGGCAGAAGAGGAAGTCGCCTTCGTGCAGTCGCTGTGTACGCAGCCCGAAGACACGTTGGTTGCGGTAAATCGAACATTCGAAGACGGTGCGGTTCGCGAATCGTTTCGGACTTTGCGCCCGCGTAACGGTGCAAAACCAGCACGCGCTTTTTCTTTCCTCGAGGTCGAGGGTGAAGAGGAACCGGCGAGCGAACAGCTTGACCTGATCGCTATGGCAGGCCGGGAACGCAAATGAATGACTTCTGGATCTCCAGTGGCCACCACCTGCTCGACCGAGGCCAGGGTGGCGGGCTTCACGTCACTGATGAGTTTCTGAAATTGTATTTAGCTAGACCTGAATTGTTGCCACCGCCGGAAGCCTGCGTGGTCGAGCGTACGTTGCACGCGGCGCTGCTGGCTGATCCCCGCATCTCCGTTTCTCCCTCCGATATTGCAGCCATCACCGATCCCGATGCGCGTGAGAACTGGCAACTACTCGTCGGCTTCAGGGATCACCTCTTGCGCCATAAAACTTTGGAAGGCGCTTATGCTGAACTGGTGCGCAATGGGGTCGGCAAAACTCCGCCGCTATTCATCAACCAGCTCGTACATGTGATTCTGCGCAATGCACTCGACGGTATCGAGGATGCGCGGGTCGTACGCGCGGCCGAACTCTTTTTTCGCACGCAGCGCATGACTTTGCACGACGGCTCGCTTATTGCGGCCGATGAGGAAACCATTGGCGGCGTTAATACCGCGCCAGTGACGCCATTGGTGTCGATGTTGGGTATCCCGCCTGAGGCCAACATCGATGTTATCAATGTCGAAAATGCTGACAGCTATTGGGAACGCAGTGACCAGTTCGACATGGCGATCGATTTGACTGCGGGTCGTGAAGGACTAGATGCGCTCGCGCAGGCGATGCAACGCTGGATCGCGCACGTGATTGGCGTCGATGTGAGCATTGAAGCACTTGCCGAACTGAGCGAGGTTAATCTCGCGTGGTATGTCGGTCTTGATGCCGATGCCACTAAAATTGGCGATTTGCTCTGGCGCGGCGAGGATATTGACGAGGCGACCATGGCGCGTGTGGTCGGCTTGTTCCGGTTAAGCTTCAGCGATCCGACGCTCATGCTCGACAACGTGAAGGGCGAGCCCATCTATCTCATACTCGCTATGGCGCCAGACAAAACAATCCGTATGAAGCCGCAGAACTTGTTAATCGGTTTGCCGGTGCGGCATCTGGAGGGCGTAAGTTGAGTGCCGCAGTTCCCCTTGCAAGCATTCCTGTTGGCGTTGTGGTTGAGCGCAGCAAGAGCGCGAGCCCGTGGGCAGATTTTCATTGGCGGCCCGTCAGGGTGCTTGCTGGCGTACCAGATACGCCACCTTGGACAAAGCTTGCCGAAGAAGGTGGGCGTGCCACATTTTACGTGGGCGCCGCTCCAGTTAATCTATATCGGACGGAGTCCGCGCATTATCGCGACAACTTGCATTTGGATGCGCCACTGCTGTGGATCATTTTGCGGCCGGTTGAGGGCGATCCTCCATATGAGTTAGCGGCGGTTACTGCGGATCCTGCCGAGGGTGAAGGTATGACCGAAGCTGGCTCTCAGATTGTGGAGGCGGTCGCGATGCCGGAACCATTGCGCGAAGCAATTGCGGCGTTTGTGGCTGAGCACCATATTGAGCAAACTTTCGTGAAACGAAAACGGGACCGCGCGAATACGGAGGCATTGGCGCATCGCGGACCCTCGTCGCGGGATGATCGTAAATGAACGACCCCAGTAATTTCCTCAGCCGTTGGTCGCAGCGCAAACGCCAAGCCGCCGATGTGCAGGCAGAGAAAACAGGCGTCCAGGTCAGGGCGGAGCCGCCACCAGCCGGCGAACAAATGCGAAGCATGCCGGCTTCAGCGCAATCGAGGGCGGGCGCGGTCGAATTTGATGTGAGCAGCTTGCCGCCAATTGATTCGATCGGTCCCGGTACTGACCTTGCAGTCTTCATGCAGCCGGGCGTGCCGCTGGCGCTTCGTCATGCGGCGCTTCGTCGCGCCTGGTCGGCCGATCCGGCTATTCGTGACTTCATGGGTCCCAACGAAAACTTTTGGGATGGAGTGGGTCCGGAGGGCATCCCGGGTTTCGGCGACCTCGATCCGGGTCTCGACGTGAAACGCCTTGTTTCTGAGCTTTTTGGCGAGACGACCTCGGAGCCAAAATCCAACGACGCCGCGTCCGTATCACCAGTTGCCGCTGCCAAGCCGCTCGAAACAAGTGGAACAACCGAAAGCTCTGGGGCGCCTAAATCAGTGGATGCGCCTGTAGCATCTGAGGAAAGGCCCTCGCACGCCGAAAATGGTGCATCGCAAAAGCAATCACCACAAAAGCAATCCGAGCGGAAGATCGCACGGCGGCACGGTGGTGCGGTGCCGGAATGAACATCGAGTACGTTTGTTCATAAGGTATAGCCTCGCGCTATTGACCCCTTCTCCTGTGGGCCAGTAGGCTTTCATTGTAACTATTCAAAAATAGAGATTTGAGAGAGACTTGGATGAGGGACCTCGGCCTGTCCGAAGCGATCCGCGCCGCTGGTGGCGTGAGTGAACTTGCGCGCCAGATCGGTATTTCCCAACCGTCCGTTTCGAACTGGATTCGTATTCCTGCCGAACGAGTCATTTCGGTTGAATCGGCCACCGGCATTGATCGCAGGGTACTGCGACCGGACCTCTATGGCGGGAAAAAGATCTCCGACGATGTCGACGAGGTCGATGCCGCGCGTGCACAAGAATATGCGCTGCTTGCGGTATTGCTGACGCGGGCGCCGAACGCGCCGTTGTTGTCCAAAATATCAGAACTGCGCGCAGACGCTTCACCACTCGGCCTGGCGCATGCTGGGCTTGCCGAAGCTGCTGAGAAAACCACGACCCAAAGCGTCGAGCGCGAATTCTTCGATTTGTTTATCGGGTTGGGGCGCGGCGAGTTGTTGCCGTACGGCTCATATTATCTCACTGGGTTCCTTCACGAGCGTCCACTCGCGCGGCTCCGCGACGATCTGGCGCGCATGGGGGTCGCGCGCCGCGAAGGCGTGGTGGAACCGGAAGATCACGCGGGCATTCTTTGTGAGATAATGTCGGGCCTTGTGAGCGGTCGATTACCCGCGGCGCCCGACTCCGACCGCACAATCTTTGAAAAGCACATGGCGCCCTGGATTGGGCGTTTCTTCACCGATCTGGAGAACGCCGAAGGTGCGGACTTCTACAAACGGTTGGGGACGCTCGGCCGCGTTTTCATGAACATTGAAGCGGAAGCTTTCGCGCTTCCGGCTTGAGGAGGGAACGGCGATGAAACAACAGGATAAGACAAAGCTAGGCCGTCGCGACTTCCTGCGTGCGATGAGCGCTGGTGCGGGGGTAGCCGTGACCGCGGCTGTGCCGCTCGCTACCGCGGCCGCCGCCACCGAATCGGACGCGGAAAAGAGGAAGGCCCGCTACCAGCCGAACTCTGCTGACGTGCAGACCTTCTACAAAGTTAATCGTTATCCGAGCTGAGGGAGATGCAGCCGTGCTGATCAAGAGAGCAGAACGTCAAGCACATCGCGGCCACCTCGCAGCGACGGTTGGTGCTCAAGTCAGCGGTGGTCTCGATCGCCGCAACTTCCTGCGCCGTTCCGGCCTCGTCGCCAGTGGCCTTGCCACACTCGGCGCATTGCCGCTCGCAAGTGTGCAAAAAGCGGAAGCGGCCGGGCCAAATGTCGCCGGTGCGACTATCCGCAAGAGCATCTGCACGCACTGCTCGGTCGGCTGCACCGTCATAGCAGAAGTGTCGAACGGCGTCTGGGTTGGCCAGGAACCGGGCTGGGATTCGCCAATCAATCGCGGTTCGCATTGCGCCAAGGGTGCGTCGGTGCGTGAGCTGGTTTCCGGCGAACGCCGTCTCAAATATCCGATGAAGCTCACCAACGGGCAATGGACGCGAGTTTCGTGGGACGTTGCGGTCAATGAGATCGGCGACCAACTAAACGCAATTCGCCAGAAATCCGGCGGTGACTCGGTTTATTGGCTGGGCTCGGCCAAGATGACGAACGAGGGCGCGTATCTCTTCCGTAAGCTCGGCGCGTTCTGGGGCACCAACAATACTGATCACCAAGCGCGCATTTGTCATTCAACAACCGTAACTGGCGTAGCCAATACCTGGGGCTACGGCGCGATGACGAATAGCTACACGGACATTCGCAATTCCAAGACCCAGATCATCATGGGGGGCAATCCGGCTGAAGCCCATCCGGTATCCCTGCAGCATTTGCTGGAAGGCGCCGAGCTCAATAAGGCGAACGTTATCGTCATCGATCCTCGGCTGACGCGAACCGCCGCGCACGCGACTGAATATGTGCGGCTTCGCCCCGGCACCGATATTCCTGTTCTCTATGGGATGATGTGGCACATCATCAAGAATGGCTGGGAAGACAAAGAATTTATCCGCCAGCGCGTTTACGGTTTCGAAGACGCGCGAAAGGAAATGGAGAAGTGGACGCCGGAAGAGGTCGAACGCGTCTCCGGAGTTCCGGGCGAGCAACTCAAGCGCGTTGCGCAGATGTTCGCGACACAAAAGCCGTCGACGCTGATTTGGTGCATGGGCCAAACCCAACACACCGTCGGGACCGCCAACGTTCGTGCCAGCTGTATGCTATTGCTGCTCACGGGCAATGTCGGCGGCCAAGGAATGGGCGCCAACATCTTCCGCGGCCACGACAACGTCCAGGGCGCGACCGACGTTGGCCTCGATATCGTGACGCTGCCGTTCTACTACGGCTTGGCCGAGGGAGCATGGAAGCACTGGTCGCGCGTTTGGGAAGTTGACTACAACTACCTGCAGGCGCGGTTCGACTCCAAGCAGATCATGGAGACGGCCGGCATCCCGCTCACCCGCTGGTTCGATGCCGCGATTCTGCCAAAGGAACAGGTTGCGCAAAAAGACAATGTGCGGGCCATGTTCGTGCAGGGCCATGCGAGCAACAGCATCACGCGTATTCCCGAGTCGTTAAAGGGATTGAAGGCGCTCGATCTGCTGGTCGTGGCAGATCCACATCCGACTACCTGGGCGTCGCTTGCTGTACAGGCTGGACGCAAGGAGAATATGTACCTCCTGCCCATAGCGACACAGTTTGAATGCAAAGGCTCGCGTGTTGCCTCCAACCGCGCGATGCAATGGGGCGAGCAGATCGTCAAGCCGATCTTCGAATCGAAAGACGATCTCGAGGTTATGTACCTCATCGCCAAGAAGCTCGGGCTTGCGGACCCGATGTTCAAGAACATCAAGGTCGAAAACAACCTGCCCGTCGCTGAGGACATCCTTCGCGAAATGAACCGCGGCAGCTGGTCCACCGGTTACTGCGGCCAGTCACCTGAGCGCATTAAGTCGCACATGGCGCACCAGGCGGACTTCAGCATGCTCACCCAACGGGCAACCACCGGTCCGAACAAAGGCGACTACTACGGCTTGCCGTGGCCATGCTGGGGCTCGCCCGAGGTTAAACACCCTGGAACGCCACTCCTCTACAATACGAACCTCGCGGTCATGGACGGAGGTGGCTGTTTCCGTGCGCGCTTCGGTGTCGAACGTGAAGAGAAAAAACCTGACGGTTCGAGTGTGAAGGTCAACCTGCTTGCTGAAGGATCCTATTCCAAGGATTCCGAGATCAAGGATGGTTACCCCGAATTCACGCTCGCTGTGCTGAAGAAACTCGGTTGGGATAAAGACCTCACCGAAGCTGAAATGGCGGTGATTAATAAGGTCAATCCGACCACGCCCGACGCGGTGTCATGGTCACTCGACCTGTCCGGCGGCATTCAGCGCGTAGCCATGCAACACGGCTGCGTACCGTATGGAAACGCCAAAGCGCGCATGAACGCATTTGGTCTGCCTGATCCTATTCCGGTGCATCGCGAACCGATCTACACGCCGCGTGTTGATCTTGTGAGCAAATATCCGACCTTGCCGGATGCCAAGCAATTCCGGCTACCGAATATCGGCTTCTCGGTGCAAAAGGCCGCTATCGAGAAGGGAATCGCCAAGCAATTTCCGATCATTCTTTCGTCAGGTCGTCTCGTCGAGTACGAGGGTGGCGGCGAAGAGACTCGGTCCAACAAATGGCTGGCCGAGCTGCAGCAGGACATGTTCGTCGAGATCAATCCTGCCGATGCCGCTGACCGCGGAATCAAGGACGGCGGCTGGGTATGGGTCACCGGTGCGGAAAACAGCTCCAAGGCCAAGATGAAGGCGCTCGTCACCGAACGCGTTGGCAAGGGCGTTGCTTGGATGCCATTCCACTTCGGCGGCTGGTTCGCCGGCGAGGATCTGCGGGCGAACTATCCACAAGGCACGGATCCCGTTGTGCTCGGCGAAAGCGCGAACACAATCACCTCATATGGGTATGACCCGGCGACTGGCATGCAGGAGCCGAAAGTCACTCTCTGTGAAATTCGAGCGGCATAAGGAGCAACGATCATGGCGCGAATGAAATTTCTCTGCGACGCCGACCGCTGCATCGAATGCAACGCTTGCGTCACTGCCTGCAAGAACGAGCACGAAGTGCCTTGGGGCATCAACCGCCGGCGCGTCATTACTCTCAATGACGGCAAGCCCGGCGAACGCTCAGTCTCCATGGCCTGCATGCACTGCACCGACGCGCCATGCGCGGCGGTTTGTCCCGTGAACTGCTTCTACACGACGGCGGACGCGGTGGTGTTGCACTCAAAAGACCTGTGCATCGGCTGCGGGTACTGCTTCTACGCGTGCCCATTCGGCGCCCCGCAATATCCGAAAGTTGGCAATTTCGGTTCGCGCGGCAAGATGGATAAATGCACCTTCTGCGCCGGTGGTCCGGACGCCGACGGTAGCAAGGAAGAATTTGAAAAGTACGGCAATAATCGCCTGGCGGAAGGTAAGCTGCCGCTGTGTGCCGAAATGTGTTCGACCAAATCGCTGCTCGCCGGCGACAGCGATGTCATCGCTCAGATTTACAAGGAGCGCGTGTCGAAGCGCGGCTACGGCTCCGGCGCATGGGGCTGGCAAACTGCTTACAAAGAATCAATTGCGACGTGATGCAAGCCGCGCTGCTCAGCACCTGCTGAGCAGCCGGCTCACTCAGAAGAACACTCGAATGCAGGGAGAGGGACGCATGGCGAAACTTGTGAGGCATATGCGATTGATTGTAGGCGCGCTCGCGCTCGCATACATTGTCGCAATGGCAGCTCCGGTTTCGGCCCAGCAGCCGAACTCAGTTAATCCGAATGCTGACGCGGTGAAGGAGCAACAATTGCTCCAGCAGCTCAAGGTTATCCAGGGCCGCGGCACCATTCCCGACGTGAAATCTTACGTGCTTGAGCATCCGGCCGGTCGCGAGTGGCGTCAATTTCACACTGTAACGCTGAAATGGATCGGTGGAATTTCTATTATCGGCATGCTGGTCGTGCTCGTCCTTTTTTATCTGTGGCGCGGGCCAATGCGCGTCAAATCGGGATATTCAGGGATAAATATTCTGCGCTTCGATGTGCTGGAACGTTTTGTGCACTGGCTGACGGCTGTGACATTTGTCATTCTCGGAATAACCGGCCTCAACATCACATTCGGCCGAGTGCTTCTCTTGCCGTGGATGGGTCCGGATGCCTTCAGTGCATGGTCGGAATGGGCAAAATACGTTCATAATTTCCTGAGCTTCGGCTTCACTCTTGGTGTACTGCTGATGTTTGTGATGTGGATCGCGCGTAATTTGCCGACCGCCGCGGACGTCCAGTGGCTTAAGCAAGGCGGTGGCATGTTCGATAAGACGAACAGTACGCATGCGCCCGCTCACAAATTCAATGCCGGGCAGAAAATATTGTTCTGGCTGATCATACTTGCCAGCGCGGCTATGATCATAAGCGGCTTCATGCTTTTGTTCCCGTTTTACTCTGGACTGACAGTAGGGAATATGGAGCTGGCGGAAATCTTCCACGCCGTCGTCGGTGTGTTGTTTGTCGCGCTTATTCTTGGCCATATCTATCTCGGCACCGTCGGGATGGAAGGTGCGTTCGGGGCAATGGCCGACGGCAACGTCGATCTCAACTGGGCCAAGGAACACCATAACCTTTGGGCAAAAGAAGAGATGCAAAAGGTCGGTGCCGGAAAGAGCGGTGCGATGCGACCCGCTGAATAAAAGGCGCTTTCAGCACACAAAAAATCCCCGACCATTGCGGCCACGCATTTTGCTATAAGGGCGCAATGGATGCACCCGCCAAAGGCCCTATGCGTATCATCGGCCTCGCCGGCTGGAGCGGTTCGGGCAAGACCACGCTGATCAAGAAACTCATCCCGAGTCTGATTGCGCGCGGACTCAAAGTATCCACGCTCAAGCACGCCCATCACGGGTTTGACCTGGACCAGCCCGGAAAGGATTCCTTTTTCCATCGTGCGGCTGGCGCCACCGAAGTCATTATTTCATCGGCCAAGCGGTGGGCGATCCTGCACGAGCTGCGTGAGGAACCGGAATGGGATCTGGGCGAACTCGTCACCAAAATGTCCCCGGTCGATTTGGTGCTGGTCGAGGGCTTCAAGCGCGACAAATTCCCAAAACTTGAAATTCATCGAGCCGCCAATGGCAAACCGCTGATACATCCCGATGATCCGCACATCGTCGCGGTCGCTTCGGACGTTGCGTTGCCGAAGGCAAAGGTCCCGGTCATAGATCTCAACGACGTTGAGACAATTGTCGATCTTTTGCTTCAGCGCGCAGTCCCGATGGCTCTCGCTATGCGGGGTTGATGATGGCGCAGCTTAGCGATGACTGTTTTGCTTTTTCCGGCCCGCTGCTGCGGCTCGATAAAGTCGAACAGCTGATAGGCGAACGGATCTCGCCTGTCGTTGAAACCGAGGGTGTGCGTCTGCATGGAGCGCGCGGCCGTGTTATCGCGGCTGATGTGAAGGCGCCGGTCGACCTGCCGCCCTTCGACAATTCGGCGGTCGACGGTTACGCCGTACGGCACGCCGATCTCCGGCCAGACGGCGATACCAAACTCGCGATCGCAGGCCGGCTCACCGCGGGCGCGCGCGACAGTGTCGTGCTCAAGCCTGGCGAGGCAATTCGAATTTTCACCGGCGCGGCTATGCCTAAAGGCACCGACACAGTGTTTATGCAGGAAGATGTGGATGTCACCTCCGATGGCAATCACGTGATCGTGCCGAAGGGCTTGATGCTCGGTGCCAATCGCCGCCTCGCAGGTGAGGATGTCCGTGCTGGTGCGCTGGTGCTGCAAGCCGGCACGGTCTTGGAGCCACAACACATCGCGCTCGCTGCTGCGCTCGGACTGATCGAGATCGTCGTGAGGCGGCGGCTCAAGGTGGCAATTTTCTCGACCGGCGATGAAGTTGTGGAGCCCGGCTCGGCTCGCAGCGGCACTGCTGTTTATGATTCCAACCGTTTTCTGCTCGCGGAACTGCTTGAGTTGCTTGGTGCGACGGTGTCCGATCTTGGCATTTTGGCCGATGATCCTGGTACTCTGGCGGAGGCCTTAAGAAAAGCTGCTGCGAGCCATGATCTCATAATTACCTCCGGCGGTGTTTCAACCGGAGAAGCCGATTACGTGCGCGGCGCGGTCGAGCGTACCGGCAGCCTCGTGTTCTGGCGCGTTGCAATTAAACCTGGTCGGCCTGTTGCGATGGGCGTCATCCGGGGCGCCAAAGGAAGCGACAGCGCGGCTTTTGTAGGTCTGCCGGGCAATCCGGTTGCGGTGTTCGTCACGTTCGTCCGTGTGGTGAAGCCGTTGCTTCGGCAGCTTTCAGGCGCACGGCCTGGCAAATTGGTACCGCTGCCGGTGCGAGCCGCTTTCGCTTACAGGAAAAAGAAAGATCGGCGCGAATATGTGCGCGTGACGCTCAAGCGTGCCGCCGATGGAGAAATCGAAGCAATCAAGCACCCGCAAGATGGCGCGGGCATTCTGACGTCGTTGACGGAAACAGACGGATTGCTTGAGCTTCCTGAAGATGTGACGGCCGTCGAACCGGGCGCTCTTGTCGGTTTTCTTTCCTATGCGGCGCTCGTCGGCAGCTGACCCGACGCTTCGATGGCTCGATGGCGTTCGGTCAGCGACGAGCGGTGAACGAATTTCAAATCTGCTAGCTACCCGAGGCAGGTTCTAGGTACTATACTGATTGAATCTTGCACTGGCTTTATGATCCGGTGCGACAAGCAGGGTGAGGAGGTTGTCCATGCCGAAGGGTATTGCAATTGCATGTGCGGCGGTCGGGATGTCGACCGCGTTATTGATCGCTTTCGCGATGATAACGACCACGTCGCAGCCGGCGATGGCCAACGCTGACATCGCCAAAAAAACCGGTCAGCCCTGCGCGAAATGCCATAGCGCACCACCTGCTCTGAATGCCTACGGGAAGAAATATAAAGAGGGCAAGAAGTAGTCAGCACTGGCGGGCTGCGCAACCGGTTGGCCTCGACAGTTGTTGCCGGGTAGCTGAGCGCGATGTGCGACTCGGGTCGGAAGGTTGACGCGGCTGTTAATCATCGAGCTTGCGGGATACACGAGATGTTCGCATGGAGACCCGCGCTCTGGTGGGGAGCTTTCACGGGTTTTTACAAACCTGGCGTTCAGGACATCAAAAGCTTGGATAGCGTGTCGCAGTTTCTTTATGCAGCACGCAGCGTCATTTTAGTTATTTCTGCCCAAGCGGCAGTGATCGCCGGTCTTTTGGCAATCAATGCAGGCCTTTTCGATCTGACCAATTTCATATGTGTGGTGATCGGTTTTGTTGTCGCACACATGATCAGCAATCTCAGCAACGACTATTTCGGGTTTAGGCATGGGCACGATACTCCGGATTCGCCACGGATGCGTTATACCGTGCATCCGCTTTCGGGCGGTGTCCTCGATCGGCGGACGCTGATCGCAGGACTTGGGTTGCTTGCGATTGTCGGGATTGGCATTGCGGCATATTTTTTCGCCGAACGCGGATGGTTGGCAGCGGCATTTTTCATTGCGGGCGTCTCGCTCTTAATTCTGTACGACGCCGGTCCAGCGCCATTTAAGACCATCGGCTTGGGTGAATTGGCCGTGCTGCTTGTGTGGGGCCCGATAATGATCGGTGGTGGTTTCGCCATGATCACGGGCCAACTGTCTACCAACGTCATGCTTGCGTCACTTCCATATGGACTGGGTGTAATGACCATTCTGGTCGGCAAGCACATTGATCAAATTGATTTTGATTCCGGCCGAAGAATCCATACGCTGCCGGTCGTGATCGGGCAGAGAGCCGCACGTTTTCTGAACATCGCCGCAATTTTTGCAATCTACGGCATCATTGCCGCTCTAATTGCGTTTGGTCGACTGACGCCGTTTGCGGCGATCGTAGTATTTGCCATTCCCCGTGCGATCCGAGCGATAACACTGATGAGTCGACCGCGCCCAATCTCACCTCCAGATGGCTATATTGGTTGGCCGCTTTGGTACCACCGCGCCTGTCTTGGGCATAACCGGGTGTTCGGTTGGGCATACATAAGCGGATTGGCCGGCGGCGCGGTCTGGCACGCTCTGGGGTGGGGCGGGGTCGGCTAAGCGCAATCTTTAGAGCGCGGCTATCAAGCCACCCCGACTTTTGGAAGGCCTTAAGATACAGTATTATATTGCCCGATAGCGTCGAGCCTCGGCGGTTCTGCTTCCCTCCATTCGGAGTTTATAAATGCAGTTCAAACGGTGGGTGCTCGTTGCTCTGCTGCTTGGCAGCGCGACAGTCGGCGCGGGAGCCATCATTGCAAGCACCGTGATCTATCATCACACCTCAACCAATGCCTTCTGCACGTCCTGTCACTCGATGGGTTTTCAGGCCGAGGATCCTTACTTCAAACGCTCGGCGCATCGAAGCAACAGCAAGGGGGTGCTGGCAAGCTGCGGTGACTGCCACATCCCTAAAACAAACTGGTTCGTAGAGACCTACGTCAAGGCGACCTCGGGTGCGCGCGACGTTTTTTCCGAACTCACGCACAATTTCAAAGATCCGAAGGTTTGGGCGGCTCATCGAGCGAAGCTGACAGAGGAGACTCAGGCCTGGCTGCGCCGGCAAGACAGTGTCACCTGCCGCGGCTGTCATGATGCCAACGCGATTAATCCGAAGAGCGAGGATGGACGCACCTCACACGCAATGCTCAAGCAGGGCGGGGTCACGTGCGTCGATTGCCACGTCAACCTTGTGCATCCTCCGGCGCAACAGGCGCGGGACTAACTCGATTTTGAAAGCTTGATGGGTCTACGTCGCCGGTCCGCTGCGGATGCTTTCTTCTGGAGTGAGCCCGGAGCATTTCAAATGATTGGTGGACTATGGTGACGTATTCCCACCGAGCGCATTTGAAATACACGCCGGACCAGCTGTTCGATCTCGTCGCGGACGTTGAGAAATACCCAGAATTCATACCGTGGATGATCGCCACTCGGGTGCGGCGCCGCACGGATCAAGCAATCTGGACCGATCTAACCGTTGGGACAGGCTTTCTTCGGAAGCAGTTCTCGACGATCGCGCGATTGGACCGTCCACACGGGATTGCGATCACCAGCCACGATCCGATGTTCGCGCGATTTGAACAGAGGTGGACGTTCGATTCTTTGGTAGAGGGTGGAACGGACATCCAGTATCACGTGGATTTCAGACTCAAATCGTTCCTATTGCAGGCGCTGATGGATGTCGCGTTTGCGGATCGCGCTTTAGCCATCGTAACCGCCTACACCCGGCGCGCACGCCGTCTATATGGCGCGTAGGCGAGGAAAGATCCCGATCCGTTTGCATATTGAAGATTCAGTCTTCCAGCCCGAAGGACCTTAGATGCCTCAACCGCGCGGGCCTACGCGCCGAGTCGCACACCGGTTGGGCTGCTGAACGCGGTTTCTGCTGAATCCGGCACGGCGTGAAGTACGACAACACCGACGATCGCAATGACGACGGCGGCCGCGCAGGCCATGATGAATGCCTTCATTGAATTCACTCCTCCCCACCTGAAATTCGATCTCAGATTAAATATGTGACCAGCCGCCGGGGGCGGTCAAGAATTTCACACGTAAATTTATGTATGCTGCAGCGCAATGCGCTCGGCGCGGGCCGCGTCTTCAGGCGTATTGACGTTGAAGAACGGATCGATCGGCTGATCTGGCCAATCGGCGATGGCGACACCATGCCGCGCAGTCCAAACCTCGATCTTGCGCAAGCCATCCTCGATTAGCGCCTTACGCAAATTCTCGCGCAGCGCCAATGGCCATAAGCCCACCACTGGGTGACGCCATTCGCCAGAACGTGCGCAGGCGAGCGGAACACCGGCACCCATCTTGCGGCGCGCCTCGTGTAAGCGCTCGACAAGATCGTCCGGCAGAAAAGGGCAATCACCCGGCACGCTAACGATCCATTCGATGCCGCTGTTTTGTTTTGCGAGCCAGTCGAGACCAGCCAAAATCCCCGCCAGAGGGCCGGCAAAATCCGGCACACTGTCGGGAACGACGGTCAGGCCCGTATCGGCAAAACGCTTTGGATCACCGTTCGCATTGATGATAATGCCGGGGCATTGTGCGGAGAGCGTCGCGAGTACGCGATCAAGAATTGAAACGCCGCAAATCTCGATTCGTGCTTTGTCGCCGCCGCCCATGCGGCGCGCTAAACCGCCGGCAAGTACCAGACCGAACGTAGAAGGATGGCTAATCGTCATGCACCGCTGCTTTGCGCCGGTGTTTGGCGCTTTCTTCTTCTACGAAGTTGAGATCTTGATCGAATATAATGCGATCTTGCCCGGCGAGCGCGACGAAGCGTTTTCCGCGCGCGCGTCCGATCAAAGTCAAATTTGCCTTGCGTGCAAGCTCGACGCCCCATGCGGTAAAGCCGGAGCGCGAGATGAGGATTGGAATTCCCATGCGTACGGTCTTGATGACCATCTCCGACGTCAGCCGGCCGGTGGTGTAAAAAATCTTGTCAGCGGCCGACACCTTTTTCTTGAACATCCAGCCTGCGATCTTGTCGACGGCGTTGTGGCGTCCAACGTCCTCCATATAGACTAGGGGTTCATCGCGGAGCGCCAACACGCAACCATGAATGGCACCTGCTTCAAGATAGAGCGATGGCGTCGTGTTGATCTTGTTCGTGAGTGTATAAAGCCAGGACGTCCGTAATTCCGCCTTCGGCAGTGAAATATTTTCTAGCGCTTCCATAAGATCGCCGAAGACAGTGCCCTGCGCACAGCCGGACGTTTGCACTTTCTTCTTTAGCTTCTTTTCATAATTGGTTTTGCGTTTGGTACGCACGACCACGACCGCAAGTTCCTCATCATAGTCGACACCGGTGACGACATCGTCCGGCATGAGCATGTTCTGGTTGAGCAGATACCCGATTGCAAGATATTCGGGATAATCACCGATGGTCATCGCGGTGACAATTTCCTGGCTATTGAGGAAGATCGTCAGCGCCCTCTCAACCGTTACAGACGTCTCGATGCGTGCTCCGGTCTGGTCGACACCAGAGACACGCTCGGTCAGCCGCGGATCGAGCGGATCGGGCCGGATTATGTAGCTGTCGCGGTCTTTGCTCATCGATCAAATATAGCAGAATTTTTGCCACAGCGTGAAAACTGCCCAACTTAGGTGGGCAGCGGAGAGGCTTTTGTCCATCCCCGGTGCCGCGAAATGACGAAGATCGTTTCCAAGCGGCGCGTGACGGACATAGACTAGGTTCAACGAAACAGTCACCCCGGGGGAGATGCATACCATGCTTCGCGCTACCAAAGACATTATGCTGCCGACCACCATCACCGGCTCGCTTCCACGGCCGAGTTGGTACACGCAGAACCTTGGTATGCGCAGTTTTCTGGATGCGATGGTGAACAACCAGTTTCGCGAACAATATGTCGATGCGGTCGCGGTCTATCTACATGAACAGGAAATGGCGGGCCTTGATATCGTCACCGACGGCGATGCACATTTTGATTCCGACGTTGGCGGCCAGAGCTGGACCAATTATCCCCCGCGGCACATGGGTGGGTTCGATCACAATCCGCAGCCGACGCCTGCGGGCAAAGGCGGTCTTGCATTTCCGCCCGGGCACATTTTGCATGACTATCTTGAATCGCGCGTCATGCCGGGCATCAGCGGGCCTGTAACGCGTGGCGAGCTGCAGTATGCCGCCATGTGGAAGGTCGCGCAGCGCATGACCAAAAGGCCGGTCAAATTCGGCACCATCGGGCCGGAGCTGGTCGCATTCGCCGTACAGGACAAGCACTACAAGTCAATCAAGGATCGTATTCTGGCGGTCACGGATGCCTTGAACGCCGAGCTGCACGATCTGGCCGACGCGGGTTGCCAGGTTATCCAGTTCGAGGAGCCGCAGGTCCATCTCCTGGCGGTTCGCAACATTGTCGACGACGTGATCAACCCTGCATTTAGTGTCGATGTATTTAATCGAACCGTGAAGGGCCTGCGCGCGAAGACGGAAGTTTGGTGCCACACTTGTTGGGGCAATCCGTCGCAACAACGTATGTTCAAAGAAGTGCAGACCTACAAAAATGCGCTCGAGATGTTGAATAAAGTCGACGCCGACGTAATAACTTTTGAATCTTGCAGCGCCGGGGGAATGGACCTTGAGGCCTTCGGCAAAATCATCACCGACAAGAAAATTTGCATCGGCGTCATCGACCACCACTCATTGCAGGTCGAAAGGCCCGAGGAAATCGCCGAACACATCCGCCGTGCGCTCAAGCACATTCCGGCCGAGCGGTTGGTGCTTTCATCAGACTGCGGCATGGGCCGCGAGGGCATGAGCCGACGCCACGCCTACTACAAGATCGTGTCTCTGGTGCTCGGCACCAACATCGTACGCAAGGAGCTCGGTCTCCCGCAGGCGGAGTGTCTCGCCGCCGACCCGCGCTTTTCGCTGGTCGTGCCGACGAAATAGCGTTTTACTGCAGTTAACGAAAGCTGAAGGCGTCCCCCGAGGATTTATCGTGGTGCTTCGCGCGGTTTAAATAAAATTCGATATATGGTCCTCGTCGGGGAGGGGCAAGCCAGGAGGCTTGTCGATGCGCGTACGTTTTGTAGCGCTCGTTTTTGCTGTTTGCGGAGCCTGTTTATTCGCTATTCCACAACCACCTGCTCCCGCCGGGCCGCAGATAACTGCCGCGCAAATTGATTTTGATGCATTGCACATTCAGGCAGCCGCCGCGCTTGAAATCCTGCAACAGTCGCACGAACGCCAAGCAATCGTCGCGAGCGTCCTCGAATTCTGAGTTGCCCCGATTTGATCAGTCGTTGTGGCTGATCGCGACGACGATCGTCTCTGACGTAACGCCGCTTAGCTGAAGGGCAAATGGTGCCGCGTTGAGCTCAAAACGGACACTCTTGCGCAATCCTGGGCAATCGCTGCGACCGGTGCTTCCGATCGAACGCGCATAGCGGCCATCCTGAACGACATCGATCCAGGCTTCGTCCGAAAGAGTCACTTGGTACAATCCCGGCATGGCTATGGCCGGCAGCTGAATCGTGCCGCCGAACCAATGCTCTGCTTTTGATTTGCGCTCGGGCGGCATTGCGAAAGTCGCCTTCGCATCTGGTTGTAGATGCAGAACGAAAGCGCCGCTCGGGAGCGATTCAAGAATCGTGTTGACAGTAATTTCCGTTTTGTTTGCAGCCGTGAATAACGTGCGCTCGCGCGCTACCGACCAGCCGAATTTGTCGCAGCCGTCATCGGCGTAAGCGGATGCTATGAAAGCCCCCAGCACGGCGACGGAAAGAACGTGTTGGCGCATGATGAACTCACTCTCCTGATACAAAACCGTAGGTCGAGAGAATTTTTTGGCCGGCAGCCGACATGATAAAATCTGCGAGAGTCTGAGCGGCAGACGAAGCGCCGGTGATCACCGTCAGCCCATAGTCTGCGCTGACAGCGAGATTGTCTGGAAGCGCAATGATTTGTTGACCGGGGTTCTCCTTCTGCGCCGTTAGTGCATTGGTACAATAAGTCAAAAAGATATCGGCGCGGCCTTCCGCGATATGCCAGCTGTAGACAACGCGGCGGGTCGGTGGTGCTGGGCTGTTGGATGCCCCGGTCAGTTGCAGGGCCTTTTTTTCCAGCGCGGATTGGGCGCCGGGTCTGATGGTTTCGGCCTTTCGAAAGACCTCAAAAGCATAGTCGCCGGAAGGGTCGGACCGAGGTGTTGACGTGCCGAGCTTAATGTTGGGATCGAGCATTCGATCAAGCAAGCTCGTACTGTCGACCCTTATTCCTGGTCTCACGAGCGCACACATTTTGTTACGCGCGAAGCGGAGCACCCGGCCGCTTTTCTTTTCGTCATGCAGGGACTGTGGATGCTCCATATTGGCGGAGGCAAACACCTCTGCATGAGCTCCGGCGGAAATTTCGTTCTTTAAAAGTCCGGAAGCGCCGAACTTGGCCACGACTTTATTGCCGCTCGACGCTTCATAAGCGCTGGCCACGTCGGTCAAGGCGCCCCTCAGGCTACCGGCGGCGAAAAGCTGTATCGTTTCACCCGCGGCCGGTCCGACTATGGCAAGCATCGCTAGGATCAAAAAGGGTGTGCGCATTGCGCGCTCGAATTGCTAAATTCGCGCTATTCTGCGCAGCCG
This sequence comes from uncultured Alphaproteobacteria bacterium, assembly GCA_963743405.1. Taxonomy (GTDB): domain Bacteria; phylum Pseudomonadota; class Alphaproteobacteria; order Rhizobiales; family Xanthobacteraceae; genus Pseudolabrys. Next base: position 5,330 of record CAVUPX010000015.1, on the reverse strand, counting down.
GTCGGATTTCAGTCAACGTTGGAAAATAAAACATAGATATGCTTATTAGAGGCTGAGGATCGCCGGGCGGGTTGTTTGCGACCAGACCGTCGCTATAGTGCCCGCCGCTTTCGGTTTTCCCGCCAGCCGTCTCTAATCGGGAAGGATGAGCAGCTGGCTGAGCGCGAAGTGCCCGCTTCAGTTTTGTGAAGGCGTGGCCGTTTTTACGGCCGATCAGGAGGGGTGGCCGAGTGGCTGAAGGCGCACGCTTGGAAAGCGTGTTTACGGGAAACCGTAACGTGGGTTCGAATCCCACTCCCTCCGCCAACATCCGTTCGCAGATGTTCGCGGCCGTCCGGAAACCTCAAATAAATCTGCTGTTTGCAAATTTGGAATCTTTACGCGTTCGTCAAAATTCGCCAGAATCCTCCCCAGACTTGTGGGTACGTTTGTGGGTAGGAGTTCGAATCCCAAATGAGCGCGCTTGGCGGACGACTTACGGCGCTTCGGGTTAAGCACGCACGCAAGCCCGGCATGCTCGCGGACGGCAATGGCCTCTGTCTGCAGGTGACGCGCGCGAACGCGCGGTCCTGGATCTTCCGCTACTACCGCAACGGAAAATCCCGCGAGATGGGCCTGGGATCCCTAAACGCCGTCAGTCTTGCCAATGCGCGTTTGAAAGCGGCGGCCTGCAGAGGGCTGCTCGCCGACGGTATCGATCCCATTGCCGCACGCAATGCCGAGCGTACGCAGCGGGCTCTAGAAGACGCCCGGGCGATTACTTTCGACCAGTGTGCCGAAGCCTTCATTACAGCGCACAGCGCCGCCTGGAAAAACCAGAAGCATATTGCGCAGTGGAAGGCGACACTGAGGACCTACGTCAGCCCAGTCTGCGGATCACTACCGGTGCAGGTAGTTGACGTCGCGCTGATCATGAAGGTCCTTGAACCAATATGGACCACGAAGCCAGAAACCGCGGCCCGCATACGGGGACGAATCGAGTCGGTTCTCAACTGGGCCAAAGCGCGAGGCTATCGGACTGGCGAAAACCCCGCGTTGTGGAAAGGCCATCTTAGCAATCTGCTCCCAGCTCACAGTAAAATTGCGAAGGTCAAGCATCACGCCGCTCTGCCATACGACCAAACGAGCCATTTCATCGATGCGCTGCGTCGGCAAGACGGCGTCGCGCCGCTCGCTCTTGAGTTTGCCATTCTCACCGCCGCGCGTACCGGAGAAATTATCGGCGCGCGATGGGCTGAAATCGATCTGGAAGCAAAGGTCTGGACCGTGCCCGCTTCCCGCATGAAAAATGGCCGCGAACATCGCGTGCCGCTCTCAGCCGAAGCGTTGGCTGTACTGACTAAAGTCAGCCAGGGTGAACCAGAAGAGTTTGTCTTCGCTGGACGCAAAAAGCGTCCATTGTCCAACATGGCCTTTCTGATGCTGTTAAGGCGCATGGGGCACGATAATTTAACAACGCATGGTTTCCGGTCGACATTTCGGGACTGGGCCGCCGAGCGGACGAATTTCCAGGCCGAAATTGCTGAAGCAGCGCTTGGACACGTGGTCGGCAACAAGGTTGAAGCTGCCTATCGGCGTGGCGATTTTTTCGAGAAACGCCGCCGCCTCATGGAGGCGTGGGCACAATTTGCGACAACTGCGCCAAGCGACGCAGTGGTTGTATCGCTGCGGGAGGCGACTATTTAGCTGACGCCGCGTGCGGAGGCTATGTATCTCGTCGATATCGGGCGCTCTGAACAGGAGGAAGTGAGGGACACGCGGTGAAACGCAGCGAAATCAAAGATTGCTACCTATGCAGTAGGCCATCTCAAAAGTGCCTCTAATGCCGACCAGAGGTGTTGTCTCGATGAAAAAATCTCCGAGCAAACGAAAGTTATCGAAACCTGAACCGAACGAACCCGATGAGCCGGATGTTAAGATTTGGGACGATCCCGAGTGGAAACCTGCTCTCGATGCAATTGAAGGCTATCAAGACGGCATTGACATAAGGAAAGCCGATCTTAAGCCTTTGGCGAGGCTACTGCGGAGTGGAAAGCCCGTTCCCGAAATCGTCGCTATAGAGCTAGGCGTTTTGCTTGATCCACCGTGGGGGAAAAAAGGGCCGAGGTTGGTCCTCTTAGAATTTAATCGATATTCTGCCATTAAAGAGTTCTGCATACGTCAAGGAGATGATGAAACTGCAGAGATTGATTGAAGCGGAGCAAAGCCAAACACTGAAGCTGGAAGCTGCAATTGCTGCAGTAGATAAAAGATACGAAAATCAAACGAGCTAAGCTCATGAAGGCTTGGTCTTGGACTATCGATAAATCAATTATTAAGCTTGGTAGATACAACCCGCACTCGTATTTGAGTCTCACGCGAATCGGGCAAGTCGTGAAGACCAGGTAATTGCTGAACAACCGCGATTTGATGCGTATAAGGACGAGCTACTCCAACACGGGAGTGACTCAATGACCGCAGAAAAACTCTCCGATATCAGTGTTCGACTTGAAGAGAAGCGCGCATTTAGGATCAACGAATTTTGCGCAGCGTATGGTTTGGGGCGTACGAAAACTTACGACCTAATAAAGTGCGGCAAACTTCGCACTGTTCTGGTTGGAGGACGACGCCTCGTACATAGGGACGACGCCGAAGCTTTGTTTTCGGGAGCGATGTCATAGCTGCCACCGGCATCGTGATGCCGCGGCGCGTCCGGAGTTCAATTTCCATATCTGCACGCAAGCCATCTCAGTCGATGGAGTGCAACGGTGGGGCGTCAATAACGCCGGTGGCATCGCCATGATGTTCCGTGATTGGCAACCGCGATATGCCGAACATGGGATCGCCGCGTTTCCGGTCCGCGTGACCGACAGGGGCAAAGTGCCCGCAATTAAGGGCTGGCAACGGGTGGGCTTAAATGGAAGTGCCAAACTGGCGCAGAAATTCGCCGGTGCTGACGCACTCGGATTTTGTCCAGGTCGGCGCAGTCGACTGACAATCCTCGATATAGATACGCCCGATGACAGCGTACTCGCAGACGCACTAGACCAACACGGTCGGACACCGATTATCGTGCGATCTGGCTCCGGGAACCATCAGGTTTGGTATCGCTGGAACGGCGAAGACCGCCAAATTCGCCCCTTTTGCGAAAAGCCAATCGATGTCCTTGGCAGCGGCTTCGTGGTCGCGCCGCCATCGAACGGCACCAAATCGAACTACCAGTTCATTGAGGGCAGCCTTGATGATCTCGATCATCTGCCGCCCCTGCGCGGCCTCCCGGCGAACGGCAACGGTCAATCAGGAACAGCTGCCACCACAGGGAACCGGGCGTATCCGTGAAGGCGCTCGCAATAATACGCTATGGAGACACTGCATGAGGAACGCCCACCATTGCGACGACTTTGATGCTCTCCTCGACGTCGCGCGAACGGCCAATAATCAGTATTTGCCGCCCTTGCCCGATAGCGAGGTAGTGAAGGTCGCGACCTCGGCTTGGGGTTATACAGAGCGCGGCGATAATCATTTTGGACAAACCGGCGTTTGGCTTTCGACAGAGGAAGTAAACCACCTCATCAAACAAAACCCGGACGATCTTGTGCTGCTCAGTTTCTTGTTCGCCAACAACGGCCGCAGCAAGCCCTTCATGATCGCCAACGGCATGGCTGATAGGCTCGGTTGGCCCCGCAAGCGCCTAGCTGCCGCGAGGAAGCGTTTAATCGGAGTCTATGTGGAGCGGGTGAAGGCGGCGAGCAGTTTTACAGGTGCGGCGCTTTACCGCCGGAAATCCAAGGGTGGTCAAAAATGACCACCTATCCTCAACTAACACCTCTCCCTCTCTTCTTTCTTCCTTCTTGAGCTTGGACGCACATACAAGAACCTAAAGATGCCGGTCCTTCGGAATTCTCGACACGAGAAATTCGCGCAAGAGATTGCGAAGGGCAAGACAGCGACTGCGGCTATGGCAGCAGCGGGCTATTCAGATCCCCGCAATTCAACACGGCTAACGAAAAATGACGAAATCCGTCGTCGCATAGATGAATTAAAGGAACGTGGCGCGGCCCGCGCGGAGGTGTCTGTGGCTTCGCTCTTGGGCGAACTGGAGGAAGCAAGGCAGCTCGCTCTGAAGCTCGGTCAGGCGTCGGCTGCGGCGCAGTGCTCGATGGGCAAAGCAAAAATCACTGGCCACATCATCGATCGTCGCGAGGTCGGTGTCGCCGGCGCTTTTGATAGCTGGACTGACGAGCAACTAGTGGAGGAAGCCGCGCGACTCGCACGGTCTCTTGGCTTTGGGACCGGCGATTGGTTGCGGACAACAGCGAACTGCTCTGCGCCCCCAGAAAACGCATAATCTCTCGTGTGCCTGACGTTCGATTTGAGTGGCGACGGCCGATGAGGCACCGATTTCCTTATATTTGCTGGTCCGTTTGCGGGTAATTACCAATAGGTTTCGCTAGGCTAATGGATTATCGCGGATATTTGGAAAAATGGGCTATACACCGTTCCGCTCCCCATTCATAGCCCCGGAGCCCGTCTCCGTCGAACTTTGGAGCCAGGTTATTGATTTTACCGCCATCACTTTGATGAATTTAAGGTATCTCTGCATCTACCCCAAACATAGGCGAACCAAGCTGTGCGCTATGTCCATCCGATGTCCGCTTTACCCCCAAAAGCGGACATGTGCAGTGCAACTCGGTATGTCCGCTTTGTGCCAATAGCGGACGTTTGTTCTATAGCCTCGGAATACCCGCCAAAATCGCGGCTATAAATTTAGGCGGCTCGACTTAACGCTTTGCGAGCATTGCATCAAGTGAGTATCGTCCTGCGCCAAAGACGAACACATAGAGTGTCCGACCGATGATCGCGATGTTTTCAGCCAATCGTTGTACTGGCCGGCTTGTGCCGCCGCTGGATAGGTCCAGTAGCGGTGAGCGATTGCAGTCGCGACAAGCACAAAAAGGAATGCCGCGAGCGCTGCATAACGGGTCGCGAAGCCGAGGATTAGGGCAACGCCAAGAATGGTTTCTGTAAAGGCCGAAACCCAAGCCCACATTTCTGGTGGGGACATGCCGAGGCTCTAGAGGTAGCCGGTGGTCCCGGCGATGCCGCTAAACTTGCCGTAGCCTGAAGCCAGAAAAAGCCAAGCTAGAAATACGCGGCCCACAAGGAGCAGAAAATCGCTCCAAATCGCGGCGATGTTATCCGTGTGAGAGAGGGTCGGATGCGAGCTGTTGGCTGACATTGTCATGTGTTTCCCCCTAGGTTACCTGTACGCGCATTAGACCATGGGGGCCGAGATACGGGGGCGACCGCAAAATGTCAAGGTCATAAGCCCGACCAAAATGTCCGCTTTG
>CAVUPX010000014.1:0-82708 GCA_963743405.1 uncultured Alphaproteobacteria bacterium | reverse complement strand
GCTGCTGGGATATCCGATCGGCGAGATTGCCTTGCTCGCGCTCTGGATTGCTTTGGCTGGCATTTTGGTCGGCATTCTTGCGGGCCTGTTTGGCATTGGCGGCGGAGCGATCATCGTTCCCGTGTTATACGAAGTCTTTCGCGTTCTTGAGGTGCCTGAAGACGTCCGCATCCAGATGTGTATCGGCACCTCGCTTGCCATCATCGTGCCGACGACGGTGCGTTCCTATATTGGCCACAAAAAGAAAGGCGCGGTGCTTCCGGACGTCGTGCGCATTTGGGCATTCCCTGCGCTCGTCGGCGTTGCAATCGGGTCGGCGACCGCCTCGTTCGCGCCCGCGCCTGTTTTCAAGACGGCATTCCTGGTTTTCGTAACTTTCATCGCCGTGCGGATGCTGTATGGCGGCGAGCGTTGGACGCTTGGCAATGAACTACCGGGCCGCGGCCTGCTGGCGTTTTACGGCTTTATCACCGGGTTGTTTTCATCCCTGGTTGGCGTCAGCGGCGGCGCAATATCGAACGCGGTCCTCACCCTTTACGGGAGGCCGATGCATCAGGCGGTCGGCACGTCAGCCGGAATCGGCGTTCCGATCACAATTGCCGGCGCCATTGGCTACATGCTCGCCGGCTGGCCGCATATGGCCCTGTTGCCGCCTCTGTCGATCGGATTTGTCTCGCTGATCGGCTTCGTGCTGATGGCGCCGGTGTCGAGCTTCACGACGATTTACGGTGTACGGCTCGCACACTGGTTGCCGCGGCGGAAATTGGAAATTGCCTTCGGCATCTTCCTCGTACTCGTAGCGATGCGTTTTGCCGTCAGCATGATTTAGCCGCAGTCGCTTACGGTGTTCCGCGGAGACGCAGCCTGTCGCCCTGGACTTCCCAACTTTGCAGCCGGTTGAGGAAACTCATTCCGAGCAGATTATTCTTGAGTTGACCCCGCTGGGCAACGAGAGCCGGGACAGCACGTTCGATCAATCCACCGACGGCGAGGCGATCGAGCGTCACTGCAGCCGCCCGGGTGCGTCCGTTGGCCGTATCGATATTGACCGTGTAGTTCAGAACTTCGACGGGCAACCCGGCCGCCTTCGCCGCGTCCTGGGTCAACACGACCGAGCTTGCGCCGGTATCAAGAACCATCGGGACACGTGTGCCGTTAATGTGCACGGCGACCGCGAAATCACCACCATGCCCGCGAACGATTTCGACATTGCGGCCGTGCCCTGCGACGTGCCCCGGCACCAGTTCAGCGATCACACGATCGGCGACTTCGCGAAGCTCAAATCGATAGCTGTACGCCACCACGAGCAGCAGGCCTATCACGGCCCAGAAAAGACCGGCCTCGAAAGCTTTCGACAGTCGCTCGCGAAACAATGCGAGTACCAGGCCGCCGACAAAAACCACCAGCACGATCTTGATTGCGAGCGACCCGACGTCGTGCTGCAGAAGATTGGTAATGGCATCCTGGTCGCTACTCGCGATCAAGGCCGCTAACGATAGCGCGACACCGAACAAAAGTGACCAGATGAGGCGTCGGCTCACGGCGTCAGTCCATTCCCACTGCCGCTTTCGGTGCATTGCCGGTCGCGAGTCGGGCCGGCAATTGGCCCATCACCCGCGTGCGCTCGGAAGCGCTCATCGTGGGCCACCGTGCAATCTCATCGATGGTTCGGCCGCAGCCGAGACACAGACCCTGGCGGGCATCGAGAGTGCAAATCTTAATGCAGGGTGTCTCGATCATAATTATCTCGGGTCGAGTTGGATGTGCGAACCATAAGCACCGTGGACAAGAAGGCAATCGCGAGATTGTCGCAAGGCTGCCAGACTACGTACCAGCGCGGAATAGCGGGCGGCGGCGCAAACGACGCTTTTCCTCCGGGCTCACGTCGGGCTCGGATGTCGTCGCGATCGGCGGTGCGTGCTCGGCCATTGGCGCCATAGCCGCCACCACACGCTCCGGCGGAAATGTGACGATGACTTCCGTGCCGATACGCAGCTTCGATATTAAATTGAATGTTCCCCCGTGGAGGTCGACCAGGCTCTTGGCAATGGGCAATCCCAGACCGGCGCCCTGTTCCGCCGATTTAATCGAGTTTGATCCTTGGCCGAAGGAAGCAAGCACGATCGGGATTTCTTCTTCCGGAATACCGGCTCCCGTATCTTTCATACTGATGTACTGGCCGCCAGAGGCCGTCCATCCGACCTTCAGCCAGATCTCTCCGGCAGGAGGGGTGAACTTAATCGCGTTCGACAACAGGTTCAGGCAGATTTGCCGGATAGCGCGTTCGTCAGCCCACAATCGGGGTAATTCCGGTTCGAATACCTCGTGGATGATGATGCCACGATTACTGGCACGCAGCTTGAGCAAATGATGACAGTCTTCGACGATGGAGACGAGCGAAACAGATTCTTCGTTAAGTTCGTAGCGACCGGCCTCGATGCGTGACAGGTCGAGTATCTCATTGATCAGGCCAAGAAGATGCACTCCGGAATTATGGATGTCGGAAGAATAGTCTTTGTAAGCAGCCACTGAATGTTCGCCGAACACCTCCGTCTTCATTACCTCTGAAAATCCGAGAATGGCATTGAGTGGTGTGCGCAATTCGTGGCTCATCTGCGCAAGAAAGCGTGACTTTGCAATGTTAGCGGCTTCTGCGCGTCGGCGTGCCTCGTCGGAGATCGCTTTTGCCTGTTCGAGCTCACCGATTAGTGCATCTTTTTCGGCACGGGCTTCCAGCGTCGCAAGCGTGCTGGAATAAAGGCGATACGTAAGAGCTGCGAAATAGCCCTGCGCCATTATCGCCATCATGGCGAGAAGATAGTCACGCAATCTGCCTTGCAGGATGAAATCCAGCGCGACCGCTGTCGTAACCGGAAAGGTTGCCGCAAAGACTGCGGTCGGAAGGCTTGAGGCCAGCATGCTTGAGACGGCAACGACCAGCAGCATAACGAAGAGCATAAAGGTACTTGAGCTTTCGTCGGCACCGACCGGATGTACCAGGATAAACATCCACGCCAGGCCATAAAATAGATCAAGCGCGACAAACCGCAGTCGCCACGGCCGCGCCGAAATCTCGCTGATCGGCCGTCCAAGAAATTGTCGGCACTTCGTGATTATGATGGCATGGATGATGAGCACGGCTGCAGTCCATGAGCCGGCGGTTAGCGCGCCACTCCAAATACTGGACATGAAGCCGACTGTCGCAACGAGGAGGAGAATCACGAGCGAAGCTGAAATCCGATTTTGCGCATATTGGCGCAAGAGCTCGTAGTCAAAGGTCGCGCGTGTACCGCTGGAGGACGTCAGGCGATCGCGCGCTTCGCGCACATATTGCGCGGCAAGCCGCCGCTTCACCGGAGAAGTTTCGGGTGGCAGCGCGGTGAGATCGGGTTGTTCGCCTGGAACCGGCATTATTGAGACGCTGACACTGACAAGAAACCGGCGGCAGCGTTACGCAAATTCCTTAAGACCACGCTTAAGAGGGAGCTAAAATCCCTGGTTAACGATTGGTTATACCCCTTTGACAGGGCATATTTCGCATGTTCGGTTGAAGTTGATTGGAATTTCGACGTCGGAAGGTGGAGGACCGCATGAAACTCTATGACAGCAAAGTGGCCCCAAACCCGAGGCGAGCGCGCATCTTCCTCGCTGAAAAAGGGATCACCGTGCCGACCGAGCAGGTCGATATCATGTTGATGCAGCACAAGACGCCTGAATATACGGCGATCAATCCGCTGCAGCGAATGCCGGCTCTTGTTCTTGATGATGGCACGGTCATTACGGAATTGATTGCGATTTGCCGATATTTCGAAATGCTTCAGCCCGACCCTCCGTTGTTTGGTGTCGGAGCCAAAGACGTTGCCATCGTCGAAATGTGGAACCGGCGGGCCGAGATCAATTTCTTTTCCAACGTGGCAGCGGTGTTTCGCCATACGCATCCGGCGATGAAAGAGCTTGAGATTCCCCAAATCGCGGCCTGGGCCGAAGCCAACAGGCCGCGAGTCACATCGTTTCTGGAGTTGCTGGACCGCGAGCTATCCAATCGCGAGTACGTTGCGGGCGATCGCTTTACGATCGCCGACATTACGATGCAGGTCGCAGTCGATTTCATGAAACCGGGGAGGCTTGCAATGCCGGAAGGGGCGAAGAATGTGAAGCGTTGGCACGCGGCAGTATCTGCGCGGCCGAGCGCAAGCGCATGACACCGAAAAACTCAAGCGACTTTTCGGAACAAGACGTGCGCAAGCACCCCGGATTGTAGTCAGCGATCGAGTAGGGCGATAAGACTAGACGTATCCCAGCGTTTGCCGCCCATCGCCTGAATCTCGGAATAGAATTGATCGACGATCGCAGTCACCGGCAGATGTGCGCCGTTCTTGCGCGCCTCGCCGAGGCAAATCCCCAGGTCTTTCCGCATCCAGTCGACGGCAAATCCGAAATCGAATTTATTGGCCGCCATAGTCTTGTAGCGGTTTTCCATTTGCCAGGATTGTGCTGCGCCTTTGGAAATAGTCGCGATCAGCTTCTCGATGTCGAGGCCCGACTTCTTTGCAAAGTGCAATCCCTCCGCCAAGCCCTGAACTAGGCCGGCAATGCAAATCTGATTGACCATCTTCGATAGCTGCCCCGATCCAGGCGAGCCAAGGAGATTGCAGGCGCGCGCGTAGGCCGCGATGACTTTCTCGGCGCGTGCGAAAGGATCGGCCTCGCCGCCGCACATCACCGTGAGCGCGCCGTTTTCGGCGCCGGCTTGGCCGCCGGACACAGGCGCATCGATGAAATCGAAACCGCCCTTTTTCGCCGCGGTGTGAAGCTCGCGTGCAATTTCTGCGGAGGCAGTGGTGTGATCGACAAAAATCTTTCCCTTGCCCATGCCGGCGAAGGCGCCATTCGCCCCCATCGTCACTTCGCGGAGGTCATTGTCATTGCCAACGCAGGCCATGACGAAATCCTGTCCTTCCGCCGCGGCTTTAGGTGTAGGCGCAGATTTGCCGCCGTGTTGTTTGACCCATTGTTCGGCCTTGGCGGCGGTGCGGTTATAAACAGTGACCTCGTGTCCGCCCTTGTTTTTCAAATGCCCGGCCATGGGGTAGCCCATGACGCCCAGACCCAGAAACGCCACCTTCGCCATCATCCTCTCCTTCGGCAATTTGCTCTTTGGTGCACTTGGCTGGCCGTAGCCTATGCCTATCTGCCAATAGGTCATTGCCAGGGAGGCGCGTCAACCGGTCTCCGTGCACACTACATTGACCGGCCCACGGCCTTGCCTATGGTGACGCCGGAATAAGGACGAGTGACAATGGCGGTGAGTAAAGAGCAGGTTCTCGCAGCTTTAGCGAAGGTGCCGTCGCCGGGCGGCATGGCTTTGCCCGACGCTCGCGTGCTTTCCGATGTCGTCGTGTCTGACGGGAAGGTCTTCTTCTCGTTGACGGTGGATGCCGCCGCGGTGAAGGCCTGGGAACCGGTGCGCAAGGCGGCCGAAGACGCCGTACGCAGCATTCCCGGCGTGGAATCCGCGCTCGTAGCTCTGACGGCTGAACGCGCTGCTGGTGCGCCTCGCGCCCCGCAGCCGGCGCCGCAACCGCAGCCGCGCCCCGCCCATCCTGCCGACCGAGTGCAAACCGGGATCCCCGGCGTCGACGCAGTGATCGCTGTCGCGTCCGGCAAAGGTGGCGTCGGCAAGTCGACCACGGCGGTTAATCTCGCTCTCGGGTTGCGGGATCTTGGGCTGAAAGTCGGCATGCTCGACGCCGACATTTATGGGCCTTCACTGCCAAAACTGTTGGCCATCAAGGAGAAGCCGCAGACCATCGGGGGCACTCGTCTCAAGCCGATCGAACGTTACGGACTCACCGTCATGTCGATCGGATTTTTGATCGATGAAGAAACGCCAATGATTTGGCGCGGACCAATGGTGATGTCTGCCATCACGCAGATGCTGCGCGAAGTGGAGTGGGGCAAACTTGATCTCATGGTCGTCGACATGCCACCCGGCACCGGCGACGCACAGCTTACGATAGCGCAGCAGGTACCACTAAAAGGCGCAGTCATCGTTTCCACCCCTCAGGATCTCGCGTTGATTGACGCGCGACGGGGTATTGCAATGTTCAAGCGCGTCGACGTGCCTGTGCTCGGTGTAGTTGAGAATATGAGCTATTTCCTTTGCCCAAGTTGCGGCACACGTACGGATATTTTTGGGCACGGCGGTGCGCAGAAAGAAGCGGAGCGGCTTGGCGTTCCATTTCTCGGAGGGGTTCCCCTACATATGACGATCCGGGAAAAATCGGACGCTGGCCTTCCGGTCGTCGCAACCGAGCCGGACGGGCCGCACGCCAAAATCTATCGCGAGATCGCAGCAAAGGTGCTCGATCAGATTAAGGGCGCTTCGCGAACCGCGCCGAAAATAGTGATCGAAGCTTGAGGCACTTTTGAGCGGTTCCAATCGTCGGAAATGTCGATTTAAACCCGTAAATTCACGACGAATACGACCAATAGGCGACTTGCGCTCAAGCTGTCGTGGCAGCATTGTGTCGGCACGCCCGATCGGCGGTTGCCGTTAGGGCGTCCACTTAAATCGGGGGCGATTGGATGGAGAGACTGATGAAACGCCGTAATTTTCTTGCTGCTATTGGGGCTGGAGCGGCTGCTGCCGCCGCCACAACGATTGCCAAACCGGCTATCGCACAATCTTCGCCGACGCTTAAATGGCGGTTGACTGCGAGCTGGCCGAAGTCGCTCGACACGCTCTTTGGCGCCTGTGAAACCTTCTCGAAATTTGTTTCCGAAGCGACCGATGGCAAGTTCCAGATCCAGACCTTCGCAGCTGGTGAAATCGTTCCCGGTCTCCAGGTTCTGGACGCGGTCCAGAGCGGCACCGTCGAAATGGGGCACAGCGCGCAGTACTACTACATTGGCAAAGACCCGACATGGGCGCTGTTCTGCGCCGTGCCATTCGGTCTCAACTCTCGTCAGCAGAACGCATGGTTCTATGAAGGCGATGGTCAAAAGCTGATCGATGATTTTGGCGCCAAGTTCAATACCAAGTGCTTGCTCATGGGTAATACCGGATGCCAAATGGGAGGCTGGTTCAATAAAGAGATCAAAGAGCCCGGCGACTTCAAAGGCCTCAAGATGCGAATCGGCGGCTGGGCCGGCAAGACGCTCGGCAAGCTCGGTCTCGTCGCGCAACAGCTCGCCGGTGGCGATATCTATCCAGCGCTTGAGAAAGGCACCATCGACGCCGCGGAGTGGGTCGGGCCCTACGACGATGAGAAGCTCGGGTTCTACAAGATCGTAAAGTTTTATTACTATCCCGGCTGGTGGGAAGGCGGTACGACCAACCACCTGATGATCAATCTGGCGAAGTGGAACGAATTGCCGAAGTCGTATCAGGCCATCGTCCAGGCTGCGGCCGGTTACGCCAATGTCCAAGAGCAGGCATCGTACGATTCCCGCAACCCAGCCGCGCTAAAACGCCTGGTTGCCAATGGCGTGCAATTGCGCCCGTTCAGCCAGTCGATCATGGAAGCCTGTTTAAAGGCGTCGAATGAGGTCAACGCTGAAACCTCAGCGACGAATGCGGACTACAAAAAAGTGTTGGAATCGATGACTGCGTTCAAGAATGACGAATACCTGTGGTGGCAAGTAGCTGAATATGCGTTCGAACTCGTTCCAGATCCGCTCCCGGGCGCGCGGATAATCAGTTTCACGACGAGTTTGGAGCGAGGGCCGGGTATACCCCGGCCCTTTGCTTTTTGAGGCCACCGCAAGGTCGTCCCACTTTCCAGCCTCCCTGAACCAGTGCAAACTGGCTGTGACCGGTGCGCGGGATCGCAGCCTGATGCCGTTCCGTGCGGTCCCAACAAGGGACGCGGAAAAGAGTCCGCCAGGCACATAAGGGAGGGGAATAAATGAAACGTCGTAAATTTCTACAAGCGGCAGGTCTGGGTCTCGCCGCGACCGCGATCGCCAAGCCTGCGATCGCGCAATCGATGCCGGAGCTTAAATGGAGAATGACCTACAAGTTGGCCGAAGTCGCTCGATACGCTCTTCGGCGGGGCCGAAATGATGGCCAAAGCGGTCGGTGAAGCGACTGACAATAAATTCCAAATTCAGGTTTTTGCCGGTGGTGAAATAGTGCCCGCTTTGCAAGTGGTCGACGCGGTGCAGAACGGCACCGTCGAGTGTGGTCATAGCGCGTCTTATTATTACTTCGGCAAGGATCCGACCTTTGCTTTCGGTACGTCTGTCGGATTCGGTCCAAACCAGCGCCTGAACCAGGGATGGTACACGTTGGGTGGCGGCCGGGATGTGCTCAACGAGTTCTACAAAAGATACAATCAAATTTCCTTTCTCGCCGGCAATACTGGTTGCCAGATGGGCGGCTGGTTCCGCAAAGAGATCAACTCGGTTGAAGATCTCAAGGGTATCAAAATGCGTATCGGCGGATTTCCGGGCCGCGTTCTCCAGAAGCTCGGCGCGGTTCCGCAACAGATAGCAGGCGGCGACATCTACCCGGCACTCGAAAAAGGCACTATCGATGCCGCTGAATGGGTCGGACCATACGACGACGAGAAACTCGGTTTCTATAAGGTCGCACCGCACTATTACTATCCTGGCTGGTGGGAAGGCGGCTCGATGATTTTTGCCTTCGTCAATCTCGAGAAGTGGAATGCGCTGCCGAAGAACTATCAAGCGGTCATCGAGCAGGCGGCGGCTTACGCCAATCAATGGATGGTGGCGAAATATGATCTGGTCAATCCGCCGGCGTTGCGGCGCCTGGTGGCTGGTGGCGCCAAGCTGCATGGATTCTCGCAACCGATTATGGAGGCCTGCATTAAGGCGACACATGAGCTCCACGACGAGATTGCCAAGGATAACGCTAACTTTAAGAAAGTGTACGATTCCATGAACACCTACATGAGGGCCGGCTATGAGTGGTTTCAGGTCGCCGAATTGAACTACGACTCCTTTATGGTCCGGCACAACAAAGCCTGATCATCCTGACCAAAGAAAACCCCGGAGCCGAAGCTCCGGGGTTTTTTTATTGTCGAGATTTATTGTTGCTTGCTACTTGGGTGGCGAACTGAAATCGAAGGGCGGAAGATCAATTTGCGGAATTTCGATATTCACTTTGTTCGGGTCGATGCCTGTTCCGGCACCTTTGTAATGCATCACCATGGCCGGGAACAGGATCACCAATAGCACCATCATCACCTGAATTACCACGAACGGCACCGCACCCCAGTAGATCTGACCGGTGGTCACGCCTTCTGTGCGTTTTCCGCTGACACGATCGATGAAGGCATCCTTGGGAGCGACAGAACGCAGATAAAATAGCGCGAAACCAAATGGCGGGTGCATGAATGATGTTTGCATGTTCACGCCGAGAATGACGCCGAACCATATTAGATCGATACCAAGGTGTTCGGCCGCAGGTCCAAGCAAGGGAATAACGATGAAGGCGAGCTCGAAAAAGTCGAGGAAGAAGGCGAGCACGAAGACAAAAGCATTGACGAAGATCAGGAAGCCGATCTGTCCGCCGGGCAATGAGGTCAAAAGATTTTCGACCCAGATATGCCCGCTCACCCCGTAGAATGTGAGGGAAAATACCCGCGCGCCGATCAGAATAAATACCACGAAAGCCGAAAGTTTGGCAGTGGATTCCGTTGCTTGTCGGACCAAATCCCAGGTCAGGCGACGTTTGAGTGCACCGAGTATCAGTGCGCCAGTGGCGCCCATTGCGCCGCCCTCGGTCGGCGTTGCGACGCCGATAAAGATAGTGCCAAGCACCAGAAAGATCAGGAATAAGGGCGGGACCATCACGAAGGTGGTCTGTTGTGCGATGTGCGAAAGGAAGCGGTAGCCTAGGTAGCGATTGGCAAGCCAATTAACGACGGCGACGGCGAAAGCGAACAGAATGCCATAGAACATACTCAGCACAACGAAATCGGCGCCGTGAGTCGCCGAATTCCGCATCATCAGCCAGCCGAAGACACCACTTGCGATCGTGAGCATAGCGAGTGACGTAAGGCCACGGGCCCCGCTTGGCTCCCGGAACCCAACTGCGTCTGCTGGTAAACCGGGCGTCGCTTTTGGGAATAACAGCGTGACGATGAAGATATAGAATGCATAAAGCGCGGCGAGCACTATGCCGGGGATGAACGCGCCTTCGTACATGTCGCCGACCGAGCGGCCTAGTTGGTCAGCCATGACGATCAATACGAGTGAAGGCGGTATGATTTGCGCCAGAGTGCCGGAGGCGGCAATCACGCCGCTGGCCACCCGCCGGTCATAACCATAGCGTAGCATGATCGGAAGTGAGATCAGCCCCATCGAAATCACCGAGGCGGCAACCACACCTGTGGTTGCCGCAAGCAACGCGCCAACAAAGACGACGGCATAGGCAAGGCCACCACGCACGGTTCCAAACAACTGCCCAATGGTGTCGAGCAAGTCCTCGGCCATGCCTGACCGTTCGAGCACCAAGCCCATAAACGTAAAGAATGGAATTGCGAGCAATGTGTCGTTGCTCATCACCCCATAAATGCGTTCAGGTAGTGCTTGCAAGAAGTCGGGGACAAATAGGCCAAGCTCAATACCGATAATCGCAAAGAGCAGGCCAACCGCTCCTAGCGAGAACGCCGCCGGATAGCCGAGCAGCAGGAACAGCACCAGCGCCACAAACATAATCGGCGCCATATTTTGAATGATGAACGCTTCCATTCGAAACTCCCGGCCCAGTTCCGTTTAATGCTTCTCGATTGCTTCGATGATGTGTTCGACCTCGGCTTCGAGGGCATGGACCTGCGTTGCGTGTGGGTCGGGGATTAGGTTACGCATGACGGCAATGCGTTTGATCAGTTCTGAGAGTCCTTGCACAAGGAGGAACGCAAATCCGATCATGATCAAGGACTTTGCGGGCCATTGCGGAAGGCCGCCTGCATTTCCGGATTGTTCATTGATAGCGAGGGATCTGTAGAAGAATGGAATGCCGGTAATCGTCATGATGAGGCAGAGCGGCAACAGAAAAAACGCGTGTCCAATAACGTCAATCGAGTTACGTACGTTCTTGGGCAATAGGTTGTTCACGATATCGATGCGGATGTGTTCATTGGCAAGCAACGTCCACGGTGAGCACAACAGAAACACCATGCTGAAAAGCACCCACTGCAATTCCAGCCACGAGTTCGATGAGGTGTCAAAAATTTTGCGCACACTGGCGTTGGCTGCCGAAACAAGTACGGCCGCGAGAATGAGCCACGCTATTCGCTTTCCGAGCCATGTGGTGACAGCGTCGATTGCACGAGTTCACCGGCAGCAATGCCGTCAGCAATGCATTCAGACCGCTCACTTGACCACTCCCCTCGAACCGGCTCCGCTGGGATCACGCCCGCCGGAACCATTATTATTGTTTATGTCCCCTCGCTTGGCCATGCGACCAAGCTCGCCACCTTAATCCGATGCTTCTATGCGGCGTCAATGGAGAATTTGGTCGAATGCCGAATGCAGACCCAATGGGCTACATGGGCGATAGCGGCCGCGAGGCTAAAGCAGGACGCCTTACCCTGTCGCCCCGCAATAACCTAATGGGTAGATCCCCGACTGACGGGGCAAGGGTGCAAAACCGTACTGCTCCCTGGAAATCCGTGTGTCTCCCGGCCCGCCATGTCGGGGCTCCCAGCGGCTGCCCAAAATCGTCCGGCTAGCCGCCCGTCATGCTCATATGGCGCGGCAACGCGGCGCCCTTGTGCCGGCGATCGATCACAAAATCATGCCCTTTGGGCTTGCGTGTGATCGCTTCATCGATGGCCGCATGTAGACGCACATCACTTTCCGAGGCGCGCAGCGGGCTGCGGAGGTCGGCAGCATCGTTTTGCCCGAGGCACATATACATCGTGCCGGTGCACGTGATGCGCACGCGATTGCAGGTTTCGCAAAAATTGTGAGTAAGCGGCGTAATAAAGCCAAGCCGTCCGCCTGTCTCCTTCACGCGCACATAACGCGCTGGGCCGCCCGTATGATAGTCAATATCTTCCAGGGTGAATTGTTCGGCGAGGCGAGCCCGTACGATCGACAGCGGCAAATATTGAGTGAGGCGGGATTCATCGACGTCACCGAGCGGCATGACCTCGATCACGGTGAGATCCATCCCACGCCCGTGAGCCCATTCGAGGATCCCGGCAATCTCATCTTCGTTTACGCCCTTGAGCGCCACAGCATTAATCTTGATTTGTAAGCCGGCCGCCTGCGCGGCATCGAGCCCTGCAATAACCTTTTCTAAATCGCCCCAACGTGTGATCGCTCTAAATTTTTCGGGGTTGAGCGTGTCGAGCGAAACGTTGATGCGTTTGATGCCATTTGCCTTGAGCTCGGAAGCGTATTTTTCCAGCTGCGAACCATTCGTGGTCAGCGTGAGCTCTTGAAGCGCGCCACTCGCGAGATGACGCGATAGAGAAGACACGAGTGTCATGATTCCGCGCCGCACCAGCGGTTCGCCGCCGGTTAAACGTAACTTCGTTACGCCCTTCGCGACAAATGCGCTGCAAAGCCGGTCGAGTTCCTCGAGGCTCAAGAGATCAGCCTTCGGAAGAAACGTCATATGTTCCGACATGCAGTAGACGCAGCGGAAGTCACATCGGTCTGTCACCGATACACGCAAATAGGTGATGGCGCGTTGAAACGGATCGATCAACGCGCTCGGTTTTTGACTGGCGCGATCAATTGTGGAGCTGCCATTGGCGAGCGCCATGCGTGGTTTCCTGCGTATCGGACCCTGCGGTCCGGCTGAATTCATATAGGAATTCTGGCCGGTATTGGCCATAGCGTCCAGCCGCACTTACACGCGTGCAACGTCCCTAAACCCACGGATAGTGTACTAGTTTTGACGCGGAGGCGGCGAACTTGTGGGCCAAGGCGATGACGACTGTGCCGGCGCCGCCGTCATCGGCGCAGGTGCTGGTGCGGGTGCCGCGGCAGTGGCCGGCTTCGGGCGAGCGGCGGCGGGCTTCTTGGTCGCTACAGGCTTTTTAGCGGGCTTCTTTGCTGGTGGCGGCCCGCCGGGTGTGAGTTCTACGGCAACCGGGTTCGGCCGCAATCGCGTTGGTTCACCAATGACAGTGATCGGTTCAAGCCGCTCCGACTCAGGCTGATAGCCGGTGAGCGAGAATGTCACGGACACTGGGGCATCGACTGGCAACGCCAGCGCGCATGGTGTGCGACAGGTTTGCCCATTGGACGCCTTGGCTTCGGCGCCGGGCGGTTCAGATTCCAAACTGACGGTGTCCAGCGACGGTCCGGGCTTAAGACCATCGAGACTCATCCACTCGGGGGTCGACGAACATGCCGCGAGGGCAAGGGCGCCGCCAATGATCGCAAGAACTCGATACATCATATTAACCGTCCCACTCGAGTGGCTTAACGCCGCCCGTCCGTTACTAGGACAAGAATACGGGCGCTGTCATGCACGCGCAACATACTGCACCACGTTAACCTTACCACATTAACTATAACTCGGTACCTAGGACCTTCAAAAAGCGGACGAAATGGCGCCAATCGATGCTGGTAGTTCGGTGAAATGGCTGATGATCCGATCCGGACTAAATTCCGCAATGGGGCGTTCACTGTAGCCGAAGTCGACAGCTATAACCGGGACGCCAGCCGCGCGCGCAGTGCGGATATCGGTAATTGAATCACCAATCATGACCGCACGTTGAAGTGTTCCGCCCGCCGCGCCGATGGTGCGCCGCAGAATCTCCGGATCTGGCTTCTGAACCCCAAACGTATCTT
Organism: uncultured Alphaproteobacteria bacterium; assembly: GCA_963743405.1. Taxonomy (GTDB): domain Bacteria; phylum Pseudomonadota; class Alphaproteobacteria; order Rhizobiales; family Xanthobacteraceae; genus Pseudolabrys. The sequence continues at coordinate 68,920 of CAVUPX010000014.1, read as the reverse complement.
GCCCGCATATCGCGGCAAAGCGGTCCCCAAGTTTGAGCTCGTTTAGCAGAAGCACAGAAAGCCGTTCGAGTTTGTTTGTGCAGACCGCGAATTGGCAGCCGCGCGCGGCAAGGACGTCGAGCGCATCTGTGACACCGGGAAAAGGCCGGGACCGGTCGGCCAAGTGCTCTGAATAGTATGTGATGAAATCGGCAAACATTTGGTCGAGCTTCGCCGGCGGCAAAACGCGGCCTTCGCCTTCGATGCCGCGGGCGATCATTGCTTTGGCGCCTCCGCCGACGAAATTGCGCGCGGCCTCATAGGGTAGTGGGGGCAACCCCTCCCGCGCGAATATCACGTTGAGGGTTTCGACGAGGTCTGGGGCTGTATCGATCAGGGTGCCGTCCAGGTCGAAGACAATCGTTGGAGCATTCATGGTTGAAATCGCTAGCCCTCGTTTATCATCGTTGCAAGCCAGTTTACGGTGACAAAGGCCGAGGGCTGTTCACGCAACGCGATCGGAGCTAGATAGGCGGGTCACGATAAATGTTGATCGACGCCCGATTGCCCAGCCGGTACCGATGACCGCCGATGTTCAAAAACGCGCAGCTGCTGCTCGCGCCGTTGAATTTGTTCGTCCAGGTATGCGCCTCGGGCTTGGTACCGGGTCGACCGCAAAGCATTTCGTCGAGCTGATTGGCGAACGTGTTCGATCGGGACTGGACATCGTTGCGGTCCCGACATCGGAGGCGACTTTTGCCGACGCAAAACGTTGCGGCATCCCGCTCACCACGCTGGATGAGACGCCCGAGCTCGATTTGACGGTGGACGGCGCCGATGAGATCGATCCGAATCTTTCTCTGATCAAAGGCGGTGGCGGCGCGTTGTTACGGGAGAAAATAGTTGCGGCGGCGTCTGCGCGCATGGTCGTGATTGCAGACGAAAGTAAGTACGTCGCCACACTCGGCCAATTTCCTCTACCGGTGGAAGTGGTGCCTTTCGGCTTGGCGGCCACGCAACGCGCCGTCGAAAAAGCTATTGGCGCGCGACAGCGCTCGGGTCAATTGACGCTGCGACGCGGCAAGGACGGCCTTGCTTTCGTCACGGATGGTGGTCATTGGGTCCTCGACGCTGCGCTGGGCCGGATTGACGATCCGGCTGCATTGGCGCATGCGCTTTCGGGCGTTCCCGGGGTAATGGAGCATGGCCTGTTTATTGGCCTCGCGCAGATGGCCATAATTGGCGGACCGGACGGCGTAAAGATTGTCGAAAGGTCCTGATATCTCGAGCTAGATGGAGTTTCGAAGATGAAAGTCGTAGAGGCCGTTACAAGCGCCACCAGGCCGGTCGCACTCGCCTTAGCGCTCTTTGCTTTCAGCACGGCCGCCCATGCACAACAGCCATCTGTGGGAGCCATTCAGGCTGCCAAGGAAATCGTCAATGTCACCGGCGCCACAGCGCTCTTTACTCCGCTGATCCCTGGCGTTGTCGAGCAGGCCAAAAATTTGTTTCTTCAGCAGAACCCAGGTCTGAGCAAGGATCTCAATGAGATCGCTGTCAAAATGCGCACTGACCTCGCGCCGCGTTTCGATGAGTTGACTGCCGAGGTGGCCAGACTGTATGCGGCCCATTTTACCGAAGCAGAGCTCAAAGAATTGCTGGCATTCTACAAATCACCGCTCGGAACCAAACTGATCAATGAGCAGTCGAAGGTGGGCGAAGAGGGTCTGAAATTTGCGCAGGATTGGGCGAACCGATTGTCCGACCAGGTCATTGCGAATATGCGTGATGAATTAAAAAAGCGAGGCCACGCACTTTAAGGGCTTACAGGCCGGCTCAAGATCCGGCCGTCCTTGCGAAGTGATGGCGGCAGTTGATGGCGGACCACGACGTCGATCTTTTCGTCATTGGTGCAGGCTCGGGTGGTGTGCGCGCCGCGCGCATCGCAGCGAGCTACGGCGCCCGTGTCATGATCGCAGAAGAATACCGCGTTGGCGGCACCTGCGTCATTCGGGGGTGCGTTCCGAAAAAGCTTCTGGTTTATGCGTCCCGGTTTTCCGGTGAGTTTGAAGATGCCGCCGGTTACGGTTGGACGGTGCCAGAGCCGGCCTTTCATTGGCCAGCACTGATTGCCAACAAGGATCGGGAAATTGCCCGGCTTGAGGCGGCCTATATCAATACGTTGGAGCGTAACAAAGTCGAGCTCGTCCGAACGCGCGCGGTGCTGGAAGATGCAAAGACGGTGCGCTTGGCGACCGGCGCTCGTGTGCGCGCAGAAACCATTTTGATAGCGACCGGCGCGTGGCCCCACATGGGGCCGAAAATTCCCGGCCGCGAACACGCGATCTCTTCCAATGAAGCCTTTCACCTGCCGGAGCTTCCGAAGCGCATCTTCATTCACGGTGGCGGCTACATCGCGGTCGAGTTCGCCTGCATATTCGCCGGGCTTGGCAGCGACGTCACGCTGGTCTGCCGCAACGTGAACATCCTGCGCGGCTTCGACGACGAAATTCGCGAACACTTGCGCAATGAAATGCGCGGGCGCGGTATCACCGTATTATCCGATCACACGGTGGCGCGCATCGATAAGTTAAGCGACGAATATGTGACGCATCTGAACGATGGCAAAACCATAACGACCGACAAAGTGATGTTCGCCCTCGGCCGGCACCCAAACGTCGTTGGGCTCGGGTTCGAAAATTTGAACATAAAAATTCACGAGCATGGCGGCATTGAAGTTGACGAGTACTCGCGGACGTCCGTGCCGAACGTCTATGCGGTTGGCGATGTCACGAACCGGGTCAATCTCACGCCTGTCGCGATCCGCGAGGGCCACGCTTTCGCCGATACGGTATTTGGCGGCAAACCCACTCCGGTCGACCACACCAATGTGCCGACGGCGGTTTTTTCGGATCCCGAGATCGGTGTCATTGGGTTGACCGAAATTCAGGCGCGCGAGCGCCTGCCCAAGGTCGATGTCTACAAGACGACGTTCCGTCCGATGAAGGCGACCCTCGCTGGTCGCAACACCCGCTCGTTCATGAAACTTTTGGTCGATGGGGACAGCGGTCGCATTGTCGGTTGCCATATCCTGGGGCCGGATGCCGGCGAACTGATCCAGGTTATCGGGATAGCGGTGAAAATGGGGGCGACCAAGGCCGACTTCGACGCCACCATGGCTGTGCATCCCACGGCGGCCGAGGAGCTGGTTACGATGCGCGAAAAAGCCACGAGCTATGGCGCCGCCCCGGCTGAATAAGGCCTAAATAACCGAACTGGTTGGAATAACTGGCCTGGGCCGGGCGCCGTCGTGTATAAGGCCCGCCAAACGCTGGAGTTACGCGTAATGGCCGAACGTTGGACGCCCGATAGTTGGCGAAAAAAGCCAATTCAGCAGGTTCCGGATTATCCGGACCGGCAGGCGTTGGCCGACGTCGAAAAGCAGCTGGCGACCTTTCCGCCACTGGTGTTCGCCGGCGAGGCACGCAACTTGAAGAAGCAGTTGGGCCGCGTCGCCAAGGGCGAAGCCTTCCTGTTGCAAGGTGGCGACTGCGCGGAAAGCTTCGCCGAGCATGGCGCGAACAATATTCGCGACTTCTTCCGCATGTTCCTGCAGATGGCCGTCGTTTTGACCTACGCAGCCGCGTCGCCGGTTGTGAAGGTGGGCCGGATCGCCGGTCAGTTCGCCAAGCCGCGTTCTTCGCCAACCGAGAAACGTGATGGCAAAGAACTGCCGAGCTATCGAGGTGATATCATTAACGACATCGCCTTTACCGAAGAGGCGCGTCGTCCCGATCCACGTCGGCAAATCGAAGCGTTTCGGCAATCAGCGGCAACGCTCAACTTGCTGCGCGCCTTCGCGCAAGGTGGCTATGCCAATCTCGCGAGCGTGCGGCAGTGGATGCTCGGCTTTGTGAAGGATAGTCCGCAGTCGCGGCGCTATGTCGAATTGTCCGACCGTATTTCGGAAGCGCTTGGCTTCATGCAGGCTTGTGGCCTCGATCTCGAAAGCCACCCCGAGCTTCGAACGACCGAATTTTATACGAGCCACGAGGCGCTGCTGCTCGGCTTCGAGGAAGCGCTAACACGCGTCGATTCAACAACCGGTGACTGGTACGCGACCTCGGGTCACATGTTGTGGATCGGAGATCGCACGCGCCAGCACGATCACGCGCATATTGAATATGCGCGCGGAATCAAGAATCCGCTTGGGTTGAAATGCGGTCCCTCCAGCAAGCCCGACGATTTGCTGCGGCTGATAGATATTCTCAATCCTGACAATGAACCGGGCCGGCTCACGTTGATCGGCCGCTTTGGTGCCGAGAAGGTCGGTGACCTTCTTTCGCCGCTTTTGCGCGCGGTGAAGCGCGAGGGCCGGGTGGTCCTTTGGTCGTGCGATCCAATGCACGGCAACACCATCACTTCGGCCAGCGGTTACAAGACCCGCCCGTTCGATTTAATTTTGAAAGAAGTGCGCGGATTTTTTGAAGCGCATCAGGCCGAGGGCACGTACGCGGGCGGTGTGCACCTGGAAATGACCGGTCAGAACGTGACCGAATGCACGGGTGGCGCCCGCGCCATCAGCGAGGCCGATCTCAACGACCGTTATCACACGGCCTGCGATCCGCGGCTCAATGCGGAGCAAGCGATTGATCTTGCCTTCCTGCTGGCTGAATTGCTCAAGAAAGAGCGATCCGGACAAGCCAAGCCGATGCCGGCAGTCGCCGGCCTCTGAAGACGGAAGTATTTTCCTCAGTTCGGTGTTAGTTTTGGCGGAGCGAGCTGTGGGCCCGGCGCCGCTTGCCACCCTCGCAAAAATAATGTCCGGGCTGGGGAGGTCCTATGAAACGCCAAATTTGGTGCCTGGCGAGGCTTGCCTTCGCCGTGAGCGCATTGCCGCTGCTCACGATTGACGCTACCGCACAAATCGCGGTGTCTGCGAACGACAACAAGGCCGTGCTTGTCAACGGCGCCAATGTCGTGCCGGACAACCCGGCCGCAGACACCGTTAGTATCATCGATCTCGGGTCTGCGCCGCCGAAAGTAATCGGTGAAGTCAAAGCGCCCGCCAGTGTGGTGGGGCCACCGCAAAGCGTCGCGGTATCGCGCGACGAAAGCTACGCGCTGGTTACTGGCGCCTTCAAGGTTGATCCGGCGGACCCAAAAAAGGCAGTTCCCGATAACAAGCTTTCCGTGATCGATCTCAAGGCCAAACCGCCAACCGTTGTTGCGACGCTGGAAGCCGGATTAGGCGCCGCCGGCGTATCGATCAATCGCGCTGGCACACTGGCTCTGGTCGCCAATCGCAATGAGGGTACCGTTTCGGTATTCACGATTGCGGGCGCCAAGCTGACGCCGGCTGGCAAGATCCAGCTTGGCGACTCCAAATCGGGCCCAAGCCATGTTGCCTTTACACCCGATGGAAAGATGGCCTTGGTAACCCGTGATGGCGACAACAAGGTTTCGATCCTTTCGGTGGATGGAAACAAAGTCGAAGACAGCAAGATGTTTATGGTTGGAGGCATTCGGCCTTACAGCCTTGAGATCAGTTCGAAAGGCGATGTTGCTGTCGTCAGTGATCAAGGCGGTGGGCAAGGCGATATTGACGTCATCAACGTCATTGATCTCAAAGCGAAGCCGCCACGTGTCGTCAATACGGTCAGCGTCGGGCAGACGCCGGAAGGCGTGTCGATGTCGCACGATGGCAAACACGTCGCGGTAACGGTGATGAACGGTTCGAACCGGCCGAAGAACCACCCCGCTTACAACGATTATGGCCTACTACAAATTTATGCGATCAATGGTACCGATCTCACGAAGGTCGCTGAAGCAAAGGTCGGCCATTGGTGTCAGGGCGCTGCCTGGAGCAAGAATAATTTGACTGTTGCGATCCAGTGCATGGTTGAGAAGAACCTAATGGTTTTTAGCTTCAACGGACGGAAGCTGAGGCAAGTGAGCACTGTCCCGCTCAGTGGAGGTGGCGCCGGACTGCGGACAGCTGAGCGCTAGATTCGTCGCGTAAATTGTAACTGAATATCGCCGAATAGCAGGCGCGGGCACCTCGCCCGCGCCTGCTGCATTATTTGCACTCGTATAAGATTGGCCAATGCAGTTGTTCAGAGTCCGTAAAGGTAAACGGTCATCCATTTATGGCTTCGTTAATGATGCCAATGAGTCCTGAACTCACTCGGTAAAATTGTAACGACTGCGAAAACAATTGGCCTGAAAACTCATCCCCGCGATGACTCACGGGGGTGTTATGTTCAAAGTGCGCGTGCGGGAACTGCTCTTCGGTTTGTTGGGGCTATGCGTGGTCGCTGGTTCGTCCGCCGCCGCAAATCCTTTTATCGTGGAGCAGGACCCAAGCGAGTTCACGTCTTCGTTCGCGCTCCGATATTGGTACGGACTCGGCAACACCAGCAAAAGCCTCTACGGCTTCACGCGCGATGATTTAATTTCGCGGCTAAGCTATACCGGCCTGCAATCGCATTCGCTCGAAATCTTCTCGCGCGTCGACCATAGCAGCACCGGTTTGTTCTGGAAGGGCTATGCCGGTGGCGGTCTTTTGACTCAAGGCAACCTTCAGGACGAAGACTTTCCGCCTGTCACGACACCCTATTCCAGCACGAACAGTACGCTCCAGAATCAGTCGCTTGGCTATATCAGCGTAGATTTCGGCGGTGCGTTGTTGCGTGGACCCGATTTCCGGATCGATGCGTTTGTTGGCTACCACTACTTGCATGAACGCATGAAGGCGTTCGGTTGTCAGCAGACCGCAACCAATCCTGATATTTGCGCGGGCGGCATTCCGAACAGCGTCGCGGTGATCGTAGAAGATGATACCTGGCAAGCGATACGCGTCGGCCTGAATGCGGATTTCCCGCTGGCCGAACGTTGGCGGCTCAATCTCGAAGGCGCATTCCTGCCGTACGTCTGGTTCTCTGGAAGCGACAACCATATGCTGCGACCCGATCTTCCGACTCCTATTTTTGAAGACGGTCACGGCTGGGGTTATCAACTTGAGGCGCTCCTCTCATATAAGGTAGATGACGCCATCAGCGTTGGTATCGGAGGCCGCTACTGGCACATGGAGAGCCGGGGCAATTCGCACTTCGAAGATGTCGGCGGTATGCCGCAGCCCCTCGACTTCAAGACCAATATCTACGGTGTCTTTGTGCAGGGCAGCTACCACTTCGGTCCATTCTGACCCGTTGTTGGCGACCGCGGGTCTGCAATGCAAGCACCCCATTGCAGGGCGGGACGCCGAGGCGGTAGAGCTTTCCCATGAACTCCCGTCCTGCCGATAAACTGGCCATCGCCGTTGCGCAGCTTAACTCGACGGTCGGCGACATCGCCGGCAACGTCGAAAAAGTGAAACGTGCGCGTGAGACCGCAGCAGCCCAGGGCGCGGATCTCGTCGTGTTTCCAGAATTGTTCATCGCCGGTTATCCGCCTGAGGACCTGGTTCTCAAGCCGGCGTTCCAGGCAGGATGCCGTTCGGCGATCGAAGCTCTCGCTCGCGAAACAGCTTCGGCCGGCCCCTCGTTGCTGCTCGGCACGCCATGGCTCGATGGCGGCAAGCTCTACAATGCGGTGGCGCTGCTCGAGGGCGGAGCAATCACTGCGCTGCGGTACAAAGTCGATCTTCCAAATTATGGAGTCTTTGACGAAAAGCGCGTGTTCGCGCCTGGTCCAATGCCAGGTCCGGTGAATTTTCGCGGTGTGCGTCTGGGCCTACCGATTTGCGAGGACATCTGGGGCGCAGAGGTCGTCGAGTGTCTCGCGGAAACCGGCGCTGAGTTTCTGATCGTGCCCAACGGCTCACCTTATTGGAGGCAGAAGGGCGACGTGCGTCTCAATATTGCGGTGGCGCGCGTTACAGAGCAGGGGTTACCAACAATCTACGTCAATCAAGTCGGCGGCCAGGACGAGCTTGTGTTCGATGGCGTGTCGTTCGGTCTGCATTCGGATTGTTCGCTGGCATTCCAACTTGCCGGCTTTCAGGAATCGATCGTTACGACACAGTGGGTTCGCCGCAACGGAACATGGCGCTGCGAGAACGGGCCGGTGGTTGACAGCGTTGAGGCAGACCGGGCCGATTATTCGGCCTGCGTGCTCGGCTTGCGTGACTACGTCAACAAAAATGGGTTCCCCGGCGTGGTGCTGGGATTGTCGGGCGGCATCGATTCAGCATTGTGCGCGGCGATGGCGGTCGATGCTTTGGGCGCGGAGCGCGTCCGCTGTCTGATGATGCCTTACAAGTTTACGTCGCAAGAATCGCTCGACGACGCGGCTGCCTGCGCGAGGGCACTCGGCGTGCGGTATGAAATGCTGCCGATTGCGGCGGCGGTCGAGGGCTTTGAAGAGGCGTTAAAGCCGGTTTTTTCCGGCGTGCCACGTGACGTCACAGAGGAAAACCTTCAGGCGCGCACCCGCGGCACCATCCTCATGGCAATCTCCAACAAGTTTAATCTGATGGTGGTAACGACTGGCAACAAATCCGAAATGTCGGTCGGTTACGCCACGCTGTATGGCGACATGAACGGCGGCTTTAATCCGATCAAGGATTTATACAAGACCGAGGTATTCCGCTTGGCACGACTGCGAAACAGCTGGAAACCCGAGGGTGCAAAGGGACCAGATGGTCTGGTCATACCGGAAAACATCATCACGCGGCCGCCCACCGCGGAATTGCGCGATAACCAGAAGGATGAAGACTCGTTGCCGGCTTATGCCGTGCTCGATCCGATTCTGGAACGGTTAGTTGAGCGAGAAGAGCCAATCTCCGCGATTGTAGCTGCGGGCTTTGACCATGACACAGTGATGCGGGTCGAGCGAATGATCAACGTTGCCGAATACAAGCGACGCCAAGCAGCACCGGGTGTCAAAGTGACGCTGAAAAATTTTGGCCGCGATCGCCGCTATCCGATCACCAATCGCTTCCGCGATCCGGGCACGCCGATGCCGGCTCCCGACGTCTCTTTGGTCTCCGGCAAGCCCGCAAAGACCGAAGCTTTCGATTTTTGAGCGGGCGTGCGGAAAAGCACTCTGAGCGGTGTGTGGGAAAAGCACTCTGAGCGGGATGCCGACGTGCAGCCGGGTTACCGTCCCGTGGTCTAGGCGTTACCGCGCGGGGTAAAAGGTCGGCCCCACCGTGCGCACCGTTCGCTTGGCCGGATCGGTCTCGACCGGCGTCTCCGCAGCGGGGGCCGGCGGAGCGGGCGCGGGAGCGGTTGCCGTTGCCGGGGCGCGTTGATCGGGGCGGATCGGTTTTCCATCCGCGCCGGTGCGGGGCTGCGACAGCTGCTTGGCGTTCTGATCGGTCACAACCACGTCGCCTGGCACGACCGTATCATCGGGCCCGAGCGCCTTGAGCGTTTGCGCCCAGCTTTCGCCGGGCCGGCGGCAACTGCAGTCCTGGCTCATGGCCTTGCGATACTGGAACGCCGCCGGCAATTCGGTGTAGAGCCGGCCATTGAGAGAAACCGCCTGCTGCATTTCCTCGCCGGGATTGTGGTACGTGTAGAGAGAGACCTCCGCCGCAGGGCACATGCGCTGGCACGTCTGTTCGTCGTCGCGAAAACGATCGGACGATGTCGAGTACGAAATCGGGAAATAAAATCCGTCGCAGGTCCTCACGCAAACGGTGCGGAAGGTCCCGCCCATCGGGCCTGACGGCGTCGAATAGCCGCCGTTGCTGTTACCGAAGAGACGATCGAAAAAGCCGCCTTGCTGAGCGGCAAGCGCAGCCGACCGATATTGAGGGCCGCAACCATTATCGCCGAGGGCGATCAGCAACGACCGGCGCTGGGCGGCACGTTCGGTGGTGCCGCCGTTGAGGTGCTCCAGGTCGTTGCGCATACGCTCGAGAGCGTTGCGTTGCTGGTCGATCTGCCGGGTGAGTCCACCGCACTGGGCCGGCGGATTGCTGAAAATCGAGAAGAAGCTCGAGCTTTCACAGCCAATGCGGCGCGACTGTGCGACCAGCCGGTCGACTTCAAACTGCTGCCGGTTGACCATGTCCTCCGTGCGGTGGATCTGGTCGGCACGTGCAGGGTCGGCATTGCCGCGATCAATCGAGGCCAGTTGCGCTTCAAGCCGTTGGCAGGCGGGATTGGCCGACTGCGCCAGCGTCGCGGAGACGCTCGAGACAACGACAGCCGCGGCGGCAAGGCCATAGAATGATATTTTCATGCGGTTTCACTCTAGTCGGAAATTCCTGGGGGAGCGAGCCTTGTTGTCAGTGCGCCCGTGCGGCTTCTGAACGCAGGTTCCAGAGCACGCCCGAAACGATGATGAGGGCGCCAAGCAGGACAAAGATATCGAGGCGCTCGCCATAAAACGCCCACCCGACCACGGCAATCAACGGGATGCGCATGAAATCCAGCGGCACGACCAACGTGGCGTCGCCGGAACGAAATGCATTGCTCAAACAATAATGCGATGTCAGGCCCGCGGTGCCGACGCCAAGCGCAGGCAAAATGTGGCGCGTTTCGAAGTGGACGAACACACCGATATCGCTGCCGATGAGCGAGAGGGGAAACTGGATCACGGCCATCCAGAATACGATGCCAAACGTTGTCTCGGTCATCGTCAGTTGTTTGGTGGTGATCATCGTGATCGCGTATCCAAACGCGGCCAGCAGCACCAGAATTGCCGCGGGGTTAAACCCTGCAATTCCCGGCCGCAGGATCACCAGCACGCCAATCAGCCCCAGCACCACGACTCCGAGGCGGCTCGGCGTCATCCGTTCATGCAGAAACCAGACGGCGAGCACTGCTGTCCATGCTGGCATTGTGAATTCGAGCGCAAACACCGTTGCAAGCGGCAGCATGGTGAGGCTGAGAGCCCACGAAAATTGCGACGCGTAGTGAACGGTGTTGCGGAAGAGGTTGAGGCCCATGCGCCGCGGCCGCGCGTACTCGCGCAGATCCGGGCGCGCCGCCAGCAGAACAAGCAGCACCAGGAGGGCAACCCCGCTCCGGATCGCGAGAATCTCGAAGATACTCAATCCGGCTCGCGACAGCTCGCGAATCGAGACGGCCATAACCGAAAACGAGAGCAGTGCGCCGACCATCCAGAGGACGACGCGTGCGAGTTTGCTGGTGGCCACGTGCGGTTCGCTGATGATGGAGAGAGGGTGCTGTGCGGATCGGTGGTCTAGCAGGTGGCCGCGGCGCCGTCACTCGGCATCGGGCTGCTTTTCCGGCCGTGCATTATCGAAGGCCGGAAGCTTCTGGCATGCGGCATCGACCGCAACGATCTTCGGAAATTTTTCCAAGGGGACTTTGAGCCGCCGCGCATTCGCAACTTGCGGCACCAGGCAGATATCGGCCAGCGTCACGTGAGACCCGCAAGAATAAGGCCCCGGCGTGAGCATAGCTTTCCAACGCAGTAAAGCCTTCGATGATCCAGTGATGATACCAAGCATCAATCTCGGGTTGTTCGTGCTTGAGCTGACGCCGCAGATATTGCAGGGCGATGAGATTGTTGAGCGGGTGGATATCGCAAGCGATCAATTGAGCAATCGCCCGTGATTTTGCGCGTCCGAGCGCGTCAGCCGGCAGCAGCGGCGGCTCGGGATGGATGTCGTCGAGATATTCGATGATCGCGAGCGATTGAGTCAGGATTTCACCGCTCGACAATTCCAGCGCTGGCACGCGCGCCTGCGGATTGATGGCGCGAAATTCGGGCGTGTGCTGGCGTCCGCCATCTTTGGTCAGGTGAATCGCCGCCATCTCATAGGGAAGTTCCTTGAGATTGAGCGCGATTCGGACCCGATAGGCGGCGGACGAGCGAAAATACGAATAGAGTTTCACGGAATGACCCCGGCTTATGTGCTGCCGCAATCTAGCCGGGTCGGTGGCCGTTGGCGATACGGGGTGCGAGCTGAGCGGATCGCTCGGTGAGCTTTTTGATCGCCCGATCGAGTGCGGCTCGATCGTCGGCGTCGACGGTTTCGAGCAGCTTCCGGGCAAATTCAAGCGCGATGGGCGCGAGTTCGCTATAGACGTCGCGTCCACTCGGCGTGAGCGACAGAAACGCCTCGCGCAGATCGGCCCGGTTTACGCGCCGGGTCACCAGCTTACGGCGTTCCAGCATGGCAACCGCGCGCGACACCTTGGTCTTGTGCATGTGACTATGGACGCCGACGCCTTTCGCCGTCATGGCTCCGAATTGGCCGAGGGTCACCAGCACACGCCATTCCGGAACGCCGATTTTGTAACGCTCGGTATAGATCCGCGAGAGCGCCTGCGACACAAGGCTGGCGCAGACGTTCAAACGGTAGGGGAGAAATTCTTCCAGCTTGAGCGCGACATGGTCGACCGTCGCGCCGCGCGCTCCGTGGGCAGTCTCATCGGTCATATGATTGCCGCCGCGTTCCCTCGCGCCCGGCGTGCGGGTACTGTTTGATACGCCTACGCGCATAACGGGAATCTTGGCCGAACTTGCGTCTGGGTGCAACGCCCCTCCTGGCCATGGCGGGCATTTAGCGGCGAGATGACCAAAAACGCAGGGACGCAAGCCTTCGGGAAAGCTGCCCCGGGTCGTCCGCGCTGGCGCAGGCGACGATGCGGACCGATCCTGCGAATTGGAAGAACAGGAGTCTCATAGCCGACCTGCCCACGATGGCTTCCTGCCAATAACGATTGTCCAGGCGCGGCTGTTCCCGCGGGTATGTCTGCGTTGGTTACAGCGGCAACTAACGGTGCTTGTGCGCGAGGCGTGCTACGGTAAGAGGGCAGGCTTATGAGAGGTCAGATGCAAACCCGTCTCCTCATCCCGGCACTCGGGGGCATTTACCGCACGTTCGCACCGATCACCGAGCCGCTGATCCGTGTGGTCGCGGGCGGTTCGCTTGCCATGCATGGATTCCCAATTTTGTTTGGAGATACCGCGACCGCCGCAAAATTCCTTGAAAGCGTGGGTTTCGAAAATGCACTTTTCTGGACTTACGTCGTCGGCATCGTCGAATTTGTCTGTGGCGTCTGCCTGGCGGCGGGTTTTCTGACACGGCTGGTCGCCGCACCAATTATCGGATTTCTCGCTATCGCGATCGTCACGTACCACTGGCAATTCGGATTCGCGTGGGAAAATCGCGGCATTGAATATCCGCTGTTCTGGGCAATCGTGGTTTTCCACTTTCTCATCCACGGCGGTGGAAGGTGGTCGGTCGACGCGCTGATCGGACGCGAGGTGTGATGTTGTGACAGCATTTGCCTCCACCGAGGATCTTGAGGAGAAGAAAGTCTCGTTCGACCAGGTCGGGACGGGGCTTTACGCTTACACCGCCGAAGGCGATCCGAATTCCGGAATCATCGTCGGCGACGACTGCGTGATGGTGATCGATGCACAGGCAACGCCGGCAATGGCCAGCGAGGTGATCGCGCGTGTTGCGAAAGTCACCGACAAGCCAATCAAATACCTTTTGCTGACTCATTATCATGCGGTGCGGGTGCTCGGCGCCTCTGCCTTCAAGGGCGTCGAGATTTTGGCATCGGACGCGACGCGGGAGCTGATCGCAGAGCGCGGACAGCAGGACTTGGAATCCGAGGTCGCGCGCTTTCCGCGGCTTTTTCGTGCTGCCGAAACCATTTCAGGCCTGACCTGGCCAACGATAACATTTCCTGACCAGATTTCAGTCTGGCTTGGCCGGCGCGAAGTGCGGATTTTGCATATTGGGCGTGGGCACACCGCAGGCGACGTGGTCGCAATTGTTCCGGATGCCGGGGTCGTCTTTGCTGGCGATCTCGTCGAATACAAATCGGCTTGTTATTGCGGCGATGCCCATCTCACGGATTGGCCCGCGACGCTCGACCATCTCGCCGAAATGCAGGCCAGCGCATTAGTGCCAGGACGTGGTGCTGCACTCACCACATCGGACATGGTCAAGGAAGGCATCGAAGCGACCAGCGATTTCATTGCGACGCTCTACGGTTCAGTTCAGGAAAGTGTTGCGAAGGGCCGGTCGCTGAAAGACGCTTTCGATTTCGTGCGTCTGACGATGGATCCAAAATTCAAGAGCTTTGCGATCTACGAGCATTCTCTGCCGTTCAACGTGGCGCGGGCCTATGACGAGGCACGCGGAATCGAATGGCCGGTGATCTGGACCGCGGAACGGGACCGCGAAATGTGGGCGGCCTTGCAGGGGACGTAAAAAGGTTCGTTTCCTGAACGCCTATTTCGTGCAGACAATCGCGACCAGATCGCACCGATTGCCCTCGCAGCTGCCTGCGCCGCTGGTGGGAATTGCTCCCGTCACGTCGTTGCGCTCGACACTGTGGAAGGTTGCTGCCTCCGCGAAAGCGTGCGTTTTGCAGTAGGCGTTGGCGGCCGCTGCGCCACACTTTTCCCCACCCGCGAGACACCGGTCGATACCGTAACCGTCGGCGTCGTTGGCGATGATGAACATGCGCCGCTCGGCATGCGCCGAGGCCGAAAGGCCGAGGCAGAGCAACGCGAAAAGACTGACCAAAACTGTCCACATTCCGGAGCACTCGTGAAGTTTGAAGGCGCCGCTCCCGGCGTCGATCCGGACAATGTGAGAAAAATCGTTAAGCGCTGCTTAACCTTCGGCCCCGCCGCTCAGTCATCATTTTTTTCCTGTGTTTTGCACGGTTTGCGGCCGGACCTTGACGGCGCGGACGCGACAAATCATTGTGCCGCCATGAACGGCCTTAACCATATCTGCGGCATTTGCCGCGAGATTATTCGCTAGCGCACAACGCTGGCTGCGGCCGTCTTTTCTCAAGGTTGAGATAGCAAGACGCCGGCCAGCGGGGCCGACGGGTGTCATTTGCTATGGAACTCAAGCTCTACGATACGCTGACGCGCGAGAAGCGGATTTTTACGCCGATCGATCCGGCGCGCGTGCGCATGTATGTGTGCGGACCGACGGTCTACGACCTTGCCCATATCGGAAATGCGCGCCCGGTCATTGTGTTTGACGTGCTGTTCCGGCTGCTGCGGCACCTCTATGGCGAAAAGCACGTCACCTATGTGCGCAACATCACGGACGTTGACGACAAGATCAATGCGCGCGCGGCCGAGCGCGGCATTTCCATCCGCGACCTGACCGAGCAGACCTATAAAAATTTCAAGGCGGACGTCGAAGCGCTCGGCTGTCTGCCGCCGACCGTCGAGCCGCGCGCAACCGAGCATATCGATCAGATGAAGCAGCTGATCGAACGGCTGGTGAAATCCGGCCACGCCTATGTAGCGGAAGACAACGTGCTGTTTCACGTGCCGTCAATGAAAGACTACGGCAAGCTCTCCAATCGCCCGTTGGATGAAATGATCGCCGGTGCGCGTGTCGAAGTCGCGCCCTACAAGAAAGACCCACAGGATTTCATCTTGTGGAAGCCATCAAAAGCGGGTGAGCCCGGGTGGCCCTCGCCAGCAGGCATCAAGACGCTGGGTCGGCCGGGCTGGCACATCGAATGTTCGGCGATGGCCTGGAAGCACCTCGGCGAAACATTTGATATTCACGGCGGCGGCATCGATCTGGTGTTCCCGCATCACGAGAACGAAATCGCGCAATCCCGCTGTGCGTTCCATACATCCGTGATGGCGAATTACTGGATGCACAATGGCTTCTTGCAGGTCGAAGGCGAGAAGATGGCCAAGTCGGCCGGAAATTTTGTGACGATTCATGAGTTGC
The DNA here is from genome assembly GCA_963743405.1 of uncultured Alphaproteobacteria bacterium. Taxonomy (GTDB): domain Bacteria; phylum Pseudomonadota; class Alphaproteobacteria; order Rhizobiales; family Xanthobacteraceae; genus Pseudolabrys. Next base: position 53,280 of record CAVUPX010000014.1, on the reverse strand, counting down.
TGAAGGATTGGCCGGGCGAGGTGGTGCGTTTGACGATGCTGCAAACGCAATATCGTCAGCCAATCAACTGGACGATTACCGGATTGCGTGAAGCGCAGAAGGTTCTTGATCACTGGTATGAACTAACGGCTGACGTTGCGCCGGGTCTGATGTGTGCTGATACGCTGGACGCTCTTGCGGATGATCTCAACACGCCGAAGGCATTCGCATCCTTGCACGAATTGCGCGCCGAGGCGGTCAAAGGTGCCAAGCCCGCCGCGGCATGCCTGAAGGCAAGCGCGCAATTGATCGGCTTGTTGCAGATGCCAGCGGCCGCTTGGACTTCGTTCCGTCCAGAATCCGCCGTTGCCGTCGACGAAGGAAAAGTTATCAGTCTGATCGATGCGCGAAACGCCGCACGTAAGGCAAAGAATTTCGAGGAATCAGACCGCATCCGCGATGAACTCGCCGCCATGGGCGTCGTGCTTAAGGACTCTAAAGACGGCACCACCTGGGAGATTGCGCGATGACTCTCCTCCGTCATGGCCGGGCTTGTCATGGCCGGGCTTGTCCCGGCCATCCACGCCTGTCTTCACCGGCAATCTGCCAAGACGTGGATGCCCGGCACAAGGCCGGGCATGACGCCGTGGCTACGGTCGTGCATCAATCGAAGGGCCAGGGTTAATGGCCGTTGCGCACCCGAAACTCGCGCTGCGGCCGTTTCTGCCGGACGATGCGGCGCTGTTGCGCGAAATCTTCCGCGACAGCATCGAGGAATTAACCGCCGAGGACTACACCCCGGCGCAACAGGATGCCTGGGCCTCGGTCGCCGACGATCTCGGTGACTTCGGCAAAAAATTATCCGGCCAGCTTGCCCTGGTCGCGACCCTGGAAGGCTCACCGGTCGGGTTCGCTTCGCTCGAAGGCAAGGACAAGATCGACATGCTTTATGTGCATCCCGCCGCGGCCGGGCAGGGCGTGGCCGCCATGCTGATCGATGCTTTGGAAAAGCTTGCCGGCGCGCGCGGAACGGTCAAACTCATTGTCGATGCGAGCGACAGCGCGCGCGGCTTCTTCGAGAAACGTGGCTATGTCGCGCAGCAACGCAACACCGTTTCGGTTGGCGACGAATGGCTCGCCAATACCACGCTCCATAAGCAACTTGCAGCGACTAAACGGGAGGCCTCATGACCAAGCCTGACACGCCGTTCCCGCGCCACTGGCTCTATTACATCGTGCTTAAATACGGCGTGCTCGCTGCCGCTGTCGTGATCGCGCTCTATGTCGTTTACCGGCTGACGTAAGGACACCCATGAAACGCCATCATGTCATCATGGGCGCCATTGCAATTGTGATCGCAATTGCATTGCTCTCGAACTATTACCTTTGGTGAGAAATTATGCCGAAGGAGCGCCTCTACCTTTTCGACACCACGCTGCGCGACGGCGCGCAGACGAACGGCGTTGATTTTACGCTCACCGACAAGCTGGCGATTGCCGGCATGCTCGACGAGCTCGGTATCGACTATGTCGAGGGCGGTTACCCGGGCGCCAATCCGACCGACACCGAATTGTTCGGCACGGACCGCAAGCTCGATACGATCTTCACCGCCTTTGGCATGACGCGGCGGCCGGGCCGTTCTGCATCCAACGATCCGGGCCTTGCCGCGCTGCTCGACGCCAAGGCCGACGCGATCTGTTTTGTCGCCAAGGCGTGGGATTATCACGTCAAGGTCGCGCTGGAGACAACAAACGAGGAAAACATCGCCTCGATCCGCGACAGCGTGAAAGCGGCCAAGGCGAAGGGCAGGGAAGTGCTGCTTGATTGCGAGCATTTCTTCGACGGCTACAAGGCCAATCCGAAATTCGCGCTCGCCTGCGCCAAGGCTGCGTATGACGAGGGCGCCCGCTGGGTCGTGCTCTGCGACACCAATGGCGGCACGCTGCCCGATGAAGTTGAAACGATCGTCGGCGAGGTGGTGAAGGCTATCCCCGGCGATCATGTCGGCATCCACGCCCATAACGATACCGATCAGGCGGTCGCCAATTCGCTCGCCGCCGTACGCGCCGGTGCCCGCCAGATCCAGGGCACGCTCAATGGCCTTGGCGAGCGCTGCGGTAACGCCAATCTCGTGTCCATCATTCCGACGCTCAAGCTCAAGGCGGAATTCGCCAAGCAATTCGAGATCGGCGTCAGCGACGCCGCGCTCAAGAAACTCGCGCATGTTTCGCATGCGCTCGATGAGCGGCTCAATCGTGCGTCCAACCGGCACGCGCCTTACGTCGGCGAAAGCGCTTTTGCGACCAAGGCCGGCATCCACGCCTCTGCGATCATGAAGGACCCGGCGACTTACGAGCATGTCGCGCCTGAAACCATCGGCAATCGCCGCAAGGTGCTGGTGTCGGAGCAGGCCGGAAAATCCAACGTGCTGGCGGAACTCGAACGCGTGGGCATCAAGGCCGACAAAGATGACCCGCGTGTCGGGCGACTGCTGGAGATTGTCAAAGAGCGTGAGACGATCGGCTACGCCTACGAGGCTGCAGATGCCTCTTTCGAGCTTCTCGCGCGCCGGACGCTCGGCAAGGTTCCGAATTATTTTGATGTCACCCAGTTCGACGTCAACGTCGAACAGCGCAACAATGCCAAGGGTGAGCGCGTCACTGTCACAATGGCCGTGGTGAAAGTAAAGGTCGGCGACGACAACATGATTTCGGCTGCGGAAGGCAATGGTCCGGTCAATGCGCTGGACCTCGCGCTGCGCAAGGACCTCGGCAAATATCAGAAATATATCGCCGGGCTGAAGCTGATCGACTACCGCGTGCGCATCCTCAATGCCGGCACCGAGGCCGTGACGCGCGTCCTGATCGAGAGTGAGGACGAAGCCGGCGACCGCTGGACCACCATCGGTGTGTCGCCCAATATTATCGACGCCTCATTCCAGGCGTTGATGGATTCCATCATCTTTAAGCTCGTGAAGTCCGGGGCGCCGGCGTGATAAAGACGTAGGGCGTTCAGGCGTCATGCCCGGCCATAGCCGTCCAAAGGACGGCGCGTTTTCGCACGCCTATGTGCCGGGCATCCACGTCTTTAATTTGCGACGAACGAAGACGTGGATAGCCGGGACGAGCCCGGCCATGACAAAAGGGGGAAATTGGGGCCCATGATCGACCACGTTTCCATCGCCGTTCGCGATCTCAAAGCCGCCGAGGCTTTTTACACTGCGCTCCTGGCGCCGCTTGGACTAAGCAAATTGCGCGAGTGGCCGGATGCAGCGATCGGCTACGGCAAGAAATACCCGGAATTCTGGATCAATCGCCGCGCGAACAAGGCAGCAGCGGGTGACGATAGCGGCGCGCATGTTTGCCTGCGCGCGACGTCGACAAAGGCTGTCGATGCTTTTCATGCTGCGGCGATCGCCCACGGCGGTGCTTCCGATGGCGCGCCGGGCCTGCGGCCAGAATATAACGATCGCTACTATGCGGCATTTGTCAGCGATGCCGATGGCAACCGCATTGAAGCCGTAACATTCACCGACGGAAAGTAGCGCCTACATCTCGTCGGCGCTGGCTGCGGTCATCTTTTTTGCTTCTTCCGGCGTCGCTTGCGCAGCTTTTTGCAGCATCGGAAGAATATCCGCAACCCTGTCGGCGACAAGCAGATCAAAGCTGAGATCGCCGCGGATAAACTCGAGCTTCTTCATGTGCTCGATAAGGGCGCAAAGCGGATCCCAAAAGCCTTTGATATTGGCAAGCAGGATCGGCTTGCGGTGGCGGCCAAGTTGTACCCAGGTCATCTGCTCGACAATCTCTTCGAGTGTGCCGATGCCGCCGGGCATGGCCACGAAAGCGTCCGCCATCTCGAACATCTTGCGCTTGCGCTCATGCATGTCGTGCGTGACGATCAGGTTGTCGGCGCCGCGCATTGCATGTTCGCGCGCAACCAAAAATTCGGGGATGATGCCGGTCACTTCGCCGCCATGGCCGAGCACTGCCTTGGCGAGGGTGCCCATCATTCCGACGGACCCTCCGCCGAAGACCAGGCCGATGCCGTTTTCGGCAAGGACTGCACCAAAAGCACGGGCGCTCTCCACAAATGCGGGGTCCGTGCCGGGTCCGGAGCCGCAATAGACGCAGATTTTTCGGATTTTGCTGGCTTTTTCGCTTCTGTTCATAGGTATGCATGTGCATCGCACTTGCGGCATCGTCAAGGCAGCAGGAGCCCAGCACACAGGGTGATTAACGGCCAGAATCCCCCTATATGAAGATCCTGAATGAGCGACCATCACCATCAACGAACATCCGGTAGCGAATCGCCCGTCTCCGCGGACCGTGGTGCGTTGCTCACGACGCTCATCCATCTCTGGCCCTATATCTGGCCTTCGGATCGTCGCGACCTGAAGACCCGTGTGATCGGGTCGCTTGTCCTGTTGCTGGCTGCCAAGCTCGCGACCGTCGCGGTGCCGTTCACGTACAAATGGGCGACCGACGCCCTTGCCGGTCACGGCACCGCACCGGTTGCGGCCTCCAATTGGCTGCTCTGGGCGATGGCAGCACCGATCGCAATGACGATCGCATATGGTGGCATGCGCATCCTGATGGCGGCGCTGACGCAATTGCGTGACGGTCTGTTCGCCAAGGTGGCGATGAATGCGGTGCGCCGGCTTGCCTATCGCACTTTTGTGCACATGCATGAGCTCTCGCTGCGCTTCCATCTCGAACGCAAAACAGGCGGATTGACCCGTGTGCTCGAGCGTGGCCGCAACGGCATCGAGACGATCGTGCGGATGGTGATTTTGCAATTGTCACCGACGATCGTCGAACTCGCATTTATTATTGCGGTGCTGCTGTGGCAATTCGACTGGCGTTACGTGGCGGTTATTACAGTCACGGTCGCGGTGTACATGACCTACACCTATCACGCCACGGAATGGCGCATCGGCATCCGTCGCAAGATGAACGACAGCGATACCGATGCCAACATCAAGGCCATCGATTCGCTGCTCAACTATGAGACGGTGAAATATTTTTCTGCTGAAGAACGCGAGGCATCGCGGTACGACCGCGCGATGGCGCGTTACGAAGACGCAAGCGTACACGCCTATACATCGCTCGCTGTACTCAATGCCGGGCAAGCCGTCATCTTCACATTTGGTCTTGCTGCTGTGATGGTGATGTGCGCGTTCGAAATCCAGGCCGGTAGCAAGACGGTCGGTGATTTCGTTCTGGTCAACGCAATGATGATCCAGCTTTACCAGCCGCTCAATTTCATGGGCATGGTCTATCGCGAGATCAAGCAGGCGATCACCGACATTGAGCTCATGTTTTCAATTTTGTCGCGCGAGCCGGAAATCAAGGATGTTGCAAACGCGCCGCCACTTAAAGTGGGCACGGCGACGATCCGCTTTGAGAATGTCAGCTTCGCCTATGAGCCGGCACGCCGCATTCTAAAGGGGATTAGTTTCGAGGTTCCCGCCGGCAAAACCGTCGCGGTGGTTGGCCCATCCGGTGCCGGCAAATCGACGATTTCGCGGCTGTTGTTTCGTTTCTACGATCTTTCCGGCGGCCGCATTTTGATCGATGGACAAGACATTGCGAAGGTCACGCAAAAATCGTTGCGCCTGGCGATCGGTATGGTTCCCCAGGACACGGTGCTGTTCAACGACACCATCCGCTACAACATCCGCTACGGGCGTTGGGAGGCCACGGATTCTGAAGTGGAAGAGGCGGCGCGGCTGGCGCAGATCGATCCTCTCATACGGATCGCGCCCAAGGGCTATGAGACAGAGGTCGGCGAACGGGGGCTGAAGCTGTCCGGCGGGGAAAAGCAAAGGGTGGCGATCGCTCGCACTATTCTGAAGGGGCCGCCCATTCTGGTGCTCGACGAAGCAACGTCCGCACTCGACAGCCATACTGAAAAGGAAATTCAGGATGCGCTCGAACGAGTTTCGCGCAATCGCACCACCTTGGTGATCGCCCATCGGCTCTCCACGATCGTAGGGGCGGACGAAATTATTGTGCTGCAACAGGGCGAGATCGCTGAACGCGGCACGCACTACGCGCTGCTCGCAGCGAACGGCCTTTACGCCAGCATGTGGAATCGCCAGCGCGAAGCCGAGGAAGCGCGCGAAAAACTTGCACGCGCGGGCGAAAATGAAGTTGCGCCAAACCGGAATCCGCCCCCCATCGAGGATGCCATCAGTGAGGCCGCCACGGCCCCGCTCGAAGCGCCGGCCGACGCGGCGGAGTAGGATAGATCCATGTCGATCGTCGATTCGATTCGCGCCCAAATCGTGCCGGTTACACCCGAGGGCTACCCTTTCATTGGCGCCTTTGCGTTCGCGAGCCTCGTCCTCTTTTGGTTATGGAGCCCGCTTGGCTGGCTCGGTACGCTGGCGACGATCTGGTGCGCCTATTTCTTTCGCGATCCGCCGCGTGTGACGCCGGTGCGCGATGGTTTGGTGGTTGCACCGGCGGATGGGCGGATAAGCCAGGTCACCAGCGCCGCGCCGCCACAGGAGCTCGGTCTTGGCAGCAAGCCGTTACCGCGCATTTCGATTTTCATGAGCGTCTTCGATTGCCATGTGAACCGCAGCCCGGTCGCCGGCAAAATCGAAAAAATCGTTTATCAGCCGGGCAAGTTCTTCAACGCCGACCTCGATAAAGCGAGCGCCGATAACGAGCGTAATTCACTGGTGATTGCAACCGCGGGCGCGCGTGTCGCCGTGGTGCAGATTGCCGGCCTTATCGCGCGGCGCATCGTCTGCTTCGTCCGCAACGGCGATTCCATAGGTATCGGTCAGCGCTTCGGAATGATCCGGTTCGGCTCGCGCCTCGATGTCTATCTGCCGGAAGGCATACCGCCGCTCGTCGCCGTCGGGCAGACGTCCACTGCCGGCGAAACCGTGCTTGCCGATTTGCGTGGCGCAAACGATGTGAGAGCGTACCGGGCGGGATGATTGCCGCCCGGCACTGTTCCGGCGCCGTTATTTCCCCGCCAGGTAGTTTTTCCGTATCGGTTTGAGCGCGACCAGCGCGAGGACGCCGGTTAACGCATCCAACGCAATAATGATCGCAAACACCGGCAGCCAGCTGCCGGCCTTGGCGTATATCAGCGCAGCGACCGGCGCCCCTAATACCGATCCGACACCCTGCGCCATATACAAGAAGCCGTAATTGGTGGTGGCGGATTTGGTGCCGAAGGTATCGGTCAGCGTCGAAGGAAACAGCGAGAAGATCTCGCCCCAGCCGAAAAACACCACGCCTGACAGCAGGACGAACAGCAACGTGTTGTCGCGCATCAGGACCATGGCTGCCACAGCGCAAGCCTCCATGATGAAGGCAATCGCCATCGTGTTCTCGCGGCCGATATGGTCTGACACCCAGCCGAAGAACGGCCGGGTGAGACCATTGGTGATGCGATCGATCGTAAGCGCGAGCGGCAATGCGGCCAGACCGAAGACAGTGACCTTGGTGACGCCGAAGTCGCGCGCGAACGAGGCGAATTGCGAGATGATCATCAGCCCGCCGGTCGACATCATGGTCATCATGAAGAACATCAGCCAGAACACTTTTGTTTTCAGCATGTCGCCAGGCATGACATCCTTCGCCGTCGACGCGACGGTGGGCTTTGGAAGTTTGTCGGTTGATTGCGGCATCCGCATCGGCAATGCGGCGGCGGCCCCGACGATGCCGAGGATGATGCCAAACACGACCAGCGTGTGCTGGTAACCGGCCGTCGTCATCATCGAATTGATCGGGAAGGTGGTGAGAATGGCGCCGAAGCCATAGCCGGCAGCGACCATTCCCGTGGCAAAACCGCGCCGGTCCGGGAACCAGCGCACCATCAGGCCGATGATGCCGATATAGACGATGCCGGTGCCAACGCCGCAGAGCAGACCATAAGTGAAGTAAAGGCTCGTCAGGCTGGTGGCATAAGCCGACGTGATCCAGCCAGCACCTGACATCAGACATCCGACGGCGATGAGCAGCCGCGGACCAAATTTATCGACCAAGTAGCCCTGCACCGGCGACAGCCAGGTTTGCAGAATGATCAAAATCGAGAATGTCCACTGGATGTCGGCCAGAGATGCGCCAAGGCCGTCCTGAAATGATTTTGTGAAAAGTGTCCAGACGTATTGCGGGCTGGATATCGACATCATCGCGATGATGCCCAGCACGAGCTGGATCCAGCGCGTCGAAGCGGCCGCCGGCACTGCCAGCGGTTGTGAAATTGCGGTCATTTTTTGTGCTCCCTCATCCCTCGCGACAATTGCATCCGATTAGGTCTCCCAACGCAAGATACGGACCAGATAAAACGACCCGTGATCCCCTTGAAATGACGTTGGAAAATCGGCCCAGCATTCAGCCTGCGGGCCAATGCTGCTCGATGTTGCACCTCCTGCCCATAATTTCGGCGCGATATTCCGCTTACTATGGCGACAGTCTTTTCTGCCGGGCCCACGGCAAAGGGATATATTGCACGCATGGTTTTTCCTCCGTTTGACCCCGCGCCTCCGCCGTTCCGGCGTCGCTTTAAGGCGATCCCGGTCCGCACGCTGCTGCCCAACCTGATCACGTTGCTCGCGCTTTGCGCCGGGCTGACTGCGATCCGTTTGGCGGTGGAGAGCAAGCTTGACTGGGCGCTCGCCGCAATTGTGTTTGCTGCGCTGCTCGACGGGATCGACGGGCGTATCGCGCGCCTGCTCAAGGGCACATCACGCTTCGGCGCCGAACTCGACAGTCTCGCCGACTTCGTCAATTTCGGCGTGGCTCCAGCGTTGATCTTGTATTTTTGGGGATTGCACGATCTCAAATCGGCCGGATGGATTGTCGCGCTGGTGTTCGCAATTTGCGCCGGTCTCCGGTTGGCACGTTTTAATGTGATGATCGACGACCCCAATAAACCGGTATGGGCTGGAAATTTCTTCACCGGGATTCCCGCGCCGGCCGGCGCCATCACCGTGCTGCTGCCGATTTATGTGAATTTTCTTGGCGTATCGGACGGCCTGGTCGCGGTGTGGTTCACGTTCTTCTACACGATCTTGATCGCGCTTTTGATGGTCTCCCGCCTGCCGGTGTTTTCCGGAAAGCGCGTTGGAAAACGGGTGCCGCCAGAAATGGTGTTGCCGGTTTTTGTCACTGTGGTTTTGTTCTTTGCCTTGCTGGTGAGCTATCCGTGGCAGGTGCTCACCGTCGGCACACTCGCTTATCTGGCATGCCTGCCGCTCGGCTGGCTGTCCTATCGTAAATACCAGCGCAAGGACATCGCCGCCGCGGCCACGACTGCCGACGCTTCATTTCCCGCACGAGACTCCGATTGGCCAGGATGTCGATAAAGACCGGCCGGCGCGCCTGAACTGACGTCAGGTCTTAGCGAGCGGAAAACCCGGCATTAATTCGTACGGGTGCGCCCAGCCGGGCAGGGCTTTCATGCGCTCGAGCCACGAACCGATTGCGGGATGGTCCCTGGCAATGTCGAATCCGAACTCCTCGGGCGGATAATAAAGATACGCCGTCATCGAAATGTCAGCGATGGTTGGCTTGTCGCTGACAAGATATTTTCGTTCGGTGAGCCGTTTGTTGACGATCGCGAGATTGCCGTCGATGCGGCCTTTCAAAAATGCAAGAACGGCCGGATCACCCGGCGGCTTGGCGAAGTTCTTTAAGAAGCGAAATGGACCGAGGAAGCCGTTGACCTTCTGATTGTCGAAAATGATCCAGCGCAGCGCCTCGAGTTCCTCGTCTTCGCCCTCCGGTTTGAATTTGCCGGTCAGCTTCGACAGGTAGGTGAGGATCACGCCGGATTGGGTCAGCTTTTTCTGTCCATGAACCAATACGGGGACTTCACCCATCTCGTTCACATCCGTTCGATATTCGGCTGTGCGTTGAACACCTTTTCCGAAGAAATCGATCCACATCGGCTGCCAGTCAGCGTCGATCAGATTGAGCATCAGCGCGGCGCGATAGGCGTTGCCAGACTGGGCAAAACAATAGAGCTGAAATTCGGACATCGGATTTCCAATCGTAAATGAGATCTATCGGCTGAGTGCGACCGGCGTGCCGCTTGCCGATTGCCCTTCGAAGCGGCCGCCATCGACTTTGAACTGCGCCAGCGCTTCATTTTCGTTGTTCGAGATCGTAAGCGCACCGCTCTCCATTGCCCAGTGCCGGCTCGTATAGAAATTGCCGGGGCATCCGCCATCCGGCGAAACGTTGCCGCTGCGCGCATCGGGTCTACCGCGGAATTCGAGACCGCAGGACGGCGCGTCAGGCGCGGACAATATCCAGCGGCCGGTGAGGGTTGCATCCACAGGTGCAGGTGCAGGCGCTGGCGCGGATGAGCCTAAAGAAAGCTGCTCGCCGGCGCAGCCCGCCAACGTGAGGACGACAAGGACGCCCATTGCGGCCCTGACAGAGATCATCGTCCGGCACGCCTCACTTCATCGTCGGTATCACGAATTCAGCGCCTTCTTTCGTGCCGGTCGGCCATCGGGACGTGATGGTCTTGGTCTTGGTATAGAAGCGTATTGAATCTGGCCCGTGCTGATTGAGATCACCAAACCCGGAGCGCTTCCAGCCACCAAAGGTGTGGTAGGCGAGCGGGACCGGAATGGCGAAGTTGACGCCGACCATGCCGACCTGAACGCGATTGACGAAATCGCGCGCGGTATCGCCGTCGCGTGTGAAGATGGCGACGCCGTTGCCGTATTCGTGCTCGGACGGCAGCCGCACGGCCTCCTCGTAGTCCTTGGCGCGAACAACGGACAACACCGGGCCGAAAATCTCTTCTTTGTAGATCCGCATGTCCGGCGTCACATCGTCGAACAGGCAGCCGCCCATGAAGTTGCCGCCCTCGTAGCCTTGGAGCTTGAAGCCGCGGCCATCGACGACGAGCTTGGCGCCTTCCTTGACGCCAATATCGACATAGTCCTTGACGCGGTTGAGCGCGGCTCTGGTGACGAGCGGTCCGTAATCGGCTTGCGGATCATTGGATGGACCGATCTTCAGGCTTTCAACGCGCGGGATCAGTTTTTCCACCAGAATGTCGGCGGTTTTTTTGCCGACAGGCACCGCAACCGACACGGCCATGCAACGTTCGCCGGCTGAGCCGTAGCCTGCGCCGATCAACGCGTCGACGGCCTGATCGATATCGGCGTCTGGCATCACAATCATATGGTTTTTGGCGCCGCCGAAGCACTGCACGCGCTTGCCGTGGGCGCAGCCGGTTGAATAAATGTACTCGGCGATTGCCGACGAACCGACGAAGCCGATGGCCATCACGCGCGGATCGGTGAGCAACGTGTCCACCGCTTCCTTATCGCCGTTGACCACGTTGAGAATGCCGGCGGGGAGTCCGGCCTCGGCCATCAATTCGGCAAGGCGCATCGGTACGGACGGATCGCGTTCCGACGGTTTGAGGATAAATGCATTTCCACAAGCGATCGCCGGCGCGAACTTCCACATCGGGATCATCGCCGGGAAATTAAACGGCGTTATCCCTGCGACCACACCGAGCGGTTGACGAACGGAATAAAGATCAATCCCGGGCCCGGCGCCTTCGGTGTACTCGCCCTTGAGCAAATGCGGAATGCCGCATGCAAACTCCACCACCTCGATTCCGCGCTGGATGTCGCCGCGTGCGTCGGGAACGGTCTTTCCGTGCTCGGAGGAGAGGAGTTTGGCGAGGGTGTCGGCCTCTTTCTGGATGAGCTCGAGAAACTTGAACATGACCCGAGCGCGGCGCTGCGGATTGGTTGCGGCCCAACCTGGTTGTGCGGCCTCGGCGTTGGCGATGGCGTGTTCGACCTCGGAGTGTTTGGCGAGCGCAACCTTGGCCTGGACCTCGCCAGTATTGGGGTCGAAGACATCGCCGAAGCGTCCGGAGGCCCCTTTTACTGTTTTGCCGCCTATGAAATGGCCGATCTCACGCATGGGTCGCACTCCTCCGCTTCTTTTTATGGCCCGGAACGGGGACCATCGGTCATTCGGCGCCGTTTTTGTAGCGATTTTTGCAGTTTTTCAGCGGCAAGCCGCGGTTGGCGGCTTTTTCCGAACGTTTTTCTTTCACGAACGGTTAGCCTTTACCCCCTCTTAACAGCGCCAGTCTAGGGTCGTTACGGGACCCGGTTCGTCCGGGAATGCGTGCGCGTTGGGTGGTTGGTAATGGATATTGCGACCGGTCTGGGTCTGCTGTGCGGTGTCGCTGTCGTCGGCCTCGTGATTATGATGGGCGGCGATTTGCAGATGTTCGTCAGCGAACATGCATTCATCGTCATTTTCGGCGGGTCCTTCGCCGCCACGCTGATCCGCTTCCCACTCGCCTCGATTTTCCACGGGCTGCCGCTCGGGGCCAAGTTCGCCTTCACATTGCGGCGGATGAGCCAACGCGAACTGGTCGACGAATTGGCCGGTTTGGCCGAGATTGCCCGTAAGTCGGGACCGATCGGCCTGGAAAAGGTCGAGATCGAAGATCCCTTTCTCGCAAAAGGTGTCCGTTTCGTTGCGGACGGTTACGACGGCAATTTCATCCGCGACAACCTCGAACGCGACCGCGACAATTTCCTCACGCATCTCGATGAGGGCCAGAAGATCTACCGCGCGGTCGGTGACTGCGCGCCAGCCTTCGGCATGATCGGTACCTTGATCGGCATGGTGCAGATGTTCGCCAATATGACCGACCCATCGAAGCTCGGCCCCTTCATGGCCGGCGCGCTTTTAGCGACTTTCTACGGCGCAGCGCTGGCCAACATGTTTTGCTTACCGATCGCCGACAAGTTGCATCTCAAGCTGGTGGACGAAGAAATCAACCGCACACTGATCATCGACGGCATTTTGATGATCCGTGAAGCAAAAAGTCCGACGTTGGTGCGCGAGATGTTGCTCGCCTACCTGCCCGAAAAGCACCGCCACACCGAAGAAGAGGCGGAAGAAGAAGAGGCGGAGCCGGTGGCCGCATGATGCGGCTCGGTTTCGAGCCATAGAAAATGGCCAAGCGCAAGGAAGCTCACGGCGGCGGCCACGGGTGGTTCGTCACCTTCGCCGACCTGATGGGTTTGTTGGTCAGCTTTTTCGTGATGCTGGTCGCCTTTTCCACGCAAGACCAAGCCAAGCTTCAGGTTGTCGCCGGCTCAATGCGCGATGCCTTTGGCGTCCAGGATCGCGTGCGTTACTCCGGCATCATTGAAGTTCTCGGCTTGCCGACGCGTCCCAGACTAAAAAGCTCGGCGCATATCGATCCATCGGAGGCTTCGGCTACACCGTCGCCGGAGGACAGCGACCGTCAGCGCACATTTGGCGCGCGCTTCAAGGAAGACCGCAAATTCTCGCTTGCGTCCGCTTCGTTACGTCAAGCCTTGCAGGACATGCCGGAGATCTCCGACGTTTCGAAACACATAATGCTCGAAGAATCTAAGCAGGGTCTCAACATCGAGATCGTCGACCAGGATGGCCGTTCGATGTTCCCGGATGGGGCCAAAGAGCCATTCGAGCGCACCAGAAAAATCATTCAGAAAATTGCGCCGCAGCTCAAGGCAATGCCGTACCGGCTTTCGATCGTCGGTCACACCGCTTCGAGCAAATTGCCCCCGAAGCCGGGCTACGGTCCATGGGAACTATCGGCTGACCGCGCCAATGCCGTTCGTCAGATTCTGGACGCAGAAGGTGTGCCGCCGGGGAATGTGTTCATGGTGGCGGGGAAGGCGGACACGGATCCGCTTTTCCCGGACGATCCGTCGATGTCGCCGAATCGCCGGGTTACCATCACTTTGATGCGGGAAGAGCCGCCGCTGCCAGAGAATCTGACCCCCTGATCAAGTGCAACCTCGGATCGGCCTAACCGGTTCAGAGAAAAGCGCGGTATTCTCTAGCCCACCACAATGATATAAGGCCCGCCTTTCAGGCAGTGCGGACCACAGCTTATTTCAATGAGTGACGGCGCGAAAGAAATGACGGCCGCGCATACAGGCCAAGACGCGCCTCCGGGACTTTTGGCGCTCGCGCTCGGCAGCGTCGGTGTCGTCTACGGCGACATCGGGACAAGCCCGCTCTATGCCTTTCGTGAAGCGGCAATGGCTGCCAGTACCGATCATATTGTGACGCGTGCCATTGTGCTCGGTGTGCTTTCGCTCATCGTCTGGGCGCTGATCATTACGGTGACCCTGAAATACGTTCTCATCCTGCTGCGCGCGGACAACAACGGTGAGGGCGGAACGCTCTCGCTGACAGCGCTGGCAACGCGCGCGCTTGGCAAACGCACCGCATTTGTCTTCATCCTTGGCGTGATCGGCGCCTCCATGTTTCTCGGCGACTCTGTGATCACGCCGGCTATTTCGGTGCTATCCGCGGTCGAGGGCCTGAAGCTCGCAAGTCCGGCGTTCGGCGAATTTGTCGCGCCGCTTACGGTCATCATTCTGATTGGGCTATTTGCTGCGCAGAGCCGGGGAACCGCCAAAGTGGCGGCGATGTTCGGCCCGATTATGGTTGTCTGGTTTATATCGATTGCCATCGCTGGCGCCTTGCACATCCGCGACGATCCAACCGTTCTTGCCGCCATCAATCCGTATTACGGCATTGAGTTTCTTTTACATCACGGCGCCATCGGCTTGGTCACGCTCGGGGCAGTATTCCTGGTGGTCACCGGTGGCGAGGCGCTTTACGCCGATCTCGGCCATTTCGGGCGCAAGCCTATCCAGGTCGCGTGGCTCAGCCTCGTCCTGCCCGCGCTCCTGATCAATTACTTTGGGCAGGGCGCAAAAGTGCTGGCCGACCCGGCGGCGATCGAAAATCCGTTTTACCGTCTTGTGCCCGAGACCTTGTTGGTGCCGATGATCGTGCTGGCGACAGCTGCAACGGTGATCGCAAGTCAGGCGGTCATTACAGGCGCGTATTCTCTTGTTCACCAGGCAATCCAGCTGGGCCTGTTGCCAAGGCTTGCCATCCTGCACACCTCCGCTTCTCACGTTGGCCAGATCTATATTCCACGCGTGACGGTCGCGCTGATGATTGGTGTGCTCCTGTTGGTAGGATTATTCCGGACATCGAGCGCGCTCGCTTCCGCTTACGGAATTGCGGTTGCGACGACCATGGTGGTCGATGGGCTGCTTGCCTTTGTTGTGATCTGGAGGGGTTGGCAATGGCCGCTCTGGAAGACCTTGCTCCTCATCGCACCGTTTGTTTTCGTAGACGTGATTTTCTTCTCAGCTAACTTTCTCAAATTGTTCGAAGGGGCGTGGGCGCCACTTCTGTTTGGCGCAAGCATGGTCCTGTTGATTTTGACCTGGCGTCGCGGCACCGGAATTTTGATCAGCAAGACCCGGCGCACAGAAGTCCCGCTCGACACGTTGTTCCGTAGTTTGGAGAAAAAGCCGCCGCATTTTGTGCCGGGCACAGCCGTCTTCCTTACCAGCGATCCGGGATTCGCGCCGACGGCACTGCTGCACAATCTCAAGCACAACAAAGTGCTTCATGAGAACAATGTGATCCTCACGATCATCACCGCGGACACGCCGCGCGTGCCTGAAGAAGACCGGGTGTTGATCACACCGATGTCGAAGCACTTTTCTCGCGTGTCGCTGAAATTTGGCTATATGGAACAGCCGAACGTGCCGAAGGCCCTTGCGATTGCGCGCAAGCACGGCTGGCAATTCGACATCATGTCGACGTCTTTTTTCCTGTCGCGGCGCGCGCTCAAACCGTCGGCGAAGTCGGGGATGCCATCCTGGCAGGATCATCTCTTCATCGCGCTGGCGCGGTCAGCGAGCGATGCCACCGACTTCTTCCAGATTCCGACCGGAAGGGTGGTCGAGGTTGGCACCCAGGTTACGGTCTGATCCCAAGTTGGGGCTCGGGCCCTAACGTCGTTAACCTCATTGAAATTATAACGAAATATCTGGAAGCTCTCTGCAATTTTCGCATGGCTCGCGATGCTGGATTGCGTAAATGCGTATCCTTGTCGGGTTGGCTCGGCGTTATAAGCCCCGACCCACCGATTTTTGCATTGCAAAAAAACAAGAAATTCAGGCCAACGTTCCATGTCTCAAAGGATCGCCGCCGCCGAGGGCAGCCCAATCGCAACCCAAGACGGCAGCGAAGCGGTGGCGAAAACCAGCTTCTGGGCACTCGCGCTCGGCAGCATTGGCGTTGTCTACGGCGACATCGGCACGAGCCCCCTTTACGCCTTGCGCGAGGCGGTGCTGGCAGCGACCGGCTCTGGCAATGCTGTCAGCGAGCCGATTGTCCTTGGCATCCTGTCGCTGATCCTCTGGGCTCTGTTTTTGGTGGTCACCGCCAAATACGTGCTCATTTTGTTGCGCGCCGACAACAAGGGCGAGGGTGGCACGCTTGCTTTGATGGCACTTGCTTCTCGCTCGCTCGCGCGCGGCGGCGGCATCGTCATCCTGCTGGGCATTATTAGCGGCGCGCTGTTTTATGGCGACGCCATCATAACCCCGGCACTTTCGGTCCTTTCGGCAGTCGAAGGCTTGAAAATCGTGACGCCGGCATTCGACGCCTACGTCGTTCCGCTTACGGTTTTCATCCTCGTCCTGCTGTTCATGGTCCAGTCGCGTGGCACCGCGAGCGTCGCCTCTTTCTTTGGTCCGGTCACGCTGTTTTGGTTTGCGACGATCGCGGCCGGGGGCATCTGGCATGTTGCGCAAAATTTGACGGTCCTGCTCGCGTTCAATCCCTGGTACGGGATAAGTTTTTTGCTCCACCACGGCATCGTCGGATTTTATACGCTCGGCGCCGTGTTCCTGGTCGTGACCGGAGCGGAAGCGCTTTACGCGGATCTTGGCCATTTCGGCCGCGGGCCGATTCGATTTGCGTGGCTGGTCGTTGTGCTACCCGCACTCATTCTCAATTATCTCGGGCAGGGCGCATTGGTCTTGGCCGATCCGAAGGCGGTCGAGAATCCATTCTTCCTGCTTTTCCCTGACTGGGCTTTGCTGCCGATGGTGATACTCGCCACCGCGGCAACAGTGATCGCGAGCCAGGCAGTGATCACCGGCGCCTATTCACTCACGCGCCAGGCGATCCAGCTCGGCCTGCTGCCGCGGCTGGAAATCCGTCACACATCGGAATCGCTATTCGGACAAATCTATATGCCGCGAGTGAACACGCTGTTGCTGATCGGCGTACTGCTGCTGGTGGCGCTGTTTCGTTCCTCGAGTGCCCTCGCTTCCGCCTATGGCATCGCGGTTACCGGGACCATGGTCGTAACAGCGATGATGTCGATCATCGTGATACGGCGAGTCTGGCTTTGGCCTCTGATCGGAGCGCTGGCTTTGATGCTGCCATTCCTGTTCATTGATCTGACATTCCTTGCCGCCAACTTGCTCAAGATCGTCGAGGGCGGCTGGATGCCGCTGGCGCTCGGCGCTCTGGTCATGGCGGTGATGTATACCTGGCGCCGCGGCAGCCGGCTGCTGTTTGAAAAAACGCGCCGCCAGGAAACGCCGCTCGAATCTTTGGTCAAAAGCCTGGAAAAGAAACCGCCCGCCCGCGTGCCAGGGACCGCGGTGTTCCTCACCAGCGATCCGGTGAGCGCCCCGACGGCATTGTTGCACAGCCTCAAACACTACAAGGTCCTGCACGAAAATAACGTCATTCTCACCATCGAGACGGCTGACACTCCGCGCGTCGATCCGGCCGAGCGCGTGCGCATCGCGCCTGTAGGCAAGACCTTCTCGCGCGTGGTGCTGCGCTTTGGCTTTATGGAAACGCCGAACATTCCAAAGGGGCTGGCGATTGCCCGCAAGCTCGGATGGCAATTCGACATCATGTCGACGTCGTTCTTTCTTTCACGCCGGGCACTCAAGCCCGCCGCGCATTCGGGCATGCCGCATTGGCAAGACCGCCTGTTTATCGGGCTTACCCGGGTCGCAAACGACGCCACTGACTATTTCCAGATTCCCACCGGCCGCGTCGTGGAGGTCGGGACGCAGGTAACGATCTAGGACGGGGCTGCCAAAAGACTGGTGCGGCATGCGGGATTTCCGGCTAAAACTCACTATTATTGGGTAACGGAGTTCCGGTAATGGCCGACGAAATGCCGCGCGCCGACGAGGTAACAAACCTCACGCCCGAGCAGGTCGCCGCGGGATTGCGCGACGGACGAATGTTGCTGGTTGATGTGCGCGAACCGAATGAAACCTCGGTTGAAAGTTACCCGGATGCGGTGATCGTGCCGCTCTCGTGTTTTGACCCGGCCGCAATTCCCGATCCGCAAGGCAAACAAGTCGTGTTCGCCTGCCGGTCCGGGCGGCGCTCTATCACCGCTTCGGTTGCCGCGCAGGACGCGGGATATCCATACAGCGCTCATCTTGCCGGCGGCATTATTGCCTGGAAGGCGGCCGGCCTTCCGACCAATACCTGACTCACCGCATCGACCCGGGGCTTCCTATGCGCCGCGCATTGAAAATCGCTGCTCTGGCCATCAGCATGGGCGCCGTTGGCGTCGCGATGGCTGTTGCGCAGAGCCCGCGCGTGGTCAACGTCTATAACTGGTCGGACTACATCGACCCGAAAGTCCTTGAGGACTTCACCAAGGAGACCGGCATCAAAGTTCAGTACGACACCTTTGATGCCAATGAAACTCTGGAAACCAAGTTGCTTGCCGGCAAATCCGGCTACGACGTCGTTGTGCCGACGGCCTACTTTCTGGAGCGGCAAATCAAGGCTGGCGTCTTCCAGAAGCTCGACAAAAGCCAGCTCAAGAATCTCGGCAATGTTTGGCCGGATATCGCAAAGCGGCTGGCAGTCTACGATCCGGGCAACCAGTACGCCGTCAACTACATGTGGGGCACCACCGGTATCGGCTACAACGTCAAAGCGATGCGCGAGCGGCTCGGCCCCGACGGCAAGATCGACAGCTGGGATATCGTATTCAAGCCGGAGAATCTGGCGAAGTTTAAAGACTGCGGCATCCACATGCTCAACTCCGCCGACGACATCATGCCGGCGGCGCTGCACTACCTCGGCCTCAATCCGAATTCCACGGATCCGAAAGATCTGGATAAAGCGGCCGAGCTTTTGATGAAAATCCGCTCGCTCGTGCGAAAATTCCATTCCTCGGAGTATTTGAACGCGTTGGCCGCAGGAGAAATTTGCCTTGTGGTCGGCTGGTCCGGTGACATCAAGCAATCGCAGCGGCGCGCTGCGGAGGCCAAAAATGGCGTTGAGATCGGCTACTCAATTCCGAAGGAGGGGGCACAGATGTTTTTCGACAATCTCGCCATCCCGAAGGATGCGGCCCACGTCGCCGAAGCGCACGCCATTATCGACTACCTGTTGCGGCCTGAGGCCGCGGCGAAAAACAGCAATCTGGTGGCCTACGCCAACGGCAATCTTTCGAGCCAGAAGTTCATCGACAAGACGGTGCTGGATGACAAAAGCGTTTATCCTGATGCCGCAACCATGAGCCGGCTCTACACCGTCAGTGCCCGCGATCAGAAGGCGCAGCGGCTGCTGAACCGCCTGTGGACGAAAATCAAGACCGGCCGCTGATCGACCGCTCATCGTCGGGCCGCCATCGGCGATGCAGCCACAGCCATTGTTCCGGGTATTCGCGGATCCACCCTTCAATCACGGTGGTGATGATCTGCATGGTGCCGGCAACGTCGACCTTGCCCTCGGCGTCGCGCGCGGGCGTGATCGCGTCCGTCATTTCGCCACGGAAACGATGCTCGGGGAGGCGGATGATGCGGGCGCCATGGATAGGGCAGTCGAAATGGCGGGCGAGGCGCGCGATCAGAGGATTGGCCATGGTGCGCTGCCCGAAGAAAGTGACAGGCACGCCGCGCACGTAATATTGGTCGACCAGCATACCGACATGCGCGCCACGTTTGATCGCCTCCGCAATCTTCACCGGGGCATCGAGCCCGGTGGAGATCAATTCGCCCATGCTGGCGGTGCGGGTCTTGCGCAACCATTCGTCAATGCCGGCGACATTGGGACGGCGATAGAGCACCGCGCTATCGAGTTTATAAGTGGCGGCGCTGATGGCGGGCAATTCCCAGTTGCCGAGGTGGGCCGCAAACACAAGTGCGGGTTTGCCGTCGTACAGCAAGTCCCGAAACCGTTCGATATCGGCATCCAAAATTTCAATGCGCCCCCGGCGCTTGGGGTTTTCGGGGTCAAAATCCCAAAGCCGGTCGAGATGGGCGAATTCGGCGCCCATACGGCCCAGGTTATCCCAGCATCCGCGCAGGATTTCGTTGATCTCGACGTCTGATTTTTCCGGGAACGCGGCCTTGAGATTTGCGCGCCCAATTCGATTTTCGGGAAGCCAGGGCCCGATCGTACGCATTGTTGATCCGGCGACATCGGCCATCGTGTCGGGATTGGTCAGGCGCAATGCCTTGATCATCCCGATCACAAACGCCGAGATCAGCGCATCGCTTGCGCGCTTAAAACCGCGGCGCAGGCGCCGGATGATCCGCTTCATCGCAATACGACCGTGTCTACAGGGCGCATGGTCTTTTCCGGAAACCTGTCCCTACTTTTCGGGATCATGCGCTAGAAATTGACGATGACTTTGCCGAACACCTGCCGGCTCTCAATCCGATCCAGCCCACGCTCGAACTCGGCCAGCGGCACTTCGGTATCGATGATCGGCGCCATACCGGCAGCAATCTTTGACAGACTGTCGCGGATATTGCGCATCGATGCACCAAACGAGCCGAGTATTTTGTATTGCTGTTGGAACAACTGCATCAGGTTGATTGTCACGGTTGGGCCGGCGGTCGAGCCGCACGTGACAAGCCGTCCGCCGCGCTTGAGACAGAGGAGGGAAGCGTTGAAGCCCTCTCCGCCGACGTGTTCGAATACAACGTCGACGCCTTTTTTTGCGGTAATCTTCCGGGTCACGCCTTCGAAGCGTTCGGTTTTGTAGTTGATGACATGATCGGCGCCGAGGGCCTTCGCCTTCTCCGCTTTGGCGTCATCGCCGACCGTCGTGATGACGGTGCAGCCGAGCGCTTTCGCCATTTTGATCGCGACCGACCCGATACCGGAGCCGCCGGCATGCACAAGGATCGTCTCGCCGGGTTTGAGTTTGGCATTGTCGAACAGCATGTGTTCGACGGTGCCGAATGCAATCGGCGCGCAAGCGGCATCACGCAACGAAACGCCGGAAGGCACGGGGATGACCAGCCGCGCTGGTAAATTGATCAGATCGCGCGCGAACCCGTCGATGTGAAAGCCCATAATGCCTTTGACGTTCTCGCATAGATTGTCGCGGCCCTCGCGGCAGGCGGCGCAATGGCCGCAAGTCATCGCGCCATACATCACAACCTTGTCGCCAGGCTTAAAGCCCGTGACGTCATTGCCCGTGGCGGCGATTTCACCGGAAGCCTCGGCCCCGACCACCAGCGGCAACTGCCGCTTGGCGAATGCCATTCCGCGAAAGCCCCATAAGTCGAGATGATTGAGTGCGACGGCTTTGATGCGGATTTGCACCTCGCCTGCGCCGGGCGGCGGGGGAGGTGGCACATCGGCAAGTTCCAGCTTGCGGTCGGCGACTAGTCTCAGCGTGCGCATGGGGGTTGGCTCGCCCGGCCGTCAGGCGGGCTCGAGCCCCATCACCAACGAAACGTTCTGGCCGCCAAAACCGAACGAATTTGAAATCGCATGACGCAGGCGCGCGTCGCGCGCCTTGTTAGGTACGACGTCAAGCGGGATTGCGGGGTCCGGAATCGCATAGTTGATGGTGGGTGGAATACGCTGGTGCTGCAGCGTGAGCAGCGTGAATACGGCCTCCACCGCCCCGGCCGCCGATAGCGTATGGCCGATCATGGATTTGTTGGAAGAAATCGGCAAAGATTTCATGCGTTCGCCAAAGACGTTCGCGCAGCCGAGATATTCCATCTTGTCATTTTCCGGCGTGCTGGTGCCATGCGCGTTGACGTAATCGATGTCGTTCGGGGCAAGAGCGGCGTCTTTGATAGCGTGGACGATACAGCCGACGATCGGCTTACCGTCGGGGCTCGAACGCGTGCGATGAAATGCATCCGTCATCTCGCCGCAGCCTTCGAGCACACCCAGAATTTTTGCACCGCGCGCTTTGGCTGAATCGTAGCTTTCCAGCACGAGCGCACCGGCGCCCTCGGCCATGACGAACCCGTCGCGGTTTTTTGAGAACGGCTTGGCCGCGGTCTGCGGCAAGTCGTTGCTGGTGGAAAGCGCGGACAGCAGTGAAAACCGGATCACCGCCTCGGGATTGATCGAACCGTCAGTGCCGATGCAAAGAGCAGCGTTGGCTTCGCCGCGACGAATTGCCTCGACGCCGAGTTGAATTGCGGTCGCGCCTGAAGCGCATGCAGTGGAAAGTGAAATCGGGGAGCCTAGCGTCCCAAATTTGTCCGCTAAATTGTCGGCAACCGAACCGAGCAGGAAGCGGCGGTGATAATCTGGAAATTCTGCGCTCACGCGGAGCATGTCGGCATAAGTGACTTTATCGTTTGCGCCGGATTTGGCGCCAACCTTGAGACGCTGCGGCCAATCCATTTCAATCGGCGGGACCGCCAGGAAAAGGGGACCGGGGAATTTCCCCGCTGAGCCAAGGGCGGATTGCGCAACCGCTTCCTCGGCGGCGAGTTCGGCAAACGATTCCGTCAATGCCGCGGCGCAAGGCTGGGGTGGCAGATAATCAATTGTGCCTGCAATGCGTGTTTTTAGGCCGTCAGTAGGAAAACGCGTGATGGTCTTGATGCCGGATTCGCCGGCGGTGAGCTTTGTCCAATTATCGGTTTTACCGGCACCGAGCGAGGTGACGACACCGAGGCCAGTGACCACCACAATCGGCCGTCCCAATTTATCTTTGCCCGCTGCCATTTTTTTCTCCTCAGCTGGCCCGATCGACCAGTGCCAGGCCTTCGCCTCGCCAATGTCCGACGCCGGTCACCAGGATCTGGCTCAAAGTCTCGCTTGTCGGCTTTTCCAGCCCCGTCGT
The DNA here is from genome assembly GCA_963743405.1 of uncultured Alphaproteobacteria bacterium. GTDB lineage: Bacteria > Pseudomonadota > Alphaproteobacteria > Rhizobiales > Xanthobacteraceae > Pseudolabrys. The sequence continues at coordinate 30,354 of CAVUPX010000014.1, read as the reverse complement.
GTCGCAAGCCGGAAACAGACTACCATGTCCCAGCGCGATCGTGGCCAAGGCGATATTCATGGGAAACTGCGGCTCCAACCCATGTCCGAGATATGAGCCCGTCGCGCGAACGGCAAGGTCGGCGTGGCTTTCCAAAAAGGCACGTTCCTCGGCGGTTGCTGGATTGGTACCGGTTGCGCCAGATAAAACCGCCATATGGCCGACATTTATTTTTTCTTTGATTCGATCCCATAGCCCTGACAGCGTTTGCGTAATTGTGCCTGGCTGACGGTCGGCGCGGTCCGAGACAACCGCGGTCAGGCGGGCGAGCGGTTTGGCGCCACGCTTTTCAGCGTGATCGCGCGCTTCGATGACGAGGAAAGCACCGAGCGATGCCATGGCAAATCCGCCCTTGCCGTCCTTGCGTTCCCATACCTGTGAAAGCTTGTCCTTCAGTGCGAGGCCAGCAAACTCATAGAGCATGAGCAAATCCGGCCGCTCGCCGTTATAAGAGCCGCCTACCAACGCGACATCGCTTTGTCCGGCGCCGATGCGCGCATGCGCGATCCGCACCGCATCGATGCCGGCAAATTCCTCGCCCATAAAAGTACGCGAGGAGCCCGTCACGCCGTGCACGATCGAGATGTTGCCGGCCAGCAGATTGGATAGCTGCGCCAGGAACAACGTCGGGCGGAGGTCGCTCATCAACCGTTCATTGAGAAACGCCGCTGGATTCGCGGCGTGTTGAATGCCGCTGAGAATATTGGAATCCACCGTCAAGTCGCGTTCGCCTCCACCGGCGGCGACGATCATGTCCATTCTGGAAAGGATATCGGTGTTGCCCTTCACGCCGGCGGAATCGAGCGCGAGACCGGCAGCATAAGTGCCAATGCGCTGCCAGTTTTCCATCTGGCGCTGATCGCCTTTCTTGGGGATTTGCGCGTCGAAATTAATCGGGGCCAGTGGATGGACCACGAAGGGCGCGAATGTGGTTGCGTCCGCGCTTGGGCGCGCTTCCATCAATTTCTGCCAATGCGCATCAGGCCCTTCACCGAGGCACGAAATAATTCCGATGCCGGTGATCCAGACCTCCCTGGAGCTCTCAGCCATCGGCCGGCACCTCGGCCGGGAAGCCGACGCGAGCGGCGGTTTCCCGCATACGCATTTTCATTTCGTCGTTCGGAAAGTCGAGCACACGAAGTGTCAGTGTGGCGTCACAGATTTGTTTGCCATCGAGTGCGATGCTCGCCTCGGTGATGGCATAGCCGGATCCTTGGTGAGCAAGTTTTGCATCTATCGACAGTTTTTGGCCGGGTGTGACGAACATGCGGAACTTGGCATCTTTCACGGCCGCCAAAAACGCCATGCGGTCAAATCGATTGACAGCCACCACAAGCCAACCCGAGGTTTGCGCCATCGCCTCGATCAGAAGCACACCGGGCATCAGCGGGAAACCCGGGAAATGCCCCTCGAAGATTGTGCTTGTGGTCGGAACCGTCGCCTCGGCTCTGATTTTGCAGTCGGCAATACTGAGTTCGACGATCCGGTCGATCAGCTGAAAGTACTCAAGACGCATGTGACCGCGCTTCAAGCCCCTTTGGCAGCGACGAGCTCGTCGATGCGGGCGCTCAGGTTCTTAAGCACAAAGTATTGGTCGGTCGTGGCCTTGCCGTCATTGACCTCTTGCGTCCACTGTTCCAGCGGAAGCTTGATGCCAAACGCTTTGTCGATAGCGAATGCGATATCGAGAAAATCGAGGCTGTCGATGCCAAGGTCGTTAATTGCGTGGCTTTCCGGCTTGATGGAGTCGCGCGGAATGTCGCAGGTTTCGGCGATGATATTGGCGATCGTGTCAAACGTCGAAGACATCTGTAACTCTCTGGTTGATTTGGGGTTCTGGCGAGCGGGCGGCCAACGCGCCCAGACCGCGCCATAGCCCCCTCCATCTGCACTTTCACGGCAAGCGATTGGCTGCCCGTATAGCGAAGCAGCAGGACAAGTTCAATGGCGACGGCCACTTAGCGGCCCATATGCGGCTTTGCAGGCTGGGGGCCCGCGTTTGGGAGCTTAATCCCTCTACCAGCGTTCCTTGGGCGCTTCGACCGGGCTGCAACCTCGTCGACCCGAAAGCACGCAGTCCTGATTCTTGCGCATCGACGCCATGGTATCGGCAAGCCAAACTCCTGCGCCGATCAGCGCGACCACAAAAATAAATGCCGCGATGTTTACGATCATGCGGTGCCCGTAATCGTCCGAGCCGGCACCGCGCTCGTATTTTGCGAGATCTTCGACGGGGGCGGTCGCGGGCGGCTGCGGGCGAACCCCGCCACGCCGAAAACTGACCACGCGATGTTCGCTATCGGGAGAAGAAGAGTTCCGATCAGGCATGAGCAAGCATATCATGACGGCTGTGGACTTTCGACCCTCGGATGAAATGTGGGAAGGCACGGAAACATTTCCAAAAGTTAATGTCGCAAGGGCGCTGCGCCCAAGCTATGCCCAGCTATGCCCTTGCCATGACCGGCTACCGGTTTCCGAACGCATGGCGATAACATTCCGTAAACGCGCCACGCGTTCGGGGTCAGGAGTTCATCAATGAATTGTAATGTGTTTATCGCTGCCATCGTTTCTGCCCTGTGGGCGACGGCACCTGTGTATGGCGAGGACGTCACCATCGGCGGCCTGAAGATTTCTGCCGCATGGGCGCGCGCGACACCCAAAGCGGCTCCCGTCGGTGGCGGCTATTTGACGATCACGAATAATGGCACCGCGCCCGATCGTCTGGTTAGCGGTGCGTCGGACGTGAGCAATCGTTTCGAGATCCATGAAATGGGCATGGACAATGGCATCATGAAGATGCGGCCGCTTGCTGCCGGTCTGGAAATCAAGCCGGGACAAACGATCGAATTTAAACCTGGCGGCTACCACCTGATGTTTGTCGGATTGAACAAGCCGCTCGAACAGGGACAGCACATCAAAGCGACGCTGCAATTCGAAAAAGCGGGAAGTGTCACCGTCGATTTCGCTGTCGAAGGTATTGGTGCGCAGACCGGTGGTGGTTCGCCGATGCCCGGTGGAATGCAGATGCAACACGGTCACTAAGAAGTGTTGTACCAATTGCTGCGTAAAATCAGGGCGATTGTCCGTCCACACCAATAGTTAAGGCAGTTCCGGTTATTAGCGTCTGTCTCATTTCATGTTGCGGTGACGGACGATGACGCACGATCCAGCCGAAGAGGCCCCGCGAGTTTCCGATCCGCATGATTCGGAAACCGTCGAGATTTCGATCGACGAGGCCCTGACCAACAACTGGCTCGATATCTGGTACCAGCCCAAGATCGATCTCAAACGCAAATGTTTAGCCGGCGCGGAAGCGCTCGTGCGCCTGCATCATCCGGAGGCCGGTCTCTTGTGGCCGGAGGATTATCTCAGCCTGCTCGACGATGATGATCTGGCAAAACTGGTCGAACACGCTCTGGCCGCCACATTGCGCAACTGGAGCACTTTCGCCGAGGCTGGGTTCGGCTTGCGGCTTGCCATCAACGTGCCGGCGACAATGCTATCGAAACTGCCCGTTAAAGCGCTCATCGCGGAACACTGCGCGGGGTCCAAGAACTGGCCAGGGCTGATCCTGGAGGTGACTGAAGATCAGATCGTTCGCGACATCGCACTCACAAGAAAGATAGCAACCGAGCTTAAGGCCTCCCGGGTGGAAATCGCGATCGATGATTTCGGCGCCGGTTTTTCATCGTTCTCCAGCCTGCGAGATTTGCCGTTCGCCGAGCTCAAGCTTCATGGCTCGTTCGTGAAGAATTGCGCCGTCGACGTCACCAATGCCGCGATCTGCCAAACCGCAATCGATCTTGCTCACCGTTTCGGAGGCGTGGCGGTCGCGAAGGGGATCGACAGCATCGCCGACCTTCAGGCCCTGATGGTGATGGGCTGCGACTTCGGTCAAGGCATGCTGGTGGCGCCGCCAATGCCGCACGACCGTTTTCTAGAAGCGTTGCAACAGCACATGAAAAGTCCTGGTGCCTCTCGACCCTCTACGGACGAGAAAGCGGAGCGCACCGCATAAGTGCGCCGCACGCTTGTTGGCAAGCTTTTATAATTTCACCGATATGAAACAATTTCGCCTCTCCTGCGTTTCTTCTGCCAGGGAGAAACCAGGAGGCTGAAATGAAAAAGATCGTTTTGTGTGCGGCGGTCGGTGCGTTGCTTATCAGCGCTATTCCGGCGTCGGCCCAGGTCGTCGTTCGCGAGCGTGACGATGTTGTGGTTCGGCAGCATGAACATATGGATCGCGGACACCACTACGGTTGGTATAAACACCACGCCGAATGCCGCGCCGTGCGGGTACGCACCCAACTGCCGAATGGCACCGTTATTATGAAGACTCGGCGCGATTGTTAAGCACCTCATCTGAGTTGCGTGCGTCAAAGTCCCGGCGTGAACACGCGCCGGGACTTTGTCGTGGCCATTTTCTATTTTGATTCAGGAAATGCGAGCTTTTCGTTTTCCGGCGGCAGCATCCGGAAAACGTTGAGCGTCATTGAAATCAGCACGTAGTAACCGAGGATGCCGACCAGCTCGACGGTTGCCGTATCGCCAAGAAACGATTGCACCTTTTTATAGGTTCGGTCCGTTACACGTCTGGTCTTGTAGAGCTCCTGCACAAAATCATAGATCGCGCGCTCGTCTTTGGGTGCCGACTTTGGTTTTCGGCCCAGACGCAAGTCCTCGATCGTCTTCGGCTTGACGCCGCCTTTTTCGGCCATCGGCGCGTGCGCAAACCACTCATATTGGGCGCGCCACAAGCGGGCGGTACAGAGAATCGCGAATTCCGACAGCCGCGGCGGCAATGCGGTCCCATAGCGGCAATGGGCACCGAGCTTTTGCGCAAGCTCACCGAATTCCGGGGCGTGCATCCAGACCGCAAAGGGCCCGCGCGGGGTAATCGAGGCGCCGCGTGGTCCGGCGCGCAGGCTGGCGAGGAGGGCGCGTTGTGCGTCCGTCATGCGCGGTTCATCGATCAGGGCGAGGCGTGGCGCAGGGCGCTTGGTGGCCATAGGGAGGTCCTTGGATGGGGCGCGAGGGATGAGGCGGCGAGGGTCGTGGCCATTATAGCCAAAAACAGGCTCCGCCATGGGCCAGAGCCACGCGCCGGCCCAAGCGACCTAAGCGGACCCAAGCATGGGACCCAAGCCTGGACCCAAGCCTGGACCCAAGCCCAAGACCGCGCTTTCGCATGAGGCGAGGCGACAGGGGTGGAAGGCTATTGAACGACCGCCGTCACTTTCATGAGCCCGCGGTCGGTCATGCGCAGCGCTTTCGCGGCCGCAAGCGACAGATCGAGGACGCGGCCTTTGGTGAAGGGCCCGCGGTCATTAACGACGACCACGACGCTACGCTGGGATCTTGGATCCGTTACCAGCAGACGCGTACCAAACGGAAGACTGCGGTGTGCGGCGGTAAATTTTTTCGGGTCGTAGCGCTCGCCGTCGGCGGTTCTGCCCGAGTAATCATTGCTGTAGTAAGCGGCGACGCCGGAAAATTGCCGGGTGCTCTGGGCGATAGCGCTACCCGATGCAAGGCAGGAGGCCAGCGCCAGGCCTGTCATTGTCCAATTGCCGAAGGTCATCCGCCCGCTCCATCCGCGCGCAGTCAAACCAGTTTGATGTGGCGAAGTTCTGTCTAAAAAATGACAGTCCATCTATCGAACATCGACACTCGGACAAAGGTTCCACGAAAAAATCACAAACTATGAAGACACGCGCGCTGGCGTTTTTTTGCCGGGGGCGGGCGCCTGCGGTTTGCGGACGCCGTTGCGTTTGGGTGTCTTGCGGCTCTCGAGTTGCTGCAGCGTCATCTCTGCTCGGGTACGACAATCTTTGTGCAATTCTTCGAGTTCTTCGTCCGAAAGATCCTCGATTGCAGCAAACTTGTTCTCCGCGCCCTTCATCGCCAATACGAGCTCTGACAATTTGAGCTGAATGGCCAATGTGTCGCGATTTTGCGTGTTTTGGATCAGAAACACCATCAGGAAGGTAACGATGGTGGTGCCAGTATTGATCACCAATTGCCAGGTATCGCTGTAGTTGAAAACTGGACCGGTCGCGACCCAAACGATCACCACCGCGACCGCGAGAAGGAATGCAGCGGGGTGGCCGGTCCATTGCGACGTGGCGTGCGCAAAAAGGGAAAACTGGTGAATCCACGAATGATTTGCGTCCGCGACTTCACGCTTGGTTTTTCTTGTCATCGTGGTCCCGTGTAGCGATGCGAGCGTGAGAATGACGGGTCGCCAACGCGCGGGCGGGTTCCCGTGTTCCACCGGCCAGTGATGATAGCGGTCGCCGGTAGAGTACTCTGGCGGCCAGAGTGCCCTTATTTAAACTTCGGCAGTGACTGCTTGATGCGCCCGATATTGGCCCATGGATCCGCCCGCAGGCGGGAAAGGCGCTGCGCGAGGTTCTGCACCGTGTATTGGTTCGCGGCCTTCAGCGTGCCCAGCTCGGACCATTCAATCGGCACCGATACCGGCGCGCCTGCGCGCGCGCGGGTGGAATAGGGAGCAACGGCGGTCGCCTCCCGGCTGTTTCGCAGATAATCGATGAAGATGCGTTTGTTTCGTCGTGCCTTCGCAGCGGTCGCGACGTAGTGCTCGGGGTCGTCCTTTTCCATGCTTTCGGCCACTGTGCGGCAAAATTCTTTAACAGTGTCCCACGGCTCGGGCCTGATCGGCAGCACGACGTGCAGACCCTTGCCGCCGGACGTCTTCAGGAAAGTCTTGAGCTTGATGCCTTCGAGCCGCTCGCGCACCTCGCGCGCTGCCGCGACCACATCTTTCCAGCTCGTGCCAGGACCCGGATCAAGATCGAACACCAGCCGGTCGGCGCGTTCGCGGTCATCCACGGTCGTGCCGCGCGTGTGAATCTCCAGAACGCCGCCCTGGACCAGCGCAACGAGGCCGTCGAGATCGTCGATAGAGATAATCTTGTCACCTTTTTCCGGAACGAGATGAAGGTGCTCGGTCGGAATTCCAGCCCGCGCGTGTTTTTGAAAGAAGCATTGGCCCATCGCGCCTTCCGGGCAGCGCAGCAGGGCAATCGGCCGGTGGACCACGTGCGGCCGCATCCATTTCCACACCTGGGTGTAGAAGTCCGCCAGGTCGTGTTTGGTAATTTTTCCCTCGGCCCAATAAATCCGGTCGGGGTGAGTCAAGTGGACGCCCGCGACGCTGACATCAGCTTTCTTTAGTGGCGCGCTGCGTTTTACGGTTGCGGTCCGGCTGGCTGCAGCAATCGTCTTCTCGCGCACGACATCCTTTGCAGCCTTGTCCTCACGGACGCCTTGGAATGAAGCTTGCCGTACGCGATCACTGTGGGTCCAACCGTGGAAGTTGACTTCTATGACCACGCTCGGCTCGACCCAAATCGGCTTGCGAACACCGCGCTCCTCTGCCGGCACAGTTTCGAAAGGAGTTTTATCTCGCTTGATTGTCATCAGCTTGCGAAAAAGAGAGCGTGCAGTGTCACGCGTGAAACCGGTACCGGTGCGTCCGGCATATCGCAGTTTTCCGCGCTCATAGAAGCCAAGCACGAGCGCGCCAACGGCACGGGCATCCGCAGTCGACGGCACGATACCTGTGACGACCAGTTCCTGCCGATCCGAGCATTTGGTTTTGATCCAGTCGCGGCCACGGCCGGAACGGTACGGTGCGTCGGCAAGTTTGGACACAATGCCCTCAAGACCTAATTTGCAGGCGTGGCGGAGCAGTTTCGTCCCCGGTTCGGTCAGTGATTCACTGAAGCGTAACGAGCCACGGGCCGGTTGCCGGTTGAGCAGTTTTGCCAATGCACTTTTGCGCGAGACAAGCGGCAATGCTCTCAGGTCGGCTCCGTCAAGATACAGAAGGTCGAATGGATAGAACGCCATCCGGTCGTGACGGCTCTCTTTGAGGTCCTGTTGGAGCAGCGAGAAGCTTGAGACGCCATCGCTTCTTTCCACCACAACCTCGCCATCGATCAAAGCGCTTTTAGCCGGCAAATTGGCTATCGCGGCCGCAACCGTGGGAAATTTTTTTGTCCAGTCGAGACCCTTCCGGGTGAGGAGTTTGACCTTGCCGTGGTCGAGCCTGGCCTGAATGCGGTACCCGTCGAATTTGATCTCGTGCAACCAGTTGTCGCTATCGGGCGCCTTGTCACTAAGTGAGGCGAGACAAGGCGCGACGAATGCGGGCAGGGCGCGGTGTGGCGCTGCGGCCAGTGCGTCGTCTATTACGCTCTCGGTTTTGCGGAGTGGCTTGATTGCAGCGGCGCGCGCTCGCTTGCGCGGCGCAATCGTCTTTTTCGGAGCCTGCGCGGTTTTACTCGAATTTGTTCTGTTGGTCCGCCATTCCCTCTTGGGCCCGTTTGCAATCTCATCCATTGTGCGGCGGGTGACGGCTGAAAGAGGTTCTTCCTCAAGGATATCTTCGTCGCGGGACGAGCGTGCGGCATCGTCGTGCTGCTTGATGAGCAACCAGTTGTCGCGTTTTTCGCCGCTACGCCGATGCATGCGCACGAGGTGCCACCCGCCGTGCAGCTTTTCGCCATCGAGCGTGAAAGATAGGTGGCCTTTGGCCAATCCTTTGTGCGGATCAATTTCCGGCCGCCAGCGGCCGCGATCCCAAATCATCACGGTGCCGCCGCCATATTCCCCTTGCGGGATTGTGCCCTCAAATTTGTTGTAGGCGATCGGGTGGTCCTCCACCTGGACCGCCAGTCGTTTTTCACCCGGAATAAGGCTCGGGCCGCGTGTGACCGCCCAGCTTTTCATGACGCCGTCGAGTTCGAGGCGCAGGTCGTAGTGAAGCCTGCGCGCGGCATGTTTCTGAATAACGAAGGCGTTGCCACGCTTGCGCTCAATCTTGCCCTTCGGTTCTGCGGTAACGGCAAAGCGGCGCTTGGCGCGATAAGTCTTCAGCCCTGCTTTTTTCCGCGCGCGCATAATCCTGACAGCCCATCGTTTAGGGATCGTGCGCTAGCTCGCCTTTTTCACTTTGCGGCGCGCGCTCGAACGCTTCGTGCGCGAGCTGCTCTTGCGCGGCGCCGTGCGGCTGCGATCTCCTTGCGCACTACGGCGCAAGGCATCCATGAGATTGATGACATTGCTTGGGCGCGGCTCCGATACGACTGGCGGCGCCTTGCCGGCGCGTTTGGCCTTGATCAAGTCCTGCAACGCATTCTCGTAACGGTCCTCGAATTTATCGGGATTGAAGTGTCCCTTCTTGGTATCGAGAATGTGGATCGCAAGTTTGAGCATGTCGGCCGGCACCTTGATGTTTTCAATGTCGTCGAAATAGTCCTTTTCGTCGCGCACCTCGTTCTTGTAGCGCAAGGCGGTTGCCAGCAGTCCCTTTCCGCGCGGACGCAGCAACAATAGATGCTCACGCCGATATATTACGACGCGCGCGAGGCCAGCGAGTTCTTCCTTGCGCATGGCCTCGCGAATGACTGCGAAAGCTTCCTGCGCGACCTCGTCCTGTGGCACCAGGTAATAGGATTCGTCGAGATAAATGCGATCCACATCGGACATCGGCACAAATTCTTCGATGTCGATTGTGTGGGTGCTTTCGAGCGCGACGTTATCAAGCTCGTCCTCTTCGACCAGGACGTACTGTCCTTTTTCAAACTGGTAGCCCTTGACGCGATCTTCCTGATCGACCGGCTTGCCGGTTTCGGTGTCCACCACCTCGTTACGAATTCGGTTACCGGTTTTGCGGTTGATGATGTTGAAGCGAACGCGTTGGTTGGTCGTCGTGGCGGGATACAGCGCCACTGCGCACGACACTAACGATAATTTGAGGAAGCCTTTCCAGTTTGGACGCGGCGCCATGGACGCACCTCCTTCAACGCTACAGACACAAGGCGAACTCACCGGCAATTGAACCGGTTCCTGAAGTCTATCACCTTGATTTAAGACAGGCGGCAGAAATTTCGCGGGTGTTTTACGGATTGGCGCCGACGTAACGATCTTTGGTATAGGCAAACGTAGGCGGATCTATTCTCCGCCACTCGCCAGTACAGCGCGTGTCGTTTCATCGGGGCCGAAATCTTCTGCGCTATGGACGTTAAGCAGCTCGGCGAGCCGCGTTCGGGCACGATTGACGCGAGATTTGATTGTACCGACGGCGCAGCCGCAGATACCGGCGGCTTCCTCGTATGAAAACCCGGACGCGCCCACGAGGATCAGCGCTTCGCGCTGATCTGATGGCAATTGCGCAAGCGCTTCGCGGAATTCCCGGAATTCGACGTGTCCGTATTGCTCCGGCTGCGATTTCAGCGACTCGGCATGGTGGCCATCGCTGTCCTCCACCTCACGGCGGCGCTTGCGATATTCTGAGCGGAAATGATTTCGCAAGATCGTGAAGAGCCATGCCGACATATTGGTGCCGGGCTGAAAAGAGTCGATATTGGCAAGCGCACGCAACAGTGTTTCCTGCACCAGATCGTCCGCGCGATCCACGTTCCCGCAGAGCGAGATCGCGAATGCGCGGAGACTAGGCACCGCACTGAGAACGGCTTTGCGGACCGACTCGTCCATCGCCATTACTGCGTGTCCTTTTTTCCGGTGGTATCGAGACGATCGATAAGGTCGTTAAACCGGTCAGGTACGCCCTGATTTACGACGTCGTCGTACATCGCACGCAGTTGTTGGCCGAGACGGGCTTGTACATCTCTGCCCAGCTTGGCTGATTTCGCATTGGATCGTTTGTTACGGGCGGCCGCGGCTTCCATTTGATTTTGCTGTCCCACGGGCTTTCGTTCGTTCATTTGTTCAAACCCCGACTTCCGAGCCCTGGGGCGGGCACCGGTTGCCCCCTAGTGTTCCTGTCAAAACCCGTGGCATGGCATATGGTTCCCTTCGAACGGAACTTTTTTGCGGCGGCGGCGTTGGCGCGCTACAGGCTGATCAAAACGGGGGGCGCTAGCCCAGTCGGCCGCGGCGCGCATTCATTCGGGAGGGATTCTTGTCGACATCTCAAGCAGTTGCCCAACATCTGCCATACCTGCGCCGATACGCGCGGGCTCTTTCCGGCAGCCAAGCCTCCGGCGACGCCTATGTCGCAGCCACACTTGAGGCTTTGGTCCAGGACCCAAAGGTGCTCGACACCGGGCTTTCCACCCGCATCGCCCTCTATCGGCTTTTTACCAAGATCTGGAATTCGATCGCCGTAAACGGCAAGCCGTCCAGTGCGCCTTCCAGCCAGCCAGTCGAGCGCCATCTGGCGCAAATCCCGCCAAAACCGCGCCAGGCCTTCCTGCTGGTCGCCCTGGAGGGGCTTTCGGAAGACGATGCCGCGAAGGTTCTCGATATCGACGCACCGGCGTTGCGCGAACTTGTAGAGGAATCCGGCCGCGAACTTGCAGCCGAGATCGCCACCGACGTCCTGATTATTGAGGACGAGACATTCATCGCGCTCGATCTTGAAGGTCTGGTGGAGAGCCTTGGCCATCGTGTGTTGGGCGTTGCGCGCACCCATAGTGAAGCCATAGCGCTCGCTAAAGCCAAGCGCCCCGGAATTATCCTGGCCGATATTCAGCTTGCCGATGGTAGTTCGGGCCTGGACGCCGTGAATGAAATGCTGCGAACCTTCGAGGTGCCGGTTATTTTCATTACCGCCTACCCGGAGCGGTTCTTGACGGGAGAGCGGCCAGAACCGGCGTTCCTGATCGCAAAGCCGTTTCAGCCCTCGACGGTGTCGGCTGTGTTGAGCCAGGCATTGTTTTTTGAGCGCAACGCGCGAAGGCGAGAGCGACGCGCGAGCTAGTATGCTCACTTGGAGTTTGGGCCTTGCGGTTGCGGAACATCGCGGGATTGCAAACGAAATCACCGACGTGATCCGGGCGCCATCGCGGATGACATGGCGGATAGTCGGCAAAGATCGCCGAGGACTGCCTCCGCCATCTCGCGCTAAATCGCGATTTCGGTGCAACAGTTTGTGCGCCCCGGCGTTAGATTCGGTTATAGCCTTCGGGCTCACATTGCCGTGACAAGTGTCGGGCCAGTGGGGCGCAATGTGATCTCATTCGTTGACACGTCGTCTGTTAAACTTATTCATGCGGAGGGCCCCTTTAATCGCTGTGAAAGAAGTTTTATCCGCCCGGCAGCATCTCGCGCTGGAAAATGAGAAAACGATTGGTAAGGTTCGCAAAATGTCCGGTGCGGAAACCAATGACCTGGCAAAGCTGGAACTGGAGCGCCGACAGCTACAGGACCAGGTCAACGCGCAAGCCTGGGAGCTGAATTTATTGCGGGCGCGATTTGCGCGTTATGAAACCGCGCTGCGCGGATCGCAGGTGACGGTATACACGCAGGATCGCGATCTCCGGTACACATCGATAAGCAACCCGATGCTCGGGCGGTCGATCGAAGACCTCCTCGGTCGCACGGACGCGGAGGTTTTGCCGCCTGATGGCGGCGCGGCGGTGGTTGCCGTAAAACGAGAGGTGCTCGCCAGCGGCGAAGCAAAAAGAGCCGAGGTCTCGTTCAACGGTTCACCGGGCGTTCGTTGGCACGATCTGCATATTGAGCCGTTGCGCAATGAGGCAGGCGAGGTTGTGGGGTTAACCTGCGCATCAGTCGACGTAACCGAACGCAAAGAAGGCGAGGCCCATTTACGGCTTCTGTTGCGTGAGCTCACGCATCGCTCGAAGAATCTGCTGGCAGTGATCCAGGCTATGGCCCGGCAGACCGCCCATCATGCGGGCTCGATTGATGGTTTTCTCACGCAGTTTGGCGCAAGGCTACAGGCGCTCGCCGCATCACACGATCTGCTCGTGCGCGAAAGCTGGTACGGGGCCTCGCTCAATGAGCTGATCCGTTCGCAGCTGGCGGGCTATCTTGACCGCTCGGCCGGGCAAGTCTCGATCGATGGACCGCCAATTGCGCTCAAACCCGAAGCCGCGCAAAACTTAGGGCTCGCCTTGCATGAGCTCGCCATCAATGCCGCGAAGTACGGCGCGCTTTCGGTGCCGGCAGGGCGCGTGTCCATCACCTGGAGCCAGCCGGAAAGTACATCCGGCAATGCAATCGCGCTCGAATGGCGCGAACAACTCGGGCCCAAGGTCAAGGGCAGGCGCAAAAAGGGATTCGGCAGCATGGTGATCGAGCGCAATCTGACGCGCGCATTCGATGCCGAGGTCAATCTTGAGTTCGACCCCGATGGATTGCGCTGCCACATTGTCATCCCCGCAAGCCAAGTTCTCGCTGCGCGCTGACCCCGGCGGAACATAAAGGGTCGGACGCCGTTTCCAGTTACGCTCACGGAAGGTGCTGGCTCCGTCAGACACGTTCCGTGGGATGCTGGAGTGCAGTGTCATGCGCGGATTCACGTCATATTTGGTGGCCGGATTTGTCGTTGTGCTGGCGTTGGACCTGATTGCGCCCCCGGTTGGGCTGGGGATGGCGCTTGTTACGTGGCCTGCGGCGAAAGCGGCTCCGATCGTGCAAATTGTAAACCGCACACACAAAGGTGATCGGCTGCTGGTACCGGTTGCGAGCGACCGCCAAAAGGCTCCGCCGGCCGCGCCTGCAACGCTCGTCGGGTGCGAATTTGTTTTCAGCTCACTGTCGGCAAACGCGAGACTAAATTTCGCTGGCCGGTGCCTCGCCTGACGAACCGCAATTGGTGAATTCTAGCCGCTGCGGCAGCGGGAACTTGTTGTTCTTGTTGACGTTGATAGGCCATCATTCATTGCAAAAAGGAGTTCACATGCGCAGGCCACTGAACGTTGCTGCAACATTGGCGGTCGTCGCGGCGGTGGCATCACCAGTTGCGACCATGGCCCAAGCCGAACGGACGAAAGCCGGGACGTTAACTTGCGATATTTCCGGCGGGATCGGCTTGATCATTACTTCGCATAAAGACGTGACCTGCATGTTCACGCCATCGCAGCCGGGCCCGCGTGAAGTGTACGTCGGCGGTATCAATAAATTCGGTCTCGATATTGGTGCCACGGCAGGAGGCGAAATGGTGTGGTCGGTTTATGCTCCAACCACTCGGCGTTTCGGCGCATTGGCAGGCAGCTACAGCGGTGCAACGGCTGAAGCGACGGTCGGCGCCGGTCTCGGCGCGAACGTACTGATCGGCGGTTCGGACCGGACCGTCGCCCTGCAGCCGCTTTCCGTGCAGGGCCAGGCCGGCCTCAACGTAGCGGCCGGCGTCGCCGAACTCACTTTGCGGCCGGCGCGCTAATCGGTCGACTGATAGCATTAAATTAATGCGGCCGCCGATGAGGCGGCCGCTTCGTTTTCGGCATTGCCTGGCGTGGCGCGTCAACCGAAAGTGAAGGCGTCGTGGTAAGCGCCCTGGACCTGGCCGCCCGGCACAGGGCCGCCGCCCGGGACATGCACCATGTTGCCGATCACCGCGCAGGTCGCGCCATGCAGGCCGTGCCGCGGAATTGCCATGGGTGTGAGTTGCTCCCAACTGTCCGATTTCGGATCGTAGCCTTCATTGGTGCCAAACACTTTGCCGGTGGCCTCGCCACCGAAGACGACAATTTTTCCGTTGATGTAAACGCATGACGGTCCGCTGCGCGGCGTCGGCAGCGGTGCGCGGAATGTCCACGCATCTGTTTTAGGGTCGTAGACAGCATTGAGTCCGGTGTTGAAATCGTAGGAATCCATGCGGCCGGCGATGGCATGAATTTTCCCGTCGACGACAGCAACGCCCATGTGGTCGCGCTGGCCGACGAAAGGTTGCGTGCCGGTCGAGCCGCGCATGCCGCCGAGGATCGTGTATTTGTCGGTCGAAGGATCGTAAATCTCGTGCCACTCCACCGAACGGACATCACGCCCGCCAAGCAGGTGAATTTTGCCGTCGAGGACGATGGCCGACATCGCGCCACGCGGCCGTGACAGACCCGCAATCGGCGCCCACTGGTCGGTTGCGGTGTCATAGACGAAACACTTGGAGTGCGGGCAGCGGTTTTGCTCGATGAAGCCTCCGAACGTGTAGATCTTCGATCCGATGGAGACGCCAGCCACGTGATTGCACGGCACAGGGAAGGGCGCTTTCAGAGACCAGGCCCCGGTTTTCGGATCAAACAGCTGATGGAAATTCTGGTCGACGCGATGTTTGGCGTAGCCGGCAATTGAGTGAATCTTGCCCTGGCATTCGATGACCGCGTGCTCGCCGGTCGGGATCGGCATCCGCGGCTGCTCGACCCACTTTCCCGGGTTGGCGGCTTTGGGTGCAACGCTGGTCATGTAGCGCTGCTTCTCGACGGTCTTTGGAATGTCGGTGACTGTCTTGTCGTTCAGACCGAGGAAAAGCGGAAGTTCTTGTTCTGCCATGATGGACCTCAACTGACATAATTTGGGACATGGTCCCGCAATAATTTGCGCGTGAGCTCGACGCCCTCGCGCGCGACGTCATAGGGCGAGCGCGCCCACTGATCGGGATTGGGAGCCTCATAACTGAGATAGCCGGTATAGCCTTTCTCAGCCAATAGCCCGAGCATTTCGCGCCATTTGACCACGCCCTTGCCGGGCGGAAGGCGGTCGGTTGGCCGCCGCACACCCGTCACCGGGTTCGGTGACAGGTCGCTGTACTGGAAGCAATAAATCTTGTTCGCCGGCACGCTCTCGAAGCCCCGGCCGCCGGCGCCACTGCGCGTGAAATGATAGGCGTCGATCAGGTAGCCGCAATTCGGCTTGTTCGCGCCCTCGATCAATTCGGTCAGCACAGCGAGGCTGTTAAGCACATCGTGCTGTGAATTGAATTCGATCGCGAGTTTCAATTTGAATTCGGCGGCAATATCTCCGGCATCCTTGAGATACTTGATTGCGTCCTTGATCGGCCCGTTCACCTGACCGGGCGCACTCATCAGCGTGTCACAACCAAGTGCCACCGCGTTTTCGCAAGATTCGCGGAAAACCTGGAAGAGGCGCTTGCTTTCGTCACCGGTCGCAAACAACCAGCCATATTCGACCCCCAGCACGCCACAAGGGATGCCGCTCTTCCTGATGAGGTCGAGGACTTGAGCATTGCTCATGCCGGTATCAAAGCAACGCTTGAAATCGGTGCGGCGCAGCTCGACTGCGTCGTAGCCAGCCTGTTTTGCCGCATCGAGTGCGGTGGCGAGCGGAGTCGTGTCGATCGTCCACATGTGCAGCGCGAGGCGCCCGAATTTGTTCGTCATTACGGCGATAGCTCCATTCCAGATCGCATGCTGCTACTTGCCTTCAAACTGAAGGATGTAAAGCCCTGCATTGGTGTCGGTCATATACATCACGCCATTTGGATCGACGTAGACATCGCAGGATTGGATCACTTTGGCGGGGTTCGGCCGCTGATCGACAATTCTTTCCGGCGGCGGCGGCACGAAATAGCCGACCTGCTTTGGCTGAAACGCGTCGCGGACATCGTAAATTCGCAAGCCGGCATTGTGATAGGTCGCGAACACGAGGTCCTCGGTTTGCAGCGAGCCGGGGCGGTTCTCATGCAAATTGTGCGGGCCGAATTTCGCGCCTTTGGCGCAGAAATCTTCCTCGGCCGGGGTGGGCAGGGTCGCAATCGAAACCGGATTTGACGGCTCTCGCACGTCGATCAGCCAAGTGTACGCAATGCCATTGGCGCAATTTGATGAGGTCGCTTCGTCGGCGAGCACGAGCAGCTTGCGCTTGGGCAGCGGCAACGGCGTGTGCGCGCCGCCGCCGAAGGGTGGCGCATAGTTGCGGTGGCTGAGCAGCTTCGGATTTGGCGGGTCGCTCAGATCATGGGTTGTGAAGCCGCCGTCGCGCCACGCGGCATAGCCAATATTTCCCGCGCTGATGAGATGATGCAGTGCCGTACGCTTGCCGAACGATGCGGGCGGTGCCTCCCCGCCGGCGCGGTTCATGCCGGGCAACCACCAGCGCCCGGCAAGCACCGGCCGCGCGGGGTCCGAAACATCGATGATCGCCAGCGCGTGGTCGATGAAACCTTCGAAATGGACCGAGACATAGGCGTAGCGTCCGCCGGCCCACCAGATGCGATGCGCGCCGAAACCGGGCATCGCGAGGAACGAGATTTCGCGCGGCTTTGCCGGTTCCGACACATCGAAAATGCGCAGGCCGGCGGCAAAGGGTTGCTCGGTTTGCACAGAGTCGATGAGCGATTTCGCGTAGTAATCCTGTTGAGTTGCATATTGCTGCATGGCCCAGATGTTGGGGCCGTTCACGGCGAGCAGGATGTCGCCGTGGATTTGCAGATGGTGCGAGCGCGTGTTTTTCGGGGCGGCGACAAATGCAACGGTCTTTGGATTGAGCGGGTCGCGCACATCCACGACGGAATAGCCGTCGCTGAACATGTGGCCGATGAAGGCGTGCCCCTTGTGCAGGATAACCTGCACACCATCCGGCCGTCCGCCTTGGTCGTTACGCGCCAGAAGTCTGACGTTGTTGGCGGACGCTGCGGTACTCATCTGCTGACCGGAACAATTACAGGCACAATTACATATGTATCGATGGATGCGTCGAGGCCCGGCCGGCGTTTTGCCGAGCCGGGCCTCGATCGCAATAGGATTTGCTTAGGTCGTTTTGGTAGCGGGTTTGTTCTTCATCGCCATAACGAGTCCGACAATGATAAGCGCGGCCCCGATCCAGGTGAGATAAGGCCGGAACGCAAATCTGCCGGCTGCTTCCGCCGCGGTGACCAGTGCTTCGCAGCGCGGCGATGTGTACAAGATGCAGGGCAATGTGTTCACGATCTCCTTCGCCGCAAGGTAGAAGTACAACCACCAGCTCGCGGACACGAGGATCACGACCGCGCCGCCGAATTTCATCCAGAATGCAGGGTCAGCATCGACCAGCTTGCGGGTAGGCGGTGCAATCTCGTCGAGGCCCAACTGGTTTGCCTCCGGGCCGAGCTGTGTCACAGACACAGCGGCAATCAGAAGAAGGACGGCGAGGCAAGCAAAGACCGTCGTGAGGCCGTAGGTCTGCTGGATCAAGAGGATCGACGGCACGATGAATGCCGTGGCGAGACGCCCCACGCCTGCCGCCCAGCCGAACCCGGAAGCGCGTGCGTTTGTGGGAAACACCTCCGAGGCGAAGATTTGCATCGAGTTTCCGGCGACCTGAACGAAGAAGATCATGACGAAGCCGGCAACCAGGAGATAGGTGTCGCTTGTCGCATTGGCGAACACGATCGCCATGATGCCCGCGCAGACGAACGCGGCGACCGACGTCTTCTTACGGCCGAACTTGTCGAGCGCGTACATCATGAACAGGCTCGCGCACGGCACCGCCAGCGTCATGCCGAAGGTGTAAGTGAGCGACTTGGTAATCGTGAAGCCCTTCTCAGTCATGATGTTGGGCAGCCAGGTGCCCAGACCGATGGCCGTGCCAAAGAACGCTGAGAAGCAGATCATGCCGGCGATAACGCGCGTCGGGAACATTTTGAACACGACGGCGAATGGATCGCTCTTGTTGTCACTTGCGACGCTTGTTGCAAGCTGCTCTTTCGGTCCAGCAATACCCAGGCGAGTGAGCACATCGAGCGCCTCTTTGCCGCGGCCATGCGTCGCCAAATAACGCGGCGACTCCGGCAGCGCAAAGCGGAACACCCAGACAATAAGCGCGCCGATACCGATGACGATCCACACACCGCGCCAGCCGATTTGATCGCGGAAGAAGAGTGTGAACAGGGAGGCGATCGGCCACACGCAGGCGCCGCCGATGAAGTGCACTATCGCCAGGATGCGGCCGCGGATTGCCTTTGGCGCATATTCACCGGCATAGGCGAATGCGAGCGGTTGTTCGCCGCCGAGACCGAGCCCGGCGATGAAACGACATACCATCAGCCAAAATACGCTCGGCGCCAGCGCACCAAGGATCGTGAACACGCCGAACACCAGCAGGTTGAATTGGTAGACGGTCTTGCGGCCCCAGCGGTCGCTGAATTCGCCCTGACCAGCCGCGCCAATAAACATGCCGAATACGGTTGCGGCGCCGACGAAGGCAAGCTCGGGTCCGGTTCCAAATTTTGTTGCGAGCATGTCCGGGATCAGCGATCCCAGGACGATCAGATCGATGACGTCGAAGAAATAACCGGCCGCGATCAGCGCAATCACCTTCACGTGGAGCGGCGATATCTTAGCGTCATCCAATGCGTTGCCGACGAATCCCTCAATGGTCTGAGCCACGGCGTTACCTCCCTATGCCAGTTTCTATTTGGTGTTTGACCAGCACCCGACATTAAGATGAGCCACAAATCGGTTATTGGCCAGCCTAATTGCGCACGCTGTGTCCAACACGCGACCGGATTACCGCACTGCAGTTTCGACCGGTGAAAACCGGATGCGGAGGACGGGGCATGGGATTCGAACGTCACGTCCCGCAGCATTCCGTCGATTGGACTAGGAAATTAAGCCGTACCTCTCTCGTATCGTTGCGGAACTTCACCAGCTTCTTTTTTGTCCACTGTTGCGCCGCGGCCATAGGGACCGTGGCAATGACTCCCTATGGTGGGTTCGAGCGGGCGTGGGGGCGCTTGGCTTGGAGCGGTCGCTAGTCAGGCAGAAAGCCACATCTGCGGCGGCGACCGCTTCGTCTTATCGCAACAGTAAAGGTCTCCATCCCTTGTCGGAACGACAAATCTGACAAGTCGATACACGTGTGAATGCCGGGCAAGATACAAACTGCACACGGGGAGTTCGATGAGAATATTTTTGCCGATAGCGGCCTTTTCGCTCGCCGCATTTTTGTGCCCGGCCGCCGTTGCCGAAACGTCGGAAGAGCGGCAGGCATGCATAGGCGATGCTTTCAGGGTGTGCTGGGACGCTATTCCAAATCGCGACGACGTCCTCCATTGCCTGCTGACGAATAAGAGCCGCATCAGCGACGATTGTCGCGCCGTTTTGGATAGGCACGCGCATTCGCATCGGGTCATGCGATCGCGGCGGGCCATGCGAGCGGAGTGAGTTCGGTATGGCTCCGGCTATCCGTGAGCCAGACCTAAAAGTGCCAATACATCTCAAAAAGTTAGAAAATGGCTGGGGAGTTCCACCGTTAACGGCGTAGCGTTGCCGTACGCTCGCGCGTACGCCGGTGCGAATGCGCCGATAGCCCATGTCTGGCTTTCGAACGTTGCGCGATTTGCAGCGCGGGCTTGTTTGATTGCGTCACGCAGAAGCTGTCGACGGCATCCACCACCGCCGCGCTGATCAGTTGCTGCCGCTCTGGCGAGGCCATCAGCAGCTCCTCGTCGCGGTTTGCGATCGAGCCCGCTTCAAGCAGGGCGGCGGGCACCTGCGTCTTCTTCAGCACGAACAGCGTGTCGTAGCGGTAGACGCCGGCATCGGCGTCCAGGAGCGTGCGCCGCCACCGGCCCATGAAGCTCTCGGTGTAATGCGGCGTGTATTGCAAGCCGCGCGCCTTCAACTGCTGGCCGAGCATGCTTCCGAACAGAAGGCTGTCCTTGGGATCGAGATTGTCGTCGGAGACGAAGATCGAATGGCCCTTGAACCGGTCGCTGAACGCTTCCTTCTTGCCGTTGTATTCCCATTTTTCCAGAAAACGATCGGGCACCGCGTCATGGTGGATGGACAGCAGCAGGTTTGCCGAGAGCTCGTTGGCGCGCGCCACGCGCGCGTACAGGCTCTTGTTGGCCCGTCCCTCGCTCACCATAAGGACGGTCCTGGTGAAGCCAGCTTCGCGGAGCGCCTGATCGATCTGCCGGGTCAGCCGCAAATTGAAATCGAATTCGTCCACTCCCCGCGCGCTTTTGGCCCCGGGCGATTTCGCGGTGTGACCAACGTCGAGCACCACGCGGAAGTCCGGACGTGCGCAGCTCGCCGCGCCTGATTTCTCGGAGTTGTCGGGCGGTTCGGCGCGGACAATGCTGACCGGCAGCACGGCCAAGACGGCCGCGAGCGATAACGCAATCCTGCGCCAATAGCGGATCATCAGACATCCTTTGACATTTCCCGCTAACTAACAAGTCCATCTGTGGCAGGTCTAGGCCAGGAGTATTTTACCGCGTACGGACCGTATCAACGTTGATCCCATTGCTCGCGATTGGCCCTTAACGGGCAAACTGTAGCGCGCGATAAATGTCCGCATTTGGGGGTAAAGCGGACATGACTTCCGCACCGCAAAATGTCTGCAAATGACCCAAAGCGGACATGAAGACGTTGCCGATCAACTCAGGCGTTGGGATCAATCGCGTTGGGAAAGAACAACTGCTCGCCATTAATCTTGTAGTTGGCGATTGCGTGCTGACCTTCCGGCGATATCAGCCAATTAACAAACAGCTGGCCGAAGTCCTGCTTGACCTGTGGATGCTTGGCGGGGTTCACCGGTATAACGCCGTACTGGTTGAACATGCGTTTGTCGCCTTCGACGAGAACTTGAAGGTCATTCTTGTTCTTCAAATGGACCCACGTGGCGCGGTCGGACAACACATAGCCATTGCTCGCGACCGCCATTTGGAGTGTGGCATCCATACCTTGGCCAACCGATACGTACCAAGGTCCCCGATCTTTCTCGATATCGATGCCGGCGTCCTTATTCCAAATCGCGAGTTCGGCGAAATTTGTGCCGGAGCGGTCCCCGCGTGAAATAAAAGTCGCCTGTTTGTCCTTGATGGCCTTGAAGGCTTTGGCAACGTCTTTCAAGTTTCTGATACCGGCTGGATCGCTCTTCGGCCCAATCAGCACGAAGTCGTTGTACATGACGGGGAAGCGCTTTACGCCTTCTCCTTCGGCGACGAACCTCTGCTCCGCCCCTTTGGCATGCACGAACACGACATCGGCATCACCGCGGCGGCCCGTATCGAGCGCTTGGCCAGTGCCCAGCGCCAGCACGTTCACAGTGACGCCAGTCTTCTGCGTGAAGAGGGGCAGCAAGTAGTTAAACAGGCCACTGTCTTGTGTTGAGGTCGTTGACGCGACGACAATTGATTTTTCTTGCGTCGTCGCAGGCGCTGCCGAAAAGACGACGAGACCAGCAACCGCGATAAAGCTGAGGATTATCTTCCGTAAAAGCACGTCCCCTCCCGCCCACAGACAACGGCTAAGTTTAGCCCAACATCATTATTTCACATATAGAAAATTGTTGTGGGCAGCTATGTCAGAAAGTGGGTACTGCCTTAGTAACGATTACGGTCTGTTACGATTTCGGCGCATGCGCGGTACGTCCGCTATTGGCACAAAGCGGACATTGGCTTTGCGCTGCACATGTCCGCTTTCGGGGGCAAAGCAGACATCGCGAGGCCTCCTGCCGGTAAATCAGCGACAGTACCAGTAAGAGTACCGGCCTAATCGTCCCGTCCGCTCATACGCGCCAAACCTAGTAAGCAGCAAATTTTTTCTGTAGGCGCCTTTGTACTCGCTTTTGGAGACGGCAAAGCACGCCTGTCCAGGAGATTCTGCATTCACCGATGAAGACGAAGAAGCAACCAAAGACGTTGCGATGGCTAGCGGCAATAAGACACATAAAATTCCGCCTGCGCAGATCGCAGCGAATGTTGCATTGGGCCAATTCTTCAGTGTCCGCAACATCACGCTCTGGGCTCGCTTTTCGTTTGCCGTTTTGTCAAGCGATGCAAACGCGCGCTCTCGCTTGGCATCGCCACTTGGGCCCGGGCCCGCGCATGTAGTGCAATTCGGGTCTGTATAGATCGAACTGCATGAGCCGCCAAACTTCGTCAGCAAGAGTTTTGCGTGAGGCAATAGGTCGTCGCACTGGCTGGCTGCGTAAGTTTCTATTGCCTCGACGCAAGGGCGCGATTGCGGGTCGGGGTGTGGATGCGTCTGTGTCTCGTATTGGATATGTCATGGCGGGGTGAGTGCTCCCGGTCGCTGCCTCCACGATCGACTGTTCCGGTCATGTGCGGGTGCAACGAACAAAAATACTTGTACGTGCCAAGCGTCGTGAAGGTGAACGAGTACCTGCCGTCGGTATCGAGCACCTTGGATCGGAAGTTGTTGGGCGACACGACCGTGTGTGGGATGTCGTCGCTCGTTGGTCCAAGTTACCGTCGTTCCGGCCTTCACTCTCAGTTCCTGGGGACCGAACGTGAAGTTGTCGATCTTGACGGCGATCCATCCTCTGCTAGGGCCGGCGTCGCGGCGAGGAGTAGGAAAGCCGCGACGCCTGCAATAACAATGTTCATTAGCGATTTTGTTTTTGACATGTTCGCACCTCAACCCTGGAGCGGTGTATCGATGATGGCGAGGCGTTGCTCGTTCTGCTTGAAGGTCACACTCGCGATGCCGAGCATCGTCCGCAGCCTGTCTTCCGGCACCTTCATCGGCCCTGGTGACGGTGCGGTCCCTGGCGCCGGCTGCGGAAATGCGGTTGAACGCGCAGTGTGGAAAGTGATGTTGCCTTCGACCTTCTGCATCACCTGATGGATATGGCCGTTGAGCACGGTGACCGAGCCGAATTTCTTGAGGTAGCCGAGCGCCCGCGCGCCGTCTTGCGTGCCCCAACCCCAGTCCGGGTAGACCGTCCAGAGCGGAATATGCGCGAACACGACGATCGGCTGCGATGCCGAACGTCCTTTCACGTCATCTTCCAGCCATTCGAGTTGTTCGTCGCCGAGATTACCAAGGCCGCCGGCTTTCAAATCGACGACATTGACCAGGCCGATAAAGTGCACGCCATCGGCGTCAAAGCTGTACCAGCCGGCGCCCTTGGTGCCGCGTCCATAACGGTCGCGGTAGAGCTTGCCTTGCTCTTCGTCGAGCAAGATCGTGTTCGCCGGGCACGTAGTGCACGTCGAGCCGCGACTGTGAGATGATACGATCGGCATCGTCAAATTCTGATGGCTTGGATAAATGCGAAATATCGCCGGTGTGGATCATAAATGAAGGTCTTCACTGGCAGCGCCTTCACACGCGCGATTGCTTCCTCGAGTGTACCCTTGGCATTGGGATTGGCCGGTTTGTCGAAGCCCATGTGACTGTCGCTGATCTGCAGAAAAGTAAAACCCTTCTGCTGCGCGGCCACCGCCCCGTCGATGATGCCGAGTGACGTCGGCACGCCTCCGGCGACCGTCCAAAGCACGCCGGTGCCGGCCCAAGTCATGCATTCGAGTACCTTGCGGCGGCTCAAACCATCATCGCGTCCTGTCATCGTTGCGTCTCCCATAAAAGTTTGCGGATTATGGAGACGAGACTGATCTCGACGACGATATATTCCCGCGACGGAGTAACCTCACAAAGATGTCATCGACAGTTTAGATGTCGATGCATTGTTCGACCTGTTTTGTGAGTGTCGTGTCACTGCGAAATAGCTTTTTGAAAATTTATTCCCAGGCAGACCGTTTCAATCTTCTTTCATAAAAACGTTATCTGAAACGAGATGGCATCGACCAATCGCGAGGAATTTCTCAGACGATATGCAGTCTTCTCCAGTGTGGTCACTAATGCGCCGCTTAACCTTAGGAGAAGTGACATGAAGACGATTCTAACCACCTTGGCAGTGCTGTCCGTCTTTGCAACGCCAGCATTTGCGCAGTCGTTCTGCACTTGTGACGGCACAGGCAACGTGCTGACATTCTCACATAATCCGATCACGCTTCCACAGAACGCAAAAATCGCTGCTAGTCGAAATGGGCTAAACTCTTTCGCCATGGTTCCTGGCGCCGACGCGGCTTCCAATGCGAACAGTCCTGGAGACACTGGCGGTGGCAGCATCGGCTATAATGAGATGCTCCGTAACTTTTGAGCTGACCGAGAAAACAGGGCGGGCGCAGGCCCGCCCTCTTTATCCTGGACGTTCCGATGGAGATGACCCACCGAACCCACAGCGATAATTTCTTGCTCTTAGGGGAATGAATCCGAACGGTCACTGAGTCTTCTAATGCGAACTCACTGTGCCCGGAAATTGATGTGCCGCGACCTAACACGTTGTAATAGCAAGGAAAAAAGTGTGATGCCCGCCGCTTGTCGGCAGGCATAAACTGGAAGAAATCATGACGAAATCAACCTCTGACGACAACTCTGTGCTGCTGGTTCATGCTTACCTCGACGGTGAGCTCGATCCCGCCAACGCGCTGGGCATCGAGCAACAGATGGGTAAGCAGCCGGCGCTTGCCGCCGAGAGCGAGCGCGTCAAGGCGCTGCAGCGGGCGATCCATGAACGGATGCCCCGCGAGGACGCGCCGCCGGGGTTGTATGCTCGCATCGAAGCGTCGGTCGGCCGACCGACAAGGCAGCACGCAAAGCCGTCGTGGCGGGCGCTTGCGGCATCCATCGCATTAACCGCCGTGGTTGCTAGCAGCTCGACTTGGTTCGTGACTGGGTCTCAACCAACAATTACAGTCGCGGACTCGCTCGTCTCCGACCACATCCGTGCACTGATGGCGCCGGAGCCTGTCGATGTGGTGTCATCGGATCGCCATACCGTAAAGCCGTGGTTCAATGGCCGTATTCCAAATTCGCCGCGCGTTGTTGATCTTGCGAAAGATAATTACCCTCTGGTTGGGGGACGCATCGACGTAGTTGGCCAGACACCGGTCCCGACGTTGGTCTATCGACACGCCAAGCACATGATCAGCCTTACGGAGGTGCCAGCCGAGAGCCGCATCTTGGACAGGACTCCACGCGCGGTAAACGGCTATAACGTAGTGCACTGGATCGAGAACGGTGTGAGTTACTGGGCGATCTCTGACGTCGCCTCAAAAGACTTGGAAGAATTCGCGCGATTGTTCCGCGCCAGCCCAACCGAATTGTAACGGATCGGGAGCGGGCGCGATGTCAATAACCTCTCTGCCGGTCAGCATTAGGCCAATTGAATCTGAAAGGCCAACAATGCGGTTGGTTGCCTCTGGCGCCCCAGATTCGTTGAGCGGTCTCGATGACAACGCGCGCTTCAGGAGCGTGGTGATGCCGCACATCGACGACGCATATCGGCTGGCGCATTGGTTAACTGGTAATCGTACGGATGCCGAAGATGTGGTGCAGGATGCGTCATTACGCGCCTTCCGCGCCATCCGTGAATTTGCCGGCGGCAGTGCCCGGTCCTGGTTGCTAACCATTGTGCGGAACACCGCCTACACATGGCTCCGCAAGAACCGCCCAACCGCGGTCATCACCGTCGAAGATCTCGAAGCGGTCGAGCTTGAGCACGCCGAGCCGAGCGACCCAAATGGGGAAACGCCGGAGGCAGCTCTTATCGCAAAGGTTGATGCCGAACAGCTCCGCGCGGCAATCGCCGCATTGCCCACGCCATTTCGAGAGACGCTGGTGTTGCGCGACATTGAAGGCCTTGATTACCGCGAGATCGCCGAGGCGACTGAAGTGCCGATCGGAACAGTGATGTCGCGGCTGGCACGAGCGCGCCGCCGGCTAATCGCTACGCTCGGGAAAGCATCAATGACCAAGCGGCGCACTCTAGGCACGCACCCATTCCGGTCAGGATTCTCCTGGCTGGCGTGATTTTTTTTGTTCTCGCAGCGATCGCCACAATTCGCACACTTTGGACGTTCGGATTGCGCTGGCCGGCTCGGACTTTTCCTATCCGCTAGGCAGCGGCCGCGGAGTAGAAGCATTTCACCCTTTTGTAGATCAGTGACAACCACATGAGCTTCGACAAGCCGGCCAATCCGGATGTCGAGTATCTTGCGGCGGTTAAAGCTATTGTCGTGGCATGTCATCGTCGCTTCTCCTGAAGCGTTGGTGGCTTACGGAGATCAGACTTATCGTGACTACGATTTATTTCTGTGCGGACTGATCTCACAAAAATTTCATCGGCGTCCGCTCGGTTTACGAAGAGCCTTCGCGAAGTTTGGCATATATGTTTTAGGCCGCCATCGTAAACTCAACAGACTTATTCCCGTACAATCTTTTCAATTTTGTTTTATAAAAACGTTATCTGAAACGAGACGTCAGCTATGAGCCGCGGGGAATAACTTAGGCGTTTTCCGGTCTCCTTCTGTGTGTGGCCGCAAATGGCCGCTCCGTTCGCCGCCCCAAATTGAGGCGCGAACGTCTTCGTAAAACCTTGGATGATTTTTGGTTTCAGCCACAGGAGAAATGACATGAAGAAAGCTCTATGCATCTTGGCGATGCTCGCCACCGTCGCGACGCCGGCATTTGCTCAGTCGTTCGATTCTGACAATGGCACCGGCAACGTGCTGTCGTTTGGCACTAAACCGCCTGCCCCGCTGAACGACAAAATTGCAGTCCGTCAGAGCGGGATTCGCGCTTACGCGATGGTTCCGCGCACCCGCCCGGCTCATGCGACACGTCACGAGGAGGGCGCAGCCCACAATGGAAATTGGCGCTCCGCTCCGGGTAGTTGCGTAGTCCCCGAAGTCAATGACCCTGTCGGAGTGTGGTGTGAACCCTAGGCGACGTCACGTGAGCAAGCGCTGGCGGCTTTCAAGGCGCGGTGGGTAGCCGCTCAATGTCCGCTTTCGGGGGTAAAGCGGACATCGCGATTTGCACTGCACATGTCTGCTTTTGACCCAAAGCGGACATTCCGCAAAGACATGCTCGGCGCGGCACGTTAGGGACCATGCTGGACGAAGGTCCAGGCGAAATATATCAGCGGACATGGCAATGGCGCGCGCGTCACGCTCTTTAGTGTGAGGCCGATTGACCTTTCTGCTCGAGGAGCTCATCGAGCGACACGGCATTGGGGCAAAATTGACGAAAATGTTCTGTGGCTGCTCCGCTGGCAAGTTCAAGCTCGCATCGCTTCTTGTTGCTACAGGTGATGCACAGCCATTTCAGCTCGCGCATGATTAGCGGGTCCATATCAGCGATGGCTTTTGGATCGACGTGCAGCGCGACTAACATGGTCTTCAGTAAATTTGCGGTGCCGGGTCCCTTGCTAACCAGTTCATGGAATTGACTTGGGGTCACTCCAATCTCTTTCACCATACGCATCACTTCGTCCGGCCCACACTTGCCAAATTCATTACTAAAGCCAATCGCGCTGCGATAATTGCTTACCCAATCAGCGATAGCTTTGAGGGCCGTATCGACCGACGGATTGCTCGGAAGTCCACTTTCGCGGTTGATCATAGCGTCACCCAAAGTGGCCATCAGGGGCGGTTCGCGATCGGTAGCAACTTTATTTTTATTCTTGTGAGATCACTCTTGCCAACATACGGATGAACCTCAAGTGGACGCCGGCACCAGTGATGTCTTCAGCGGCTCCGCAGTTGCGAGTGTCATCTGCTGAGCAAGCGCCGCGAGTTGCCTAGTTTGCTCCGTCAGCGTCGAAAGCTGCTGCTGTGCAAGCTTGGTCGAAAGTTCGACGAACTCAGACGGCGACTTTACGCCCGACATCCTTTCGGCAAAGTCGAAGGCGGCTTTGGTATTGGCGTGACTAAACTCGATCAACTTATTATTGTAATCTTGTGCCCCTTTGACCGCTGCCAAACAGCAATTTTGCATAATGTCGGCCGTTTGGCCGGTGGCCGCGGTCATCTTCTCATAAACTTCTTTAGATTGTGTGGCACTCTTTTCGGCCATCTCGCGGAATTTTTCCGCTGCGTCTGTCTTTGTTTTTGTCTTGGGGTTCGTCTCCATGGGAAATTTCTCCTTTGATGACGTGAATTCGCATATTCATCTATATATCGCGACGAGATGGTATCGGCTTTGATCTAGCGCAATTTGGACGTCACTTTTGCGCCAAGCCACTGCTTCGGGGAATGGTGCCGTGGGCCAGAGCAACGGTAACAATCCTGTATGTCCAATGTCCGTTATTGGCACAAAGCGGACATTGCCTAGTGCACCGCACATGTCCGCTTTTGACCCAAAACGGACATGCGGTGTTGCATTGCAAATGCCCGCTTTTGACCCAAAGCAGACTAGTGAGAAGCAATTCTTGGGCCTCGGCGTGGAACTACGTTCCCATTTTGCGGTTTTCCGCGCGGCATGGTCAGATTTTATTTACCGCTCTTGGCCGGTCCTGTAATAATTTTAGCACTGCAGGCGCGGGGGCATTGGCAATGCGCAATTGGTGGCTGGCCGTTTTTCTGTATTCTGCTTTTCTTGGGACCGCGAACGCGACAGACCTGGTTGCGAACATACCAGACACGTATTCCATCAACGGCGCTAACCCGAACGGGTCGACCTACGGCGGCGAGGTGACTATCACGACCGACGGTGAACTTTACTATTTTCGGTGGCGCATATCCGGCGGCCAGACATTTCGTGGCAAGGGCCGTTTGCGCGGACGCACGCTCACCATCGACTGGGGACAGAACTATCCGGTAATTTACCTGATCAAGGCGATGGAAAGTCGGTTGGCACTTGGGCTGACGGTCGCGGCCGGGAAAATCTGACGCCGCAGCGAACTGCAACGCGGCCGGCGGCGACCCAAAGCGCGGAGGCGGGTGTCGATTGCAGCGCAAGCCGAGACACATTGGAAAAGCGCAGAGGCCATGGGCACCCGCGATGTCTATGAGGATCATCTCAAGCAATTCTCAAGCTGCGCCTTTGCCACGCTTGCAAAGGCAAGGATATCGGCGATCGATCAGAAAGGAAGGGGATCGAATTCCCCCTCTCCAATCCCAGACCAATCCGCATCTGCACCGACGCGCACCCAGTCTTAACTCGCCCAAAAAACCTGGCTGGGCGGCGATAGCGGCAGCAACCTGGGTGAACCGCGGAATCGCGCTGCCGAAGTTGTCTCAGGCTTTGCGCGCGAAGAAGAGGGTAAGTCCGCAGCGACCGCAACGGCTCTTGAGAAGTGCCGTTCGAATGGCGGTGGAAACAACTGCAAAATCGTTGTCACGTGGGACAAAGGGTGCGGTTACATTACAATCGGGACTTCAAAGGACGGCGTCCACTGGAGCGTACGAAAAAGTAAGGATGAAGCACGCCAGGCATGCGCAGCCGGCAGTTACGATTGCGATAAACCAGATTCTACGATCGGTGGTTGCCTCGATGAGGTTTCAACCGCGACCAAGGACGTTGCGTCGCGCGATGGGGAGGCTGCCAATAATTATTATTGGGGCGCGCTCGCGTGCGGTCTTTGGCGCGATGGATCCGGTCGTGCCCACGTGGCGGTCGGTTCCAGCCTTTGAAGAAGTCGAGCAGTGGCGCGGCGGCTAACGCCGCTTGGCGGCCTGCCGTGAGGGCGGTGGCCCAGAACTGTAAACTGGAAGGTAACGCTCCCGTAAATCATGGGCTTGGATTCATCTCCGCCGGCAGCAAGTGGCGACAAGGTGTGGTGCGTCGCCCAGGACCAGCATCGCGGAAGTGCTCGCGCGGTGCAGAGAACTCGGCGCTCACTGCAACACCCCAATCGGCGGATGTTTGACTGACTAGATGCCGCCTGAGATTGCCGACGGCCACGTCGGTCGCGCGAACATTCCTGTCGCTGACATGGATGTCCGCTCTTGGTACTTAGCAGACACCGGCTTGTGCGCTGCAC
>CAVUPX010000013.1:0-454486 GCA_963743405.1 uncultured Alphaproteobacteria bacterium | reverse complement strand
CATTATTTCACATATAGAAAATTGTTGTGGGCAGCTATGTCAGAAAGTGGGTACTGCCTTAGTAACGATTACGGTCTGTTACGATTACGGCGCATGCGCGGTACGTCCGCTATTCGCACAAAGCGGACATGGCGATTTGCACTGAACATGTCTGCTTTTGACCCAAAGCGGACATTCCGCAAAGACATGCTCGGCGCGGCACGTTAGGGACCATGCTGGACGAAGGTCCAGGCGAAATATATCAGCGGACATGGCAATGGCGCGCGCGTCACGCTCTTTAGTGTGAGGCCGATTGACCTTTCTGCTCGAGGAGCTCATCGAGCGACACGGCATTGGGGCAAAATTGACGAAAATGTTCTGTGGCTGCTCCGCTGGCAAGTTCAAGCTCGCATCGCTTCTTGTTGCTACAGGTGATGCACAGCCATTTCAGCTCGCGCATGATTAGCGGGTCCATATCAGCGATGGCTTTTGGATCGACGTGCAGCGCGACTAACATGGTCTTCAGTAAATTTGCGGTGCCGGGTCCCTTGCTAACCAGTTCATGGAATTGACTTGGGGTCACTCCAATCTCTTTCACCATACGCATCACTTCGTCCGGCCCACACTTGCCAAATTCATTACTAAAGCCAATCGCGCTGCGATAATTGCTTACCCAATCAGCGATAGCTTTGAGGGCCGTATCGACCGACGGATTGCTCGGAAGTCCACTTTCGCGGTTGATCATAGCGTCACCCAAAGTGGCCATCAGGGGCGGTTCGCGATCGGTAGCAACTTTATTTTTATTCTTGTGAGATCACTCTTGCCAACATACGGATGAACCTCAAGTGGACGCCGGCACCAGTGATGTCTTCAGCGGCTCCGCAGTTGCGAGTGTCATCTGCTGAGCAAGCGCCGCGAGTTGCCTAGTTTGCTCCGTCAGCGTCGAAAGCTGCTGCTGTGCAAGCTTGGTCGAAAGTTCGACGAACTCAGACGGCGACTTTACGCCCGACATCCTTTCGGCAAAGTCGAAGGCGGCTTTGGTATTGGCGTGACTAAACTCGATCAACTTATTATTGTAATCTTGTGCCCCTTTGACCGCTGCCAAACAGCAATTTTGCATAATGTCGGCCGTTTGGCCGGTGGCCGCGGTCATCTTCTCATAAACTTCTTTAGATTGTGTGGCACTCTTTTCGGCCATCTCGCGGAATTTTTCCGCTGCGTCTGTCTTTGTTTTTGTCTTGGGGTTCGTCTCCATGGGAAATTTCTCCTTTGATGACGTGAATTCGCATATTCATCTATATATCGCGACGAGATGGTATCGGCTTTGATCTAGCGCAATTTGGACGTCACTTTTGCGCCAAGCCACTGCTTCGGGGAATGGTGCCGTGGGCCAGAGCAACGGTAACAATCCTGTATGTCCAATGTCCGTTATTGGCACAAAGCGGACATTGCCTAGTGCACCGCACATGTCCGCTTTTGAGGGTAAAGCGGACTTGCAGGCTCGCGGTGTTGGGTAGCCCTAAAAGCTACCGGACTCACCAGTGACCGTATTTATGAGGCTGCGGGGCTACCGGCTGCCATTGCTAGCCGAAGTGAAAGGGCAGGATGGGTGCCATCTCAAAGTACGTCAGCCAAAGAGCTACGAGCCAGAGCACAACTCCGACAGCGAAGACGATGAAAACCCAAGCCCTCGACCCCCATAGGCTGAGTGTAGCACGCGCATTAGGTCTTATCGGCTGCCGTTGACCCGTCTCGCGTATGGCATCAGCAACCCGGCTGCACTAGCCAGGGCTGACTGCAGGCACTTCACCTGAGGGTGCAGGTCCTGGTTCTCGGCCTCGAGTTCAGCGAGCCTGACGGCTTTTTTGCTAGGCTCGGGCGGCGGCACTTCATAGAGGGAATCTCTACCGCAGTAGGCCACCTTGGGTGACGGCGGGTGCTTTGGTGTCTGATAGATAAATTCGTTGGCCGTCTTGGCTGAGGAAAATGCGCTGCGCCGTGGCTTTCGGTCAAGACAGGCTACTGACGCAACACCGTGAACGGAAGCGGCCCCCATCGAGACTAGAGGAGTGGCGCCTCGACGGATGACCGCCCCGAAGCGGGTCAACCAGTCCCCGCCCCAATTGGTGATCATACAGAGCGTCAGGCTGGCCTGATATGGGCAGACGGCCCCGGCGTTCGTTCACGTAACCACCGTGTAAACTTCAGTCGAGTTGTCGTATGACAATTGACAACCCAACGTCCGCTGCCATTGTCGGGCTGTGGCGTGGGGATGGGGGAATTGCCGTGAAATTTGGAACGTTGAGGGCAGCCGCGATTTGCGGCGCGGGCATGTTCGCGCTGATCTCAGCGATGTTGATATTCACTTCAATTCCCGCCATCGCCACGACGTACAATTACGTCGGCAGCCCATACACTTCGAACGATAACCCTGCCGAATTTGGGTCAAATATGACCGGCACCGTCACTTTTAATTTTGATACCACTGGCGTCTCCGGGACATTTGATATTCCCGGTGGCACCATCACAAATCTTCAGCTCACGTCGGGTATTTATACTTCAACGTTTTTCAGCTTCTCCGATTATTTCGTACTTGTTAATGGCGCGATCACTGAATGGAATATTTTTAATGAAACCCAAACCTCACCGGATGTAGAACTTGAAGCGTTTAAAATATCTCCGTTCACCAACGTGTTTGATGAAGTGGTACGCTTTCCTGGTGACACCGATTTTGGTGCTACTGCCTTTATAGAGTATACATTTTCCGGGGGCACTGGCGTATGGGCAGTTGCAGACACCCCACTTCCCGCCGCTCTTCCACTGTTTGCCACCGGCCTGGGCGCGTTGGGTCTGCTTGCGCGGCGCAGGAAGCGGAAGAACGCCACCACCGTGTAAATGTGATCACGCTAACGTTTGGGAGGAAAGCATGCAGAAGATCATAATCGCAATAATGGTTCTGGCGTTCGGCTTGACGGTTTCGCAAGGCGCGTTTGCCAGAATGAAAGACAAGGAAAATTTTGGTTATTGCCCCGATGGGACAAAAGTACCGGACACCACCAAGTGCCCAAAGCCGAAAAAATAGAGTAGAATTTCGAACTGATCGGATTTCGGAGAGGCCGCCGCGTTGGCGGTCTTTTCTATTTGCCGCCGTGTTTATAAAAAATGGCCGTGCCCTTTGCCACCAGAGCGCGGCTCTTGATCTATTCTCTCTTGTGCACAGGTCGGGGAGTCGTTGTGGCGGCCCCCGGGCCCCAAGAGGTGGCCGAGTTCTATTCTTCGGTGAGTTGTTCGATTGAATGTTCTAAATTTGGTTGTGGCGCGGTTGTTCTGTGGAAATTGGTAAGTTGGTAGTTTTCCTACAATTGTGAAATGAAAAGTTATCGAACGATCCCTCAAACCGCGGTGCGTTCGTACCAACTGTGGAAGCCGTCAATTGGCGGCCCGTTTTATTTCACGTTCCACTGAGCTTTGAATTTCGCTTTGGCAATCATCCAGCGAGCCCGCGTAGCCGTGGTTGTGAGTGCTCGGCGGCATATCGCACGCCGTGATCGTCCACATCCAGGGCTGCGCTTTCGGTGCTTGCGGGTGCAGCATGATGCGGCCAACGACCTGGCCGTTATCCAACACAACGAAATCGTTTTCGCCCCAGTCGGGCTTGCCGTAGTGGTTCGCCGTATTTTTGCGAATGAGTGTCATCAGGGTGCAGCATAAGAATGTCCGCTCTTGGGGGTAAAGCGGACATGGGTCGCGCTAGCGTTTTCATTTCACGCACTAAAAAAGTTAGGCCGGCTGTACAGCCGGCCTTTGGGTTCAAGACGGACTTTCAGATTGTTCAGGGGACGTTGAACAAATAATTGACGCCGAGCCGTACAATGTTGAGATGGTCGGTGCTGTTGTTTGTCCGATTTGCTGCCGGGAATGCAGGGTAATTGAAATTATTCGTCGCATCGTAGTGGATGTAAAGATATTCCAGCTTCGCAGACCAATGCGGGGCAAAGCCCCATTCCGCACCGCCTCCCGCTGTCCAACCTGTACTCGTTTCAGACGATGACGCGACTGACCCGACGGCGGCAGGCAAAGCGCCTGAAACTAAAATAGTCCTATCCGTGCTGTGATGGACCCAAGCGCCGCCGCCTGAGCCAAAAAGCATCCAATTATTCCAAGTATAGCCCAGCCGACCGCGTAGCGTGCCAAACCAGCTTGTCTTTGTATCAGATTGCGCACACGCGGTGGCCGATGCACAGTTGACGCCGCTGCCGTGGATGTTGCCACCAGCCATGTCGCCCTCAACGCCGAGTAACCAGTGTGACGCAAAGATATAATTGTAGCCGATCTGGCCACCGCCGAACCATCCGTTTCGGTTGCTCTCGGCGCTGGCGACAAACGCACCAGTATTTGCATTAAATGAGTCGGTATTTCCATGGCCCCAACCGTAACCGACCTGCCCACCAACATAGAAGCCGCTCCAATTAAAGACTGGCGGAGGCGGCGTCACCATGGGCGGGGCTTTTACTGGAAGATCCGCGGCAGATGCCGACGATGCAATTGCCAAAACAGCGCCGACAAATGCGGTTGCTAAAAGCGAAGTGCGAATTTTGTTCATAATGATCCCCCAGAACTCAGTCCCAAATACGTTAGCGGTGAGGTTGTACCTCGCATAGCTGGGTGCATCGTTTTCCGGTGCAGTTTGCTACTTTTTGGTGCCATGTTGCCGTAATGCAACTAATAAAAATGGCGTAAACTATCATTTGCACACATGTAAAAAAGCACAGCGACATCGCTACAAGTAACACCCACGGCCAAAATTCCTCCGTTAAAGCTTGCGGGGCTGGCTTCGGAAGCGGAGGCTGGGACCGACGGCGCTTGATTGGAAAAATTATAGTGACCTATGGGGGGAAAATATCATGAAGAAATTTGCAGTCGGATGCTTTCTTGCTGCACTCATCGTGACGCCAGTACTTGCGGCTGGCGAGAAGGCTAATAAGGAAACCTGCCGCAAGTTGGCGATGGAAAAAGTCAAAGTTCAGGATGGGCGCGCGTTGAACAAAGCTGTTCATGCTGCCGTCGTGCGCTGCATGCAAAATGGGCCGTCCGCGATTTAGACGCGCGCCGGTCAAAAGGCTTAAGCTGATTTCGGGAAGACCGCCCCAAGGCGGTCTTTCTTTTTATGCGCTCAATGTCGGCTATTGGCACAAAGCGGACGTGCCTAGTTGCACTGCACATGTCCGCTTTCGGTGGTAAAGCGAACACTTCAAAAGACATGCCGAGGGGCCGCCAAATCTCGATTTTGGGCGTAAATCCGACATCACTCAGACACGTTGCTGCGATCTTAATTGCGGACGCCGGTTGTGGGCGACGTTGCGCGCAGGTTCTTAAAAAACACCAGGAACGATGAAAACGCAAATGCGTTTCGATTCATAAATGGATTTACCACTGCGAAAGCCATCATCCGTCTGGAAACGAAAGTCAATACGGTGACGATGTTACGAAACTTTCACCGCTGTATTATCGTGGTGGCAATAGCCTATTTTTCGATTGCAAGTGGCGCGGAGGCCGTCGAGCTAAGGCTTTTGTCCCCACATGCAATGCAGACAGCTTTAAACGATTTGGTGCCGGCTTTTGAACAAGCGTCCGGTCATCGGGTCACAATTGTCTATGCGCCCGCCTCTAAACTGCTTAGGGAAATTCAGGGCGGCAAGGCTGCTGACGTGGCAATCCTTTCGCCGAAACAAATTGAACAACTCGAGGAAGACGATAATGTCGTCGAGGATAGTCTTACACCGGTTGCTAAGCTCGAAATCGGCCTGATCATTCGGCGAGGGGCTACGAAACCCGACCTGGGTACGATTCATCGACTAAAACAGACATTGTTGACCGCGAAGTCGATTGCTTCGGGTAATCCAAGGATCAGTGTGAGCGGAGAATATTTCGCGGACCTGATAGAGCGTCTGAGAATAGCCGATGCGATAAAGCCAAAAATTAAATTCCTTGCATCAAGCAGCGCCGCTGTAGAAGCGGTCGCACGAGGTGAGGCTGACATCGGGATAGGGATGGTTAGTATGGCAAATACAGAGGGAACCGAATTGGCCGGCGTTTTTCCCGCTCAGGCAAAGAAATCTAAATCTTACGCAGTTGGAATTCTTGCAACTAGCGACCATATGCAAGCGGCAAGAGACCTGGCGTCATTTGTAACGTCGGCGCGTTCGTCGGCTACCTTCAAAACGAATGGGTTCGAGGCACCATGAAAATGTCCGCATTTGGCACTTAGCGGACATCCCTCCTTGCACTACACATTTCCGCTTTCGGGGGCAAAGCAGACATGGCTTTTTGCACCGCATATGTCTGCTTTTGACCCAAAGCGGACATTGGCTGGCCTCGAGCGCCACCCCTTTCAGAGCACTACCGCGGGTTGATACGATGCCTCGTCCTAAGCCTCGGGGGAGGCAATGCGGCGGCGCGAGTTCATTAAACTTATAGGTGGCGTAGCGGTCGCTTGGCCGTCTGTGGGGCATGCTCAGCAGTCTGGAAAGCTGCCTACGATTGGCTTTCTCGGTGTCGATCCCGCGATGTGGAGTTCATGGACGGCTGGTTTTGTCGACCGCTTAAGTGCGCTTGGCTGGATCGACGGTCGCACGGTAACGATAGAATATCGCTGGGCGCAGGGGCGCCCCGAGCTTCACGCAAAATTTGCGGCGGAGTTTGCCCAATTGAATGTCAATGTCATTGTAACGTCCGGCGCTGCCGTTCCGGCAATAATGCAAGCGACATCGTCTATCCCTATCGTCTTTGCTGTAGCAAACGACCCGGTGGGAGCGGGTATGGTCAAGAGTTTGTCGCGACCGGGCGGCAACGTCACTGGAACATCACTTCAGACACTCGACCTTGCAGGTAAACGATTTGAACTATTCCGCGAGGCGATCCCCAACGTGCGCCGATTGGCAATCATGGCCGATGCCAGCTTTCCTCAAGCCATGCTTGAGTTGGCCGCAGTAAAGGACCTTGCTCGCAAATTCAGTATTGAAGTCATTCCGCTCGAAATCCGAGGGACAGACGACATTGCGCCCGCCTTCGATAGGCTGAAGGCAGAAAAAGCGGATGCCCTTTATGTTGTAATCAATGAACTCCTGAACGCCAATCGTCTGCGCATCGTCACGTCGGCGCAGAGCGCAAAGCTGCCGACTATATACGGCACCCGCGATTGGGTTCTATCTGGCGGGCTTATGTCCTATGGCCCAAACTTCCCGGCTCTGTTCGGGCGAGCCGCTGAAATTACTGATAGAATTTTACATGGGACGCAACCCGGCGATATTCCTGTTGAACAGCCGACCAAATTCGAACTCGTGATCAGCCTCAAGACTGCCAAGTCGATTGATTTAACCGTCCCGCCAACGCTGCTCACCCGCGCTGACGAGGTGATCGAATGAGGCGACGCGAATTCATCATACTTCTCGGCGGCGCGGCGGCAACGTGGCCGCTTGCCGCGTATGCGCAGGAGGGCAAGCAGCGGATCGGCATAATGATGGCGTTTGCCGACAGCGATCTGCAAGCTCAGGGCTTCGTCACGGCATTCCGGGAGGGACTACAGAAGCTCGGGTGGACGGAAGGGCGGAACATCCAAATTGATGTTCGTTGGGGGCGACGGATCCGGCAATAATGCAGCAGTTCGCCAAGCAACTCGTCGCCTCGCAGCCCAACCTCATCTTGTCGTCGGGCACGCCCACCACTCTAGTGCTGCTGCGACAAACACGAACGATCCCCATCATTTCGCAACGGTTGTCGATCCGGTCGGCAGTGGCCTGGTGAAAAGTCTGCCGCAGCCGGGCGGCAACGTTACCGGATTTATAAATCTTGAAGGATCAATGTCCGGAAAGTGGATCGAGCTACTCAAGGAGATCGCACCGCGCGTAAATCGGATTGCCTTCCTGTTCAACCCGGTAACGGCAACGTTTGCCGACTACTTCCTGATCCCGTTCAAGGCAGCCGCTAAGTCTGTCGGTTTAGAGGCAATTGCGGCGCCCGTCCGCGACACATCCGAACTCGCATCCGCCGTTGCCGCGCACGCGCGCGAACCGAATGGTGGCCTTTTGATCATGCCAGATGCGTTCACGGTCGCTCGTCGCGCGGAGATCACCTCGTTGGCAGCTCGACACCACCTCCCGGCCGTCTATCCGTTTCGTTTCTTCGCGGAACTGGGCGGCCTACTGTCTTATGGAAATGATCAAACCGACAATTATCGGCGAGCGGCCATCTATGCCGACCGTATCCTCAAGGGCGCAAAGCCGAGCGAACTTCCTGTCCAGACCCCGGTCAAGTTCGAACTGGTGATCAACCTCAAGACCGCCAAGGCGTTGGGCCTCGATGTGCCGGTGCATCTCCAGCAGATCGCCGACGAGGTGATCGAATAAAGTTGCTGATGTCCGCTATTGGCACAAAGCAGACATCGTCTAGTGCACTGCGAATGTCCGCTATTGGGGGTAAAGCGGACATGCGGTGTTGCACTGCATATGTCCGCTTTCGGGGATAAAGCGGACATCATTGGCCCTCCCGGGGGGGCGGTTAAAAATATAGGGGATCCGGTTTGCCGACCGGTCGCCTAATGGCACTTTAGCGCCCGCAGTGTTGCAATTTCTTTGAAAAATTATTTCCCACGGCTTCGGGCCGGGCGTAACCTCGCCGCATCATGCGAAAAATACCCACTCATTTACGGTTACTGCGCGGCAACCCCGGCAAACGGGCGATCAAGCCCGAACCCGAGCCGCCGGTGCCCGACAAGCCGCCCGAGCCGCCCGTATTTCTGAGCGAGGACGCCACGAACGAGTGGTGGCGCGTTGCGCCCGAGCTGCACGCGCTCGGCGTGTTGACTGTTCTCGATCACATGCCGCTCGCGGCTTATTGCGAGGCGTATAGTCGCTGGGTCGTGGCCGAGCGGCTGCTCGCTACGCATGCGGAAAACGATCCGGAGACCAAGGGGCTGACGATATGCGGCAGCTCCGGAAACCCGATACAGAACCCGTTGCTAAAGATCGCCCGCAATGCCGCCGCCGACATGGTGAGGTTCGCGGGCGAGTTCGGCATGACGCCGGTTGCGCGCTCCCACCTTTCGGCGGCTGGCCGTCTCAGCGGGCCGTCAAAATTTGACGGGCTGTTGGCCTGATCTGCGCGTGCCGACCGATCTGTACGAAAATTTTCACGGCGGTGTGCAGTAGCTAGAACAAAGCGTGTTTATCAGAGGGCACCCAATTTGCCGTCTGTGTGCCATCCGTGTGC
This sequence comes from uncultured Alphaproteobacteria bacterium, assembly GCA_963743405.1. Lineage (GTDB taxonomy): Bacteria > Pseudomonadota > Alphaproteobacteria > Rhizobiales > Xanthobacteraceae > Pseudolabrys. The sequence goes on along the minus strand of CAVUPX010000013.1, from coordinate 445,240 downwards.
CATGGAGCAGCTGAGCAAGCGAGTAACTCATTGATAATGCTTGGTACGGGCTTGTAATGCTTCGTAAGGCAATATCGCGCTTTGTTCTACTAGCGATCTCGTAATTCCCCAGCAACGTCAGCCATTTAATGCTGGCTGGGGAACTAGGATTCGAACCTAAATTCTCGGAGTCAGAGTCCGATGTTCTACCGTTGAACTATTCCCCAATGGGATCTGCACGAGCCGTGCCCGCCGCCATCAAGTTGGCCCCTGACATGCGGCAATTCGGTTGATTTGACAAGTCCGCCGGCAGGACGGCGCGGATTATCCGGCTCGCCTTGATCGCGTAACAACCGTGATAATGGCAACGAGACTGAAGGCCGCAACCGCGACAAAGACTAGACGCGGGTTGCCATGATCCATGATCGCTCCGAAAATCAGCGGCGAAATAATACCGCCGATATTGAATCCGGTGGTGACAAAGCCGAAAACTTTTCCGAATGAACCAGGCGGAGTGACTTCGCGCACAATCATATCGCGCGAAGGCATGATGATGCCCGAAAACAGACCGCTCAAAGACATGACGGCGATCAGCGCCAGCGCGCCGAAGTCAAATTCGGCGATCAGGCCAGTGAAGAATGCGATTGCGGCGAGACCGATCGCCGCCACGCCACCGTGACGTGTCGTGCGGCCGACCAGCACGCCGCCAATCAAAACACCGATCGCCGACCACAGCAGGTTGCCGGATAGCGCTGCATTGGCAGTGGCGACCGGCGTGTCATAGAGCGCTCCGAGTGCCACGACGGAGTAGTTGTAAAGCCCGCCGCTCATCATCGCGAGCAGCACAAAAAAAACGAGATTGAGCAGGATCGGCGCCGACAACAGCAGGCGCCAGCTAGCGACATCCTTTTCCGAAGAGCGGCGTGGTACCGCCACAGTCGGTTGCGCGCTGTTCTGGTCACGGATTGCAAGGAGAATTGCAGCCACCACAAAGCCGAATACGCCGGCGCCGATGAACGCGCCGCGCCAACCCCATACACTTTGCATCATCAGCAGCGTGACGGGTGCAGCGGCCGACCCGGCCATGCCAGCGAAGGTATGAAATGAAAACGCCTGCCCGATACGATCGGACGGTACATGATGCGACAGCAGCGCGTAGTCGGCCGGGTGGTAGACGGTGTTGCCAACGCCGGCGACCGCAAACATTGCGATCATCACCCAGAAGGAATCGATGAGACCGGCGACGACAAAAGCGCTGGCGCCGACGGCGAGGCCCGCGATAAGCAGGGCGCGTGCACCCAAGCGATCGACCAGGAACCCGGCCGGTGTCTGCAGGACCGCCGACACAATGTTGAACGCGGCGAATGCAAAACCAATCTGAGTATAACTGACGCCATACTCCGCGCGCACGAACGGCAACAATGGCGCCAAGAGAATAATGTAGTAGTGCGACACAAAATGCGCCGCGCACACCGCGCCGACGACCCGGGTATATGGCGCGCGGCGCGTGCTGATGATCTCGGCTGCTTGGCTCATGCCTGAAAATACCGCGCTAAAGGGACGGGACTATTACCCGACCAGCGGTTCCACTCCAATGCGTTTCCAGCGGGTTCCCTATGTCGGTGGGGTATGCGGGTCCAGTCCTTAAAACGGCATAAAAAAATTGCCCGGTACAAGCGTCTGTGAAGTGCGCCGGCCATTTGCGGTGTTAGTCTTCCGCGACCAAAAGGGCGGCAGCTGATGAGTTGCCACACCGGAAAGCAAGAGCGAGGGCTCCATGATTGCACTTACTGTGAACGGAAAGGCGTATTCACTCGATATTGAGGCTGAAACGCCATTGCTTTGGGTCATCCGCGACGAACTCGGAATGACCGGCACGAAGTTCGGGTGCGGCATCGCACAATGCGGAGCCTGCACGGTGCATGTGGACGGAGAGGCGGTTCGCTCGTGCGGGGTTCAGGTCGGCGATGTGGCCAATAAGAACATCACTACGATTGAAGGTCTGTCCGCCGAATCGAAGCATCCGGTGCAACAGGCTTGGCTGGCCGAGGACGTGCCGCAATGCGGCTACTGCCAATCCGGGCAGATCATGGCGGCGGTGGCCTTCCTGAAGGAACACCCGCAGCCGACCGACGCCGATATCGACGCCAACCTGACCAATATTTGCCGCTGTGGGACCTACGTCCGAATCCGCAGTGCGATTCATCGCGCAGCCGTGCTGATGAAGACGTGAGCGGGAGACCAGCCATGAACCATATTGCGAACACCGCTATCACCCGCCGACATTTCGTCGTCGCGTCGGCCTCTGCCGCGGGCGGCCTGGCCATCAGCGTGGCGTTTCCGGGCATCGCCGATGCCGCCAGCATCGGCCCACAGGCATGGGGTCCTACGAGCGTTCCGAACGAGATCAATGCTTTTCTCGCAATCGACCCCGACGGAACCGTTCTGATCCGCTCGCCGCATCAGGAAATGGGCCAGGGCGCAATTACCGCACTGCCGATGATTGTTGCCGAAGAACTCGAATGCGATTGGTCGAAAGTGAAGGTCGAACACGCGTCGGCCGCGCGCAATCTGCGCGATAAGGATGTCTATGGCGACATGGTGACGGCTGGCAGCCGCGGCGTGCGCATGTCGTGGCAAATGCTATTACAAGCCGGCGCAAGTGCGCGCGAGCGGCTGATCGCCGCCGCAGCGCAGCGATGGAATGTGACGGCGTCCGAATGCGAGGCGGCCAACAGCAAGGTTCTGCACAAAGCCTCCGGCCGTAGTCTCGACTACGGTGCGCTGGCCGCAGATGCCGCGAAGATAAAGCTCGACAAGGAGCCGGCCATCCGGACGCCGGATCAGTTCAAATTTATTGGCAAGCCGGTCGCTCGCCTCGATACGCCGCTCAAGATAAACGGCTCTGCCAAGTTCGCGATCGACACGCGAATTCCGGACATGGTCTATGCGGCGATTGCCGCCTGTCCGGTGTTCGGCGGCAAGCTCAAGAGTGTGGATGAGTTCCCGGCAAAAGGCCGCCGCGGGGTGTTGCAAGTGGTCAAACTCGACAATGCGGTCGCGGTCGTTGCCGACCGCTTCTGGCGTGCGAAAGAAGCGCTCGCTTTGCTTAAACCCGAATGGGATGTCGGTGAGGCCGGTTCAACCGACACCGCGCAATTCGCCAAACTTTATCGCGACACCCTCGATGGTCCGATGGTGATTGCGCGCAATGACGGCAATGTGGATGACGTCTTTGCAAAAGGTGGCAAGGTCGTTGAGGCTGTCTACGAAGCACCTCATCTCGCCCATGCCACCATGGAGCCGCTCAACGCGACGGTGCATTTGCAGGCCGACCAGCTTGATGTCTGGCTCGGATCGCAATCGCCGATGGGTTCGCTCCAGCAAGCAGTCGCCGCGTCCGGTCTAAAGCCGGAGCAAATCGTGATCCACAATTGCTTCCTCGGGGGCGGGTTTGGCCGCCGCACTGTCAATGACGAAATGCGGCAGGCCATTTTGGTTGCCAAGCAGGTTGGCAAGCCTGTGAAACTCGTGTGGACACGCGAAGAAGACATGACGCAAGACCGCTACCGCCCGCAGGCTGCGGTACGGCTAAAGACCGCGCTGGACTCAGATGGCATGCCTGTCGCGTTTGACGCAAAGATCGCCGTCGGTTCAATTTTGCGCTCGGTCGGCGGCAGAGCGACACAAGGCGGACTTGAGAATCAGGCGATCGAGGGCATTGCCAACACAAACTACAAAATTCCAAATGTCCGCGTTGGCGCCATGCTCAAGAACACGCACGTGCCAGTAATGTTCTGGCGCTCCGTCGGTTCGTCGCAGAACGCTTTCTTCATGGAGAGCTACATCGACGAATTGGCACATGCCAGTGGCCAGGATGCGTACAAGTTCCGCCGCGCGCTGCTGGCCCACCGAAAGGATTTTCTTGGCGTTCTCGATATGCTTGCGGAGAAGGGTGATTGGGGTAAGCCGCTTCCTGCTGGCCGCGGCCGCGGTATTGCTATCCACGAGTGTTACAACACCATCCTCGGCCAGCTGGCTGAAGTAACCGTTAGCCCGAAGGGTGAAGTCCGTGTTGACCGAGTTGTTGCCGCCGTTGATTGCGGCCACGTGATCAATCCATCGATCGTTGAGGCGCAAATCCAGAGCGGCGTGATCTACGGGCTTTCTGCCGCTCTTTATGGCGAGATCACCATCAAGGATGGCCGCGTCGAGCAGAGCAACTTCGACAGCTACGAAGTCGTGCGTCTTGCCGACACGCCGAAGATCGAAGTCTATTTCGCGCTCTCCGGCGGCAAGAAATGGGGCGGGATCGGCGAGCCCGGCACGGCGGCGACGGCGCCTGCAGTCGCCAACGCGGTGTTTGCTGCGACCGGTACTCGTGTGCGTTCAATGCCGCTCAAAAACGTGAAGCTGCCCGGGCCAGCCTGACTGCTGTCGGTCAACATTCACGAGGCCGCCGGAATGGCGGCCTCGCTCCGCTTTAGGATGCTTGTTTAACCTTGGCGTCCTGGATCGCTTGCCAGATCCGCGGCGGTGTCATCGGCATTTCCAGATGCTGAATGCCGTAGTCCGATAACGCGTCGATGACCGCGTTGGCGACGGAAGGCAGTCCGCCCGACGTTCCAGCTTCACCACATCCTTTTGCGCCGAGCGGATTGCTCTTGGTGGGCACAGGATGGCTTGTGACGTTGATCATTGGCGCGTTGTGCGCACGCGGCATGGCGTAGTCCATAAAAGAGCCGGTCACCAGCTGACCGTCGGTGTCGTAGATCGCTTGCTCCAATAGCACTTGCCCAAGACCTTGCATCACGCCGCCTTGAATCTGTCCTTCAACGAGAAGCGGGTTGACGATCGTGCCGAGATCATTGACCGCCGAATAGCTCACGACTTGCGTCGCACCGGTCTCCGGATCGATTTCCACCTCGGCGATATGGCAGCCGTTGGGGAAGGCGGAGAGAACGGGGTCCTTCACCACGTGATCGACATCGAGCGTAGTTGGCGCGCCCTCAGGTAATTTGAGGCCGCCGCGCAGCCGGGCAGCGAGATCCAGCAGGCCAATCGAGCGGTCGGTGCCGGCAATAACAAAGCGCCCCGCCTGAAACTCGATGTCGGCCGGAGAGGCCTCGAGGACATGCGAAGCGATCTGCCTGCCGCGGTCAATCACAATTGCCGCGGATTCGGTCAACGCTGCGCCGACGAACATCACCGAGCGGGAGCCTCCGCTGCCGCCGCCGAAGGCCATGCGGTCGCTGTCGCCTTCGATCATATGGATGCGATCAAACGGAACGCCGAGCAGATCGGTGAGGATCTGCGCATAAGTGGTGGCGTGGCCCATTCCAAAATCAAGCGTGCCGGCGATAATTGTCACAGTGCCGTCGGGCTCAAAATGAATAGCACCGAGCTCCTTACCGGGCGCAGCAGTCACTTCAAGATAGCAGCCAACGCCAAAGCCGCGCAGAAGCCCTCGCTTCTTGCTCTCGCGCTTGCGTTTCTTAAAACCGGCATAGTCGGCCGCCTCCAGCGCCTGCTTGAGCACGCCGAGGAAGTCGCCGCAATCGTAAGTCATGTCCGAAGCGGCTTTGAATGGCAGGTCACTTTTGCGGATCATGTTGCGCTTGCGCAATTCGATGCGATCGACACCGAGCTCGCTTGCAGCAAGGTCAAGCGCGCGTTCGACGTAGTAGTTACCTTCAGGCCGTCCGGCGCCGCGATAGGCCGACACAAACGTCGTGTTTGTGAAAACGCATTTGGTCGCCACCTCAATCATCGGTGTGCGGTAAATGCTGGCGATATTTTTGACCTGGTTGCCGGTCGGCAGGAGCGGCCCAAATTGAGCGAGGTAACCGCCCATATCGCCATAGCCGGTGAGCCGGAGTGCCAAAATGTGCGCACTCTCGTCGAAAGCGATTTCGACCACCATGTCCTGCGCGCGGCCATGATGGTCCGACACGAAACTGCCGGATCGTTCATCGGTCCATTTCACCGGGCGTCCCAACATTCGGGCGCCGTGCAGCAGGCAGATGTACTCCGGGTAAACCGAAGCCTTCATGCCGAACGAGCCGCCGACCTGGCCCGTTACCACACGCACCTTGTCGGCCGGTGCGTTGAGAATTTCCATCAGCGACGTCTTCATACCGTGGACGCCCTGACTTGAAGAATACAACGTCCACTTCGCTGTCGCCGCGTCGTATTCGCCGATTGCGGCGCGCGGCTCCATGGCGTTGACCACCATGCGTTGGTTGGATGTCTCCAGTCGGGTGATGTGCTTTGCCTTCGCGAAAGCTTCCGCGACCTTGGCGGCGTCGCCATAGTGATAGTCGAGAGCGATATTGTTCGGGACGTTATCGAACACGAGCGGTGCGCCGGGCTTCACCGCGTCAGCGGGCTTGAGGACCGGGGCGAGCGGCTCAACGTCGAGGACAACCGCCTCGGCGCCATCCTTGGCTTGCGCGACCGTTTTCGCGATGACGCAGGCTACCGGGTCGCCGACGAAACGGACTTTATCCGCAGCGAGCGCAGGCCGCGGCGTATAGCGGATCGGCGATCCGTCCCGGTTCTTGAGCGGCAGATTGCATTTGAGCGGACCATAAGCGGACAGGTCCGCGGCGGTGTAGACCGCAAGCACGCCGGGCATCGCTTTGGCGGCGGCTATGTCGATTGAGCGGATGGTGCCGTGTGCATCGCGGCTGCGCACTATCACTGCGTAAACCTGGCCCGGCCGGCTCACATCGTCGGTATAGGAACCGTCGCCGCGCACCAGCTTTGGGTCTTCGCTGCGGCGGACCGGCTGACCGACGCCAAATTTTGTCATCGATAATGCGGCTTCGGTGGTTCGGTCATCCATGGCGGAGCGGGGGTCCTATGGGGCAGCGTGATGTCAGATAAAGCAGCTGGCCTGCTTCCACAAGAATAGCTTTCGGGACTGAGGGTTGCGCAAGGCACAGGCGCTGTTACACTTTTCATGATCGAAGGAATATGGCTGCAACTGCGAGGCGCCGGAGAGGCGGCGTTGCAGAGCAGCAGGAAGGTTTTGACAGCATGAGCGGCGAGGCCGGGGACATCCCGGGCCTCGACCCCGCTATTAATCGAGCGTCGCTGCAGCGGCCTCGGTGGGGTCGGCGGTCGCCTGGACGGCCAGAAACCGGCTCCGGCAATGACCGGGGCGGCGCGACTTATGCTGCGCTAGATCTCGGTACCAACAATTGTCGCCTGCTGGTGGCGCGCCCTTCAGGCGACGGGTTCCGTGTTGTAGATGCGTTTTCGCGTATCGTGCGGTTGGGTGAGGGCGTTTCATTATCGGGCCGCCTCAGTGAAGCGGCCATTACGCGCGCCATTGCCGCGCTGGCGATCTGCCGCAGCAAGATGAAGAACAAAGGCGTGACCCGAACGCGCCTCATTGCGACAGAAGCCTGCCGGGCGGCGACAAATGGATTGGAATTCCTTGATCGCGTGACCGCCGAACTAGGCCTCGAGCTCGAGGTCATCGATCGCGAGACCGAAGCGTGCCTCGCCGCAACAGGCTGCACACCGCTCATTGATCCCGAAGCGGAGGGTGCCGTCCTGTTCGATATCGGTGGTGGGTCGTCCGAGCTTGTACGTCTCGCCCGTTCGCAGGAGAGCCGCGGCGGTCCGCCACTGCCCCAGATCCGTGGCTGGATTTCGGTGCCGCACGGCGTTGTGACGCTGGCAGAACGCTATGGCGGCATTACCGTTACGCGAGAGAGCTATGAGGCGATGGTCGCCGATGTGGCAGCCCTGATCGCGCCGTTCGTCCGCGAACACGGCGGAAACTCCATCACCGGCATTCACATGCTGGGAACATCCGGCACCGTGACGACGATTGCCGGCGTTCATCTCAATCTCAAGCGCTATGACCGCAATCGCGTGGACGGCTGTTGGATGAGCGCGGACGAGATCAATGCCGTCGTCGAACGGCTTTTGGCCATGAGCTATGACGAACGGGTGGCAAGCCCGTGCATTGGCGCGGAACGCGCCGATCTCGTGCTCGCCGGCTGTGCAATCCTCGAGGCGATCAGACGTGCGTTCCCGTGTCCGCGACTGCGCGTCGCCGATCGCGGCCTGCGCGAAGGCATGCTCGTGCAAATGATGCGCGAAGACGGCGCCTGGGGTGGCGGCAACCAGGCGACAGCGTCGTGATCGCGCGGAGCAAAGGTGCGGGTTCCCGCCAGAAGGTTCGCGTCCGCAGCAAGAACCGCTCATTGTCGTCTAAGCTGTGGCTCGAGCGTCAACTCAACGATCCCTATGTCGCGCGCGCCAAGCGCGAGGGCATGCGGTCGCGGGCTGCCTACAAGCTGATGGAGATCGATGACAAAGCGCGGTTTCTGAAAAAAGGTGCCCGCATCGTCGACCTCGGCGCGGCCCCCGGCGGCTGGAGCCAGGTGGCGGTTAAACGGGTGGGTGCACCTGAGCACGGCCGGGTGGTTGCAATCGACATTTTACCGATGGAAACCGTGCCGGGGGTCGACTTCCTCAAGCTCGACTTCCTCGATCAGAGCGCGCCCGACACGCTCAGGGCCATGATCGGCGGCCCCGCCAACGTCGTCCTTTCGGATATGGCGGCAAATACCACCGGGCATGGCAAGACCGATCATTTGAAGATCGTGGCTCTGGTGGAAGCGGGCGCGGCATTTGCGCGCGAGGTCCTTACGCCCGGCGGCACTTTCCTCGCCAAAGTTCTTCAGGGTGGCACAGAAGGCGCGCTGCTTGCCGCTCTCAAGCGAGACTATAAAAGCGTCAAACATATAAAGCCGGCAGCAAGCCGTGCGGATTCGGCCGAACTCTACTTGCTTGCGACGGGGTTTCGCGGCACAGGCGACACGAAAACCTAGCCGGCGCGCTGATCCGAGGTTTCAGCCGGCGTTGGAAGGCGGTCGGCCATTTCCGCGCCCGCGTCCGGCGACAAGCGGGCAAAGAGCAACACCGAAAGCGCGGAAATTGCCGCCACCGCCAAAAATGCGGGCGGAAAGTCGGCGGCCTGCAATGGCCCGCCACCCTTGAAATGGACGGTCAACTCCACGGCCATCGCACCGATCGCAACGCCTGAAGACACCGCTAATTGCTGGGCGACGCTAACGAGTGCGGTCGCTCTACCAATTCGGCGCGGGTCAACTTCGGCGTAGGCGAGGGTGTTGATGCTGGTGAATTGTAATGAGCGGAAGAAACCGCCGACGAACAACAAGATCACCATCAGTGCAATCGGCGTCGCTGCAGTAAAACCCGCGCATACGGCGAGGAAGGCGGAGCTGATGATCGAGTTAATAACCAAAATGTTTCGAAAGCCGAAGCGGCGGAGAATGATAACTGTCGCCCATTTCATTCCCATCGCGCCAAGTGCGGTCGCAAAAGTGATCATACCGGATTGGAAAGGTGTCATGCCGAAGCCGATTTGCAGCATGAGCGGCAACAGAAATGGCAGTGCGCCGAGTCCGAGACGGAAGATAAAGCCGCCGACGACGCTCGCAAAAAATGTCGGCAATCGAAACAGTGAAAGATCGAGCGCGGGATTCTCAGTGCGTCGCGCATGCGCAAGATAGGCCGCGATGAAACAGGCGCCACCAAACACCAGGGCGGTAACGATGGTCCAAGGCAAAAAGTTAAGTCCGAGCACCGAAAGGCCGAAGGCCATGCCGCCGATGCCAAGGCCGGCAAGCACCATGCCGGCAATGTCGAAGCGTTCGTGGTCATCGGCACGGACGTCGGGGATGTAGCGTGTGGCGAGCGCAATGCCGAGCAAGCCAATTGGGACATTGATGATGAATATCCAATGCCACGTGGCGTACGTGGTGATAAATCCGCCGATCGGTGGTCCCAGGACCGGCCCGATCAGCGCCGGTGTAGTGACCCAGGCCATGGCGCCGACAAGTTCGCGTTTGCTGATGGTACGTACCAGGACCATGCGTCCGACTGGGGTCATCATCGCCCCGCCCATGCCCTGAACGATGCGCGCGATGACGAAGTCGGTTAGGGAGCCCGACAATGCGCAGCCGATCGAGCCGAGCACGAACACAGCGATTGCGGCGCGAAACACGGTGCGCGCGCCGAAGCGGTCGGCGGTCCAGCCGCTGGCCGGAATAAAGATCGCGAGCGACAGCAGGTAGGACGTGACGGCGAGCTTGAGCGCCAGCGGATTGGTCCCGATGTCGGTTGCGATTGCCGGAAGCGAAGTGGCAATCACCGTCGAATCCATGTTTTCCATGAAAAGGGCGACCGCGATAATCAGCGGGACTATGCGGTCACGGGGCATGGAGAATCCGGCGCGGCTTGGGGGTCATTGAGACAGGCTTCTTGAACTGTAAAGCGATGGCGGAAGGAAGGCTGCGTCGCGTTTACGAGTTCATAACAGCCATCCGCGATTGCCCTAGGAATCGGGGCGATCCCGTGCTATCGACCCACGCCAACCCAAAAGCGGGCCGTGACGCAAGGCGAGGAACCCCTCGCAACGGGCTTTTTTAACCCCTTGCTGACCGGTCTGGTGCCTTTTCGGGCGAGACGGAGTTGGCGATGGCCGGAAAAAACAACGCAAGTCCCCGCGAAGGGCTCACATTCGACGACGTGCTAATCAGGCCCGGTCTGTCGGAGACGCTGCCCGCCGACGTCGATATTCGATCGCGAATAACCAAATCCATCCCGGTCAACATCCCGATCATCGCGTCCGCCATGGATACGGTGACCGAGGCGCAGATGGCGATTGCCATGGCACAGGCCGGCGGGATCGGCGTGCTCCATCGCAACATGGAGCCGGATGAGCAAGCGGCGCAGGTACGCCAGGTCAAGAAATTCGAATCCGGCATGGTGGTGAATCCGCTTACGATTGAGCCGGATGCGACCCTTCAGCAGGCGCTCGACCTGATGAAGGACAATCATATTTCCGGCATTCCGGTGGTTGAGCGCGCGGGCAATGCACAGCCCGGCAAACTGGTTGGCATCCTGACCAATCGCGATGTGCGCTTTGCGACTGATCCGCGACAGAAAATTTCCGAGCTGATGACTAAGAAGCTCATCACTGTTCGCGAAGGTGTGAGTGAGGATGAAGCCAAGAAGATGCTCCACCAGCACCGCATCGAAAAGCTGCTGGTCGTGGACGCGCAATTCCGCTGTGTCGGTCTGATCACGGTCAAGGACATCGAGAAGGCCGTCGCCAATCCGAATGCCTGCAAGGACGAGCAGGGGCGCTTGCGCGTCGCTGCCGCTACCACGGTCGGCGACAAAGGGTTTGCCCGCACCGAGGCACTCATTGCGGCCGGCGTTGACCTTGTCGTGGTCGACACGGCACACGGCCATTCCCGATATGTGCTGGACGCGGTCACACGCATCAAGCGCCAGTCAAACAAGGTCCAGGTAGTGGCAGGCAATATTGCCACTGCCGAAGGCGCCAAGGCACTGATCGATTGCGGGGCCGACGCGATCAAGGTCGGCATCGGCCCGGGTTCGATTTGCACGACGCGGATCGTCGCCGGTGTCGGCGTGCCGCAGCTCACGGCCATCATGGATTGCGTTGAGGCGGCAAAGGCGAGCGGGATACCGGTGATCGCCGACGGTGGCATCAAATATTCCGGCGATCTGGCGAAAGCGATCTCGGCCGGTGCCGACTGCGCCATGGTTGGCTCGCTGCTCGCCGGGACCGACGAGACACCCGGGGAAGTGTTTCTGTATCAAGGCCGGTCTTACAAGACCTATCGCGGCATGGGTTCGGTTGGTGCGATGTCGCGCGGCTCGGCCGATCGTTACTTTCAGCAAGACATCAAGGATTCTCTCAAGCTCGTGCCAGAAGGCGTCGAGGGCCAGGTCCCCTACAAGGGCTCAGCGGCGACCGTTCTGCATCAGCTCACCGGCGGTCTGCGCGCGGCGATGGGCTATGTGGGGGCAAAAAACCTCACAGAGCTTCATTCTAAGGCGGAATTCGTGCGTATTACTGGTGCAGGCCTTCGCGAAAGCCACGTGCATGACGTGACAATCACCCGGGAAAGCCCGAACTATCCGAGCCGTGTGTAGTTATATTTCCTTGGGGAGAGGATGAGGGCTGTCCCATGTCAATTCAGTTTGTGCTGTTGCCGTTGTTTGTCGAGGTCTTGCTTACTTTCGGCGTCATGTTCGGCATGATGTATCACCGCACATCGACACTCCAGCGCGGCGAAACGCGTCTCCAGGACATCGCTTTGCGCGAGCCGAATTGGCCCGTGCGCGCCACGCAATTCGCCTATTCGTTCGCCAATCAATTCGAGTTGCCGGTGCTTTTCTATGTACTGACAATTCTCGAAATCATGACTCACCATGCCGATTTGCTTTTCGTTCTTCTGGCATGGATTTTCGTACTGATGCGCGTATTTCAGGCGGTGGTTCACGTTACGAATAATAATGTTCGCCACCGCGGCGCATTCTATGGTGTCGGCGCACTTATATTGTTCATCATGTGGGTGATTTACATCGTGCGTATCGTACTAGCGCTTCCATGACGCCTGCGGCGCGGCTTGCTTCCGCCATTGAAATATTCGCCGCGATCGAGAGCGAACGCCGTCCGGCCACCGATGCCTTAAAGGCGTGGGGCCTCACGCATCGCTTTGCCGGCTCCGGCGACCGCGCAGCAATCGCCGGGTTGGTTTACGACGCGCTGCGGCGGCGCGCATCGAGCGCCTACATCATGGGTGCCGACACACCGCGCGCAATTGTGCTGGGCATGCTTCAGCGCGAACGAGGGATGGACGTCGACGCCGTCGCTAGGCTGGCTGATGGCTCGCAATATGCTCCCGAAGCGCTCACTGCCGACGAGCGTACACGCCTGACGGAAGCGGATATCAGCGGCGCGCCGCCGTACGTCGCGGGTGATTATCCGGAATGGCTTGAGCCGCACTTCTCGCGCGCCTTCGGCGCCGCGCGCGCGGAGGAGGGGGCAGCGCTTGCGTCTCGTGCGCCCCTCGATCTGCGAGTGAACACCCTGAAAGGTGAGCCTGAAGCTGTGGCCGCGATGCTATCGGACTTGAAACCCGAGGCCACGCGTTGGTCGCCTTGGGGCCTTCGCATTTATCTTTCAGCCGATGCCAAGAGCCCTGCAATTCACGCCGAGCCGGCGTTCATGAAGGGGATGGTCGAAGTGCAGGACGAAGGTTCGCAGCTGGCGGCCCTCTTTTCCAACGTCAAACCTGGCGAGCAGATTGTCGATCTCTGCGCCGGCGCCGGCGGCAAGATCTTGGCCATGGCGGCGATGATGCAGAATAAGGGGCAAATTTTTGCGACAGACGACGACAAGCGGCGGCTGGCACCCATCCATGATCGGCTCAAGCGTTCTGGTGCCCGCAACGTCCAAGTCCGTACCCCCAAATCCGTCGGTGGCGAAATCAGCGACCTGGCAGGGCGGATGGATCTTGTGCTGATCGATGCACCCTGTACCGGTACGGGCGCCTGGCGGCGGAATCCTGACGCCAAATGGCGAATGCGGCCTGGCGCCCTGGAGCAGCGGCAGAAGGAGCAGGCGGAAGTCCTTGGTCGAGCCGCAAGCCTGCTCAAGCCGGGTGGGCGTATCGCCTACGTCACGTGCTCGGTGCTTGAAGAGGAAAACGGCGCCCAGATCCGTGCTTTCCTGGTGCAACGCCCCGAATTTTCGATTCAACCGCCGGCCGAGATCATCCAGCCTCTCGGCGAGCGCGCCTTCATGCTTGCCAAGGCGGCGCGGCTGTCTGCGGAGGGTATTTTGATCACGCCAAGAACGGCCGGCACAGATGGCTTTTACGTGTCGGTTATGCGGCGGGCTGGTTGAGGCTGGGCCTTTTTTCCGATTGGTAATAAAACGCAAACGCAATTCCCCGATTGTGCCCCAATCCGGGCCAAATTTGTCCGTGAAAATACAGTGTCTGGGGAACTGCGAAGCTCTCTTTTCGAGGTTATTTCATGCTGGTGGCCAGGCGCGATCCGCCATTTGACGTGGACGGATACAATGTCGCGCCCGGCGATCCGGGCGCCTACCGCGCTCCAAAAGCACCAAGACTGACGCGATTCATCACGGTCGTTCAGATGGTCGGCTCTTTATTGGCGGTGCCGGTTGGTATCGCCAGCGCTTACTCGTTCTACCGCGCGAATTTCTCTCCTGAGACGACCTGCCAAAGTCTACGTAGCGGCATCGTAGCGATGCTCGACAAGAGCGTGGATGCGACGACCCGGCGCATCCTGGTCCGCCGCGACGTCGAAGCGTTCGAGAAGACGTGCGCATCGGTCGATCCCGACGCGACCGCGGCGTTTAAAACTCTGCTCGCCGTCGAGAAAACGGTAACTCCCGCCGTGGTAGAGCCGGTTGTTCCGAAAGTTCAGCATTTTGAGGCGGCGCCGAAGGAGCCGGTACGCAAAGTCGAGCCGCGACAACAGGCCGTTGCCAAGCAGCCGGCCGTAAGTGCGGCGCCCGTGATGGCCGAGCCCGCCAACCGTGATTCTGCCGTTTCGGATACGCAATGGCTCGACGCGGTGCGTCAAGCTCTGGTGACTCATAAGTCGGAGCCGCCGGCTATTGAGGCCGTCAAGTTACAACCACAACCGGCGCCGGTTGTGCGCCCTGTTGTGCGAGAAAATGCTTCGGCAGCGCCAGCGGCTACCTCAGCCGTTCCTGCCGCTACAAATGCGCCGGCGCCGCCGTCTGCGCCAATCAATCTGGGGCCCCCAGCACCCGCAGCCGCTCCGGCGCTGCCACCCGCGATTGCGATTGCTCCGCCTCCCGCGCAGCACGTGGACATCGATCATCCGGTACCACCCCAAGCCATTCCGGATTCAATATCGCCGAGTGATGAGGAGGCCGCAAAGCCGGATGAGCATGGCCGCTCGCGTATCGGCAAATGGATTTCGTCGATTCCCTTGCTGGGCCCGGCCGTGGACAACGCGCGGCAATGAGCCGTTAGCCTGGCTGCCGGTCCGTCAGGCCGAGCGCGCAGCGCTCGACTATGGCGGTTGGATTCTCACGAAAAAGCACGAAGGGCGACTCGCCCACTGGAGGCGATCGGCAGTCGTGTGCTCGGTTTCGAAGGCTATGACGGCTCACAGGCTTCCAACTGTGAACAAGCCGAATGGGGAGCATTTTTCTAAGCGCGTTCGGGGCTAACATTGCGCTACTGGGAATGCCTAAAGACTTGACCGTGAAGTCTAAAGCCCGCAAAAAACGCCCCCGAACGGCGTTTACGCGGCCAATTCCGGCCACGTTCGGGATGTATCGCCGTCCATGCACGACAAAGTTCTGATCGTCGATTTCGGCTCCCAGGTTACCCAGCTCATCGCGCGCCGGGTGCGGGAGGAAAAGGTCTATTCCGAGATCGTGCCCTATCAAAAGGCCGAGCTCGCCTTCCGGGAAATGAAGCCCAAAGCAGTCATTTTGTCCGGCGGTCCGGCGTCGGTGCTCGACAAAAATGCACCCCTCGCGCCGAAAGCGATTTACGAGTCCGGCGTGCCGGTGCTCGGGATTTGTTACGGCGAACAGGCGATGGCAGCCCAGCTCGGCGGCAAAGTTGAGGGCGGTCATCATCGCGAATTTGGCCGTGCCGAGGTTACAGTCACCGAAGACACGCCGCTGTTCGATGGCGTGTGGCAAAAGGGCGAAAAATATCCGGTCTGGATGAGTCACGGCGATCGTGTGACGAAATTGCCGGATGGCTTCCGCGTGCTCGGGACGTCACCCAATGCACCGATCGCCATCATCGGCGACGACAAGCGAAAATTTTACGCCACACAATTCCATCTCGAAGTGATGCACACGCCGCACGGTGCGGCCTTGCTGCGCAATTTTGTGCGCAAGATTGCCGGCCTTTCCGGCGACTGGACCATGCGCGCTTTCAAGGACGAAGCGATCGAAAAAATCCGCAAACAGGTCGGTGAAGGCCGTGTGATTTGCGGGTTGTCCGGAGGCGTCGATAGCGCGGTGGCTGCTGTGCTAATTCATGAGGCGATCGGCGATCAACTGACTTGCGTCCTTGTCGATCACGGCCTGATGCGGCTTGCTGAGGCGCAGAAGGTCATCACCATGTTCCGCGACAGCTACAACATTCCGCTGGTGCATGTCGATGCGTCCGACATGTTTCTCAAAGCGCTTGCCGGCGTTGAAGACCCCGAACAGAAGCGTAAAACCATCGGCAAGTTATTCATCGACGTGTTCGAGGCCGAGGCAAAGAAAGTTGGCGGGGCAGAATTCCTCGCACAAGGCACGCTTTATCCGGATGTTATTGAAAGCGTATCGTTCACGGGCGGCCCTTCGGTCACCATCAAATCGCATCACAATGTTGGTGGGTTGCCCGAGCGCATGCATATGAAGCTGGTTGAACCGCTGCGTGAATTATTCAAGGACGAAGTGAGGGTGCTCGGTCGCGAACTGGATTTGCCGGAGATGTTCGTTGGCCGTCACCCGTTCCCGGGGCCGGGCCTCGCGATCCGTGTGCCCGGTGCGATCACCCGCGAAAAACTCGACATCCTGCAACTCGCCGATGAGATTTATATCGAGGAGATCCGCCGCAGCGGCCAGTATGACAATATTTGGCAGGCATTCGCTGTCTTGTTGCCGGTGAAGACGGTTGGCGTCATGGGTGATGGCCGCACCTATGATTATGTCATCGGCCTGCGTGCGGTGACATCGACCGACGGCATGACAGCCGACTTTTATCCCTTCGACATGAAGTTCCTAGGCGCGGTCGCGACGCGCATTATCAATGAGGTGAAGGGCGTCAACCGCGTGGTTTACGACGTAACATCGAAGCCACCTGGCACGATCGAGTGGGAGTGATCATGGCCATCGCCATCTACGGAATCAAAAACTGCGACACCATGAAGAAAGCGCGCGCTTGGCTCGACAAGCACAAAGTGGATTACGATTTCCATGATTACAAGGTCGCCGGAATCGAGCGCGAGCGCCTGGAGCGTTGGACCAAGAAGGTGGGTTGGGAAACGTTGCTCAATCGTGCCGGAACGACCTTTAAAAAATTGCCCGATAAGGACAAGAACAGTGTCACCGAGGCGAAAGCTATCGCGCTGATGCTCAAGCAGCCGTCGATGATCAAACGGCCGGTGGTCGACGCCGGCGGCGGAAAGTTGCTCGTTGGGTTCAAACCGGAACAATACGCCGCACTTTTTGGTTAGCTGGGGCCGCCTCTTGATCCGGTGGCTTTTACCTGCCACATCCGCCCCATGAATAAGCCTTTGGCCAACGCCAATTCTACACCGCAAACGCCGCTCGCCGCGGAAGTGGATCGGCGGCGCACGTTCGCCATTATTTCCCATCCGGACGCCGGTAAAACCACATTGACGGAAAAACTGTTGCTGTTCGGCGGTGCCATCAATCTTGCCGGTCAAGTCAAGGCGAAGCGGGATCGGCGCTCTACGCGGTCTGACTGGATGGCGATCGAGCGTGAACGCGGGATTTCAGTCGTCACATCTGTGATGACCTTCGATTATGACGGGCGCGTCTTCAATTTGCTCGATACACCAGGCCACGAGGACTTTTCGGAGGACACTTATCGCACGCTCACCGCGGTCAACTCTGCGGTGATGGTCATCGATGCGGCCAAGGGCATCGAAGCGCGTACGCGCAAGCTATTTGAGGTCTGTCGCTTGCGCGATATTCCGATCATCACATTTATCAACAAAATGGATCGCGAGAGCCGTGATCCGTTCGAATTGCTCGACGAGATTGAAAAGACTCTGGCGCTCGATACTGCCCCGATGACGTGGCCCATCGGGCGCGGCCGGGACTTTGCGGGCACCTATGATCTCGCTACCAGCGAGATGAGGCTCATCAGTGATGATGGCAAAACGGTTGATCGGCAACCGCTCGATTTGGCGGTGCTTGCGGCGAAAAACTCCATGCTCGATTCCAAAGCGATAGCTGACGAACTCGCTTTGGTGAAAGATGCTTGCCGGGCCTTCGATTTCAAATCGTTTCGCGAAGGGCATCTCACGCCGGTTTTCTTTGGTTCGGCGCTAAAAAATTTCGGGGTGAAGGATTTGCTCGATGCGTTGGCCTTGTTTGCGCCGTCACCGCGCGCCCAAGTGTCGAACCTGCGCACGGTTGATGCGCACGAAAATACCATGACAGCTTTCGTCTTCAAAATACAAGCCAATATGGACCCAAATCATCGGGACCGCATCGCTTTCGCGCGCCTGTGTTCTGGCAAGCTCCGGCGCGGCATGAAAGCGAAGCTGACCCGCACGGCAAAGCCGGTGACGCTATCAACACCACAATTCTTCTTTGCGCAGGATCGCGCGCTGGCTGAAGAAGCTTACGCTGGCGACGTTGTTGGCATTCCCAATCACGGCACGCTTCGCATTGGTGATACGCTGACGGAGGGCGAGGACATCGCGTTCTTGGGTGTTCCGAACTTTGCTCCGGAAATCCTGCGTCGCGTTAAGCTTGGCGATCCAATGAAGGCCAAGAAGCTGAAGGAAGCGCTTCAGCAGATGGCGGAAGAGGGAGTTGTTCAGGTTTTCCGTCCACTTGATGGGGCGCCAGCGCTCGTTGGCGTGGTCGGGCCGTTGCAGCTCGACGTCCTCAAAGTCCGTCTGTCGGAGGAATACGGCCTTGATATCGGTTTTGAACAGCCGGAATTCCAGCTGGCGCGATGGATTGCCTCGACAGACACGAAAAAACTTGATGACTTCGTGCAGGCTAACTATTCAAGCTGCGCCGAAGATCTCGACGGCGACAATGTGTTTATGGCGCGCAACCAGTTTATCCTCGACTACACCCGCGAACGTGCGCCGGGCATGTCCTTCACGGACATCAAGGATGTCAAAGATCGTCCTAATTGATCCGGATATCGGCGGCGATGATGACGGGCGCCCAACGCGCCATCTCTCTGTCAATTTGTGCACGGAATTCGTTAGGGGTCGAACCGACGGGTTGCATCAGTTGACTCGCCAGTTTCTCGCGCACCGAAGGTTCTTTTATTATTTCGGCCACATCTCTACTGATTTGAGTGACGGTCTGCTCGGGCGTCGCGCCCGGCGCAATTAAACCGTTCCACGCATCAGCTTCGACATCGATGCCGGCTTCCTTCAAGGTCGGAACATCGGGCAAAAAAGGTGAGCGCGTGGCGGTCGATACTGCGAGAATCTTCACCGCACCCGATGCCGCCTGCGGCGTTACCGATATTGCCGGCAAGCATGCGATCTGGGCATCGTTGCGAATGACGGCGGTAATCGCCTGCGGAGAACTTGTATAGGGGACGTGGACCATTTTGACTCCCGCCTTGATGGCGATTGCCTCCATGGCGAGGTGAGACAACGATCCGATTCCAATCGACGCATAGTTATATTTGCCGGGGTTTTGTTTCAGGAGTGCGATCAATTCCGCGACAGAGTTAACTCCGAGGCTTGGATTGACAGCAAGGATGCTCGGCTGTGTGACGAGTTGCGTGACGGATGCAATGTCCGTGCGTGGATCATAGGGCAGTCTCAGGAAAAGTAGGGTATTGATAGCGAGTGGGCCGCCGATGCTCACGCCGAGTGTCGAGCCGTCGGGCGTAGCCCTGGCAACGACATCGGTGCCGAGATTACCGCTCGCGCCGGGCTTATTCTCAACGAGAAAGGTGCTCTTGGGGTATTTCTTGAAAAGCCCATCAGCGACTAGGCGCGCAACGATATCGGGCGTCGATCCGGGTCCAAACGGGACGATGATCCGCACGGTTTTCGTAGGCCAGTCCTGTGCCAGCGCCGGTAGTGCCGGCAGGAGCAGGAAAAGCGAAAATACAATACGTTTGAGCATGGAAGTGTCTCGGGCGGACGTCATGGCGACATTCACTGAAGGAGTGCAGCTTGCAATGGCGAACGCTATCCTCTACTGGGGCGGCATTCTAACGCGAGTGTAACATGGGTTTGGCGGTTCTCGTTCTAGGGCTGGCCGTATTTATCGGGGCTCACACTTTCGTGACCTTTCGCGATGCGCGCGCGCGTGCGATCGCGCGTCTTGGCCATGGGTATCGCGCGATTTTTGCGGTTATAGCGCTCACCGGCCTCGTGCTGATTGTTTGGGGCTACGGCCAATATCGTGCACATGAATGGATTCAAGTGTGGTCGCCGCCGGCATTTATGCGGCACATTACGATCGGCCTGATGCTGTTTGCTGTGATCTTTGTCGTCGCGGCCTTTGTACCGAGTCATATCAAGACCAAACTGAAGCATCCGATGCTCGCCGGAATAAAGACTTGGGCGCTCGCGCATTTGCTTTCCAATGGCGATCTCGGTTCGATCCTGTTGTTCGGAGCCTTTCTGGCGTGGGGTGTTTATGCCCGTGTCGCTGCCAAACGTCGCGGCGACCTCGGGGCCAAAACCGCGCCTGTCGGTTGGACCAATGATGCAATTGTCGGTGCACTTGGTGTCGTAGTTTATCTCGCACTCGGCTACGCGTTTCATCCGGTCGTAATCGGCGTGCCGGTATTTGGGAAATAGTTATGTCGGTCCAGGACGAAATCCGGCGGCTCACCGCACCCGATATTCGTGCGCGCAAAGGCGGCGAGCCGATCGTCTGCCTGACATCTTATCACGCGCATACTGCACGCATCGTCGATGCGCATTGTGATGTGATACTTGTCGGTGACTCACTTGGCATGGTGATGCACGGGCTCGAGACCACTGTTCCTGTCACGCTCGATATGATGATTCTGCAAGGCCACGCTGTGATGCGCGGCTCCAAGAAGGCGCTCGTCGTTGTGGATATGCCCTTCGGCTCCTACGAGGCTTCGAAGGAGCAGGCGTTCATGAATGCCGCACGCGTGCTGAAGGAGACCGGCTGCGGCGCAATCAAGGTCGAAGGCGGCAAACGCCTGGCGGAAACGATCGGCTTTCTTGCAGAGCGTGGCGTGCCGGTCATGGCGCATGTCGGGCTGACGCCGCAGGCTATTAATACGATCGGTTCGTTTCGTGCTCAGGGCCGCGATGAAGCCGACTGGACACGCATAGAAGAAGACATTGTCGCAGTTTCGCAGGCAGGTGCTTTTTCGGTGGTGATTGAGGCCGTCGCAGAGCCGCTCGCGCGGAAGCTGACGGCCGCGGTTCCGATTCCGACGATCGGCATCGGTGCTAGCGTGGCCTGCGATGGGCAAATTCTGGTTCTGGAAGACATGCTCGGCCTGTCGCCGCGGGTTCCGAAATTCGTCAAGCGCTACGGTGAACTGGGCCCCGGCATCGAGCGCGCGATCGCGGCCTACGCCGCGGATGTGCGGTCGCGCGCTTTCCCCGGCCCGGAACACGTCTATCCGATGAAAAACAAGAAGGGCTAAGGCCCTGAAATATTAACGATTGTCGGCTTTGGCTTTGCCTTAGGCGCGCCACATCGGTAGGTTACGGCGCAACTCGGCCCGGGGTGGGCTGTGGGCGGGTTTGGAGCCATTTGTGGCCGACATTTTTCATGAAGTAGACGAAGAAGTCCGGCGCGAGCAGCTCAAGAAGCTGTGGGATCGCTACAGCGTCTATTTGATCGCGCTTGCGGTACTGATTGTCGCGGGTATAGGCGCCTGGCGCGGCTACGAATACTGGGTCGCCAAGAGAGCCGCCGCCGCCGGCGCTGCTTTCGAAGCCGCAATGACTTTGAGCGAGCAGGCCAAATACAGCGAGGCGGAGGCTGCCTTCGACAAAGTGGCGGCCGAAGCGCCGGTGGGCTACCGGGACTTGGCGCGCATACGCGCGGCCGGCGCGCTCGCGCAAGTCAAACCGGCCGACGCGATAAAAGCATACGACGAACTTGCCGCTGATGCCTCGCTTGGCGCGGCTCTCCAAGATCTCGCCGGCGTCCGCGCGGGCATGCTGCTGGTGGATTCGGCGCCCCTGGCGGATATGCGCCGCCGTCTTGATCCGCTGACCGAGCCGACGCGCAGCTTCCGCCACACCGCGCGCGAGCTTCTTGCGCTGTCGGCCTGGCGCAATCACGACCTTGCCGCGGCCCGACGCTACGTCGATATGATCGTGTCCGACGCCGAAACGCCGGCAGGAACGCGCGCGCGTGCAGAAGTGTTGGCGGCGCTCATCGCCGCTGACGGAAAGAGTTGAGGAACGGCATGCGAGCAGTCCGTCGCATTGTGATGCTGGCCGTCCTCGCGGCATTTACGTCGGCATTGGCGGCCTGCTCGGATTTTGACCCCGAGAAGCTCGACGTCTTCGGCCTCAACGAAAAAAAGAAGCTGCCCGGCGAGCGTAAGGAGCTGTTCCCCGGGGGCGTTCCCGGCGTTACGCAAGGTATTCCACCCGAATATGTAAAGGGCAATCAGCCGCCGCCGGACACGGCTCAAGCACCTGCGCCTGACGCTGCCGCGGCCGAAGCAGACAAGAAGACCGCGGCAGGCGAGCCAGAGCCCAAGCCAAAGCCGAAGCGAGCGCCGAAGCCGCAGACCGCATCGCGGCCGCCGACACAAATTACCGTCCAACGCGCACCCCAGGACGCGGCGCAGCCGCAACAATCGCCGTGGCCGCAGCAGCAGGATCAACAGCCGGCGCAACAACAGGGTCAATCGCCTTGGCCAACACAGGGCCAGACGAACGCTGGGTCGCCGTGGCCATCATCGCCGGCGCCCGGAACCTTCTCGCGCTGATGACACTCCTTGGTGTGTGGGCTTGGCCCGCGCATGAATGCATTCTTCGGATTTCTTTTGACGGATTGGCGGGCTCAGCCCGGCATTGACACCTGATGAGCTTCACCATTGCCATTGTTGGCCGGCCAAATGTCGGCAAGTCGACATTATTCAATCGCCTCGTGGGCCGTCGCCTCGCTTTGGTCGATAACCGTCCTGGCGTGACTCGCGATCGGCGCGAAGGTGAGGGAAGGCTCGGCGACATTGCCTTTACAGTCATCGATACGGCGGGCTTCGAGGAGTTGGCGCCTGAAAGCCTTTCTGGCCGCATGCGGGCGCAGACCGAGACCGCTATCGACCAGGCCGACGCGATATTTTTTATGATCGACGCGCGAGCCGGTGCGATTCCCACCGACCACGCGTTTGCCGATGTTGCCCGCAAGTCCGGCAAGCCGATCGTGCTCATCGCCAACAAGAGCGAAGGCAGGGCGGGTGAATCAGGGCGTTTGGAAGCCTACGCGCTTGGCCTCGGCGAGCCCGTGGCCATTTCAGCAGAGCATGACGAGGGCTTGTCCGACCTCTACGACGCGCTGCGAGACGCTTTGCCTGAAAAAACCGCGGAGCAAGCGGCCGAGGCTGAGTCGGATGAAGGTCATCCGATCCGCGTCGCCATTGTTGGCCGCCCCAATGCTGGCAAGTCTACGCTGATCAATCGATTGATTGGCCAAGATCGGTTACTCACCGGGCCGGAGGCCGGCATTACCAGAGACGCCATTGCGGTGGAGCACGAGTGGCAAAATCAAAAATTTCGTATTTTTGATACTGCCGGACTACGACGCCGCTCACGCGTGGACGAGAAACTGGAAAAGCTGTCGGTCGCCGACGCCCTGAACGCGGTCCGCTTTGCCGAAGTTGTTGTGGTGTTGCTGGACGCGGCCAATGCCTTCGAGGAACAGGATCAGCGCATCGCCGACCTGGTCGAGCAAGAAGGCCGGGCCATCGTTATTGCGGTCAACAAATGGGATTTGAAGGAGAAGACGGGAGGCGCCATCGGCAAGCTGCGCGAACAAGCCGAGGAAAAATTGACCCAGCTCAAGGGCGTGCCGCTGGTGGCGGTTTCGGGTCTGACCGGCGAAGGGCTCGATCGTCTAATGCAGGCCATCGTCGATGCCTATGGCGTGTGGAACAAGCGCATCCCCACCAGCGGACTCAATCGTTGGTTCGAGCACGCCGTCAGTGCGCATCCGCCGCCGGCGGTGTCGGGACGTTCGCTGCGTCTTAACTACATTACGCAACCTAAAAGTCGGCCGCCGAGTTTTGTTGTGTTCTGTACGCGCGCCGATGCTGTGCCGGATGCCTACAAGCGCTATTTGTTGAACTCGCTCCGCGAAACGTTCGATTTGCCGGGGACTCCAATCCGGTTGGCGTTACGCGAGAAGGTCAATCCCTTTAAGGGGCGCGCGAAGCGCAAACACTAATCTTGCGCCCGGTCGGTGGCACTCAGGCGGGTGGATGAAATTCTAGAAACTTGCGCTCGCGAAAATTGTAAATTTTGCCGTTCTCCGCACATCCCGCCGAACACATCGGCACGATTGTTTTGGCGACGTCCTCCGCTGTCGGCAGCGTAAGTGGATCGATCCCTGGAAACGCGCTGGCATACATACGTGTGCGGGTGGGGCCCGGCGCAAAAAGATTGACGCGCACGGACGTGCTCGCGCATTCGGCCGCGTAAGTGCGTGCCAGGATCTCGAGCGCCGCCTTCGAGGCGGCATAGGGTCCCCAATAAGCTCGCCCTATATGCGCAACCCCTGACGTGAGAAACACGGCGCGTCCGGCCTGCGACCGCTTAAGCAATGCGTCCATACAGCGGATGAGCTGATAATTCGCGGTTATATTGACCGCAATGAGATTGTCCCAATCCTTCGGTTCGACATGGGCAAGCGGGGAGAGTGGCCCGAGGATGCCGGCATTGCCGATCAGCACGTCGAGTCGTTGATAACGTTCGTTGAGGGCAAGAGCGAGCCTTGCAATGCCTTCACTATCCTTGACGTCCAGCGGGACCAGCGTGGCAGAGCCGCCGGCTGCTTTGATTTTGTCGTCGAGCTCTTCCAGTCCGCCAGCTGTGCGGGCGACGGCCACCACATGCGCTCCGGCTTGCGCGAGTTCGAGCGCAACGGCGGCGCCAATGCCGCGCGAGGCGCCGGTGACGAGCGCGATACGATCGGAAAGGAGTTTGGGATTCTCAGTCATTGCTTGTCATGGCCGGGCTCGTCCCGGCCATCCACGTCTTTCGTCTATTCTCCGGGCAGCGTTTAAAAGACGTGGATGCCCGGCACAAGGCCGGGCATGACCGAATATGGTGTGTTTCCTTAAATCGCTTCAGCGAGCAGCGACAATTGCCTTGGGCTCGCTTCTTGCGCAGCGAGGTCTGTCAGCGGCGTTGGATAGTCGCCGGTGAAGCAATGGTCCGTGAACTGTGGCCGTGCCGGATCGCGGCCGGGCAGGCCCATGGCGCGGTAAATACCGTCGACCGACAGGAACGCGAGTGAATCCGCGCCGATGAATTTCCGCATGCCTTCGAGATCATGGGTGGCGGCAAGCAGCTTGTCGCGCTCGGGCGTATCGATTCCGTAGTAGTCGGGGTGCTTGATTGGCGGGGAGGCGATGCGGAAATGAACTTCCTTGGCACCTGCATCGCGCATCATTTGCACGATTTTCCGCGAAGTCGTGCCACGCACAATTGAGTCGTCCACAAGTACGATGCGCTTGCCGGCGACCACCGCGCGGTTGGCGGAGTGCTTCATGCGCACGCCTTGATCGCGGATTGACTGCGTCGGCTGAATGAACGTGCGGCCGACATAATGATTGCGGATGATGCCAAGCTCGTAAGGAATGCCCGATTCCTGCGCAAAGCCGATCGCGGCCGGCACACCGGAGTCTGGCACTGGCACGATCACATCCGCCTTCGCCGGCGCTTCGCGGGCCAGCTCTGCGCCCATGGTTTTGCGCACGTCGTAAACGTTTCGGCCGCCGACAATCGAGTCCGGTCGTGAGAAATAAACATATTCGAAGATGCAAGGCCGCGCCGCCATCGGCGGGAACGGCTTGTGGGATTGCGCGCCGTCTTCGTCGAAGATAACCACTTCGCCGTTTTCCACGTCGCGTACGTATTGTGCGCCGATGATGTCGAGCGCGCAGGTCTCGGAAGCCAGGATCGGGCAGCCGTCGAGCTTGCCGATCACCAGCGGACGGATGCCAAGCGGGTCGCGGGCGCCGACAAGTTTCTTGTTCGTCAGCCCGACGAATGCATAGGCGCCCTCGAGTTGGCGCAAGCCTTCGATGAAACGATCGATGAAGCGGTTGCGCCGCGCGCGCGCGACCAGATGCAGGATCACTTCGGTGTCGGTGGTCGACTGCATCATGGCGCCTTCATGGACGAGGTCGCGCCGCAGTTTGATGCCGTTGGTGAGATTGCCGTTGTGGCCGATGGCGAACCCGCCGCCTTCGAGTTCGGCGAAGAGCGGCTGCACATTGCGCAGCACCGTCTCGCCGGTGGTCGAATAGCGCACGTGCCCGATCGCGGAATTGCCGGGCAGGCGATCGATCACCTCTCGTCTTGCAAATGCGTCTCCGACCAGGCCGAGGCGGCGTTCGGAATGGAAGCGTTTGCCGTCGAAGGAGACGATGCCCGCTGCTTCCTGGCCACGGTGCTGGAGAGCGTGCAGACCGAGCGCCGTGATGGCCGCCGCATCAGGATGACCAAAGATGCCGAACACGCCGCATTCCTCGCGCAGACGGTCGGCGTTGGGATCGAACTCCGCATCGGCTGTGGGCAACAGGTCCTGCGGGAGGTTGTCCATCGTTATCGCGTTCCGCTTGCCTTGGGTTGCGTCAACGGTAGTTCCGAGCGCCGGTCAGGAGTGGCATCGGGCGTATCCTGATCGTCCGGTTTCGGCTTCTTCAGCCTCTTTAAGATGGTGCTTTCAGGGTCGTCCGGCAACATCGACATCAACCATTGTCCCGTATTTTGCAGCACCACTTTCGACTTGGCGCTGCGCACCCATTCCGGCTGGCTGCGGTCCGGAACAAGCCAGGCGAAGAACAGGAAGGCGACGACAACGATGACAAGCCCGCGACCGAGCCCAAAAAGGAAGCCGAGCGTGCGGTCGAGTGCGCCGACCCGGCTGTCGAGCACCATGTCTGAAACACGCGCGGTAATGATCGACACGATCAGGAGAGTGCCGAGGAAGACGCCGCCGGCCGAAACGCCCGCCGCTACCATGTCGCTGTTGAAATACTGCTTCGCGATCGGGAGCAGGCGGCTATACGAATAGAGCGTGACCAATGCGGCGACACCCCAGGCGCCAATCGACAGGATTTCGCGCATGAAGCCGCGGATCATGGCCAGCAGGCCTGAAATCAACATGACCGCTAAAAGGATGATGTCGAGCAGCGTGATCGGCATCAGAGACTCATACGCTCCGTAAAGTCCGGCGATCAAAAATGCGCTTGGCGGTCGGCCAGCGCGGCGAATCTGCCGCAGCCATAGCGGCTCCGGGCAAGGGCGGCAATGGCGACCTTAAGTACTTAATATTAAGCCTATTTCTGCGCTAGCGGCCGCCAGCCGAATGGGCCGCTGAAGGGGTGCCGATGCGTCCCGTATATAGCGGGACGTCTCGGCCCCGTCACCGGTCTTGTCCACTGCTTTTGGAAGAAGAGCCCGCTTTACCTTGGGCGGCGATGTCGGCGACCAGGTTTGCGAGATTTGCGACATCGCTCACCTTAAGCCCGGGCTCGGTCGCTTCGCCGCGTGCGGATTCCGGAACGACGGCGCGGTTGAAGCCAAGCTTTGCAGCTTCCTTGAGACGGGAGGCCGCCTGTGCAACGGGGCGCACCGCTCCCGACAGCGACACCTCGCCGAAATAAACCGCGTCCGCCGGCAGTGGCGCACGCGCAAGCGAAGAAACGAGCGCCGCGGCAGCCGCAAGATCGGCCGCTGGCTCCTGGATGCGCATGCCACCCGCGACGTTAAGGTAAACGTCATGGCCGCCGAGGCGCACACCACAGTGCGCCTCCAGCACGGCAAGCACCATCGACAGCCGGCTCGGATCCCAGCCAACGACGGCACGCCTGGGTGTCCCAAGCGAGGTCGGGGCGACCAGCGCCTGGATTTCTACCAGCAGCGGCCGCGTGCCTTCGATTCCGGCAAACACTGCGGTGCCAGGCTGGCCGAGATCGCGTTCCGACAAAAACAGCTCCGAAGGGTTGGCGACTTCGCGCAAGCCCGCACCGGTCATCTCGAACACGCCGATCTCGTCGGTCGGGCCGAATCGGTTTTTGACCGCGCGCAGAATGCGGAACTGGTGTGAGCCTTCACCTTCAAACGAGAGCACCGCATCGACCATATGCTCAACCACGCGGGGACCGGCGATCTGCCCATCCTTGGTGACGTGACCGACCAGGATGATGGCTGCGCCGGATTTTTTGGCAAAGCGGATCAGCGCCTGCGCGCTCCCGCGCACTTGCGTCACGGTACCAGGCGCGGATTCGACCATGTCGGTCCACATTGTCTGGATCGAGTCGATGACAATCAGACGCGGCGTTTTGCCTTCTGACAGAGTGGCGATGATGTCTTCGACGGCGGTTTCTGCTGCGAGTTCAACCGGGGTATCCCGCAAGCCCAACCGTTCGGCGCGCAGGCGGACCTGCGCCACGGCTTCTTCGCCCGAGATATAGACTGCGCGGTGGCCGGCGCGGGCAAGAGCCGCAGTGGCTTGAATGAGCAGCGTTGATTTGCCGATGCCGGGGTCACCTCCGACCAGCAGCACCGAACCGCGTACAAAGCCGCCGCCGGTCACGCGATCCAGTTCGGCAATGCCCGAAGGCAGGCGTGGGGCGTCATTCGCTTCGCCAGCAAGCGGCTCGAGGGCGAAAAGGCGCCCCTTACCCGGCCTTCGTCCCGGCCCAGCCGGACGATCGGCGCCTTCCTCGCTCAATGTGTTCCATTCGCCGCAAGCCTCGCACTTGCCTTGCCATCGACTGAATGCGGCTCCGCAGTTCTGGCAAATGAAGGTCAAGTTGCGCTTCGACATCGCGAATCCCTGTGGGAACGGCGGTAGGGGACGCTAAAGTGCTGATGAGAACAATACAAGAACATTCTTTAACAAACCCCTGATTTTGGGGTCGAATGCGCGGCCGCACTTGGCCCGCGAAAGCGGCGGCCCGGAGCTAGATTTCTGTGACCGTGGGAGGTGCGGGGTCGGAGGCCCCTCAGCCCTGCTGATACACCCGGTGGTAGCGCTGACCCAGGCTGGTCAGCACCTCGTAGCCGATGGTGCCGGCCGCCGCCGCCAGATCGTCCACGCCGATCTCGCCGCCGATCAGCGTAACGAGGTCGCCGCGACGGACCGTGTGGTCGGACAGCGCGGTGATGTCGATTGCCAAAAGGTCCATCGAAATTCGACCGGCCAGCGGACAGCGTGTACCGGCAACGATGGCGTCGGCACCCGGTGCCGCATCGGTCGCACTGGCCGCGCGTGGATAGCCGTCGGCATAGCCCGCGGCGACCACTGCGACACGTGTTGCAT
Organism: uncultured Alphaproteobacteria bacterium; assembly: GCA_963743405.1. Taxonomy (GTDB): domain Bacteria; phylum Pseudomonadota; class Alphaproteobacteria; order Rhizobiales; family Xanthobacteraceae; genus Pseudolabrys. The sequence goes on along the minus strand of CAVUPX010000013.1, from coordinate 416,136 downwards.
GCTTTGCGGTCCAGGTGGCGCTGTAGCCAATGGTCTCGCCCTTCGGCACGGTCCGCACATGGACGACACGCGCCTGCAACCCGATCACCGGCCGCATGGGATTTTTGTGGCCGGGTGTCGGATTGACCCCAAACAGTGCAGCGCCGGGGCGCACCATGTCGCAATGGGCACCGCTGCCAAGGAAAATTCCGGATGAATTTGCAAGCGATCCGGGGATGCCGCGATAAAGCAGACGCACCTCGCGGAACAGCTGCATTTGGCGTTCATTGAGCGGATGCCCGGGCTGTTCTGCACAGACCAGATGGCTCATCAGCAATGTGATGCCGTGGTTTTCTGCGCGAATGCGCGGCGCCAGCGCCGCCGCCTCGTCGGCGGAGATACCGAGCCGGTTCATGCCCGTGTCCACATGAAGCGCCGCGCCGCCATGCCATTGATTGGCCGCGCAGAACGCATCCCATTCAGCGAGCTCCACGAGACTGCCGATCACAGGCCGTGCCTGAATCTCGGCAAAGGCCGCTGCGGTGCCGGGAAGGAGGCCGTTGAGCACATAGGTCACAGTGCCCGGCGCAACGGCGCGCACCCGGCGCGCTTCGGTCAGGTCGGCAACGAAAAACGTCTTGCAACCGGCGCGCACGAGCGCGCGGGCAACCAGCTCGATGCCGCACCCGTAGCCGTTGGCCTTGATCACAGCGGCACATTCGGACGGCATTGCGCGGCGGTTCAGCGCGTCCCAATTGGCAGCGATTGCGGACAGATCGATGGTCAGCAGGCCGCCGGCATCGTCTGCGGACGGGCCGGTTTCGGCGAACGGCGCAGCCGGGGCGATTTCGGCCGGTAAATCGGGCTGGAGGGCGGTTTCGGCCTGGGACATGACGCAGGGTTTAGCCGCCTCGGGCCCGGCAGTCTATGCGAGACCGTTGGTCCTTTTATGTACGCCCGGGCAGCTGGTTCTCGCGCGCGAGCGAGGAGAAGCGGGTTACCGCGGCGTCGAACTGCATTTCGACGGTGCCAGTCGGGCCGTGGCGTTGCTTGCCAATGATGACTTCCGCTTTGCCATGCACTTTATCGGCTTCCGCCAGCCATTCCGCGAACTTTTCGCGGTTGGATTCCAGCGGCTTGCGCATCTGGTGGTAATATTCCTCGCGGTAGACGAACAGCACCACGTCGGCGTCCTGTTCGATTGAGCCCGATTCACGCAAATCCGAGAGCTGCGGCCGCTTGTCGTCCCGGCTTTCGACCTGGCGCGACAGCTGCGACAGGGCAAGGATCGGCACATTGAGTTCTTTTGCCAGCGCCTTGAGCTTTGTTGTGATTTCCGTGATTTCCTGCACGCGGTTTTCCTGGCTGCGCCGGGTCGAACCTTGCAACAATTGCAGATAGTCGATCACGAGAAGGTCGAGCCCACGCTGGCGTTTGAGCCTGCGCGCACGCGCGGCGAGCTGAGCGACCGAGAGGCCGCCGGTTTCATCGACATAGAGCGGGATGTGCTGGAGTTCGATTGAGTAGTCTTTGATTTTCTCGAAGTCGCTCTCGCTGATGCCGCCACGCCTGATCTGGTTGGACGGAATTCCCGTCTGTTCGGCGATAATGCGGGTGGCGAGCTGCTCGGCCGACATTTCCAGCGAGAAGAAGCCGACAATGCCGCCATTGACGGTGAGGGTATGGCCGTCCGGTTTGACCTCGCCGCGCCAGGCGCGAGCGATGTTGTAGCCAATATTGGTGGCGAGCGCGGTCTTACCCATGCCGGGGCGGCCGGCGAGGATAATCAGGTCCGATTGCTGCAAACCGCCCATCATCCGATCGAGATCGTCCAGCCCCGTCCCAATGCCGGACAGCTTTCCGTCGCGCTGGAAGGCGTGTGCGGCCATGTCGATGGCCGTGGTGAGCGCTTGGGCGAAGCGCTGGAAGCCGCCGTCGTAGCGCCCCGTCTCGGCCAGTTCGTAGAGTCTTCGTTCCGCGTCCTCGATCTGGTTTCGGGGAGAAAAATCCACCGGCGCGTCATAGGCGACGTTGACCATGTCTTCGCCAACCTGGATGAGCGCGCGGCGGATCGACAGGTCGTAGACGGTGTGCCCGTAGTCCTCGGCATTGATGATGGTAGTCGCCTCGGCGGCCAGCCGTGCCAGGTATTGACTTACTGTCAGTCCGCCAATGTCGACATTGGCGTCGAGGAACGTCTTAAGCGTGATCGGCGTGGCGAGCTTGCCGGCGCGAATCAAATCGCGTGAGAGCTGATAGACCTTTTGGTGGATTGGCTCGAAAAAATGCGCAGGCTCCAGAAAGTCGGATACCCGGTAAAAGGCCTCGTTGTTAACGAGGATAGCGCCCAACAGCGCCTGTTCCGCCTCAATGTTGTGCGGAGCGGAACGGTAGAGCGGAGCAGGCTCTTCGGCCTGCTTGCGGGCTGTCGAATCAGCGAGTGCCATGGATATAGGTGCTTACCCGGAAATTGTGGCATAGCACGCGCTTTGTGCAGCGCAGCGTAGATTTGCTGCGAGTTGTCCCGCAATTCACAAGCAGTATTGAGCGGTGGGAAAGACCGATTTTTCTTGACCAGTGTCTTCCTTGCGCGTTCGGACTGGCGACTACTCGCCGGCCAAGCGCAGCGGCGGGCGCCGCTCGTTCTCGGCGGAGCGGAGACGACGTTCCTCGTGGGCAATGTAGTCTCGGGTAATGGGCACAACACCCTGCCGCTTGGTGATCTGGATCTGCATCACCATCATGTTCTGCTCACGGAACGTCATCTCGGACGCTGCAAGATAAAATTCCCACATCCGCACGAAGCGCCGGTCGTAAATGCGCTCGGCCTCTTCACGATGTGCCAGAAACCGCTCGCGCCAGTGCTTGAGCGTTTCGGCATAGTGCAGACGCAAAATTTCGATGTCGGTGACGAGCAATCCGGCTCTCTCAATTCTCGGGAGGATTTCGGACAAGGCGGGAATGTAGCCACCGGGAAAAATATATTTTGCGATCCACGGATTGGTGGCCCAGGGCCCTTCCGAGCGGCCGATCGAATGCAGCACCATCACACCGTCGGTGTCGAGCAGTTGCGCACTTTTTTGGAAGAACGTGTCGTAGTGATTGACACCGACATGTTCGAACATGCCAACCGACACGATGCGGTCGAATGGGCCCGCGACATCGCGATAATCCTGCAACAGGAAGTGCGCGCGATCGTTGAGACCTTTTTCCGCTGCCCGTTCGTTGGCGATCGCATGTTGCTCTTGTGAGAGCGTGACCCCGGTTACATTGGCGCCGCCGACTTCGGCGAGATAGAGGCCGAGCCCGCCCCAGCCGCAACCGATGTCGAGCACGCCGCTGTCCGGTTCGATCAGCAGCTTGGCAGCAAGATGCCGCTTCTTTGCAAGCTGGGCGTCATCGAGCGATTGATTGGGGTTTTCGAAATACGCGCAGCTGTACTGCCGGTCGGCGTCCAGGAAGAGAGAATAGAGCCGTCCATCGAGATCGTAATGATGTGCGACGTTGCGTCGCGACCGCGGCCGTGGATTGAACTGGCTCAAGCGGCGGCGCAAATAGCGCAACAGCGCCTGCGGTCTCGCCCAGTAGGGGACCTCGGATCCCTGGCCGCATGTGATGGCGAGGACGTCGGCGATGGTGCCTTCCTCGACCACGAACGTACCGTCCATGTAGGATTCGCCGAACTTAAGCTCGGGATCGAGGAGAATTCCCCATTCAGCATCGCGGGATGCAAATCGCACCGAAACCGGTCGGCCGGTCCCGTCGCCGAACGTAAAAACCGTGCCGCGCGAGGTCGTAACTCGGAATGTTCCCCGCCGGATAAAGGTCTTAAGCAGAAAATGAAGCAACCGATCCATCGGCCGCCTCCATCACTCTCTCAATCTAGGCGTTACGGGCTGTGCGCTCCCCATGCTCACTCACCTAACGCGATGGGCGCAAAAATGTTCACGCCTAGGTATTTAATCAAAGTTCCGGCACATCAGCAATGTGCAATTCGCAATGCCGCCTTCGTGTTCTGGCGTGGGTCACAATCGCAGAATAATAAGCTATCAAGGGGACCATAAGGGCGGGCACGTGACGGCAGTGGAGCGAGAACGTTGAAAGCTATGAAGGTTTTGCGCCGCGGCACTCGGACCGCGATCGGCATGGTGGCGCTATGCATGGCCGTTCCTGCAACTGCTCAGGAAAACCTCGACCTCGGGAAGAGCCCGGCCCAGCTCTTCGCCGCAAATTGCGCGGTCTGCCACAAATCGCCGCAAGGCCTGGCCAAGGCCGGCGGGATGTTCGGGCTCGATAGCTTTCTGCGCGAGCACTACACAGCCAGCAAGGAATCGGCGTGCGGCCCTCGCCGGTTATTTGAAATCGATGGAGCCCGCGCCGGGCGGGCCAGGGCGTGCAACGAAGCGCAACGCCAAGGGCGATGATAAGACCAAGCCCGACGGCATGAAAAAAACCGGCGCCAAACCGGGAGACGCGAAGGGTACCGAGAAGAAACCCGATGCGACGGCCGTGGAGCCGAAATCGCCAGAGCCGGGCGCACCCGAATCGAAGCCCGCCGAAGCCAAGACCTCCGAGCCGAAGCCGGTTGACGCAAAACCCGCAGACACAAAGCCTGCCGAAGCGAAACCGAACGCGCCCGCGGCCGGCGATGCAAAGCCGGCCGACATCATCAAGCCCGAGAAATCAAACTAGCGGTCTGAGGCTACCTAAGCGGTTTCGGTTTTCTTCTTTCTTCCCTTGGAAGCCTTTGCAGGAGCTTCGCCGCCTTCTGCCGCTTCTGCCGATTTGTCGGCCGCTTTGTCATCGGGTTGATCACGCTCGTTGCGGGCTTTCACCGCTTCCGGATCGAACATGGCTTCCGCCGCGGCGGCCGCGGCTGCGGCCTCTTCTTCCGCTTCTGTCCGCCGCACGGTGACGTCTTCGCCGCGGGCTATCCGCGCCGCCTCGTCGGCGCTGCGCGCCACAGTGACAATAACTGCGATCTCGACTTCGGGGTGGAGGGCCAACGGTACCTTGTATTGGCCAATCGTTTTGATCGGAGCGTTGAGTACGATTTGCGAACGCCCCACGGTGGCGCCTTCCGCGTTGAGCAAAGCAGCGATATCGCGGGTCGACACTGAACCGAACAGTTGCCCGGATTCACTCGCCTGCCGGAGCACGATGTAAGTCTTGCCATCGAGATTGCTCGCAAGCTTGCCGGCTTCACCCTTTAATTCGAGGTTTTTCGTCTGAAGTTCAGACTTCATTTCATCGAACCGTTTCTTGTTGTCGGCGGTCGCACGCAGCGCTTTACCGCGCGGCAGCAAGAAATTGCGGGCAAAGCCGTCTTTCACGCGGACGACATCACCCATTTGTCCCAATTTGCCGATGCGCTCGAGCAGGATTACTTCCATTGTCGTTACTCCTTGATCTGAAACTGGTTTGTCTGTGGTTGTGGGGATCTCATGAAAGGGCAGGTGGCCCGCGTTTGCGCGCGACGCGTGCACGCAAATCAATTGCTGCGTCGACGAGCCCCAGCAGGCAGAGCGCCAGCACCAGCCAGCCGACCATCAGCACGGCGATATATGTGCCGGCGAGTATGAAAGGGCGCGCGCTCATGCCCTGCGTAATCGCATGCAGGACGGCGAACCCAAGCACGCCATAGGCTATCAGCAGGCTTGCGGACACGACATTCGCGAGGATGCCTACCAGGCCATTGGTAAAACTAAGAGCGATCGCGATCGCGAGCAGACCCGTCAGCAGAGGCGGAAAATGCATGGCCGAAAGCTGTGGCCACGGCCGCGTCAGCCGGCCAGAAAGTTTCACAACGCGGCCGGCGAGCCACAGATTGAAGAGGCTGGTGAGCGTGGCGAGGACGGCCGCTGTCGCCGGGACCACCGCCACGAGGAAATTGATGAATCGTTCGGGATCGGTGCCGCCCGGCAACTCGATCGGTCCACCGGCAGGCGTGTCCGTTTGCATTCTCAACATTCGTGCAAGCCCGTCATGCAAACCGGTGCGAAAACTTTCCGCGTCGAGGCCGAAATTTGGAATAGCGACAATGACGACCAACGCGGCGAGGATTGCTGCCCACATCACGAGGCGTCCGGCTGGATACCATTCGAGCGCCGTATCGCCTTGACCACCGCCTGCGGTTGCTGCGGCGGGGCGCGCGAGCATGGCGAGGTAGCTGAGCCACCATGCGGGAACACCAGTGCCAGCCAGGAATGCAAACAGGAATACAGTGCCGAATACGAGTCCGAGTGTCATTGCACCAGTGACGGCCGCTACCAGCGCCGCCCAGTGACTCCAGCCGAGCCCCGCGATCATAATTGGCAGTGGAGCGAGATAAAAAAGCGGAATCGATAGCAACACGCCTGACGTTACCGCAGCGAACAGCAAGGCCGCCGCAGCGCCGGCACAAATACCAATGAGTCCAATCTGTATCATCACGAGCTGTCCCGCTCCTCATCGAGCGGTTAGAGACGGAACCTGTGTCCGACCCAACCATCGGCTTCCGGCTGTCACCGGAAGCCTCGTTATCGTCTTACTGTATCACGTAGGGCAGCAAGCCGAGAAAGCGCGCGCGTTTGATTGCTTGCGCCAACTCGCGCTGCTTCTTCGCAGACACGGCAGTGATGCGGCTCGGCACGATCTTGCCGCGCTCCGAAACGTAGCGCTGTAAGAGCTTGACGTCCTTGTAGTCGATCTTTGGCGCGTTGGCGCCGGAAAACGGGCAGGTCTTGCGACGGCGGAAGAAGGGACGGCGCGCGCCGCCTTGCGGTGAAAATGCCATGGTCTATTCCTCCACCGCGACGGCTTCGATGCCTTCAGCGTCATCGCCTTCATCGCGTCGCGGGCGACGATCGCCGCGTCCGCCACGCTCACCGCGGTCACCGCGGTCATCGCGGTCACGGTCAGACTTGCGCATCATCGCGGAGGGGCCTTCTTCGTGCGCCTCGACGCGGATGGTCAGGTACCGCAGCACGTCTTCGTTCAGGCGTTCCTGGCGCTCGATTTCATTGAGAGCCGCAGGCGGCGCGTCAACGTTGAGCAGCGTCATGTGCGCTTTGCGGTTCTTGCGGATGCGATAGGTGAGGGATTTTAAGCCCCAATATTCATTCTTTGTGACCTTGCCGCCCAGTTGTCCGATGACGCCGGTCAACTGAGTGGTCAATTCTTCGACCTGCTGCGCGCTCAGGTCCTGGCGCGCGAGGTAGACGTGTTCGTATAGCGGCATGAAATGCCTTTCCCTTGTTCAGTCCCAGTCCTCGATCCCGGCGCCTAGCCCCTCGAGCCCTTCGGGAAAGGCTCGAATGCTCTGAAGGCGGAAGCACAGGACGCCGGGCCAACAGGCCCTACCGGCTATAAATTGCAGTTCAGCCGGCCGTCCGTTCAGCTCCCAACCAGGGTCGATGGAACGCGCGGTTTATATGGTGTTTTCGCAAAAACGCAAGGCAAAACGGCCTCGTCTGAAATACTGTTGCCGGAGTGGTATTTGAGGGCGGTTTATCAGGCCGCGTGGGGGCCTAAAGCAACACTTTGTAGCCGCTCGGCGAGTTTAACCGCGAGATCGACGCCCTCACGCATCTGTCGCGCGGTATCGGGATTCTGATCGCTGTCCCGGCGCATCTTTTTGAGGGCCTCGAGCAACCGATCAAGGTTTTGCGCTAGCAGTTGCTGACGAAAGGCCGGATCGTGGCGTGCCCGTGCGAGCTCGTCATCGGTGATCAGGTCGCTCATCGCTCGGCTCTTGGTTCGGCTCTTGGTTTGGCACGTGGTTTGGCACTTGGAAGATTAACGATAATCTTAGCCGACAGAGTGTTGTCGTGAGGTTACCGGTCGCGGCGTAACTTGACAGAACCGGTAGCGAAGTGTCTCTCGGCCCGATTTTGGCGGGTGGTTCAGTTAACAGGCAAGACATGGCAGTTGCGTTCGTTTTTCCGGGACAGGGCAGCCAGACTGTCGGGATGGGCAAGACATTGGCAGCGAATTTCTCTGCCGCACGGCAAGTCTTCGAAGACGTGGACACCGCTCTCGGCAGCAAGCTCAGCACAATCATTTTCGAGGGCCCCGCCGATACGCTCACCCTGACCGAAAACGCCCAGCCGGCGCTGATGGCGGTTTCGCTTGCGGCGCTGCGTGTGTTGGAGGCGGAAGCAGGGCTCGATCTGGCGCGCGATGCACAATTCGTCGCCGGACACTCGCTTGGCGAATACTCCGCATTGGCAGCAGCAGGCGCGTTTACTGTCGCGGACGCGGCGCGGCTGCTGCGAACACGCGGCCAGGCAATGCAAAAGGCAGTGCCGGTGGGCGCAGGCGCAATGGCGGCGCTCATCGGACTCGAATTCGATGCAGCGTCAGCGATCGCGGCGGATGCCGCGCAGGGTGAGGTATGCCAGGCGGCTAACGACAACGGTGCGGGTCAGGTCGTGGTGTCCGGCAACAAGGCTGCAGTCGAGCGTGCCGTCGAAATTGCCAAGACGAAAGGTGCGAAACGCGCGATGCTTCTGCCCGTGTCCGCCCCATTCCATTGTGCGCTGATGCAGCCAGCCGCGGATGTCATGGCTGAAGCGCTGGCGAAAGTTGCCGTAAAACCGCCGGCTGTACCTGTGGTCGCCAATGTGCTGGCCAAGCCAATCCGCGAACCTGCGGAGATCGTGCGAGCACTCGTTGCACAAGTTACCGGCACCGTACGCTGGCGCGAGTCCGTGCTATTCATGTCCGGTGCCGGTGTCACGAATTTCTACGAAGTCGGAGCAGGAAAGGTGCTGAGCGGATTGATCAAGCGGCTCGCGGATGGCGCAACGAGCACCGCGATCGGTAGCCCGGAGGACGTCGCTGCCTACAAGGCGGCTCGCGCATGATCCCGAAAAGCGGGAGCCGGTTTTCGGACAAGATCATGCGCAAACGAATTAGGAGCCGATGATGTTCGACTTGAACGGCAAGACGGCGCTGGTCACGGGCGCAAGCGGGTCCATCGGCGGTGCCATCGCGCGCGCGCTGCACGCGCAAGGCGCGACGGTGGCGATCTCCGGCACTCGCAAAGACGCACTGGATACTCTTGCTGCTGCGTTGGGCAGTCGGGTGCATGTGCTGCCCTGTGATCTCGAGGATAAAGATGCGGTCGAAGCGCTGGTGCCGAGCGCGGAAGAGAAAATGGAGAAACTGGATATTCTGGTCGCGAATGCCGGTATGAACCGCGACAACTTGTTCGTACAACTCCGCGACGAGGATTGGGATAAGGTGATTGCGGTTAATCTGACAGCGACATTTCGACTCGCCCGTGCCGCGGTGGCGCGCATGATGCGCCGTCGCTGGGGCCGCGTGATCGGGATATCGTCCGTCGTCGGCTTTACTGGCAATCCGGGGCAGGGGAACTACACCGCTTCCAAGGCCGGCATGGTCGGTATGATCAAGTCTGTGGCTGCGGAGTATGCCAAGCGCAATATTACCGCCAACTGTATTGCGCCCGGTCTGATCGCGTCCGCGATGACCGAAAAGCTCAATGAGAAGCAACGTGAGGCGATTCTCTCCCGCATTCCCGTCGCCAAGCTTGGTACTCCCGACGATGTCGCGGCGGCCGCAGTGTTCCTGGCCTCGAATGAGGCTGCCTATGTCAACGGACAGACGATTCACGTAAACGGCGGGATGGCTATGATTTGACGGGAAAGGACCGATTTTCGGGGCTTGCTCGGTGCGCCCTCACGCGCTAGTCAACGTATTTGAAGTATGGTAACCGAGCTTCGGCCCGGCTGGGGCGGCTAATAGCGGAAGTCGCAAGCAAACTTCCGCGATTGGGGTTCGTCTCATCACCGTCAATCTCGACGAGGCCATACAACGATGGTTGCGATCTGAACTTGGGTTGCAACCCAATCTAAAAAGCACGAGGTTGGAACGATGAGTGACATTGGCGAGCGGGTGAAAAAGATTGTCGTAGAGCACCTGGGTGTTGAGCCTGACAAGGTGACCGATCAAGCGAGTTTCATCGACGATCTTGGCGCCGACAGTCTCGACACCGTCGAGCTCGTGATGGCCTTCGAAGAAGAGTTCGGCTGTGAAATCCCCGATGATGCGGCCGAAACCATCCTGACCGTCGGCGATGCGGTCAAATTTCTCGAAAAGAACGCTAAAAGCTGAGCAAGCGCGCCACGTTGCTGCTCGATTACTTCGCGCGTCATTGTCTTAAGGGCGGTGCGGGGTGCGGCGGCGCGAATAATTTCGCTCGGAGCCGGCCATGAGACGTGTCGTCGTCACAGGAATGGGAATGTTGACGCCGCTCGGTTGCGGCGTGGAACCGACCTGGACGCGCCTGCTTAAAGGCGAAAGCAGCGCCAAGAAGATCGACACCTTCGATGTCTCCGACATTGCCTGCAAAATCGCCTGCGTCATTCCGCGCGGCGATGGCTCGAACGCGACCTACAATCCCGATCAGTGGATGGAGCCGAAGGATCAACGCAAAGTTGACGGGTTCATTATCTATGCGATGTGCGCGGCCCGCCAGGCGCTCGATGACGCCGGCTGGCACCCGAAAAGCTATGATGAGCAGACGACAACGGGCGTGCTGGTTGGTTCCGGCATCGGCGGTATCGAGGGGATAGCCGAGACCGCAGTCGCGCTCCATGAGAAAGGTCCACGGCGGGTTTCGCCATTCTTCATCCCCGGCCGCATCATCAATCTTGCATCAGGCTTCGTATCGATTGCGTTCGGGTTAAAAGGGCCGAACCATGCGGTTGTCACCGCGTGCTCGACCGGCGCACACGCGATTGGTGATGCTGCGCGACTGGTGGCGCTTGGTGACGCAGAGGTGATGGTGGCGGGCGGCGCAGAGTCTCCGGTCAATCGTATTTCCCTCGCGGGCTTCTCGGCGCTGCGTGCGCTTTCCACAAATTTTAACGATGATCCAACACGCGCCTCACGCCCTTATGACAAGGACCGCGATGGATTCGTGATGGGCGAGGGTGCCGGCGTTGTTGTGCTTGAGGCACTCGACCACGCCAAGGCGCGCGGCGCAAAGATCTATGGCGAACTGATCGGCTACGGCCTGTCGGGCGACGCCTATCACATTACCGCGCCGGCGCCCGACGGCGATGGAGCGCTGCGCTGCATGAACGCGGCAATCAAGCGCGCTGGCATTTCGGCCGGCGATATTGACTACATCAATGCACATGGTACCTCGACGCCACTTGGCGATGAGATCGAGCTTGGTGCGGTACAAAAGCTGGTTGGCAACGCAGCTGGTCGAATGTCGATGTCATCGACTAAATCCTGCATTGGGCACTTGCTCGGCGCCGCTGGCGCGGTTGAGGCCATCTTTTCGATCTTGGCCATTCGGGACGGGGTTGTCCCGCCCACCATCAACCTCGATAGTCCCTCGGTTGACACGCCGATCGACCTCGTCCCGCATCAGGCGCGGAAACGGGATGTCGATATCGCGCTATCAAATTCATTCGGGTTCGGCGGAACAAACGCCTCCCTCATATTCCGCCGCTACGTCAACTAGGAGTCTGCACCTGCGAGCGCCCCAAGCTTTCGCCTTAATTTTTTCTAACGTGCGAAGGCGAGTGAAGATTTCCTCCCGCCGCGGAACGGGATGGAGCGGACGATGTGACATGAGCGGGGCGCCGGTGCCGACAGCGGAGCTGACTAAGTGAATTCCAAACTACCGCCCGGGGGTGACAATATTGCGGCGCCCGCCGCAAAGGCGCCAATGCCGCGCAGCCCGCGAGCGGCGCTCGAACCGGAACGGGTGCCGATGCCAAGCCGCCGTTCACAGCGCGTGCGCCATCCGGTGGTCATCGTCGGAAACGCGATATTTACGTTCCTCGTCGTCCTCTCAATCGCAGTCGGCGTCGCGTTGTACTTTGGCAAGCAACGCTTCGAAGCACCCGGTCCGCTGCCCGAAGACAAGGTGGTCAACATTCCGCGCGGTCTCGGCATTCGCGACATCGCCGATCTCCTCCAACGCGAGGGCGTTATCGACCAGCCGTACGTTTTCATGGGTGGCGTGATTGTCCTCAAAGCCCGCGGTGAGCTCAAGTACGGAGAATATCAATTCTCCAAACAGGCGAGCCTCGCCGACGTTGTCGATACGATCATCGAATCCAAGTTGGTGCAGCACGCCTTCACCGTTCCCGAAGGCCTGACCTCCGAACAGATCGTCGCCCGCCTGCTGGAGACCGAAACTCTTGCCGGCAAGATCAAGGAAATCCCGCGTGAAGGAACGTTGCTGCCAGAAACCTATAAATTCAGTCGCGGCGTGACGCGTGAGCTGATTATTCAGCGCATGCAACAGGCCCACCGGCACGTCTTGCAGGAAGTGTGGGAGCACAGGACGCCGGATCTGCCTATCAAAACGCCCGAGCAATTGGTCACGCTTGCCTCAATCGTCGAAAAAGAAACAGGCAAGCCGGATGAACGCACGCGCGTTGCCGCCGTCTTTGTCAATCGGCTCAAGAGCAAGATGCGGCTGCAGTCGGACCCGACGATTATCTACGGGCTAACCGGCGGCAAAGGTTCGCTTGGCCGTCCGATCCTGAAGAGCGAGATCGAACAGCCGACACCCTACAATACATATGTCGTTGACGGATTACCCCCGGGGCCGATTGCCAATCCGGGCCGCGCCTCGCTTGAAGCCGCCGCAAATCCCGCGCGCACCAAGGAGCTCTACTTTGTTGCCGACGGGACCGGAGGCCACGTGTTCTCGGATAGCTATGCAGAGCATCAGAAAAACGTTGCTCGCCTGCGCGGTATCGAGCACACAAACGGTAATGGTCATGTGCCGATGGCGCCGCCAACACCGTCTACGCCGCCCGCAAATGTCACCCCAAACAGCAACAAGCCTTAGGCTTGTGACGTGAACGTCGCGCGGCTAAGGTCGCGGCGCTTTCGAACAGGCAACAACACGAGATTGATTCCATGGCTCTGTCGAGCATGACCGGTTTTGCTCGCAGCCACGGCGTGGCCGGCGACTATGCCTGGGGCTGGGAGATCAAATCGGTCAACGCCAAGGGTCTCGATCTTCGCTTCCGTCTGCCGCAGGGGTGGGATGCGGTCGAGATACCGGCGCGCTCCCGCGGCACCGAAAAACTTTCGCGCGGCACCGTCTACGCCAATCTCACCGTCGAACGCAAAGGCGTACAGTCATCGGTGAAAGTCAATGATGCGGTGCTTGCCGCTGTGTTGTCCACACTCAAGGGACTTTCCGGAAAAGTCGAGGCCGCGCCACCAAGCCTTGACGGGATTTTGTCGCTCAAAGGCGTTATCGAGGTCACCGAGGAAGACGAGCGTCCGGAAGATCACAGCGCTGCCGAGACGGCGATCGTCGCAGGATTTGATCAGGCGCTGGGCGCACTCGTGTCCATGCGGCGGTCGGAAGGCGAGACGCTTGGCCGATTGTTGTCGGCGAGGCTCGATGAAATCGCAGTCCTCACCGCGCGCGCGGAGGCTGCACCGGGGCGTAAACCGGAAGCGATCAAGGCGCGGCTCGCGGAGCAGGTGGCGACCTTATTGGCCGCGTCAGAGCGCTTTGATTCCGACCGGCTGCATCAGGAAGCAATCCTCCTCGCCACCAAGGCCGATATCCGTGAGGAGCTTGATCGGCTTGTGTCGCATGTGTCGCAAGTGAAGAAGCTTCTCGCCGGCGGCGGTGCGATTGGACGCAAGCTCGATTTTCTGGCGCAGGAACTGCACCGCGAATCGAATACGCTCACCGCCAAGGCGAACGGCGTTGAACTGACCAATATCGGCCTGGAACTCAAAAGCGTAGTCGAGCAATTCCGCGAGCAGGTGCAGAACCTGGAGTAACGATGGCGAACGTCTCGCATCAAGGCATTGCCCGGCGCGGGCTGATGTTCGTCCTGTCATCGCCGTCGGGCGCCGGCAAAACCACGCTGTCGCGCCGGCTGCTACAAGGCGATCCCTGGATTCATCTGTCGATTTCGGTCACCACGCGCGCCAAACGTCCGGGCGAGCGCCAGGGCCGCGATTATTATTTTGTCGACCAGAAGAAATTCGCAGCGATGCGCCGCAACGGCGAACTGCTGGAGTGGGCCGTCGTGTTCGGAAATTATTACGGCACACCGCGCAAGCCGGTGGTCCAGGCACTCGCGGCGGGTCGTGACGTGCTGTTCGATATTGACTGGCAGGGTACGCAGCAGTTGCGCGAAAAGGCCCGGAGCGATCTGGTCAGCGTCTTTATTCTGCCGCCGTCGGTCGGCGAATTGGAGAGGCGCCTGCATTCGCGCGGCCAAGACAATAAAAAGACGATCCGGCAGCGCATGTCGAAAGCTTCCGAAGAGATGAGCCACTGGGCCGAATATGACTACGTCGTCGTCAACAAAAAATTGCCGCGTGCATTTGCCGAATTGCGCGGGATTTTGGTGGGCGAACGTCTGAAACGCGAACGTCAGCCAGGGCTGTCAAATTTCGTGCGTAAGCTGCAAGGTCAGCTTCGCCGGCGTTAAGCCGTCAACACCACGCGCCCGACGATTTTTCCGGCACGCAAATCGTCGAGTGTCGCCGATGCTTGAGCGAGCGGCCGTTCGGCGATCGGCGGCGGCGCAATATTCTTCGTACGCACCAGATCAATCAATTCGCGCGCTTCGGCGAGCGTGCCGGTCGTCGTGCCTTCGATCGTCATTGCCTTGAGCGGAAACATCGCAACTGCGGTCGCATAGGCGCCACCGATCAGGCCGGTGACAACAACCTTTCCGCCTTTTGCCAGGACGCCGGTAGCGAAATTCAATGATGCCTCGGAGCCCGCAAAATCGCAGGCCGCGTAAATGCCGCCGCTCGCTTTCAGCAAATCCTTTCGCGCGCTTGGCTCGGATGGGTCGAAGGCCTGCGCTGCGCCGGCAGCCAGTGCGGCGTCGCGTTTTTTCGCGTCGATGTCGGCGACAAACGGGGGCGTACCATACATGGCGCGCGCCAGCGCGAGGCCCATCAGCCCTACTCCGCCGAGGCCGACCAACAGGAGTGGCGCACGTTGTGCGCGGCCGGCCAACCGCTTGAGCGCGGCGTAAGCCGTGAGCCCCGAACACATCAGCGCGCCCGCATATCCGGCTGGCAGCGGTGCGTAGTCGATCAAATAGCGTGGATGCGGCACCAAGACGTGCGTGGCAAAGCCGCCGTCCACCGTAACGCCGAGATGCCGTGACGCTGTACAAATATTCTCGTCGCCGGCTTTGCATGCGGGGCACTGTCCGCAACCGATCCATGGGTAAACCGCGACTTTGGACCCCGCGACTGCACCGGCGTCGGGTCCAGCGCTTTCAATCGTACCGGCAATTTCGTGGCCGAGCGTGAAAGGCAGTTTGCGCCCGGCACGAACATCAAGTTGCTTTCCACCGCCGAGGGCGAAGTAGCCATCCTGCATGTGCAGATCGGAATGGCAGACGCCGCAGCGCGCGATCCGCACGAGGACTTCCGATCCTCGGGGTTGCGGCGGGTCCACGACGGTCTCGCACAAGGGCGCACCGTAGGCAGTCAAGGATTGGCGATGCATTTGCATGGCCGGAACTTTACACGCGGGGTTTGGGCTGCGCAGAGAAAATATTCGCCAGTGCGACAAAGCCATCGACGGGGATTTCCTCCGCCCGGGCCGTCGGTTCGATGCCGGCCTCGGCCAGCAACGCCATCGCGTCCACCCCAAGCGTTTTCAGGCTTTGCCGCAACATTTTGCGCCGCTGGCCAAACGCGGCTTCGGTCACACGTTGCAGAAGTTTCGAGTCACAGGATAAGCGGTTCCTGCCGCGGCGTGAGGCGCACGATCGAGGATGTCACTTTGGGTGGCGGCACAAATGCCGAACGGGCGACGTCAAAAAGGATTTTCGCCTCCGTTCGCCAGCCGGCCAAAACCGATAGCCGTCCGTAGGATTTGCTCCCCGGCGCCGCCACAATTCGCTCGGCGACTTCGCGCTGGAACATCAGCAGCAGCGAGTCATACCAGGGTGGCCAGGGTTCGATCGTGAGCCAATTGACCAGCAAGGCAGTGGCGATGTTGTAAGGCAAGTTCGCCACCACACGTGCGCGTTCCGGCCCGAGTTGATCGCGCGGATCGACACTCAGCGCGTCACCGGCAACAATATCGAGCCGCCCAGGATAGCGCGCGGCAATTTCTTCAAGCGCGGCAATCGCGCGCTGGTCGCGTTCAATCGCGACGACACGGCGCGCGCCGAGGGCCAGCAGCGCGCGGGTAAGCCCGCCGGGCCCCGGACCGATTTCGACGACGGTGATGTTTTCGAGCGGCTCGGCCGCGCGCGCAATGCGCGTCGTCAGATTGAGATCGAAGAGAAAATTCTGGCCGAGCGATTTCTTGGGCGTAAGTCCATGGCGGCGAATGACCTCACGCAGCGGCGGCAGATCATCGATCTGCGCCATTATTTTGCCGGCACAAGAGCGGGAGCGGTTGCCGACAGACGGGCGGCGAGCGTAAGCGCCGCGACCAAACTCGACGGATCTGCGATGCCCTTGCCGGCGATATCGAAGGCGGTGCCGTGATCAGGCGACGTCCGTACGAACGGCAAGCCGAGTGTTACGTTTACTGCGTGGTCGAAGGCCAGGGTCTTGATGGGGATCAGCGCCTGGTCGTGATACATGCACAGCGCCACGTCATAGGCCGCGCGCGCGCGTTCATGGAACAACGTGTCGGCGGGTAATGGCCCAACCGCATCGATGCCTTCCTCCTGCAATCGGTGCACTGCCGGAGCCACAATTGCACGGTCCTCCTCGCCGAGCGAGCCTTGCTCGCCGGCATGCGGATTAAGGCCGGCAACCACAATACGTGGACGCGAAATACCGAAACGCGCAGTCAGGTCGCGCGCAACGATCCGCCCGGTCTCAAACACCAGGTCGGATGTGAGCTGCGTAACAACGTCTTTGAACGGCAGATGGATCGTCACCGGCACGACAGCCAGTTCCGGGGACCACAGCATCATCACCGGTCTTGCGGCAATGCCGGTCGCTTCTTTTGCAAGCTTGGCGAGGAATTCAGTATGGCCAGGCTCGGCAAAGCCGGAGCGATAGAGAACGTTCTTGGCGACTGGATTGGTAACGATCGCGGCGGCATTGCCAGCCAGCACGTCGGCGACGGCGCGACGAATCGAGGCGATCGCGGCCGGGGCGCTCGATGCGTCCGGTTTTCCCGGAGGGGCAGTAACAGGCGTGCCGAGTGGCACAACCGGCAGCGCCCGCGCGAACGTCTCGGTTGCCTGTGCCGGTGTGACCACGCCCAAAGTAATGTCGAAGCCCAGCAGGCGGGCGCGACGCTTTATGAATTCCGGATCTCCGATGAGATAGAACGGCGGTAGCCGAAGTTCGGTGCGCCGATGCCAAAGCTGGATCGTCAAATCCGGGCCAATGCCTGCCGGCTCGCCCAGCGTCAAAGCCAAAGGGAGGGCGGCGGACTCGCTCATTTGGTGTTCTTGTATTCGATCATCGCCTGCTTGCGAATTTCTTCCAGAAACTTCTTGGATTCGGATTCGAATCGTTTGGTGAATATCTGCTCGCGCGTTTCTCGCTTCAGTGGCGATTCCGTTGTACTTTCTTTTTTGCCGCAAACTGCAAACATCTGCAGGCCTTGCGCCGTCACCTCAGGCGCAGTGAGGTGGCCGAGTTCAATGCTGCCAAGCATGTCCCGCAATTGCGGCGAGAGGTCGGACGAATTTCGTGTGACGGGGTCGCGCACCGCTACGTCACGCAATCCGCGCGCCATGGCCAAGCCCTCGTTGCAATTAAGAAACCGGCCGCGGAGATTTTCTGCCTCGCTGCGTTTTGTCGCGAGCAAGGCTTCGTTTGAACCGCGTGCAACAACGATCATCACCGGATAGAGCGTGTAGGTGTACCCCACCGCGGCGGCCTCAGCATCGTTGCGTCCTTTCAGCGCGTTGGCAACATCGCTCTCGCCAACCTGGAGTGTAGAGCTGTATTTACCACGGATTAGCTGCTGCCACGTCAATTCGGCGCGAATGCGTGACTTGACGGTGTTCGGAGAAATGCCGGCACGCTCGAGAACCTGACCAAATTGCTCCGGTGTAATGTGTTGTCGTGTAGCCATGCTTTCGAATGCGCTGTTGACATCAGCGTCAGTCACCTCCAACCCGTAAACCTTAGCGCGCGAGATCTTAAGACGGTCGTCGATGAGATCGTTGATGACTTCCTGGCGAGTTGGCTGCTTGTGGTTCGAGCTGAAAAGCAATTTCGTGCGCTGCTGAATGTCGTACTCTGTAATCGGGGAGCCGTTGGCGACGACCACCACCTGCGCGCGCGCGGTTACAGGGGCGGTGAGCGCGAAAACGACAATAGCACCTATCAGCCAGCGGCGGCATTTTCGGCGTTTCGTGTTTGTATTCGGCATTCCAGTGTCCACTGTCTTTCCCGGTCGCGGCGACGGCCATATTTAATTTGGCGTCGTCTTGCCGAGCCCCTGACTTACTGACGTGCCGCCGAGAGTGCGCAGGGTTAGCTGCAGCATAATCGTATGATTGGCAGCGACGTTTCCGCTATAGGTGTAATTCGTAATGTAGTTTAGGCCAAAGATCAGGCAATCGTCGACGTATCCCAGGCCGAGGCGTGTCTGGTCGAATTTCCCGGCGATGATGTCGTAGCGTGCGCCCCCTAGCACAACCCAATTGGCGTCAAGCTTGATCTGTCCGGTTCCCAATATTCCTTGCTGACGGTCGAGGATGCCCAATGCTGGCTGTGGGGCATAATCGCCAAACAGCAAGCTGCCGGACCAGCGATCAAAGGTTGCACGCGCTTCGAGTTCGGTCCGCTGTACGGTGAAGCGGTCGTTGTCGAAACGGAATCGCGAGGTGAACATATACGTGCTGTTGGGCTGATAAGAGACCCGCGCCACGTAATCAGAAGCGGTGGTATCGAGGCCGGTATCGAGCCCGGTATTTGTCGTGCCGCCGTAGGCGAATGAGTTTTGTCCGAAGATGCTGTAAGATTGGCCAAATAGCGCGTTGATGAACCCACCCTGATTAATCTGCGCGGTGTATTGCACGCCGTAGTTTGCGCGGCCGCCACCTTCGACACGGTCCCAACCCGAGAACTTGTCAACGCGGAACAGATTACTGTCGTCGTAGGTCAAGCTTTGCGCGTCTTCAGTCGGCCAGCGCCCAATTTGCTGTTCGTTGGGGCGTACGATGACCTGGGCAATCGGTTCCACTGTCTGCGTGCCCCAAGACTCAACGCTGATGAATGGATACCGGTACTCCAAGCCAATGGTTGGCATGGCGCGCACGAGGTTTGTGTCGCCGGTGTCGATGTAGTTGGACACGCCGGGCTCGTTCTTAATCTGCATCGAACCAGCATCGACTCGAACCGAAGCGAAGGGTGTAAATATCTGGCCGAATTGGTCGGTGATGCTGCGCCGCCACTGTGCCTCGGCCGAGAAGCGGGTGTAGGTGCCTGGAACGCCGCGCAGCAAGCAATTCGCAGTCGTTTTGACGGCTGGATCAGCGGTCTGCGTGCAGGTGCCGTTGTTGAGTGCGCTCTGCGTGATCGGATCGAAGTCGGCCTGGTTGCGGGTCAAGCTCGTCATGTTGACCCGGTAGCCAAGTTCGCCGCCAAGAATTGGGCGATCGAAGACGTAGTTATAGTCGATCACCGGGTGGATGACCGGAATCTGACCTTGCGAGTCTGCGTCCGAGAAGCCGAGGTAATAGATCGTTCGGGCGTCAAAATAACTGCGGTTGCCCTTGCCCGAGATATAGAGTTGCGACACCGCTTCACTGGCCGGGTTCTGGAACGCATCGGTGGCGTGATACTGTGACAGATGCGGGTTGTAGTCCTGCAAGAACGTCCGGTCGGTCAGCGCCGTACCGTCCCAACCCCAAACCCACTTTTCGTTAAGCGCGAACATGCCATTGCTTTCCAGACTGCCGCGGAAATCGCGGTAACCTGGGGTCGTAGTGCCGTCGCTGCGAATGAAATAATCTTTGTCGAGCTGGTAGATGCCGGCGGCCCGGATCGAGTAGGCGCCATTTATTAGTCGTTCGCGGAATTCGCCTTGCAGCAGCGGGCCCTGTTTTGTGGTGATCATCGGGGCGAACGTCGCATCGTAGTTCGGCGCCAAGGCCCAGTAGTAGGGCACTTCTAATGCGCCGCCGTATATCGAGCTGCCGCCAACCGCCGGCATCAAAAACCCGGTCTTGCGTTTCACGGTTGGATCGGGTGCGGAGAAATACGGGAGCCAGGCGAGCGGTTTGCCGAAAAATTCGAGGCGCGCGTCCTCGAAATACATCATCTTCTCGCCCTGATCGTGGATAATGCGAGCCGCCTTCACTTGCCAGAGCGGTGGCTTCTTCGGATCGTCCTTGCACGGCGCGCACGCGGTGTAGATGCCGTTGTGGAAGACGGTGTAGTTGCCGCTCGTGCGCTCGGCGCGCGTGGCCGCCATGCGTGTCTGGTCGGGAGCGTCTAGTCGCAACGAGTCAACGAAGCCATCGCGATAGTCGTCCGACAGATCCATGATCTCGCCGTAAGTAACCTTGCCATCCTGCTCTGTCAGCCGGACATTGCCTTCGGCATGCAGACGCTTGGTCTTCTGATCGTAGATGACCCGGTCAGCTTCGAGCGTGGAGTTGCCGTAATAAATTTGAACATTGCCGACGGCGGCGACGCGGTTGTTGGCATAGTCGTAATCAATCTCGGTCGCCTGAACGAGCATCTGCTTCTGACCGGATTTTTCGCGGTCGATGGCGATTTTGGATTTTGGCGACGGCGGTGGGCGCTGTGGGAATTGCAATTCCTGCGCCGACGCCGGGGCGCATGCGATCAAACCGCCGTAAGCCAGCAGGCACAGGACGGCGGCAATTGTTGCGACGCCACGGCACGGCTGCCGCGGCGCTGATGGACGAGCGCTAACGAGCCCCGCCATCAACCGTCCTCCTGGTACAACAACGCGATAAACCCAGTCACGCCGCCGACGAGCACAGGCAACCAAGCCGCTGCCACAGGGTGCATCAGCTCAGCCTTGCTCAAATCCTCAGTTACTTTCGACAAAACGTAAAGCAGAAACCCAGCCGCCACGCCACTTAAAACCATCTTTTGGACGCCGCCAAAGCGGAAGAACCGTAGACTGACCGCAGCGGCAAGGAGAACCATTGCGGCCAACAAAAATGGCCGCGCCAAAAGCTTCTGGAATTGCAATCTATAGCCTGAGGCTACGAGTCCTGCGTGTTCGGCGATCCGGATATACTGTGGAAGTTCCCAGAACGGGACAGTTTCGGGCGTGGCAAAGCTTTCGCGTACTTGCTCCGGCGTCAGGCTTGTCTTGAGCAAGAACTCCTTCTGGTCGACCGGCAATATGTTGACGGCATAAACCCGGGCGTCGCGCAGCCGCCAGACCCCGGGCTCGAGCCCGGCGGCCCGAGCCTCGACCCGCTGCTTGAAGCGCCCGTCCGTATCGAACATGAACACCGACACGCCACTGAGATTGATGCCCTGATCGCGGCTGCCGCCGGCGTTGATGATGGCTTGGCCGTCGTCGGTGCGCTGACTGACCCAGAAGGTGCCTCCGCTTCGGTTGGGCGCGTTGGCAGTTTGGCCAAACAATTCGGCTTCAAAGCGTTTGGATCGCTCTTGAAGGATCGCCGACACCGGATTGTAGATGGCGGTTGCGACGATACCGACCAGGAATGCAACAATAATTGCGGGCGTAACAAACTGCCATGCCGACAAACCGGCGGACCGGGCAATTACAAGCTCCAGGCGTCGGGACAAATTGAGGTAGCACGACATCGCGCCGATTAGGACACAGAACGGCAGAATGCGTTCAACGACCTGTGGTACGCGGTAGAAAGACGTTTTTGCCACCAGCACGGCCGACACATTGGGAATATCGCCGGCGCGGCGCATCAACTCGATGTAATCGATGAGCGCGACCAGTACGAATATTCCGGCGAACACCACCAGCACCGCGCTCAGAAAACGCAGTCCAAAATATCGGGCGAGTGTTCCTATGAAGATCGGCATGACGTTACTTTACGGCGACACGAAACGCCGGCTGATGCGCTCGGTGAGCGCCGCGAGCCAGTCGGTGATGAAGGCGGGCGGCTCCAAGATTAGGCCGCGGCGAATGACGTACAATCCCGAACCGAAGGCGGTGGCCATCGCCAGATATTGAAGCGACAGCGTCCACGGAACAGCGGCGCCAAATACGGTTGAAGCAAAGCCGATCAGGCGCAGCAGGGCGACACCGCCGATTGCACCAAGCATTGACAGCGTGCGGCTTTGTCGGGTGGTGCGTGGCGCGCCGAGATAGGCATAGGCGATCACGACGAATGCGAGCGGGTAAAATGGCGCCATCAAACGGTCGTGCAATTCGGCCCGGAATTGGTCGGGTTGTTCGATGTAGAATTGGTCCTTCGGGTCGGGGAACAGCAGCTGCCATAGATAGCGCTCGCGGATCGAATATTTTACTGCTTGGGCGCCGCCCGCGAACTGCGAGAGATCGAACGCGTATCGGTCAAACACTACCATCGCCGGATCGCGCTGACCGGCCTCGTGCCGTTGCACGACACCCTTTTGAAGGACGAGGTAGGTACCGCTACTGTTATCCAGTAGTTCGCCGATCTCCGAAAGTATGGTGATGCGTTCGTTGGGATTGCGCCGGTCGTCCAGAAAAATGCCCGCAAGTTGCCCGTTCGGGCGTCGCTCGCGAATGTGAATTGTGACACCGCTTTCAATGGTGGTGAAGCGTCCCGGCTGCACAATGCTGCTCACGACATTGGCGCGCACCTCGGTCAGCCAGTCGCGCAGCATTCGCAAACCTTTCGGTGCAAAATAAGCGCTAATCGCGCTCACAAGCACCGAGACCACGATCGCTGCCATCACGAAGGCCCGAAAAAGTATCCAAGGCGACATACCGGCCGCGTTCATGACGATAATTTCGGAATCGTTGGACAATTTGTTGAGTACATGCGCGACCGCAATCAGCAGCGCGATGGGAGCAATTACCAGAACGAGCAGCGGTATGATCAATCCGGTGATGCCGATGAAGACCAGAATGGTCTGGCCTTGGTTCGTCATGATGTCGATGTCGCGCAATGCCTGCGTGACCCAGATCACGGCGGTCAAACTGACCAGCACGACCAGGAACGCACCCAAGGTGGTGCTAAAAATATATCGACTGATAGACCCCATCCGCAGCATCGTCCCCTGATCCGGCACATACCGGACCCCCGCGTTCGGCTCCCCACCGGACGCGAAGCGCTTTCAGCTTAAAACTCAACCCCCGTCAGATTTACCTTGATCGCCTGACAAAATGGCCGGGCAAAGGCAAAGCCGTTGAACATGCACAACAAAATGTAAATATGGCACGACCGACGGGGTCTCGGTTTTCGGGCCTTTTCACCCCCACCCGGTGGGCGGGGACGGCCGAAATCACCGCGTGGTTTGGCGGCCGGCGCGGCATAACCTCGGGAAAAAGCCCGAATTGCAGCCGATTGGGGCTTTGCAGACGGGCTAGGGGCGCGCCATATGGGGCGCGGCGGACCTCCCATACGCTGAAACGCCACCAAAAAGGACTTTCTGACGATGACCAACGCCCTCAAGCTCGGCTTTGGCCCTTTCGCTGCCCCTGTGAGGGGCGTTCTCATAGTGTTCTGCGATAACGGCCTAAAATTCGGGTCTGCGACTCGGAAGGCCTTGGGGTCTGCGGAGGACCTGGTTACGCGGGCCGCAAAGGCTGAACGCTTCAGCGGCAAGAAAAACTCCGCGTTGGAGCTCGTCGTCCCGGCGGGCCTCAAGGCGGCGCGGCTTGTGGTCCTGGGTATCGGCAAGACTTCCGAGCTTAAGCCGAAGGATTTCCTAAAGTTGGGTGGCCTTGCCATGGGCAAGCTGCCGAACTCAGCCAGCGATGCCACGGTTTTCGCCGAATTGCCGAGTGGAGCGATGAAGCCAGAGCAGTCCGCCGATCTTGCACAAGGCGTGCGCCTGCGCGCTTACGCGTTCGACCGTTACAAGACCAAACGCAAGGACGACGAAAAGCCGCCGTCGACGCGTCATGTGACGGTCGCTGTCGGCGATGTCGCGGCGGCACGTAAAGCGTTTGAGCCGCGCGCGGCGATCTCCGAAGGCGTTTTGTTGGCACGCGATTTGGTCAATGAGCCGGCCAACGTCCTCTTCCCGGAAGAATTCGCCCGCCGATCGAACGCGCTCAAAAAACTCCGTGTGGCGGTCGAAGTGCTCGACATTAAGGCGATGAAGAAACTCGGGATGAATGCATTGCTCGGCGTGGGGCAAGGGTCGGTTCGTGAGAGCCGCGTAGTTGTTATGCGCTGGAATGGCGGCAAGGCCGGCGAGGCCCCGGTTGCCTTCATCGGGAAGGGTGTTTGCTTCGATACCGGAGGCATTTCCATCAAGCCTGCTGCGAGCATGGAAGACATGAAAGGCGATATGGCCGGCGCTGCTTGCGTCGTCGGGCTCATGCATGCGCTCGCTGCACGGAAGGCGCGCGTCAATGCGGTCGGCATTATCGGTCTCGTGGAAAATATGCCCGACGGCAATGCGCAAAGACCGGGCGACATCGTCAAGTCGATGTCGGGACAGACGGTCGAAATCATCAATACCGACGCGGAGGGGCGCCTCGTGCTCGCTGACGTGATTTGGTACGCGGCCCAGCGTTTTAAGCCGAAATTTATGGTCGATCTGGCCACGCTCACGGGCGCCATCATCGTCGCGCTCGGGCAAGAATACGCCGGCATGTTTTCCAACAACGATCAGCTTTCCGATCGCCTGACCAAAGCCGGGCTTGAAACCGGCGAACTGGTCTGGCGCATGCCGCTCGCGCCAGAATACGACAAGATGATCGATTCCAAATTTGCCGACATGAAAAACACAGGTGGCAGCCGTTGGGGTGGCGCCATCACGGCCGCGCAATTCATCAAGCGCTTCGTGGATGACAAAATCCCGTGGGCACATCTCGATATCGCCGGCACCGCATTCGACTCGCGGCAAACCGATATCAACCGGAGCTGGGGCTCGGGGTGGGGTGTGCGGTTGCTGGATCGGCTGGTGGCGGACTACTACGAAAAATAGTTTGCGACGGCGGATGCGCCATGACTGAGATCCTTTTTTATCATCTGCAAGGCCAGAAGTTGGAAAGCGTGCTGCCGGCGCTGCTGGAGAAATCTCTCGAGCGCGGTTGGAAGGTGGTCGTGCAGGCATCGTCCGAAGACCGTATCGACGCGCTCGACGCACATCTGTGGACTTACCGGGACGACGGATTTCTTGCGCACGGCACCTGGCGCGAGCCAGAGGCGGCCCAGCAGCCGGTGCTGCTTACGCTCAACGAAAGTAACCCGAACGCGGCGAGCGTGCGCTTTTTGATCGACGGTGCGCCACTGCCCGCCGACCCGGAGAGTTATCAACGCATCGTCCTTTTGTTCGATGGTGAGGATGAGGAAGCAGTGGTTGCTGCTCGGGCACACTGGTCCGTCGTCAAAGAGAAGGGGTTGGACGCGACCTATTGGCAGGCGGACGAGAAGGGTCGTTGGGCGAAAAAGGCGTAAGGCTATTGCGAGGACTAGGCCAATGGCCCAGCAGCCAATGACCGACTTTCCGGTAACCCTTTGGACGACCAAGGCTTGCCGCGCGCCATCGTGATGACGCAAAATACGTTTTAAGGGACAAGCAAATTATTCGATCGGGGACAGTCGTTTTGCCGCGCCATCGCGTTCACCTGACTATCGCGCTCGCCTGTGCCGCAGCTATCGCCGTTGCCGGTTGCAGGAATTCGACCGACGTTTTCCAAGACCAAAACGAGGGCGGTTGGTTTTCCAAGCCGCTCGATTTATTAGGCAAGCCCGACTGGGCACGTCCGAATGTGAATGCGAGCGTAAACCTCGGTCCGCAAGGCCCAGTCAGCGCTGAAGACTTGGTCAGTGCAGACGGCCTCTGCGCCCAGCCATCTGCCGCGCTCGCGCAGGCAGCGGCGCCCCCGTCAACTCCCGCTGGAGCGCCGCAGCCGGCCGATAGCGCCGTTGCCACCACGGCCGACCCGGGCCTGCAACGTTTGGAACCCGGTGGCACCCCAACCGTGGCGGGTGGAATTGCTCTTGGCATGACCGAGTGCCAGGCGGTTCAACGAGCAGGCTCTCCAAGCAACGTTGCGATCAGCGCCGGCGAGCGAGGCGAGCGCAAGGCCGTGCTCACGTATCTCAGCGGACCATGGCCTGGCATTTACACCTTTACCGGCGGCCGCCTGAACGTCATCGACCGTGCGCCGGAGCAGCCAAAGCCCGCCAAAACGGCGCCAAAAAAGAAAAAAACGGCGAAGCCGAATCCCGCCACCTGAAAATTCGGTGCGCTAACCGGTCAGGCCGTTTCCAGCGCCGCGCTCGCGGCAAGCCACTCTTCTTCCGCTTTAGCGATCGCAGCGACGACATTGGCGCGTGTCTTCGATAGTTCGGCAGCCCGGGCGGAATCGCGCGCGAACAGGTCGCCGTCGGCAAGTGTGGCGTCGAGCTTCTGAAGCTGGCGGTTAAGCTGCAGGATCGCGACCTCGGCTTGCGAAATACGTTTGCGCAGCGGCGCGGTCTCTGCGCGCTTGTCGGCAGCAGCGCGGCGGGCCGCGGCAGGATCAGGCCGCGCTGCAGGTTTCGTCGCGGGCTGAGCGTCAGATCCGGAGTTGTCAAGAACACGGCGCCGGTAGTCGTCGAGATCGCCGTCGAACGGCTTCACCGTCCCGCCCTGCACCAGCCACAGGCGGTCCGCGCAAGCCTCCAGCAGATGGCGATCGTGCGAGACCAAAATCACGGCGCCGGGGAAGTCGTTGATTGCTTCGATCAGCGCTGCACGGCTGTCGATGTCGAGGTGATTAGTTGGCTCGTCGAGGATTACAAGATGCGGAGCGCTGAAGGTTGCGAGCCCGAGCAGAAGCCGCGCCTTCTCGCCGCCGGAGAGTTTCTCCACCTTCGTGTTACCGGCGAGGCCCGAAAAGCCGATGGCTCCAACGCGGGCCCGCACTTTCGCTTCCGGCGCGTCGGGCATCAGCCGGCGCACGTGATCGTACGGACTGGCTTCTGGCTCAAGTTCATCGAGCTGATGTTGGGCAAAGTAAGCGACCCTGAGATTGGACGCGCGGGTGACCGTCCCATGTTCGGGAGCAAGCCTTCCGGCAAGCAGTTTGACCAACGTAGATTTGCCATTGCCGTTCGCGCCAAGCAGCGCGATGCGATCGTCATTGTCGATCCGCAGGGAGAGGCCGGACAGAACAGGCCGGCCCGGCTCGTAACCGACATCGACATCGTCGGTGGCAATAATCGGCGGTGACAAAAGTTTGTTCGGCGCCGGAATATGAATCGGGCGCACCTCATCCAAGACGAGCGAGGCGATCGGCTGCAACTTTGCCAGCATCTTCAGGCGTGATTGTGCCTGTCGTGCCTTGCTGGCCTTCGCGCGAAAGCGGTCAACGAATGCCTGAAGATGTTTACGCTGCGCGTCTTGTTTCTTGATCATTTTCTGGTCGAGTATCAGCCGTTCGCTGCGCTGCCGTTCAAAGGCAGAATAGCCGCCTCGATAGAGCACGAGTTTGCGCGCTTCCAGCGACAAGATGTGACCGACTGCATTGTCGAGCAAATCGCGATCGTGGCTGATGACGATGAGCGTTGCCGGATAACGCGCCAGATGGTCTTGCAGCCAGAGTGTACCTTCGAGGTCGAGATAGTTGGTCGGCTCGTCGAGCAGCAGCAGATCAGGTTCCGCGAACAGTGTTGCAGCGAGCGCTACGCGCATGCGCCAGCCGCCGGAGAATTCCGAACAAGGCCGCTGCTGGTCGGCGGCCGAGAATCCGAGCCCGGCGAGAATCGACGCCGCGCGGGCAGGGGCCGCGTGCGCGCCGATGTCGGCGAGCCGCGTCTGGATTTCGGCGATGCGGTGCGGATCATGCGCGGTTTCGGCTTCCGCCAAGAGTGCGCTCCGCTCACGGTGGGCCGTCAGTACGACATCGAGCAAGCTTTCAGGCCCGTTTGGCGCTTCCTGTGCCAGCCGTCCGATCCGCCAGCGCGGTGAGACTTCGATATGACCTTGCTCGGCAGAGATATCGCCAGCGATGACGCTAAACAGCGTGGTCTTGCCGGTGCCATTCCGACCGATAAGGCCGACCCGTGCGCCGCTTGGAATGCTCGCAGAAGCGCCCTCCAACAGTGGGCGGCCAGCAATGCGGACAGTGAGATCGTCAATAATGAGCATGCCGCGCCTTTTGGCCGACAGCGCGGTGCGAAGCAACCCCTTGGACCGCAGGCTTCAGTCGATCTTGTGCAGCCCGCCTTGGCCGGTTTCTCGCTGGTAAATGATCAGATCGAAACTCGGTGTCAGGTCGTTGCCGGAGACCGCCGACAGCAGCGCATGGGCTTGGCCCCGATGGTGGGTTTGATGATTGAAAAAATGGTCAAGCGCGGGGGCCAGCACCTGCTCTATGGTTTGTGGGTTAACCACGGTGCGAAAACGGATCGTTTTGGCCAGGTCCTCGTCACGCAAGGCACTGATGTAGGCGCTGATGCGTTCGTCTTCGAGGCGGCGCGCGGCACGCAACTGCGCGAAGTTGTCAAAAAGGACTGCGTCGAGGCTCGGTGGTGTCTCACCTTGGCCGGTGAAGCGTCGCATCCAGATGCGATCGCCGACGAGCAAATGGTTGAGCGTGCCGTGCAGCGATTTAAAGAAAACACCGCGGTTGGCGCGGTAGTCAGTATCGGGAACCTTTGCCGCAGCCTGGTAGAGCCTTTCGTTGCACCAGGCGTTATAGCCGGCGAACATCTGATAGCGGGCCAGCATATTGCGCTCCCTGTCGCCAAGGCGGCTGACCTTGCCGCCTGAAAGGTGTCCCGGTATAAGCCGCGCGGCCTAGTTTCTCTAATGAAACTCCGTAACGTCTTCAATCAGTCTCAGTGAAGGAATACCAGATGGCGATCGAGCGCACCTTTTCGATCCTCAAACCCGATGCGACCGAACGGAATCTGACTGGCGCAATCAATGCCATTATCGAGAAGGCGGGTCTGCGTATCGTTGCACAGAAACGCGTGCACATTTCCCGCCAGCAGGCGGAAAGATTCTACGCCGTGCACCGCGAGCGGCCGTTTTTTCGTGAACTGGTCGATTTCATGATTTCCGGTCCCGTGGTGGTTCAGGTGCTGGAAGGCGAGAATGCTATCGCCAAATATCGCGAGGTTATGGGGGCGACGGACCCCGCCAAGGCTGCGGCCGGCACTATCCGCAAGACCCACGCCAAATCGATTGGCGAAAACTCGGTCCATGGCTCCGATGCTCCGGAGACCGCGGCCAAGGAAATCGCGCAGTTTTTTTCGGAAAACGAGATCATTGGCTAGTTGCCAAGGCGGCATTGCGCCGCACTTTCGCTATTGGTACCTGCGATACGGCTTTGTACACTCACTCACCAAGAGCCAATAAGACACGTCGCGGTTGCGACGATGGAACTAGGGGGAACGACCTGTGGGCGCTTTGGCTTCCGAAATGATGCACCCGGCATTCTGGCTGGCGGCAGTGCAGATCATGGGAATCAATATTCTGCTGTCCGGCGACAATGCAGTCGTCATTGCGCTTGCAGTCCGCGCGCTTCCGCCCAAAGAGCGGTTCTGGGGCATGGTTCTTGGCGCCGGCGCGGCGGCAGTATTGCTAATTCTGTTCACCGGGATCGTCGCGACGCTGATGCAACTGCCGTATCTTAAACTTGCTGGCGGACTTGCACTGTTTTGGGTCGCTATCAAACTTGTGTCGCCACAACCACACGACGCCGAAGACACGCCGGAAGCGATCGAGGATTTATGGCGTGCGGTGCGCGTTGTTGTCGTCGCCAACATCGTGATGAGTCTCGACAACGTGATTGCGGTGGCCGCGGCAGCGAAAGGTAACTATGTGCTGCTCGGTCTCGGCCTCGCGGTCAGCATCCCGGTCGTTATTGCGGGCAGCGCCTTGTTCCTGGCCATCATCGAGCGCTTCCCGATTGTGGTGTGGGGCGGCGGCGCTTTACTTGGCTGGATTGCAGGCGGATTGTTGCCGGAAGACCCCATCATTGCAGAACATTTTTCGGAAGCGACTGCGGAGATGCTGGACGTGGTCTGCGGGATTGCCGGCGCTATCTTTGTCGTCCTCGTCGGATTGTATTTGGTCAGATCAAGGCGTATGCGCGAAGAGGCTGCATAGGCGGCCGTTTCGAACCCAGAAGGCGGTTGCGCGATGACCAAGATGGTGCGGGGCGTCGGTTCGGCGATTCGCATCGGGGCGACCGCTTGCCCGCATGATTGCCCGTCAACCTGCGCGCTTGAAGTGGAGCTTCTCGATGAGCGCACCATTGGGCGCGTCCGAGGGTCCAAGGATAACGATTACACTGCCGGTGTGATTTGCGCGAAAGTCGCGCGATATGCAGAGCGTCAGCATCACGCTGATCGCCTGTTATTTCCGTTACGGCGTAAGGGTGCAAAAGGCTCCGGCGAGTATGAGCGGATTTCCTGGGACGATGCGCTCGACTTGGTCGCCGAAAAATTCCTGCAAGCCGAGCAGCGTGACGGCGCCGAAAGCGTCTGGCCGTATTACTACGCGGGCACAATGGGCCTGGTCATGCGCGACGGCATCAACCGCCTGCGCCACGCAAAGAAATACTCCGGCTTTCATTCAACTATCTGCGTGAATCCTGCCTACGCCGGGTATGCCGCCGGAGTGGGGCGTATCGCCGGAGTCGATCCGCGCGAAATGGCAAAATCCGACCTCGTGGTGATCTGGGGCACCAACGCGGTGAACACGCAGGTCAATGTCATGACCCATGCGGTCCGCGCGCGAAAAGAACGCGGGGCGAAAATTGCCGCAGTCGACGTCTACATGAATGGCACGATGCAGCAGGCGGATTTACCGGTTCTGGTAAAGCCCGGTACCGATGGAGCGCTTGCGTGTGCCGTGATGCATTGCCTGTTCCGCGACGGCAATGCCGATTGGGACTATCTGGATAAATACACCGACGCGCCGCGCGAACTTGAAGCGCATTTGCGCATACGCGACCCGGCATGGGCTTCGGAGATCACCGGCGCGCCGGTTGAGACCATAGAAGAGTTCGCGCGGCTGATCGGCGATCGCAAACGCGGTTTTTTCCGGCTCGGCTACGGCTTTTCGCGCTCGCGGAACGGCGCTGCTAATATGCATGCGGCAAGCTGTATTCCGGCCGTGACGGGCGCCTGGCAGTATGAGGGTGGCGGCGCCTTTCATATCAGCGCGGATATTTTCCAGCTCGATAAAACCTTGATTGAGGGACTCGATGCCCGCGATCCCGCAATACGAATGCTCGATCAGTCACGCATCGGAGCAATCTTGACGGGAGACCGCGAGGCGTTGCGTGGCGGGCCACCTGTGAGTGCACTTATCGTTCAGAACACGAACCCGGTTTCAGTGTGCCCCGACCAGACGCAGGTCAAACGGGGTTTTGCACGTGACGACCTGTTCGTCTGCGTGCACGAGCAATTCATGACAGAGACGGCGCAGATGGCGGACGTGGTATTACCGGCCACGACATTCCTCGAGCACGACGATATTTATCGTGGCGGGGGGCACCAGTATCTCATTCTTGGCCCCAAGTTGGTTGAGCCGCCTGGTGAGTGCCGCAATAACCACGAGGTCATCTGCGCACTCGCGAAACGGCTTGGCGCCGAGCACCGCGGCTTCACAATGAGTCCGCGCGAAATGATCGATCAGATGCTGCGTGTTTCCAAACGCGGCACGCTCGCCGAACTTGAGGCCAATCGGTGGCTCGATTGTCAGCCGCCATTCCGGCAGTCGCATTACCTTGACGGGTTTCCATGGCCGGATGGCAAGTTTCGTTTTAAGCCGGACTGGCCGAACGTGCCGTTCCGCAGCCCTTATCACAGCGGGCCGATAGCGGACATGCCGCGGTTGCCCGATCACTGGACTTCGATTGAACAGGCAGATGAAGAGCACCCATTCCGGCTTGCGACGTCGCCGGCGCGCGGCTTTCTCAATTCGACCTTCAATGAGACGCCGACCTCACTTTCGCAGGAGCAACGGCCGAGCGTGATGATTCATCCCGACGACGCGCGGCACACCGATATCGGCGACGGCGACTATGTGGTGCTCGGAAATAAACGCGGTGAAGTGCGGCTACACGCGCGCCTGTTCGATGGCGTGCGGCGCGGCGTATTAATTGCAGAGTCGATTTGGCCAAATTCAGCTTATGCCGACGGCCGCGGCATCAATACCCTCGTTGGGGCGGACTCAATTGCACCCTTTGGTGGTGCTGCCGTCCACGATAGTAAAGTATGGATACGAAAAGCGCGCGCGGATGAGATCCACGCGCGCTCCTCGTAGTGCGAGTAGACTAAAGCTCTTTGCCGATCATGCGATCAGCAGAGTAGGGCCCGCCGCCGCGCATAGCGATTGCGAACAGCACGACCCCGATCAGTAGAACGTATTCGTATCCGCCGCCGCCAGCCGCGTAACCCTTCGAAAGGTGGACGAACAACAATGCGATCGCCATTTCAATTGCGAGCGCAGCCGCGAAGAAGCGAGTGAATAGACCAATAATGAGGCAGACGCCGCCTACCGTTTCGAGAACGATCGCGGCATAAGCAAAAAACAGCGACGGCTCGAGGCCGTTCTTTGACATGACGTTGGCGGCAACCGCGGCCGCCCCTGCTTTGAATTTTCCCGAAACGTGCATCAAAAACATGATGCCGACGACGACGCGGACCAGCGTATATGCGATCCGGCCGAACGACACATAAAAATCCGCAAGCCCCGGAAAAATCAGCTTCGCTTCACCTTTGCCATTCATGGCGTTTCCCCTTTCCTCGTTCGTCCGTCGCGCCGCTCGCTATGGGCAGCGTCACCCGTGCACAAAAGACTATAACACCCGACCGCGCATTGTTATTCAACTACCTGTGCTGTTGCAGCGCAGAATAATCAGGACATATCGGGCACAAGCTTTTCTGCAGTGGGGACCGGAACGCCGTCGATAAAGCAGCGGCCGTCAACGACGCGCACGCGGTCTTCTGACACGAGTTTTAGCGCCAATGGGTATATGCGGTGCTCGACGCTGAGAACGCGCATGGCAAGCGTTTCCTCGCTGTCTCCCTGCCGCACAGCCACGGCGCCTTGCACGATAATTGGCCCGGAATCCATTTCTGCCACTACGAAATGTACGGTTGCGCCGTGTATCGTCTTGCCCGCTTCGAGCACACGCTTATGGGTGTCGAGCCCTTTAAAGGCGGGCAAAAGCGCGGGATGGATATTGAGGAGCCGGTTCTGCCATTGGCGCACGAACGTTGCAGTGAGTAATCTCATAAAGCCCGCAAGACACACAACATCGATGTGGTACTTTTCGAGTACCGCCTGCAATGCGGATTCAAACGCGGTTCGATCCTTACCGAACACAACGTGATCGACGACTTCGGTCGCAACCCCGGCAGCGCGGGCGACAAGCAGTCCGCCAGCGTCCGGGCGGTTAGAAAGCACCAGCACGATCTCGGCGGGATAACTTTTATCTCGCGCCGCCTCGATCAGGGCGGCCATATTGGAGCCGCGGCCGGAAATAAGAACGGCGACCCGCTTTCGGCTCATATCTCACCCGAGATTGAGTTTGCCGTCGTAAACGACGCGCGTATCGCTCGACGCTTTGATTACGTTGCCAAGCGCCACCACTTTCTCTCCAGCCCGTGAGAACGCCTGTGAAACGGGTTGAGAATCTTTCGGTGACGTCACCACAATCATTCCCACACCGCAGTTGAAAGTGCGCAACATTTCATCCTGCGCAATTGCGCCTTCGCTCGCGAGCCATTGAAACACCGGCAACACCGGTACGTGTGCAAGATCGATCCGTGCGCCAAGCCCTTTCGGCAGCACGCGTGGGATATTGTCGGGGAAACCGCCGCCGGTGATATGAGCCAGCCCTTTTATGGCCTTGGTATCCCGGATCGCCGCCAGACAAGATTTCACATAAATGCGGGTCGGCGTGAGGATCGCGTCGCCCAGGCTTTGCTCGGGCAAGAATGGGGCGGGCATGGCCCAACGGAGCCCGGTCTTCTCGATCACTTTGCGGACTAACGAATAGCCGTTTGAATGCACACCAGATGAGGCAAGTCCGATAATAACATCACCCTCTGTGATGTCAGCGCGTGGTAACACTGCATCACGTTCAACTGCTCCGACAGCAAATCCGGCGAGATCATAGTCCTCGCCCTGGTATACACCGGGCATTTCCGCGGTCTCGCCGCCAATCAATGCGCAGCCGGCCTCACGGCAACCGATGCTGATTCCCGCGACCACGGCAGCGCCAATCTCTGGCTCGAGTTTTCCGCAGGCATAGTAGTCAAGGAAAAACAACGGCTCAGCGCCTTGCACGACCAGGTCGTTCACACTCATCGCCACCAAATCGATGCCGATTGTATCGTGGCGGCCGGTCTCGATCGCGACTTTGAGCTTCGTGCCAACCCCGTCGGTCGCTGCGACCAGCACCGGGTCGCGGTAGCCCACCTTTTTGAGGTCGAACAGGCCGCCGAAGCCGCCGATTTCCGCGTCGGCGCCAGTGCGTGCAGTGGCGCGGACCAGCGGCTTGATCAGTTCCACCATCCGGTTGCCAGCATCGATATCAACGCCGGCCTGCGCGTAAGTAAGACCGCGCTGCTTTTCTGCCATGATGGATCCTCGTCCGCGCCGGGGTCGTACGTCGGAATCGCAAGTCGTGCAATGGTCCGGGCGCCGTTATACTCTGCCCGTGAGACCGGCGCGTTTTCGGCACTAGTGCCGGGCCCGCGTCCGTAAGCCGGGTTTGCCTTGAGTATTCCGAACCTCATTACGCTGGGCCGCATTTTGCTGGTGCCGATCGTGGTCTGGGCGATCGCGACGCCCGGTGCCATGTGGATTGCTTTTGCGCTGTTCGTGGCGGCCGGCGTGAGCGATGCGGTGGACGGCTTCCTAGCCAAGCGCTTCGCCATGACCACCGAACTTGGGGCCTACCTCGATCCGCTTGCCGACAAGGCGCTGATCGTCTCCATTTATCTGACCCTTGGGATCAACGGGGATATCCCGCGCTGGCTCGTCATTCTGGTGGTGTCCCGGGATATCATGATTGTCGGTGCGTTTATGCTGTCCTGGCTCATCGGGAGCCCGCTCAAGGTCAAGCCATTGGTGGTCTCCAAGCTCAATACAGCGGCACAGATCGTATTTGCGTGTGTGGTCCTCGGGACGCTTGGTTTTGACTACCAATTACCGACGCTCACGCTGGTACTTATGATTCTGGTTGCCGTCTTAACGCTGTTGTCCATCGCAGCCTATGTGGGTGAGTGGGTCCGCCATATGAACTCTACGGCCGCTAAGCCATGAGTCCACGCGCCATGCCCCGCTTGCGTCGCGGATTGTCAACGAGTGGCGGCGCTGCCTTGCAGCGCCAACTCGTATTCTGGCTGGGCG
The DNA here is from genome assembly GCA_963743405.1 of uncultured Alphaproteobacteria bacterium. Taxonomy (GTDB): domain Bacteria; phylum Pseudomonadota; class Alphaproteobacteria; order Rhizobiales; family Xanthobacteraceae; genus Pseudolabrys. The sequence goes on along the minus strand of CAVUPX010000013.1, from coordinate 380,745 downwards.
CACTCGTCGCTTTCGTGCTCGCGCTATGGCTGCTGAGCGAAATTCTGCTGCCGTTTATCGCCGGCCTTGCGATTGCATACTTGCTCGCGCCGCTTACCGACCGCCTTGAACGGCTTGGCGTTAATCGCCTGGCTGCCGCACTACTGAACATCACGATGGTCGTGCTGGCGCTGGTCTACTCGATCTTACTGGTAGCACCGCTTCTTGCCGGCCAACTGTCATCGTTTATTGAGAGCGTTCCCGGCAACGTGACGAAATTGCAGGCGCTGATGAGCGATCCCAGTAGCGTCTGGCTCCAAAAGCTTTTGGGCGCAGGTTTCAATGCCGATAAGTCAATCGGCGATTTGGTATCACAAGGCGTCGGTTGGCTGACAACATTTATTCACTCCTTATGGTCGGGTGGACGCGCGTTGGTGTCGGTGTTTTCGCTGGTTGTGGTCACGCCGGTCGTTGCTTTTTACCTACTTTATGATTGGCACCGCATGATCCGGACTGTCGACGGGTGGATCCCGGTGCGCCAGCGTGAAACTGTGCGTGGGCTCGCACGAGAAATCGACGCCGCGATTTCTGGTTTCGTGAGGGGGCAGACAGCGGTCTGTATGATCCTCGGTTCGTTCTATGCCGTAGCGTTGACCTTCAGTGGCCTTAATTTCGGTCTTCTGATCGGTCTGATTTCGGGCCTTATAACTTTCATACCCTATGTCGGATCCATGACTGGCCTGGTGCTTTCGCTCGGCGTAGCGGTGGCGCAGTTCTGGCCGAATTATGGATCAATCCTCACGGTGCTTGGTATTTTCCTGGTTGGCCAATTTCTCGAAGGAAACGTTTTATCGCCGAAACTGGTTGGCGAGAGTGTCGGGCTGCATCCGGTCTGGTTGATTTTCGCGCTGCTGGCATTCGGTTATCTGTTCGGCTTTGTTGGCCTCTTGGTTGCTGTACCACTTGCGGCCACGTTTGGCGTCCTTTCGCGTTTCGCCTTGCGCCGTTATTTGGAAAGCTCACTTTATACCGGCGAAGGAGCGGGTTGAGTGTCATGGGCAGTTCATTGGCTCCCCGTCAGCTCGTGCTTGCGCTCGATCATTCGGTTAGTTTTGCACGCGACGATTTTCTACGCGGTCCATCGAATACAGCGGCGTTCACGTTGATCGATCAGTGGCCTGATTGGCCGGATCGGATTGTTGCGTTGATCGGCTCGGAGGGCTCTGGCAAAAGTCATCTCGCGGCGATCTGGGCGGAAGCGACAGGCGCACGCATTTTGTCAGCGAAATTATTATCCGTCACGGACCCGCCTGCAGCGTTGGCAACCGGCGCCCTGGTCGTCGAGGATCTTGAGGCCACGAGTTTCGATGAGCGCGCCTTGTTTCATCTCATCAATCTTGCGCGAGAAGAACGCGCGTATGTGCTCTTTACAGCGCGCACGACACCCACAAATTTTCCATTCACGATCCGCGATCTTGTCTCACGTCTGCGCGCAATTCCGGTCGTTACACTCTCGGCACCTGACGACGCGCTGCTACGCGCGTTAATCGTCAAGCTTGCTACGGATCGGCAGATTGCGGTGGACGATGAGCTGGTCAGCTATCTTGCAAATCGCATTGAGCGGTCATTCGAAGCGGCGCGAATAGCGGTGCAAAGGCTCGACGAAGAGGCGATGCGGCAGCATCGCCCGGTGACACGGGCGCTCGCTATCGAGTTGTTTCGCACTCTTTAACGCAGATGTGTCAGGCTTGACGGCATAGGCAGTTCGGGCGCGAACTGTCATTCAGCGGCCATTGTTTTCAGGTAGGCCTTGGCCTTTCGGGCGTTCTTTCCATGGCAGATCGCGCACAAGCTATTGCTTCCGTTGATGAATTTGCTCCGCCCCAGGAGCGCCAGGAATCTGGCACGCCGGGACCGGTTGTGCCTTTGAAGGCGAGCCCGGAACGATTCATTAATCGTGAGCTATCGTGGCTGCATTTTAATCGGCGAGTCTTGGACGAAGCAGCCAATGAACATCACCCGCTTCTCGAGCGCGTGCGCTTTCTCTCGATTTCAGCAAACAACCTCGACGAATTCTTTATGGTGCGGGTCGCTGGTCTCAAAGGTCAGTTCCGACAAGGCATCCTGACGCAAAGTCCAGATGGACTGACTCCCTCAGAGCAGCTGACGCGCATCAGTGACGCGGTATCGCAACTTGCCAGCGATCAACAGAAACGCTGGCTGGAATTGCGGCCTGCACTTGCCGCGGCAAATGTGGTGCTTGCAGAAGGCGCCGATCTCAAAAAAGCAGAGCGCAACTGGCTGGAAGATCATTTTCTTACGCACGTCTTTCCGTTGTTGACGCCGCTGGCGATCGATCCTGCGCATCCGTTTCCATTCATTCCCAATCTCGCCTTTTCGATCGCGCTGCAACTTGCGCGCATCAAAGATGGCAAGGCGATGAATGCGCTTATTCGCATGCCACAAAAGATCGAACGATTCATAAAGCTACCGAGCGGTAGCGACCATGGAATCCGCCTCATAACTTTGGAAGAAGCGACCGCGCTGTTCATCCATCGATTGTTTCCGGGCTACACGGTGAAGGGCCAGGGCGCCTTCCGGGCAATTCGCGACTCCGAAGTTGAAATCGAGGAAGAAGCCGAAGATCTGGTGCGGCTGTTCGAAACTGCGCTCAAGCAACGCCGCCGTGGTTCGGTGATCCGGCTTGAGCTCAGCGCAACAATGCCGGGAGAGCTTTGCAGTTTCGTCCAGCGCGCGCTCGCAGTCGCCGACGACGAGGTGTTCAGGGTCGATGGCGTGCTTGCGCTCAATGATCTAAGCCAGCTGACCAAGCTTGATCGCCCCGATCTCGAATTCGTACCCTACAACCCACGCTATCCGGAACGCATCCGCGATCACGGTGGCGATTGCTTTGCGGCAATTCGTCAGAAAGACCTCGTTGTCCATCATCCGTACGAATCTTTTGACGTCGTGGTTCAGTTTTTGCAGCAGGCCGCTCGTGATCCAAATGTGGTGGCAATTAAGCAGACGCTTTACCGCACCTCGGCAGAATCTCCGATCGTCAAGCAGTTGGTCGAAGCGGCCGAAGCTGGAAAATCGGTGACCGCGTTAGTCGAACTCAAGGCGCGCTTTGATGAGGAAGCCAATATTCGCTGGGCTCGCGATCTCGAGCGCGCCGGTGTCCAGGTTGTCTATGGCTTCATCGAGTTAAAGACGCACGCAAAGCTATCGTTGGTTGTGCGCCGCGAGGCGGGAGAGCTTGCGACCTACATTCACGTTGGCACCGGCAACTATCATCCGGTCACGGCCCGCATTTACACCGACCTCTCGTTTTTTACTGCCGACAAGGTGATCGGACGCGATGTGGCTCGCATATTCAATTACATTACCGGGTATGCCGAGCCGGGTGAGCTCGAGCGCATGGCGATTTCGCCAATCAATTTGCGCAAGCGTATTCTCGACCATATTTTGCAGGAAACCGCTCATGCCAAAGCGGGGCGACCAGCGTCGATCTGGATGAAAATGAATTCGCTGGTCGACCCAGGAATTATCGATGCGCTCTATGATGCTTCTGCCGCCGGCGTTGCTATCGATTTGGTCGTGCGCGGCATTTGCTGCCTGCGGCCTGGTGTGCCCGGATTGTCCGAAAATATCCGCGTCAAATCTATCGTTGGCCGCTTCCTCGAACACGGCCGTATTTACTGCTTCGGTGCTGGCCATGCGTTGCCGCATCCGAAGGCGGCAATTTACATTTCTTCAGCCGACATGATGCCGCGAAATCTCGACAGGCGGGTTGAGGTCCTATGCCCGATTCTCAACGCGACTGTTCACGAGCAGGTTCTCGGCCAAATTATGGTCGCGAATTTCAAGGATAATGAGCAAAGCTGGAAGCTCTTGCCGGATGGCAGTTCCACGCGCATAAAGGCCGCGCCGGGCGAGGAACCCTTCAACGCCCACAAGTATTTCATGACCAATCCGAGTCTGTCGGGCCGTGGAAAATCATTCAAGGAATCGTCGCCGCGCAGCCTTATACGCCGCCTCATCGAAGGCGCGTAAACGGTCTGCGGCGATTGTTCCATCAGCGAAAGGCCGCCTCGACCACGGCCCACCGGTTGCCGTTATCGATATTGGGTCGAACTCAATTCGTCTCGTTATCTATGAGGGGCTTACCCGCGCGCCGACGCCCATCTTCAATGAGAAAGTACTGGCCGGACTAGGCCGGCAAGTTCAGTCGACCGGTCTTTTGCCGGCCGATGCCATCGATACAGCGCTCGACGCGCTGCGGCGTTTCCGCGCTTTGTGCGATATCCTGCATGTGCGCCGTATTTGGGCGATTGCAACGGCTGCCTGCCGAGATGCGCGCAACGGCCGTGCCTTCATCGCCGAAGCCGAGCGCATCTGCCGCACAGCGATCACGATCCTTTCCGGAAAACGCGAGGCATATCTCACCGCGCTCGGAATCGTGTCTGGGATCCATAAACCCGATGGCATCGTTGGCGACCTTGGCGGCGGTTCGCTTGAACTGGTCGACGTACACGGTTCTCGCGTGCGCGGCGGCATGACGTTGCCGCTGGGTGGTCTTGCTCTTCAGGATATCACCGGAAAATCGCTGAAGAAGGCTGAGAAATTCGTCGAAGAAGCGTTCGAAGATCTCGAAATGTTGCACGACGGCGAGGGTCGTACGTTCTACGCAGTCGGCGGCACGTGGCGTGCGCTGGCTCGACTGCACATGTGGCAAACCGGCTATCCATTCCACGTCATGCACAATTACAGGATTTCTGCGCGTGAGGCGCAGGAATTTTCCAGGCTGGTCCATCACGTCGACACCGAAACATTGTCGAAGATTGAAGTCGTAAACGCGGCTCGCCGGCCGTTGCTCGCCTATGCAGCGTTGGTGATGGAAAATCTTGTGCGGACGATTAAGCCCAAACAGGTAATCATTTCAGTGCTCGGTGTGCGCGAGGGCTTGCTCTATTCGCTGCTTAATTCGCGGGAGCGCGCGCGTGATCCACTCATTTCCGCGGCGGCCGACCTCAATGTTTTGCGCTCGCGCTCACCTCGTCATGGCGAGGAGTTGATCGCATGGACCGATCGCTTTATTGCTTCTTCGGGACTGGAGGAAACCGCAGACGAACGACGGCTTCGCCACGCTGCCTGTCTGCTCGGCGACATCGGCTGGCGCGCTCATCCGGATTATCGTGGCGAGCAGTCCATGAACATCATCGCGCATGGTTCCTTCGTCTCGATTGATCATCCTGGCCGTGCCTATTTGGCGCTGTCTGTCTATTTTCGTCACGCCGGCCTGAGCGAGGAGGAGCTTTCGCCGCGCCTCCGCGAGCTGGCGACTACGCGCATGCTCGATCGTGCGCGTGTGCTGGGTGCCGCAATGAGGGTCGCCTATATCCTAACCGCGGGACAAAGCGGCGTGCTGCCGAAGACGCCGATGCAGGTTAAACGTGGGAAACTGATACTCAAGCTCCCAGGTTCTTACGGCAAACTTGCCAGCGACCGCTTAGCCGGCCGAGTTCGTCAGCTGGCCCGGCTTATCGGACGTGAGCCATCCATCGACACCTAGCTCTCATCCTTCTCCACCGTGACCACACGACCCTTGTCGACCGCGAGGGCCAGGCGACCGTGTTTTATCGCCAAAGCCTTTTCGCCGAATAATTCGCGGCGCCATCCTTTCATTGCCGGTACGTCTGCCTGGTCATCGGCGGCAATGCGGTCGAGATCGTCAATCGTTGCTATGACTTTTGCAGCGACGCCGTGCCGCTCCGCCGTCATGCGCAGGAGCACTTTCAGCAGCTCGACTGTGGCGGCGCCGTTTGCCGCCGGGCGAAAGCGATCGAGCCGAGGCAACGTTTCGACATCGCGTTCGAGGCCCCGCTTGACCGCATCGACAATCTGCTCGCCCCAGCGGGATCGCTCGAAGCCTTTTGGGAGTGAGCGCAGGTGCCCCAAGCGCTCGATCGTTGTCGGCGCCTGTACGGCAATGTCACCAATGACTTCGTCCTTGATTACACGCCCTCGCGGCACGTCGCGTGTCTGGGCCTCGCGCTCCCGCCATGCCGCGACCTCGATCAGCACGCCGAGTTCTTTGGGTTTGCGGACACGACTTTTGAGCCTTTCCCACGCCCGTTCAGGATCCGCACGGTACGTTTCGGGCGAAGTCAGCACGTCCATCTCTGCCTCGACCCAGCTGCTACGCCCGCGCTTCTCGAGATCGGCGGCAAGCTTTAAATACACGTCTCGCAAATGAGTTACGTCGGACAAGGCGTACGCAACCTGCGCATCACTGAGCGGGCGACGCGTCCAATCGGTAAAACGATGCGATTTGTCGAGGGCATCGCCGGTGATGCGTTGGACCAGCTGGTCGTAGGATATGGAGTCGCCGTAGCCGAGCACCATGGCGGCAACTTGGGTATCGACGATCGGGTGCGGAATCGTCTTAGCCATATTCCAGACGATTTCTATGTCCTGGCGCGCAGCGTGAAATACTTTCATCACGCTCTCATTCGCCATCAGCGCAAAAAACGGCGTGAGATCGATCCCGTTAGCGAGCGCGTCGATGACCACGGCCTCCTCGGGTGAGGCCATTTGCGCCACGCACAGCAACGGATAATAGGTGGTCTCACGTAGGAATTCAGTATCGACAGTGACGTAGGGATGCTTTGCCATCCGCGCGCAGACAGCCGCGAGGTCACTGGTCGTAGCTATCAAATCCATCGTGGTGGCAAATTTGACTGATTTTAATTCCATCATGGCACTCTATACTTATTTTCCGCGAATGCGCGCCATGTGAATGAACTCCCACGGACTCGGCATGGCCGCAACAGGAACCTCTATTAGGGCCGGTTCGCGGCGGCCAAATGCGTCGCGCAGAGCCAACCGCAGCTCGTCCGGGCCACGAGCGCGGCGGCCCACGGCCCCAAAACTTTCGGCGTATTTTACGAAATCTGGATTGGCGAGATCACAGGCGATCAGCCGATTGCCGAACTGCTCCTGCTGAATGCGGCGCACATTGCCAAAGGCGCCATCCACGAACACAACGGCGACGAGTGGAATTCGATGCCGCATCGCGGTAGCGAGTTCATTTCCGGTGTAAAGAAATCCACCGTCTCCGTTGATCGAAAGGACCGGCACGTCGGGTCTTGCGTGTTGTGTCCCGAGTGCCGTGGCATAGCCCCAGCCCAGATTGTCCTGATAGCCAGGCGATAGAAACGTCCGTGGCTTGTAGACAGGAAAGGCGAGGCGAGCGGCGAAGCCAAGTTGCGTCACCTCGTCAACGTAAATGCCGTCCTCCGGCAGTTCGGCCCGGATCGCTTCGAGGAACGCAAGTTGCGGTGCAAGTTTGGTAAGCCGCTCCCGCATTTTGGATTGACGCTCCAGCATCTCGTCACGGCGCGAGACCCGCCGCATATTGAATTTGACAAGTTCATCGATAAGTCGTTGCAGAATCGGCGCAGCGTTGCCGATGAGCGCCACTTTCGGCTTGTGTAAACGCGCAGGCTGCTCCGGATCGGCATCGACGCGCACGATCTGCAACTCTTTATCCATGCCCCATTGTGTCATCGGATTGAGCAAACGTGTGCCCACGGCAAGCACCGCATCAGCTTCGCCCCATAGTTCGCGGCCAAGCGGCAATGTCACGCTGAGAGGATCGCGAGAATCAAGGACGCCGCGGCCGCGACGATATCCAAGCACGGGCGCCTGCAACATGCTTGAGAGCAGCGTGATCTCAGGTGATGCATCTTGCGCGCCGCCGCCGGCGACGATCAGGACGCGTTTGGCGCTGCCCAAAAGTTTTGCCGCCGCACGCAACTTGTCATCATCGATTTTTGGCGGGCGTGGCGGTGAGGGCGGTACGATGGCGGCAACCGGGCCGCGTTTGCCCCAGACGTCGATTGCGCATTCGAGCGCCGCCGGCCCCGGGCGCCCCTGACTCATCGATTGAATCGCTTTTGCGACTTTAACGGAGGCTTCTGCAGGTTCACCGATATACGCGGAATGGTCGATCAGCCGTGAGATGACACCGGCCTGGTCGCGAATTTCGTGCAGGTGTCCTTGGCCCTTGCCGATAGCGGCCGCGGGAATTTGGCCAATGAGCGCCAATACCGGAGCGTTCATTCCATAAGCGGTCAGCAATGCGGCGCCGGAATTGAGCAAGCCCGGGCCTGGTACAACCGTGTAGGTCTGTGGCCTGCCTGTCGCCAGCGCCGCACCCAAGGCCATATAGGCCGCGCCTTGCTCATGCCGGGTGTGGACGACGCGCAGATGATCGCCCGCGCGGTGAAAGGCATCGAACAGGTGGTCGTTGTGAACCCCGGGCAGGGCGTAGACTGTGTCTATGCCGTGCACGAGAAGGGTCGCGACAGCCGCTTCGGCCGTCGACATCTCGGCAGTGTCCGGGCTCGTCTTCTTTTTGGCTCGGGATTTGGGCATTCGTGGGGGTCCATTGCTCCCAAGATTGAGTTTGCAGTCGACAGGCAAGTGTGTCGAGCCGCTTGAATTGGTTCTGTTTTTGAGGGGCCGCTCGCCTTGACAAAGCGCACCCCCCATGCGCTTTTCGCCCGCCTCACACGCAGATTCTGAAATCGTTCTCCGGAAATGCTCAAAGAATCGCCTATGCATCGCTATCGCTCACATACCTGCGGCGTACTTCGTGACACCGACATTGGTGCGACCGTTCGATTGTCCGGATGGTGCCACCGCATTCGCGACCATGGCGGCGTGTTGTTTATAGATTTGCGCGACCACTATGGGATCACTCAGGTCGTAGCTGATCCTGACAGCAAAGCTTTCAAGCTAGCAGAGACACTGCGCGCGGAATGGGTTGTCCGCATTGACGGCAAGGTTCGTAAGCGCCCCGCTGGCACCGAAAATCCCGATCTGCCTACGGGGCAGGTGGAAATCTACATCGACGAGATCGAGGTGCTTGGGCCTGCCGCTGAATTGCCGATGCCTGTGTTTGGCGAACAAGATTATCCAGAAGAAATCAAACTCAAATATCGCTTTCTCGACCTTCGCCGTGAGCATCTCCACGCCAACATCATGCTGCGCGGGAAGGTCATCGATTCAATTCGCCGCCGGATGAAGGAAGGTGGTTTTTTCGAATTCCAAACGCCGATTCTCACCGCGTCGTCGCCAGAGGGCGCACGCGATTATCTGGTGCCTTCGCGCCTCCATCCGGGAAAGTTTTATGCACTGCCGCAGGCGCCGCAGCAGTTTAAGCAGCTAATCATGATTGCGGGTTTCGATCGCTATTTTCAGATCGCACCATGCTTCCGCGATGAGGACGCGCGCGCCGATCGCTCGCCCGGCGAATTCTATCAGCTCGACCTGGAAATGAGTTTCGTCACGCAGCAAGACGTCTTCGACGCAGTCGAACCGGTGATCCGCGGCGTGTTCGAGGAGTTTTCCAACGGCAGAGCAGTGACCTCGAAATTTCCGCTCATTCCGTACGCTGAGGCATTACGCAAGTATGGCAGCGACAAACCGGATCTGCGTAACCCGATTGTCATGCAGGACGTGAGTGAGGCGTTCCGCGGCTCCGGCTTTAAGATTTTCGCGAAGATTCTTGAAACGCCCGGCAATGCGGTCTGGGCCATGCCAGCGCCGAAAGGCGGAAATCGCGCCTTCTGCGACCGGATGAATTCTTGGGCGCAAGGCGAAGGCCAGCCGGGCCTCGGTTACATCTTCTGGCGCGAAGGGGAGGAAAGCGGTGCGGGGCCGCTTGCAAAGAACATTGGCCCTGAACGCACCAAGCAAATCGCGGATCAGCTCGGACTTGGTGTGGGCGATGCCTGCTTCTTTGTCGCTGGCAAACCGAAGGATTTCGTCAAATTTGCTGGACCCGCGCGCACCAAAGTCGGTGACGAGCTTGGGCTCATCGCGAAAGATCGTTTCGACATTTGTTGGATCGTCGACTTCCCGATGTACGAATGGAACGAAGAAGAAAAGAAGATAGATTTTTCGCACAATCCGTTTTCGATGCCGAATTTGCCGGTCGAGGAATTTCTCGCGCTTGATCCGAAGGACAACGACAAACTGCTCTCTATCAAAGCGATCCAATACGATATTGTCTGCAACGGTGTTGAGCTGTCATCCGGCGCCATTCGAAATCACCGTCCCGAGGTGATGAAAAAGGCGTTTGCCATCGCCGGCTATGACGAACAGGTACTCGAGCAGAAATTCGGCGGCATGTTGCACGCACTCTCGCTTGGTGCACCGCCGCATGGCGGCATCGCCCCCGGCATTGATCGCATCGTCATGCTCCTCGCCGGCGAGGAAAATCTTCGTGAGGTTGTGCTATTTCCGATGAACCAGCGTGCGGAGGATTTGCTGATGGGCGCGCCGTCGGAAGTGACGCCAAAGCAGCTTAAAGAGCTGCACATCCGGCTGGAACTGCCGAAGAAATAACCTTGTTATTGTGAGGTTATTCTTGCGCCGCCCGCATGCCGGGCGGCTTTGCTTGATTCATGTTTCGATTTGCGATTGGATTTGGTCTCGTTCCAGAGACGGCAACGCGCGCGCACCAGGCCGCAAGAACGACAACGACAAAGCTGCATCGCATTCCCGGGAGGAATTGATGTCCGAGATCGAGCGGCGCGCCCTTATGAAGGGCGCGGCATTGAGCGCGCTTGCATTCTCTGTTGGTGGCGCTGAGGTTCTGCTCTCGCCCAAACAGGCGCGCGCACAAAGCATCCCATTTCGAACCTTGAGCCTGGAGCAGGTTGCGACGCTTGAGGCCATGGGCGAAACGCTGGTACCAGGCGCGAAAGCCGCCGGCATTTCTCATTTCGTCGATCAGCAACTGTCGGTTCCACATAGCGAAGCGCTGCTCGAAGCGCGCATTCTCAATGTTCGCCCGCCTTATGCCAATTTCTATCGCGCCGCGCTCGGCGCGGTCGACAAGGCAAGCGCGGCACTAAACGGTGGCCGCAACTTCGCCCAACTCAACGACGGGGGACGTAACTCTTTCGTCGATTTGATGCGCCAGAACAAGATCGAGGGCTGGCAGGGGCCGGGTGGGCCGTTCGTCTACCTGATCTTGCGCAGCGATGCGGTCGATGTCGTTTACGGCACAATGGAAGGTTATGCCGCGCTCGGCATTCCTTACATGCCCCATATCGCGCCCGAGAAGAGGTGGTGATATGGCAAATGAAAAAGTAGACGTCGTCATCGTTGGCGCCGGCGCTTCGGGCTGCCTGTATGCATCGGTGTTGGCAAAGGCAGGCAAGAAGGTTGTGCTGCTGGAAGCAGGGCCGGATTGGCAATCAACGGATTTGATTAGCTCAGATATGTGGGGCAGGCGCATCAAGCCGTCCGGCATTCCATTCCTGCTCGAAGGCAAAAATCCTTACGGCTATGGCTATCAGAGCGGATGGGGCGTTGGTGGCGCGGCTCTGCATTATTTTGCGAACTTCCCGCGCTACCTGCCAAACGACTTTAAGGTCAAAAGCGAGCACAACCGCGGACTCGATTGGCCAATCAACTATTCAGATATCGCCCCTTACTACGACAAGGTCGCCGCCGAGATTGGTGTCTCAGGTGATGCCAAGGCTGAGGAAATCTGGCGCCCGAAGGGCGAGTCCTATCCGATGCCGCCAATGAAGACCTTTCGCAACGGTCAAGTCTGGCTGAAGGGTCTGGAATCCGTCGGCATCCGGATGGTGCCGGCAGCGGTCGGCATGAATTCTACAGAATTCAAGGGCCGTCCCGCCTGCATCTATGATGGATGGTGTCACGTCGGCTGTCCGATCGGCGCTCTCGCAAACCCGGTGGTCACTTATCTGGCCGACGCCCGCAAAGCCGGCGCCGAGGTGCGCGCTCTCTCTACAGTCACGCGTGTGCTCACCAACGACTCGGGGAACAAGGTCATTGGCGTCGAATACTACGACGCCAAGAAAGAAAAACAGGTGCAGGAGGCGGCCGTCGTCATCCTCGCGGCGTGGGCGGCACAGAATCCGCGCCTCATGCTCAATTCGGCGACCGATAAGCATCCGAAGGGTCTGGCCAATTCAAGCGGTCTGCTTGGAAAGTACATGATGGCGCACTACGCGTCCGGCACTTGGGCTTTGTTCGACGAGGACATTGAGCCGCACATAGGAACGGTCGGCGCGCAATACATGTCATATGACCGCTATGACAAGACCAGCAAGAAGGGTGCCTTCGGCAGCACTTACATCGTTGCAGGTACTGCCTTCAAAACCTCTGATCTCAGTGGCTTTGCCAACGCGCGGCTGGATCTGTTTGGCCAGCCGCTTGCCGACTTCATGCAGAAAGCCAAACGCGGCATTACGCGCCTCACTGCGTTTGGCGAAGAAATGCCGAACATCGAGAACCGTATCGAGCTTGCGGACGGGAAGGATGAATTCGGAATGCCACTCGCGAAGATCGTGCACAGCTTCGATCAGGACGCCGTCGCGTTGTGGAACGCTAACTTCGAAGAAGGACTAACCATCGCAAAGGCAACAGGCGCGAAAGAGTATTGGCCGGCGCGCGGTAACCAGCCGACGATTCATCTGTTTGGCGGCACGATCATGGGAACGGAGGCCGGAAATTCGATTACCAACAGTTACGGGCAAGCGCATGAGATAAACAATCTCTGGATCGCGGGCCCCGGCCTGTTTCCGACCGAAGGTGCGTCGAATCCGACATATACAATTTTTGCGGTGTCGCAACGCGGCGCCGAACAACTGGTGTCGCAGTGGAGTAGTGTCGCGGGTTAAGACATCACGAGCGCCGCACTACTTATCGGGTAGCGGGATGAATTCGATCTCGTCTCCGGGCACCTTGCCGAAATGGCCGGCTTTCCATTCGGCCTTCGCTTGTTCGATCCGCTCTTTGCGTGATGAAACGAAATTCCACCAGATGTGGCGTGGGCCATCCATTGGCGCGCCGCCGACGATGACGAAGTGAGTGTCGACCGCTGCCGTGATTGTTACGGTGTCGCCCGGCTTGAACACGAGAAGCTGTCCCGCTTCGAATTTGTCGCCGGAAATATCAACCGTCCCATCGATCACATAAATCGCCCGCTCTTCGTGGTCCGCATCGAGCGGCAGCGCGGTACCGGCTTTCAAATGCACATCGCCAAATATGGTCTCGTGCACCGTCGGGACCGGCGAACGTGCTCCGTAAAGTGAACCGACAACGACGCGAACGTTCTTGCCATCGTCCTTGACGGTCGGGAATTCGGCTGTCTCATGATGCGCAAAACCGGCGTCCATTTCCTCTTTTGCCACCGGCAGCGCGACCCACATCTGCAAGCCATGAATCGGTTCGTGGTCGATGCGCCGCTCCGGGCGCGTGCGTTCGGAATGGACGATGCCGCGTCCTGCGGTCATCCAGTTCACTTCGCCCGGCTTGATTGCAACCGCAGTACCGAGGCTGTCACGGTGCATGATTTCGCCGTCGAATAGGTAAGTGACGGTGGCAAGCCCGATATGCGGATGCGGCCGAACGTCCAACCCGTTACCCGCTCGGAACTCTGCGGGACCGAAATGATCGAAAAAGATAAATGGTCCGACCATACGCGTTCGCGCAGAAGGCAGTGCGCGCCGCACGGCGAAGTCGCCAAGATCGACAGTGCGCGGCACGATCACTTGATCGATGGCATCACATTGATAGGCATTGCCGGCGACAGGATCTTTTCCAGGAAAGAAACTCATGTGTCACTCCTTTGGCGCGTTATCGACAAGTCTAGTCGGCGCCAGCCCGCGCTGCGATCATTAACTTCCCGCTAACCATATCGATGCGCTTGGCTGCTTTCACGCCATGGTTGGGGTCCCTCGACCTGACGCTTAAGGTTGCTTTTACGGCGGCATGTCTCACTACCGGAGCACCAGGATGGGGTCCCTGGCCGGAGGCGGGATGGGGTTTTTTGTGCGCGCATTCACGCGCCGGAATATATTTGCGATCGTGGCCGGCGTAGTGCTGGCTGGCGCTCCTTTGATCGCTTTTAATTTCTGGCTTGAAAACCTGATCGACAGGCAGGGCGAAGCGGAGGTCGGGACGACCGCTAGACGCGCGCTATCGCTCGCCGAAGCTCGTATCAAAGACACAGTTGGAACGCTCGACGCTCTGGCAGCGCGCGGGGTCAACTCCTGTGAGCCTGGGCACATCGAGGCGATGCGCTATGCGGCTTTCAGCGCAATTCCGGTCAAAGAGATCGCTGCGGTCGGCCCCGACGGGGAGACTCTTTGCACCCACCTCGGTTTGCCGCTCGGTGAGCGCACGATGCTGTCCTCTGAGCTGCTGGTTGGTGCTGCTGGCTACTGGTTCGATATCCTCACAATGCCGACCGGAGAGCGCATGGTGAGGCTGCGCCGCCAGGTGGGCTCCGGTCCCAACGGCGTCGCTGCTTTGGTGCCGACGTCTCTGTTTCTTCCACAGGTATCGACACAGGGCGGTCCGTTCAGCGCGTCTGCACGTATCATGACGAGACAGGGAGCGCTGATCGGTGAAGTCGGCACCCGGCCCTACGACGACAGCGGTACGAATTTCATAGCCAACACAAAATCTGACAAATTCGGATTCGACGTGGAGATTCTTACCCCGCGCGAGCGCATCGCTGCCGAACATGCTGACCTCAAATGGTTTGGCCTGTTCGGCGCCGGCCTCATCGTGATGATCATCGCCGCTATTGTTGTGTTGGTTCCACACCGTTCCCCCCGCAATCCGGTTACCGAGATCGCACGCGCACTCGAAGCCGGAGAATTTGTTCCTTACTATCAACCAATCGTTGACATTCGCTCCGGCAAGTTGCGCGGTGCGGAAGTGCTTGTGCGCTGGCGCAAGCCCGACGGCACGCTGGTGTTGCCCGGTGCGTTCATTCCCCTCATGGAATCAAGCAACCTGATACACGAGCTCACTCGAAATCTGATGCAGAAGGTCTGCGTCGAAGCGGGCCCCGCCATTGGCCGCCGTCCCGATCTGAAAATTTCCTTCAATTTCGCCGGCAAGCTGTTCAGCGAACCGACAATTGTAAAGGACGTACGAAATATTTTTAGCAACTCACCAATCAAGTTCTCGCAAGTCGTGCTGGAAGTGACCGAACGCGACCCCATCGAGAATTTCACAGAAACCCGTCAGATCATCGCTGCCTTGCAAGGGTTGGGTGTCCGTATCGCCATCGACGATGTTGGCACAGGCCACAGCGGACTTTCTTACATGCTCAAGCTCGGTGTCGATATCATCAAGATCGACAAGATGTTCGTTGACGCCATCGGCACCGATCGCAACTCCACAACGATTGTTGAAACGTTGGTCGATCTCGCGCGCAACATGCGCATGGACGTCATCGCCGAAGGTGTCGAGAATTTCGAACAAGTCATGCATTTGCGGGCGCTCGGCGTCCGCTCGGCCCAGGGCTACGTGTTCGCTCCGCCGCTGCCTGGAAGTTCATTCCTGCAGCTCGTCGAAGCCATCGATCGGCTCCAGCCGGCGGCGACTGATTCGACGGCGAATGCTGGTGAACGGCTCAGCGCGGCTTCCGCGTAATTCTAGCCGTTCAAATGAAAAGGGGCGGCCTTTCGGCCGCCCAGTTAAAACGCCACGCGGGAGGAACCTCGTAACGGGTCGGCTGTCGCCGGCCCACGTGACCATATGTCTTAGTGCCAATGCGCCATGGGACACCCTGATTCGTCAATCGAATTTTTCAGAAATGTGACACGACCATGCGCACGTGCCCGGCACGTACCGGTGCGGCTACTCGGGCACCAGTTCTTTTTCGATCGCGGCGATAATGGTCGGATCGGTCGGCTCCACCGCTGAGGTAAATCCCGCCTTCAGGTAGCCGTCGCGTCCGACCAGGTATTTATGGAAATTCCAGCGCGGCGCCTCGAGCGGGCGTTCCAGCGCGGCCCATTTAAAGAACGGGTGCGCATCTTTGCCTTTCACCGCGACCTTTTCCGTGATGGGGAATGTGACGTGGTATTCGCCCTGAGCGGTCGCGTGGATGTCGCTCACCCCGCCCGGTTCCTGCCCGCCGAAGTCGTTGGATGGCACGCCGAGGACGACCAGCCCTTTGTCGTGGTAGCGGCTCCAGAGCGCCTGCAGGCCCGCATATTGGGGCGTATAGCCGCAGAGCGAGGCCGTGTTGACGACCAGCAGCGGATGGCCCGCATACGAGGCCAGCAGGATTTCGCCGCCGTCCAGGCCCTTGAAGGTGAAGGCATAGGCGGTGACGTGGCTCATGGCTGTTGCGTGCGCAAAACGTGGGGAGAGGCTCGCAAGTGACGCGGCCCCCAAAAGCACGACATATCGTCGACTGATCATGGCGGGTACTATAGCCCGCCATCGCGTCGCTGGGTGTGCAAAATTGCGTGAAAAAAGGCAGCGCCGCTCGGCGTACCAACTCGGGTGATGCGAGAGATTTCGCCGTTAGGCCGCGAAACGCACCGTCGTTTCAAATGAGGTGCCGCAAGCGTCGCATTGCCACACGTGCCGCACACGGCAACCGTCGAGACATTCCGACCATTCAGGGATATAGATGCGGTCGCCACATTGCGCGCATTCAATCACCGGACGCGAGCGCACGAATCTTGTGATCTCGGGGGACAATTCCATTGGGCTCCTCCAAAATAACGACGCGTCCCCGGTTTCCCCTCGTGCTGTCTTCCCCTCGTGGTTTCCGTCGTCTTGACCGTAGGGCAGGTGACGTCGGCGAGTAAAGCAGGAACACTGACGTAACATGCACGATGCTCATGAAAGTTTTGCGGCAGAATGATCACCATCAACTCAAAAATTTTCTGCGCTGTCAAAAATCCGAAATGTCTTCGCACTGCAAAAAATTTTGTGCAAAAATCTTGTGTCTGTCGCGTCACAAGGTCACGCCGAATTTTCCGAGCACCCAGATCGTGCAGAGATAAAGAACGAAAGTCAGCACGCAGCAGGTTGCAAGCGTGGCCCAGAATCCGATTCCGTGGCGCAGCATTGCCGGCATCACCAGAAACATCGGCAATGTCGGGAGCACATACCAGAATGTCGATTGAGCATGCGTGGCGATGCGCTCGGCGTCGGTGGTATCATGCCACAGCCAAAGAATGCCGAGGATCGACACCAGCGGAAGGGAGACGATGAGAGCGCCAAGTGTCGGTGAGCGGCGCGCGACCTCCGAAACGATCGCGATGATGACGCCGGACAGTGCAGCTTTGATGGTGAGATAAAGCATGGGTCGCTCCAGCAAATCTTGGAGAAAACTTGGAGAAAATTTGGAGTACTGAGGTACCACTTCTGAATACCACTTAGGAAAAGAGTCGCGTCAACGGGCCGGCAACACAACGAGACCTATTTTCGAGTTCCGGGAACGATTTCAAAAGCGCCGCATTTGCAAGGTTGTGTATGTGTAAAAAAACATAGGGGACGCCATGGCCTCGGGGGAAGACTACATTCTCAAAGCCGCCGAATTTCGCGCCCGCGCCGAGGCTGAAACGAACCCCAAGGCGCGCGACGAGTTCGAGCACCTGGCGCGGGCCTATTTGCGCCTGGCGGGACAGGCAAAGCGCAACACTGAGACCGATATTACTTACGAGCCGCCGCCGCCAAAACTCGACGATTCGAAAACAGAATTCGTAGGCCGTCAGGCGCGGATCTCACGGCTGGATGCCCCTGAAAGTGCAAGGCCCCGGCCTGATCGCCGGCGCCCCAGGTTTCTCGCGCCCGCTGTTTCCCGAACGGGCAGTCCCCAAACCGGCAAAGTTGAATAGAATACGGGCCCAGCTGCCAGGACGGCGCCGTGGAGAGGCTCACGATGGGCCAAAAGACCCTCGAGAAACCGCGCACCAAGGCGAAGCCGAAAACGCAGCGGCCGCCACTATGGAAGGTGATCCTGCTCAATGACGATTTCACGCCGCGGGAATTCGTCGTGCTGGTCCTCAAGTCCGTCTTTCGGATGAACGAGAGTCACGCGTATAAGGTCATGATGACGGCCCACCAGAAGGGCGCCTGCGTGATCGCGGTGTATACCCGCGACGTGGCCGAGACCAAGGCGAAGGAAGCGACCGAAATGGGTCGTAGCAAGGGCTATCCGTTGTATTTCACGACGGAAAAAGAAGAGTAGGCGCGGAATCGATCATGTCCAAAAACCGAGTTCGCTTCCAGGCCCTCCAGAAGCGGCTGAGCGACCCCGCTTTGACAGTTCTGACCATCCTCCTTGCGATACTCATGTTCGTGGTGGGGCCGCTGCAAGCAGTGGGCGTCCTTGGCGCGCATCATTTTGCGATCGCAGTAGCGGTGGTACTAGTGGCCGGAATCTTCATCGTGTCGGGCAGCGCGGTCGCCGTCACCGCGATGCTGACTGCCATCGCGCTTGTCGTCGCTGCGACGGTGATGAGACTGCGGCAACCCTCATTCGTCGATCTATATCTTGATGCTATTGCCTGGATGATTGGTGGCGTGACGTTGTTTTTTGTCGTCGCGCGTGCGGTGTTCGCGCCGGGGCGCGTGACGTTGCACAGGATCATCGGCGCGGTCCTGCTCTACCTCGTCATAGGCTTCACGTTTGTGGCGATGTACTGCTTTGTGGCGCTGATGGAGCCTGATGCGTTTGCCGGAATGAAGCCTTTGGCCGACACGCTCGCCGTTGCCAGCAATTTTGGATATTTCAGCTTCGTGACGCTGACGTCAGTGGGGTATGGCGATATCGTCCCCGTACACCCCTTCGCGCGCGGCCTCGCCAATATCGAGGCCATCATTGGGCAGCTTTATCCGGCGACGCTGCTGGCGCGGCTCGTGACCCTCGCGGGCACCCATCAACGGTAAGCATCGCGTTCGAGACACGAACGCGCATTGATGCCGTGCGTCAACGCATTCAGCGGGCGGCCGAGGCCGCCTGCGCTGCAGATCTGTCCGTGCGTTATTTCGCCTCTACGGTGTCCGTGGTTTTGAGCACGATGCCGATTTCCGGCTTTTCCGTTCCCGCGGCCGGCAATAGCGTCTGCGGAGTGAAGGTGGGCTGGGGCGTGATCAGGGTCGCGATGGCGTGCCCGATGATCGGCAACAAGGCAGCCTGTTTCCTGTTCTGCGCATAGAGATACATCCCCGCCAGCACCACGACGATCACCACCAGGATGACCAGCGTGTTGATGGTGGCATCCGGGTTGTTGGCTGCGCCGCCGCCTGCGGGCCGCAGGCTTGCGCGATGCTTTTTTGGCTGCTGCTTTCCGCTTCTTCGCCATGTCGTGGAGCTCCCCTCGATGGTGTGGCCAACTCACGGCACTGCACCGCAATTCACGTCATTCCGGAGCACGTCATTTCAATACAAACCGGCCCCGGGGCCTAAGCTGCCTCGGCGCGCAAAATCAACAAACAGCGAATCACTGCCGAAAGGTTAGCCGATTCGACGGCGTAATGGGTGAATGCGGCCTCGCGCGCAGCGGCAGCCGAATCGATTACTGGCCGCAATTCCACATCGGGCCGATCGGCGTTTGCGTCCAGCAGGGGCCGAAGCCGCCGCCGTTCCAGCGGCCGCGATAGAAGCCCGGCCATGCCGGGCCGTAATATTGCGGCCCGTGCACCCGGTAATAATGCTCCGCCCGCTCGCGTGCGATCACTTCCGGCGGGCGGTAGCCGGGGAGAAAGCCGTAGCCGTGCCAGTGGCGGTCGACGTGCCGTTTTTTATGGACGGGCGCTGCCGGCGCAGGGTCGGCCGCTGCGGTTGCCGCCAGCAGGAGGCACGCGGCTATGGTGATGGCGCCGGAAACCGTCCGTGGCATTGAGGACCTTTCGCAAAGTGTAGCAAGGTGTGAGGGCCAGTTGGCCGCCTATTTCGTGGTAAAACTGAGACGCGGGTGGGCTCAACACAATCTGCAAAAAAGGGGAAACGATGCCGCAACGTGTTTTGATAACGGCCGGGGCTGCCGGTATCGGCCGGGAATTTGCGCGTGCCTTTACCGCGACCGGAGCCAAGGTCTTCGTTTGCGATATCGACGACACGGCGCTCGCTGCGATCGCGAAGGAAATCCCTGGCCTCATCGCCAAGCGCTGCGATATGGCGAACCGCGCCGAAATCGAACGCATGGTGCCGGAGGCGGTTTCCGCGCTGGGCGGCCTTGATGTACTCATCAACAATGCCGGCATTGCGGGCCTCACGCTGGCGGTCGCTGATTATCCGCCAGACGATTGGGACAAGGTGATTGCCGTCAATCTCACCGCCATGTTTGACGTCTCGCGGCTTGCCATTCCGCACCTGAAGCAATCGAAGGCGGGCTGCATCATCAACATGGCGTCGATTGCGGGCCGTTACGGCTTTGCCAATCGCAGCCCCTATGCGGCGACCAAATGGGGCGTGATCGGGCTGACCAAGACGCTGGCGATGGAGCTCGGCGAGTGGGGCATCCGCGCGAACGCGATCGCGCCCGGCGCGGTCGAGGGCGACCGCATCGTACGGGTTTTTGCCGGCCGCGCGCAGATCAGCGGCAAGTCGATGGAGGAGGTGAAGGCGGATGCCTTTGCCGCGGCTTCGATCAAGGCGATGATCGACCCGAAGGACATCGCACAGCTTGCGGTATTCCTGGCATCGGATGCAGCGAAGTCGATCTCGGGGCAGGTGATCCCGATCGATAATGATCGTCAGAAGGCGTGAAGCCCGGCGCGTCAGCAACCGACGTCTCATAGCGGAGCCATACAATGGGAAAAGACCGTCTCGCCGCCTTCAGTGACGGCGTCATTGCTATCATCATCACGATCATGGTTCTCGAGCTGAAGGTGCCGCATGGCGCCGACTGGGCCGTGCTGATTGGCGTGCTTCCGAATTTCATCAGCTATGTATTGAGTTTTGTCTATTTGGCAATTTACTGGAACAATCATCACCATCTTCTGCACACGGTGACGCGTGTCGATGGGCTCATCCTGTGGGCCAACTCGTTTCTGCTGTTCTGGCTTTCGCTCATTCCGGCCGCGACGGCCTGGATGGGCGATAATCTTCTGTCGCCTATACCGACGGCGGTCTACGGCGCAGTTCTGTTGATGCCTGCGATCGCATACTACTTGCTGCAAAAAGCGATCATCCGGAAACAGGGTGCGCATTCCGTTCTTGCCAGCGCGCTCGGCGCTGACGTGAAAGGCAAGCTGTCGCCGGTATTCTACGTTGCGGGAATTGCGCTCGCCTTTGTCAGCCCGCTGCTGTCGATCCTGATGTATGTTTTGGTCGCGGTGATATGGCTCATTCCGGATCGCCGGATCGAAAATACTTTGCGCGAGACCTGACTGTGCTCAAGAGTTGACGATCAACGATCTGTGACCATTCGAAAGCGATTTCGCACACCGGGGGAGCATCACATGAAGCGGGAAGTCATTCGCGTCGAACCCTTGTCCACCTGGCTGGAATGGTGGAAGGCGCCGACCTCGGCAGTCACCCGGCACGGCGACACGATTTACGTTTCGGGGCTTCCACCGTTCGATCCGGAAACTGGAAAGATCGTCGACGGCCCGATCGAGCGCCAGGCCGAGATTGTTATGGAGCAATTGAAGCTCTGTGTTGAGACGGCAGGGTCGTCGCTGGACAATGTTCTCAAGTGCAATGTCTATTGCACATCGGTCGAGAATTTTGCGGTGGTGAACGCCGTCTACGTACGGTACTTTCCGAAAGATCCACCGGCGAGAATTTTTATTTGCGTTCCTTCGTGGCCGGGACATTTCGACATCGAGATTGATTGCATTGCCGCGGTCTAGCGGGCCACGGCGCGAAGCAGGTGGCGGAGCGTTGGCTGTTTGACAATTGAATCGGTGAGAAATGTTGGGAGTGCACCACACTCCGCTCATTCCCGCGCACTCGCCGCCGCGAAGCCGAAGCAGCTTCGCTTCGGCGAAGCGGGGAGCGGGAATCCAGCACTGGGTCCCCGCTTTCGCGGGGACGAGCGGAAATGTTTTCAGCCGTATGTGTGTTGAGGCTGGCGCCGCTCAGTAACAACGCTGCAGGCAGTACGCACCGGAAGCGAGACACGCGACATACGACCCGAAAGCGCAAAAGCGGCGGCTTCCGGGCGCAAACGGATCAGCATCGGTCACGTAGCCGCTGTTGAAATAATAACTGATCCGATACGCATAGCGTGAGGCTGCACCTGGCGATATCTGTGGTGGCGGCCCGAATAAGACCGCGTGTTGATGGGCGCGCATGTGCCATCGGGGCCGGGCTGGGAACCAGCGCCGCAACCGCCGGCGACAACCTGGATCGTTCGTTGAGGCTGCACCGAGCCGGGCATTGCATCAGCGGCCACCGCGCTGGCGGCGGATTATTCCAATGGCGAAAACAAGCGAAAAAAGCTTGTTCATCTGCTTCTCCTTTGTGGCCGAAACCGGCCCGCACCGGCTTCAAATATAACGCAACCCGCTCCGGTACGCGGCGGCCCTAAAATTAAACTTGATACTTGAGGTTAACACGTCACTATCGGGCCGTGGCGAGGCCTCTGTGCGCGCTGGCATTTTCGGCTTGGGTTTGAGTTGGCTTGTGCGCAGGTTGGCAGTGGGAGACGACTATGAAGCTCGCATTTGGAACGATGCTCATCGCCGCGGTGGCGGCATTCACGACGCCGGCGTTCGCTCAATCGCGCACCGGCAGCCACTATGAGATGGTGACCACGCAACTCGACCAGAATGTTTCTTTCGGTGCGGAGACGCGGCGGGATTTTGGCGATCGGCGGGCTCTGCCTGATCAGGCCTGGCGCAGCGCGACGGACAAAGTGATCATTCTGGACAAGCGAAGCGGCGAGTTGTGGGCCTGGTCCGAACGGTTTCAGACCGTGATGTATCTCGGCCAAATATTTCCACTTGCAGGCGCGGGTCCATTCTCACGTGTGATCCACGTTCCCGAAGAAAAAGCGCGTTAGCCGATAAGAGCGTCATCAGGACGGTCATTGGCTGCGCGATCAATTTAGAAAAGGAGAGGGTTCGATGACCGCTCTCAATCGTATTGCGGTGCTCACCGCTTGCACACTCGCACTCGTCTTCGCCATGACGGCAGCGCCCGCATTGGCCAAAGATCCTGTGCCCGACAACCCGGCGGATGCCGCCCGCAAATATTGCGCGGGCGCCTACAAGCGTTACTGCTCAAAGATTCCGGCGGAAGGCATCGAGTCACTCAATTGCCTCAAGCAGAACATCAAGCGTCTGCCGCGCGCTTGCCGCAAGGCGGTTGAAGCGCTGTGAGCGGTCAACGGCGCGCGGCAATTCAATACTTCTGAGACAGAAAAGAAGTGCGGCGGTGGTAAGCCATTGCCGCACTGGCGTTTATTGCGAGCATTCTGGGGATATCTGCAATTCCGCCATAATATCAACGTGGCGACGCTTTTTTAGTAATCGGCCACCGGCGTCATCACCCGCCGGTGGCCTCTCAATGGGGTCGCCGTCTCCGGACAGCGGCCCCTTTTTTCAGAGCGCGTCTTGGCACACTCCGAAAAATCCCTTTGGGGATCTTCGAGTGTGATCTTTGCGCAAGGCGCGCGCGCCCGCTGTGACTCAGGTCACACGTGCGACATTTGTGTTTGTGCTTGTGGAAAAGTCGCGCGTTGGATCTGCGTCGCGCAATCACACCGCCAGCGACGTCACAACGGCCCGCCTATCGCAACGCCGAGGATACGGAGTTGTCATTTCGCGGAGGTAGAGCAGCACGCTACGCGCGCCCTCACTTTTTCTTCTTCACCACGCCCTTTGCTTTCGCAGGCGCCTTCGCAACCTTGGCCACCTTTGCGCCCTTCACCGGCTTGGGTGGTGGCGGCGGTGCATTGGCCGCGGCTTCGCGCTCGGCCGCTTCCTTGGCAAGGCGAAGCGCGCGCAGCCGCTCGGTCTTGATGCGCTCGGCGTTGCCGGCGGCCTTGTATTCGGCCATAGCGGTCGCGCCTTCGCGGGCCTGGGCTTCCTTCTTATGGAACGCGGCTTGTGCGCGTTCCATGTCTTTTGTATTTTTCGGAATACTCACGAACACCCCGTCGTTGAACCGCACGTATCGCACTTCATGCAGGTGCCGTTGCGCACCAGCGTGAAGTTGCCGCACTCGCCGCAGGCTTCGCCTTCGTAGCCTTTTGCGCGCGCTTCTGCACGCTTTTCGGAGGCTGCCGCCTTGGCATGTGCGCGCGCATCTTGCGGATCGATGCGCTGCTCCAGTTGCTCCGCCGGGGAGAGCTTGGCTTCCGGCTCGGCCTTGAGCGCGGTCGCAGCGCCCGAGAAGGCCGTGATATTAGCACCACCCGCCGCGCTGCGCGCGGGGATACTGTCGGCCACCGCCGGGGCAGGGGACGATACGCCCCGCACCACCGAGAGACGGTCCGTGCGCGATCGTGTCAGGCCCTTCGACACGTAGTTGGTCGCGGGCTTGCCTTCTTCCACGCCCTTGCCGAGCGCGTCGAAGCCGCCGGCCACGCTCGGGTCCACATGGGCGAGATCGAAACGCTCCAGGTAGGAGACGGCGAGCTCGCGGAACACGTAGTCGAGGATCGAGGTGGCGTATTTGATCGAGTCGTTGCCCTGCACCGGGCCTTGCGGCTCGAAGCGGGTGAAGGTGAAGGCGTCGACATATTCGTCCAGCGGCACGCCGTATTGCAGGCCGAGCGACACCGCGATGGCGAAATTGTTGATGATGGAGCGCAGCGCCGCGCCTTCCTTGTGCATGTCGATGAAGATCTCGCCGAGCCGGCCGTCGTCATATTCGCCGGTGCGCAGGTAGACCTTGTGGCCGCCGACCACCGCCTTCTGGGTGTAGCCCTTGCGGCGGTCGGGCATGCGCTCGCGCTCGCGCATCACCACGATGCGCTCGACAACCTTCTCGACCATCTTCTCGGCGAGCGCCGTGGCGCGTGCCGCGGCCGGACGCTCGAGGAACGCCTCGACGGCATCCTCTTCGTCCTCGTCATCCGCAATGAGCTGCGAATTGAGCGGCTGGCTGAGCTTGGAGCCGTCGCGATAGAGCGCGTTGGCCTTGAGCGCCAGTTTCCACGAGAGCAGGTAGGCCGATTTGCAATCCTCGACCGTCGCATCGGTCGGCATGTTGATGGTCTTGGAGATGGCGCCGGAAATGAACGGCTGCGCCGCCGCCATCATCTTGATGTGGCTCTCGACCGAGAGATAACGCTTGCCAGTGCGGCCGCACGGGTTGGCGCAGTCGAACACCGGATAGTGCTCGGCTTTCAGGTGCGGCGCGCCTTCCACCGTCATGGCGCCGCAAACGTGGATATTGGCGGCCTCGATCTCGCGCTTGCCGAAGCCGAGCGCGGCGAGGAGATCGAATGTGGGCGAGGCGAGGTCTTCGGCGGAGATGCCGAGTTTCTCGCGGCAGAACTCTTCGCCCAGCGTCCATTTGTTGAACACGAACTTGATGTCGAACGCCGTCGGCAGCGCCTTCTCGACTTTCGCGAGGGCTTCGTCGGTGAAGCCTTTGACCTTCAGCGTCGTGTGATTGATCGCAGGCGCCTGGCTCATCGTGCCGTGGCCGACGGCGTAAGCCTCGATCTCGGCAATGTCGGCTTCCGTGTAGCCGAGCGTGCGCAACGCTTCCGGCACTGCGCGGTTGATGATCTTGAAGTAGCCGCCGCCGGCGAGCTTCTTGAACTTCACCAGCGCGAAGTCAGGCTCGATGCCCGTGGTGTCGCAATCCATCACCAGGCCGATGGTGCCGGTGGGCGCGATCACTGTGGCCTGGGCATTGCGATAGCCGTGCTTCTCACCGAGGGCGAGCGCGCGGTCCCAGGCGGACTTTGCGTGCGCGACCAGCGCCTGGTCGGGGCAGGAGGCATGGTCGAGCGGAACGGGTGGCGTTGCGACTTTCTCGTAGCCGGTGCGCTCGTTATAGGCGGCGCGGCGATGGTTGCGCATGACGCGCAGCATCGCCTCGCGGTTTTTCTTGTAGCCGGGGAACGCGCCGAGCTTCTCCGCCATTTCGGCCGAGGTGGCGTAGCTGATGCCGGTCATGATCGCGGTCAGCGCGCCGCCGATGGCGCGGCCGGCATCCGAGTCATAGGGGATTCCGGCCGTCATCAGCAGGCCGCCGATATTGGCGTAGCCGAGGCCGAGCGTGCGGAATTCGAAGGACCGCTCGGCGATTTCGCGCGAGGGGAATTGCGCCATCATCACCGACACTTCGAGGACGACGGTCCACAGCCGCACTGCGTGTTCGTAGCTTTCGACCTGGAATTTGCCGGTCTTCTCCTCGCGGAACGTGAGGAGGTTCAACGACGCCAGATTGCAGGCGGTGTCGTCGAGGAACATATATTCCGAGCACGGATTGCTGGCGCGGATTTCGCCCGAGGCCGGGCAGGTGTGCCAGTCATTGACCGTGGTGTGATATTGCAGGCCCGGATCGGCCGAGGCCCAGGCGGCGTAGCCGATCTTCTCCCACAACTCGCGGGCGTCGAGCGTCTTCGCGACCTTGCCGTTCTTGCGATAGGTGAGGTCCCATTTGCCGTCGGCTTCGACCGCCTTGAGGAAGCCGTCGGTGACGCGCACCGAATTGTTCGAGTTCTGGCCCGCGACCGTGAGATAGGCTTCGCTGTCCCAATCGGTGTCGTAGGTCGGGAAGTCGATGTCCTTGTAGCCTTGCTTGGCGAACTGGATCACGCGCTTGATGAAATTGTCCGGCACCATCGCGCGGCGCGCGAGCTTGATCTCGCGCTTGAGCGCGGGGTTTTTCTCCGGCGAGAAGCAATCATCGCCCGAGCCCTCGCAATTCACGCAAGCCTTGAGAACGGCCTTGAGGTGTTTCTGGTTGATCTTGGAGCCGGTGACGAGCGCCGCCACCTTCTGCTCTTCCATCACCTTCCAGTTGATATAAGTTTCGATATCCGGGTGATCGACGTCGACGATCACCATCTTGGCCGCGCGGCGCGTGGTGCCGCCCGACTTGATCGCGCCCGCGGCGCGGTCGCCGATTTTCAGGAACGACATCAGGCCGGACGACTTGCCGCCGCCGGACAATTTCTCGCCTTCGCCGCGCAGCTTGGAGAAATTCGAGCCGGTGCCCGAGCCGTATTTGAACAGCCGCGCCTCGCGCACCCACAGGTCCATGATGCCGCCCTCGTTGACGAGGTCGTCGCTGACGGACTGGATGAAGCAGGCGTGCGGCTGCGGATGTTCGTAGGCTGATTTCGATCGGGTCAGCTTGGCGGTGAAGGGATCGATGTAATAGTGGCCCTGGCCGGGACCATCGATGCCGTAGGCCCAGTGCAAGCCGGTGTTGAACCATTGCGGCGAATTGGGCGCGCACATTTGCGCGGCCAGCATGTAGCGCAGCTCATCGAAGAAGGTCTGCGCGTCGTCCTCTGAATCGAAGTAGCCGCCCTTCCAGCCCCAATAGGTCCAGGTGCCGGCCAGACGATCGAACACCTGCTTGGAGGTCTGCTCGCCGATGTAGCGTTCTTTCTCCGGCAGTGTCGCAAGCGCGTCCTCGTCGGCGACCGAGCGCCACAAAAACGAGGGGACCGAATTCTCTTCCACCTTCTTCAGGCGGGCGGGGACGCCGGCTTTGCGGAAATATTTCTGCGCCAACACATCGGAGGCGACCTGCGACCAGAAATCCGGCACCTCGACATTGTCGAGCTTGAACACCACCGAACCATCCGGGTTACGGATTTCGCTGGTGGTGAGCCGAAAATCGATGCCTGCGTAGGCCGATTGTCCATCCTTGGTATAGCGCCGTTCAATTCGCATGTGTCTCTAGCCCCAAATTTCCGGACGATTGACGATCGCCCTTTTGTCTAAGCCGGACCTGTTCCTGTCCGCCGCCGTTCAAACACTTTCGACCCACCCACCTCATCTAAGTCCGGCGCTCTGATCCGGCACCGGTACCCTCCGGGGTTTTTGCCCCGGGCACACAGCAATCCCCTGTCCCAAAACGCCATGGATCGGGCGTGGGTTGAGCTCGCCGACTGAAAAGTCGTTCTGAGGGTCCGGAGGGAACCTGAAACTCAACGCCACCGAACACACCAAAGCTAAGTGGACTCTCTGTACGCGTCAACAAGAGATAGACATCAAATCTGAATCAAACACTAAATCTTGTGTCCTGCCGGTGAACTGCGGGGACAACGACCGCAAGAACGCTGGCAGTATGGGCCTTCCCGAGCGCGCGAAAAGTTTTTTTCTCGGGGCTGAGAGGTAGGTTTTTATGCCTCCGTGCGTGACAGAAAAATGACGGGAAAATGGGACTTCCGCGCGCAAAAGCCACCGAACCGGGCACAAGTGCAACCGGGGAAAAGCCCGGGAAAAATCCAGCGATCTGCGAAGCGGAGTCTCTGATTCTCGGAACGAGGTCAGTGTCTTACGGCGCTCGCGCGGAGTGACGTGTGGCGTTTTCGCGTAACGCACCCCTGTGAATTCGACTTTGGAGAGCGGCGCGTGCGGGACGACAAGTTTGGCGTGTCCCGGACGTAGCGCAGCGTGAGGAAGTAACCCTTTGGGCCTCATGGTGAGGAGCGCCCGAAGGGCGCGTCTCGAACCATGAGCCCGCCCCATCCTTCGAGATGCCGCGCTGCGCGCGGCTCCTCAGGATGAGGCCGGAACAGTGTTGCACTGCATCCGGGACTCAAATTGGTGCGCCCGGGACACGCAAACTCTTAGCCGGCCATGAAAAAAGGCGGACCCGAAAGGTGTCCGCCTTTTTTACCGGCACTGTCATTCGAATTTCAGCACGAGCGAGCCAAAGCTTATGCGACTCGGCACCCGCGCTGATGAATTCCTAGGCACGATAGGCGTGGGCCGCTCCGGAAAGCAACATGCACTGCAACATAGGATTTGCTTGGGTTTTGCTTGGGTTTTGCGCCTAGCGCTTTTGCCGGGCTGTGCGCTTACGGGGTGCTGCACGCGATGCGGCCCCATCATCGGACTTTTCGCTGCCCTCGAAGCTGATCTGCCGCGAGCGCGGAAGCGCTTCCGGATGCTCCTTTTGCAGAAAATCGATGAGCTTCTCGCGCACCTCACAGCGCAGATCGAAGGTCTGCGTGCCGGAACGGGCGCTCATCAGGCAGCGCAGCTCCATGGTGCCTTCCTTGAGGTCGGTGACTTGCAAGCTGGCAACCTTTTCATCCCATTTGTTGTCCGACTGCTTGAGGATCTCGTGGAATTTCTCCCGGATAATTCCGACCGGCGCACGATAGTCGACATAGATCATGACGGTGCCGATGAGTGCCGAGGCTTCGCGCGTCCAGTTCTGAAACGGCTTCTCGATGAAGTAGGTGAGCGGCACGATCATGCGCCGCCAGTCCCACAGCTTCACGATCACATAAGTCGAGGTGATTTCCTCGATCGTGCCGTGCTCGTTCTCCACGACGACCGCATCGAAAAGGCGGATCGGCTGCGTCATCGCAAGCTGCACGCCCGCCATCAGGTTGCTCAGCACCGGCCGTGCGGCGAGGCCCGCGATGATGCCGGCGACGCCGGCGGACGCAAACAGGCTGATGCCGTATTGGCGCACCGCGGGGATGGTCATCAGCGCAGCGCCGAGTGTGAGCATCACCAGCAGCACGTCGATGGTGCGTGAGAGGACGCGCACCTGGGTGTTGTGTTTGCGCGCCAGCAGATTGTCATCGACGTCGAGGCGGAAACGCCGCAGGTAGAGATCGGCGGCGATGTGGAGTGCGATGATCAGACCCCAGCCGACCAAGCCGATCACCGCTACCGCCATCAATCGCGTGAGCAGTGCCGCGGTCTCAGGCGGCACCGGCGCAACCGGAATGGCGATGATCATCGCCAGAATCAGCAGCGCAAGCCGGGAAAGGCCGCGCGTCTGCGTAAAGGTCGAAAAGAGGTAGGGGTATCGCCCTGCGAGCGCCTTGCGCACCAGCTTGCGCGCCCACTGGTGCAATGCGAGCGCAACGAGCACCGCGATCGCGAGGATCACCAATGCGACGACCGGATCAGGCAGCCACTCGAGAAGGTCTTTGATCCAGGTCAGCGCGGCTCTGAGCGAATCCATGCGGCTTTAATATCATCCATGAAACAAGCGGCGAATATGGCCTTTGATACCCGAGGCCGTTTTCCCGCCGCTGGACAATGCGGCAGTGAGGTGGCAAAACGCCCGCGTTCCAATCGTTTTCAATGCGCGGCAGCGATGAAAAGTTTCCTGCTCAAGCTCTTCACCTGGTGGAATTCGCAGACATTCGGGACCCAATTCTGGACCTGGATGTATGGCGAAGTTGTCGGCGATGACGAATTCGGCAACCGCTATTACCGCACCACCGGAGGCAAAATCGACAAGACGCTCGGCTTCGAGCGGCGCTGGGTGATCTACAACGGATACACGGAAGCCTCGAGTGTCCCGCCGTCCTGGCACGGCTGGTTGCACCACACCGTCGACACCCCTCCGACCCAGGAAAATTACAAGCCGCGCCCTTGGCAAAAGCCGCACCGGCCGAACATGACGGGCACGCCGGGCGCATTACGGCCGCCGGGTTCGACTCTCGCTGCCGGCCGCCGTCCGAAAGCGACCGGCGACTATAAGGCGTGGTCGCCAGGCAGCGGCAAACAGTAGTCGGGCCTTGGCCAAGTCTGAACTCACTCCGCTCATTCCCGCGCAATATTTCGAGGCGAATAGTCCGGATCCTGGGTCCCCGCTTTCGCGGGGACGAGCGGAAGAGGCGAGTGGGGCGCGCCCCGATCCACTTCCGCGGGAATGACCGGAGTTTGTGGTGATTTCAGGCGCTGGGGCTGCCCTTCCACCGCCGTATTCCCCGTGTTAACCGGGCGTTGCTACCGGCGTCAGGCGAATTCACGCCGGCCAGCGGAAAAACCGGATCTTGATGGCGCGTCGCTCCAGTTCAGTCGCGTTATTGGCGGTCGCCACGCTGCTCGTGGCGCAGCCTGCATTCGCCCAGTTCGGTTCGATCTTCGGCGGCGATGGTCCGCCGCGGCCGCCGGCCGATGTGCCGAATGCGCCGGCATCGCGGCCGCAACAACAGCCACAACAACCGCCTTACTATCCCGGTGCGCGCGACACGCCGCCGCCACAGCCGCTGCCCGCACCCATGAGCTTGCCGCCGTCGAACCGGCCCGGTGCCGGCGGTATCCAGTCGCAGCCGCTGCCGCCTCCGCCGGGCGGCTTGGCCGCACCACCGGCAGCCCAGCCACCGCAACAGGGCGCCACGGCGGCGCCTCCGCCCGCTTTGCCGCCGGGCCCGGGTTCGCCACGCAACGCGCCACAACCCGCCAACACGGCACCGCAGCCGAGTGACGAAGTCGTGGTCGAGCCGCCGCCGCAGCGCATTGCCAATCCGACCTCGGTGTTCTCAGGCCTCGACAAAATCACCGGCCGCATCATTTCGTTCGAAGTCGCCGTCAACGAAACCGTGCAATTCGGTGCGCTCCAGGTGACGCCGCGCGTTTGCTATTCGCGTCCGCCGACCGAGACGCCGAATACCGATGCTTTTGTTGAAGTCGACGAAGTGACACTCCAGGGCGAGATCAAGCGGATCTTCACGGGCTGGATGTTCGCGGCAAGCCCGGGCCTGCACGCGGTCGAGCATCCGATCTACGATGTGTGGGTCACCGACTGCAAAGGCGGACAGAATCCGAACGTCGCGGAAGGGTCGCCTGATCCGGCAGGAAAACAGCCTGCACGTCCGGCGCAACGCCCGCCGCAACAGCCGCAACGCCCGCCGCGGCCGCCGCAGCCGCCGGGCTTTGTGCCTCCGCCTCCGCGCTAGACGGTTCGGCGCAGGACGTGCGTGCTGCCTAGGGCTCGTCTTGAATGATGGCCAATGCCTGAGCACCGCTGAGCGGGCGATCGAGCGGGAGCGCCGCAAAATCAGCGTCGCCGATCAGTGCGTCTTCCAGCAGCCGGTGATAACGCCGTTTCGGGACTTCCACCGCGCCGAATGTTTTGAGGTGTTCGGTCACGTATTGTGTGTCGAGGAGACGATAGTTTCCGGCTATGAGCCGCGCGATCAGATGCACCAAGGCAATCTTGGATGCATCGCGCGCGCGGTGAAACATGCTTTCGCCGAAGAAGGCACGGCCGAGCACGACGCCGTAGAGGCCGCCGATCAGCTCGTGGCCGTCGTAGACCTCGACCGAATGGCAGTGGCCGCGGTCATAGAGCGCGCGGTAAATGCGGCGAATGCGCATGTTGATCCAGGTGCGCGCACGATCCTGCTTCGGCTCCGCGCAGCCGTCGATAACGGCATCAAAGTCGCGGTCAACATGGACCGTCCACGGCGTTGAGCGAACGGTGCGCGCGAGGCGCGCGGGGACATGAAACCCTTCAAGGGGAATGATCCCCCGCATATCCGGCTCAATCCAGTAAAGGGCCGGGTCATCGGCGCTCTCGGCCATGGGGAAGATGCCGCAGGCATAGGCCTTGAGCAGCACTTCCGGTGTAATTTCGACGAAGGTGTTTTCGCGATTTGCCATGGCTTGAGTTGTGGCAAGGGGACGGCGTTATCCTAGGGCAACGCTGTGCAGCTGAGGAGGGGAACCGGTACTGCGAGCGGTTGTTAACTGTTTGGACATCATAAATGCAGCAAAATTCTGAAGTCTTGGCAGCTGTTTGCGTTGGCTAGCCGAGGGATGAAGACGGAACTGGGAGCTTAATCTATGGGCCGAGATGGTGCAGCGATTTCGGTCTTGGTCGTCGAAGACGAGGTGCTGATCAGCAATCTCGTCGCCGATGTACTGAGCGCATCCGGTTTTGTCGTGCATGAAGTGACGACGGCCGATGAAGCGTTGCGGTACATCGACTCCGGCGCCGACATCGACGTGCTCTTCACCGATATCAATTTGCCCGGCGACATGGACGGCGCAGAGCTTGCAGCACGCGCGCGTGAATTGCGTCCGGAAATGCCGATCGTGTACGCCTCGGGGCGTTTCAAACTTTCTGAAATATCCCCGCTGGTTTCGCGCTCGCTGTTTATGGCGAAGCCATACGATCCGGCCGACGTTTGTGCGCTATTGACTCGGCTCACCGGAGGCGGCGTGCCAGCCTAGGGTTCCATGCCGCCGCGCGCGAGAAACTGCTCGAGCCAGTGGATGTGGTAGTTGCCGTCGATGATGTCCTTCTCGCGCACAAGCGCGCGGAAGAGCGGCAACGTCGTCTCGATGCCGTCAACCACCACTTCATCGAGTGCGCGCTTCAAACGCATCAGACATTCGGTGCGGGTTTTTCCGTGGACGATCAGCTTGCCGACAAGCGAGTCATAGTAGGGCGGGATGGTGTAGCCTTGGTACACCGCTGAATTGATACGCACACCGAGGCCGCCGGGCGCGTGATAGTGCAGAATTTTTCCCGGTGATGGGCGAAAAGAAACCGGGTTTTCGGCATTGATCCGGCACTCGATCGCGTGGCCGTCAAATTTAACGTCGCTTTGTTTGATTGCGAGGTTGCCGCCGGCAGCAACGCGGATTTGCTCGAAAATGAGATCAATATCGGTGATCATTTCTGTCACCGGGTGCTCAACCTGTATGCGCGTGTTCATCTCGATGAAATAGAACTTGGAGTCCTCATAGAGGAACTCGACAGTTCCAACGCCGAGATAGCCGATCTCGCGCATTGCCTTTGCCACAGTCTCGCCGATGACGTCGCGTGCGCTGGCATTGAGAGCGGGAGAGGGGCCTTCTTCCCAAACTTTCTGGTGCCGCCGTTGCAGCGAACAATCGCGCTCGCCAAGATGAATTGCATTTCCCTTGCCGTCACCAAGCACCTGAATTTCGATATGGCGGGGCCGCTCGAGATATTTTTCGATATAGACAGCATCGTCACCGAATGCGGCCTTTGCTTCGGCACGTGCGGTCGAGAGAGCGACCGATAAATCGGCTGCCGAGTGCGCGACTTTCATCCCGCGGCCGCCGCCGCCGGCTGCTGCTTTGATAAGAACTGGATAGCCGATACCGCCCGCGATTTTGGTTGCCTCCTGGTCGGAGCCGACACCACCTTCCGAGCCGGGCACGACCGGAATGCCGAGTTTCTTCGCGGTGCGCTTAGCTTCGATCTTGTCGCCCATCAGGCGAATGTGTTCCGCCTTGGGGCCGATGAATTGCACGCCGTGTTCGGTAAGGATTTCTGCGAAGCGCGCATTCTCCGACAGAAATCCGTAGCCGGGATGCACGGCATCCGCGCCTGTGATCTCGCAGGCCGATAGAATGGCGGGGATATTGAGGTAGCTGTCTTTTGCGGCAGGCGGGCCGATGCAGACGCTTTCATCGGCAAATCGCACGTGCATGGCGTCGGCATCGGCAGTGGAATGCACCGCCACCGTCGGAATGCCGAGTTCCTTGCAAGCGCGCAACACGCGCAGGGCAATTTCGCCGCGGTTTGCGATCAGGATTTTATCGAACATCGCGTCGGTCCGGCTGATCAGCCGTCATTCGATGATCACCAATGGCTCGCCGAACTCGACCGGCTGGCCGTCTTCAAACAGAATTTGCACAACGGTGCCGGCGCGTGAGGCCGGAATTTGATTCATGGTCTTCATTGCTTCGACGATCAGCAACGTATCGCCGACCTTAACTTTGCTTCCGATATCGATGAACGGCTTTGCGCCGGGCTCGGATGAGGCATAAGCAGTGCCGACCATAGGCGAGATCACCACGCCGGGGTGCTTCGATGGATCGAGCGGCGTGACTATGGCTTCTGCCTGCGGCGCCACTTCGACACGCAGTGCAGCGGGGGCGGCCGATGCCGCCGCGCCGCGAGCAACGCGCACGCGCTTGCCCTCTTGTTCGATTTCAATCTCGGTCAAGCCGGTCTCATCCAGCAGCTTGGTGAGCTCGTGGATTAATTCGCGATCGACAATTGTCTTTGGCGATTTTGTCATTGCGCCGCGCTCAACCTTTTTGCTTGGCGCCGAGCAATCCGGCGAGGCCGGTGATCGCCAACGCATAGCCCTCGATACCGAAGCCGGCGATCACCGCCTTGGCCGCCTTCGATATATATGAATTCTGCCGGAAGCTCTCGCGCGCGTGTATATTGGTGACGTGCACCTCGATTACCGGCAATTTCACGGCAAGAAGTGCATCCATAATGGCGATCGACGTTGTCGTGTAGCCGGCGCCATTAATAAGGATGCCCGAGGCCTTCTTGGCGAAGGCCTCCTGAATCCAATCGACCAATTCACCTTCGCGATTTGATTGCCGGAAGACGATGTCGAAGCCGAACTGCTTTGCGGTCGCCCGGCAAAGTTTTTCGACGTCGCCGAGAGTTGCGCGCCCGTATTTCTCGGGCTCGCGTGTTCCGAGCAGGTTCATATTCGGTCCGTTGAGAATGTAGATGGTCTTCGCCATGGGTCCCCGCCCGGCTCGCGCTTGGGTTGGTGCGCGTGAAACTGTGGCGCTTTATAGGTGGCTGCGGCGCTAAGGGGAAGCCCGGAAGCGTGCTCGGATTCAGGTTTTCGTGGTGCAGTGTGCCTGGGTTTCGGCCGCTGCCCAATCAATCACCTCCTTGAGCGCCGTTAACCTTCTGCGGCCGGCGGCCTTGGCCTTACCGAAGATCTCAATCTGGCGGTCGGCGCTAGTGCCGTGGGCCACGATGGCAAGGAGGTGCTTGATCTCCGCCGTGCAGCCGAGCGCGACGGCATCAGCGTCGATGAAATCGATCACTTGATCGAGCCATTCTCGCAGCGTGAGTGGGGAACGGGAAAACGGTTCGACAAAGGTCGCGCCTATGCCATAGCGCTGGGCGTGCCATTTGTTTTCCTGTGTGATGGCGCGGCCGACGCGGTCAAAGCCGGCATTGAGCGCACGATCCCGGTCGAGTGCACGCACAAGGCAGCGGAACAGCGCAGCCACGGCGATCGAATCGTCCAGCCGTGTGCAGCTGTCGGCGACGCGCAATTCGATGGTCGGATTGTTGAGCGATGGACGCACCGCCCACCAGATATAGCTCGCGTCGGGAATGATT
Organism: uncultured Alphaproteobacteria bacterium; assembly: GCA_963743405.1. GTDB lineage: Bacteria > Pseudomonadota > Alphaproteobacteria > Rhizobiales > Xanthobacteraceae > Pseudolabrys. The sequence continues at coordinate 344,960 of CAVUPX010000013.1, read as the reverse complement.
TTTGCCCAGGTCAGTGCGGCGATGAATTCGCGATAGTCTTCATTGGTGCGAAACAGCTCGGGCAATCCCGTGCGTGGCAGCTCGTCATATGCGGCCAACCGATAGCCGGCGAGGCCGGTGGCGTGGCCCTGCCAGAATGGTGACGATGTCGAGAGCGCGAGCATGAGCGGCAGGTAAGGCGTCAAGCGCATCACCAAATTGATGCGCGTGTCGACGTCCGGCACCGCGACGTGAACATGCATCCCGCAAAGCATGTTGCGGTAGCCGATCATCTGAAGGTCATCCATGATCGGGCCGTACCGCGCCTTTCGCGTCACCATCTGTTCCGGCCAGAAGGCAAGTGGGAAAGTGCCCATAGCGGCAAGGCCGAGCTTATGTTCGCCGGCCAGCTGCCCTAGCGTGCGACGGTAATGTGATAGATGCCCGCGCGCTTCGCCCATGTTGGTGCAGGGCGGAGTAGCGACCTCGAGCTGCGACTGCAGCATCTCGGTCATAACGTGTTTGCCGAGCTTCTTTTGCGCGTGCGAAAGGAATTTCTTGTTCGCGCGACGCACCGCATGGCGCGTCTTTGCGTCGAACAGGAAATATTCCTCTTCCATGCCGAGCGTATACATGCGCGCAACAACCGCCCCGGCGGAACTTTGTTCCGTAATCGATTGTGTTGCAAACCGGCCGCCGGACATAGGTGCCGCGGCGGCCGATAACGTCCCGAAAGATTATAGACGACCCGTGACGCCCGTTAGCAGGTCGGCTTGCCGCAACGCGACGTGTTGACCTTCTCTTTAAGCGCGTCGAGGCCGACTGCACCGACCACGACGTCATCGCCGATGACGTAGCTTGGCGTACCATTGAGCCCGAGCGCCTCGGCGAGCTTGAAGCTTTCCTGCAAGGTGGCCTTTACCTCAGCGCTCGCCAGATCCTTGTCCAGGCGGCCCATGTCGAGGCCGATGTCCTTGGCAACGGCGAGGGCGCGCGCCTTGTCGGCCTGGCCGCGGGCGCCGAGCAGCTTTTGATGGAATTCAAGATATTTCTTGCCGGTCTTGTCTTGCATGCGCACGGCAACCGCGACCTGCGCGGCCTCGACCGAGCCAGGCCCCAACACCGGGAATTCCTTCAAGACAACTTTTAGCTTGGGGTCATCCTTGAGCAGCGTGAGCATGTCATCCATGGCCCGCTTGCAGTACCCGCAATTGTAGTCGAAGAACTCGACGAATGTGACATTGCCATCCGGGTTGCCGAGTACGACCTGACGCGGCGAGGCGAACAGCGCCTGGGAATATTGCTTGACCGCAGCTTTGTGCTTCTCGGACTCGGCCGCACTCTGCCGCTTTTCAAGTTCGGTCATCGCATCCTGAATGACTTCAGGGTGAGCGACGAGATATTCGCGCACGATGCGCTCGACCTCGCCGCGCTGGCTTGCGGAAAAATCGTCGGCGCGCGAGGCGGACGATGTGGCGACGGCCAGCATCGCCATGAAGGCGACAGCGAGAGAGCGCGAAATTAATGTCATTGGCTTAGGTCCTTGTGACTAATGGATGCCGGCGTTTGAACTCGGCGGTTTGACGTTGACGATATCGTCGGCCCTGACCCATGCGGGGGAACCGATAGGCAGACGGGTCTTGGCCCGTGACGCAAGTTGCCGCGCGGTCTTGACATCGCCGCGCGTAAAGGCGGCTTGCGCCGAAGCGAGGTCGGCATTGGCCAGATCGCCTTTGCGACCGTAGGCCATCGCAAGCTGGCTGTAAGCATCTGGAGACTCCGGTTCGCGGGAGATCGCCGTGCGCAGCAAGCCAACCGCTTCCTCAGCGAACTTCGGATTGTTAGTGGCGTTGAGCGCCTGCGCAAGCAGAATTTCAATCAACGGCGTATTGTGCGAAAGCTGCGCGGCCTGGCGCAACGGAGCGACGGCTTCCGCCGGGTGCCCGCCTTCGACCAGCGCCTGGCCTTTGAGCTCATAGAAATACGGATTGTTCGGCTGCGCCTGAATCAAGTCGTCGATTTGGACAAGAGCTTGGCGCAAGTCACCGTGACGATAGGTTGATATGGCGCGCGCGTAACGGGCCGGCAGGCTGTGGTCACCGAGCGGATAGCGGCGGGCAACCGTGTCCGCACGCTCGAGGAAGCCCGCCAGTTTTGCGCGCATCAGATCGTGGCGCAGTTGCAGCTCTGGCGAATCTTTGCGGTCCCAATAGGGACTCGCCCTGGCGATTGTTTCGAGAGTAGCCACACGATCGGCTGGCATGGGATGGGTTTGCATGTAGGGGTCAATGTAGCGCGAGTTAAACAACACTTCGTTGCTTAAGCGCTTGAACAATTCGACCATGCCGCGCGGGGACTGGCCGGTGGCATTGAGGAATTTCACGCCGGCGTGATCGGCCTGGTCTTCCTGAGTGCGGACATAGGCGAGCACTGTACGCATGATCGCAGCCTGCGGTGCCAAAATTGCGGCGGTACCGACATCGCCACCCGCGCCGCTCTTTGCACCGGCGACTGCCGCGCCGATGCCCGCAAGCAAAGCAATGATCGACGCGGTTTGCGCAGACGCGAGCTGCTCGCGCAATCGCTGGAGATGGCCACCGGCGAGATGCCCGGTTTCGTGCGCGAAGACGCCGATGATTTCGTTGGGAGTTTTTGCGTCGAACAGCGCGCCGGCGTTGACGAAGATGTGGCGCCCATCCATCACGAAAGCATTGAACGAGCGATCACCCAGCACGACAACCCGTACATTTTGTTTGGCAAGTCCGGCGGCTTGTAGAATCGGCTGCGCGTAGTCGCGAAGAAGCTGTTCAATTTCGGCATCGCGGACGACCGGCAGGCCACGCAGCGCCGCTTCTTGCGCGCGCGCAGGTGCGACCGCTGGGCCACCACCGGAGGCGCAGAGCGCAATCGCAGTAAGGACCGCGATCGCCCGGGCTGCTGGCGCCCTGTGCCGCGTCCTGATAGGTGTGCCGTCCAAGGACATGCCGGTTTTGCTACCGAATTTGCGTGAAACTAGTGTCGCGCCTGGTGGTGGTCAACGCGACTTGCGATCACGGCTGGGTCATGAGATCGACGCCGAATGCGGCAACAGCGGGGCGGATATCGAAGCCCCACGGGCCTAAAAACGATGCTTGAGGCAGCAAAACAGCTTTTGAAGCCATCCAAACGCAGCGATGTGCCGCCGTTTATCGTTATGGATGTGATGGCGGCGGCGGCGCAGCGCGAGGCCCAAGGTGCCAAAATCATTCATATGGAGGTAGGTCAACCGGCGGCGAGGGCGCCGGCGACCGCAATCAAGGCCGCGCAAGCTGCACTCGTGCAGGGGCGTATCGGCTATACCGAGACCCTGGGCATACCATCGCTGCGTGCGCGTATCGCGCGCCACTATGCAGACACTTACGATCTCGTTCTCGATCCAGCACGCATCATTGTGACGACCGGGTCGTCAGGCGGATTCATTCTGGCGTTTCTATCGCTGTTTGAGCCCGGCGACCGGGTGGCTTTGGCCAATCCAGGCTATCCCCCGTATCGGCACATCCTCTCGGCACTCGGATGCGAGCCGGTGCTGATCGAGACTTCTGCCGAGACGCGTTGGGCACTATCGGCCAAGGCGCTGATCGCCGCTCACCAGCGGACGCCACTTAAGGGCGTGGTGATCGCTAGTCCCGCAAATCCGACCGGTACAATGATGGACGCAGATACGCTCTCGCGGTTGATAGCGGTTGCGGAAGCGGAAGGCATCCGCGTGATCTCCGACGAAATCTATCACGGCCTCGACTATGCCTTCGCCGCCGAGACAGCCGCCAATGCATCGGACCGCGCCGTGGTGATCAATTCATTCTCGAAATATTTCTGCATGACGGGCTGGCGGATTGGCTGGATGGTGGTGCCGGACACCTTCGTGCGCCCGATCGAGCGGTTGCAAGGTAATCTCGCGATTTCGGTGCCTACGTTGGCGCAAGTTGCCGCGGAGGCCGCATTCGACGGGCGGGAGGAGATGGAAGCGGTCAAACATGGCTACGAAGAGAACCGCCGGATCCTCACCGAAGGACTTCCAAAAGCGGGGCTCGACAAATTTTTGCCGGTGGATGGCGCTTTTTATCTGTACGCCAACATTTCGCGTTTCTCCGACGACAGCCTCGATTTTGCGAAGCGTATGTTGAACGAAGCGGACGTAGCGGCGACGCCGGGAATCGATTTCGATCCGGTCGATGGCCGGCACTTTCTACGATTTTGCTATGCGGGGTCCGCCGGCGAGATGCGCGAGGCTGTGGAACGGATCGAGAATTGGTTGAGGAAGTGAACCATCGTCCGCTCATTCCCGCGTAAGCGGGAATCCAGGGCGAGACGACCCTGCGGCGGAGTTTGTTGCTCCGGGTCCCCGCTTCCGCGGAGACGAGCGGTTTGAAGATGCGTTAAAATTCCACGTCCAGCTCGACGACCTCATCCGGCTCGGCTTTCGCAGCATCCAGCCATTCTTGCATCGGCGGCATGGCCATGATCGTCGCGCAATAGGCGGCACAATCGCTATCGAGTTTTACGTCGTAACTCAGAAATCGGGTGACGACCGGCGCGAACATTGCATCGGCCATGCAGGGAGATGCGCCAAAAAGGTAAGGCCCTTTTTCAGCGGCGAGGCACTCGCGCCAGATGCTGACGATTCGTTCTATGTCGGCGTGCGCACCAGCCCAGACTTTAAAGCCAGGGTGGTGTGCCTTCAGGTTCATCGGCAGCGCGGAGCGTAAATTGGAAAAGCCAGAGTGCATTTCACCAGAGATCGAACGGCAGCGTGCGCGGGCGGCCAGGGTCTTCGGCAACAGCCCGGCTTTCGGCAGGATTTCGTTCAGGTACTCACCGATCGCCAGCGTGTCCCAGACCTTGATTTCATTGTGCGTGAGGCAAGGCACCAGGAACGAGGGCGAAAGCAGCAGCAGTTCGGCGCGAGTTGAGGGATCATCACTGGCGACGATCTGCTCATCGAATTCGAGCCCGGCCAGTTTGCATAGCAACCAGCCGCGCAGCGACCACGAGCCGTAGTTTTTGCTGGCAATAGTGAGGGTAGCCTTGGCCATGGGGCGCAAACGTCCCTTGTTCAATCATGACCCGGCATTTGGCAGCTTAGACGAAAGTGTCGCTCTTTCAATACCTTCCCGTGCTGCAAAATTATCAGGCAGTAAGATTGTCCCCAATTTACAGGCGATCAGCGGGCTACAATAAGTTTTATCTCGCAGTGCAACATAAAATGCTCTAGCCTTTGCATGCGGTTCGCCCGGGGCCGTCAGGAATTGGATGCTCTACCAAGCTTATCAGGCGCATACCGACATTATGGTGCCGGTGCGCCAACTTGCTGGCGCGTTAGCCAGATCAGTGACGGAGCGGCTTAACGGCTCCGCACGTCCGACCGTTCTAAGCAACCTGACCGCCGCTTACGAACTCATGGCCCGCGCGGGTCTCACCCACGCTCGCCCGCCTTACGGCATAAACAGCGTTGTGGTTGGCAATCGCGAGGTCGCCGTAACCGAAGAGGTTGCGGACGCAACACCTTTCGGCACGCTCCTGCATTTCAAGAAGGACACCGTATCGGCGCAGCCGCGCGTGCTGTTGGTCGCGCCGCTGTCTGGTCATTTCGCAACGCTGCTGCGCGCGACCGTTCGCACCATGCTGCCAGAACACGACGTCTTTATCACTGACTGGCACAACGCACGCGACGTCTCGCTTGAGGACGGTCGCTTCGGCTTTGACGATTATATCGGCCACCTGATCCGCTTTCTCGAAGCAATCGGACCAGGCGCGCACATTATGGCGGTATGCCAGCCCTGCGTTGCTGTGCTGGTGGCGGCGAGTGTGATGGCGCAGTCCGACAATCCGGCGCAGCCACGATCAATGACATTGATGGCAGGCCCGATCGACACGCGCGTCAACCCAACCAAGGTCAATGAGCTTGCCAAATCCAAACCCATCGATTGGTTCGAGCGACATCTCATAGCGCGGGTGCCGTACCGCTACGGCGGCGGCGGCCGGCACGTCTATCCTGGTTTCGTGCAACTTGCCGCCTTCATGAGCATGAACATCGAGCGCCATTTGAAGGCGCACCGTGAGCTTTACGAAAATCTGGCGAACGGAGAGAACGTCAAAGCCGCGCAGACAAAGGCGTTTTATGACGAATACTTTGCGGTCCTGGATTTAACCGCGGAGTTCTATCTGGAGACCGTGCGGCTGGTATTCCAGGACCACGCACTGCCGCTGGGCGCGCTCACCTATCAGAACCACAAGGTCGAGCCGAGCGCGATCAGGCGCACGGCGTTGTTCACTGTGGAAGGCGAGAAAGATGATATCTGCGCGGTCGGCCAGACACTCGCCGCTCACGACCTCTGCTCGTCACTGCGTCCGTACCGCAAGCGGCACCACATGCAGGCCGGCGTCGGCCATTATGGCGTCTTTTCCGGCAAGACCTGGCAAAACCAGATCTATCCGATGGTGAAGAACGTTATTTTGCAGAGCGATTGAACGGCGAAAAGCGCCGTTCCGTTATTTCCTGAAGGCGCCGTAGATAGCGCGCATCCGCTCACCCGAGAGGTTTTCCGAAGGGGTTGCGTCGCGTTCGGGCGCGAGGCGTGCATCACAATCAACGGTATTCGAGGATACGATTTTGCCGGTGCGATTGTCGAATTGGCGTTCCTCGCAGCGCCCCTTGTTGCCAGTCTCCATGACGATAGAGGCGGTACGATGCGCGGCTTCACCCTGAGCGGATGCGGTCAACGGCGCGATTTTCGATTTTGGGCTTTCGGAGCGGTCAGACGAAAGATACGAACTCGCCGTTACGAAAAAGCCCGTCAGCAACACGCATACCACCACGATTGTTGCGATGACGGCGCGGGCGCCTTCGCCCGCAGCCAGCTTGCCTTTGGCGCGGCGGTGCTTGGGTTTCTCTGTGTCGGCGGCCATGAGTCTCGCTCGGCCCTGGAATTGAAATAATGCCTTCAATTTATTTGAAAATTTACCGCGTCGCCTTTGAGGAAGTCTGAAGAAATCAGTTCAATTTGAGACAAACGCAGCAAGGCGCGTTGCATCTTCCATTTACGATCGCCAATCCCTACATCAATGCCCGTAAACGAAACCCCGAAAACCCCATGCTTGATTTTGCATCGTCGTCCGACGTCGAGGACTTCGGCGCGGCGGCAGCGCCGTCCGCTTCCGACGCCGAAATTCTGGACGCTTACTCTCACGCAGTGACTTCCGTGGCCGACGCCGTCGGCCCCGCAGTCGTGCGGGTTGAGGTCCGCAATAAAAGTGGCCGCCCTGGCGGCGTAGGCTCCGGCGTTGTCATCGCGCCGGATGGCCTGGTGCTGACCAATTGCCATGTGGTCGAAGGCGCCAAGGAGGTGCGGCTGCAAGACGCCGAGGGCCGTGTGATGGATGCTCGGCGCCTGGGCGAAGACCCCGATACCGATCTGGCGCTGCTGCGCGCCGGTTCGGCACGTGATCTGCCGAGCGCAACGCTGGGCGATTCAAAAACGCTCAAGCGGGGCCAGCTCGTGGTTGCGATCGGCAATCCGCTCGGTTTTGAATCCACGGTGACCGCCGGCGTCATCTCGGCACTCGGGCGGTCGTTGCGGTCGCGTAACGGGCGCCTGATCGAAGACGTGATCCAGACCGATGCCGCGCTTAATCCCGGAAATTCCGGCGGCCCACTCGCGTCATCGCGCGGCGAGGTGATCGGCATCAACACAGCCGTCATCATGGGTGCGCAGGGAATCTGCTTCGCGGTCGCCAGCAATACCGCACAGTTCGTGTTGAGCGAATTGATTCAGCACGGCCGCGTTCGGCGAGCCTACATCGGTGTCTCGGCGCAGACCACGGCTGTGCCGCGCCGCCATGCGCGCGCGGCGGAGATCGAAAACAGTTCGGGCGCGATAGTCACCGCCTTGGAGCCTCAGGGTCCGGCGTCGATGGCCGGCCTGATGACTCTCGACACCATCGTACGCGCCGACGGAGTTGCCGTCTCCGGCGTCGACGATTTGATCCGGCTGCTCAATGGCGAGCGCATCGGCAAACGGATTGCGATCGATGTTCTGCGGCGTGGCACGCTGCGGACGTTCGAGGTGATGCCGCTGGAGCGGCAGGTGGCGAGAGCGGCGTAACCGCGCACGCTACTGCGGCTTCGGCGCAGTTTTGGCGTTCTTTCTCGCGGCCGGCTCGTAATTGCCCTTCGCCATGCACTTCTTGATGAAGGCCGAGCGCTTGGCGGCATCAAGTTGCTGGCTTTCGGCGCCGACCTTGCAGGTCTCCATTTTTTCCTGGGATGTGATGGCCGAGGCGGGCGCCGCAACCAGCAGGATAGGAAGGATAGCAATGGCCATGGTTCGCAGCATCGGGTCGGCTCCTTTATCTGTGTCGATGCGAGGAAGTGTATAGCACGCTTCTGGGCAATTTCAGGGATCAGCGCAACGCGGCGGCGATATTGCCGCCGTCGACGGTGGTGACGTTGGCGGTGGTCTTCAGTTCGAGCGCCTGATGCAGGAAGGCTTGTGCCACATCCTCCGCCGTCACTTCGCGCTGGAGCAAATTGCCGCTCATATATTCTTTTTCGCTCAGCCCCCGCGCCTTGGCACGCTCTTTGATGAAATCCTGGGTCAGCAGCCCCGAGCGGATCCGGTCGGCATTGACAGCGTTAGCGCGGATGCCTGCAGCGCCATAATCGAGTGCGTATTGACGCACGAGCAGTAGCGTTGCCGCTTTCGGCAGACCGTAAGGTCCAAATTCCGGACCCGGGTTCACCGCCTGCTTGGAGACGTTGAACAGAAGACAGCCGCCTATGCCTTGCTTGAGCATAATTTTGACCGCGGCTTGCGCGACTTTTTGATGCGCGAAAAAATTGAGCTCGAAGCTCTCGCGCAGCAGTGCTTCCTCGACATCGCCGATCTTACCCTGCCAGGCTGCCCCGGCGTTCGACACGGCGATGTCGACGCCGCCAAATGCAGCGATCACTTGATCGAAAGCGGTGTCGACCGATGCCGCGTCGGTCACGTCGCAGGCAACCGCAAGCGCCGAGCCACCAATCGCCTTGGCGCTTTTCGCCGCGGCTTCGGCATCGATATCAAGCAGCGCAACTTCCGCGCCAGCTTCCGCAAAAGCCCTGGCAGTCGCTGCGCCGATAGCGCCACCGGCGCCGGTAATCACTGTGACTTGTCCGGCGAGCGGCAACGGCTTGTGTTGGCCGAGTTTGGCCAGTTCCAGCGGCCAATACTCGACATCGAACATGTCGCTTTCGGAAATCGATTTGAACGTGCCGATCGCTTCTGCGCCGCTAATCCCTTCGACCGCGGCTTCGGCGACGTCGGCCGCCACGCGCGCTTCCTTGGCAGTTGCGCCAAGCCCGAACAGGCCGACACCCGGCACCAGCACAACACGGGGCAGGGGGTCGTGCATCGCCGTACCGTTGGCGCGCGCCTTTTGGCGCGTGAAATAAGCCGCATAATCGTCCATGAATTTGTCCGCTGCCCGCTGGACCGCATTTTTGAAGGCGTCGAGATGGCCAGCCTCCGGGGCGGCCACGATCAGCGGCCACGGTTTGGTGCGGATTACGTGATCCGGCGTGATCAGGCCTGCGCGGGCGTAGCGTATGATGTCCTTACCGGACACATAGTTGAGAATCGTATCGCTGCTGCGGAAATGCAGGATGAGCCGCTTGTGAGCGCCTTCACCATATGCGTCACGCAGCGCGCAGGCGCCACGGATGATGGGCGCTACCTCGGCCGCCGATGCGAGCTCGTTCGGGACCTTCGCGCTTGCAAACTTCGCATTACCCTTTTTGCGCAGGCGCTCTTCCGCGAGCGTTACGAATTCGATCATCCGCTCGTAAGCTTCGCGCGCATCGTTTCCGAACGTGAAAATGCCGTGCTTATCGAGGATCAGACCCTCGACGTCGGGATTATTTTCGAACACCTCGGCGGCTTTTTTTGCCAGCGCGAAGCCCGGCATCATGTAGGGCACGAAGCCCAGCCGGCGCCCATAGGTCTCCGCGCACAGTGCTTCGCTGTCCGCCTGGTCGATCAGGCTCAAAACTGCGGTGGCGTGGGTGTGATCGACAAATTTGTGCGGGACAAAGGCGTGCAGAAGCGTTTCGACGGACGGGTTAGGCGCCTGCGGATCGATCAGGCTCGCGCGCTGGACGCGCACCATCTCTTCATCGGGCATGGCCGCGCGCGCGCGCAGCTTGCGTAATGCTGCGAGCCGCACAGCCGGCATGCCGGTGGGCTCGATGCTGCCCATGTCCCAGCCGGAGCCTTTGACACAAAGAACCTCAGCATCCTCGCCGAGCAAATCTTTGACGTGCGTTTTGACCGAAGTATTGCCGCCGCCGTGCAGGACCAGCCGCGGGTCGCCTCCGAGCAAGCGCGTCGTGTAAACACGTAGCGCCAGGTCGGCGGCGACGCCGGTCTTGGCCCAATGGTCGACCGCCGCTTTGGCGTCGTGCTCGACCCAGGCCGATTTCATGGTCTGCCTAGTCCTTGTCGCCTAACAAGCGCTTGCCCCACCAGCCGCGCTTGGGCGCCGCCGGCTCTTCAGATCCCGAGCTCGAAACGACCGGCGCCGACGGAGATGTAGCGGACGGTGGTACCTGCACATTTTCACCGCCGAATGGAGCCGGTTCGCGGATGGTTGAGCGGCGGCGTGACGGCTCAGGTGCGCTAGCTGTCGTTGCGGAATATTCCACGGGCGAGGGGATAGTGCGCTCCTCGACCGGCGGTGAATATGCCGGCGCGGTCTCATAACTTGGCGGACGGTCCATATCATCGACCGCGTGTTGCAGCTCCGGCTCGCGCCCGTTCTCGCCACCTGATCGGACCGGCCCCTCGCCATTGCGCTGGCGGTTTCTGCGACCGCCGCGGCGGCCGCGGCGGCGACGGCGGCGTGCGCCATCGCGCTCACCTTCACTAAATGGGACGCCTTCCTGACGCGGTTGAAGTTGACCCGAGCCTTCTTCTTCGGGCGAACTCGCGATGTGTTCGTCGTGCGCTACGGGATGCTCGGCAACGGGATCGTTCGAGAAAGCTTGCGCGCCCTCACGCGGCTCGCCGCCACGGCCACGGCCGCCGCGCCCGCGTCGCCGGCGCCGCCGCGGTCCGCCTTCGCGCTCGGCATCACGGGGAGGCCGCTCTTCAGCCACTTCCGCAGGTGCAATTTCCACGGCCTCGACGATCTCTTCTTCGGCGTCGATCGTTTCAGCCTCGTCCTCAATGATATCGTCGTCTTCCACAGTCGTGAGCGGTACCGGCTGCGAAGCTGCAAGAACTCTTTGCCGCCTCCAGCGTGTGCACCTGCTCACCGCGGTCGACGACATAGGATTGCTGGCCCGTCACGGTCGGATCGGCCGACACGGTCAGCGTGACCCGGAAGCGTTCTTCCAGCATCCGCAAATGTGCGCGCTTGTGATTGAGCACATAGAGAGCCACTTCCGCGCGTGTGCGCACGATCAGATTGTGGGTGGCCCCCTTGTTCAGCATCTCTTCGATGGCGCGCAGCAACTGCAGCGCCACTGATGATACCGAACGCACATGGCCGGACCCGCCGCACACCGGGCACTTCTCGGTTGAACTTTCCAGCACCGACGTGCGGATGCGCTGGCGCGACATTTCCAGCAACCCGAAATGAGAGATGCGGCCAACTTGAATTCTGGCACGGTCGTGCTTGAGCGCTTCCTTCAGGCGCCGTTCCACGGTGCGGTTGTTGCGGCCTTCGTCCATGTCGATGAAGTCGATGACGATAAGGCCGGCAAGATCGCGCAAGCGCAGTTGCCTGGCGATTTCTTCAGCGGCCTCGCAATTGGTCTTAAGCGCCGTGTCCTCGATATGGTGCTCACGCGTAGCGCGTCCCGAGTTGACGTCGATCGCCACAAGCGCTTCGGCCTGATTGATGACGATGTAACCGCCGGAACGCAGCTGAACCACCGGCGAGAACATGGCGTCGAGTTGGCTTTCGATGCCGTAGCGGGTGAATAGCGGCTGCGTGTCTTTGTATTGCTTCACATGCTTGGCATGGCTCGGCATCAGCATGCGCATGAAGTCGCGCGCTTCCTGATATCCTTGATCACCCGAGACGACGATCTCTTCGATGTCTTTGCTATAGAGGTCACGGATTGAGCGTTTGGTGAGCGAGCCTTCTTCATAGACCAGCTTGGGCGCGGTCGATTTCAGCGTGAGGTCGCGCACGGTCTCCCACAGGCGAAGCAGATATTCGAAATCCCGTTTAACTTCGATCTTTGTGCGGCTCGCGCCAGCCGTTCGCAAAATCACGCCCATGCCTTCCGGCACTTCAAGTTCTTGTGCAATTTCCTTGAGCCGCGAACGGTCTTCGGACGATGTGATCTTGCGCGAAATCCCGCCACCGCGTGCGGTGTTCGGCATCAGCACGGAATAACGGCCGGCGAGCGAGAGGTAGGTTGTGAGTGCTGCACCCTTGGTGCCGCGCTCTTCCTTCACGACCTGCACCAGCATCACCTGCCGGCGCTTGATCACTTCTTGAATCTTGTATTGGCGGCGGAAGCGGGGCATCCGCTCTTGCACCTCTTCGAGTGCGTCCGCACCGCCGACAAATTCGACACCTTCTTCCTCGTGGTGTTCCTCATGGTGGCCGTTCTCGCCTTGCTCACTCGGTTCGGTCGAGGAAGCGGCATCGCCGGCATAGATAGGTTGTTCGCCCTGCGCAGAATCGGATGTCAGTGCGGCCTCGGCGGCAGCGGATGGCTGTTCGCCTTCGGCCGTCGTTTCGAGCGTGGCGTTTGACGTAGCGGTCTCTTCGCCTGCCGGAAATTCAACCGTCTCATGCGCATGGTCTTCGGCGTGGTCTTCAACATGGCCTTCGGCTGCGAACGCCGACGAGTTGTGGTCGTGAGTGGGCATTTCGCTCGCGAGCTCGGCGGTATCCGACGACGACGGTTGATCCATGCCGGTTTCGGCGGCGGACATCTCGGAGCCGTTATTCGAGAGTTGCTCAGGGGAAAGCGTATCGCTCTGCACGACGTCGCGATCGCGATGCCGTCCGGCATTGCGATGGCGATGGCGCCCCCCGCGCCGTCCAGCGCGATTGTCTGCTTCCGCGTCTGCTGCGCGCTGGTCGTGCTCCTCCTGCGCGATCAGCGCCTGCCGATCAGCGACCGGGATTTGATAATAGTCGGGATGGATTTCCGAGAACGCCAAAAAGCCGTGGCGATTGCCACCGTAGTCGACGAACGCCGCCTGCAAGGACGGCTCAACGCGTGTGACTTTTGCGAGGTAGATATTACCGCGGAGCTGTTTGCGGTTGGCGCTTTCGAAGTCGAATTCCTCGACGCGGTTGCCGCGTAGCACGACGACCCGGGTCTCCTCCGGGTGGGTCGCGTCGATCAGCATTTTGTCGGCCATTTGAAAATCTCACTGGGCCAAACGTCGCCACGTGCTCGCGCGATGAAGTCAGCGCAAGACGATAGGGCGATAAGCCGGCCTGATTGGTGTGGAAGGGGAGGGCCGCGCGGCCGAGGCTAACGCCTGCGCGCACCGTCATGGTGGCGGCGCGTGGGCGGTGGACCTCAAAATACCTTTGCTGCGTCAGTGGCAGCATGAAACTTACGACCCGTAGCGCTGCGGTCGCGCCACTGAGGCGCGAACCGAGGTTTCTCATCGCTAACGGCTAGGTCGCGAACGGCCCTCGTGGCCGCGCACTGATCCGGATGTCCTTCACAAGGGTTTCGGCTCGTTTCGCTTGGCCGTCCGCCGACCTCCTCGAGGGGGGCGGTACAGGACCGAAGCGGCCGGGGCCCGAACGCGGCACAACCGGAACTCTAACCATCAGCACACCTTACATACGGCCCTGGATCAGGGCTGGCAAGGGAAGCTTTGCAGTTCGGCCACACTGGCACCGGAAATGGCATTCTTGCTCAAGTTCCGTTAACCGAAGCGGCTCTTAATGGGTTAAAAAGCGGCTCCAAAGGGTCCGGATTCGTGACAACCCGCGCGATAGCTATAGCCGGCGCACTGGCCTGCGCGATGCTGTGCGACTCGGTCGCCATCGCTGCCGATGGCGGCGTGGCCGTGCATGCACCGCCAGCGGAGGCAGCGGCGGTCGCGAGCGATATGCGGGTCGGCGGCGATGACAAGCAAACCCGGGTCGTCGTTGACCTGAACCGGAAGATTGATCTCGCCGCCTTCACGCTCGCCGATCCATATCGCGTGGTCGTTGACCTGCCGCAGGTCACCTTCAAGGTGTCAGCCAAAGCCGGTGAGCAGTCGCGCGGCCTCGTGAAGGCGTTCCGTTACGGCGTCATCATGCAGGGCGGCTCGCGGATCGTGCTCGACACCAAGGGGCCCGTGCGCATCGAGAAGGCTTTCGTACTCGATGCAGCGGAAGGCCAGCCCGCGCGGCTTGTGCTCGATCTTGTTGCGACCGATCGTGCCAGCTTCCTGCGCAATGTCGCGCTTGAAAATCATCCGGCACATGTGGCGGCCGCCAAGCAGAACGAGACGCCCCTAAAAGCGGATGGGGATTTACGTCCGTTGATCGTGCTCGATCCAGGTCATGGCGGCATCGACAACGGGACCAAAGGATCGGGCGGCGAATTGGAAAAGGACGTCGTCCTCGCATTTGCGCAAACGCTGCGCGAGAAGCTCGAGAGCGGTGGAAAGTACCGTGTCGCAATGACACGCACCGATGACACGTTCATTCCACTCGCCGAGCGAGTCCGTTTTGCTCGTACGCGTAGCGCTGCGCTGTTCATTTCGATCCACGCCGATGCCCTGCCACGCAGTGAGGGCCAGGCGGAAGGGGCGACTGTTTATACGCTATCGGAGCATGCTTCCGATGCGGAAGCAGCACGGCTGGCCGAGGCGGAAAACAAAGCCGACGTGATCGCCGGCGTGGACCTGACTGCCGAGCCCAATGATGTCGCCAATATTCTGGTCGATCTTGCCCAGCGCGAGACCAAAACCTTTTCTGCGCAATTCGCGCACACGGTGGTTGGCGAACTCAAGAATGCTGCACGCATGCACAAGCAGCCGCTCAAATCGGCGGGCTTCAAGGTCTTATTGGCGCCCGACGTTCCATCAGTCTTGGTGGAGCTCGGCTACATGTCGACGAAAGACGACCTCAAACAGCTGACATCGACAGCCTGGCGCGCCCGCACGGCGCAGGCGATGGTTCAGGCGGTGGATACGTTCTTTACGCCCCGGGTGGCCGGGGCTGGCGGGGGGCATAACTGAGATGGACCCCTGGCCTCAGTTTCAACATAAAACCGGGCAACCAAAGGCTTACACTGCGATCTTTGGCAATGGCGGAGGCTGCCTGGCGGTAGTAAAATGGCCGCGAGGATTGCGGCTTACGACCGCTGTAAGGGAAGCCTATAGCCGGGCGCAGGGCAGGACGATTCGGCCATGAAATTCATATTACGGTTCTTGGGCTTCCTGTTCGCGGCAGGCACCATCCTGTTTGTGGTGGGGGTGGCAGCCGCTGCCGGCATGCTCTGGCACTTCTCCAAGGACCTGCCGGACTATTCGCAGCTGCAGGATTACGAGCCGCCCGTGATGACGCGGGTGCACGCCGCCGACGGGTCGCTGGTCGCCGAATATGCGCGCGAACGTCGGCTGTATATCCCGATCCAAGCGGTGCCGAAACTCGTCATCAATGCCTTCCTCGCGGCCGAGGATAAGAACTTCTACGAGCATGGCGGGCTTGATTTCGGGGGCATCGCCCGCGCCGGCGTTGTCTATCTCCAGAACTATGGTTCAAGCCGCCGTCCTCAAGGCGCTTCAACCATTACGCAACAAGTCGCCAAGAACTTCTTGCTGACAAACGAGCTTTCGATGTCACGCAAGGTCAAGGAGGCTCTGCTGGCGCTAAAGATCGAGCGCACCTATAGCAAGGACAAGATCCTCGAGCTTTACTTGAATGAAATTTACCTGGGCCTTGGCGCGTATGGTATCGCCGCGGCCTCGCTCGTCTATTTCGACAAAGCGGTCAACGAGCTCACCGTTCCCGAAGCCGCCTATCTCGCGTCATTGCCAAAGGCGCCGAACAACTACCATCCGTTCCGCCAACGCGAGCGCGCGATCGAGCGACGAAATTGGGTCATCGATCGCATGGCGGAGGCGGGTTTCGTCAAGACCGCCGACGCGGAGAAGGCGAAGCGTTCACCGCTCGCTGTTACGACGAAAGCTACCGGGGCACGCATTTTCTCCGCTGAGTATTTCACCGAGGAAGTGCGGCGGGAACTCTACGAGCGCTACGGCGAAAAGAAACTTTACGAAGGCGGCCTTTCGGTCCGCACATCTCTCAACACTAAATATCAAGTGCTAGCGCGCAAAGTCTTCACTGACGGCTTAGTGCGTTTCGATGAAACACAAGGTTGGCGCGGGCCGGTGACCAAGATCGACATTGCCGGCGATTGGGGTGTGAAGCTCGCCGATGTCAAAGCCCTGGCCGACGTATCGCCATGGCGTTTAGCGGTCGTGCTGGACGTAGCCGACCAATCGGCCCGCATTGGCCTGCAGCCGGGACGTGAGCCGGGGGGATTTGTCAGCAAAGAACGCACGGTCGGGATTCTTCCGCTCGAGGGAATGAAGTGGGCCAAAAGCGGTGGCAAGGCGGTCGCCAAAGTCAGCCAGGTGGTCAATCCGGGCGACGTCGTCTACGTGGAGCCGGCCAAGACCGACGGCCAGTTCAGCCTGCACCAGATTCCGGAAGTCTCGGGAGCCATGGTCGTAGAAGACCCTTGGACCGGGCGTGTCCTCGCCATGGTCGGGGGTTTTTCCTACGACCAAAGCCAGTTCAATCGCGCTACTCAGGCGCTGCGGCAACCCGGTTCATCTTTCAAACCCTTCGTCTACGCAGCCGCGCTCGACAATGGATATACGCCGTCGACCATCGTGCTCGATGCCCCGGTTGAGATTGACCAAGGGCCTGGCGTGGGCGTCTGGCGGCCAGAAAATTACGAAGGCGGTTTTAACGGTCCTTCCACGCTGCGTTACGGGATCGAGCACTCGCGCAATGTGATGACGGTTCGTCTGGCGCAGGACATCGGAATGCCGCTGATCGCCGAATACGCCAAGCGTTTCGGCGTCTACGACGACCTTCCGCCGTATCTTTCTTTTGCACTCGGCGCGGGCGAGACCACGCTCCTGCGAATGACGACCGCTTATGCGATGTTCGATAACGGTGGCCGGAAGGTGAAACCGACACTCATTGATCGCATCCAAGACCGTTATGGCCACACCGTCTACAAGCACGACGAGCGTGAATGCGTCGGATGCGATGGCAAGAAATGGGAGAATCAGGCGGAGCCTTCGCTGATCGACCGTCGCCCGCAAGTGCTCGATCCGATGACCGCCTATCAGATCACTTCAATGATGGAAGGCGTCGTCCTGCGCGGCACCGCGGCAGGAGCTGGCTTCCAAAAAGAAGTTGGTAAACCTGTAGCCGGGAAGACCGGCACGACAAACGACGAAAAGGACGCGTGGTTCATCGGCTTCACACCCGATCTCGTTATTGGCGTCTATATGGGCTACGACAAGCCGCGCCATCTCGGCCGCGGAGCGACCGGCGGTCACTTATCCGCGCCGATCGTAAGAGACTTCATGAAAGTAGCGCTCGCAGACAAACCGTCTGTGCCTTTCCGGGTGCCACCGGGCATCAAGCTCATCCGCGTGGATCTGAAGACAGGGACGCGCGCTGGGCCCGGCACTGAACGGGCAATTCTTGAAGCGTTCAAGCCCGGCACCGCGCCGCCTGATGGCTACTCGGTCGTTGGGGATGGTGCCAGCGAAGGTGGACGATCGTGGGGTGTTGGCGTAAGCCCCGACGCTGATCGTGCTGTTCGCTCGGGAACGGGCGGATTGTACTGAGCTGCGCGTTTGAACACTAAAAAGCCCCGCCGTGTTGCGGGGCTTTTGTTTTCAGCGAGGTACTACGCCGCCTTTACATTAACGCTGCGCTCGGCGAGCAACGTCAATTTGGAATCGGCAGATTTTTCCTCTTCGAGATTTTGTTGCAGCACGCTGGCGCAATCCGGGCGGCCAAGTTGTTTTGCCCAAGCAATCAAGGTGCCGTAGCGCGTCATCTCGTAGTGCTCCACGGCTTGCGCTGCCGCGATCAGCGCGGCGTCAAGGACCGCCTTGTCTTCTACATCACCAATGACTTCGTCAGCTTCTTCGATAATGCCGTCAATCGCCGGACAGTCGACACCCTTTGCCTCGACGCCATGCATCTTGAATACCTGCTCGAGACGTTTGACATGGTTCTTGGTCTCGCCAAGGTGCGCCTCGAACCCCTGTTTGAGGTTGGCATCGGTGGCTTTCTCAATCATATCAGGCAGCGCCTGCACGATCTGCTTTTCCGCGTAATAGATATCGCGCAGTTGATGCACGAATAGGTCATTGAGAGTTTTGATATCTTTACTAAAGAGGCCCATGGGTTTCCTCATTGTGGCTGATAGTGAGGGAGTGGTGTGCTCCTGAACCGTCAATGCATGCGCGCGAGCATGGTTCCGGGAATGCGAGTAGATTGCTTGCTGCGGGTAATGAGGGTTGCAGCACGAGTTCAAGAACGCTACATGCGGAACAATTCTGGTGAGGTACGAGTCGATGCGCGCGGAAACACAGAACTTGGTCGAGGAAATCAAGCAGTCGGTGCGACTGCTGAGGAGGCATCTTTGACGTCGATGCCGCGACCCGGCGCCTCGCCGAGCTAAATAAAGAATCCGAAGACCCAAATCTCTGGAACGACCAAGCGCGCGCGCAGCGTGTCATGCGCGAGCGGGATGCGCTTGACGATCAGCTCAAAGCCATTGGCCGCATTGAGCAAGAACTCGAAGACCAAATCACCTTGATCGACCTCGGCGAGGGCGAGAAGGACGATAAAACCGTCTCTGAGGCAGAAGCCGCGCTGAAAAGGCTGAAGGCTGAGGTGGCGAGGCGCGAGCTCGAGGCATTGCTATCTGGCGAAGCCGATGCGAACGATTGCTACCTTGAAGTTCACGCCGGTGCTGGTGGTACCGAAAGTCAGGATTGGGCCAGCATGCTCATGCGCATGTATGTGCGTTGGGCAGAAGCGCACGGCTATAAAGTCGACTGGATTGAAGAGAGCGAGGGCGAGGGCGCCGGGATCAAATCCGCGACCGTCATGGTCAAGGGGCATAACGCATATGGTTGGCTCAAGAGTGAAAATGGCGTGCATCGGCTGGTACGCATTTCGCCATTCGACTCCAACGCGCGGCGCCACACGTCGTTTGCAAGCGTCGTCGTGTTTCCGGTGGTCGATGACCGCATCAAGATCGATATCAACGAAAACGACGTACGCACCGACGTGATGCGGTCGGGCGGCGCCGGCGGCCAGCATGTGAACAAAACAGAGTCGGCGGTCCGCCTTACGCATATTCCAACAAACATCGTCGTGAAGTGCCAGCAGGATCGTTCCCAGCACCGCAATCGAGCGATGGCATGGGACATGCTACGCGCCAAACTTTTCGAAATGGAGATGAAGAAACGCGAAGACAAAGCCGCCGCCGAACAGGCTGCCAAGACGGATATCGGCTGGGGACACCAGATCCGCTCTTACGTTCTGCAACCGTATCAAATGGTGAAAGATCTGCGCACTGGTGTTTCAACGTCAAACACCACGGGCGTCCTCGACGGTGATCTGGACGAATTTATGCAGGCGGCGCTTGCGCAGAAAGCGTTTGGAGGCGGGCCAGATCAGATTGAGGACGTCGAGTAGTGAGGGCGCTGGTTGTCGGAGCGCCGCCAATTCTTTTAAACATCGCCGAGTCTTAGTCCCGCGCGCAGAAACTTCTGCGGGTCGACCGCTTCGCCATTGATCCGCGTTTCATAGTGCAGGTGAGGGCCGGTAGAACGGCCAGTCGAACCAATTCTGCCAATGGCTTCGCCGATACGCACGATTTGCCCAATCTTCACATCGATTTGGGACAAATGGCCGTAACGGGTTGCAAGGCCATTGCCGTGGCTAATCTCGACCATATTGCCGTAGCCACCCTCTCGACCTGCAATGGTCACCCGGCCTGTAGCGGTTGCTCGCACAGGCTCGCCAAATTCGCCGCGCAAATCGATGCCGGTATGGATAGCCGGACGACCTAGAAACGGATCCATCCGCATGCCGAACGGCGAACTCATATCAACTTCGCCGATCACAGGTTTGCGAACAGGTACTGCCACAAGAGTGGTGCTGTAGCGATTGATTTGCGCACGGGCGACATTGATACGATAGAGTTGGCGTTCGAACGCGCTGGCACCCGATTGAGGCGGCCTGAGAGGAATAAACGGGCCGCCAACGGCTGTGCCGTTAGGTGCGCGGACAGTGTCGACCCCAAGGTCGGCAAGTACGCTCTGCATCCGGCGTGCTCGTGTGTCTATGCGCTCTTCGAGATCAGTAAGTGTTGCCGCCTGTTTTTGCTCAATCTTGTCGAGTGACAGCGATACTCGCGAGAGCATACCGTTAAGGCCGCCGGTTTTAGCGCCCTCGGCGGTGCGAGTGGCAGCTGTCGGTATTTCGCGCGATTGTAGCCGCGCCTCGCGATCCGGGGGCGCGACGAAAATCACCGTGTCATTGATCGGTGATGGCCGCAGCAGCTTTTCAGCGGACGTCGCGGCTGGTGGTGCCATGCGTGCCGGTTTAATTGCGCCGGTCGTCGATAAATCGCCGGTGAGTGCGGACGTGCGTTGCTCAAGTGTCGCTTGCCGTTGCAGCAGCGCATTGAGCTTTTGCTCGAACTGTTCTTGATCGAGCAGCTGGCGGCTCATGATGCGATCGACCTGAGCGCGCAGCTCGGCGATACGGTCCTCATAGGCGAATTGCATCTCAGCCTGACGGCCGATCAGCCGTGTGAGGACGTTGTCGCGAAATGTGAAATAGCTGCCCGTTGCAATTGACCACACCGCCATCACCACCAACGTGCCGACGACGATCCAGAACGCGACCGGTCCTATGCGGACCTGATGGCCGGCATGTGTCAGTGTGTAGCCGTCCTGGATTCGATGGAGATGACGGGATATCGCGCCGGCTGACTGCGCCCGTGGATGCGCATGACGACCTGCATGGTCGGCGCTCGAGTAATACGAAGGGGACGATTGCGGCATCGACACTCCGTGCCTGTTCGGCCGGGTGGGGGCCGCTGGCCAGCAGTCCCGATATCAATCCCATATGGTTAAAAAACCGGTAATCCAGTTCTGGGGCCGCTGAGATTCCTTAGCAATTGCCGGGCATTAGAGGCTACGGACGGCCAAAAGGACCTCTTCCGCGTGGCCGGGCACCCGCACCTTAGGCCATATCCGAACGATGCGGCCTCCGTTATCGATCAGAAACGTGCGCCGGATGACGCCCATGTAGGTGCGGCCATACATCGATTTCTTTCCCCACGCTCCATAAGCTGTGAGCATGTTTTTGGCCTCGTCGGATCCGAGCGCGATAGCGAGCTTGTGCTTGGATTTAAACTTATCCTGGGCTTCCACCGGGTCGGCCGAAACCCCGAGAATCACGGTATCTGACTTGGCGAAATCGGCGCGAAGCCGCGAGAATGCGATCGCCTCTTTGGTACAGCCGGGCGTATCGGCCTTCGGATAGAAATAGAGGACGAGATTGCGGCCCTTAAAGTCCTTCAACGAGACCTTGCCGCCGCCATCCCGAGGAAGGGTAAAGGCAGGGGCTTTTGTGCCCTCAACAAGCTCCCGCATGTGCCTTCCTTTCGTCGTTTTCGAGCGGTCATGTCGCACATGCCATTTGCGTCGGAGGGGCGCAACGGGTTCCACAGATATGTGCCACGGGCCGCGCCGGGTGTTCATCAGGCTGCCGGCTCGGGCCGTATTCGTATGTTGCGTCAGACGAGGGGCGCGACCTAGCGCATGACCGGCACTGAACAAGAACACGGACACGGGCATCGAGCCCACGCAGTCGCAGTCGGCCATGCGACGCATCAAAAGCGTATGGCGCGTCGTGTCGGTCGCCGGCCCTGGGACGGCCTGCGATATCGAACGGTCAACCTCCTGCGATCCCGCTTTGTGAGACGTTTAGGTTGGGGCTTTGCGATTTGTATCGTGTTGGCGACCGTCGTGGTCCTCGGTCTCTGGTGGCGACTATCGAGCGGCCCGATCGAACTGAATGTCGCCACGCCGTGGCTAAAGGCGGCGATAGAGGAAAACTTCGGCGGCAATCACAGCGTGTCCGTCGGCGGCACTCAGCTCGAGCGTGATGAAAGGGGCCGCACTTCGCTCCGCTTGCGCGACATAGTCGTGCGTGATGGCGACGGCACGATCGTGGCGAGTGCGCCGAAAGCCGAGGTTGGGCTCTCGGGCCGGAGCTTGCTTATGGGGCAATTGCGCGCCCAGAGCCTCAATCTCGTTGGGGCCGAAATGTCCGTGCGAATTGAGACGGACGGCCGCTTAACTGTTTTCGCCGGTGCCGACACGCGGCCAATCGCGACCGCGGCGCCGACAGTCAAACCTCCACCTGCCGGCGCACCGCCTCCTGCCGCCACGCCACTGCGCGCCGAGTTTGAGAGTCTGGCCAGCGTTATGTCCCGGCTTGATGCGGTCGGTGAGAGCGGCCTCGACGGCCACGACCTGCGCGAGCTCGGTTTAAAAAATGGAAATCTAGTTGTTGACGACCGACGCAATGGAAAGCGTTGGACGTTTGACGGCATCAACGCCAGCCTGACCCGGCCGCGTCAGGGCGGCGTCGTCTTTCGGCTTGAGTCTGATAACCTTGAGCGTCCTTGGGTGTTGAGCGCTGCAATGCGCCCACTTGCGGATGGTGTTCGTGCCGTGGGCATTGAAGCGCGTAAGGTCTCCACGCGCGATATCATGCTGGCAATGCGACTCAATGCGGGCGTGTTTGATGTCGATTTGCCCATATCAGCAAGCGTCCGCGCTGACGTTTCGGCGGATGGTACGCCCCAAGTGGTGAATGGCCAACTCATCGCCGACGCGGGAACGATCACCGACCGCGACAACGACAGACTCAAAGTCAAAATCGACCACGCTGATTTCCGGTTCAATTGGGACGCGCGCCGGCACAGCTTGGTTGTGCCATTTCAGGTTCAGTCTGGCGGCAATCAATTCACTTTGCGCGCCACACTGGATGCCCCACCCGAACAGAATGGCACCTGGCTGCTCGCTGTGACGCGCGGCGACAACGTGATCGATCCGATCATCCTTGCTCCTGGTGCAACGGCCGAAGACGAGGGCATAGCTATCAACCGCTTAGCGGTGCGCGCGCGCATCGACATGACACGCAAGCGCATAGAGGTCGAACAAGGTGATTTCGGACGTATCGATACGCGCCCATCGCAGAATATCGGTATGGCAGTGACTGGCAGTCTCGATTATGCCGGCAGCGAGCCGCGTATCGCCTTCGGCGCCGCCGGCACGCGCATGCCGGTATCGGCATTGAAGCGGCTTTGGCCAATATTTGCTGCCATCGACGTCCGCGACTGGGTGGAGGAGCATATTTCCGGAGGCATGGTCGAGCGCGTTTTGGTCGCAGGCAACGCGCCTTTGGAGGATTTCAAGCACAATGGCCCGCCGATGCCGGAGGACGGGTTGTCGATTGACATTGAGACAAGTGGAACGACTTTGCGGCCGATATCATATTTGCCGTCGATCCGTGATGCCGATCTCACACTCCGCGTCATTGGCCGCAACGCCGTTGTTAGTCTCGGCCGTGGCACTGTCGAGGCCGCGCCAGGACGCAAACTCAATATAGCCAGTGGCGTGTTCGAGGTTCCTGATACGCATCCCAAGCCCGCACCGGCGCGGGCGAGTTTCCGTATTGACGGCGGCGTTCCAGCGGCTGCGGCGCTTCTAGCAAGCGATGGCTTGCGTGACACGGTGGGCATTACGCTCGACCCGGCAACGACGCGCGGCACTATTGCCGCACAGGTTGCGGTGAAATTGGTAATAGCGAAGCCGATGCCGGAAGACGCGTCGAGTTACATTATCAGCGCGGACCTCACAAATTTTGCTGCCGATAAAATGTTGCTGGGTCAAAAAGTCGAAGCACCAATACTCAGGGCGACAGCGACGAACGACGGGTTTCAGATAAAAGGCGACGTGAAGGTCAACGGCACGCCTGCGACGATCGATGTGCGCAAGCAGAAAGGCGATGTCGACGCCGAATTGCATATGCAGTCGACCATCGACGAAGCTGCGCGCCGCCGCCTCGGAATGGATCTCGGCACGACAGTTACCGGCGCAATTCCAATTAAAATCGTAGGGCGTGTCGGCGACAACGTCAGTGACGAAAGTATGAGCGTGGAAGCAGATCTAACGCCCGTGAAGATCGATAATCTTTTGCCCGGCTGGGTGAAGGCGGCTGGTAGGCCTGCGCGTGCGACCTACACGATGCTGAAAACTGGAAAATCGGTTCGCATCGATGACTTGAGCATTGACGGATCTGGCGCGACGGTGCGCGGCTCGGTCGAATTCGACAACTCGAACGAGCTTGTGTCGGCAAATTTCCCGGTGTTTGCCTTGTCCGACGGCGACAAGCTCACCTTGAAAGCAGACCGCGGGACCGACGGCGCGCTGCGCGTAGCTATGCGCGGAGATATTTATGACGGCCGAAATTTTGTGAAGTCGACATTGGCATCCACCGACAAGGCCAAACAGAAGCAGGAGGATCTCGATCTTGAAATCAAGGTCGGCACTGTGGCGGGGCACAATGGCGAGACCCTACGCGGGCTTGATCTGAAAATGTCGCGACGCAGCGGCCATATTCGTGCTTTCTCAATGTCGAGCAAAATTGGCCGCGATACGCCCCTCAATGGTGATCTACGCGTGCGCGCTCGTGATAGCCATCAGGTTATTTATTTCGAGACTGATGACGCGGGGTCGCTGTTCCGGTTCACCGACATGTACCCACGCATGTTCGGCGGGCAGATGTGGGTCGCAATGGATCCGCCAACTCAGGAGCAATCGCCGCAAGTCGGAACGCTTTACATTCGAACCTTTGCTGTACGTGGAGAGCCCGCGCTCGACAGAGTGGTGTCGGGGGCCCCTGGCGCCGTTGGAACGACGGGCGTCGATTTCAGCGAGATGCGCGCTGATTTCACTCGCTTCCCCGGCAAGATGGCCGTCCGCGATGGCGTCGTGCGCGGACCGCTGGTGGGTGCAACGGTCGAAGGGAACATCGACTACACGCGCGACGATGTGCATTTGCGCGGCACTTTCGTGCCGTTCTACGGCCTCAACAATATGTTCGGGCAAATCCCGATTGTCGGGCTGTTCCTTGGTGGCGGTAACAAAGAGGGATTGCTTGGCATCAACTACGAGGCGGTTGGCCCGCCCGGAGCGCCGCGCATTACCGTCAATCCGGTGAGTGCGATTGCGCCTGGCCTGCTGCGCAAGTTTATTCCTTCGCCGGGGACGTTCGATCCAAGTTTCGCTCCGCCCTCCCGTTAGCGCGGCAACGACGCTTTACTCGGGGGCACGCGTCAATATTCCACGCTTTTTTGCGCCGACGCGGAGAAGAGCGCGGCCGTCTTTATCAAAATCCTGCTCCCGAAATCTGTAATTTGGGTCGGTGATTTTTTCGTCACCTAAATAGATCGCACCGTCTTTTATGAATTGGCGCGCTTGGCTATTCGAACTTGTAAATCCCATTTTTGTGCTTGCAGCCAGAATTCCATCTCCGACTTTGGCTTCCATTGCCGGCAGATTGTCGCCCATCCCGCCTTGCTCGAACGTGGTTTGTGCGGTCTTGGCCGCCTGATCGGCAGCGGCGCGGCCGTGGACGAGTGCGGTGGCCTCAGTTGCGAGCACTTTCTTGGCCTCGTTGATCTCATTGCCCTTGAGCGCGCCCAAGCGCTTGATCTCATCGAGTGACAACACAGTGAACAGTTTCAGGAAACGAGCAACGTCATCATCTTCCGTGTTGCGCCAGAATTGCCAGTAGTCATACGGAGTCATCAGGTCGGCATTGAGCCAGACAGCGCCGGCGACCGTCTTACCCATCTTGGCGCCGGACGAAGTCGTAATCAGCGGTGCAGTCAGCGCAAACAGTTGTGCGTTGAGCATCCGGCGGCCGAGATCGATTCCATTGACGATATTGCCCCACTGATCGGAGCCGCCCATTTGCAGGATGCAATTGTAACGTTTGCTGAGCTCTACAAAATCGTAGGCCTGCAACACCATGTAGTTGAATTCGAGGAAGGAGAGTTCCTGTTGCCGATCGAGCCGCAACTTTACCGAGTCGAAGGAAAGCATGCGGTTAACCGAGAAATGACGCCCCACGTCGCGCAGGAAGTCGATATAATTGAGCTTGTTGAGCCAGTCGGCATTATTGCTCATGACGGCATTGCCGCCGGCGCCTTCGAATTTCAGAAATTTCGAAAAAACTGCGCGGATACCTTTGAGATTTTCGTTGATGGTCTCGTCGGTGAGAACCCGGCGGCTCTCGTCCTTACCGGACGGATCGCCGACTTGCGTTGTGCCGCCACCCATCAGCGCAATCGGCCGGTGTCCGGTCTGCTGCAGCCAGTACAGCATCATGATTGGCAGTAACGAGCCAATGTGGAGTGAGGCTGCCGTACAATCGAATCCAATATAGGCGGTAATCGCGCCAGCCTTGGCACGCGCGTCGAGGGTGTCGGGTTCCGACACCTGATGAATAAATCCGCGTTCCGCCAGAACGTTGAGAAAATCCGATTTATAGGCACTCATGACGGGTTCTCGAGTCGCGGCCGTGTCGGTTTTGTCCGCGGGTGGTGTAACAGGTCCGGCGTCGGATTCAACCGAAGGGGCAGATTTTGGGGGTTGTCAGGGCGATCGGGCTGATGAGCGGGCCTTACTCCGACGCCCGAGCGCGACCTGCTGCGGCGGGCGCTCGTGGAAGGCGCGACGCTCTCCGACCGGTGGCAACGTCCGGGTGTGCTGGCGGAGGCTGACGAATTTGTCACCCGTGTCCACGCAGAGGCCGTCGAAGCCTTCCTCGAAACCGAGCGCATCAAAAAGTCGGATGTCGACCTTGTTGGGTTTCACGGTCAGACGCGGGCTGGTCCTCACAGTCGATCGAGGCGCAGGCTTTCGCTTATCTCGCCGTGCGAGTGCTCAACGATTTGCCTATTACTTTCCCAAAGACAACCGGAACCCCGAAGCCACTGAACGGTGGGGTAGTGGCGCGGCCTTAGCGCGGGGCGCCCGCTTCGATTTTCGCTTTTTCTTTAAGAACGCTGCGCAAAATCCAGGCTCGAACTCCCGGTAATCGTTCGTGAGCTCCTCGCCTTTGCGGATGCTGCGGCGCGCGACGATGTAGCCATTGCGCCACTGGGTGTTTGC
This sequence comes from uncultured Alphaproteobacteria bacterium, assembly GCA_963743405.1. Lineage (GTDB taxonomy): Bacteria > Pseudomonadota > Alphaproteobacteria > Rhizobiales > Xanthobacteraceae > Pseudolabrys. Next base: position 317,673 of record CAVUPX010000013.1, on the reverse strand, counting down.
GTCTTCCGAATGGTTCATATGATGATCGTGGTCGATCGTCAGAAGGATCTCACCGTCCACGCGGTACCCGTAATTTTTGATGTAGTCGCGCGCTGGCTTAGGCAGTTTGGCGAATTGGCTTGGCGAATAGACGCGGTCGAAGCCTTCGACGAAGCGCCAAACTTTTGTGTCCTTACGGATAGCTTCGCCCGCGAAAACACCAAATCCGTGAATGGCGCTTTTTCCGATATAAGTTTTAACAAGAAGCATGGGTGACTTCGTGGGGAGGCATTCGTGCGTCGTTAGTCGCACGCCGACTACGCTTCAGGCGCCGCAAACCGAATGCGCCGGCGAGAATTTATGCCGCCGGCTTGCGCTCGGTCTTCAGCCGCTTGTCGAGGTAAGCGCTGATCGAAGTAAGCAGCGCTTCTACCTTGCCGTCAAAGAAATGGTTGGCGCCTTGCACAACCTTTTGCTCGATCACGATGCCCTTTTGGGTCTTGAGCTTATCGACCAGGGTCGTGACATCCTTGTGCGGCACCACCGCGTCTTTGTCCCCATGGATGATGAGGCCCGACGATGGGCAGGGTGCCAGGAAGGAGAAGTCATAGAGGTTGGCGGGCGGGCAAATCGAGATAAATCCCTCGATCTCCGGTCGGCGCATCAGTAGCTGCATGCCAATCCAGGCGCCGAACGAGAATCCGGCGATCCAGCAGCTCTTGGCCTCCGGATTGATGGTCTGCGCCCAGTCGAGTGCAGAAGCCGCGTCAGACAGCTCGCCCTGACCGTGGTCGAACGAACCCTGGCTGCGTCCGACGCCACGGAAATTAAATCGCAGTGCCGAGAAGCCGCGGTGAACGAAGGCGTAGTAGAGCTGGTAAATAATGGGATGGTTCATCGTCCCGCCAAACTGCGGGTGGGGATGGAGGACAATGGCGATCGGCGCGTTCTTCTGCCGCGCAGGATGATATCGCCCCTCGATACGACCGGCGGGGCCGGTGAAGATGATCTCAGGCATTGCTTTTAACCTCGAACCGGGCTTGCCGCGACGATATGCGGCCTCGGGACTTGTCTTGGCCTGGAGGAACTAACCGAACCGGGCCGATAGATTAGAATTATTCTAATTATATGATTTCCGCTGTTCCCAGCCTCGGCACACGCTATAAGGACCGGGCGATTTCGGGCTTCTACCACGATCCCCAGGGCAAAAAGCAAGCTTTTTGCGGGACCTAGAAGCAAAACGGTAATTAGGTACTGGCCAGAACTATGTCCGAACGGGCGTATTTTGATTGGAATGCAACCGCCCCCATCTGCGAGGAGGCGCGTCTTGCTGTGAACGCCGCTCTGTCGCTCACCGGCAACGCCTCGTCCATTCACGCAGAAGGCCGCGCTGCTCGTCGTTTGGTCGAAGAAGCGCGCCAGCGTGTCGCAGATTTGCTTGGCGCCGAAGCGAAGACCGTCACGTTCACGAGCGGAGCCACTGAAGCCAATATGCTGGCGCTGACGCCGGCAATCGAAATCGGAGGGCGCAAAGAACCGCGCGACCGCCTGTTCGTGTCTTCGATCGAGCATCCCTCGGTGCGCAGCGGCGGCCGTTTCACCGCGGGACTGGTCGACGAATTGCCCGTCACTGGCGAAGGAGTTGTTGATCTTGCCGCGCTCTCGCTTGCGCTCAGTAAAGCCGAGCGGCCGCTGGTCTCGATCATGCTGGCGAATAACGAAACCGGCGTAATTCAACCCATCTGTCAGGTTGCGGAGATCGTGCACGCTGCGAACGGAGTACTGCACGTCGATGCAGTACAAGGTCCAAGCCGCATCGATTGCAATATCACTGCGCTCGGTGCCGATCTTCTGAGCGTATCCTCACACAAGCTCGGAGGTCCGCAGGGCGCGGGTGCGCTCATCCGCCGTGGCGACATCCACATCGCCGAGCCGTTGATCAAAGGCGGCGGGCAGGAGCGCGGCCAGCGTGCGGGCACCGAAAACGTTGCAGCCATCGCAGGCTTCGGCGCCGCAGCGGCTGCCGCTAAACAGTCGGACGCTGCCCCCATGGCGGCACTCCGCGACCAATTCGAAGCACGGTTAAAATCAGGGACTCCGCAGGTTGTAATCTTTGGCGAAGGCGCTACGCGTCTTCCGAACACGTGTCTGTTTACGGTTCCAGGCCTGAAGGCCGAAACTGCGATAATCGCGTTCGATCTCAATGGTGTAGCGGTGTCGTCCGGTTCCGCTTGCTCATCCGGAAAGGTGCAAGCGTCGCACGTGCTGGCGGCGATGGGTGTGGAACCCGCGCTAGCGCGCGGTGCAGTCCGCATCAGCCTTGGTTGGAGCACCAAAGAAGCTGACGTTGAAATGCTGCTAACTGCTTGGAATAAGGTGGTTTCGTCATTACTTAACAAGCAGGCCAACGCCGCCTGAGGCGGCATCAACCAGGATCGATCGCGACGCACGAAGCGAACCGACCATAACCGACAAATCCAACCCGCGGTCCTTGCAACCGTGAGCGGAGGGAAAAATGCCGGCCGTACTTGAGACCGTCGAACAGGTCCGCCGTATCGACGTTGACCAATATAAATACGGGTTCGTCACCGATATCGAATCCGAGAAGGCTCCCAAGGGCCTCTCTGAAGACACGGTCCGTTTCATCTCGGCCAAGAAAAACGAGCCGGAGTGGATGCTGGCCTGGCGGCTGGAGGCCTACAAGCGCTGGCTGACTATGCGCGAACCGACATGGGCGCGCGTCGATTATCCCAAGATCGACTATCAAAACGCCTATTACTATTCCGCGCCTAAAAAGAACGCGCTGGCCTCGCTCGACGAAGTCGACCCTGAAATTCTCAGGACCTACGAGAAGCTTGGCATTCCGTTGCGCGAGCAAGAGATCCTCGCCGGCGTCGTGCGCCCCGAGGGGGAACGGCGCGTTGCCGTCGACGCGGTTTTTGATTCTGTCTCGGTTGCCACCACGTTCAAGGACGAGTTGAAAAAGGCCGGCGTCATCTTCATGCCGATGTCGGAGGCGATCCGCGAACATCCCGAATTGGTGAAGAAGTATCTCGGCACTGTGGTGCCGACTTCAGATAATTTCTTCGCTACGCTTAATTCGGCGGTATTCTCCGACGGCTCGTTTGTCTACGTGCCGTCGGGCGTGCGCTGCCCGATGGAGCTGTCGACCTATTTCCGAATCAACGAAGCGAACACCGGCCAATTCGAGCGAACGTTGATCATCGCGGACAAGGGCGCCTACGTCAGCTATCTCGAAGGTTGCACCGCGCCGATGCGCGACGAGAACCAGCTGCACGCGGCTGTGGTCGAACTGGTTGCCCACGACGACGCCGAAATCAAGTATTCGACTGTGCAGAACTGGTACCCGGGCGACGCCGAGGGCAAAGGCGGTATCTTTCAATTTCGTCACCAAGCGTGGCGACTGCCGCGGCGCGCGCTCGAAAATCTCCTGGACGCAGGTGGAGACCGGTTCGGCCATCACGTGGAAATATCCGAGCTGCATCCTCCGCGGCGACCATTCGCGCGGCGAGTTCTATTCGATTGCAATTTCAAACGGCCGCCAGCAGGTCGACAGCGGCACTAAGATGCTGCATCTCGGCAAGAACACGACCAGCCGCATCATCTCCAAGGGCATTGCAGCGGGAAAATCGAACAACACCTATCGCGGCCTGGTCACGGCGCACCGCAAGGCGACGAACGCGCGCAACTTCACCAATTGCGACTCGCTGCTGATCGGCCACGACTGCGGCGCGCATACCGTGCCCTATATCGAGGCGAAGAACTCCTCCGCTGTGTTCGAACACGAAGCGACAACCTCGAAAATTTCCGAGGACATGCTGTTTTATTGCCGTCAGCGCGGCATGTCAGCCGAGGAGGCAACAGCCTTGGTGGTCAACGGTTTCGTCAAGGACGTGTTGCAGCAGTTGCCGATGGAGTTCGCAGTCGAAGCGCAGAAACTGATTTCGATCTCGCTTGAAGGAAGTGTGGGCTAAACAAAATGGCATTTCTTGAAGTCAAAAATCTCCATGTTGAGGTCGAGGACAAGAAAATCCTCAATGGCCTGACGTTGTCCGTTGAAAAGGGCCAGGTCGCGGCCATTATGGGTCCGAATGGCTCCGGCAAGTCGACGCTCGCGTATGTGCTGGCTGGGAAGGACAATTACAAAGTCACGGAGGGTGACGTCCTGCTCAACGGCGAGAGCATCCTGGAAATGGCGCCCGATGAGCGTGCCGCCAAAGGTGTGTTTCTTGCCTTTCAATATCCCGTCGAAGTGCCAGGTGTTGCCACCATGACGTTCTTGCGCACTGCACTCAACGCCCAGCGCAAGACACGTGGCGAACCGGAACTCTCTACGCCCGATTTCATGAAACTGGTGCGCGATACCGCCAGCCATCTTGGGATTAGCCAGGAAATGCTGCGGCGTGCGGTCAACGTCGGTTTTTCCGGCGGCGAGAAAAAGCGCAACGAAATTCTGCAGATGGCCATCCTTCAGCCACGGCTCGCGGTGCTCGATGAAACTGATTCTGGCCTCGACATCGACGCACTCAAGATCGTCGCCGAAGGCGTCAACCGGCTGCGATCCCCCGACCGCTCGATGATCGTGATCACCCACTATCAGCGGCTGCTCGAGTTTATCGTCCCTGACGTGGTTCATGTGCTTGCTAAGGGCAAAGTCGTTAAATCGGGTGGCAAGGAGCTGGCGCTCGAATTGGAAGCTAAGGGCTACGCGCAGTTCCAGGGCGAGGCGGCCTGACGCCATGAATGTCGAAGTGCGGGCCATGAAAACTCCGGCCGAGCAGGCGCTCAGCGCAGCCTTTGCCGGCGCGCGCGGCAAACTGCCCGGCAAGGGCGCCGTCGCGGCTCTTCGCGAAGACGCTTTTCGCAGGTTCGATGCCAGCGGCCTGCCGCACCGGCGCGTTGAGGAATGGAAATACACCGATTTACGCGCGCTCATGCGCGATCTATATCCGCTGGCGTCGCCACCGGATGCGGAAGCGCGTGCGCGAGCGAAGAAGGCCGGTAACCTCTTGAGTGGCGTCGAATGCCGCCGTCTGGTTTTTGTCGACGGTGTTTTTGCGCCGGACATGTCTGATCTGGCTCCGGAGCCGGGCCTCGCCATTGGGACGATGGCCGACGCGCTTGGCAAAGGCGACCGGCTGGTGACGGCTCGCGTAGGCCAGACCTTCGTGACCGATGACGTGGCGGTGGCGATCAACACCGCCTTGATGGGCGACGGTGCAGTGATCCGCGTATCCGCCGGCGCCGCACTGAAGCGACCGATCAATCTCGTTTTCTTGACCGGTAGCGATAAGCCGAGCTCCACTTTCGTACGTTCGCTGGTCGTCGTGGAGAAGGGCGCCAAGGCGACGATCATCGAAAGCCATGAAAGCGGTGATGCGCAGGTCAATGCCGCGCTCGAATTGGTAGTCGGAGACGAAGCACAGGTCGACTACATCAAGATCACTCAAGCGCGCGCTGTACATGTCGCAAGTCTGCTTGCTTCGATCGGCACACGTGCACTGTTTAACAGCTTTGATTTCACGGCCGATTCCACTGTCGTCCGCAATCAGAAATTCATCCGTTTCGCCGGCGAAGGCACGAAGGCGGGCATTTGCGGTGTCGCTCTGTTGCGCGGCAAGGACCATGTCGATACCACGCTGCTGATCGAGCACGCCGCCGGCCATTGCGAAAGCCGCGAGCAATTCAAGGCGGTGCTCGACAATCAAAGTCATTCGGTGTTTCAGGGTAAGATTGTCGTCAAGCAACACGCCCAGAAGACTGATGCCAAGATGATGACGCGGGCGCTACTGCTCTCCGACGAATCCGAAGCAGATAACAAACCGGAGCTGGAGATCTTCGCCGACGACGTTGTGTGCGGCCATGGCGCTACTGCTGGCGCGCTCGATCCGGGGCTAAAATTCTATCTGATGTCGCGCGGCATTTCCGAGAAGGAAGCCGAGGCGCTGTTGATCGAGGCCTTTATCGACGAGACGATCGAACAGATCACGCATGAAGGCATTCGCGATGCGCTGAAATTCGCTGCACTCAAGTGGCTCGGGACGCGAGGTTGACCATGCATCCTGCGGTCAGCAATGGCTCCTACGACGTCGCGAAGATCCGCACGGATTTCCCTGCGCTCGCGCTGAAAGTCTATGGCAAGCCACTGGTTTATCTCGATAACGCGGCTTCCGCGCAAAAGCCAAAGCAGGTGCTGGACCGGCTGCAAAAGGCCTACACAGAGCAATACGCCAATGTGCACCGCGGGCTGCATTACCTCGCCAACGAGGCCACCGAAGGTTACGAAGACGCGCGAGAGACTGTGCAAACGTTTTTGAATGCCGGTCGCAAGGAAGAGATCATCTTCACCCGAAACGCCACCGAGGCGATTAACCTGGTCGCCTATACCTTCGGCCGTGAGCGCATCAAGGCTGGTGATGAGATCGTTCTGTCGATCATGGAGCATCACTCCAACATCGTGCCTTGGCATTTTTTACGTGAACGCCAAGGCGCAGTCATTAAATGGGCGCCGATCGACGACGACGGCAACTTCCTGCTCGATGAGTTCGAGAAGTTGCTCACGCCGCGAACCAAGATGGTCGCGGTTACCCATATGTCGAACGCGCTCGGTACGGTGGTGCCGGTCAAGGACGTTGTGAAACTCGCACATGCGCGTGGCATTCCCGTGCTGATCGATGGGGCGCAGGCGGCAGTGCACATGGATGTTGATGTGCGCGACATCGATTGCGACTTTTACGTCTTCACCGGGCACAAAGTTTATGGGCCGACCGGGATTGGCGCGCTCTACGGCAAATACGAGCATCTGAAGAAGATGCCGCCATTCAACGGCGGCGGCGAAATGATTCATGAGGTTTTCGAGGATCGCGTGACGTACGGCGAGCCGCCCTACAAGTTCGAAGCGGGTACTCCGGCGATCGTGCAAGCGATCGGCCTTGGCGCGGCAATCGACTACGTCAACTCTGTCGGCAAGGCGCGCATTCGCGCCCATGAGGGCGCCCTCGTTAAATACGCGCATGAGCGGCTCGGCCAAATTAACTCGTTGCGCATCGTCGGCAAGGCGCCCGAAAAGGGCCCCATCGTTTCGTTTGAGATGAAAGGCGCGCACCCTCACGATGTAGCAACTATTATCGACCGTGCAGGCGTCGCGGTCCGCGCCGGTACGCATTGTGTGATGCCATTGCTGGCACGTTACGGACTAACCGCAACCTGCCGGGCTTCTTTCGCCATGTACAACACCAAGGACGAGGTGGACGTACTTGCAGCTTCACTCGTCAAGGCGCAGGAATTTTTTGCATGACTGATGAAAAGACCGACAGTGCGGGCGTTGCGGAGAAGCCGCCGGAAAATGCAGCCATCATCGGCTCGCCGGCTCTGCCGCAGGACGAGCTCAACAAGCTGACCGACGATATCATTGCGGGTCTGAAGACCGTCTATGACCCAGAAATCCCGGCCGATATTTATGAACTCGGGCTGATTTACAAAATCGATATCGGTGACGACCGGGCGGTGAAGATCGATATGTCGCTGACCTCGCCAAACTGCCCGGCCGCACAGGATCTGCCGATCATGGTGGAAAATGCTGTTTCCAGCGTGCCGGGGGTCAAAGAAACCAAGGTTGCGGTAGTTTGGGACCCACCCTGGGACCCAAGTCGGATGTCGGACGAGGCCCAACTCGTGCTCAATATGTGGTGAATTGCACTAAGCCGGCCGAAGCGCCAGATACGGATTAAAGAGGATTGTCATGGCCACAGTACGCCCCCGACCGCAGGTGATGCGCCTTACTGATGCTGCGGCGGCGCGCATCAAGGATGTGATGGCGCGCGCCAGCACACCCGTTGCCGGTGTGCGCGTTGGCGTTAAAAACGGTGGCTGCGCCGGCATGGAATACACCATGGAATATGCCGCGGCGGTCAACCCGGCCGACGAGGTGGTCGAGGACAAAGGCGTCAAAATTCTAATAGATCCAAAAGCGATTCTGTTCCTGCTCGGCACCGAGATGGATTACAAAACCGAAAAGCTATCGGCCCAATTCATATTCAAAAATCCGAACCAGACGTCGGCATGCGGCTGTGGGGAGTCGGTGCAACTTACGCCGGCAAAGGGTACGGAGTAACGGCGTTCACGCCACCTGCGGAGTCGTGTCCGCACTGGCGATTTCGGGGTCCGCTTCGCAGACGACGCGATTGCGCCCAAGCCGCTTGGCCGCATAGAGACAGGCATCCGCGCGTTCGATCAGCGATTGCCCGGTATCGCCCTGATGCAAGGTCGCAACTCCGATCGAGATGGTGACGCGGCCAAGGTGCTCGCCCGTCGACCGTTTCATGAGTTCCTTGGTCATCACCGCGCGGCGGATATGGTCGGCAACGGTTATTGCCGCGCGTAGCACAGTGTTCGGCAAGACAATCGCAAATTCCTCACCACCGTAACGCGCGGCGGTATCCTGGCCTTTGACGTTTTGCTTCACCGACATCGCTACAAGGCGTAATACCTGATCGCCGGTGAGGTGACCAAAGCTGTCGTTGAACGCCTTGAAATGATCGATGTCCGTTAGCATGAGAGACAGCGACTCGTTATTTGCGATTGCGTACGCGATGGCTTTTTCCAATGAGAGGTCGAAGAATTTTCTGTTGGCGAGCTGGGTGAGCGGGTCGGTGAGACTTTCGGTACGCACCGCCTCGAGATTTTCCTGTAGCTCGTTGATTTCCTGCTTCGACGCGAGAAGGCGCTCTTCCAGCTGATGGTTGGAAAGCTCCATGTGTTTTGTGGTTTGCACCAGGCTTTCCACGATGGCGCGCAGGCCTTCGCGATCTTTTGACTGGCCGAGTTTTTCGGTCGCACCGGCGAGGCTTTCTGTGTAGCTGCTCGCAGATCCTGCTGCGGCATCAATCATCGCCATCACCTGGTCGATCTCGCCTTTGACCTGGCTGCCCACCTGGTCGATCCGCTCTGTCAGGCGGGTTGGCGAGAGAAAATTCTCGTAAATCTGTGTCAGGTCGGCTTCGGAAATGGTGCCCTTGGCCTTGAGCGTGGCATTGACCTGTTGATTAAGCGCCGGGTGATAGCCGCACGCGTAGGCGTACCAAATCTCGTAATTGCGCGGGATTGCGGGCTGGCGGAGAGCCTTCAACTGGCCAAGGGCAATGTCCGCGAACGCCATCGTGCGTTCGTAATCCTCGACACGCCCGGTCATCGTCAGGACCCCCAGGTGCCGGCCTAGACCTGCGGGAGGACAGCAGGTACGGCGTCACTCATAGGGGAAAGGTATTCGAGGGAAATGAATTGGGAGTAAATCCGGAACTTTTCATGCAACCCCTGATTGCATGATAGCGACCGTACGGTCAGGCTTTAACGGAGACCGGTCGGAGCAAAAATGCCGGAAGATGCCCTGCCTCAGCGTCTTCGACAGGGAGCGGCGGCGGCTTGTGTGCAGGGGCCGCAGGTGCGTCCTTTTTGGGCCGGTTCGGCGGACGTCGGTTGCGTTGTTGCCGATCGCGGTGAGGTTCGGCGCGCGCTGCCCGGCCACCGTCGTCGCGGCTTTCGCGCACCTCGGCTGCCGCGGGTGCACCCATCCACGTGATGGTCTGGCCGGTCAATCGCTCGATGGCGCCCACGGCCTTGCTATCACTCGGCGAGACGATGGTGATAGCTGTACCTGAGCGGCCAGCGCGGCCTGTGCGGCCAATACGGTGCACATAGTCATCGGGATGATGCGGCACGTCGAAATTGAAGATATGGCTGACTTCCGGGATGTCGAGCCCACGGGCGGCAACATCGGAAGCGACCAGCACCGTGACTTCGCCTTTGCGGAACTGTTCGAGTGCTGCCGTGCGCGCAGACTGGTCCATGTCGCCGTGCAAGGCGACCGCATTGAATTTGTGGCGCAGCAACGAGCGGTGCAGCTGCGCAACTTCGCGCTTGCGATTGCAGAAAACGATGGCGTTCTTGAAACTATCGGCAGAACGGATCAGGTTGCGCAGGGTCTCGCGCTTGTCGTGCGGTTCGCGGCCGGTAGCGACGAGCAGCTGTGTGATCGTAACGGCCGCAGTGGCGGGTTTGGAAACTTCAACGCGTACCGGATTGTGCAGGAATTTGTCAGCGATGCGCTGGATTTCAGGTGGCATGGTCGCGGTGAAGAACAACGTCTGGCGGGTAAATGGCACCAGTTTGCCGATGCGCTCGATGTCGGGGATGAAGCCCATGTCGAGCATGCGGTCAGCCTCATCGATGACCAGCAGTTCGACGCCCGAGAGTAGCAGACGTCCGCGTTCGGAATGATCGAGCAGGCGGCCGGGTGTCGCGATCAGGACGTCGACGCCGCGCACCAGTTTGGCGTCCTGATTGTCGAACGATACGCCGCCAATGATCAGTGCAACGTTGAGCTTGTGGTTCTTCCCGTACTTTTCAAAATGATCGGCAACCTGAGCCGCAAGTTCGCGCGTCGGCTCGAGGATGAGCGTGCGCGGCATGCGCGCTCGCGCGCGTCCTTGCTCCAGCATTGTGAGCATTGGCAAAACGAATGCAGCGGTCTTTCCGGTGCCCGTTTGCGCGATACCAAGCACATCGCGCCGTGCGAGGACGTGAGGAATTGCCTGGTCTTGGATGGGAGTGGGGGTCTTGTAGCCTGCCGCCTCGATAGCGGCGAGAACTTTAGCGGATAAGCCGAGATGGGAAAAAGCCATATAACCTCAGAAGCCGCCCAGGCCGCGCCGGACTAAAAAAACCGATTGCTTTGCGCGGGGGACGGCCGAATCTTCATGTCAGATCGGTTGAACGGAAACATAGGGCGCAAAGGGCTAAAGTCAATGCTAGCGCCGCCTATAAGTCATATTAATTCTTAATCTTTTGGCCTTCCGGAGTGCAAAATGGCAGCTACTTTACCACTCGTATTGATACCCGGATTGCTGTGCAGCGCGCGGCTTTTTGCTCCTCAAATTGCAGGTCTGTGGCCTTTTGGCTCGGTTACGGTCGCCGATCACCGACGTGATAACGAAATGACTGCGATTGCGGCGCGCATTCTTGCAGATGCACCGCCACGTTTCGCGCTCGCCGGGCTGTCGATGGGCGGTTATGTCGCTTTTGCAATCCTACGGCTTGCGCCAGAGCGCGTCGTCAAACTTGCATTTCTTGACACCTCGGCGAGGCCGGATACCGCCGAACAGTCGGCTGCGCGCGAAAAATTCATCGGCTTGGCGCGAGCGGGAAAACTCGGTGAGGTGGTCGAAACACTTACGCCGCGCTTCCTTCACCGCAATCGCCACAATGACGAGGCGCTTAAACGTGTGGTGCGGGAGATGGCCGCCGATACGGGCGTGGAGGCCTTTGTACGCCAGCAACAGGCGATCACATCGCGGCCGGATTCGCGGCCGCTGCTCGCGAGCATTCGCTGCCCGACACTCGTGGTGGTGGGCGAGGGAGATGAACTCACTCCGCCGGAGCTTGCAAAAGAAATTTGCACTGGAGTTTCTGGCGCACGGCTTGTCGTAGTGCCCGACTGTGGGCATTTGTCGACCATCGAGAAACCCGAAGCGGTGAATGCGGCGCTGGCGGAATGGCTAAGCGGGTAAGGGAACACGGCGACCCTGCGTGTTGGAGTGAATGAACATGAATGACATCGGCGACAATGCTGGCGTACTTGCCCCGCCGCCACTTTTGGCTGTGGCCGTAATCGTTCTCGGCCTTATCCTCGATTGGTTGCTGCCGGCTTATGTGCTGAGCCTGCTTTTATCGATGGCCAGCCGTGTCGTGATCGGTGCGGCGCTCATCGGCACGGGTCTGGCGCTAGTCATTCCCGCTAACCTCGCCTTCCAATCAGCGGGCACTCGTGTCGAGCCTTGGAAAGCATCGACTACGTTGGTTACGAGTGGAATCTTCGCACGGGTGCGTAACCCAATGTATGTAGGCGGGACCCTTTTTCTGTCTGGATTGGCTATCGCGCTCGCTTCCGATTGGATGCTGGTGATGACCGTCGTATTCGCGATCATTCTGCATTTCGGTGTGGTCCGGCGCGAAGAACGGTACCTCGAAGCGAAGTTTGGATACGCCTACAGAAACTATCGCACTAAGGTCCCCCGTTACGGCTGGCCAGGTTGATCTCCGAGAGACACGGGACTCGAGATAATTGTCCAACGCTTTCCGGGCTTCGCCCCTTTGCGTCCGCGATGGTCCGCGCCTATAGGGGACATCAGTTCTATTCGACGGGAATCAGGTCATGCGAACGCAGGTCGGAATTATCGGAGCGGGACCCGCTGGTCTTATGTTGGCGAGGTTACTGCACCTGCAGGGCATTGAATCAATCATCATTGAAAACCGTAGTCGCAACTACATTGAAAATCGTATCCGCGCCGGGCTGATCGAGCATTGGGCCGCCGATCTGCTGATCGAAGTTGGCGTCGGCGCGCGACTGCAACACGATGGCATGCCACATTGGGGCATCAATATTGGCATCAATGGCGATTTGCATCGCATCGATTTCAAGGCGCTGGTGAATAAACGCGTCACCATCTATGGACAGCAGGAGGTGGTGAAAGATTTGGTGGAGCGCCGCCTTGCGGACGGAGGGCCGCTATTGTTCGAAGTTGGCGAAGTCGGCATTCACGATTTGACCAGCAAACAGCCGAAAGTTCGTTTTACGCATGAAGGCCGCGCACAGCAGATCGAATGCGACTTCATCGCCGGTTGCGACGGTTTTCATGGAATTTGTCGACCAAGCATTCCCGACGGCGTCCTCAGCGTATTCGAGCGGGACTATCCGTTCGGCTGGCTTGGCATCCTGTCAGAGAGTCCACCGCCGGACCATGAGCTTGTGTATTCATACACCGATCGCGGCTTTGCTTTGTACACGATGCGCTCGCCAACCCTCGCCCGGCTCTATCTCCAATGCGAGCACGAGGAGGATATCGAAAGCTGGCCCGACCGTCGCATCTGGGATGAGTTGCACAAGCGGCTTGGGGGCGCGCGCAAGCTCGAAGAAGGCAAGGTACTGCAAAAGAGCGTCACGCCAATGCGCAGTTTTGTCGTGGAGCCGATGCATTATGGGCGGCTATTTCTTGCCGGCGACAGCGCGCATATCGTACCGCCGACCGGTGCGAAAGGCATGAATCTCGCTTTTGCCGATGTGGTGGTGCTTTCGCGCGCGTTGGATTCTTTTTACAAGGAAAATGTGAGCGATCGGCTGGAGAATTATTCGGCGGCTTGCCTGCGGCGCGTTTGGTATGCGCAGCGCTTCTCCTGGTGGATGACACAAATCATGCATCGATTTCCGCATGAATTGGCCTTCGATCGACGCCGGCAGCTATCTGACCTGGATTATCTCACAAGTTCGAAAGCCGCAGCTACATCGCTTGCCGAGCAATATGTCGGGTTGCCGCTGGATTAGTGGCGTAGGACGGACCGCAAGGGAATACTCAGCAGTGCAATAGAAGCGCTCGCTACACCCGAAATAAGCGCAAGCATCAGGAAGAATTCGATCTGGCTCATGCTTGACCAAAAGGTGCCCAAGTAGCCGGCGAGAAAGTTCCCTACAAAACTTGTGGCAAGCCACATACCCATCATCATCGATAGTAGTGGAGCTGGCGCAATTTTCGTTACTAACGACAAGCTGGTCGGCGAAAGATAAAGTTCGCCGATTGTGATCACGACGAAAAACGCGAACAGCCACAACCAACTTGCCTTGTCCCCGCCGGCGCTCCATGCGGCGGCGACCATAATGAGATAGGCAAACCCGTTGAAGAGGCAGCCAATTGCAAGCTTCATCGTCGTTGAAGGTTCTCGTCGTCCTTGCGAGCGCCACAGCGCGACGATAAATGGCGTAAATGCGAAAATCATAAATGGATTGAATGCCTGAAACCAGGTAACGGGAATTTCACCCCCTAAGAAACGACGATCCGTAAATTGATCCGCCCAAAGCGTGATCGTGTTGCCTTGCTGCTCGTAAGTCGCCCAAAAGAGACTGACGGGTGCAAACAGCAGCAACAGTGCGGCGATTGATTTCCATTCAGCGCGATCGAGCGTGCGTGGCGACGTCCGCTTTTCGAAGGCGTCTTTCGGCAAATGGGGGGTCGCAGCGAGATAAATAATGAGGGCAAGCGTCATGCCAACCCCAGCGGCTGTAAATCCATAGTGCCAACCGAGTTCTTCGCCCAGCGTTCCGCAAATGAGCGGGGCGAGGAATGCGCCGAGATTGATGCCCACATAAAAGATTGAGAAGGCGCGATCACGGCGGCGGTCACTCGGTGCATAGAGCGCGCCGACTTGCGTTGAGATGTTTGGCTTGAAGGCTCCATTTCCGAGAATAAGAATTCCAAGCGCAAACAAAAAGAGCTGTTCGAAGGCCATCATGAAGTGGCCGACGGCCATTAATGCAGCACCCGCGATGACCGTGCGGCGTTGGCCGAGCACGCGATCGGCGAGCAATCCGCCCAAGACCGGGGTTAAATAAACTAGCCCTGTATAGAAGCCGTAGATCTGCGATGCGAGCGGTTGCGGCGCCAGGGGTCCGAATACGTACTCGAGTGCGCTTTTGAACGATGCGAGGCCGATGACGCCGTTGGCCTGCTGTGGCGCGAGTAAATGCTTGAGCATGTAGAGGACGAGCAGTGCTCGCATCCCGTAGTAGGAGAACCGCTCCCACATTTCGGTCGCAAATAGGTAGGCGAGGCCCCGTGGGTGGCCAAAAAATTCGGCGCTCCCGCTTCGGTTTCGCCGGGGAATTGCGCGTTTTGCGCTCATGTCCAAGTTCGCTGGGCCGATGACGACAAAACAATAGCACACCATGACAAAGGCGTTTTCCAATGGCAGTACACAGTGTACGCTTTTACCAAGCGTGGCCGGGTAGGGACGGTGCGCAAACGGGGGAATGAATGACGAAGACATGTAGCGGCATAATTTGTGCGGTCTTGATGGCGCTTGTGGCGTTTGGTGGAAGCGCGCATGCGCAAGCGGACTATCCGAATCGCCCAATCCATTTCGTCGTCGGTTTTGCCGCCGGCGGTGGAAACGATTTGTTCGCCCGTCTGGTGGTTCAGAAATTCCAGGAAAATACCGGCGCGACCTCGGTGATCGACAATCGCGTTGGCGCTGGTGGACGCATCGCTGCCGAATTCGTTGCGCGGCAACCGGCCGATGGTTACACGGTGTTGGTCGGCGCTACCGGCCAGATGTCGATCGCTACTGCGATCTTTCCGGATCTGAGCTATCACGCGAGCAAGAGTTTCATCCCACTCAACATGATTGCGTCGTTTCCTCTGGTAATGGTCGTTCCAGAAGACCATCCGGCCAAGACCGTCAAGGAACTTATCGCTTGGGCGAAAGCAAATCCCGATAAGTCAAATTACGGCACATCGTCACCCGCATTTACAATTGCGAGCGAGCTGTTGAAGTTGAAGACCGGGATGCCTGGGGTCGCGATCCCTTACAAAAGCAGCAACGAATCCAGTCTGAGCGTCATGGCTGGGCAATGCCTCTTCACGATCTCCGACGGGCCGCCAGTCATTCCGCTCGTCAAAGGTGGTAAGATCCGCGCGCTGGCGGTGACAGGGTCCGAACGTTCGCCCGAATTACCTGATGTCCCCAGCATGGCCGAAGCCGGATTTCCCGAAGTCGACACCCATTTATGGAGTGGGTTTTTTGTGCCGGCGGGCACGCCGGCGCCGATCGTCGATAAGCTCACCGCGGAACTTGGCAAGGCAATCGCCGACCCGGTCGTGCGGGAAGGACTCTCGAGGATGGCCGTGAAACCGGGCGGGCCGACCGGCGAGGCGTTTAGAAAGCGCATCGATGCCGATATCACCAGTTTTGCAGAAGTCGTGAAGGCCGCCAATTTGACGTTCAAGTAGTGAGCGCCATTTTACCATCCGCTGCTCGAGTCCTACGCTTCGGTGTAAATCAATTGCCGTCGCGCAAACCGCTGCTATTGTTGGTTGAAGTGGGAGCGGCGTTTAATGCGCTTAATGGCGGTCTTTGTGCTGGTGGCGTCTTTCGCCGTGCCCGGCGGCGCAAGTGGCGCTTCGGTCGATGAATTGTTCCAGCAATTTGGCTTATTCGGAACCTGGGCTGCTGATTGCAGTCAACCGGCAACACCCACTAATCCTCGCGTCAGCATCATCACGCCGAGTGCGGGTCTGGTGCTGGAAGATCATAACCTCGGCCCTGATTTTGCGGTCAATCGCTACAGTATACTGTCGGCTGAAAAGATTTCCGCTAACAATCTGTCAGTCGATGTGATTTTCCAACCGGGCACCGAAGTCGAAGAACGGCAAAAACTTGTTTTCGCAGTGCGCGACAATACGCGGCGCACAATCTTCAATCAGACCGACGGTGGTGCAGTGCGCGTCAAGGATGGCATTGCACTTGCGCGCGGCAGCAAAATGCCCCTGCTTCGGAAGTGTGAAGAGAGTGGCGTGAGCCATTGATACGCTGCGGCTTTTCCTGCGCTTTTCATGCTACTCGACGGCCGAGTGCAAACAAATGCCTCGCCGGCCAGCGGCGGGCTTTTCTACTTCCCGAAATCAGACGTCGAGCAAGTCCGCACTAGCAAACTCTGCCTTTTCCTGGATGAACTCGAAACGCGCCTCGGCCTTGGTTCCCATCAGACGCTCCACGCTGCGTGCGGTCGACTTCATCTCTTTTTCTGCCAGGACAACACGGAGCAGGGTGCGCTTGCTTGGATCCATGGTGGTTTCTTTCAGCTGTGTCGCCATCATTTCACCCAAGCCCTTGAACCGGGAAACTTCCACCTTGGCGTTGGCATGAAATTCCTTCTTGAGCAGCACTTCCTTGTGCTTGTCATCGCGCGCATAAACGATCTTGCCGCCGTGAGAAAGCCGAAAGAGCGGGGGGACCGCAAGGTAGAGCCTGCCGCCCTCAATCATCTTCGGCATCTGCCGGTAAAAAAAGGTGATGAGCAGAGAAGCGATATGCGCGCCGTCTACGTCGGCGTCGGTCATGATGATGACCTTCTCGTAACGCAGATCTTTCTCGTGGTAGTGCGTGCTCGTGCCGCAGCCTAACGCCTGAATCAGATCGGCAAGTTGAGCGTTCTGCGCCAGCTTGTCTTTACCGGCAGAAGCGACGTTCAAAATCTTGCCGCGCAGCGGCAGCACGGCTTGAGTTCGACGGTCGCGCGCCTGCTTTGCAGAGCCGCCCGCACTATCACCTTCGACGATAAAAATCTCTGAGCCTTCCGATGCTGATGATGTGCAATCGGCGAGCTTGCCCGGGAGACGCAGTTTGCGCACGGCGCTCTTGCGCGCAATGTCCTTTTCCTGCCGGCGGCGGAGGCGCTCTTCCGCACGATCGATAACAAAATCGAGCAGCTTATTGGCCTGCATCGGATTGCCGGCAAGCCAGTGGTCGAAGGGATCCTTGATAGCTTGTTCGACGATACGTTGCGCTTCAGCGGTCGCGAGACGGTCTTTGGTCTGGCCTTGGAATTCAGGTTCGCGGACAAATACAGACAGCATGCAGCCGGCGCCGGTCATGACATCATCGCTGGTAACGGGCGTTGCGCGCTTTTCCTGACCGACCCGCGCGGCGTGATCCTTCAAGCCGCGCAATAGTGCCGAACGCAACCCCGATTCATGCGTTCCACCATCTGGAGTGGGAATTGTGTTGCAATAGGAATTGAGGAAACCATCGGTGTCGGCAGTCCACGCCACTGCCCACTCCACCGCACCGTGACGGCCAGTTTTGCCGGTTGAGCCGGTGAAGATGTCCGGATGTACCAGCGTCGCGCCGGTCAAATTGGAAGCGAGATAGTCCTTCAGGCCTTCCGCGAAATGGAACGTGGCCTTTTCAGGAACATCCTCAACTCCCTTCAGCAGCGCCTTGTCGCAATGCCAGCGAATCTCGACGCCGCCGAACAGGTAGGCCTTCGAGCGCGTCATCTTGAAAATGCGCTCAGGCTTGAATGCGGTCTTGGGTCCGAAAATCTCCGGGTCGGGCCTGAAGCGCACACGCGTGCCGCGTCGATTGGGTGCGCGGCCAGCCTTTACCAGCTTTCCTTTCGGCTTGCCGCGTTCGAACGCCATCCGATAGAGCTGCTGCTCACGCGCGACTTCGACCTCCATGCGCTCGGATAGCGCGTTGGCGACCGAGACGCCTACCCCGTGCAGACCACCCGATGTCTCGTAGACCTTCGAGTCGAATTTTCCGCCGGCGTGGAGCGTGCACATAATGACTTCAAGCGCGGATTTGCTCTTGAATTTCGGATGGGGATCAACCGGAATACCGCGGCCGTTATCAGTTACGCTGATGAAGCCGTTCGCTTCCATCTCGACTTCGATCCAGTCGGCGTGGCCAGCCAAGGCCTCATCCATGGCGTTGTCGATGACTTCCGCAAATAAATGATGCAGGGCCTTTTCGTCAGTGCCACCGATGTACATGCCAGGTCGGCGGCGGACCGGCTCGAGCCCTTCGAGCACCTCGATGTGTTTGGCGGTATAGCCGGACTCCGCGCTCGATCCGCGTGCGGCAGGCTTTGTGCGTGCGTTACTCTTGGGGCGCGCGGACGTCTTGGGCGCCTTGCGTGCCGCCGATTTCGCGGAACGAGCCACGTCGAACAAGTCAGGCTGTTTTGCTGGTTTTTTCTTGGTCGCTGTCTTGGCCATTGAAGCCTTCAGATAGGGTCGCGGCGATTCGCTTGCCAGCCACTATGCCACGGCTGACGCTGAACTGATCGATTCAACCTGCGCCGCACCGCTTAAGAGAAGGTTTAAAGACGGGTTTGGCCCGTTTCCAGACGCACATAACGCCCTGTGGACGGAATAGGCAGCAACTAAACGGGGTGTCGCCCGTTATCAAGGCCATGGAACTAGCGAGCACCAAGGCCGGTCAGCGGCGCGTCGAAATGGATAGGGCGCGGGCGGCACGCTTTGCGCTGACGGTCAGCGATCCTAAGCCGGTAACCGAAGTTGCGAGCCTTTGGCGCACCGCCGCGCAATCCGCGACCATTGGCATGTTTGTGATTCTTTTTATCATTGCGTTGAGCCTTGCACGGTCGGTCCTGTTGCCGATCGCGTCCGCATTCGTGGTGACGATGATGCTGGGGCCGCTGTCCGCACGGGCTGAACGCTATCGCGTGCCTTCGCTCGTATCGGCAATTGTACTGTGGATGCTTGTGATCGGCGTCTGCTACGGCGCTATTGCGCTGCTGTCGGCGCCCGCGGTGAATTGGATCGGCAAGGCGCCAGACATCGGCCGCAACATCCAGGAAAAATTGCACGTTCTCGATCAGCCATTGGCGGCATTGCAGGAATTACGCGACAAGCTGCTTCCTTCCGATAGTAAAGGCGGGCTCGGCGTTGACATCATGACGTTCGTGCAACCAGCCGTCTCGATCGTAACGCCAGCCATCGGCCAGACGCTCATTTTCTTTGGCACGCTGTTCTTCATGCTGCTCGGCCGCGCGCGTTTGCGTCGCGTCCTGGTGGCGTTTTTCGATGAACGCGACGCGCGGCTGCGCATGCTCAAGATCATGAACGACATAGAACACAATTTGACGGGCTATCTGAGTATCGTCGCGCTCATCAACATCGGTGTTGGAGTTTGTGGTGGGATAGCCGCCTGGGTGGCCGGCCTACCGGATCCGGCCGCATGGGCGGTGCTCGGATTTATTCTCAACTTCATTCCCTACATCGGGGCACTGATCATGGAAATCGCTATGTTCATGGTCGGACTGGTCACGTTTCCCACAGTCACGCAAGCATTGGTGGCACCATTGCTGTTTCTGGTGTTTGCGACACTCGAAGGGCATTTTATTACACCTGGCGTCATGGGGCGCAGACTTACGCTCAATCCGCTCACGGTGTTTCTCTCGCTGGTGTTTTGGACTTGGTTGTGGGGTCCCGTTGGTGCATTCCTCGCGGTACCGCTGTTGATTATGGCACTGGTCGTGGTTGGCCACCTCTTTCCAGAGGACGAGCCTGAGTTGCCAGCCTAGTCTACTGGCGTGGCGGGCGCTCCCGGGCTAGACACAACGAATTGCCCGGCCCAACCCGATGGAAATTCAAACAATCGTCCAACAGACAGTCGATTTTGTCCGCACCAATGAGGGTTGGGCGGCGCCTGTCGTTTTTGCGCTCGCCTTTGGTGAATCGCTTGCTTTCATCTCACTGTTGATTCCGGCGTGGGGTGCGCTGGTGGCGATTGGCGCCTTGATCGGCCCGAGCGGTATTAACTTCTGGCCCGTCTGGATCGCAGGCTCGCTCGGCGCCGCTTTTGGCGACTGGATATCCTATTGGATCGGGCTCAAGCTTGAATACACCGTCGCGAAGGTGTGGCCATTGTCGCGCCATCCCGATCTCATTCCGCGCGGCGAAATCTTCATGAGGAAGTGGGGGATTCCCGGCATTTTCATTGGTCGCTTCTTCGGGCCGTTACGTGCGTCCGTCCCGCTCATCGCAGGCATTTTCGAGATGCCGTTCTGGCGTTTTCAGATCGCCAATTTCAGCTCTGCTTTCGTATGGGCGGCAGTGCTGCTGACGATTGGCGACGCCATATCGAAAGCGGTGAAGTGGATTTGGTAGCGGTCAGAAAAAATCCGCCGGGATACTTTCCCCGGCGGATATTCGATATCACTCAGCTGTTTTATCTAAAACCTGCTGAGCTGGATGAGGCGGATCTCACCTTTGACCAGATCGGGCACGGCGACCATAAAACCTTGCTCGTTGGGCACAACGCAATAAGCACTCGCAGGCGACTTTAGGGCCTTTTTTAAACCTACGGTTGGGGCGCACCGTCGGCACGTCTAAAATGAAAGAGGGGGACGACCACGCAGCACACAGGCGCGGCTTACATGGAATAAGGTCTTGAGTTAAAACGTTCTTCTGGCACTGCTATCAATTCAAGGTACAATCCCGCTTGTTTTTATTTGGGAGCTTTGCGGCTTATCAGGCGTACGCTTAGGTCTATTAAGCTGCGACAAATCGAATTGGCTACTTAACAAAACTGGGAGGAATGAATGAACCAGATCACTCGGGCATTGCGGTTAGCGTCTCTTATGGTTGGTCTTGCCGTTTTTGGCGCATCGTCAGGGACGGCGCAAACAGTGATTGACGACTGGGCCAGCATCAAGGTCCCGCCAGCGCCTGCACTGAAGCCCGTTACTTTAGATCCTAAAACTACCGCACTGTTGGTAATGGATCTTATCAAGCAACTTTGTAACGAACAAAATCGACCGCGCTGTGTTGCTTCCCTGCCGAAAATTCAAAAGCTTCTTTCTGCCGCACGAGAAAAGGGTGTGACGGTTATCTACACAATGATCCCTGGCCTTGGCCCCAACATCCCTGTTCCGGTAATCGGCGACACGCTTCCTGCTGTTGCCCCCAAGGGCGACGAGCCTGTGATCGTGTCTTTTGTCGATAAATTCATACTACGAGACAAAGACACTGGTCTTGAAAAGATACTTAAGGATAAAGGCATTACGACTGTAATAGCCGTCGGGACCGCTACTCATGGCGCGATACTTTACACTTCGAGTGCCGCCTCGCTGCGAGGGTTTAATGTTGTGGTGCCTGTGGATGGAATGTCCGGGAATGGGCAGATCGTCTTTGACGAACAAGCGGTGGCTTACATTCTGACCAGCGCGCCGGTCGTATCTTCGAAGATAACGCTCACGCGCACCGACATGATCAGCTTTGGGCAGTAGCAGCACCAGCGCCGTAGTGTTTTGCGAACCGAGGTCGCCTCAATAGGCGGCCTCTTTTCATGTGCGGTGAAATAGAGTTTCGCCTTGCTTGTCACTTTACAGCGGCGGCACCGGCTACTCCAGATTGATGGTCCTGTAACGGCGCCGCGCCGCTTACGCCGATAGCGCCAATAATTTTGCCATTGAAAACGATTGGCACTCCGCCAGCCGCCGGTACCATTCCAGGCAAGCCCAATATGAAAGTTTCTCCTGCTGCGAGGCGATCTTGATAAACTTTGGTGGGCACCCGAAACGTCGCTGAGGATCTCGCTTTGGCCTCAGCTATGTTGATAGAGGCATTGCCAGCGAGGTCGGATTTTTCAAAGGCGATAAGATTACCACCACCGTCAACGACTGCGAAAACATGATTCCAGCCGTTCTTCTTACTTTCGGCCGTGGCGGCGGCAATCGCGTCTTTTGCCTGTTCTAGCGTAATTGGTGCACCATAGCTGGGTGGCGGCGGTGGTGTCGATGGCTGTTGTTGCTGCGCCTGGACGGCGGTTCCAAAGAGTAGAACAGCTATTGTTGCTATCCCAATTAACGACAAACGACCCATGTATTCCTCCCGCGTTGGGTTTCTGTTGCTTCCCGCCCTAATCGAAATAGCCCAGGGCAATGAGAGAAACCATAGCAAAGTGGATTTCTCCCGTCGCCTACTAGAGACAATGGGCGCGGTGCGCCCGCGAAAACATGAGCACTTGGCCGAGCAGCAAGCTGCGGGCTTTGTCCCCGTTTTTGAGATTGGGTGTGGGGCCATATCTGTTGCGTCGAAGCGCTAGGAGCGGCGCTTTTGTCTCGGGCACGTCGCGGCGATACGATGATGGTGAAGTCCATCGTTTGGTCATTCCTTTGTTGTCTTGGAGTGAGCGGCTTGGCCGTTCCTGGCCCGCCGCCCTAGTGGAAGGCGCGCGCGCGATGATTGTGCCGGAGCGGTTGCTGGCATCATGTTGACGGAGCAGGGCGTGCGGCTTATATGCCCGGCCATGACGACGCTCGTTGCAGCAAAAGGGCTCCGCCGCCGCCGTGCCACCGAGGCACGGGCGTAGCTTTGTCGTCACCCGTGCCGCCGGATTTCAGGCCGCGGCACATGTCCCCAGTAAAAACCGCGCTGTTGGCCTTCTTCCGGTAGTTCTTTAAGACTTCTGGATAAGGATCAATTCATGGCCACGAAAGCGAAGATCGGCGTATTGGGTGCCTCGGGTTACACCGGGGGCGAGCTTGTGCGCTTGCTGCTGCGCCATCCGCGCGCGGACATCGTGCTGTTGACCGCGGAACGCAGCGCGGGCAAGGCGATGCGTGACGTGTTTCCGCAGTTTTCGCCGTTCGCATTGCCGCAACTTGTCGCGGTCGATGGAATTGATTGGAGCAGCGCGGCTCTTGATGTCGCGTTCTGCGCCTTGCCGCATGCGACCACGCAGAAGGTGCTGAAAGAGCTCCTGGCGAAATCGCCGGCAACCAAGGTCGTCGATCTCTCAGCCGACTTTCGTTTGGCAGACACCGCTGCTTACGCGAAGTGGTACGGCCACGAGCACCATGCGCCCGAGCTGCAGAAGGAGGCGGTCTATGGCCTCACCGAAATTCATCGGCGCGAGATCCGCAACGCGAGGCTGGTCGCCAACCCGGGCTGCTACACTACGTGCGCGCAGCTTCCGCTCATTCCTTTGATCAAGAACAAGGCGATCGAACTGGATGAGATTGTCGTTGACGCCAAATCGGGAATGACGGGAGCAGGGCGCACGGCGAAAGAGGCCATGCTGTTTTCAGAGGTGTCAGAAGGCTTCAATGCCTATGGCGTGGGGCATCATCGGCACATGGCCGAACTGGACCAGGAGTTCTCGCTCGCGGCTGGGCGAGAGGTGGTTGTCACTTTCACCCCACATCTGGTGCCAATGAACCGGGGCATCCTCTCGACGATTTACGCGCGAGGTAGGCGAGGTCGGACGCCGGAAGACCTTCATGCGATACTTTTAAAGGCGTACATGAGGGAACCATTCGTGCATGTTTTGCCTTTTGGCGAAACGCCGCAGACCCGCCATGTGCGGGGGTCCAACATGACCTTTATTGGCGTCGCCAAGGATAGGATTCCCGGGCGCGCCATCCTGGTCTCGGCGCTCGACAACCTGGTCAAGGGCGCTTCGGGTCAGGCAATCCAAAACATGAATTTGGTAATGGGGTGGCCGGAGACGATGGGCCTGGAACAGGTCGCGCTGTTCCCCTAATTCGACTGGTACAATGGCAACGTCCTTGCCGGAGGCCACGACCATGTTTGAGGTCCAGAACCAGCCCCCGCCGCTCGAGCCCTACAATCTGTTCGCGAGCGACGTCGTTTTGCGTGAGACGGTGAAACGCGAAGGCGCCGGCTGGGCGCAAGGCGAACTCAGCGCGCTTGGCGCAACATTCGGCAAACCTGAAACCGTCCAACTTGGCTTCGACGCCAATAAATTTCCGCCGCAATTGCGCACGCTCGACCGTTACGGTCATCGCCTCGACGAGGTCGAGTTTCACCCCGCGTGGCACGAACTGCTCGGCATAGCGCTCAAAGCGGGTCTGCATTCGAGCCCGTGGGCGGAGCCGAAACCAGGCGCACATGTGGCGCGCGCTGCGGGCACCTACATGCTGGGACAGATCGAAAGCGGGGTCTATTGCCCGGTCGCGATGACGTACGGCTCTGTGCCCTCTTTGCGTCACACACCGGCAATTGCTGCGGAGTGGTTGCCACGGATTTTCTCGCGGGAATATGACCGCCGATTTTGCCCGCCGCGCCTGAAAACCGCGACACTCATCGGCATGGGCATGACCGAAAACCAGGGCGGCTCAGACCTGCGCATGAATACGACAAGGGCTGAGCCCTCCGGCGATGGAGCCTTTCGCTTATTTGGCCACAAATGGTTCATGTCGGCGCCGATGTGCGACGCGTTTCTGGTTCTTGCGCAATCGCCAAAAGGCTTGAGTTGCTTTTTGATGCCGCGCTGGACGCCGGAGGGCGAGCGTAACGCCATGCAAATCCTGCGACTGAAGGACAAGCTCGGCAATCGCTCGAATGCATCGAGTGAGGTGGAATTCCACGGAGCCTATGCGCAACTCATTGGCGAGGAGGGGCGCGGCATTCCGACCATTATCGAGATGGGCAATTACACTCGGCTCGATTGCTGCATTGGCTCGTCGGCATTGATGCGACAAGCAGTGGCACAAGCGATTCATCACGCTCGCCATCGCACTGCATTCCAGAAGAAGTTGATCGACCAGCCGCTGATGACAAACGTGCTCGCCGATCTGGCGTTAGAATCGGAAGCTGCGATCGTGCTCGCGATGCGGCTCGCGCGTGCTTACGATGAGGACAACGAAGCCGCACAGGTGCTCCGTCGTGTCGTGACGCCGGCGGCAAAATTCTGGATCTGCAAACGAACACCGTTCGTGACGTACGAGGCGATGGAGGTGCTTGGCGGATCTGGCTACATCGAGGAATGCATCATGCCACGTCTCTATCGCGAGGCGCCGGTAAATTCGATCTGGGAAGGCTCTGGCAATATCATGTGCCTCGATGTATTGCGTGCGATAGAACGCACGCCGAATGCTGCCGAGATGCTTCTGGGCGAGCTCGGCGACGGCAAAGATACGCGGCTTAGTCGCTTTACCGATCGACTGCGAAAGCGGCTTGTCGCGCGTGATCGCGCTGATGAGTCTCAGGCGCGTGTGCTTGTGCGAGATTTGGTGCTTGCACTCCAGGCCGCTCTGTTGGTCGAGTACGCGCCGTCGATGGTCGCCGACGCCTTTTACATCTCGCGGCTGGATGGCGAGACTGGCTCCGCGTTCGGTCTATTGCCGCGCGGAGTTGATTTGAAGGGCATTGCTGAGCGTTCAGCACCAGCGATTTAAAGTCTTCCGAACACCGCAAGAACGAGTGTCGCCTGCGCGACAAAGCCGACAGCGAATGCCAGAGTGCGCAGAACCGGCACGCCCATCGTATAAACGATGACATGTGCCAGCCGCGCCCAGAAATAGACCGCGCACGCGATTACGGTACGTTCGGTCGAATGGCCTTGTGCGTCGAGGATCAGCACCAGGGTGGCAAAAATAATCAGGTTTTCGACCGCGTTGGTGTGAGCGAAATAGAGCCGCTGGGCCCACGCTGACTGCGGCTTGTCATTGCGTGACGGGTTGGCCATTGCCCCCATCATCCCGCGCACCATGATGCGATCGAGAATGTAAGGCACCCACATCAGGCCCGTCAGGATGACCGTCAGCGTCAGCCACAACAGTTCCTTGGACATCGCGCTCCCCGTCTCTTGATGCTGCACAAGGCGCTAAGCATAAGCGATGCGGTGGCCATTGTCGCGCCCGCCGTTTATTGTCACACAAGGCGCCTGGCCGCGACGTGCGTTGGCACACCCGGCAACCTGCTGCGCCTGTTGCCCGCGATCCAGGTCAATATTCGTACCGGCCATTTTCCACCTGCCGACGTCAATGGTGTGCAGTATTTGAGGGAGCCGGTGAAGTTGGCCGCGGAACGCGAGGTCAGGCCCAGCTTTTCACTTTAACGTACGAGCCTGGCGCGTCCTCGATCGCCTTTAATTTGCCAGCGCCGATTTTGCGCGCAGGTACCATTTCGGCTCCTTGCCCCCTGAGCCATTCGACCCAATCGGGCCACCACGAGCCAGCGTGCTCAGTTGCATTCTTCATCCATGTTTCGACGCTCGATCCGCTCGGTTTGTCTCCCGTCCAGTATTGGTACTTCGGTTTGTTCGGCGGATTGATCACGCCGGCGATGTGGCCCGAGCCGGCAAGCACATATTTCACCGGGCCGCCAAAAAATTGCGAGCCTGTGAGGACCGATTTGGCAGGTGCGATATGGTCTTCTCTTGTTGCGAGATTATAGACCGGGACCGTCACCTTATGCAGGTCAAGCGTAGTCCCCGCGATTGTCATTTCGCCCTGGGTCAATTTGTTGTCGAGATAGCAATTGCGCAAATAAAACGAGTGATTGGCTGCTGGCATGCGCGTGGCATCGGAATTCCAATACAGGATATCGAACGGCAGCGGTGTCTTGCCTCGCATGTAGTTGTTGACAATGTAGGGCCAGATCAAATCGTTTGAGCGCAGCATGTTGAACGTATTCGCCATGCGCGAGGCCTCGAGATAGCCTTGCTCTTTCATGTGCGACTCGAGCTGTTTGACGCGTTCCTCGTCGACAAACACCATCAGGTCACCGGCGTATTTAAAGTCGACCTGCGCCGCAAATAACGTCGCCGACTTCACGCGGTCTTGTTTTTTCGCCGCGAGGTAGGCGAGGGTGATCGACAACAACGTGCCGCCAACGCAATAGCCAATCGAATTGACCTGTCTTTCGCCAGTTGCGGCCTCCACCGCGTCGAGCGCAGCAATCACGCCCTCCCGCATGTATTCTTCAAAACTTTTTGCGGCGAGCTTGGCTGTAGGATTGACCCACGAAACAACGAAAACAGTAATGCCTTGGTCGACGCACCATTTGATGAACGATTTTTCCGGCGTGAGATCGAGAATGTAGAATTTGTTGATCCAAGGCGGCACGATTAGCAACGGAATCTTCAACACCTCTTTCGTTGTTGCTTCGTACTGAATCAATTGTATCAGTTGATTCTGGAAAACGACTTTGCCGGGTGTGAGCGCGAGATTACGGCCGACGTCGAACACTGACGGGTCGGATTGGCGAATCTTGAGGTTGCCGTGGCCGGCCTGAATATCCTCCGACAGCATGTGCATGCCGCGCACGAGATTTGCGCCGTTAGAGGACAGCGTTTCCCGTAGCAGTTCCGGGTTCGTGAGTACGAAGTTCGATGGTGAGATCGCATTGGCGATTTGCTTGACGTAAAACTCGGCTTTCTTGCGGGTATGATCATCGACACCGCTGGCGTCCTTGACCAGTCGGTCGCCCCACTGTGCGGTGAGCAGATAGGCCTGTTTCAGGAAATCGAAGAACTGGTTCTGTGACCAATCCGGATCGGCAAAACGCTTGTCCTTCGGGTCAGGAGCAGCAACCGGAGCCGTGTGCTCGCCAGCCATACGCTTAACGGTGCTGGCCCAAAGATCGAGATAGGCACGGCCGAGACTGGCCTGCACCTCAAGCGCGCGGGCAGGATCGGACATCCAGTATTCCGCGACACGACCGACTGATTTGACCGCGTCAGTAAGATCGTCGGCGAGATCACCTTTAATTTTGCCTTCCTCGCGCGGCTTCAAATAGGCAGCAAGTGCTTTGCCACCTTCCTCGATCAGGCGCGCCAAATTGTGCGAGAGCGCCTCAATATCGACGTTGCCGACCTTGGCAGGCTCTTTGGTTGGCTTATCCATCCGCTTCCCGCTTGTATCCTGCCAACAGAAGTGGCCCGGACCGCGCCCCCTCGCAAGCCGCGTTTCAGCACATGGTTTCGCCGATCTTCTGTCTTTGGGCCGTCGGCGCCCGACCTTTCTGTGGCCATATTAGCCCGATAACAGCCTTATGTTACAATTCATTGAGTTTGCATCGGTTTCGCCGTCCGGCCCGGCCTTACGGAGCATGGTGCGCGTGTTCAAACGATCACTCTGGGCTGTTTTTGGGGCCGCCGTCGCGCTTGCCGGCTGCTCGCCCGGCCCGCTCATTGACCGCCTTCCCGGCGATTTGGGTTTGCCGGCGGGCGCGCCAGCGCGGCCAGTGGCTCCTTATGACTATCCGGCAGTCCACGACATGCCACCGGATCGTCCGTCGACGCCGATGACGGAGGAGGAACAGGTTAAGCTTGAAAAGGACTTAGCTAGGGCGCGCGACCAGCAGGAAGGTCGCCCGCTACAGGTCAAGCCGCCGGCCAAGAAGCCCGCCCCGGCGGCTAAAAAGCCATCAAAAGACGACGAAAACGGGCAGACCGCTGGCGCCAAGCCGAACCCGTGATAAAAGCCAGCCAGGATTATGCAGGCTGGGCAGGGCAGCCGGCCTTTAGGGTTTGAGCCTATGGACGACTTTTACCGCATTCGCCGCTTGCCGCCTTACGTCTTCGAAGAGGTGAACAAGGCCAAGGCGAAAGCCCGCAACGCGGGGGCGGATATCATCGATCTCGGCATGGGCAATCCGGATTTGCCGGCGCCCGCGCACGTGATCGAAAAGCTCAAAGAAACCCTCGGTAAGCCGCGCACCGACCGTTATTCGGCTTCGCGCGGGATCCCCGGCTTGCGGCGCGCGCAGGCCGCCTACTACGAGCGCCGCTTCGGCGTGAAGCTCAATCCCGAAACGCAGATCGTTACGACGCTCGGTTCAAAGGAGGGCTTCGCCAACGTTGCGCAAGCGATCACTGCGCCTGGCGACGTCGTGCTCGTTCCAAATCCGAGCTATCCGATCCACGCCTTCGGCTTCTTGATGGCGGGTGGTGCTATCCGCTCAGTGCCGTCGGAGCCGACACCGAATTTCTTTCACACGCTCGAGCGAGCGATCGTGCATTCAATCCCGAAGCCGACCGCAGTCGTGGTTTGCTACCCCGCCAATCCAACTGCTTATGTAGCGACGCTCGATTTTTACAAGGACCTGATTGCGTTCGCGAAGAAGCATGAGATTCTGGTGCTGTCTGATCTCGCTTATGCGGAAGTTTATTTCGATGACAGTCCGCCGCCCTCGCTGTTGCAGGTGCCCGGAGCAATCGATATCGCGCTCGAATTTACGTCGATGTCGAAAACTTTCTCGATGCCTGGATGGCGAATTGGTTTTGCCGTCGGCAACGAACGCATTATCGCGGCGCTGGGCCGGGTGAAGTCCTATCTCGATTACGGTGCTTTCACGCCCGTGCAAGTGGCGGCGACCGCCGCGCTGAACGGACCAGATGATTGCATCAAGGACATGCGCGAAATCTACAGACGCCGGCGAGATGTTCTAGTGGAAAGTTTCGGGCGTGCGGGCTGGCGTGTGCCGGCGCCCAGCGCCTCGATGTTTGCCTGGGCGCCGATCCCCGAGCCTTTCCAGAGCTTGGGGAGCGTTGAATTTTCCAAGTTACTGGTGGAGAAAGCCGACATCGCGGTATCGCCGGGCATCGGCTTTGGTGAATATGGTGAGGGCTTTGTTCGAATAGCGTTGGTGGAAAACGAGCAACGCATCCGCCAAGCCGCTCGCAATGTTCGGCGCTTTCTCGATCATGCGCCTGAGCAGTTACACAATGTCGTACCGCTCGCGACGCGACGCTAACTACGGACGCGCACGCGTGATGGCTCCAGCCCGAGCGCATGATCCCGAAAAAATGGAAACCGGTTTTCGGATAAAATCATGCGCACTCAATCGCTAAAAGTGGGCGTCGCCGGGTTAGGCACGGTCGGTGCCGCGCTGGTGGCGCAATTGGCACGCCAGCGGGAGGCGTTGGCTGCGCGCTGCGGCCGCGCTATTGAAGTCGTTGCGGTGTGTGCTCGTTCACGCGCTAAGAATTGCGGCGTTGACCTCAAAAAAATGAAATGGTTCAGCGATCCCGCCGCGCTAGCGCGAGAGCCTGGCATCGATGTGTTCGTCGAATTGATCGGTGGGTCTGGCGAGCCGGCGAATAGCGCGGTCGAAGCGGCACTTTCTTCAGGCAAATCGGTGGTCACTGCTAACAAAGCGCTCCTCGCCAAGCACGGCATAAGGCTTGCCGCGATCGCCGAACGTAACCACGTGGCACTCAATTTCGAGGCGGCGGTCGGTGGCGCGATACCAATCGTAAAAACCCTTCGTGAGGGGATGGCCGGAAATTCATTCGAGCGTATCTACGGAATTCTCAATGGCACCTGTAATTACATCCTCACGCGGATGGAACAGGATAAGATGCCGTTCGCCGAATGCCTAAAGGAGGCACAGAGGCTTGGTTATGCCGAAGCCAATCCGACCTTCGATATAGAGGGTCACGACACCGCGCAGAAACTCGCCATCCTGGCAAGCCTTGCCTTCGGTACGAAAGTTGATCAACGAGCAATCTACGTGGAAGGTATTTCCTCGATAACGCCCGCGGATCTATTTGCGGCGGACGAACTCGGGTATCGCGTGAAGCTTTTGGGCGTGGCGGTGAAGACGCCACAGGGCATTGAGCAGCGCGTGCACCCGACCATGGTGCGCAAGGATTCCGCGATTGCACAGGTGATGGGCGTCACCAATGCAGTAACTATCGATGCCACCGATATCAATCCGCTGACTTTGGTGGGGCCGGGTGCCGGGGGCGCAGCGACCGCTTCAGCGGTCCTGTCTGACATTGGCGATATCGCGCGAGGAGTGCGCACTGCGCCGTTCGGGCGGCCTACGGCGCGGCTCAGAAGCGTGCGCAAGGCACCAATGCAGCGTCATGAAGGCGGGTATTATATCCGGCTCGTCGCACGCGATAAGCCCGGGACAGCAGCCACAATCGCAAAACGCCTTGCCGAGCAGGAAATATCACTGGAGTCGATTGTTCAGCGACAAGACCCCGCCCACCTTGGGCGCGATGCGAAGGTAGGTTCCGTCCCCGTTATTCTCATTACTTATGCAACCAGCGAGGATGCCGTACGCAAGGCACTTGCGGCAGTGGGGCGCGATAGGGTGATCTCGGGGCGCCCACAGGTTATCCGGATCGAAAAGAACTAAGCGACCGAGCGTTTGTGAGGGGAGCGTCCAATGCCGAGCATTACCGTCCAGCCGGAGTTGCTGCTGGAGCGAATTCTTACCCTCGAGATCGTCCGCGTGACCGAACGTGCGGCGGTATCTTCGGCGCGTCTACGCGGGCACGGCAAGGATAAAGCTTCCGACCAAGCCGCAGTCGACGCCATGCGTCGGGAGCTCAACAAGCTGCCTATCGATGGCACCGTGGTGATCGGCGAGGGTGAAATCGATGAAGCCCCGATGCTGTTCATTGGTGAGAAAGTCGGGACCAAGAACGGCCCCAAGGTCGACATTGCAGTCGATCCGTTGGAAGGCACAACACTCTGCGCCAAAAATATGCCGGGTGCTATTGCCACAATCGCGATGGCTGATGCCGGCACCCTGTTGCATGCGCCCGATTGCTATATGCAAAAAATCGCCATCGGCCCAGGTTATCCGAAGGGGACCATCGATCTCGATGCGCCGGCGGACGTCAACATCATGCGCGTTGCGAAAGCCAAAGGTGTCAAGCCTTCGGAAATCACCGCCATTTTGCTCGACCGGCCACGTCACGCCGACATGATCGCGGCCATCCGCAAAACGGGCGCTGCGGTCAGCCTGATTAGCGATGGCGATGTGGCAGGCGTAATCCATTGCGCAGAGCCAAAAACCGGCATCGACATTTATCTCGGCATCGGTGGGGCGCCGGAAGGGGTGCTGGCAGCGGCGGCCTTGCGCTGCATTGGCGGCCAGATGCAGACGCGACTGATCATCGATACGGAGCAATTGCGCGAGCGTACCCTGAAGATGGGCATCAAGGATCCGAAGCGAAAATACGAGATCGAGGATATGGTGAAGGGAGACTGCCTGTTCTCCGCCACCGGAGTTACCACCGGCGCCATGTTGAGGGGTGTAAAATTCGGCAAAGATGTCATCGAAACTGAAACCGTAGTCATGCGGTCAAAGACCGGCACCGTGCGCCGGGTTATGGCCGAACATCGGCAATTCGATAAATTCCACCTCGACTGAGCGAATCGGGCAGCGGCCCGTCTGATTGTGTCCCGCCATGTGGGGCGAAATCTCGTCGCACTCTCTTGTCACCTCCCGGCATCGTGGCTCTAATCTTTTGCGCCGTCTTAAAGCGCGAGGTCCCCTCATGCGCGATGTTCATCTCGTCGGCAGCGTCCCACTGAACGACGCGCGTTCGGTGTTTGAGACTGTGAGTGCTGTACTTGGGCGGAAGCTCAAGCGTATTCCCGACGGCGAAACCGGGGAACGTTCCGACTGGATTACCTGGCTGGAGCCGGTCTTCGCCGACAACCCGGCGCTGGAAAAATCGGACGAATTGTTTCGGATCCATGCGACAGGTACAGCGCGCATCCGCTATAGGCTCAAGCCAGGCAAAACCGTAAAGGATGTTTCATTTGGCAACCTATTTTACGCCGAAGTCGCCAAAGCGTCCTATGCCGAATTCGCTGCGCTCAAGCGTGCCGGGAAGATTCCGCCCGATGTGAAGTTTCAAATAGACCTAGTGCCGGCACATTCGGTGATCTGGCTGTTCCTGCAGGACGATCTACATCAGCCGCTCGATCCGATTTTCAACAAAGCGCTCAAGCATGAGATCGACAAGATTGCGGCGTCGCTGCCACACGACCAGATCGCCATCCAATTCGATGTTGCCTCGGCCGTGTTCGCGCGGCTCCAGCTCAGCGAGCCGAATGCCTATGGCAAGACTCGCGCGGAAATGCTCACCCGCTTTTCGGCAATTCTCGCCGATCTGGCTGGGCACGTGCCCACCGACATCGAACTCATGTTTCACTTCTGCTACGGGGACTCAAACCACAAGCATGTTATTGAGCCTATAGATATGGGCGACATGACAGACGTCGCTAACCGGCTCTGTGCCGACATCAAACGTCCGATTCAGCTCATACACATGCCGGTGCCGCGAGACCGCAGTGACGACGCTTATTTTGCGCCGCTCGCGCGAATGCGGCTCAAGCCGGAAACAGAATTAAGTCTGGGATTGGTGCACTATACCGATGGCGTCGCTGGTACCCGGAAGCGGCTTGCGACCGCCGAACGGCATGCCAAGCTTTTTTCGATTGCAACCGAATGCGGCTTTGGCCGGCGCGATCCGGCAACAATCCCGGAGCTGCTGCGTATTCATGCTGAAGTTGCAGGCTGATGCGGGCTGGCGTGCGCCCGAGCGCTTCGTCACTATATGGGGTTTCCGGAAACCGATTCTCGGCGAGCCGACCTGGTCCCTTGTAATGGCTTATGGCGATGGCGCTGTCTGCAATACAGCTTGACCCAAGCGAGCGCTATTTTCTCGGCGTTGAGCGCTCGTTGAGCGGGCGAGCCTGGAAAGACCGCCTCGACGAGCGCGGGTCGGCGCGCGCGCTAGCGATCGCGCAACGCCATGGCCTCGACGAATTGCTTGCGCGTGTTTTAGCAGGCCGCAACGTTGATGTGGATGAGGTTGAGAGTTTTCTCGACCCCACGATAAAGCGTTTGATGCCGGATCCGCACACACTGACCGGTATGGAAGCCGCGTCGGTGCGAATTGCCGACGCCGTTACCCGCGGCGAAAGCGTTGCCATTTTCGGCGATTACGATGTCGACGGCGCCACCGCGTCAGCGCTGTTGTGCCACTATTTGCGTCTTTGCGGGTTGGATCCGATCATTCACATCCCGGATCGTATCTTCGAGGGATATGGGCCCAATGTCGATGCGATCCGATCTTTCGCCGAGCGCAGTACGAAACTGTTGGTCACTGTTGATTGTGGCGTGACGAGCATCGAGCCGCTCGCCGAAGCGAAAAAGCTTGGCCTCGACACGGTCGTGATCGACCATCATCAAGCAGACGAGAGACTTCCTGAAGCCGTCGCGGTTGTCGATCCGAACCGCGTCGACGATCTTTCCGGGCTAGGCCATCTTGCTGCTGTCGGACTGGTGTTTGTTACACTAGTCGCGCTCACACGCGAGTTGCGTCACCGCAATTTCTGGAGCGACACGCGCGCCGAGCCCGATCTCTTGGCATTGTTGCATCTCGTGGCACTTGGGACAGTGGCTGACGTGGTGCCGTTGCGCGGGCTCAACCGCGCTTTTGTGGCGAAAGGGCTCATCGCACTCAAGCGCCGCGAGCATTTGGGACTGACCGCGCTTATGGACGTTGCGCGCCTGAGTGGCCCACCAGAACCGTGGCATCTTGGGTTCTTATTGGGTCCACGGATCAATGCCGGCGGGCGCATTGGGCGCGCCGATCTCGGGGTGCGCCTCCTTCTGGAGGAGGATCCGAGTGAAGCCGCGCGCATCGCTGCCGAGCTTGACCGCCTTAATCGCGAGCGCCAGCAAATCGAGCAGGCGACGCTGGCGCAGGCCGAAGCTGAGGCCCTCGCAGCGCTGGGGCTCGAAGAGAAGGGCGCTGTGGTCGTCACTGCGGCGGAGGGATGGCATCCCGGCGTGGTAGGGCTGGTCGCGGCGCGCCTGAAGGAACGCTACGGCCGGCCAGCCTTTGCGATTGCGCTTGAACCCGGGGGCACCGGCACCGGGTCGGGACGTTCGATCGCCGGAGTTGATCTCGGCCGGGCGGTTCGGCGTGCCGTCCAGGAAGGTCTTTTGCTGAAGGGCGGCGGGCATGCCATGGCCGCAGGGGTCACGCTAAAAAAAGACGCGCTCGGCGCCTTCCGCGCATATCTCGAAGATAACTTGGCCGAACAAGTCGACGTCGCTCGCCGCGACAGTGCGCTGCAGATCGATGGTGCGGTCGCGGCCGGCGGCTTTAATCTCGCTCTCGCCGATTTGTTATCACGCGCCGGACCATACGGCGCCGGCAATCCGGAGCCGCTGCTTGCGCTCCCGGCGCATACACTCGCTTATGCCGAGCCGGTCGGCGAGAACCACATTCGTATGCGCTTCCGTTCTGGCGACGGAAAATTCGTCAACGGGATTGCTTTCCGTGCCGCTGGTCGGCCACTGGGCAAAGCTCTGCTGGAGAACCGTGGCCGTACGATGCATGCCGCTGGCAATATCGCCGTTGATCGCTGGCAGGGCGAGGAGCGTGTGCAATTCCGGCTCGCCGACCTGGCCGTCAGTCAATAGGCCCACGCATGACGCCTAACGGACCCGTCGGAAATTAGTGGTAGTCTTATCGGCCGGGGCGATTCGTGCGCCCGAGTTCGCGTAGGCGTGCTCGCGCACCATCAAAGCGATGCCTTTACCCAAAGGGGGCGCCCATGTTGCTCGATTTTCATTCAGCCTCATCGGCAGAGACGACGGGTTATCAGGAAATTGCGGCACACAACGACCGCCGCGACCGCCTCGTCACCGCGGTTGCGGCGTCGTTGGCAGTGCTGATCGTGGCTGCGATCGCCGTCTTGATGGGGATGGCTTGAGCAGACGGCGCGTTGGAGCCGAAGCGCTAGGATATTCGGCGCCCACGTCAAACGCTTTGCGCGCGTCGGACGCAAATTGTCGTCGCCACATCACGATCAGGATTCCCGCAGTCGAGAGCGCAAAAGGTACCGGACCGAGAAACCAGCCCAGATAACCGAGCGCGAAGAAAAACGCGCGTTGACCGCGATTGAAATGACGGCCGGCATCGGCGCAAAGCCTGGAGGCCCTGTGTGCAAAAGCCTGGGCCTCCGCTGTATCCTTTTCCGCGGGGAGCGGCGCTGCGCCGACCATGATGGCGAAGTAATTGAACAAGCGGTACGACCAGGCAAATTTAAAGAACGCGTAGACGAAGATCACGATCAGGCCCATCATCTTCAAATCCCATAGGCTGCGCGATGGGGCAGCGCCAAATGGCAATAGCGACATGACTGTCAGCACGTCTTCACTTGATCGCAACAGCGTCAGTGCGCCACCGATAGCGATCAAGCTGGTCGAGGCGAAAAACGCCGTGCCATTTTGCAGCGCTGCCGTGACCTGGGCATCAACCATGCGCATGTCGCGCTCGAGCAAGCGCTCCATCCATTGGTCGCGATAGCTGTTCATCAAGGCATTGAGGCTGGTGCGCCCCTTTGCCGTTTTCTCGATTACGATCGAATAAACGATCCAGGCGCCGACGAACCAGGCGAGGGCTGCGAGATCGGGCGCGGTGAAGGCCATCATGGGCTTTGAGTCGTTCCTCCTGACAATGGTGCCCGCTTGCGCGACGCGCTTCAACCGCTTGGCTTGAGTGCGGAGATGGGCTCTGCCAGCATGCGTGGCCGAGGGAGACAGTCCATGCAAAACATCACAGTCGGATATAAGGCCCTGTGCGAGGCCGCCGAACGCGAAATCGAGACGCTGCCGATTGAACAGGCCGTCAAGCTTGCGGGCCGCGACGATACCGTGCTTGTCGATATCCGCGATATTCGCGAACTCCAGCGTGATGGCCGGGTCCCGGGCGCCTTTCATTGTCCGCGCGGCTTGTTGGAATTCTGGATCGATCCGCAAAGTCCCTATCACAAACCGGTTTTCGCTCAGGACAAGAAATTTGTATTTTTCTGTGCTGGCGGCTTGCGTTCCGCGCTCGCTGCACAGACAGCGCAGCGCATGGGTCTTAAACCGGTAGCGCACATCCATGGCGGCTTCGGTGCCTGGCAAAAAGCCGGTGGCCCGGTCGAAGCACCGGACGCTCGACCGGATCTGGCAAAAAAGGCGTGACGATCAATGGTGCTGAAACTGATTATCGGTAACAAAAATTATTCGTCATGGTCGATGCGTCCGTGGATCGCTATGAAAGTGGCGAACATCCCATTTGAAGAAACGGTGATCTCGCTTGACGCACCAAACTTCAAACATGTCGTTGGCCCGGTGTCCGGTACCGGCAAGGTACCCGTTCTAATCGACGGGAACATTCTCGTATGGGAATCGCTGGCAATTCTTGAATATCTTGCGGAGAAATTCCCTGACGTCAGACTTTGGCCGACAGACAGCGCAGCGCGGGCATTCGCGCGTGCCATTTCGAATGAAATGCATGCGGGTTTTCTCCCCCTGCGTCGTCTCATGCCAATGAATATGTGGCGTCCGGTGATGAGGCGTGAATTGACGCCGGAGGCGGCGGAAAATGTAAAACGCATCGAAGCGATGTGGGCCGAATGTCGCGCGTTATACGGCCAGAAGACCGGCGAGCCGTTTTTGTTCGGTCGTTTTAGCGCGGCCGATGCCATGTATGCGCCGGTGGTCGCGCGGCTGCATACCTATGACGTTGATGTCGGCGGAACGACGCGGGCCTATATCGATGCCGTCATGGCTTTGCCGGGCTGGCAAGAGTGGTATGCCGCCGCGCTCAAGGAGACCTGGGTGCTGGCGGACGATGAGGTGGATTGGCCGATCGTGCATCGGGTCTAGAGCTTAAGGCGTACGACCAATTCTTCTATGAAAGGGCGCTGTCCCGGAAGAATTTTCTTTCGTGCCGTCGCAAGGCCGAAATACGAAATTCGATCGACTTCAGGGAAACTCTGGCGTTTGCCACTATGTGGGGGCCATTCCATTTCGAATGTGTTGCTGGAGAAGGCCACGAGGTCGAAATCGGCCTCAAGTGCGTAGGCATGTACGAGCTTGCCGCTTTTCTGACGTAGCGGCGTGAGCGCGGCGAATGGGCCCGCTGCAACTAGACCCGTCTCTTCGTTGAATTCGCGTTTCGCGCATGCGAGCAAGTCCGCGGTTTCAACGTTCCCTTTGGGAATTGACCAAACGCCATCATCCCGGTTGCGCCAATAGGGGCCGCCAGGGTGGGCGAGCAGAATTTCGAGCCGCGATTTGCGGCGGTAGGCAAGAATGCCTGCGCTGACCTCGGATCGGCGGGACATGGGCTCTTCTCAGATGCGCAAAAGAAAAGCAAAACACGGGCCGTTTCGCGATCAAAATGCGAAAATGTGATAGTGGCTCGGCGCGGGGTACTTGGTCGCGGGCGCGCTTGGCCATTGCAGTCGCAATATTAGCCGGTTTTGGAATGGAAGCATGCGGTGTGCGCTTCGGGGGACCAAGGCATCTGGCCGAGTATCTACCAGGGTCGTTCGATGGAATTTGTCACGTGTTCGCGGTCGGGAGCCGTGAAGCAGACGCCGATGCAAAGATAGGATAATTCGGGGTGCGGGTTATGACCGCGGTGGAATTTGGCGATCGGCTCGGCATAGCATTCTCCGGCTTTAGCCTTGACCAGGACGCCCTCCTGGAAGTGGGCCTCGAATAGGCCCTGCAGCGCCACGAAAAATGCCGCCCCGTTGTGGCAATGCCAGTTGGTATAGCCACCCGGCACGATTTCGGCATTGTAGATTTGCACTTTCGCCTGTGGATCGCGCGGAAGCGAAGCATAGAGCGTATCGAACAGTAAATTACGATGAAAACCGTGCCCGGGCGGCACTATGCCGTCTAGCTTGAGCTTAAGATCTTTGTATTCGTCAAGTCGCGCTTGCATCTGTGTGTCCCCGCTAGAATGCCGAAGCCTAATACATTGGCTGCGGAGAGGTGAAGAACGCAAAAACAAAAACCCGGCAAGCCGCCGGGTCTTTGCATTCGATGTGTTGTCGGACCAACCGTCAATCGTCGACGGCTTCCTTCACGGCGTCTTTCATTCCGCCGATAGTATTCTGAACCTTGCCGGCGATCTTCTGCGCCTTGCCTTCGCTTTCGAGCTTGGTGTCGCCGGTAGCCTTGCCGGCAACCTCTTTCACTTTCCCCTTAATCTGTTCAGCGCTGCCTTGAATACGATCTTTGTTCATAGCGTCCTCTCGTTTTTTGGTTATTGCTGTCGCCAAAACAACGTTCACCCGCGCGCTTCCGTTCCAGGAAACGCATCGCGACCAAATCAAAATGACCCGTGTGCGCAAGCTGAAGCCCCGCGCCGGCGTGAGCGGCACGGGGCCGAGCTACGCAACAGTTACGCTACTACTGCTTCGAACCGGTCGTGCTCTTGTTCGGGTTCGGCGAGCAATTCAAGTTTTGCGGCTTTGCGTCCTTTTCACAGGCTGCCAAGCTCGCATACTTGCAATTGAGCCCGCCGCTCGCTGACGTATTGATGCAGAACGCGGCACTTCCAATGGTCTGTTGTTTCTGCATGCTGCTGCCCGAAGAAGGCGAGCCCATCGTGCCCTGCGCCTGGGCGAATGAAATCCCCGCGACGAGTGCGGCGACGGCGGTGAGAGTAGTCAAAGTCTTCATGATCTGCCTCCTTGGTGGCTGATGCCGGCACGCGGCATCTGTGAACAACGAGGGCGGAGGGATGGTGTTCCCGGAACTCGACCGATTTTGGGAAATAGTTTTAATTGCGGCCGCGAAAAGGCAAACGGCCGGGAGAGTTCCCGGCCGTCGACCTGAAATCGCAGTTGAGAATTACGCCTCGACGATTGCCACGATTTCGTGCGTGCGCGGATCGATGATTACAATTTGCTCGCCCACGAGAATGTATTCGTAGCCACGCCATTGCGGATAGATCGTGATGACTTCAACCGGCAGCGGATAGAAGTGCACGTTGGTTGGGACTCGGGTTCCAACCGATACCGACACGTTCAGATGCGTCGGCTCTACCTTATGCTGGCGGAAAATCGTCGTGATCTTGGTGCGTTGCTCGGTTGAAAGATTTGCCGAGCCAGCGGCTGCGCCCTGACCGGTCGTGGTGCGGTTCTCCTGAGTTGTCGACTGAGTCGATTTCGACTTCTGATCAGTCGTCGACTGAGTCGATTTTGATGCATCGGACTTGCCATCGGCTGCGCCCGATTTCTTGTCGTTATCCATTGAACGGGACGGAGCCTGAGCCTTCTCGTCGGCATCCGACTTCGGTGCCTGGCCAGTCGTTTCCTTAGCCTTGCCAGACTTGGCATCCGGCGCAGTCTGTCCGCTCTTCTGGAGCGCCTTATCCGACTTATCGGGTGTGGCCTGACCAGTTGTTTGCGGCGCCTTTTGCTCACTCTTTACGGCCGGTGCGACCTTTTCCGCCGGCGCATTTTGCTGCGCCGCAGGTGCGCGCTCTGGGGTGTCCTTACTCATACCTTGTGCAGATGCGACGCCGGCGCTCAACAATAGCGCCATCGCCACGCTTGATAACAATTTCGCTTTCCTCACGGGAATGTCTCCTCTGGTGCCCACGAATTTCTCGACGATGTCGAGACCTCCAGCGAAAACGTTTGAAGAGACCACTCGGTTCCAAAGTCACTGAAACGCCACGGTACAGCACCATTGCGTTCCTGGTTCCATCAAGGCAACTTTCGGTCCCATCGGGAGGGGCCCTTGGCGATTCTTGCGTCATCGATCGATAAAAACGCCGTCGAATTTCGTGCCAACGCCGAGAGAATGCGTGAGCTTGTGGCGGAGCTGCAGTCCAAGCGCAGCGAAGCGGCCTCCGGCGGATCGGAGCGGGCGAGGGAGCGTCACGTTGCTCGCGGCAAGCTGTTGCCGCGCGATCGGGTTATGAACCTGATCGATCCCGGCTCGCCGTTTCTCGAACTGTCGCCACTCGCAGCCAATAGTATGTACGACGATGCTATTCACGGCGCTGGCCTGATTACGGGTATTGGTCGCGTCGAAGGTCGCGAATGCATGGTGGTTTGCAATGACTCCACCATCAAAGGCGGCACATATTTTCCGATGACGGTGAAAAAGCATCTGCGGGCGCAGGAAATCGCACGCGAAAACCACTTGCCTTGC
Organism: uncultured Alphaproteobacteria bacterium; assembly: GCA_963743405.1. GTDB lineage: Bacteria > Pseudomonadota > Alphaproteobacteria > Rhizobiales > Xanthobacteraceae > Pseudolabrys. The sequence continues at coordinate 276,787 of CAVUPX010000013.1, read as the reverse complement.
ATCTATCTGGTCGACAGCGGCGGAGCCAACTTGCCGCATCAGACTGAAGTGTTTCCCGACCGCGAGCACTTCGGGCGCATTTTCTACAATCAAGCGACGCTATCGTCCCTCGGCATTCCACAGATTGCAGCCGTGATGGGTTCCTGTACGGCGGGTGGCGCCTACGTGCCGGCGATGTCTGATGAAACAATCATTGTAAAAAACCAGGGTACAATCTTTCTCGGCGGGCCACCGCTGGTGAAGGCGGCAACGGGCGAGGTCGTGACCGCTGAGGAATTGGGTGGCGCGGATGTGCATGCACGAAAGTCTGGTGTTGCCGACCACTATGCGCAGGACGATCACCACGCATTAAGCATCGCACGTCGTATCATCGCCAGCTTGAACACAAAAAAGACACTAGAGATTCAATTGATGAAGGCGCGCGAGCCTGCGTTTGATGGAAACGAGCTCGACGGAATTGTGCCGCTCGATCTCAAGAAACAATACGACGTCCGTGAAGTGATTGCGCGTATCGTGGACGCCTCCGAGTTCGACGAGTTCAAGGCGCTTTACGGCGCGACTCTCGTTGCCGGGTTTGCGCATATCCAAGGCATGCCGGTCGGCATCATTGGGAATAATGGCATTCTGTTTTCAGAAAGCGCGCTAAAGGCGGCGCACTTTATTGAACTTTGCTGCCAACGACGCATTCCATTGCTGTTTCTGCAAAATATCGTCGGGTTCATGGTCGGGCGTGACTATGAGGCCGGCGGAATCGCGAAAGATGGCGCCAAGATGGTGACAGCCGTAGCGTGCGCACGTGTGCCGAAGATCACGGTGATTATCGGCGGTTCGTACGGCGCCGGAAACTACGGCATGTGCGGACGCGCATATAGCCCACGATTTCTGTTTACCTGGCCGAACGCACGCATCTCCGTCATGGGTGGCGAGCAGGCTGCGAGTGTTCTGGCGACCGTCAAGCGCGACAATATCGAGGCAGGCGGAGGAAAATGGTCGGAAGTCGAAGAGCAGGAATTCAAACAACCGCTTCTCGATCAGTTCGAGCACGAAGGAAATCCGTATTACGCCACGGCCCGACTTTGGGACGATGGCATTATTGCTCCTTCGGAAACGCGTCGCGTGCTGGGGCTCGCGTTTTCGGCGGCGTTGAATGCGCCGATACCGGAAACGAAATTTGGCGTGTTCAGGATGTGAGCGCGGCGTAGCGCCGTATTATCGAATTAGACAAATTCCAATGTTGTACCCTCGTCTTGCATCCGATGCGACGCGGTGTCACAGATTTCAGTCGCGCATCGAATGAGGCTTGTCCATGTTTCGCCGAACAATCGGGATCGCACTTGCTGCCGGACTGTTGCCGCTCGCGGTAGGCGCGCAAACGCCGGTTTCTCCACCGGCAAAAGAAGTGCCGAAAGAAACGAAGGACGCGCCTAAAGCTTATGTGCCTGGATTAGAGCAATTCATGAATGTGATCTTGATCGAACACAACAAGCTTTGGTTCGCCGCGAAGGCGCGCAATTGGCCCCTTGCCGAATATCAGCTTGGCGAGATCAAGGAAATTATGGGCGACGTGCAGGATTTCGTGCCGACATTCAAGAATCTTCCGCTCGCCGACATGCTTGACGCAGTGATTACCAAAGAGATTGTCGTGCTGGAAAAATCGATCGAAGCCAAGGACTACAAAGCTTTCACCGCCGGCTACGATAAGCTCACGGCCTCTTGCAATGCCTGCCATCAAGGGACGGGCAATGGCTTTGTTGTCATTAAACGTCCGACGCAACCCGCCTTCACCAATCAGGACTACGCCCCGCATAACTAGCGGCTTGGGCAGCTGATAGGCTGCTGATCTTCACGCCCGTGTACGCCGTAGCCCGTCTTGCTCGCGCATGCTAAATGCAAGCGCGATGACCAGTGCTGAAGATCTCAAGCAACTTGCGCCTACGGGGACATTGCGCGGCGGTGTCGTGGTGGCCCCGGCAGCCTCTGCATTTTTTGCAATTCAGGACAGCGGGGAAGTGAAAGGCGTCACTGTCGATCTGATCCGGAGCTTTGCCGCAGCGCTGAAGTTGCCGTTGGCGCTGCAGGTTTACGACAATTCAGGACAGGTGACCGATGCAGTCGCCAAAGGCGATTGCGACCTTGCCTTCATGCCGCAGGATGCCGAACGTGCGAAGCGCGTTGATTTCGGTCCGGCCTATTATTTCATTGAGAGCACGTACCTCGTGCCGGCGGGCTCCACCATCAAAACGATCGACGAAGTCAATCGGCCAGGTCGCCGCATTGTTGCTATATCGAACACGACGACCGCGCGAAGCGCGCGCCGAACGGCTCCCAATGCGAGCGTCGAAGAAGTCCCGAGTGTCGACCAGATGACGGAAATGGCGCGGCTGGGGCAGGGCGATGCTTTTGCGCTGTCGCACGACTCCTTTGCCGGACTGTTGCCGAAGCTTCCGGGCGCGCGCGTCCTGAGCTGGCAATTTCCAGCAAACCGGCATTGCCGTCGCCGTACCCCAAGGGCCGAGGCGTCGCACTTAAAATCGCAAGCGAGCTGCTCGAAATTGCAAAATCGTCCGGTTTGGTGCGGCGCGCCCTCGACGCATCCGGCTTTCCTGATGCTCCAGTAGCGCCACCCTCGGCCTGCGCTTAGACCGTCACATCGTCACAACGACATTGCCGAGTGTGCCTCGCTCCACCGCTTCGTGGGCTGAAACCGCATCGGCGAGCGAGAAAGTCGGCTGTGCCACGCGGTTGAGCAACATTCCCTGCTTGAGCCCGCTATCGATGCCCGCAATCGCGCGCTCGCGTTCAGCGGCGTCAAGCTCGTAGACGAGGAAGAATTGCAGGTGGATCGAGTTGACGAGACAGAAGGCGGCCGGCAGCACCGCTTCCGGCCCCGTCCCGTAGACGACGACAGTCCCTTTTGGCCGCAGGACGTTGGGAATGAGTTTCGCATTGGCCGTGAGGTCCATTTCAATCATCGCATCGACACCGCGTTTACCGGTGACCTCCATGACTCGCTCGCCGACATTTTCGTGTTTGTAGTCGATCGTATGGTCGGCACCGGCTTCCTGTGCAGCCTGGGCTTTCTGGGGTGAGGAAATCGTGGTGATCACGCTCGCGCCTTTAGCCTTTGCGAACTGGATGACGTATTGGCTGACGGCGCCGGCGCCGCCCGATACCAACAGGCACATACCTCTTTGTGCGCGTGCCAATGCGACAGCGTGAACGGCGGTCATCGCAGGAATGCCCAGGCAAGCGCCGGCTTCGAAACTCGTATTGTCCGGCAATGTCACCGCTTGGGCGGCCGGCAGCACGATGTACTCGGCCGCGGTGCCGAACGGTCGTTTCCACTGTCCGTTCCAAACCCAGACCCGCTGGCCGATGCGCGATGCCGGCACGCCGTCTCCGACTTCGTCGATCACACCAGCGCCGTCGCTGTGCGGGATCACCCGCGGGAAGGCGATCTTGCGGGTAGAACCCTGGCGCGACTTGACGTCCGAGGGGTTTACACCGGAGGCAGCGAGCTTGACTCGCACTTCGCCATGTCCGGCGTGAGGTATTTCTAGCTCGCCGACCCGGAGGACGTCGCGCGCAGTACCGTTACGTTCGTAGTAAGCCGCCCGCATGGGACCCCCTTTATTGAACGCCGACACGATAGCACGCCGCCTGAGAGCAAAAATCAGGTGGGAGAACCGACACATCGTTCAGGCGTTATCTCCGTGACCCAATTTGAGAGGGAGGCAGGGGGCTAAAATCGAGAGGTTCGATATGGCTTATCGTGTGTATAGCGGCCCAAAAGAGTCCGCCGATATTTCACCGCTCGAAAAATCGCAAATGCTCTACAAAGAGCTTCCGCTGCTCGACGACGCACTGTCGTGGGCGCGTCATCTTGAACAGACCGGTCGCGCACCGCTTCTCATCGAAGGGGATGATGGCGTGCGAATGGATCGCCGCGCCATTATCGACGCGCTACGGATCGGCATGCGGGAGGAAGTCGGCGCGGACCCCGGAGCGACAATAGAAATCAGCCCGCGAGACGCGTCCACTCGGCTCGGGCGCGGTCGGTAAGGTGGTTCCATTTCGTGCTGACGACGTCCCAATTCACCATTGGTCGTTGCACGCTCGCTGATGTGCCTGTGCCGGAAAGAGCATTATGGGAGTCGTACAGATAAGCGCCGCCAATGGTCAAAAGGGCGCCAAGAATAATCCCAATGAGGACGCGCATATCGAATCTCCTCGTTCCCCACGTCAGAACGCAGCCGCAAAGACAGAGTTCCCGGGGGCGATGTGTTGCTCTTGCGACCTATTATGACGTCAAAGCGGACGATTTTGGGTCGCTATGCGTTAACCATACATACTCACCAGCGGTATTCTAACTCATTGAAAACGCTAATGTTCTGCCCTAAAAAACTTTGCCCGCAAACAAAATTTGCTGCTATATTGAACTTATGAGCAGAAATTCAACAAAAGCGGCCGGGCGGTCCACCAAGACGAGCCGGACCGCAAAAAAAGGCGCGAAAACTGTAAGCGCGACAGCCAAAAAAGCGTCGAAATCGGCGCGGCTCCCCGTTGGGAAAGGCACCCGCGCGGCGCGGGCCGGTGCTGTTGTGGGTACGGCAGGCAAGGCCACGAAGGTGAAGATGCTGCGGACGTCCAGTCCGCCGATGCAGCCGATCGTGGCCCCTGACGTCCCGGTGCGTTTGCACAAGTACCAGGTCGGTGAAACGGTTTATTACACCTCGCCGACCTTTGGTCGCGCCGCCGCGAGCGGCAGCTACATTGTGGTCAAGCTGCTGCCCTCCGAGGGTGACGATTACCAATACCGGATCAAGAGTTCCGGTGAAGCGTTCGAACGCGTCGCCAAGGAAAGCCAGCTCGACCGCCCTTGAGCTGTCGCGATTTCGCCTCGGCTGTCACTTATGGTGCTCCGGATCGCGCTCATCGCGCATCAGGAACTCCAAGTATGACGGTTTATATTACGCAGGGGCGTTATACCCGCGACGCAATCAAGGGCATGATTGTTAAACCGGAGGACCGCTCCGACGCTGTCGCGCGGCTGCTTTCGAAAATAGGGGGCCGGTTATTGGGCTACTATTTCACCTTCGGTGAGTACGACTTTATGGCGATCGCTGAAGTTCCGAATGACGTTCAGATGGCCGCCGTTTTGTTGGCCGCCGGCAGCGGCGGCGGTGTCACCGATTTGCGCACCACGGTTGCGCTGACTTCCGTGGAAGCCAAGGGGGCATTCGCGGCAGCCAGCGATCTTGCTCCCGGCTTTCGATCGGCGGGCGGGACCTAGCGGTTGCGGGAATAAACAAGCGAATTATGACCTTATAACCAAGCTAAACAGAAACCTTCCAGGGGGAGAAATTTGATGCGCGCGTTTATGCGTCTGGCCGCTCTGTTGTTGCCTATTGTGCTTGCGTGGCCAGCGGCCTCACAGACCTATCCAAGCCGAACCGTAAAATTGATTGTTCCTTTTGGAGCAGGCGGACCCGCCGACGTTTATGCCCGGGTGCTCGCCCAACATCTCTCTGAAGAAACCAAGCAGTCGTTCATTGTTGAGGACCGTCCGGGCGCCGGGTCCGTTATCGGGACCGACACGGTCGCGAAGTCCGCACCCGACGGTTACACGCTGCTCGTGATGTCGAATACGCATACGACCAACGAGTCGCTGCTTCCCAACAAACCGTACCAATTGATGCGCGATTTCGTTCCGGTCGCGACCATAAATTATTCCGATCTCCTTCTGGTGGTTCACCCGTCGGTGCCCGCCAAGACGGTGAAGGAGTTCATTGAACTGGCCAAAAAAGACCCAGGCAAACTCAATTACGCTTCGTCCGGTCCGGGCACGCCCTATCATATGGCCGGGGAGCTCTTTAAGGCCATGACACAGACGGACATCGTGCACGTGCCGCATAAAGCTTCAGGCGATGCGCGCAACAGTGTGATTTCCGGCACGGTCCAGATGATGTTCGATGCGGTGACCACCATGTCCGCATTGGCAAAAGGCGGGCAGGTGCGCGCCCTCGGCACCACCGGTCTGACGCGGTCGGAACTTACGCCCGATCTGCCGACGATCGCTGAAACGGTCCCTGGCTACGAGGCGACGATCTGGCTTGGCGTTATGGCACCCAAAGGTACGCCCAAGGACGTCATCGCCTTCCTCAATTCCAACATCAACAAAGTGCTCAACAACCCGGAAGTTAAAGCCACGTGGCTTAAACAGGGTGCTATTCCGCTTGTGAAGACCCCGGAAGAATTCGATGCCTACTTGCGTAAGGACATCGAAAAGTGGGCCGACGTGGTAAAAGTCTCGGGAGTTAAGATCCAGTAGCTGGAAGCCGATGCCGATTATCGACAGCGCATCTACAAACGGGCTGCTTTCAACACCGCTGGTGCTGCCGGCTCCTTTAGCCGGGGCGCTGGCGGCATTATTTTTGGTGATTGTGGTTATCGCGGTACGGCGCGTGTCGCGAGGGGCGGGGCCGCGGTTATTGCTTCCGTTGTCTGCGATTGTCGTCGCCGCGCTCGCAGTGATGGGACTCCTGGATCGCCTGGCGGTGAATGAACGCGCCGCTGAGCAGCGCGCACTCCTTCAGCGCAGTACGCAACTCAACCTCAGCGCGATTGCTCCCGGTTCCCCGCTTGCCTGTCTCGATGGCACTGCTGGCGAGCAAGTTGAGAATGCTTGCGAGAAATCAGTGTTTGCCGATGCGCAAAGTGCGGCAAGCGCAGTGGCGTATATCAGCGCGCGCCTGACGCTCCTCTCTGACGCCTTTGCAGTCTCCCAACACGGCGACCCCGGCCTGCTGGCTGCATTTGCCACGACGCGGCGCGCTCTCGAGCTCGATCGCTACGGTATCGCAGCCCATGTGCTGTCCATGCGTGACGGATGCATTGCCGAACGCTGCGCGGCTTTGGCCATGTTTCAGGACACGGGAGCGCTCAAGGCCAATTTGAAGGTTCATGCCTTCGACACATATGTGGCCCGCTATGCCTCCACTTGGGGCAAGAACGAGCCTGCGGCCGATAAGCAGCCGCAGGCGGCGGCCCCCACAGGGGCGCCGGTCGTTGGCGCTGCCGAACCCCTTTCGGTCGATCATCCTCTGGACAGCCGCTACGACTTCCCGTCGGCCGCTTCGATCCCCCCGGTCAGCATTATGAATTCGGAGCCGCCGCCGCCAAAAGAGCAGCCGGGCGCCACCAGTGCGCAGGCGGCCCCCGACAAGACGGGCAGCAATCCACCGGTGCCCCCGAAGCGTCCACAGGCCCAAGCGGCAACCCCGCCAGCACGCTAGTATCGGGCCTTCGAACTCGGGGCCCATGTTCAAATCTGTCCTTATCGCAAATCGCGGCGAGATCGCCTGCCGCATTGCTCGAACCGCAAAGCGGATGGGCCTGCGCACCGTCGCGGTCTATTCGGAAGCTGACGCGGATGCTCTGCATGTACGGCGCTGCGACGAAGCTTACGCGATCGGCCCGGCGCCAGCGTCGCAAAGCTATCTCTCGATCGATAAGCTCATCGCAGTGGCCAAAGAGGCACGCGCTGAGTGCGTTCATCCGGGATATGGCTTTCTTTCGGAAAATGCCGCATTCGCGCAAGCGTGCCTCGATGCGGGCGTCGTTTTTGTCGGGCCGCCGGCGCAGGCCATCCGTGCCATGGGCCTCAAAGATCGTGCAAAGGCCCTTATGGAAAAAGCCGGGGTACCGGTCGTGCCCGGCTTTCACGGCGAGATGCAAGAGCCGAAATTCCTCAAGCAAAAGGCTTATGAGATTGGCTACCCGGTCCTGATCAAGGCGGTGGCGGGTGGCGGCGGCAAAGGCATGCGGCGCGTCGAGCGTCACGCAGAGTTTGATTCAGCGCTGGAAGGAGCCCAGCGCGAAGCCAAGGCATCGTTCGGCGACACCCGTGTATTGATCGAAAAATATGTAACGAATCCGCGCCACATCGAAGTCCAGATCTTCGCAGACCGGCACGGTAACGCCATCCATCTCAATGAGCGCGACTGTTCACTACAGCGTCGCCACCAGAAGGTCATCGAAGAGGCGCCCGCACCGGGCATGAGTGCGGAACTGCGCGCCGTGATGGGAGCTGCGGCGGTGGAAGCCGCAAAGGCCGCCGGCTACGTGGGCGCTGGGACGGTCGAATTCATTGCCGACGGGGCGCATGGGCTCAAAGCAAACGGTTTCTGGTTCATGGAGATGAATACGCGGCTCCAGGTCGAGCATCCGGTGACCGAGGCGATAACAGGGCTCGATCTGGTGGAATGGCAGTTCCGGGTGGCGGCCGGCGAAAAATTACCGCTGGCGCAACAACAGGTGAAGCTCATTGGCCACGCTGTGGAGGCGCGGCTCTATGCAGAGGATCCCGAGCACGGCTTTTTGCCCTCAACCGGCCGTCTCATTTCGCTTCAATTTCCGGTCACTGACGGCCTTCGCATCGATAGCGGCGTTGAATCGGGTAGTGAAGTCACGCCATTTTACGATCCATTGATCGCCAAGCTGATCGCTCACGCCGAGACGCGCGAAGGGGCCCTTGAGCGCCTCGCTGACGCGCTTGACCAGACCATCGCTGTTGGTCCGCGTACGAACGTCGGATTTCTTGCAGCGATTTGCCGAGCGCCCGCATTTCGCAAGGGCGTTTTCGATACCACGTTCATCGACCGCAATCTTGTTGGCCTTGGCGCCGAACCGCGGGGGCTTGATCGCGCGGCGGTGGCATTCGGCGCGCAAAAATTACTGGCTCTCGAACAGGCGCGTGTGCTGGAACCATCTGATCCCGACGAACCTGCGTCACCCTGGGATGCTGCCGATGCGTTTCAATTGTCGGGCGCGAGGCGTCTGTCGTTGCCGATCTTTGCCGAAGGCGAGCCCGTGCTGGCCGATGTGAGCTATGGGCCGCAAGGCTCTACAGTGTCGGTCGAGGGGAGCTTGCCGGCGAACGACGCCGTGGCGATCGCAGATAACGGCGTGGTCTATGTATTGCGCCATGGGCGCCAGACCAAAGTGATGTTGCGCGACCTCTCTCTCGACGAGGCTGGGGATCACGACAAAAGCGGGGTTGTGCGTGCGCCTATGCATGGCAAGGTGCTCGGAATTCTGGTCGAGCAGGGCGAATCTGTCATGCGTGGCCAACGCGTTGCCATAATTGAGGCGATGAAGATGGAGCACACGCTCGCTGCTCCAATCGAGGGCACGGTTGCCGAGATTGCGGTCGCGCAGGACGCGCAGGTGGCGGAGGGCGCCAAAATTATGCGAATTATGCCCGTAGAAAAAGAATAGAGTTGGAATTCTTCAATGCCCCTTCACCTCATTAAGTTGTGTGTGGGTTGCGATTCGGTCGCGGACCTCGAAGATTGGATCAAGCAAAAACTGAAAGAAAAGAAACGGCAAGGCCAAAAACCCGAGCGCATCCACACGACACGAATGGTGCCCAAACGTGCGGAGGAACTCACAAGCGGTGGCTCGCTTTATTGGGTCATCCGTGGCCAGATTACCTGCCGCGAACGCATCCTCGATGTCCGCCCCTTTACCGACAAGGAAGGCGTCGGCCGATGTCGAATTGTCCTCGACGGCAAAGTCGTTCTTGTGGAGCCGCGGCCGCGCGCCGCATTTCAGGGCTGGCGTTACCTTGAGCCGAAAGAAGCACCGCGCGATCTCTCTCGCGCCGCGCCGGGTGCTGCCAAGATGCCGGAGGCCATGCGACGCGAATTGCGCGAACTGGGACTGCTCTAAACCGCGATATTATCGATGAGACGCGTTTTCCCGAGCTTGGCCGCGACGAGGAGCCGAACCGGACCATCCTTGGGTGTGGCAATCGGCGCAAGCGTAATCGCGTGACGCGCTTCCAGGTAATCCAGCGCAAACCCCGCAACATCGATCTCGATGCGCCCGACATTGAGGACGTGCTGTATTTTTTCGCCGTTTTTGATCCGTGAAGCGCAACCCTTGAGTACGCGAAAGAGCATGGGTGCCACGGTGCGCTCGGCCGTCGAAAGGTACACATTGCGCGACGACAGTGCCAAGCCATCTGACTCCCGTACGGTCGGGACGCCGACGACTTTCAACGGCAAATCGAAATCCTTCGCCATTTGTGTGACGACGCGCAGCTGCTGGTAGTCCTTCTGGCCAAAAAGCGCGAAGTCTGGCGAGACTTGTGTAAATAGCTTGGCCACAACGGTAGCGACGCCACCGAAGAAATGTGGCCGATATTCATCTTCAAGGCCCGCCTTGGCCGCGCCTTCCGGTGCGACGCGAGTCGCAAAGCCATCGGGATACATGGCTTCAACCGAAGGTGCCCAGACAAGATCGACTTTGGCTTCGCGCAAAACCTTAATGTCTGTCGCAAAGTTGCGAGGGTAGGTGGTGAAATCTTCATGCGGTGCAAATTGGGTCGGATTGACAAATATTGACACGACGACGCGCCTTGCCCGTCGTCTGGCGTCGCGAACGAGAGCCAGGTGGCCGCGATGCAATGCGCCCATCGTTGGCACGAGGGCGATGCGTTCACCTGCTTTCCGGTAGAGTTCCAACGTACGGCGGAGGGAAGGGACCGTACGCACGACTTTCGGGTGGGTTGCCATAATTTGCGGCCTTGTCCGCGAATTGTCGCAAAAATCCGACTACGACCTAGCAAGGCTCCATGAAAGTGGCCATGCAAATTGATCAACAACGCGGGTTTAACTTGACTAAACCACGCGAATATTTTGAGAATCCGGTGCCGGAGGGGGCGGCATGTTGATCCAACCGATCCAAGAAACAACTCAATCGGCCCATGTCGTCGTCCTTGGCAACGAGAAGGGCGGCTCGGGCAAGTCTACGACGGCGTTGCATATTGCTGTAGCGCTCCTCAAAGCTGGGCAGCGCGTCGCCACAATCGATCTGGATTCGCGTCAGCAAAGTTTCACACGCTATATCGATAATCGCCGCGCTTGGTCTGAGCGCTCGCGCACTAAGCTTGAGGTGCCAACGCATTATTGTATCGCTCGCGCCGAGGGCAATTCGCTGGAAGCAAATGAGACGCAGGAGTTCTCAAACTTCTCAGCGGCGATCAGTGCAATAGAACATAGTCACGACGTGGTGGTGATCGATACTCCGGGTGCCGACACGTACCTTATGAGATTGGCTCACTCGATGGCAGACACGCTCGTGACGCCACTCAATGACAGTTTTCTAGATTTCGACGTTCTGGCTACGCTTGATCCAACAAATTTCAGTGTCACCGGCGAGAGCCACTACGCCGAAATGGTGCGTGAGGCGCGCCGGCAACGGCGGCTTGTTGACGGGCAGCTGACCGATTGGATCGTGGTTCGCAACCGCCTCTCTAATTTGGCCTCACGCAACAAGCGCTTGGTAGGCGACGGCATCAACGAATTGTCCAAGCGCATGGGCTTCCGCTGCATTGAAGGCTTCGCCGAGCGCGTAGTTTATCGTGAGTTTTTCCCGCGCGGGCTTACCGCACTCGATGATCTCGATGAAGAAACACTCGGTACGCGTCCGAACTTGTCGCATGTAACGGCGCGAGAGGAAGTCATTGCACTGCTGAATGCATTGCATTTGCCGCTGTCCGAGAACGGCAAACGGCGCGCGGCTGCCCGAGCGGAGTGGTACTCGGTCATGGACCAACCGCTGCAGGTCCACGACATTATCACTTAGATTTCAGCTAAACTTGTATCCCGCGGCTAATGTCGCCATCTAACGATGTGTGGCAGGACGCTGCGCAGGCGATGCCTTTCAGTGTAGAATTTTGCAATGAGCAAGGACCCCCCAAATACGCCAGCACCGGTCTCGTCCAAGCCGGAAATAGAGAATTTTATTGAGCAGGTGCGGTCGCTTGGCCCATCGAGCGCACGGGGGAGTCGTGGGCGCCTCATTTTCGCGCTTGATGCCACGATGAGCCGCCAGCCGACTTGGGACACGGCGTGCGCACTTCAGGCGGATATGTTTCGCGAGGCAGCGAGCACCGGCGGACTCGACATCCAGTTGGTTTATTTCCGAGGATTGAGCGAATGTCGCGCGTCCGGTTGGGTTGCGGCGAGTAACCACCTCGCGGAGCTTATGTCACGCATTGATTGCCGTGGCGGCCAGACACAAATCGGAAAAGTGTTGAATCACGCGCGTCAGGAGTATGCCCGTCAGAAGGTACAGGCGCTGGTGTTTGTTGGCGATGCGATGGAAGAGTCTATCGACCACTTGTGTCAGGCGGCCGGCGAATTGGGGCTGCTTGGCGTGCCCGTTTTCATGTTTCAGGAAGGCGATGATCCGGTAGCAGAGAACGCTTATCGCGAGATCGCGCGGCTGTCGCGCGGCGCCTATTGCCGTTTCGACACCGGTTCTGCGCATCAGCTTGGCGAATTATTGCGCGCTGTTGCGGCGTATGCCGCCGGCGGAATCAAGGCGCTTGCTCTGCTGTCGGAGAAACGGTCGTCCGGCGCGCAAATACTATTGTCGCAGTTGAAGTAGCCATGCCAGCACTCATTTTCGGCGTGCTCATTCTTGTGCTCGTTTTGTGGGCACTCAGCGTCATATCCAAAGCCGATCCCAAGATCGCTGCCCGGGTGACGAAGATTGGCGGCGGCATGGTTGCGCTCGGATTTGCAGTGTTCCTCGGCTTGCGGGGAGAAATTGCAATTGCCATTCCGCTTGGTGCGGCAGGGCTCGGACTGCTCGGGTGGGTGCCGTTCGGGTCCACCGGATTCTCCGCGCGCACACAGAAGAGTGGAGGGCAGACCTCGCGTGTGCGATCAGCCTATTTCGAATTGGAACTCGACCACGACAGCGGCGCGATGCGGGGGCGCGTTCTTGCAGGCCGTCATCAGGGCGCCGAGCTTGAACGCCTCGATATCGGGACGCTTGCCGCAATGCTCGGAGAAGTCGACGAAGAAAGCCGGGCGCTACTTGTGGCGTATCTTGACCGCCGGGATCCCAGCTGGAGTGAGCACGCGCAAGCGGACGCGACAGCGGGGCGCAGTAGGTCGGGCAGTGGCAAAATGTCCGAACAGGAGGCCTATCAGATCCTTGGCCTGGAGACCGGCGCGAACGCCGATGACATCGGCCGCGCGCATCGCACGCTGATGAAGAAACTGCATCCCGACCAAGGGGGCTCGACGTATCTCGCCGCCCGCATCAATGAAGCTAAGGAAACTCTTCTTCGCCGCCATCGCTGAGGTACTCCACTAACTCGACCATCAGTGGCTCCTGCGTATTGGCGCATCCCTGTTTTATTTTTTTGCTATTCAATTCTTCAGCAGCATGCACGGTATTTCGCTGCGCTTGAGGTGTTTGCAGGTGGCTTCCGCCTGACCTTTCTCCAGTCCCGCGAAACGCGCCCGGAACATTGATTTGTCGCCCTTTGCGACCCGCTCGATGAAAGAATTGGCGCGCCCGAGAAGGTCTTTGGCTTTGCCTAACGCCGCTTCAAGGCGTTCCTTGGCGTCTTTCTCGTCGTCGAAGGCGCCGACCTGAATGAGCCAGCCGCCACGTGCTTTGATTGCGGCGTCTGAGCTGGACACTGGCGCCGCAGCCGGCACCGCGTTCGCGGCAGACGCGACTTTTGCCGGCAATGTGCCGAGCACACCGGGTTTCGCGCCCGGAGGCGGAGCAGCAGGTGGCGGTGAAACTGGTGGGGCCGCAGCGACCACGGGTGCAGCGACCGGGGCTGTAGCCGACATCGGCGGAGCGGCCGCAGGTGCGGCCGGGGTGCGCGGAGTTAGCGGGGGCTCGCTTCGCACAGTCGCAATGGTGGTGATGTTCGCCGGGTTAGAGACGGCAGGTGCTGGCGTGAGCTGACGGTTATCCGACGGCAGCGGCGACAGCGAAGCCACGTACATGGTGGCCGGATGCACGGTCACGGTCTTCACAGCATTTGGCTTGATAGGATCCGTCGAACCGGGAGCTGGCGCATCCGACGCCGGCGGCGCCACTGATTCAACCGACGCGACGCGCACGACCGGTGCAGAGCCAGTGCGGTCATCGTCTCTGCCCTCTTTGGTGTCTTTGCGCGCTTGTGCTGTATCCCAGCCTTCGACGACAGGCGGAGTTGTCCGTTTGACCGCGGCGATGTTGATATTGTTGTCAATCAGGCTGCGCACGCGCGCGTCTCGCGCTTCGGCGGAGCGGCCGCCGAACACTACCGCCAGAATATGACGATTGGCGCGGCGGACGGATGTAACAATGTTGAATCCGGACTCGTGGATGTATCCAGTCTTGATGCCGTCGACGCCCTCAATGGCGCCAAGCAGGTGGTTGTGATTTCGGATCGAGGCACCGCGGTATTCGAAAGTGCGGGTCGAAAAATAGGTGTAGTACGTCGGAAAACGATCCTGAATAGCGCGCCCGAGGACGGCTTGATCGCGCGCGGTCGTAATCTGCTGATCCTCGGGCAGGCCCGAAGCATTGCGATAGACCGTCTGCGTCATACCCAGCGCGCGTGCCTTCGCAGTCATCATCTTGGCGAAGTTTGCCTCATCGCCGCCGAGCGCTTCCGCGACGATGACGGCGACGTCATTGGCAGACTTTGTAACGATGGCGCGGATTGCGGTTTCGACGCGGATTGACTCTCCGGGCTTAAGCCCGAGCTTGGACGGAGCCTGCACGGCGGCATGCGCCGACACCGGCAAATCGGTAGTGAGCTTGATTTTGCCCTGCTCCAGCCGCTCGAACAGCAGGTAGAGCGTCATAATCTTGGTCAGCGAAGCGGGGTGGCGGGGGCTATCGGCATTGGTCGCCTGCATCACCGCGCCAGAATTGGCGTCCACGACGATCGAGGCATAAGCGGGCTGGTAGCTCTCGCCTGCGTCCGCCCGGGCTCGTCGGCGTGCGTCAGCGGTTTCTGTGAAGGCGGCGACAGCAATCCATGCGGTCAGGCCCAGGGCGCCCCAGTGCACAGCGCGATGCCCAAAAGCTCCCCCACGCAACATGCGCTCTCCCCAACCCCAATTTTCTGGTGGCGATCCCCTTAAGGCGCCATCGTGGCCGTTTTGTAGCGCGCCGGCAGCGCGACAATTTACGACCGTAGGAGAACGCGGTTTACAAATAATTAAGGCAATCCCCCGGATTCTGCAGGCTTTTTCGCACTGCAATATATCGCTTGACTTTATTGTGCAGTGCGGTATAAATCATCCTCAATCCCGGGCGAGGCCGGGTAGAAATCAGCACATTGGCGCCGCATAGCGGGCCGGGAAAGGGATGTCATGGTCAAGAATCTCGAGGACCTCCAGCAGGTCAGCAAAGACAACGTCGACGTCACGCTAAAAGCTATGGGCGCGCTCTCGAAGGGCTCCCAGGCGATCGCGGTCGAGGTTGCGGATTATTCAAAGAAGGCATTCGAGGACGGCACTGCCGCGCTCGAGAAGCTGTTCGGCGTGAAGTCGCTCGATAAGGCGATTGAAGTGCAGACCGAATACGCCAAGACCGCCTACGAAGGTTTCGTGGCGAAGGCCTCCAAGATCGGCGAACTGTATGCCGACCTGGCGAAGGAGACCTACAAGCCTTTCGAAAACCTGATGGCGAAAGCGAAGTAAGTCGCGTCGCGTAAGTTGCGTACTCGTAAGTTGAGTTTGTTGCGTATCGTTGTGTAAAGCGTTCTGGAATGCAAAGCCCGGCTCAATTGGCCGGGCTTTTTATTTGTCTGTTGCGCGTCGGCAATATGCAATTTTGTCAGCGCCGCGCCGATGTTTTTCCGAATGTTGTGATGAGAAGCTATCGTGACGAGCGGATGATGATCCGCTCGTCACGTTGATCGTTACTGTGCGACGCGCAGTTTGGTGAGGTTGGTACCGATCGTGTTGAACGTCGCTGTCATTTGTCCCGCCGACGTGAGCAGGAAGAACTTGCTCGAATCCGAGGCACAGTTCTGCAGCAGCGTTGAGGTCGGATCACCACCGGTGTTGACCTGGATCGTGTACAGCTGGATGCCGGCGGCCTTGATGTTGTCGCAGGTCATCTGCTCGCGGGCGTCGATGTCACTTTGAGTGGTGCTCCAGCGATTCTGCGTATTCAAGCCGTCGGTCAGCAGGATGATGACCTGCGTGTACTGATAGGCCGGATCCAGCGGCGGCGCTGTGAAGGGCCCGCCACCGACAAGTGACATCCAGCCCAGCTGCAATCCAATTGCCTGGTTGGTATTGCCGGCCGGTGACATGGAGGTGACCAGCGAGCTCATCGCGGTCCAGTCATAGCTCAGTGACTTTACGGCCTGCGGGCAAGAGCCATATTGCTCGGCCGGATACAGCGACGACCAGCGTGGCGTGATTGGATCCGGCGCGTCGGCATTGGTGTCGAAGTTGTACGTAGTGTCGGGGCCGCTGAGCCCGCCCAGATTGTTCGGGCTGATTGGATAGCCGCGATCCATGACGCAGCCGTTCCACGTGTTGTGGTTGTTCGGCGTCCACACACCCGGCGTCCAAACGTAAGCCGTGAAGGTGGCCGGGGTCCAAGTGCCGGCCGTCCATGTGCCCGGATTCGATGTCCAGACGCCGGCCAACCACGTGCCACCATGGTTTTGGCACTGAGTTTTCGACCCGTATTGCGACTTCGAACACACGTGCGCATTCTGGCAGCTGCTCTGGGAGTTGTTTCCCGAGATGCTGCAAGTTCCCGCGCCGGTACAAGTACTCTGCGTCGTATAGGTGTTGATGGCTGCATGTTCCGGCAGAGGTGCAGGAACTTTGCGAATTGTGGCCCGAAATGCTGCAGGTTCCTGACGAATTACAGGTACTCTGCGAGGTGTTGCCGCCGATGCTGCAGACACCATGAGACAAGCAGGTGCTCTGCGTCGTGTAGCTGTTGTTGCTGCAGCTGCCGCCTTTGGTGATGCAATTGTTTCGGTTGTTCCAGTTCGCGTTGCTGCACGTGCCGTTGAGGGCGTCCCAGGACGCGTTGTCGGTCAGGCCGGGGTCTTGCGCCGCCGTTCCCCAATAGATCCACGTTGAATTGTATGCCGTGGCGCCGACGTTGACGTCCTTGACGAACGGAACGATCGACACATAGACGTCGCCGGGAGTCGTCACGGCGCCCTGCAACTGGGTGAGCAAGGCCTTGTGTTGCGCTTTGAAGCGCCGGCATCTTGCCGTCGTCGGCCATCGATCCGGTATTGTCGAGCACCAGCGCAACGCGCAAGCGGGTTATTCCCCACTTGGAGGTTGACGAGGCGTTCACATTGAACATGTCGTAGCCGAGGATCTTGGTAAAATCGGCCGGAAGCTGCGCCGTGGCGCTGATCACGACCTTAGAGCCGCCGTCCGTATTATACGCGACGTTGATCGCGATATTCTTGGCTTCAGTTCGGTTGAACAATGCGGTGAAATATTTCAGCGCGTTCGCCTTGAGTTGATCCTCGGTATCCGTGGAGGCTTCCTTCGACAACATCAGCGCTGTGGAATCGAGCGCGGTCTGCATCGCAGCCTTCATCGAATTGGCGCGGCTGTAATCAACCGCAGCTCCGACGAAGCCGAGAATTGGCAAAGTAGCGAGGGCAAAAGTGATGACGACGTTTCCGCCGCGTGCGACGGCGAAACTCGTGAACTTCCGATAAAGCTTCTTCCAGGCGATCATCATGGCTACCCACCAAAAGATGTGTGAACCCGTGTGCCGTGATAGGCCCCGGTACTAAAGGGCTCGTATATATGCAGTGGCCAATTCAAGAATTGAAAGTAAGGCTTTGACGTGCTGTTTTGATATTGTCCGCGCACTTTCAAGGGCTTCGTTGGTAAACGGCATTTGCGATTGATAACGCGAATGCCGGGCATTCTTATGAGGCGTCGTTAACGCACGGTTGGTGGGAAAGCAGAATTGCGTCGGCAAAACAAAATGCCGCGGCGTTCAGGCATCCACGCTGGACACCCGAACGCCGCGGCATAGCCATTACATCGCCAGGCGAAGTTTGGAGAGTGACGTGCCGATCTGGCCGAAGGTCGTGACGATCTGTCCGGCCTGGGTCAGCAGGAAGAACTTGCCAGGATCGCTGGCGCAGTTCTGCAGCAGCGTCGAGGTCGGATCGTTCCCGGTGTTGACCTGCACCGTGTACAGAGTGATCCCTGCGGCCTTGATGTTATCGCAGGTCCTCTGTTCGCGCGCGTCGATCGAGGATTGGGTCGTATACCAGCGATCCTGCGTATTGAGGCCGTCAGTCAGCAGGATGATAACCGTCTGGTATTTGTAGTCAGGATCGACCGGGGGGATGGTGTAGGGCGCGGCTGTCAAGGTTTGCCAGCCGAGCTGCAATCCAATCGCCTGGTTGGTATTGCCGTTCGCCGTCATGGCGCCGATTTTTGTGCCAAGTGCGGTCCAGTCGTTGGACAGCCCCGTCACTGATGCGGACGGGCAAGATGCATATTGCTCGGCCGGATAGAGCGTGCCGCCGGCGACCGGCGCGGCGTTGGTCGTGTCGAAGTTCTGGTCGCGGTCAGTTACGCAGCCGTTCCAGGTGCTGTGGGCATGCGGCGTCCAAACCTTGCTATGCGAGACGCAGGTCGCCTGGTCTGAATATTTTGTGCTGCTGCACTTGCCATTGACGGCATCCCACAGATCCCAGCGAATCCAGCTCTGAGTATAGTTTGCTGGCCCGACGTTCACGTCTTTGACGAACGGAACGATCGAAACATAAACATCTTCAGGATGGACCGCTGCGGCCTGCAGCTGGTTCAGGAGATTTTGGCCTGCAGTTCGCAGAGCGCTGATCTTGCCCGCGTCCGCCATCGAACCGGTGTTGTCGAGCACCAGTGCGACGCGCAGTCGCGTATTGCCCCAGGTCGACACCGACGATGCGTTGATGTCGATCAGGCTGACGCCAATAACGCCGAGAAATTGCGGGTGGTAAACAGCGGTGCCACTCAGCGTCAGCTTTGACCCGCCAGCCGTCGTGAACGTGGGCGTGACGGTGACGTCGGTGACATTGGATCGGCTAAACAGCGAATTGAGAGTTTTGGTCGCTTCGCTTTGGAGGGCGGATGTTTGTATTCCACCGCCGCATCCTTCGAGAGCATCAGTGCGGTCGCGTCGAGCGAGACCTGAAACGCCGTGCGGGCAGCGTTCGCTTGTGTGTAATCGACGGCCATGCCGACCGCAGCCATGACTGGGATGGCAACGACCGCCATGAGTGGGGCGACACCGCCCCGGGCGTTCTTCATAAAACGGGCTAACATGCGGCATCACCCATTGTTGTGGAAACTACCTACGAGCAAGAGTTCCTCCATATGGGGGTACCCCCCTTGAAAAAGCGTGAGAGGTACACCGCGAATTTGGGGGAAACTCGCTTCAATTTGCCCGCAAACGGGTTGCGATCGTTTAAGCAATAGCTATCTGGGTTAGTGCGCAGAAAACCGCAGAAAATCGGTCTGTTGTGCCGGAACGGGGCAGCCTTAGGCGAATTGGCGACTTGGAATCGCTGTGCCCGGGTCTTTATGATGGTGTTGGGCCACGCGCCGGCGCGGCCTTGGTGCAACATCCGGGAACGCTAATTCTTGGCCTTACGATGACGCCCCCAATGAGAAAGAGTCCCGAAATTCGCGTGGGCTTGCCGTCCGGCGACGCACCGCGAATGGCGGACGATGATCGGAAGCGCCGAAACGAACCGGGCGGCCCCGGCACCGCGGTCATTACCAAGACCAAACCGCAGACCAAGCGGCCGAATATGTATCGCGTGCTCATCCTCAACGATGACTACACGCCAATGGAATTCGTCGTGCACGTGCTGGAGCGATTCTTTGGCAGGGATCACGAAGCTGCCACAAGAATTATGTTGCATGTGCATCACCACGGGATCGGTGAATGCGGTGTCTATACTTATGAAGTCGCAGAGACCAAGGTCACACAGGTGATGGACTTTGCACGCAAACATCAGCATCCTTTGCAATGCGTAATGGAAAAAAAGTGAGTCTCCGGGAGGGACGCTCGATACAAATGGGACTGGACCTGTAAATGCCGACATTCTCCCGCAGCCTGGAACAATCGCTGCACCGCGCGCTCGCGCTCGCCAATGAGCGTCACCACGAATACGCGACGCTTGAGCATTTGTTGCTGGCGCTGATCGACGACCAAGATGCTTCCGCGGTGATGCGCGCGTGCAACGTCGATCTCGACAAGCTGCGGCGCAGCCTGACCGCTTATCTCGAATCAGAACTCGAAAATCTGATTACCGATGGCGCCGAGGATTCCAAACCGACCGCCGGCTTCCAGCGTGTAATTCAGCGTGCGGTTATTCATGTGCAGTCCTCGGGACGTGAGGAGGTCACGGGCGCCAATGTGCTGGTGGCTATTTTTGCCGAGCGCGAAAGCCATGCTGCCTATTTCCTGCAAGAGCAGGACATGACGCGCTACGACGCGGTGAATTATATCAGCCACGGCATCGCCAAACGGCCCGGCCTTTCAGAGTCGCGCCCGGTGCGTGGCGTCGAGGAGGAGGCGGACACCAAGGGCGGCGACGAGCCGAAGAAAAAAGGCGACGCGCTCGAAGCCTATTGCGTCAATCTCAACAAGAAGGCCAAGGACGGAAAGATCGATCCGTTGATCGGCCGAGATTCCGAAATCAACCGCACGATCCAGGTTCTTTGCAGACGGCAGAAGAACAACCCGCTGTTCGTCGGTGAGGCCGGCGTTGGCAAGACCGCCATTGCCGAAGGGCTGGCGCGTCGAATTGTGCATGGTGAAGTGCCGGAGGTGCTCAAGGGTGCGACTGTGTTCGCGCTCGATATGGGCACGCTGCTCGCCGGCACACGCTACCGCGGCGATTTCGAAGAGCGTCTCAAACAAGTCATCAAAGAGATCGAGGCCTATCCCGGCGCGATCATGTTCATCGATGAGATCCATACGGTGATCGGCGCCGGCGCGACTTCCGGCGGCGCGATGGATGCATCCAACCTGCTCAAGCCGGCGCTCGCGTCCGGTACGATCCGTTGCATCGGCTCGACGACCTACAAGGAATACCGCCAGTATTTCGAGAAGGATCGCGCCCTGGTTCGGCGATTCCAAAAGATCGACGTCAACGAACCAACCGTTGCCGATGCGATCGAAATTTTGAAGGGGCTAAAGCCCTATTTCGAGGAATATCACAAGCTCAAATACACAAGCGAGGCCATCAAGGCCGCGGTGGAATTATCGTCGCGTTACATCCACGATCGTAAATTGCCCGACAAGGCGATTGACGTGATCGATGAATCCGGAGCGGCGCAGATGTTGCTGCCGGAAAACCGTCGGAAGAAAACCATCGGTATCAAGGAAATCGAAACAACGATCTCGACGATGGCACGCATTCCGCCGAAGACGGTGTCGAAGGATGATGCCGCAGTGCTGCAGCATCTCGAGAACACGTTGAAGACGGTCGTATACGGCCAGGACAAGGCGATCGAGTCTCTTTCGGCTTCGATCAAACTCGCGCGCGCAGGCTTGCGGGAGCCGGAAAAGCCGATCGGCTGCTATCTGTTCTCCGGTCCGACCGGCGTCGGCAAGACCGAGGTCGCAAAACAGCTTGCTGTTTCTCTTGGCGTTGAGCTGATCCGCTTCGATATGTCGGAATACATGGAGCGGCACACCGTTTCACGATTGATCGGCGCCCCTCCGGGCTATGTTGGTTTCGACCAAGGTGGCCTGCTCACGGATGGTGTCGATCAGCATCCGCATTGCGTGCTGTTGCTCGACGAGATTGAGAAAGCGCATCCTGATCTGTTCAACGTGTTGCTGCAGGTCATGGATCACGGCAAGCTGACGGACCATAACGGCAAGCAGGTCGACTTCCGCAATGTCATCCTGATTATGACCACAAATGCGGGCGCTTCCGATCTCGCCAAGCAGGCCTACGGATTTACCCGCACCAAACGGGAAGGCGACGACCAGGAAGCGATTAGCAAGATGTTCGCGCCGGAATTCCGCAACCGGCTCGACGCGACCATCACCTTCGCGCATCTCTCGCAAGAGGTTATCGCCAAGGTGGTCGAGAAGTTCGTGCTGCAGCTTGAGGCTCAGCTCGGCGATCGCAACGTCACAATCGAGCTTTCGGATGAGGCGAGCCGGTGGCTGATTGCCAATGGATACGATGAACTGATGGGTGCGCGGCCGATGGCGCGCGTGATCCAAGAGCACATCAAAAAGCCGCTCGCAGACGAAGTGCTTTTCGGCCATCTGAAGGCGGGCGGGCACGTGCGTGTGGTCGTCGACAAGGACGAACAGGGCCGGGACAAGCTCGGATTCCAGTTCCTAGACGGTCCGGTCACGCCCAAGCCGGAGAAATTGCCGGTGGCGCGGCCAAAGGCTAAGCGGCGTGCTTCGCCGCGTCCCAAACCGAAGCGAGGTTCGGTGCCGAAGGTGCCGTTGGCCAAAGTCTAAGCTTCTCACGACAAACATCTGCAAGGCCGGGCTCTGCGCCCGGCCTTCGTATTTTGCAGATGCCGCATGCCCTGCGAGATAGTTGCGGGCGCCTCTACGCTATGAGACAGGTGTGAGGCGTCCATGCCAGCACCTATGTCATTTTCATCCTCGGCCGCCGCTTATGCCGGTGGCGTAAAATCGGCGCTCTTGTCGGTTTTCTCTCTCGTGCTGATGGGCACCTATATCGGCATGGGCGCGTTGGCCCATGACGTCGGCGCTTCGTCCTTGTGGCTCGCGTTATCGACGATCCTCGTATGGGCGGCGCCTGCGCAACTGATCATGATATCCGCACTCGGAAGCGGCGGGACACTGTTCGAAGTGGCGCTTGCAGTTACTTTGAGCGCAACAAGACTTTTTCCCATGGTGGTGGCACTGCTGCCGCTATTGCGCGGTCCCGGTACGCGCCTTCGTGACATGCTTCTCCCCACACACTTTACCTCGATCAGTATGTGGGTTGAGTCCTTGCGCTTGCTGCCGGCCGTGCCGCGCGAGCACCGCATCGCGTTCTGCAACGGACTTTCCACCGGGTATATGGGGACAGCGGTGACGTCTGGTTTTGCAGGCTACTACCTCGCGGCGGGTCTTCCGCCCTTGTTGGCCGGCGTGCTGCTGTTTTTGACCCCGATGTCGTTTTTTCTTTCGACCGTGAATAACGCGCGGATGATGGCCGACAAGCTTGCGCTGGTGCTCGGCCTCGCGCTGGGTCCTTTGCTCGCGTATTGGCAAGTACAACTCGACCTGATGTGGACCGGTGTGATCGGAGGCACGCTTGCCTATGCCTTTCATCGTGTACGCGAGGCGGCACAATGAAGGCGGCAGTCTTCGAACTCGGACCTTATCTCGTCCTAATTTTGGTGGGCTTTTTGCCCAACGAGGTGTGGCGAGTTGTGGGATTGATGACGGCGCGTGGTCTCAATGAGGATTCCGAGCTCGTTATCTGGTCGCGAACCGTCGCGACTGCGCTTTTGGCGGGGGTAATTGCCAAACTGATCTTATTCTCAAGTGGGGAACTTGCGAGCGTTCCACTTCTCGTGCGGATCGGTGCTGCGATATTCGCTTTCGTCACCTATCTAGGGACGAAGCGGTCAGTTTTTGCCGGCGTCATTGCTGGAGAAGTGGCATTGCTGCTCGGCGGTTTCTTTGTTGGACGCTGAGATCAAACCGCCGCTATGGCTCCGGCGAGCTTCTTGGCATTTTCGGCCAGGACGTCCGGCTTTTCCTTCTCGCTTGCCGGCGGCTTCATGGTCACGCCCGCTTTGCGTGGAATGACGTGCAGGTGCAAGTGGAAAACGACTTGTCCTCCAGCGCCCTCGTTGAATTGCTGAATGGTGATGCCATCCGCTGAAAATGCCTTGATGGCCGCCTTGGCGACTTTTTGCGCCACCATTGCTACGTGTGCGAGGTCGTCGGCGCCAATGTCGAGGATGTTGCGCGCAGGCGTCTTCGGCAGCACCAGCGTGTGGCCTGGCGACCGCGGCATGATGTCGAGGAATGCGAGCGTCTTGTCGTCTTCATAGACTTTGTAGCAGGGCAGCTCGCCGCGCAGAATTTTGGCGAAGATATTATTTGGGTCGTAATTCGGCATCGACTCCCCCGGAATATTTCACGGTATTGGGATGGTGCTTATTCGTGTTCGACCAAATCCTTGCGGAATGGCGCGGCCGCTGCAAGCTCTTCTGCTGCGGCCTGTACATAAAGGCGCTCGCGCGAAAGATAATCGGCGACGGCACGGCGCAACGCCGGATTTGCGATGTAATGGGCAGAATAGGTGGTGTGGGGCATGTAGCCTCGCGAGAGCTTATGCTCGCCTTGCGCGCCGGCTTCGACCCGCTTCAATCCGTGTGTGATCGCGTAGTCGATGGCCTGATAGTAGCAGATCTCGAAATGTAGAAAGGGGTGGTGCTCGATCGCTCCCCAATTACGGCCGTAGAGCGTGTCTTCGCCAATGAAATTGATGGCCCCAGCGATCCAGCGGCCGGCGCGGCGCGCCATGACGAGCAGGATACGGTCACGCATTTTTGTCGCGACAACGGAAAAAAAATCGCGGGTCAGATAGGGACGGCCCCATTTGCGTGAGCCGGTTTCCATATAAAAAGCAAAGAAAGCGTCCCACACGGATTCCGTCAGGTCCTGGCCGGTGAGCCAGACGACGTCAACACCGGCGCTCATCGCCTCTTTTCGCTCGCGACGGATTGTTTTGCGCTTGCGTGAGGAGAGCGCCGCCAGGAAATCCTCGAACGAGGCATAGCCCGCGTTTTCCC
This sequence comes from uncultured Alphaproteobacteria bacterium, assembly GCA_963743405.1. Classification (GTDB taxonomy): domain Bacteria; phylum Pseudomonadota; class Alphaproteobacteria; order Rhizobiales; family Xanthobacteraceae; genus Pseudolabrys. Next base: position 252,170 of record CAVUPX010000013.1, on the reverse strand, counting down.
AGTGGAACTGTTGGTCCGTGCGTTGCAGGAAGCCCCGCTTGCCCAGTTCGCGCCATTCCGGCTGGGTCAGAAACGTCACATGCGCGGAGGAGAGTTCGCTCGCCGTTGTGATTTCAATGAGGGCGTCTGCCAGGCCGCCGCGGACGCCTTCCGCCAGCGGGCCGGGGGCTGCAAGGAGCCGAGGGCCGGTCACCGGTGTGAATGGCACTGCGACCTGGAGTTTCGGGTAATAGTCGCCGCCAGCCCGTTCGAAGGCTTCAGCCCAGCCGTGATCAAAGACATATTCGCCGCGCGAATGGCTTTTTACGTAGCAGGGCGCGACGCCAAGAAGATCGCCGTCGCGGTTTTCAGCCAGCAGGTGCCGCGGTTGCCAGCCAGTGCGGCCGCCGACCGAAGCGGACTCCTCAAGGGAAGACAAAAAATCATGTGAAATAAAAGGGTTACTGCATTGTCCTCGTGTTGATAATTTCGGGGACGAATTATCCTCATGTGTTAGTTTAATTTCGTCTCCTATCTTATTTGCGTCGGCGACCGTTCCTGCCGCGCAAATGTTCCACGCCGCAGCCGGGATCCCGGCGATTGATTGCGCAATGCGAATTTGGATTTCGGTGTCGCTCATTGGGGGCAACGGTATCCTACCCCGATTTTAAGCCCGATTTCGTCCGAATTTCAGCGGAGCTCAGCCGCGCGGGACGCATGCCGCACAGCGGCCTTACGGTTTCCAGCCCTCGAATATGATCTGGTCGGCCCAGCGCGTAGCGAGTTTCCGATCCTCGTCGGTGCGGACCGTCCAGGTCAGCAACGGCAGTCCGAAAAATGTGCGTGCCATGAGTGGGGGAACGGCTGGCAAATCCTTGACCGAATAAGCGAGAAATTGTGGACGGCTCTGCGGCGCATGCAGTAGCCAAGCCAGGCTTCGCCTTTGCGCGTTCGACAGGCCGCCCCACTCGGTTTCGGAATAGTGCCGTTCGGCGACGATACCGCGCGTTATAATTGGAGCGGCTTGTCGCACGGCCTCGATCAAACCCGGATCGAACGACATCACCGCGACTGGCCCCGAATAACCCGAAAGCACCTCCACTGTACGTTTCGCCACCCGCAGATCGCCATCGAAGCGGCTCTTGAGTTCAAGGAGAAGCGGCGCCTGGCCTGCAACGAGGTCGCACAATTCACCTAGCGTAAGGATGCGCGCCGCGCTCGCTTTGAAACGGACAGCCTTGATCTCCGCCGCGGTCATCTCGGTGAGACGACCGCTGCCTTCCGTCAGCCGCCCGAGCGCATCGTCGTGATGCACCATGGCTTCACCATCGGCGCTGATTTGCAGATCGGTTTCCATGCCGTAACCGCCAGCAATTGCGGCAGAAAAGGCCGCTGCCGTGTTCTCGATGGCGCCACTCGGCGCGTCATGGAGGCCGCGATGGGCAATCGGACGCGCGGTGAGCCATTCGAGTGCAGGCATTGGGGCTTATTTCGGTTTGGGCATGCTTTTTTTGAAAATCAGTGCCTGCTTTTCGCGATCAGGTGCTGGAAATCTCGAAGAGGCCTTCGACTTCAACGGCGGCATCCGCCGGCAGTGCCGAGACGCCCACGGTGCTCCGCGCATGACGGCCCTTTTCACCGAAGACCTCAACCATCAGGTCGGAAGCGCCGTTCATGACCTTCGGGCCATCGGTAAATCCTGGTGCTGAATTGATGAACCCGCCGAGCCGCACGACACGCGTCACCTTATCGAGATCGCCGAGTGCGGCCTTGAGCTGCGCGAGCAAGTTTAGGGCGCAGGCGCGCGCTGCCTTCTGCCCATCCTCGATCGACACGCTACCGCCGAGCTGACCTTTTGTGGTCAGTTTGCCGTCGCTGCCGAAGCAAAGCTGTCCGGAAATGACGAGCATGTTGCCGCTGCGGACGAACGGCACGTAATTGGCAACCGGACTTGCCGGGGTGGGCAGGGTGATATTCAGGTTTGCGAGCGTCTTTTCGACTGATCCGGCCATGGTGTCCTCCCCGAAGGGCTGATTTGCCGCGATCCTTGGCCGATTGCATGCCACCGTGCAAGCCGCCGAGCGGCGTGGTTGCTGGAATCTGCAACGGCCTCTATCTTGCCCAGATCTTGCATCTTTCTGCTCTTGCGGGTGGCGCCCACGCTGCGGCGGAAAGGCCCAAATCGATGAACATCAATATGAGAGCCGGCCAACGGATCGCTTTGGCCATGGCAATGGCCGTTGCGGCGGTGGCGCTCTATCGACCGGCCGCCGCGGCTCCTCCGGCCGATCACGTTTTATTGGCGCCACATCGTGCCATCTACGACCTCAAGCTCTCCAAAGCGCATGGCAGCCGGGGCATCGAGGCGGTTCGAGGCCGCATTCTTTACGACTTTTCCGGCAATGCTTGCGAAGGCTACCAGCTGCAATTCCGTCAAGTGTCCGAGCTAAACTCCGGTGAAGGGCAGGCCGCGCTCAGTGATTTACGCTCAACCACATGGGAAGACGGTGAGGCCAAGAAATTCCGCTTCAATTCTGAAAACCTTTTCAACGAACAACGCACGGACATCGTTGATGGCCACGCCGAACGAAACGCGAAGACGGTCGCCATAAGTCTTAGCAAGCCGAAGGAAAAGAGTTTGACCGTGCCAGCCGGCGCGGTGTTTCCGACCGAGCACATGCGGCGAATTATTGCCGCCGCGCGCGAGGGTAAGTCCGTTCTGGAGTTTCCAGTTTATGACGGCTCGGAAACCGGCGAGAAACTCTACAACACGCTTACGGTCATTGGCCGCCCGATTACACCCGGCGAAAAGCCGGCAGGCGACGCCGGAGGGAAAATCCCGGAGCTCGCGAAGCTGATCCGGTGGCCGGTGACGATCAGCTATTTTGAGAAACAGGATGAAAAGGACGAAAAGGGCGGCGAGCAAACGCCGGTCTACTCGATCGGCTTCGAGCTTTATGAGAACGGCATTTCGCGCGCTCTCGTCCTCGATTACAGCGATTTCACCATTACCGGCGAGATGACCTCACTGGAGTTGAAGACGCCGAAGCCGTGCCCTTAGGCGCCGGTTGATCGTCATCGAACGCCAGGCCTTTCACGACGGCGTCGCGTCCGAATTTTGAACGCAGCCTGTCGATTGCGTGTTCGGCCTCGGCGGCGCGGCGGTCGATGAGATCCGCCAGGTCATCACCAGTGGCATCCTCCAAATGACTGACGCCGATGCCAATGAGGCGGAAGCGGGTCGTGCCCACCTCGTGTGCGAGCAGGTCGCGGCCGGCGGCAAAAATGCGTGCGGCGAGTTGTGTGGGGGCGGCAAGCGCGCGAGCGCGTGTTCGGATTTTGAAATCGGCGCTCTTGAGTTTGAGCGTCACGGTTGAACCCGCAAGTGCATTGGCCTTGAGGCGCGCCGACACGCGTTCGGTTAAATCCCACAAATGCTGTTCGAGGGGGCGGAAATCCCCAATATCCCGCTCGAAAGTTGTTTCTGCCGAAACGCTTTTGGTGTCGCGGCCGGGGTCGACCGCGCGCGTGTCCATTCCGCGCGCGAGGCGCCAGAGGCGCGCGCCTTCCTCGCCGTACCGGCGCATCAAATCGCGCTCGTCGGCGCGTTGCAGGTCGGCGATCGTGCGAAAGCCGTCGTTCGCAAGCTTGGCTGCACTCACGGCGCCAACGCCGTAGATGAAACCGACTGATTTGGATGCGAGAAACGCGACAGCTTCGGTTTGCCCGAGAGTGACAAAGCCGCGCGGCTTGTCCATGTCGGAGGCAATCTTGGCAAGAAACTTGTTGGCCGAGAGTCCGATCGAAACGGTGATGCCAAGGTCGCGCTCAATTTTGGCGGCGAACCGCGCAAGCACTTTTGCCGCGCTCATGCCATGTAGCCGTTCGGTACCGGTGAGATCGAGAAATGCCTCATCAATTGACAAGGGTTCAACCAGTGGTGTGAGCGCAAACATAGCGCTGCGCACTTCGCGACCGACCTTCACATATTTTGCTATGTTCGGTTTTATTACGACAGCGTCCGGGCAACGCTGCTTGGCTTCGAACATCGGCATCGCTGAGCGAATTCCGTAAGTGCGCGCGACATAGCATGCGGCTGCCACAACGCCGCGTTTGCCACCACCAACAATCACCGGTTTGTCGGCTAGCTTGGGATCGTCACGCTTTTCGATGGTTGCGTAAAAAGCGTCGCAATCGACATGGGCGATGGTGAGCGCATCGACGTCGGGATGGCGCACCAATCGCGGCGAACCGCAAAGCGGGCAACGCACGGGTTGAGCGGGCGTGTCGGCAAGGCAGTCGCGACAAAAATTCATGGCATCTCGCGCTCCCAGGGACGGCCGGCAAGCGTTGTACGCCCCCTGTCCACATCGGCCGGGTCAATGCCGGCTTCGCTTGCAAAGGTTGCGATCAGTCTGTCGTCCGAGGCCAAATACTCGAGTACGCCGGCCAGAAACCCAGGCTCACGCGCCGCCGTGCGAATCTCAGCCGGACCAATACCGGTTACAGCGAGGAAGCGCCCGAGGCGCTCACCGTCCCCGGCAATGAAGGTAAGAGCCTGAATCGCAAGCCCTTCTGCCTGTTCCCGTGTGAACGGATGGCTTTGCTTCATCAAGTAAATTTGCCTTTCCGTAACAAATCGGCACTACCGTGCCGATCATGCCCGAGCGGGGCCGCAGTGGCGACTGCGCCGACGCGACTGAACGCGCATTGGGGACAAAAGGGCGGGCCGGGGAATGCCAAAGACCGTCCTGATCGTGGAAGACAACGAGCTCAACATGAAGCTCTTCCACGACCTTCTTGAAGCACATGGTTACCAAACTATCGGCACCCGCAACGGGATCGAAGCGCTCGATCTCGCCCGCAAGCACCGGCCGGATCTGATTTTGATGGACATCCAGTTGCCCGAGGTTTCGGGCCTCGAAGTAACCAAATGGCTCAAAGACGATCCCGACCTCAAAGCGATCCCGGTCGTGGCGGTCACGGCGTTTGCCATGAAGGGCGACGAGGAGCGCATCCGCGAGGGGGGCTGCGAAGCCTACCTCTCCAAGCCGATCTCCGTTGCCAAATTCATCGAGACCATCCGTCACTTCCTCGGTGCGGGTTGAAGGTGCATCGATGACAGCCCGCGTTCTCGTCGTCGACGACATCCCGGCCAACGTGAAGCTGCTTGAGGCGCGGCTGTCGGCTGAATATTTTGACGTCGCGACCGCGTGCAACGGTTACGAGGCGTTGGCGCTGTGTGAGCGCGCCGAGTGCGATATCGTTTTGCTCGATGTGATGATGCCGGAGCTCGATGGCTTCGAGGTCTGTCGCAAACTCAAAGCCAATCCGCTCACCCATCACATTCCCGTCGTTATGGTGACTGCGCTTGACCAGCCGTCCGACCGCGTGCGCGGCCTGGAAGCCGGCGCCGACGACTTCCTCACCAAGCCGGTCAGCGACATTGCGCTTCTGGCGCGTGTGCGTTCGCTGGCGCGGTTGAAAATGGTCACTGATGAACTGCGCATGCGCGCGGTCACCTCGAGGGAAATCGGCATCCAGAGCCCGGAGCGCGAAGCAGTGCTGGAAACCGGCCACAATGGCCGCGTGCTGGTTGTGGACGACCGGCCAAGCTCTTACGAGCGTCTGACGGCCACCCTCTCAGCGGAACACATCGTTGACGTTGAAGTCGATCCGAACGGGGCGTTGTTTCGTGCCACCGAAGGCGACTATGACCTTGTGATCGCCTCGCTCAGTCTGAAGGACTTCGACGGCCTCCGTCTGTGCAGCCAGATCCGCTCGCTCGAACGCACCCGAAATATCCCGATCCTGGCGCTTGCAGAAGCCAATAACGGCGCGCAGCTGGCGCGCGGGCTGGAAATAGGCGTGAACGACTACTTGACGCGCCCGATCGACAATAACGAATTGCTGGCGCGTGTGCGCACGCAGATCAAAAAGAGGCGGTACACCGAGCGGCTGCGCGACAACGTGCAGATGTCGATCGAGGCGGCGATCACCGATGGATTAACGGGCCTCTTCAACCGCCGCTACATGGAAACGCATCTTGGCACGCTGGTGGAGCAATCGGCGGCGCGCGGCAAGCCGATCACGGTGCTTGTGGTCGACATCGACTATTTCAAAGCGATCAATGACGGCTATGGCCATGACGCAGGCGATGACGTGTTGCGCGAATTTTCGCTGCGAATCCGCAAGGCAATCCGCAATATCGATCTCGCGTGCCGGTATGGCGGCGAAGAATTCGTGATCGTGATGCCCGAAACCGATATGGCCGTGGCGACAATGGTCGCTGAACGTATGCGTAGGCGCATTGCCAGTGAGCCGTTTACGGTCGAGCAAGGCAAACGCAGCATCGAAGTAACGATTTCGATCGGGATCTCCGCACTTTCCGACCCGTCGGACACTGCGGCGACCATCCTCAAGCGGGCCGATCAGGCGCTTTATCGCGCCAAACGCGACGGCCGAAATCGTGTGGTGCCGGACGCCGCCTGAGGTCGCGGCAGGGGACACAGCGAGAAAATAGGAAGCTACGGCAGGGAGTTTGCACCCGGCTGAATCGCGCCGCTGCCGCAAATCGCTTGGGCGCCTAGAGACTTAGCGAACTTGGCGCAGCTGCCGGGCGAGGGGATAAACGAGGGGATAAGGCCGGGTGACACTGCCCCCGACTCGCCCTACGCTGGTTGTTGAAAACCCTGCTGGTGCCAGGTCCGCCGCATCTCCTGGGTCTGTGGGGTTTCGGCCGGCTTGGGAGCGGTGCGAGTGGCCTCCTCATGCTGCCGCTTCCGGCCGGCCACCAATTCGGTAATTGGGTCCGCTAGGGCCGAACGATCGTCCAGCCTTTTTCGCTGAGTTCGATCAGCGTTACGACACCTGCCTTCACACGCTCCGCATTTTCGACCAGCGGGGGCTCCTTGCCCTCAGTGCGGGTCATCGCCTCGAGCGTATTTTCGCAGGCCATGAAAGAAACGTTCGGCATGCCTTGCTTGAACGATTTCAGCCGCGGCTTAACCGGGGACGTATCCTCGCGCAGCATGTGGAGCCCGGCATTGAAGGCCACAATCTGAATATCGATCTCTTCGCCCTTGTCGGAATAATATTTCGACACGTTCGCGGCGACGTTGAGAACGGCGTTCATCTTGGCCGCGTCGTTGTCGCTGATTTGGAGTGCGAGCTTATGCTTTTCGGCGGCGCCGGCCTGCGCGAAGGCAAGCGGCAACAGCAGCAGCGCGGCAAAGAGCGTGCGAAGCATCGTGCCTCCGCAATCACTTGATCTTGGATTCGCTATACTCGACGTGCTTTTTCGCGATCGGATCGTATTTTTTCTTTTTCATCTTGTCGGTCTGCGTGCGCGAATTTTTCCGGGTCACATAGTAGTGTCCGGTGCCGGCGCTGGAGACCAGCTTGATCTTGAGACTGGCGGCTTTGGCCATGGAATTTTCCTTAAATCATCTCGTGCGGTGGCGGGGATGCCTTTGGCGCGGAAACTAGCGCCGAAGCGGCAAATGTCAAGAAAAGCACTGTTTTCGAGTGTTTACAGCAGTTCCCGGAAGAACTGCTGGTCGACCATGAAGTAATACGGCACCGGAAGTTGGTGGCCCATGCCTGCCTCCACCCTTGCCAGCAGCTCCTCGAGGACAATGCCCGTGATGGTCGGCATATCGAGCTGAGCCGCTTCTTCGATCGGCACCCAGGTGAGTTCGACCAGTTCGGAGTCCGGCCCGACCACACCCTCGATGGTATGGGCGATTGCCGATGCGTCTGCGGTCAGAAAGCGCGTGTCGAACCGGCGTGGCCGCCGCGGCGGCGTTACGGCACGCGCGACGAAATGAATTTGGCCGAGATCGGGATGCACCGTGGCCTTTGCAAACTCGGTCCAGATTTCGCCGGGCACCGCCGGGGGCTCGTCGCGTTTCACGCCGAGCAGAAGGCCCGTCTCTTCTGCGGTCTCGCGCACCGCCGCCAACGCAAATGCGCGGGCAAATTCGGCGGTCGGCTCTCCAACCTGCACCGTGAGTTTCTTTTGCGCTTCCGGGTGCAACTCGCTCACTGCGGTCATCAGCCGGTCCATGGGCTCGATGCGGCCGCCCGGAAAGACGAATTTCCCCGGCATGAACTTGTGCCCGGCGTGCCGGCGGCCAAGCAGCACCTTCGGCTTGGCCCCGGAGCGGTCGATCAGCATCAACGTTGCGGCGTCGCGCGGTTCGCTGTCGGGAAATGACGTATCGCGCTCTGACTTTGTCATGCGCTCAGCCCAGATTTTTCCGAGATCTTTCGTCATCGTCCCTTCCGTTGCTTGCCGCGATGCCGGTTCGGTACATAGCGATCGTTCGGCCGCGTTTCCTGGCGCGCGCGGCGGTTCGGACGTCCGGACCGACCTTCTGACATCAGTTCGAAGCGGAGTGCCCCGGCAACCGGCGCGGCTTCGACCAGCTTGACCGTCACCGGATCGCCGAGCCGGTAGGTCTCCCCAGAGCGCGAGCCGACCATGGCGTGGCCTTTTTCGTCGTAGCGGAAATATTCGTCGCCAATGGTTCGCGCCGGAACGAAGCCATCGGCACCGGTTTCACGCAACTTTACGAATAGCCCTGCGCGGGTGACGCCTGAAATGCGGCCGTCGAATTGCGCGCCGATGCGATCGGCAAGAAAATGCGCGATCAGCCGGTCGTTTGTCTCGCGTTCGGCCAACATCGCGCGTCGCTCGGTGGCAGAAATCTGTGCGCTGACTTCGGCCAGTGTTTTCTGGTCGGTGCTTTCTGGCAGGCCGTCGGAGCCAAGTTTCAAAGCCCGGATCAGGCCACGATGCACGATCAGGTCCGCATAGCGGCGGATCGGCGACGTGAAGTGTGCATAGCGGCGAAGATTGAGACCGAAGTGACCATAATTTTCGGCTGAATACTCTGCCTGCGCCTGCGTCCGCAATACGATCTCGTTGACGAGTTGCTCGGCGTCCCGGCCCTTCACGCGTGCCAGAATGCGATTGAAAGCTTCGGGCTTGAGCACACCGCCCTTGGCAAGGGGGATGTCGAGGGTCGCCAAGAACTCGCGCAGCGCCTGCACCTTTTCTATCGCGGGCTCGTCGTGCACACGGTAGATGAGGGGACAGCGCGCACGTTCGAGCGTTTCGGCGGCCGAGACATTCGCGAGGATCATGAATTCCTCGATCAGCCGGTGCGCTTCCAGCCGCTCAACAGTCATCACGCGGTCGACGGTGCTGTCGCCCTTGAGCAGAATTTTACGTTCCGGCAGATCCAGATCGAGAGGTTGTCGCTCGACGCGCGCCCGCGCCGTTGCCTCGTAGGCCGCATAAAGTGGCGCGAGCATCGGCTCGACGAATTTCTCGGTGTCCTCGTCGGGACGTCCACTGATCGCCAATTGTGCTTGCTGGTAGGAAAGTTTCGCGGCCGATCGCATAAGGATGCGGTGAAAGGTGTGCGACCGCTTACGGCCGTCGGCGCCGATCACCATCCGCACGGCGAGCGCAGCACGGTCCTCGTGCGGCCGCAGCGAGCAGAGGTCGTTCGAAATGCGCTCGGGGAGCATCGGCACCACGCGGTCCGGGAAATAGACCGAGTTGCCGCGCGTGAGCGCTTCGCGGTCGAGCGCGGAGCCCGGAGTTACGTAGTGAGCAACGTCGGCAATGGCGACGTTGACGATAAAGCCGCCACGATTGTTCGAAGTCGTGTCCAGTTCGGCCTGGACGGCGTCATCATGGTCTTTGGCATCGATCGGATCGATGGTGACAAACGGCACATGACGCCAGTCTTCACGGCCTTGGGGTGTCGCCGGTTTGGCGGCATCGGCTTCGAGTTGCGTCTCGCGGCGGAACACGGAGGGGATGCCATGGGCGTGAATCGCGATCAGGCTGACCGCGCGTTCGCTTTTGAGCGAGCCAAGACGCTCAACAACCCGGGCGGTGGGCAGGCCCAATCGTGGTGCGCGCGATGTTTCGACCGCGATGAGGTCTCCATCCTCGGCGTCGGCGGTCGCGCCGGCCGGAATGACAAGCTGCTTACCGACCATTTTCTTGTCGACTGGTTCCAGCCGTCCGCCGCCGTGCGCGACTTTATGAAATATTCCGAGCACTCTGTGTTTTGGATGATCGATGATCTTGATGATGCGGCCACGGTAACGGATGTCGCCTTCCGCTTCGATTTCTTCCACTCGCAGAAGGATACGATCGCCGACCCCCGCGGCTTCGCCAGGCCGCGCCTTGCGGGGCGTGTGAATGTGGATTTTAGGAGCGGCGCCACGGGCGTCCTCATCCCATTCGTCCGGGGTTGCGATGAGATCGCCGTCGTTGTCGCGCGCCGGTGACGTCTGCGAAGACGGTCGAGGGCAGGGCACCGGCATGATGCAGCTTTTTGCGCCGTTTTTCGATCGAACCTTCGTCGGCGAGTTCTCGCAGCAGACGTTTGAGATCGGCGCGGAGCGCGTTTTTGAGACCGAATGCGCGAGCAATTTCGCGGGTGCCGACTTTGCCAGGATTGTTACCGATGAAGGCGAGAATGTCGGCCTTTGAGGGAAGGGAGGGTGTTTTATTAGCGTGCTTTTTCAAAATAATAGTCCTGCGCCGCGCGCATGATCCCGAAAAGTGGCTTCCGGTTTTCGGACAAGATCATGCGCAAAAATTGAGGCGCGATTGAAAGAAATGTAATGTTTAGAACTCGGCTTCGCCAGTTATTCGGCAGCCGAGATTTTGGTAGCCTTTTTCGCCGCCTTCTTGCGCGGCTTGGCGGCTTTCTCACCCGCATCCGCTGTCTCGGCGGCTTTCTTCTTGCGGCCCTTCGGCGCTTCCGATGACGCGCCAGCCTTCTTGCGGCCGGCCGCGCGCCGTGGTTGCGAGCCGAGTTGATCGGCGCGGGCATCGAGCAGCACGATCGCTTCGGTCAGGGTGATCGTCTCCGGCGTCTTATCGCCGGTGATCGTTGCATTGATGCCGTTATGGCTCACGTAAGGCCCGTAGCGGCCATTCTTAACGACAACTGGCCCGCCTTGATCCGGGTGCTCTCCCAAGACCTTGCCGGGATCGGCGCCGAAGCGGCGGCCCTTCGCCGGGTTGGCTTTCTTCTCGGCGACTAGCGTGACCGCGCGATTGAGGCCGATGGTCAGCACATCGTCGCCGTCTTCCAGGTTTGCATACGTCTTGCCGTGCTTGACGTAAGAACCGAACCGTCCGATCCCGGCGAGAATTGGCTCGCCGTCCTCGGGAGACAATCCGACTTCGCGGGGCAGCGCGAGCAAACCGAGCGCCTTTTCGAGATCGATGTCGTCGGGCAAAACGCCTTTCGGAACGCTGGCGCGTTTGGGCTTCTCGACTTCCTGTTTCTTCTCGCCCTTCTTTGCCTTCGGCGGCTTGATCTGCTCACCGAGCTGCAAGTAGGGCCCGAAACGGCCGCCACGCAGTGTCACTTCAAGACCGGAGACCGGGTCTTCGCCCAACACCTTTTTGCCCTGAACGCCGTCGGCATTGGGCGTGATCTGCCGCGTGAAATTGCACTCCGGATAGTTCGAGCAGCCGACGAAGGCGCCGAAACGTCCGGTCTTTAGCGAAAGCTGGCCGGTTTCGCATTGAGGGCATTTCCGCCGGTGCACGCCATCGGTGCGTTCCGGGAAAATATGCGGCTCGAGCAAGTCATTGAGCGCGTCGAGCACAACGCGATTACGCACTTCCTTGATCTCGTTGACGGAGCCGATAAACTGCTCCCAGAATTCAGCGAGCACAGCGCGCCATTCGATCTTGCCAGCTGAAATTTCGTCGAGTTTTTCTTCGAGGCTGGCCGTGAAATCGTATTCAACGTATCGCGTGAAGAAACTTTCGAGGAACGCGACGACGACGCGGCCTTTATCTTCGGGAATGAGACGCTTCTTGTCGATGCGAACATATCCGCGGTCCTGCAGCACCTGCAGAATTGAGGCATAGGTCGAAGGACGGCCGATACCGAGCTCTTCCATTCGCTTGACCAGCGCAGCTTCTGAAAAGCGCGGGGGTGGCTCGGTAAAATGCTGCGACGAGGCGATCGCCTGCTTGTTGAGCAACTCGCCTTCCGACATCGCCGGCAGACGGCGCAACTCGTCGTCATCGGCCGTTTCGTCCTGGCCTTCCTGGTAGAGAGTCAGAAAGCCGTCGAATTTCACCACTTGCCCGGAGGCGCGCAATTCAATGTTCCGCGATCCTGCCGAGGCAACAATATCGACCGTGGTGCGCTCGAGTTCCGCGGATTCCATCTGGCTTGCGATCGCGCGGTTCCAGATCAACTCATACAGCCGAGCCTGATCGCGATCGACATATTTTGCGACCTCCGCCGGCGTGCGGCTGGCGCTGGTCGGGCGCACGGCTTCGTGTGCTTCCTGCGCATTCTTCGATTTGTTGTGATATTCGCGCGGCGACGCAGGGACGTACTCCTTGCCGTAGTTACGGCCCAGCATGGTCCGGATGTCGGCAATCGCCTCTGGCGCCATGTCGATGCCGTCGGTGCGCATATAGGTGATCAAACCGGTCGTCTCTCCGTCGAGTTCCACGCCTTCGTAGAGCCGCTGCGCGAGACGCATGGTAATCGCCGGGGCGAAGCCGAGCTTGCGGCTAGCCTCTTGCTGCATTGTCGATGTGGTGAAGGGCGGTGGCGGGTTGCGGCGGGCGGGCTTTGCCTCAACACTGGCAATCTTGAAGGTTGCGACCTCGAGGTCGCGGGTGAACGCTTCGGCCTCCGCGCCGGAGCCGATGTCGAGGCGCTGGATCTTCTGACCGTCGGCGCCGACAAGGCGCGCTTCGAAGACTTCGTTGCGCGGGGTCGCCAGCTTGGCAACGATCGACCAATATTCCTTTGCGACGAATTTCTCGATTTCCAGTTCGCGATCGCAGACGAGACGCAGCGCAACCGATTGCACGCGGCCAGCGGAGCGGGCACCCGGCAGCTTGCGCCAGAGCACCGGAGAGAGTGTGAAGCCGACGAGATAGTCGAGCGCGCGGCGGGCAAGATAGGCATCGACCAGCGCGCCGTCGATCTGGCGCGGATGTTTCATCGCCTCGCTCACCGCCTGCTTGGTGATGGCATTGAAGACGACGCGCTCAATCTTTTGGTCCGTGAGTGCCTTCTTTTCCTTCAGCACCTCAAGCACGTGCCAGGAGATTGCCTCGCCTTCGCGATCCGGGTCGGTGGCGAGGATCAGCTTGTCGGCGCCCTTGAGCGCGCGGGCGATATCGTTCATCCGCTGGTTTGACCTGGCGTCGACCTCCCAGAGCATGCGGAAGTCATTATCCGGGTCGACCGAGCCATCTTTGGGAGGCAGGTCGCGGATATGGCCAAACGAGGCCAACACCTCGTAGCCGGAGCCGAGGTACTTATTGATTGTCTTCGCCTTGGACGGCAACTCGACTACGACAATATCCATGAAAATCCAGTGGGTTATCCGCCAGAGCCAGTGAGAATCAGGGCGGAATCAGCCGCATCTTTGGCCCGGAACATGGGGAAGGTGACCCCTACTGTCAAATGAGCGGGTTAAGAAGCCGTGTCAGACCAGCGAAATGGGGCATGAAAGAGACCGGTTGGCTGCAAATACAATCAATAGTTGTTATAGCCATTTTTTGCTATTTTGGCTAGCGGGACATCGGCCGGTTGCAACATTCGCCGGCGGGCTGCTTATCGCGCTTTGATTCCGAGCTTCTCCAACAAGACCGGCTGTCGCCGTGCCGTCGGGCAACATCCCGGATTTTTTCTGCTCCACCCGAATATTGTCGCGCAAATCAAAATCGATGTGACCCTCGAAATCGTTCACCTTGTAACCGAGCTCCGACAGTTTTTTCTGTAACGCGATGCGCGCATCGCGAGAGAGTTGACGATCGTCTTTCGGCCAAGCGGTCTTGATCAAGCCGCCGCCGTGAATGCGATCGGCGAGGTGGCCGACTGCAATCGCGTAGGCGTCCGAGTTGTTGTATTCCTTCAGGACATCGAAATTTTCTGTGACGATAAATCCAGGACCGCTCGCGCCACTTGGGAAAAACAGGATCCCCTGGCCGGCGGATGGAAAGGACTTGCCGTCGGCTCTGCGCACACCAAGTTTTTGCCAGTCCGCGAATGTTGCGCGGCTGCGCATGTAGTCGAATCCGTTCGGCACGCTGACTTCAAAGCCCCAGGGCAGCGCCGGATTCCATTTCCATTTGTGCAAATAATTGGCGGTGGAGCCGAGCACGTCCGGCACGTTGCTCCAGATGTCGATGCGGCCATCGCCTGAAAAATCGACGGCATAGTCGACGAAGTTCGACGGCATGAACTGGCTTTGACCCATCGCACCGGCCCATGAGCTGACCATCTTGTCGCGGGTAAAGTGATTGTTCTGCATGATGAGCATTGCAACGATCAACTCGTTGCGAAAATAAGGATGGCGATACTTCACGTAGGCAAGTGTTGCGAGAGAGCGAAAGACGTCCCATCGATCTTTTTCGGTGCCGAAGTCGGACTCCATGCCCCACAACGAGAGCAGGACCCACCGTTCGACCTGATATTTCTTTTCGACGTCGTCAAAAGTTTTCGCCCACTCGCGTGCCTTGAGCTGCGCGTCCGCGATGCGGCGGTTTGAAACGATCGCGTTGACATAATCACCGACGGGCTTGCCGTACTCCGGCTGCCGCTGCGTGGCTGCGATCACACGCTGGTCGGGCGTGACCCCTTTTAGCGCGAGATCGAATGTCGTTCGGGTAACACCTTTGGCTTGCGCATCCGGCCATAACTCGGAAGCAAACGTTGCGAATGACGGTTCCTGTGCATGCGATGGACCGCTCTGAAATACCAGAAGGACCGCGAGTGCTATGAGGGATCTGCTGAGCATGTGGAGAATCCGATAGGGCCGTTCACATTGGGGATGATGATGCTGCTGTGACTGAATTGCCACAATGCGACGAAAACGTTATCCACACGGTACAGGGGCAATGAATAGCCACGGCAATTGCTGGTACAATCCAACGATGTGACTTGAGCAGTTTTCGGGGGTCCCCATGAGGAAGATTTCGTCCTTTATCGCAGCCGCAGGATTTGCTGTTGGGCTCAGTCAGGCAGCATCGGCAGCTGATCTGCCGCGGAAAGCACCACCTGCGCCGCCGCCACCGCCGCCACTGACTTGGACCGGATGCTACATCGGCGCCAACGTTGGCGGCGCATGGGGCCGCTTCAAACTGGAAGACTCCGGGTGGAGAATTCTCTCGGAGTGGTGCCGGCTTTGCTGGTGGCGGCCAGATCGGTTGCGATTATCAATTTGCCGGGAGCGGTTGGGTGATCGGCTTCCGCAATATGTTTGATGGGACAACGAATAGCAGAGAGCGGGATTTCACACGTCACAACCGTAAATGGAACCGCAACTGGACACGCCGAATTCCATAATCGATGGTTCGATGCCCTGACGGGCCGGATCGGCTATTCGTGGCAACCCAACTCGCTGCTCTACTTTCAGGGCGGCGCAGTCTGGAGTTGTATCGAGGCAGACGCATTTGTAACCACGGCCGCCGGCACATTTGCAGGCTCGGCTTCCACTACCAATACCGGCTGGACGATCGGGGGTGGCTGGGAATAGCAGATTCTCGCCGCAGTGGTCGTTGTTTATCGAAGGCAATTACTACGACTTCGGCGGCAAGGATGGGACCCTATTCACACCTCCCATTGGTGGGTTTTTCGCCGGTCCTCCTCCTATCTCTGTCTGTCCAGTCCGGCTGTGCTTTCCACACCAAGACTACTGCGGCCACGGCCCTCATCGGTGTGAACTACAGATTTGGAAGGATTTGGGACAGGGTTATAAACTCTCTGACTTAATCAGAGCTACAAAGACCCCGGGTTTGATCAGCTCGGGGTCTTTTAATTAGAAAGCGTGATGGAATTTTCGGAGAGACCGCCTCGCGGCGGTCTTTCTTTTTCGCGAAACTCAGTTCGCGCATGTCCGCTCTTGGCACATAGCGGACATGGCCTTTTGCATCGCACATGTCTGCTTTTGACCCAAAGCGGACATGGTGCAGTGCAAAATTGATTAATTGCCCACGGCCTCGCAGCAGTGGCGGAAGCTCAGTCTTCGATGATGTCGGCGCTTTGCGACTTTCGCATTACTCCACCGCCTTTATTCCAGGAGACTGAATTTTAGGCAGCTTGATATCAGCCTTGGGATCGTGAAATCTCGTTCGGCGGCCCCGAACTCGACCGTTTATTCGTGACGTCTGCCAGCGAGCCGTTGTCGCGCAAGGAGCAGCTAGCGGAACCTCTGGCGGGCAGGGTCCTTACATTGTCTGTCGGCACAAGAGGCCGGCCCGAGTTTCGCGCGTGAGGTGAGGCCTATGAAGACATCGATCGCCACTGTTTGCGTTTCAGGCATGCTTCTGGAGAAGCTCGAAGCCATTTCGGCCGCGGATTTTAAGGCCGTCGAGATCTTCGAGAACGATCTCATCGCTTATCCCGCATCTCCCAAGGAGGTACGTCGCATCTGCGGTGATCTCGGTCTAAAGATCGTCACATGTCAGCCATTTCGCGATTTCGAGGGGCTGCCGGAGGAGAAGCGGCGCAGGGCGTTTGATCGCGCTGAGCGGAAATTTGATCTGTTACAGGAACTGGGCACCGACCTGTTGTTCGTATGTTCAAGTGCATCCCCCGAGATGACTGGCGGAGTTGAGCGCTTTGCAGATGACTTCGCCCTGTTGGGCGAACGCGCCGCACGACGCGGCATGCGCGTAGGTTACGAAGCGCTCGCCTGGGGCCGGCAAATCTTCGACTATCGTGATGCCTGGGAAGTCGTGAGGCGCGCCAACCGCGACAATGTCGGCCTGCTCCTCGACACCTTCCACATCCAATCGCGAAACATCGCACCTCAATCCGATCCGCACAATCCCGCGAGACCGCATCTTTCTTGTGCAGATCGCCGATGCGCCTCGTCTGCAAATGGACTATCTGTCATGGAGCAGGCACTGGCGATGCCTACCTCGGGCAGGGCGAATTCGATCTCGCTGGTTTCATGGATGCGCTCGTCGCGACCGGCTATGACGGATATCTGTCGCTTGAGATATTCAACGACCGGTTTCGTGCAGGCTCGGCGCGATCAGTAGCGCTTGATGGCCACAGGTCGCTGATCTATCTGCTCGATGAAGTATCGCGCCGGCAAGGTAGGCCGGTGAATGGCGCAGTGCCTATGCCACCACCGGCAGCAGTCGATGCTGTAGAGTTTATAGAGTTCACCGTTGGTGAAGGCGATCGCATGGGGCTTGAGCGAACCTTGAAGCAGCTCGGCTTCGCAACGACGGGTCGCCACAAGTCAAAAGACGTCAATCTCTGGACGCAGGGGACCATTCGGATTGTAGTCAACAGCGAGGGCGATGGATTTGCCCACAGCTATCAGATTACCCACGGGACCTCTGTATGTGCGGTTGCCTTCCGCGTTCCTGATGCTGGCGCGACCACCGCGCTGGGCGAAAGCACTTCTCGACGTTCCCCACGAAGGTGCTGTCGGGCCCGGCGAGCCTGAACATACCGGCGGAAAGGCGTGCCAGGCAGCTCTTCTTTATTTCCTGGATGACGCATCGCCGCTCGCCCGCTGGTCAGAGGTCGATTTCGAGGCCGTACATGAGCAAGTCCGAGAGGCGCCGGTACTGCTCGTCCAGTCGATCATGTCTCGCTGGCGATGTTCTACGAAGAAATGTTGACGTGGCTTCTTTTCTACACGTCGTTGTTCGATACCCACAAGACACCTAGCCAGGCCGTCTTTGATCCCGGTGGCGTCTTGCAAAGTCCGGTTCTTGAGAGCGGTGCTCTTGACGAGCCAGGGCACGGCTTGCGCCTCGTGCTCAACGGCTCACAAAGCCATTTGACTATGTCGTCGCCCTTCGTTCAGGAATTCTTCGTTTCCGGCGTCCAGCATCTTGCGCTGACCATGGCGAACATCCGGGCGACCGTCGCTGCTTCTAGTCGCAAATGGTGTCAAAATGCTTCAAATCCCGGAGAACTACTACGAAGATCTTGCCGCACGGACCGACCTCTCTAAGGAAGAGATCGACGAATTGCGAGGTCTGAACATTCTCTATGACGCCGATCAGAATGGCACGTTCTTTCAGGCCTACACGGCGACCATGGACAACGGCTTTTTCTTCGAGATCGTGCAGCGTGACCGCTATCACGGCTACGCCGCACTGAACGCCGGCGATCAGGCTGATTGCGCAAGCGCAAGGGAATGTAATCATCAGCGAATTGATATGAAACGCATTCTCCCTGAGCAGACATGAACTGTTGCATTGCACATGTCCGCTATTGGCACTTAGCGTACGGGTCGTAATGCGCATTACATGTCTGCTATTGGGGTAAAGCGGACATATTTTTTTAAAAAAAAAAAAAAAAAAAAAAAAAAAAAAAAAAAAAAAAAAAAAAAAAAAAAAAAAAAAAAAAAAAAAAAAAAAAAAAAAAAAAAAAAAAAAAAAAAAAAAAAAAAAAAAAAAAAAAAAAAAAAAAAAAAAAAAAAAAAAAAAAAAAAAAAAAAAAAAAAAAAAAAAAAAAAAAAAAAAAAAAAAAAAAAAAAAAAAAAAAAAAAAAAAAAAAAAAAAAAAAAAAAAAAAAAAAAAAAAAAAAAAAAAAAAAAAAAAATGCCGAAATCGCCTGTGACGATCAACGTCATCGACGTCGCCGGCGATCTCGCGCTGACGCAGAAGGCGTTCGAAGACTATCGCACAAGAATCCGAATCTCGTCTTCGCGAGATCACCTTCACCAAGGCGCCCGCGCCCGAGCTGCCGGGCAAGATCAAGGCGCAGCAGGATGCCGGGCCGCGTCGACATCGACTTCGTCCTCGACCGGCAATGACGCCCTGGCCGCCGGCATCGAGCAGAACCTGTGGATGGAGATCTCTGCCGAATACGCCGCCGAATTGCCGGAGCTCGAGAACATCTACCTGCCCGGCGCGCAAGCGATGCAGGAGCTGGCCGCGGGGCCAGGGCATCGTCGTCGTGGTCTGCCCTTCCGGGCCGCTCCTCGAATACATGCCCGACCGGGTGAAGAAGGTGCCGGCCACGGCGGAGGAGCTGCTTGCCTGGTGCAAGGCCAATCCAGAACCGGTTCATGTATGCGCGGCCGGCCAATTCCGGGCCCGGCCGCACTTTCGTGATGGGCCTGCCTTATCTCCTCGGCGACAAGGACCCGAGGGATCCGATCAAGGGCTGGGACAAGACCTGGGCCTATCTCAAGGAGCTCGGCGAGTACATCGAGTACTACCCCGCCGGCACCAGCGCCGATGATGAAGGAGCTCGGCGACGGCACGCGCGACATGATCGCCTCGCACGACCGGCTGGGACATCAATCCGCGCTATCTCGGCATCGTGCCGAAGGAGGCCAAGATCGGCGCCCTCAAAGGCTTCCACTGGGTCGCAGACGCGCACTACATGGTGCATGCCAAAGGGCGTTTCGAACGACAAGCTCAAGGTGCTCCTCGACCTGATGACCTTCCTGCTGCAAGCCGAAGCAGCAGGCCTTCATCTATGACGACGGCTATTTCTATCCCGGTCCCGGCGATCAAGGGCGTGACGCTCGACATGGCGCCGGCCGACAGCCAGGAGACGATCAAGGAGTTCGGTCGCCCGGAATATCGAAGCGTCATCGCCAACAACCCGCCCGAGCCGCCGCTCGATGCCGTACAAGCTGGTCGCCATGTTCGACCGCTGGGACGAAGAGATCGGCGCCGCCAAGATGAAGAAGTAGTTGCCGATGGTAGCGGAGCCGCCGGCCGCGTCGCCGGTCGGCTAGACACGTTGCGCGTTCACGGAAGCGACGGGTCATGGCGATCGCCTCTGACGATTTCCGCGAGCTGCGGCTCGACCGGTTTGAGCCGCAACTTCGGCGCCGTCAATGCGCTGCAAGAGGTCGAGCTTGACCGTCCGGCGCGGCGAGTTCATTGCCCTGCTCGGGCCGTCGGGCTGCGGCAAGTCGACGGCGCTCAACTGCATCGCCGGCCTGCTGCCGCTCACCGGCGGCGGCATCTGGCTCGACGAGCAGCAGCATCGACCGGCTGCAAGCCGGAAGCAGCGCGGCTTCGGCATGGTGTTCCAGAACTATGCGCTGTTCCCGCACATGAGCGTGCGCCAGCAACGTCGGCTTCGGCCTCGGATGCAGCGGCCGTGCCGCGGGCCGAGAGCGACGCGCAAGTCGAGGAGGCGCTCGCGCTCGTGCGCCTCGAGCGACCAGGGCGACAAGCTGCCGGGCCAGCTCTCGGGCGGCCAGCAGCAGCGCGTCGCCATCGCGCGCGCCATCGTGATCGAGCCGCCGCTCGTCCTGATGGATGAGCCGCTGTCCAACCTCGACGCCAAGCTGCGGCTCGAGATGCGCGCCGAGATCCGCCGCATCCACGCTATCGGCTCGACGACGATCTATGTCACGCACGACCAGGAGGAGGCGTTGTCGCTCGCCGACCGCATCGTCGTGCTGGCGATGGCGGGTGCGCCAGGTCGGCACGCCGGAGGAGCTCTATACCGCCCGCCGCATCGCGATGTCGCCGGTTCATGGGCTATCGCAACGCTGCCCGGCTCGCGCGTCGCCGGCGCCGGCGAGGGTGGGCAGCGTCGACGTCGGCGGCGTCGACGATCGCAGGGCATGCCGATGCGAGCCGGTCGCCGACGGCAAGGCGCGGTCGTCGCGATCCGGCCGGACGATCTTGCGGTCGACGCCGGACGGGCCGCGATCGAGGCGACGGTCGTGATCGTCGAATATCGCGGCAGCGATTTCTACTGCTTGGCGCGAAAAGCCGGCGGCATCGAGCTGTATCTTCCGCTCGCGAGACGCGGTCGAAGACGGGCGACACGCGTCGGCTCGACGCGCCGCCCGACCGCGTGCTGGTCTATCCGGGCAGGGCGCATGAGTGTCGGCGCTGGCACCGCGCCGACGCGCCGTCCGCTGCGGACCCGGCTCGCCAGCGCGAGCTTCGACGGCGTGACGCTGCTCGTTGCTGCCGTCGGTCCTCTTCATCCTCGGCTCTCTTCGTCTACCCGTTCCTCTACGGCTTCGTCCTCTCGTTCAAGCCCTAAGGCGGGGGGATCGCTGGCGAACTACCGCCAGCTTCTTCTCCGAGCCGTTCCTCTACAAGACAATCGTTGTACGACGCTCCAGCTCGCCGTCGCCGGCCACGATGGTCAACATCCTGCTTGTCGGTGCCGATCGCCTTCGAGCGTGCGGCTCATGCGCCGCCAGCGCGCTCCTAACCACCATCCTGGTCCTGCCGATCACCCTCGGCACGGTGCTGGTCGCCGAGGGCCTGCTCAACTATCTCGGGCCGCAGGGCTGGCTCAACCGCGCGCTCATCCAGCTTCGGCTGATCGACGCAGCCGATGCGCCTGGTCCGCAACTACTGAGGGCGTCTTTATCTCGCTCGTCATCATCGGGTTTCCTTTCACCTTCCTGCTGACGCTGTCCTACGTCACGGGCATCGATCCCGTCGCTCGAGCAGGCGGCGGCGACGCTCGGCGCCTATGCCGCGGGCAGCACTTCCGCCGGATCTTCCTGCCGCTGGTCGCCCCCGGCCTCGCGATCTCATCTCTGCCTCTCCTTCGTGCAGGCCTTCTCCGTGTTCCCCTCCGCCGTCCTCCTCGGCGCTCCGGCCGGCGCCGACGCGCGTGATCTCTATCGCCGCTTATCAGGCGGCCTTCGAGCAATACGACTATTCGTTTGCCTCGGCGATCGCGATGATCATGGGCGTCGTGCAGCTCGGCTTCGTCGTCGTCGATGCTGCGCCGTGCGCGGCCTCGTCTATCGCGGCGCCGGCCAGCTGCGGCAAAGGCTGAGCGCGATGCAGCGCGACATCGAGCCCGATTGTATTTTTCGGCTATGGACGACCACGATCTTGGCGCTCGTCATCTTCTTCATCGTCAATCTCGTTCACCATCATCGCCACTGTCGTCGTCAATTCGTTTGAGCACACGCTGGCTCGGCACCTGGCTGCCGGCCGGCTTCACGACGCGCTGGTATGCCTCGGCCTGGCAGCGAGTTCCAGCTCGGCGAGGTGCTGCTCGTCACCTTCGAGGTGGTCGCCGCCGTCGTGGTGCTGTCGGACGCTGCTCGGCGTGCCCGCCGCCTATGCGCTTGCCCGCCGCGATTTCCCGGGCAAGTACCTGGTCATGCTGCTTTTCCTGCTGCCGCTGCTGGTCCCGCCGATCACCTTTGGCATTCCGCTGGCGACTGTGCTCTACAAGGTCGGGTCTCGCCGGCAACGATCTTGGGCGTCATTCTCGCCAATCTCGTTCCCGCCGTGCCCTTCGTCGTGCTGGTGATGATCCCGTTCATCGAGCAGATCGACCCGCGCATCGAGGCGGCCGCCCGCGTCTTCGGTGCCGTCACGCGCCCGGCTCTTCTTCCATGTACTGCTGCCGCTGCTGCTGCCGGGCATCCTCGCTGCGCTGCTTCTCGTTCTGGTCCGCACCATCGCCATGTTCGAGCTGACCTTCTTGACCGCCGGGCCCGACAGCCAGACCCTCGTCGTCACGCTCTACTATGCGGTCTTCGCGGCCGGCGTGCGGGCCGGCCAGTCGATCGACGCGATGGCGGTGATCTATATGGTCACGACGCTCGTCTGGCTGCTGGTCGCGCTGCGCTTCGTCAACCCGACCCAAATCGTCACGCGTGTGAAGCGCGAGGTTTTTTTTTTTTTTTTTTTTTTTTTTTTTTTTTTTTTTTTTTTTTTTTAAAAAAAAAAAAAAAAAAAAAAAAAAAAAAAAAAAAAAAAAAAAAAAAAAAAAAAAAAAAAAAAAAAAAAAAAAAAAAAAAAAAAAAAAAAAAAAAAAAAAAAAAAAAAAAAAAAAAAAAAAAAAAAAAAAAAAAAAAAAAAAAAAAAAAAAAAAAAAAAAAAAAAAAAGGCGATGTCCGCTATTGGCACAAAGCCGACATGCCTAGTTGCGCCGCACATGTCCGCTTTCGGGGGCAAAGCGGACATGGTGTTTTGCACCGCGAACGTCCGCTTTTGACCCAAAGCGGACACGGCGTTAGTAGGAGTAATCGTGCGCCCGGGCTAAGCGGCTAAGTTTGAGACCTCCGCTGGAGCACGTCAAAATGAGCTGCACATTCCTCAAACCTTGATAACACGGCGCGCGCCGGTGCAGGGGGCAAAGCGGCGGGATCTTTAGAAAATGACAGGCACTCCGAACTATTTCGCTCGTGCAGCCCTACACTCTTTCGACAATTCCGCTTGATGAGCCCTCATGCAGGCTCGGCGAGCCTGGGAATCCTGGAGAACAGCACCACAGAACCTTTTTGCATCGTCCTTACAGGCTTTATGACCACTTCCTCCGCCGTTTCTTTGTGGGCAGTCTTCAAGGTGCACACGTTTGCCGCCACCTGGGCAATAAAAGCCATGAGCGCCTATGTCTGAATGCCAGGTCGAGGCTTGGAGCGACGCAACCGGCATTGAAGCCAGGAACGCAGAAGACAAAAACATTAGAACCAAAGTGAGTGTCAGCCTCATCGGAATGCCTCTCTGCCACCCTCGCTAATTGCTACAATATCGAAGCTGCCCGCGGTTTCCCACAGGTGGCATCATCCATCCGCCACCGTATAGCGCCGCTTGTTGCCTACTGTAATCCGGCCTCAGATCAGCACGTCGCCAGCCGCACACTGTGCAGCGGCATCGACGCTCAATGCGCCCATGTCCGCTTTTGGGGGTAAGCTGACATGCGCTTGTGCACTGCACATGTCCGCTTTTGGGGGTAAAACTGGCGCCCCCAGCAGACCCGGAGATATCATATGGAAATGCTACAACGACAAGGGCAAGGCGGTTTCTTGTTGGAAACTCCCACAAAAGAAATTGGTACCGTCACACAACGGTGTTCCCTTAAACGGGCTCGCTCGAGCGGCCTGCTTCTTCAGCTATGTATGTTCGGATTGTTGATCGCGAGCTATTTTAGTCTAAGTGACCTCGCACGCGCAGAGGGCATGACAATTGTCGCGCTCGGAGCAAGTAACACTGTTGGTCGAAGTGGCGCATCGTATCCTGCAGAACTCGAAGCGTTGTTAAAGGCAAAGGGTTACGACGTTCGCGTCATAAACGCCGGCGTAAATGGTGACACGACGGCAGGAATGGCGGCGCGCCTCGATTTTGCAGTACCAAACGGCACACGCCTTGTTTTGCTCAATCCGGCGAACCGTAACGACGAAAAAGCTGGCATCCGAAGCCAACAGCCGACTTACATTGCGCAAATTAGAAGTCGACTAGGCGCTCGAGGCATCAAGGTCATTGTGCTGCCATCGATTGTATCGATGGCAGGAACGGCTCATCACACCGATTCTGAACATTTCGATGCAGAGGGGTATCGCAGGGTTGCTGCACGTCTGCTGCCGCAAGTCTTGACAACGATCGGCCCTCCGCGTTGACGTACCACTGATGTTTTTTGGCTTTGAGCGATTTTTAAAACGGCCAACTGATGACTGCCGTTCGAAGGCGAGAATTCATCGTTCTATTCTGCGGCGCGGCGGCGGCTATACGGGCCCCCGGCGGCGTCGACGCAGGTCCGCGAACGATTTCAGTGGTCGGTGTTCTCTACTCTGGTACTTCGGAGGGATCGAGCACCACTTCCTGGTCGGCATTCCGGCAGGGTGTTCGGGATGCCGGATTTGTCGAAGGCCAGGACCTGACATTTGATTTCCGGTTTGCCGACAACAATCCTGATCTTTTGCCCCAGCTTGCGGCGGATCTGGTGCAGCGTCGCATCGCGGTCATTGTCATACCAGGAAGCGCTGCAGCGGTTCGTGCAGCGATGGCGGCAACGACGACAATTCCGATCGTTTTCATGAATGCCAGCGATCCTGTGCAAGCAGGCCTAGTCGCGAACTACCCGCGGCCAGGCGGGAACGTTACCGGGGTTACCGACATGGGTGGGGAACTTGCCGCGAAGCGTTTGGGATTGCTGCACCAACTCGTGCCGGAAGCCACGCGTATTGGTGCTCTCATAGCCGGTCCCAATCCGGTTCGCATAATTGACGAACTTCGAACGGCGGCCAAAGTCACCGGGCTAGAAATTGAAGTAGTGACGGCGAATACCGGCTCCGAGATTGAAGCTGCCTTTAGAACTTTTGCGCAGAAGCAAGTTCAAGCGCTCTGGGTCGGTCCGGGCTCACTGTTCCTCAATCGCCGCGAACAAATTATCAATCTGGCTGCGCACTATGCATTGCCTGCTATATACCCGCTGCGCGAATTCACCGAACTCGGGGGACTAATAAGTTACGGGTCGAATATAGCTGATCGAAGCCTGCAGGCCGGCTTATACGTGGGGCGGATCCTTAAAGGGGAGAAGCCGGGGGATTTGCCTATTATGCGCAATACCAAGTTTGACTTGGTCATCAATATTCGCACCGCCAGAACTCTTGGATTAAAGGTGCCGGTAACTCTACATTTCGAGGCCAATGAGGTGTTTGAATAAATTTGGTAGCGTTCTATTGGCACATCGAAAAATCCAGAAAGCGGGTTGCGAGTATCGGGCAATGTCCGCTTATGGCACAAAGCAGACATCGGATTAGTGCACTGCACATGTCCGCTATCGGGGGTAAAGCAGACATCGCCCGCTCTAATGTTTTGTTGAAGGACGATCCACGCCGAAGCGCCGCTCCGACTATTCATAAATCCACCGCGCCAGTTTGATCTTCGCCAGTATCGACCAAAGACGTTGCGGGCGCAGTGGTAACTGGGTGCGTTAGAGTGAGTGATACTTTTTGTGGAGGCCGTTCGCCGCATCATAGAGCAGGTCCATCATAAAAATGGACTCTGTCCAAGGCTTCCAGCTTTTCCCTTTTTGCCGATGGAAGACACGCATCCTCAAGCGCCTCGCGGACGATAAAGGCGAGTTGCTTGACCTTGTAAACGTCGAACTCAAAGTCCGTGAAGGTCTTGGCTTGCCGTTCCTTCCTTTCGGCGCGTCGTCTGGGGTATACGTAAGGAAAACTGTTGCGACATGGCGCAACATGAACTCGGCCTAATTCGAAACCTAAGCCATTGAATTATTGGCGATCTCGACAAAAGGCGACGAGCTGAGCAGCGGTCAGTCGAGCCGCTGCTCGTCATTCAATCGCTTGTGTGCACTCAACGTGAAACGCGCTCCGCAATAATTGCAGGAGCACTACAACCGATCAACGGGAATTACAACCCTAAGTTTAGTGCGGTGCGACGGCCTTCGCGTCAATTTTGCCCTCGCTGCCATCGAGCAGGCGGCTGATGTTCGCCCGGTGCATGAACCACAAAAGCACCGTGAGAAGCAGGAATAGCGCAGCGATGCTGGGACGACCAAAAAACCACAGGCCCAGGGGCGTGAGTGCGCTGGCAATTAATCCCGCGAGCGAGGAATAACGGCTGGCAGCGGCGACCGCGAGCCAGATCGCGCAGAATAAAAGTGCCGCCGGCCAGTAGAAGCCGATGAGAAGACCGATATAGGTGGCAACGCCTTTGCCGCCTTTGAACTTCAACCAAACCGGAAACAGGTGGCCTAAAAAGGCGCCAAGACCCGCAGCGAGCGCAGCATCGGTCCCATAGCGGGCCGCGACCAATACCGCGAGCGTTGCTTTGAGTGCGTCGCACAGGAGCGTAGCGGCCGCGAGGCCCCTCCGCCCGGTCCGCAACACGTTGGTTGCACCGATATTGCCCGAACCGATATCGCGGATGTCCGGACCGCCGGCAGCACGTGTGAGCAAAAGCCCGAAAGGGATTGAGCCAAGCAAATAACCGAAGGCGAAGGCGAGCGCCGAGGTCATACGTACTCGTAAACTGTTCGACCGGAGACGATGGTGCGCACCACGCGGCCCGTAAGCCGCGCTTCGTCAAACGGCGTGTTTTTGCACTTTGACTTAAGCTCAACGGGGTCGAGGACCCAGGGCAGCTCGGTATCGACCACGATCACATCGGCTGGCGCACCGCTCTTGAGTGTGCCGCCCGGGAGCCCAAGCAATTCCGCCGGACGCGTCGACATCGCACGCAACAAGGTCGTCAGATCGATCTCTCCACTATGGACGAGCCGCAAGCCGGCCGTGAGCATGGTTTCGAGGCCAATTGCACCGGCCGCCGCTTCCGCGAAAGGCAAGCGTTTGGTTTCGACGTCTTGCGGGTTGTGATCGGACATCACCACATCGATGAGCCCTGCGCTCAACGCTTCGACGAGTGCCTTGCGATCGTCTTCTGCACGCAATGGAGGGGACACTTTCAGGAAGGTACGATATGGGCCGATGTCATTTTCGTTGAGCGTGACGTGGTTGATCGACGCCGACGCAGTCACATTGAGGCCGGCATCTTTGGCACGGCGCAATACTTCGAGTGTGTCCGCGCAAGTCACGGAAGCTGCGTGATAGCGGCCGCCTGACAAGGCGACCAACCGAATATCCCGCTCGAGCATCACGGTTTCTGCCGCTTTCGGGATCCCAAGCAGGCCGAGACGTGCAGCAAATTCGCCTTCGTTCATGACGCCGTCGCCGATCAACGCGGGATCTTCGGTGTGATGCACAATCATCGCATCGAAATCGGTGGCGTAAGTCAGTGCGCGTCGCATCACCTGCGCGTTGGTGACGCTTTTGGCGCCATCGGTGAAGGCCACCGCGCCTGCGGCCTTGAGCAGGCCTATTTCCGTCATCTCCTTGCCTTCGAGCCCTTTGGTAATTGCAGCCATCGGGTGCACATGCACAATTGCATTGTCACGTGCGCGGCGCAGAACGAAGTCGACGGTTGCAGGGTTGTCGATCGTTGGCGAGGTGCCGGGCTGACAGATGATCGTGGTGACGCCGCCCGCGGCCGCTGCCTGGCTCGCCGACGCGAGGGTCTCCCGATTAGCCTCGCCGGGTTCGCCGATGAAGGCGCGCATATCGACGAGGCCGGGCGCTATCAGCTTGCCGCGGCAATCGATCACGTCCGTACCCTCGGGCACGCCGGCTGCGCCGATGCCTTTCTTTGCTTCACGGATCACGCCTTCGGCGATCAGCAGGTCACCGACGATATCAAGGTCGCGAGACGGATCGACGATCCGCGCGTTGGCAAGCAGGATCGGGCGGCGATCGGACAACATCATGTTACGCGTTCGGTAAGTTTCGAGAGAGCGCTTCCAGGACAGCCATGCGAACCGCGACACCCATTTCGACCTGCTCACGAATTAACGACTGGGCGCCGTCGGCGACGATCGAGTCGATTTCAACGCCGCGGTTCATCGGCCCCGGATGCATCACCATTGCGTCGGGCTTTGCGTAGGCGAGTTTCTTTTCATCGAGCCCCCAGTAATGGAAATATTCTGACATTGAAGGCACGAAGGAGCCGTTCATACGCTCGCGCTGCAGCCGAAGCATCATGACAATGTCGGCATCGGCGAGGCCTTCGCGCATGTCGCGTGCAACCTCCACGCCGAAGCGTTCGATGCCCGGCGGAAGAAGAGTGGAGGGCGCGACAACGCGCACACGTGCACCCATCGCGTTGAGCAAGATGATGTTCGAACGCGCCACGCGCGAATGCAGGATATCGCCGCAGATCGCGACCAGCAGGCCTTCGATATGGCCTTTGTTGCGACGTATGGTCAGCGCATCGAGCAACGCCTGGGTCGGATGTTCATGCGCGCCGTCGCCGGCATTGATGACCGAACAATCGACTTTGCGCGCCAGCAATTCGACGGCGCCAGAGGCGTGGTGGCGGACCACGATAATATCCGGATGCATGGCGTTCAGCGTGATCGCAGTGTCGATGAGCGTCTCGCCCTTGCGCATCGAGGACGAGCTGGTCGACATGTTCATCACGTCGGCCCCAAGGCGTTTCCCGGCCAGCTCGAACGAGGCCTGGGTCCGCGTCGAGACTTCGAAGAAAAGGTTGATCTGGGTGCGGCCACGCAGCGAAGCGCGCTTCTTCTCAACCTGACGATTGAGCTCGACGAATTCCTCGGCGAGATCCAACAGTCCGGATATGTCGGTGTGAGAAAGCCCTTCGATCCCCAGCAAATGACGCCTGCTGAGGACGAACGAGGGTTTCGGCGCAATGGTCATTAAAGCGAAACCTATAGGCACAACCCGCCCTCACGGCAAGGGCGTTGCCGGTCGATCCACAAGGCACTGATTCAGATCGTTAATAGTCTCGCGGAATGCCGATCGCTGCCGATTTGCGACAGGTTCGAGTCAAATTTAGCGGCAACGGCAGCGGGATGGAGGCGTGGTTCTTTAGCGTCATGCCGGCACCATCGCTGGTGGTGTTTTCCGGGCCAATGCTGGATCGCGGCGGACGCCAGCCGTGAAAAGGAGCGGATCACCGGTCCGCTCCTTTTTTCATGATGTGTCGGCCAGATCGCGCTGCGGGTTCCGCCAAATCTTCGTGAACGATCTCGTTTCAATCGTGACCCTTCGTTCCGCTTGCACCGGAACAACCCTGCGTGTTCCCGGGTTGAACCCGGATAACTCAAAACGTCGGTACCGAAGGAGGCCAACATGAAGACGATGATGAAATACGCCACTGCGGCGGCATTGGCAGGCGCGCTCGCAGTGGCAGCCGTCACGCCAGGTGAGGCGCGCGACGGCCGCAATGCGGCTGCGGCGATCGGATTTGGCGCGGGGGCCCTTGTGGGTGCGGCGGCAGCAAGCTCTGCCTACAACAACGGCTACTACGGGTATGCTGATCCGGGCTACGCCTATGCGCCCGGGTACGCGTATGAAGCTGCCCCGGTTTATGACGATTCCTACGCTTATGAGCCGGCGCCGCGGTATCGCTATTACGACCGATGGTCGACCCAGCACAACACGAACAACTTCTCCATCGACTCGCAGCGCTAAGCTGACATGGAGTTCGTGATTGAAGAGGCCGCTCTCCGGGGCGGCCTCTTTTTTACAGACGGGCGAGCCGATCGAGGGCGCCCTGCAGGATGTAGGCGGCAGCGTGCTGGTCAATGACAGCCGCCCTTTTTTTTCGGCTAACATCGGCGGCAATCAATTCGCGCTCGACTGCGGCTGTCGACAGGCGCTCGTCCCAAAGTGCAATTGGCAGTGCGGTAAGCTTTGCAAAGTTGCGGGCGAACGCACGGGTTGACTGCGCGCGTGGTCCCTCGCTGCCATCCATATTGATTGGCAAGCCAAGCACAAACCCAACCGCAGAGCGCTCTTCAGCCAACGCAAGGACACGGCGTGCATCGACTGTGAAGGTTTTCCGCGCGACGGTTTCGACGCCTGTCGCAAGCTTTCGATCCGGATCACTCACTGCGACGCCAATTGTCTTGGTCCCGAGATCGAGCCCGATCAAGGCCCCGCGCGCGCCCAGATGCGGGACGGCTTCAATGAGCGGCAGGATAAGAGACATGCCTAAGCGCTACCATGCGGAGGAATGGTCGCCAATCGGAACTATCTCAGGGCACGGTCCCGGCTGGCAGCTGCGTCGCGTGGTTCGCAATCTCGCCCGCGGTGGTGAACCACACGCGTTCATCGGCGCGGCGCCGGATATGCTGAAGTGCGCGTGCCAGATGCTTGAAGCGATGTGGCCAACCGACAATGTACGGATGCAGCGCAATTCCCATGACCAGTGGACGCTTGGCGCATTCCGCCTGCATCACCTCGAACGAGTCCACGATCATATCGGCAAATTCGGCGCCCTCGCGCTTGCGCGCCACGATCTGCGGTATGTCGTTGAGTTCCTGCGGGTAGGGTAGAGAAAGTATTCGGCCTCCGCGCGTTTTCATCCAGACAGGCTGGTCGTCGTGACACCAGTCGAGAAGATAGTGGTAACCCGCCTCATGCAGCAGATCCGGCGTGAGCGGAGATTGTGAAATCCAGGGGCCAAGCCAGCCGCGCGGGCGTTGGCCCGAATGTTTTTCAATTGCTGCCGTGGTCTCGCCGATGAGCGCCATTTCTTCGGCTTCGCTGAGTGTGCCTTGCCGTTCGGAGTTACTTCGGCCGTGCCCGACAATCTCGGCGTCGGGGAAGGCTGCAATCGCCTGCGGCGCCTGGCGATACATTTCGGCATTGACCAAAAGTGATACCGGGAGCTCTAGCTCGGCGAATAGCTCCGCCAATCGGAAAACACCCACGCGGTTACCGTAGTCACGCCACGCATAATTGAGGACATCTGGTTGCGGGCCGCCGGGCGCAAGTTCGGCACCCAGCCCTTCGCCGAATGAAAACCATTCGAGGTTAAGGCCAATATAGATCGCAAGGCGTTTGCCGCCCGGCCAATCGTAGACGGGGCGCTCTCGAATGGGAGAATAGGGGTAACGATCGTGAGTTCGGATCGGCATTGGGGAATGGTAACTGGTTCTGCGCTCTCTTTCTTCCTATTTTCATGCGAATGCAGAAACGGCCTTCGTGGCTGGCTAGAGTCTCGCTTCAGCCATCGCGAATTCATCGCTGCTGTCTAACGCGCTAGCTTTGGCGACAGATGCCGGAATTAAGGTGATGTGGGCCAACCGACGACTGCTGGAGCTCATCAAGACCGACCACCCGATCCTTCTGGCGCCGATGGCGGGCGTGATGGATGCGGAGCTTGCTATTGCGGTCGCCAATGCCGGGGGGCTCGCGGCGTTGCCCGCGGGGATGCTCAACGAAGAACAGTTGCGAGCCCAGGTCGCACAATTTCGTGTCGCAACCGGCGACAAGCCGATTAATCTCAATTTCCTCGCGCACAAAACTCCTACACCCAATAACGCACGCGAGCATGCGTGGCGAGAAAAGCTCAAGCCATACTATGCCGAATTCGGCGTCGATCCGGCATCTCCGGTTGCAACAGCAGCTCGTATGCCATTCGGCGCGGCGATGTGTGCCGTCGTGGAAGAACTCAAGCCCGAGGTCGTGAGCTTCCACTATGGCCTGCCGGAAGCGGAGCTGGTTACGCGTCTAAGGGCCGCCGGTTGCAAATTGATGTGTTCGGCGACGACAGTTGCGGAGGCCCGCTTTCTGGAAGCGAACGGTTGCGATGCAGTTATCGCGCAAGGGCTTGAAGCCGGCGGCCATCGCGGCATGTTCTTGTCCGACAATATCGCCACCCAGGTAGGTCTATTCGCGCTTCTGCCGCAGGTGGTCGATGCGGTTAAAGTGCCAGTGATAGCGACCGGCGGAATTGGAGACGCTCGCGGCATTGTGGCGGCGCTGGCGCTTGGTGCGGCAGGTGTGCAGATGGGCACGGCATTTCTGTCTTGTCCCGAAGCGAAAACCTTGCCGCCACATCGCGCGGCTTTACGGGCCGCGCATGACGACAGCACGGTGCTCACCAACGTGTTGAGTGGCCGGCTGGCGCGCGGCTTCATCAACCGCGCAATTCGCGAACTCGGACCAATAAGCGACATCGTCCCGGAGTTTCCCTTGGCGAGCGGTGCTCTAGCGCCGTTGCACGCTAAGGCGCAGGCGCAAGGCTCCGGTGATTTTTCACCGATGCTGGCAGGTCAGGCCGCTGCCCTTGGCCGCGAATTGCCTGCGGGCCGGCTAATCGAAGAATTGGTTGTGGAGATACAGGGACTGCTGCGCGGGTTGGCCTCCTGAGGCCATTTGTGCTTGCCGGTTGTCGCAGTGAAAGCCGCTCTGCTATAGGCTGACCAACGCCGCAAAAGCCGCTTCACCGGATTTTCCATGGCTGTCGACGCTGATACCGTTCGCCGAATTGCCCACCTTGCCCGCATTGCCGTGGCGGAGGACGAAGTCGAGCATCTCAAGGGCGAACTCAACGCCATGCTCGCTTTCGTCGAGCAGTTGGCTGAGGTCAACGTCGATGGGGTTGAGCCGATGACATCCGTGACGCCGATGACGATGAAGAAGCGTGCGGACATCGTGACCGATGGCGGCGTCGCCGGCGATGTCGTCAAAAACGCACCAGCAAGCGAAGACAACTTTTTCCTTGTTCCGAAAGTGGTCGAGTGATGTGCATCGCATGCGAACTTGGATACTGGTCTATGGTCGACGCTCTGGAGGCGGAGCGGAGCGCGACCAAGAAACAAGAGTCGCGCGGCGACGATGCTTTCGCGTGCGAGCCAGGCGCTGACCAATCCACCCCCAAAATGCACCGGGGCGGGCCACAATCATCGGACGAGCCTACGCCGTGAGTGAACTCACCTCGCTTAATCTGGCGGAGGCGCGCGACGGGCTGAAGAAGAAGTCCTTTTCCGCTGGCGAGTTGGCTGCCGCGCACCTGACGGCAATAGAAAAGGCGCGCACCCTCAATGCGTTTGTGCTTGAAACGCCGGAGCGCGCCATCGGCATGGCGAAAGAATCCGACGCGCGGCTTGCCGGGGGAAAAGCTGGGCCGCTGGAAGGGATTCCACTCGCTATCAAAGATATGTTTTGCACCGCCGGCGTGCGCTCGACCGCCTGCTCGCACATTCTCGATAATTTTGTTCCGACCTACGAGTTGACGGTCACCTCGCAGTTATGGCGCGATGGTGCGGTGCTTCTCGGCAAGACCAACTGCGATGAATTCGCGATGGGCTCGTCGAACGAGACCTCGCATTGCGGGCCGGTACATTCGCCGTGGCGGCGCAAAGGGTCAAATACGCCCCTGACGCCCGGCGGCTCATCCGGCGGTTCGGCTGCTGCGGTGGCTGCCCAGCTTTGTCTTGGCGCGACCGGCACAGATACCGGCGGTTCAATCCGCCAGCCTGCCGCGTTCACGGGTACAGTCGGCATTAAGCCGACCTACGGCCGCTGCTCACGCTGGGGCATCGTCGCCTTCGCGTCCTCACTCGATCAAGCAGGACCGTTTGCACGCAGGGTTCGCGACGCAGCAATCCTTCTGCGCTCGATGGCAGGACCCGATCCGAAGGACACGACGTGTGCGGATATTGCGGTGCCGGATTACGAAGCGGCGATCGGGAAATCGGTGAAAGGTCTGCGCATTGGCATTCCCAAGGAGTACCGCCTCGACGGAATGCCCGCCGAGATCGAAAAAATCTGGGAGCAGGGACGCGGCTGGCTTAAGGCGGCTGGCGCAGAGTTGGTCGAGGTCTCGCTGCCGCACACCAAATATGCGCTCCCTGCGTATTACATCGTGGCACCTGCAGAGGCGTCATCCAATCTCGCGCGATATGATGGGGTGCGCTACGGGCTGCGGGTTCCCGGCCGCGATATCATCGATATGTATGAGAAGACGCGTAGCGATGGATTTGGTGCTGAGGTGCGCCGGCGCGTCATGATCGGCACCTATGTGCTTTCGGCGGGCTACTATGATGCCTATTACCTACGCGCACAGAAGGTGCGCACGCTCATCAAGAAAGATTTCGAAGACTGCTTTAAAGCCGGCGTGCACGCCATGCTGACGCCGGCCACACCATCGGCTGCATTCGGATTAGGCGAAAAGGGCGGTGCCGACCCGGTGGAAATGTATTTGAACGACGTGTTCACAGTGACCGTGAATATGGCGGGACTGCCGGGCATCGCCGTGCCCGCTGGCGTCGACGCGCAGGGGTTACCCTTGGGGCTACAGCTGATCGGCCGGCCATTCGACGAGGAGACTCTATTTTCGCTCGGCGCAGTGATCGAGCAGGCGGCAGGAACGTTTACCCCACAGCCTTGGTGGTAAGGCCAGGCCTTACTCGCCCCAGGCCTTACTCGCCCGATGTCGCCACCGGCGGCAGGTCCTGGTCTCCATCGACGGTCGTCTTGCCGCCCAACTCACCGCCACTGAGAATGAAGATAGCGGCGATCACGGCGACGACGCCGCCAATGATGATGCCGAATGTGCCGTTATTATCTGTGTTCATGACGTTATTCCAACGTCTGCCACGCGTGCGCGTTCCGCCTGCGAAATGCTCCGCGAATTTGCAGAAATCGTTGCGAAATTCGGGCCATTTCGTGGAATAACGTTGCGTCTTCAACATTGCAGCCGTGCGAAAACGTCCGGAGATGTCGGCCTAGCGGGGCATAGCCAATTTGGCGACCTCGCCCATTTCGGCGGCAGGGTCGGGGTTGATACTCGGATAGCCGTAGACGATGAATGTGCCGATCAGCGCGCTGGCGACAACAACTTCCAGCAGCAGCGCTAAGACCGGACGATCTTGGTGGTCACCCATGGTGATGACTCCCGGCTGAAACGAAAACGTGAGATCGTTGGTTTTGCCGTACTCGATTGACGACTTGCAGCAGACGGGTGCGAGCCGCTACGAAATACGAAATGGCGGCCGGTGGCAGCCTCAAAAGTGAATCAGAGTGATATGGACGTTCAGCCCAACGCTAAAAAGCTCGTAAAAGGCACGACCGGCGACTGGGAAATCGTCATCGGCATGGAGGTCCATGCCCAGGTTACGTCGCGGTCAAAGCTTTTCTCCGGGGCGTCGACGGAGTTCGGTGGCGCCCCCAACAGCCACGTTTCATTGGTCGACGCGGCCATGCCAGGCATGTTGCCCGTGATCAACGAGGAGTGCGTGCGGCAGGCGGTGCGCACCGGGCTCGGGCTGAAAGCTAAAATCAATCTCAAATCTGTGTTTGACCGGAAGAATTATTTCTATCCGGATTTGCCGCAGGGCTACCAGATCAGCCAATACAAGTCGCCGATCGTCGGCGAGGGCGCGGTGACCGTCGATCTCGCGGGCGGCGACAGCGTAACCATCGGCATCGAGCGGCTACATTTGGAGCAGGATGCCGGCAAAAGCCTGCATGACCGGTCACCCACGAATTCATACGTCGATCTCAACCGGTCCGGCGTCGCGTTGATGGAAATCGTTTCGAAGCCAGACCTTCGCTCGGCTGAAGAAGCCAAGGCCTTCATTACCAAACTGCGCTCGATCCTGCGTTATCTCGGCACCTGCGATGGCAACATGCAAGAAGGCAGCTTGCGCGCCGACGTCAATGTTTCAGTGCGACGGCCGGGAGAGCCGCTGGGCACGCGCTGCGAAATAAAAAACATGAACTCAATAAACTTTATCGGCGAAGCCATTGAGCGTGAAGCACGGCGCCAGATCGACGTTCTCGAGGACGGAGGCGTTATTGTCCAGGAAACGCGGCTCTACGATCCGGACAAAAAAGAAACGCGGCCCATGCGCACGAAGGAAGAGGCGCATGATTACCGCTATTTCCCCGATCCCGACCTGCTGCCGCTGGAATTCGATCAGGCTTTCGTCGACCAGCTGAAGAAAAATCTGCCCGAATTGCCCGACGAAAAGAAGGCGCGCTTCACACACGATCTCTCTTTGTCAGCCTACGACGCCGGTGTGTTGGTGGCCGAGCGCGAAACAGCGGATTTTTTCGAAGCCACTGCGAAAGGCCGCGACGGCAAAACGGCGGCGAACTGGGTTATCAATGAGTTGTTCGGCCGGCTGAATAAAGAAGGCAAAGGTATTGCATCGTCGCCTGTCTCTGCCGAGCAACTGGGCGCGATAGTCGACTTGATTGGGGATGGCACGATATCCGGAAAGATTGCCAAGGATTTATTCGAGGTCATTTGGCGTGAAGGCGGCGATCCCCGCGTCATTGTTGAGCAGCGCGGAATGAAACAAGTGACCGACCTCGGCGCAATCGAGAAGGTTGTTGACGAAATCATCGCCAAAAATCCGGACAAGGTTGCGGATGCCAAATCAAATCCGAAGGCGATTGGATGGTTCGTTGGTCAGGCGATGAAGTCTTCGGGCGGCAAGGCCAGCCCGCAAGCGGTCAACGATCTCCTGAAAAAGAAACTTGGACTGTGACGCACGCAGTGCAGCAATTCAATACGAATACCATTCCATTTTTGCCGCAGTGATTGTGCGCCCGTAAAATTTCCGACGGGGCGAACCGCGATCATCATCCGTATGGTGGACTCATTCCGAGGGGCTGCGACCCGAATCGTCGCGAATCACTTGGCGCTGATTCGCTCAATTTTGATCGATTCCGGTGATCGGCGAGGCTTGCACATCGTCATCTGTGCAAAATTATTTCGTTGCGTGTGCATGTTTTCAGTAAACAATGTTAACGCCAAACACAACGCGTGCAGTGCAGAAATTTTGTCATCAAGACATGCGCGTCGCAAATTACCGTCGCTACAGAAACCCTTATTTCATCGTACGTTTTTTAATTTTTCGAATATGCATTCGAACGAACGTCGCGCGCTGTTCTTGGTCGCAACCAACTCAAGTTTTGATCGCGTGATCGCGTTGCGTCGTGTCACGTCGTGCGCGCATACACGTTTCGTTGCGCAGTAACGTTCTTTTTTTCGCCGTGCTGTAGTAAACCGAGTGCAGTGCGTGTCGATTCGCGACGCGTGCTGATGCGACACCCGCCATGAATTCATGGCTAGGAGGGCAGCAATGGCCAAACGTAGGAAGAAGGCAGCGGCGAAAGCAGCGAAGAAGACGAAGCGCCGGAAGCGGAAGCTCTAGTCTGACGCCGCTTCCCGATCTTCGGCCTTACGTGTCGGAGATTGCGTCATACGGGCCGGTGTGCGTCATGGTGTGATTAGCGCAATGCGGTTATGCCGCGGCGCCCCGGTTCGGGATGACTTTCGAGGGCGTCGGCGAGATCTCGAGTCTCGCCGACGCCCTCAGTCTTTTTAGTGATCGCGAAGACGTTTGAGTGCGCGTGAATAAACTTTGATGCGCATTATTTTGAAGCGGCCTTAAGGCGCTTGTTGCAAGCGCTCCAATATTTCGGCCACGTCGTTCCCTTTTCGACCTTGCCGGCGGCTTTGGCTTCCTTCCATTCGGCGCCGCATTTTTTCTGCCGATCGCGCGCTGCGGTCTGCCCAGCGCTTGGATCTTTTTTGGGCTTGGCATTTTTGTCCGGCGTGCTCGCCTGCTGTTGCGCGGCGGCGGTTGAAACGAGTTGCGGCATTGGCGCCGTGATCAATCCGACGGCGAGCGCGGCAGCAAACATAACTTTGTGCATGACTTCAGTTCCCTTTGTGACTTCAAAGGTGCGGGCGGCCTCAGCCACTGGCTCGAAGTCACCTGCAACCTGCGCGACACGATAGCTCGCATAGGTTGTAATCGTCTAGATCGTCTGAACGGGTGATGCCGGTGGCGTCGAGCCCGTTGCAGATTGCAATCGCTGCGCCTAGGTCTGGGTGGTTGCGTAGAAATTATTGGGAACGGAGTACGTCATGGCACGCGGAAAACCGAAACGGTCGGCCTCAAAGCGGACCAAGGCAAAAGCAAAAGGAAAAAAGACGGCCAGGACGGGAAAGCCGATTGAGCTCTATTACTGGCCGACGCCGAACGGCTTCAAGATTTCGATTATGCTGGAAGAATGTCGCCTGCCATACGTTCTCAAGCCGGTGAACATTTCCAGAGGAGAGCAGTTCAATCCGGATTTCCTGAAAATTTCTCCCAACAACCGCATGCCGGCGATCGTGGATCCGCAAGGGCCGGGCGGCCGTCCGATCTCGATTTTTGAGTCCGGCGCGATCCTGCAATATCTCGGGCGCAAGACCGGCAAGTTCTATCCCGCCGATGAACGCGCGCGCGTTGAGGTCGAGCAGTGGCTGTTCTGGCAAATGGGAGGCGTCGGGCCGATGGCGGGGCAGGTGCACCACTTTAAGAACTACGCGGTGGAAACACTGACCTACGCGATCAATCGTTACATCAATGAGGTGAACCGCCTCTATGGTGTCATGAACATCCGTCTCAAGGATCGTCCATTTATCGCCGGCAAATACTCCATCGCTGACATGGCGTTGGTCGGCTGGGTCAACGGCTGGGAGCGGCAGGGCCAAGACATCAACGAATTCCCGAATCTGAAGCGATGGCTCGAAACGATGAAGGCCCGGCCGGCGGTCCAACGCGGCATGGCGCTGGGTCTCGAGTTGCGCCAGGGCATCGACATGAAAGACCCGAAAGTACAGGCGGTGTTGTTCAATCAACGCGCGCGCGCGAGTTGAGATTTCTTTGTCGGCCTGGCGTGAACGCTGAATGGTAGGCCAAGCCACCCATTCTGTGCTCATTCGTGCGTAGGCGGCACTCCGAAGCCGCAGGTGTGACCCTTGCAAACGACAGCAAGGGTACGGCTATGACGAGATCCACTGGTGGTTAGTCACCGTTGAATGAGTTCGGTTACCGATCTCTCAATCTCTACGGAAACAGGCCATTTGCGGCTGTAACGCGGTGCCAACCGTCGTCGGTCCGCCAATCTTCATTTTCGATTCATCGCATCACTTAAACTGCCATTCAAATTTTACCCCGATGATCGCGCTGTTCGGACGACTTCGTCCGCACAGGGACGCGACGGCTGGTCGCTTGGGGCGCACCGGTCGGAAAAATAAGGGGAGCCGAAATGACGGGTATGGAAATGGCGTCGGGGGGCGCCGAACCAGCAAACGCCGA
Source organism: uncultured Alphaproteobacteria bacterium (assembly GCA_963743405.1). Lineage (GTDB taxonomy): Bacteria > Pseudomonadota > Alphaproteobacteria > Rhizobiales > Xanthobacteraceae > Pseudolabrys. Next base: position 213,015 of record CAVUPX010000013.1, on the reverse strand, counting down.
CGATTGCTTCGGCCTTGGCATGGTCTATTCCGCCGGTGCAGGCGTTGGGGTTGATCTGGTGGAGGCGCACAAGTGGTTCAACATCGCCGCCATGCGCGGGCATAAAGATGCCGCGCAGTTGCGTCGAGAGATCGCTGAACAAATGAGCGACTCCGAGATCGGTTGTGCCCAGCGCGCCGCGCGCGACTGGCTCAAGGCGCATCCACAAGCGCCGGCTCCGGTCGCCCGCATTCGCGCCGCGGCCTGATCTGCAAGACTACGTTGCGCCGGCGCGCGTCAGCGCGTCGCGTACTGCGGCAAGAACGCTTGCCCAATCGCCGGCCGTCGGCTGGCGAAACAGGCGCGCTTGCGGATACCAGGGTGTGTGCTCGCCCGCGAGCGTCCATCGCCAATCGGGCGAAAAAGGCAGCAGCACCCAAACATCGCGGCCCATTGCACCGGCAAGATGCACAACAGACGTGTCGACAGCGATCGTGAGGTCGACGAGCGCTGCGATCGCGGCCGTGTCGGCCATGTCAGTGAGTTTGTCCCCAACGTGCGTGATATTGCGATGCCGCGCCAGCAGCGCGCTATCGTCGCCGCGCAAGTCGCGCTGGATGCTGACAAAAGAAATGCCGTCCATTGCGAACAGCGGTTCGAACAATTTCAGATCGATCGAACGGTTGCGGTCGTTGGGATGCCGTGCGTGGCCGGCCCATGCCAATGCCACACGTTTTCCCGGCAACGCTTCGACCATCGGACGCCATTTTGTGATGTGCGCTTCGTCCGCCCGTAAATAGGGAGTATCGGCGGGGATCGTTGACGGCTCGGTCTTAAGCGCCAGTGGCAAACTGCCGAGCGGACAATAGAGGTCAAAAGCGGGGAGGGCTTCACCGCGTGCATGGCACGATGCAACCCCGTCGATGGTCGCGAGCAATGTTTTCAACTCGGCCTGTACCTCGAGCACAACCGTTGCACCTGCGCGCGCCAGCAGCGGTGCGTAGCGTACGAACTGGATTGTGTCGCCGAGGCCTTGTTCAGCCGGAAGCAAAATGGTGCGCTGGCCGAGCGGAAATTCGCCGAGCCATAGCCTGCCGCGATAGCCACGGCGCGTATCGGCCATGCCACCCCGTTTCCAGCGCCACTCGTACTCAGAAAACCCGCGCGGCAGCGCGCCGAGCGTGAGCAGCGAAAGTGCCATATTCGAATGTGCATCGGCGTAATCTTTATCGACCGCGATCGCCTTCTCGAAGCTCGCAACCGCCTCCTGGTGCCGATTGAGCGCCTGCAACGCGCGGCCGCGGTTGTTCCAGGCTCGCGCGTGTTGAGGTGCGTCGCGCACCGTGCGGTCGAGACTATCGAACGCTTCGCTCTCGCGGCCGAGATCGAGAAGGGCCGTACCGCGATTGTACAAAGCTTCACGATGGTTCGGCGCATGCTTGAGGATTGCGTCGAAATCCGCGAGCGCTTTGGCATGCCGCCCGAGTGCAGCGAATGCTGTGCCGCGATTGAGCAAGGCGTCCAGATGGCCGGGATTTCGCGCCAGCACCGCGTCGAAGCACAAAAGCGCTTCCTGCGGGCGATTGAGCGTGCTGAGCGCATTTCCTCGATAGAGCGTTGCTTCCAGATCGCCCGGCCGCAGAGCCAATGCTTTGTCGAGACTTTCGAGCGCTTCCGCGTCGCGTTTAAGCCCGTGCAGTACGTTGGCGAAATTGATGAGCGCGTCCGGCACGTTCGGATTGATCTTCAGCGCCGCCGACATCAGTCGGTACGCTTCGCCCATCTGGCCGCTTTGCGCCTTAATGAGACCAAGCAAATGGAGCGCGTCGAAATTATCCGGCGCCGTCTTGAGCGCGCGCGCGTAAAGCTTCTCGGCATCGCGCAGGCGCCCCTGCTGATGCAGGCTGAGCGCCTCTTGCAATGTATGCGCGATGTTGAAAGGTCTGGACTGCACGGCCGCGAAATTGCGCACGACCGAACAGAGCAGTCAATGCAGGCTAGTTCTGCTGTTTCTTGCGGGTGTGCGCGCTCGCCTGCCGTGGATTGTAGAATTGATTGGGTTCACACGATCCGCCGATGCCGCTCACCGTCGCACGGCATTGCTCGATGGTCAGGAAACCGCAATTCGAGGCGCCGCCTGCGTCGCCGCTATAGACGGCACACCACGGATAAGGATCGTAGGGGAAGTCGTAGGCGTGCGCTGCCGACGATACCAGAGCGGCAGAAACGGCCAGCACGGCAACGGCAAAAGTTACGGATCGCATCGCGAAATCTCCTGGAGTGCGTTTTGAACGAAATAACCCCAGCCGCTATGCTTTAGTTCATGCGTTGCCGTTATAATTCACCGCCGCTTATGCTTTTTGCACCCAGAATTGGTACATGCCCGAGAAGGTATCGGGATATTTGGTTTCGATTTCGTGCCAGCGGTCGAGATCGGCCATTGCCCAGCGGTTTTCAGCAAAGAGAGCCCGGTATCTTGCGAGCCCATTTCGGTCGAAAACAAAGCCGATGAATTTCAGCTTATTTTCGGTCACGAAGGTTTTGATTTCGGGAATGGTCGTGCGGCTTTCCTGCACATGAAAGAGCAGGTCGCGACATTCGCTCATGCTGAAATAATCGTTGAACCGCGTAATGCTCCGCAGCGGAGTCTCCAGCAGATCCTGCCGGCAACGTCGAATTTCTGCGGGCGAGGCGCCCAGGCCTTGTTCGGCAATCTTGGCGCGCACGGCGACAACGTCTTGTCGACCGAGTTCACTGTAGAGACACACGTGCATAAAGCCGCCTGGCCGCAGCAGGTCGAGCAGAGTGCGCCAGCCTTCGAGTGGATCGGCCATGTGATGCAGCACGCCGCTTGCGTCGATCACATCGAAGGTGCGGCCGACGGCAGGCAGCTTGAGAATATCTGCTTGCGCATACGTAATGCGATCCGCGAATTCGCCCACCGTTTTGCGCTTGGCAAAACAGATGCTGCTGAGGCTGAGATCGACGGCAAGAATTCGCGCACCCTGAAAGCGTTGTGCGATCCACGTGGCATGCCGGCCGGTACCGCAGCCGGCGATTAGCAATTCGACGTCTTCGCTTTTGTCCAATGGCGAGAATGCGGCGGTAGGAAACAGCTCACGCAGATGTCGATCGAGCGGAACGGTTTCCACGCCGGTAGAGACATCTACCCAACGTGGATAGGGGTTTTCTTCGTATTGCTGTCGGACGAGTTGCGAGACTTCGTCCTCGATCGGCGTCAGGCGCGGAATTGATGCGCGCAGCTCACGCTCCTGCATCACCTCTCGCACCTGCTGGGTGACGACGTCATCGAGGGCGGGCGGCCAGCTCCGGTTGACGAGGCGCTGTGCGAGCGGCAGATCGTGCAGCGGTTGGTACATCGCGATCGCTGCAAGCGATATGGCGGGAATGGGGGCCTCGGATTCCAGCGCGCGCACGACCGCAGTCTTGAGTTTGTCCACCTGCGCGTCTTCTGCCGGCGTGCTGTCGAAGACGTACTCGTTGATGAAGCACTGTTTCGCGAGTACGCAACAAAATGCGAGCGCGGCGTCATTCACCGGCGCGCCGGCTATCGCATCGTTGAGCAGCGACAGGCGCAGCGACGTCAGCAGGCGCTCGATTGCGACCTCGCGGACCGAAGTCGATTGAAGCAAACGCAAGAGCAGGGGATCGGCAGCGATGGCGTCAATGCCGGAGCTCCCAAGCAGCTCAACGGGCGGCAGGCGCTTGGGCCAAGCCGCCACTGCGCGGCGCAGTGCATCGTTTAGCGGCGGCACCACGGACAGCAACGTCGTGCAAATGGCATTGAACTGGTCCGTCAGCTGCGGCGTCAATTCAAGTGCGCGTGCGAAACGTGCGGACGCTTCGGGAAGCTTGCGCTGCGCGAGCAGAATGCAGCCGAGATTGTTGCTCGCTTCAGCGTGATCGGGCTTGAGCAGCAACAGACGCTTGTAGGTGTCGACGGCGTCATCCAGCCTGTTTTGCTGCTGATAGCGCAATCCATCCGCAAACAATTGCGCGGCACCGGGAGTTCCGACGGTGCCAACCGACAAGCTCTGCGCATGACGGCGCTGTTTGCGATTCATCCGAGGCGGTTCCAAAATTGTCAGAGCAATTTAGTGCGACGCGCCTAGTCGATGCGATGCTTCGGTGAACGCCGCAAGCGGATTTTCAAATGCCCAATGTGCGGTTTGACCCAAAGTTGCGGAGCGCATAGGTATTCAAGCTTGCGGAGCTGTGGCCGAGTGGCTGAAGGCGGCGGTTTGCTAAACCGTTATACGCTCCAAAGGCGTATCGAGGGTTCGAATCCCTCCGGCTCCGCCAGGTTTCAATCGCCGAGTTCCGAATCACCACTCGCGCGCTGCCCGGAAATTAACCCGTGTGCCGCTCTGGGACGCCCACGGATGGCGGACGTCCTCGTCCTAACGAGTGTCGCGGTGGTACCAAAAATAAGTTTTTTCTCACCTTACTACGTGTGGTTGCAGCCGGCGAAACTTCCATAAGGCATTGAAATATAAAGGTTATGCCCTTTGGACATAGGGTCTGCCGGGAAGGCATTTGGGGTGCCCGGAGAGTGCGTGTTTTTTGCGCAACACTCGCCCGAAAAGCGCCCTCAGAGGCTGTGGGAAGGGCGCTTCTTCATTGCTTAGAGGGGTCCATCCGTTAATGTCACAACTGCGACGGAGGGGGGCATCCCCCTGTTGCGCTGTCCGGGAAGGGATCGCACCACGTGGTGCGCAAGGGTCTCGGGCCAGCGGGGAGCAAGGGGAAGTTCCAACGGGTGCTGTCGCACTGGGCGGATACCGAACCCTCTCAAGAAACAATATTTTGGAGGTTCAAGATGAAGATGGTGAAAAGTCTTCTCCTTGGCTCGGCAGCGGGGCTCGTTGCGGTAGCTGGGGCGCAGGCAGCCGATCTTCCCGTCAAGGCCAAACCGGTCGAGTACGTGAAGATTTGTAGCCTGTACGGCGTCGGGTTCTATTACATCCCCGGCACCGACATGTGCTTGAAGATGGGCGGCTGGGTCCGTGCCGAAGCTGCTTATGGCAGCAACGGCAGCTTTACCTGGGGTCCGTACAACGGCAACGTCCAAAACCGCGGGACGAACAACAGCGTGTTGCGCGCTCGTGGCTACATCACGGCTGACGCCCGCAACCAGACTGAATACGGCACGGTCCGCGGCTACATCGCCGTTGGTCTGAGCACCAACGACACCGGCCTCAACACCGCAGCGAACACAGTTCAGTGCGAACCGCGCCTTCATTCAGTGGGCCGGTTTCACAATGGGTCTGGCGCAGTCGTTCTATGACTTCTACAGCGTGCCGGCGACCTCGTACTGGGGCATCTTCCCGGCCTCTGACACGGGCGATCCGGGCTGGGTCACGTTCGGCTACACCGCGCAGTTCGGCAACGGCTTCTCCGCCACAATCGCGGCTGAAGAGCGTCGCATAACGCAGATTATCAATGCGCGAAGGCAGCGTATCGCTGGTGCCGGTGGCACGCTCAATCCTGGCGGTTTCCTGTCGACAGCGCGGGTAACCCTGTTCGTTGCTGGCGTCAACGCAGGCGCTGGCGCCTACGGTGGCTTCCAGATGCCGGACATCGTCGCCAACTTGCGCATCGACCAGGCTTGGGGTTCTGCCCAGATCATGGGCGCCCTGCATCAGGTCAACGCGCTGTATTACGGCACGTCTGGAGGAAGCGCCCTCACCAGAGCCGCCGGCCATCCAGATGACAAGCTGGGTTGGGTCGTCGGCGCTGGTTTCAAGGTCAACGCGCCGTTTACCGGCGTGGGCGACTACTTCCAGTTCCAGGCCAACTACACTGAAGGTGCGCTGAAATACATCTTCCAAACCCCGAACACAAACTGGGGCAAGACTGGATGGAGTAAGTGCAGGATGGGGTGTTGTCAGCGATGCCGTCTACGGCGGCAGTCTGACGGGCACCGGCGTGAATGCCGCCACCGACCTCCAGCTGACCAGCGCTTGGAACATCAACGCAGCGTACGAACACTTCTGGAGCCCGAGGTGGCGGACGTCACTGTACGGCGGCTATGCGGCGGTCATGTACGGCAGCACCGCGAACAGCCTATGATCGTGCCTGGCTGGCAAGGCACCGGGGCACTGTGTACCAACGGCTGTGACAAGAACTGGAACACGTGGTGGGTTGGCTCGCGCACTCAGTGGAACGTCACCAAAGACTTCTACATGGGCGTGGACGTGCTGTACTCGAAGCTGGATACGCGCGAACGACGGCACTTGCACGGTAAGTGGCGTTGTGAACACTGGCTGCGCGATTGCCTCGGCGGGTGTCAGCGTCCCAGGCAAGGACATCGGACAACTGGGCATTCCGGTTCCGTGCGCACCGCGACTTCTATCCCTGATCGGTTGATCATGGATGTCTAGTCAGAAGCCCCCGGCGGGAAACTGCCGGGGGTTTTTCGTTTCAACACGGTCAAAAGCCTCGTGCCACTTCCTCTCGCTGCTGCGTCGCGTAGGCTCGGTGCGGCTGTCTGCTTCGACGGGCAAGCCTTTGCAGCCAAGGTCCGGTTTGTTCGTGCGGTTCTCGGTTGGAGCCAAAGCGGAACAAATTTGGTGTGAGCAATCGATCAAGTTTGAGATTGCCCGCTGCGCCAGCATTTAAGCAGTGCGCGGTGTGTCTTAATGGTAGCCGAATTGACATTCTCGACGCGCGCGGTTTGCCCGATATTGGCTGGCCTCATGACTATATCAACCTCCGTTTGGCCCGCGCTCGAAATGCGCGGGCCTTTCGCACCCTCACTGCGCGGCGCTAGGCTGGAGGGCCTCGATAAATAAGGTACCTCGACATCACGGACCGGGCCTCTAATCGAATTTTAGCGGGCGAAGTGTTTGATTTTGGGGTTGATCGATCAAGACCCCCGACGGTCTGCCCAGCTTGGCGCTGGTTAACCTGGTGCGATGATGGTACCAGACACCATTTATGATGGGTTGTACTGATGAGGCACGGAGAGGCGTGACACAGAGTTTGACGACGACTGATGAATTGCTCCGGAGAGCAATGTCCGCGATTCAAGGTGGACGGCCTGAAGAAGCGGAACGACTCGCGCAGGGCGTGCTCAGCACAAATCCCAGTCAGCCCAATGCGCAGCATCTCTTCGGTTATGCGTTACTCATACAAGATAGGGCCAGCGAAGCAATCGAGCCACTGAAGAAAGCATTTCGATCATTGCGTGACCCCGCTATCGAAACGCAGCTCGCCATTGCTTTACGAAAGGCCGGTCAAGTCGAAGAGGCGGTGAACAGGTTGCGTAGCGCAGCAAAGCGAAAACCCATTTTTCCGGCTGCGGTCCACGAGCTGGCATTCACCTTGCATTCGCTCGGGCGATACGACGATGCGATCGATACAGCGAACCGGGGAATTGATGCATTGCCGGGGATGGTCGAACTGCGTTTGCTGCTTGGTTGGATGTTTCATGACCGTAATGACTATTCCAAAGCAAAAGAAGCGTTCAGCCGCGCGATCGCTGTTGCGCCACACCATGCCGACACGCACTTCAGGATGGGTCTGGTGCTGATGGATAGTGGCGATTTCAACTCTGCCGCCACATTCTTCAGCCGCGCTTTGGCCTTGAATCCAAATAATAATCTGGAGGTGCGGCTCAAGCTCGCGCAATGTCTGCTGGAGAACGGCCAGGCGGATGCCGCCTATGCCGGCCTGAGGGCAGCAACCCAGTTCGATCCACAAGTCTATGGCGATGCCATCAAGACTCTGGTCAAGTCGGCGCGTGGACGGTTTTGGCTGCGACCAAGCGCCGCCGCTCGATTCTTCAGAGGTGCTCGAAACTAGCGCTTCGCCGCACGAAAATTTTTGCGATAGAGGCCGGGCTCAGCGTTGATCGCTTTGGATGTCTGAATCAGGCGCTTGGCCTGGTCAGACGACAGGATATCAAAGTGCTCAGCCCAAATTTCCCGATGCACAGGGAAACACTGTGCGATGGGTGTGCCTTTTGGCAGCACGCCGTTGAACGCCGGGTTGGTCCAGCGCGCTGGGAAATTGATGAAAGCATCGACATACAGATCAGAATTGACAAGCCCGGTGATAGTCGTAAAGGGCAAGTCAAGGCGGTTGATCGGATGAGTGACAAGGAGGGAATAGCCGGGCGGAAGTTCAATCGTCCAAAAATTGTTGAATTTCATGACGAACTGATCGTCATCGAAAAATGGCGTCCCTTCCACCTGGACGCTCTCATGAAAATCAATCGGCGAACGCAAAGCCAGATTGGAAACCTGGCCGGTCGGCACATTCCTATCCCAAGTGAATTCGCCATTGTCGACCTTCAGGTCGGCCGTCAGCGGCATCAAGAAGCCATAGGTCATGGCGTCGATGAACGGTGGGCACTTCTTGATCGTCATCAGCTTCTTCTGCGAAATCGAGCTGAAACAATTTTGCGGCAATGCTTTGAACCAGTCGGGCAGCCCACGTATGGCCGGAATGGGCCGCGGCAGGACGCTTTCAAGCTCGGGCGGGCATCGAAACTTTATGGTCCGTTGGGCTGCCTGATTTATCGATGAATTCCAAATGGAGAGACGGCCGCTGGCGAATTCAAAGCGAATTCTATTGCAAGCTGTCGAAGGCGAACAGATAGCCGAGGGGCCTCCCACCAATCGGCATTATGCCTGCGCCGCCTCGGATGGCGTTCGTGTGCCGGCGAACGCTGGCCGAGCCGCGGCCGAATCCGGCCCCGAACGCGCCCGGAATGTTCGCCTTCGCCGATCCAGAGCGCCTCTTCGAGGTTCTCACCACAGCCGGCGGGGCGGCACCAGCTCAGAAGCTTCCCGCGGCGCGATGTGGCTGGTTAGCGGCGCGCCTGCCTGAGTGCGCACCGTCCCTAACCAACTTTGTCGCAGTGCATGAGCGCGGTAATGGTACTTAGCGGGCATTCGTCTCGTGCCGCCGCATGTCCGCTCTCGCATCGCAAAGTATCGGCTAATGACCCAAGTCGAACGTGGCAAGTGAAGTCCGAGTGAGAAACGGCAACTAGATGACGCTGAACACTACTCGGCTGCAGCTCTCGCTACTTCTTGGCCGAATAAAAGTGCCGACTCTTTTGTCATCGAAAGACGGACTGTGCCTGCGTCTAGTGTCTTTAGTTCAAGCAACAAAAGATCTGGGCGATCTGGGGGAACGGACGCGCGAAATCCGGATACAGCGTGGAAGAGGTGCTGTTCGCTCTGTTCATCGTTGGCCATGTAGGTACCTTACAATAGCGAATTCTTGGGTACGCGATTAGCACGGTCGTCGCATTATTGCTTGTGGGCTTTAGGATCGTGTGACCCAATTGCCACAGGTTCCGGAATTGCTGTGCATGGTCGGTTGCCTCAGGTGGGCTTGCATCTGTCGATGGGTTAATTTTCCAGCCAACCGGAGGTCAGTTATGCGACTTAGTTCACTCGCGCTCGCCACAATTTCCAGCATTGCCTTCTTACAGCTTGCGTCCGCAGCGGATCTCCCGGTTAAAGCTCCTGCGCGGGTTGTTGCGCCGCCGCTTTACAATTGGTCCGGTTTTTATGCCGGCCTCAACATCGGGGGCAGTTGGGGCAACCAGGACAATTCGCTCGAAAGCACTGCAGGAGTGGTCGCCTTTTCGAATAGCGATCATATCAATGGCGTGATCGGCGGAGGCCAGATCGGTTACAACTGGCAAGCTAGCCAGTGGGTCTTCGGCCTTGAGGCCGATTTCCAGGGAGCGGGGCAAAAAGGTGACGGGAGTTTCTTCATCCCACCCGTTGGCGGAAACCTTGCGCTCGTTATTCCGTCGACGTCGATTGCTTATGAGGACAAGCTCGGCTGGTTTGGCACTGTTCGCGGTCGGGTCGGCTACGCGTTTGATCGCTGGCTGCCTTATGTGACTGGTGGCTGGGCCTTTGGCCACGGCGAGATCAATGGAACGAGGACGACTGGCGGCGTGTCTACCACGTTCAGCGGATCGCAGGATTATAGTGGCTGGACGGTAGGTGGCGGCGTGGAATGGGCATTCGCGAACAATTGGAGCGCGAAAATCGAGTATCTCTACATTGACTTTGGCAACGGACCGACAGTGCCAGTCACGACCGTCGTGAATGTCGTTAGCGGCAAAATGACTGACAACATTGTGCGCCTTGGCGTGAACTATAAATTCTTTTAGTGCCTGAACGCACAACACTACTAGACGCAGAGAAGACCCGGCAAATACCCCGGGGTTTTTCCTTTAGGATAAATCGCGCAGCGTTGCATTCGCGTGTCCGCTTTGGCACTTAGCGGACATCGGCTCGTGCGCTGCACATGTCTGCTTTTGACCCAATGCTGACATGCAGAGGCGCCGAGTTATGACCTTATGACCGCAGTTTTTTGCAAACTGAAAATACGTACATGTGCCGAAACGCCATCGGATTTGTCGCTTCGAATTCGTCCCATTTACTTAGATCGTTCAGCCCGACGGTGCCTGGATCGTGCCGCTGAAATGCTTCGAAGACCTGCGAATCTAAGTCAAAACCGAGAAACAAGAGCTCCTGCTCGTCCAAAAATTGGACGATTTCGGGAATGGTGAATTTATGTTCCATGACGTTGAAAAGCAGATCGCGACACCCACTCATGCTGTAAAAGTCGGCGCTGGTCGTTAGCCTTTTCCATCGTCCATCGGCATCGCCACGGAATATTTCCTGACGGCACTTACGAATGTTCTCGACGGTCGCTCGATAGCCTCGTTCCGCGATCAGCGAGCGAGCTTCCACAATGGCGCGCCGCGCGGATTCGCTGTAGAGCCCGATACGCATTTCCCCGCTCGGCCGCAGCAGGGAGAGTAGTATCCGCCAGCCCAACTTCGGATCGGCGAGGTGGTGCAAGACTCCCACGGCCTCGATGCGATCGAAGGTACGGCCAAGCGTCCCCAGTTTCAGGATGTCGGCTTGCGCATATTCGACGTTGCGCAGACCAGCCTCTCGGGACTTACGCCTTGCGTAGGCGAGACTTGGTAGACTGATATCGATCGCCAGCACGCGCGCTTCAGGAAATTTTCCCACAATTTGGAATACGTGGCGTCCGGTTCCGCACCCGATAACTAAGATTTCTTCGGGAGCGCCGCCGACCGATGTAACCACTGTTTTACGCTCGGCGGCGACGGTGGTAATCGGGTTGACCGTCCAACGCGGATAGGGATTTTCCTCATATTGCTGCATGACCTGCAACGACACGGGGTCATCAATTGGGGTAAGCACCGGAATGGTGCTACAATCGCAGAATTCTTCCAGTGGCTCCCGTACCTGCTGCCGTACCAGGTCGGTAAGCGTCGCCGGCCAGTCATGGCTCAAAAGCGCCTCGGCTCCTGACAGCAAATAAAGCGGGAAATAGGCCCCGACCGCGGCGAGCGTAAGCGGAGAGATTTCGCTTCCCGCTGAAATTGTTTTCGACAAAGAATCCCGCAATTGTTTGGCTTGCTGAGCTTCCTCGTCGCTTTGAGCAAAAACATATTCATTAATGAAACATTGCTGTGCGAGCGCACCAAAAAAAATGACGAGCTCGTCGTCAACGGGTTGAGGGTCGAGCGCATTTGCGGTTGCGAGTTGCAGCAACGCAGAACGAATTTGGGTCAGGAAAACCTCCAGCGCACGCCCGCGGATGAGCACGCACTCCATCGCGCACCGCAAAAGAACGTCACTCGTGACTGCGGCTATTCCGCCCACTCCAAACAACTCGTCATTTTGGAGGGGCAATGACTGTTGCGATTTAAGACGGTCCAGGCAAGCGGCGACGAAAGGATTTTGTACGATTAGATCTTCAATATTCTTTCCACCCAAACCTAGGGCGATAGCCTTCTTGAAATGAACTACAGCATCCTCCCGCCGATCCAAGGCTTGATAGGAGGAAGCCAAATTGTAATGGCAGGCCGAATTCAACTTATCTGAGGTGATAGCCTCCACAAACATTTTAACTGCGAGCCTGTGACGACCAGATGCCTGAGCGATGATGCCAATCATATTATGGCCATCAACGTGCGCCGGCTCGTGTGTGAGAATTTTCCGACAAATGGCTTCAGCTTGCGCGTAGCGGCCCACTTGGTAGTGCTGACGTGCCTCCGACATCAAATCGGTAGTGCTCAAGCATGCTGGCCCGCCACACACGGAAGCGAGCCGTGCAAGGGATTTGTCGCGTTTTTCTGTGACCCTTCGCTCTTTTCGGTTCATTGCAGATCGATTGGTTCGTCCAGAGTTTCGGCGATTATATGTAAACTTTAATCCTTCGTCCGCGCTGATGACGCTATCGAATGTTTTCTATCGGCACCCGGTATCCGTTTATTCCAGAATAGGATAATATACCTATTTTATTTTGTAAGTCAACCCACCGAGGGTGATTTGGCAGAACGAACCCAAATGCTCCCAGGGCCTTCACGGTTGCTACTGTTTATTTGAGCCGTTATAGAGATCCGATCGGTTTACCTTGAAGAACCCGCCATGACCGCGCGCATCTACAAGCCATCCAAGACGGCCATGCAATCTGGCTTCGCCAACACGAAGGCCTGGGTGCTTGATTTTGAGCCGGAGTCGCCGCGTCGGGTCGAGCCGCTGATGGGGTGGACGTCGTCGGGCGACATGCGGCAACAGTTGCGTCTGGACTTTGACAACAAAGAGGAGGCGATCGCCTATTGCGAGCGCCACGATATTGCCTATCAGGTGTTCGAAACGACGCCGGTCAAGCGGCGCACCATTTCTTATTCGGACAATTTTTCCTTCAAGCGCCGCGACGCCTGGACCCACTGATAAAGGTGTTCGGTCGACGGCAGATGTCAGGCCGGGTGCTTTTCCGGCGTTGCTCCGCCCAGATTGCGGCCTTGGGTCGCCGCGCGCTGGCGCAGAAGCGAAATGAACCGCTCTTCCGGCATCGGTTGGCCGAGGAGGAAGCCCTGGCCGTAGTCGCAACCCATACTTACCAGGGCCAAAGCGTCTGCCGCCTTCTCGATGCCGACGGCAACCACGTAACGACCGAAGCTGTGAGCGAGGTCGATTACGGTCTTGCATAGCGGAGCGTTGACCTTATCGGTCCCGCAATCCGCGACGAAGGAACGATCTAGTTTGAGCTCCTCGAAGGGAAGCTCCTCCACCTTTGCAAGCGATGAGTAGGCGCGGCCAAAATTGTCGATCGCGAGACGCACATTATGCGGCTCCAGTTTTTTGCTGAGTTCATTGGCCAGCGCGAGATCGGTGATGATCTGTTCTTCCGGGACATCGATTATCAGGCCAGGCCATTTTTCGCTGTCGGGGTGATGCGCCTTCACGATGTCTTCGATAGGCATCTTCACAAGCGCAGGCACCGGAATGTTGACCGAGAGACGGAGGTTAACGCCGAGCTTGGCGAAATGACTGCTGGTCTTGAGCGTGTTTTCGAGCGCGAGCTCAGACAGCTTAATGGTGGCTGCCTCAGAAGCATTTGCCGTGAATGCGCCCGCCAGCACGACTCCATGTTGCGGGTGCCGTACACGAGCAAAAGCTTCAGCACCGGCGAGCTGCTTTTTGCGCATCGCGATTTTCGGCTGGTACCAGAATTCGACCCATTTGTTCTTCAGGGCATCATCGAGTTCGAGGCGCGCCGCAACCGCTGGCGGCATGCCAAGCTTGAGTTCTTGAATGATCTTGATGATCGTATCCGTTTCGAACGGCTTCTTCAGCACCGGCATCATGTGCAGTTTGTGTTGAGCGCCGATCGCCTTGACGTGTTCGAGCACCGCCGCGCCGCGCGCACTCATCAATTGTACGGCGCCACGATATTTAAGCTTGCCGAGCGCGACCACGGATTTAATCGCTTCGGCGGACTCAAGTGAGATATTGTGAAACACGAGAGAGGGCGGCCGGGTTTCGACCGCTTTGCGCATAGTAGCGCCGTCGGGAAATTCAACGGTGTCAACGCCGGAGCCATGCAGAACGAGCGACAGGAAATGGCGAATGCTTGGTTCTTCGTCCACCACATAGCAAAGCGGACCGCCGTCCGGGGCAAGCGGCGGCGCCTCGACGGCGGGAGTGCCGTCGGTTGCGGTCGACGATGAGGCAGGTGTCTCGGTCATGCCGTACGGGCGCGCTCAAACCGAGGGAAATCGAAGTCCCCCAGCGTTATTCGTGTGCCAAACTTGTTAATTATGCGTTTCCCTTAGGCTCCCCGCCGCTTGCGCTTGGATCCTTATTCCGGCGCGTCGATACCCAATGGCCGCCATTTCGATACAGATTATGCGTGGATAGATGAATAAACATCGCGATACGCGAATGGATTTCGACAACATCCGCTGCATGTGCTCGCTGGGGGCAGCAAGCCAAGCGTTTAAGTGCACACGGGTACGATCAATTCATTGCCGGCTCAATGTGATCTTTCCAGGACCGGCACACAATTGCCTTCCCGTCCACAAATCGGCATTCTCAACATGCACGGCTAGCGATCGCGTGGCGCGATAATTTTGGAAGAATGAGATTCAACGAAAGTTTGTCAGTATGCGAAGGCAGATATTCAATTATTTAATCCCGTCGGGGACCCGGAAAAGGCGGATTTGGACGAGCATTGCTCTCTTGCTGGTCGGTGCACTCGGCGGTTTTGCATATCGCGGGTATGCGGATTCCCGCGATATGGCCAATTCCAACAATCTGTTTCTGCAATCCAGGATCGAGGTCCGCGATCTTAAAACGCAAATTGCCGACCAGAAAGAAAAGTTCGCCGCGTTGCGGACCAAGCTGGAAGGTGTTCAAGCGGCGTTGGAAGCGATCACGCCGTCCGAGAACACCTATAACATGACGCCCAATAAATCGATGATCGTTGCCGGCGGCCGTTTGACGATCGGATTAGTCGGATCTCCGACGAATGAGGGGGTCAATATCAACATCAATGGCCAGCAGCATTCAGCCGCTGTGGGTGACACCATTAAGCTTTCAGTCGACCCGGCCACGGCTTGTCAGGTGCGCGTCAAGTCGTTCGACATGTTTAAGGCCGTGCTCATTGCATCGTGCGAGGCAGGGAAGCCTTAGCGGGGCCACCGCGACCGGCGATGGCGCAGCGCAATCAGGCGCTCGTGTGGCCGCGGACAATCAGTCCGACAATGCGCCCACGCCGTACACCACACGCAATACTGGACCCAATTGCAGGCCGATCCGATCGAACCACGATTTAAATATGCCTATGATTTCTCCGCTGCGGAACAGCTGTGCGAGCCCCGTGTTTACCGCCAATCGAAAAGCCCAATCGCCGTGCGGTAACGAAATTGCATAGGGCTCAATCGACAAGTCGTCGGGCAGCATGATCAATGCTTCCGGATGCTGCACGTGAGCACCGACCAACAGCAATTTATCGCTTGCAAAACCATCGGCATTGCCAGACTCCAGCATCGCAACGGCCTCGGCGCCGCTTTTTACGGAAACGATCGTCGCCGCAACCTTTTGCTGCTTCACCTGCGCAATAACGGCCTGCTCATTTGTTGTGCCGGAGACAACGGCAATTTTCTTGCCGGCCATATCCGAAAATGAGCGGATGTTAGACGCCTTGGTGACAATCAGGCCGGTACTCTCCACGAATACAAAGCTGGAAAAGTCGACCTCTTTCATACGACCGAGGGTCACAGTACTCGAGCCGCATTCCATATCGGCCTTGCCGCTTGCCACGGCCGAAAAGCGCGTTTGGACAGTAACGGGGACCCACTCGATCTTGAGTTGATCAAGTTTAAATTGCTGTTCGATCGATTTCACGACCGATTTGCAAATGTCGATTGTAAAGCCGACAGGTTCATTCTTCTCATTCAAGAATGAGAAAGGCCGGGCATCCGAACGGTAGGCGACCTTTATAATTTTTGTGCTGGTAACGGTTTTTAGCCGGCTATTGGCGGGCACCTGTGTCTGGGCTGACGCCGCGGTCACGGCGAAAAAAGCTAAAAATAGTGCGGTCGATCGAAACATCTTTGCCCCCGAATGTTGGAGAGTTACTCAAATTGCATCGCCCGAGTGCAACTGCTTTGACTGAAGTTGTCAATTGGACCGCGGGATCTGTCCTAGATCAAAATCCGTCCTTGGTGCCCACATTTTTGCCTAACCAAAACGGGCGACCCTTTCGGGCGCCCGTTTCGTCAGTACGACGCATCAAGCAACTTGCCGCGGCTATTCGCCCGCGTGACTGCTCGTCTTCATGTCCTTCACCTGCTGCATGACCTGCTCGAGGTTGTAGCTCGCCGGATCTTGCAGCGGCGGGTAATGGAATGTAGCTCTCGAGCTCCTTCAGCCACAGTGCCTGGCCGATCGGCAGCATGTTCCAGTCATATAGATACGCGGTGGACGGCGAAGCGAGATCGCCCCGCCCATACTCAATGAGCGTCTTGTATTGCGATCCGATTGAAATCTCGAAGGGATCGCGCTTGATGTTGACGACCTGGGTCCAGTGATAGGGAATCACGCCGGTGACGAAACCCGCCGGTGCGTCGGACACCATCGCGAAGTACATCTTCCAGTTCTTGTAGCGGACCGCCGAAGGGTCCTTGCCGGAATAGTAGAAGAACGTATCGCGCGCCGACTTTTGCGACTTGCCTTCGAGGAAGTCGCGCTGGTCGACGCCGTCGAGCGTCGTTTTCACGATGCCCGGGTATTGGCCGGCCTCGATCTGCTTCTTCAGTCCATCGCCTTTCGGGCCGCCGGCGATGTCGACAAGTGTCGGCACCCAATCGAGAGACGCGAACATGTCGTTCTTGACGGTGCCGGGCTTGATCACGCCTGGCCAGCGGATCACCATCGGGGCACGCATGCCGCCCTCCCAGGTGGTCAGCTTGCCACCCTTGAAGGGGGTGACGCCGCCGTCCGGGAATGTGATCGGTCTCGGCGCCGTTGTCGGTGGTGAAGACGACGATGGTGTTGTTGGTCTGCCCCATGTCGTCGATCTTCTTGAGCACGAGGCCGATGTTGTCGTCCATCTGCTTCATGCCGGCTTCGTTGACGCCCCAGTCCTTGCCGCCGGGCTCACCCACCATGGCCATTGTACTTGTCCGACAGCACGGTCGTGATGTGCATGCGCGCCGGGTTGTACCAGACGAAGAACGGCTTGCTGGTCTTCTTCGGGTCGTTGCGATCGAGGAAGTCGACGACCTTGGCCGAGATTTCCTCGTCCACGGTCTTCGATCGCTCTAGGGTCAGTGGCCCCTGGTCCTTGGCAGGTCTGGTTCTTGCGAGCTGCCGTCGGATGATTTGCACGCTAGCACGGGGCGCGGCGGCGTCAGGCAGATCGTGGTCTTTGGATCCACGCGCCCGGGCACCTCCGGCACGCCGGGGATTGGTGTGTTCTTGCACGGTGGCGCGACGGTCTGCTGTGTCGGGGTCTTGTTGATGTCGGGGAAGCTCACCCCTTGCATCGCGTCCAGGTGATATAAATAGCCCCAGAATTCCTGGAAGCCATGCGCAGTCGGCAGCGCATCGGTGTGATCGCCCAGATGGTTCTTGCCGAACTCGCCTGTGCTGTAGCCGAGATCAAGCAGGAACTTGGCGAGTGCCGGAGTGCCGGGCCGCAGATACGACGGGCTACCCGGCAGCTGCGGCGGGATCATGCCTGTGCGCAGCGGATGCATGCCGGTGAAGAAGGCATTGCGTCCGGCCGTGCAGCTCTGCTCGGCGTAGTAGTCGGTGAACATCGCGCCGTCGTTGCCGATCTTGTCGATGTTGGGCGTCTCTCCGACCATCAGGCCACGGTGATAGATGCTCGGTTGCATCCAGCCGATGTCATCGCCCATGATGAAAAGAATGTTGGGCTTCTGTTGTTGTTGAGCAGATGCGGGTGTGCCGTGGGCGAACATGCCGACACACAGAACAAACACAACGGCACTGACGAGTTTATGGATACGCATGGCTTTTACCCCCGGCTGCGAGTGAGCGAATGGGTTTCAGGTGAGGCGAAGCAAAGAGCATCGAAAGAGCAAGAACGAGAATAAAATCGCGACCCTAAGTTGTCATCCCGGTCGGAAGCCAAACGGTAGCGCTCAATAGATGTTCAAGGCCTCACGATCGCGTGATTAAATCTGGATTCGTACATGCACGGACACCTGGCCATACGGATATACCGATTGACTTATGCGTGACGCCGGGTTCAAGAATTTGTACGGTCGATCACTGAAAGTCCGTCAATTATCGAGTGAATCAAATGAATTTCATGACAAGACTGGTGCTTGTGGGCTCTGTCATCGCAGCGTCACTGTTTTTCTACGCTCCGGCAAGCCGGGCCGACTACGGAGTTGCCCCATGGTGCGCGGTTGTATCAGTTGGTACCGGCAACGTCGTGTGGGACTGCCGATTTCGCACCGTCGAGGAATGCGTGCCAAATGTGCTGGGCGGAAACCGCGGTTTCTGCAATCCAAATCCTTCGTACACGCCCGAGAAGGTTGCGCTCAAGAAGCGCCGGACAGCGCACTCGCATCGAAACTAGGGGGATGCTGACCATGACCAAATTTGTGATGCTGATGGCTACTGCGGCAGCTTGCATTTGCATGCAGCCCCTTGCTGCAATTGCTGACGAGGTCCCGACATATGACGTTAAAAAAAGCTGCCACGCCGATGTACAGGCTTATCCGACAGGAGGCAGTGCGGCGGGCTGTCTGGCAGATGAACAAAAAGCCAGGGACGTTCTCGTCAGCCAATGGACGCAGTTTGGAGCGGAGAGCAGGGCGAGGTGCAGTCAACTCGAAAACGACATTCCCGGCGATCAAAGCTACGTCGAGTTGTTAACCTGCCTGCAAACCGCAAGAGACGTCAAAACGCTCCCCAAAGATTGACAATGCCGGCGCGTCATCAGGAAGTCGTGCGCGTCAATTCGGTTAGTTAGGGGGAGGCCCCGGGCCTGCTGAGCCATCAAGTCCCGGCGGTGGTCCCGGATCAAGTTGCAAGGGCGGCCCTGAGCCGGAATTTTGCATCATTGTGTTAGGCGCGTACGCCGGCGCCGGAGGGCTCGGATTGCGAATGCATTCCCCGCCGATACCGCTCAAGGTCGCGAGACATTGCTGTTCATTGTAGTAAGCGCAACTGAGGTTGCCGTCATTGTCGAGAATTGCGCACCAGGGCAGATTATAATTTTGCGCGTGGGCAGGGACGGCAATGCAGCAAAATTGCCAGCGCAAGAATTCCCGATTGTACGCGCGTGCTTCGCATTTTTTTCCACTAGTGGTGCGTTAAGCCCAATTTTTTTGCATTAGATTTGATTGATCGCCGTGCTTTGGCCCGTTCGGTTCGCGGATTTGTTCCGGTCCATCGATGAAACGCGTGTGTAAAGTTTGCGACTTCGGAATACCCCAATAGCCAGGCGATTTCTGAAATCGACATGTCGCTTTCGGCCAAATAGCGACGCGCTAAGCTCGACCGTAAGCCATCTAATATCTTACTAAAAGAATGCCCCTCAGACGCAAGCCGCCGGGCCAGCGTTCTTCCGCTCAGACCAAGTTCCGTAGCAACCGCATCGAAATGCATTTCGCCGTGCGGTAGCAGTGCTGCAATTGCATTCTCCACTTTGACCTTTAATGGACTGGTCTTCTTTCCCAGACGAACAAGCGTTTCTTTGCATAAACGTACGCACAGCTGATCGAGGTAAGGATCGGCTGTTACGATCCGGTACTCTCCGCTTCCTCTGCTAAAAACAATTTCATCAACGTCTGCACCGGTTTTGACGGCACAACGAAGCAATTTCTCCATCTCCGGGATCTGCTTTCTTCTGTTGTGCGCAATTCGGACTTCTATTGGTTTCAAATTGGCGCCAATCACCTTTCGGCAAATTCGCACAACTGATGCCATCCAAAACTCAATCTGGTGTACGTCGCTGTGACGCGCGACACCTGAATAGCGCAGGCGCAAACGAAGAACATCTCCCTTCTTTACTTCCAGATCGACGCCTTCGTTGGCTACATCGCTGTACCGGGCAATTCTCAGCAATGAGCCAAGCAAAGTGTCGGCGGAGGCGCTGACGTAATACAGCAAACCAATTTCGCGCAGATCGTAAGAATAGGCTAAACGCAACCCAAATAGTGGATCGCTGATTGCGTTAGCGACCAGGTCGACGAATTTTATTTGATTTTGGACACCCAGCGGAACGTCTTTGTTTTTTATTTCGCGAGGCGTGAGGTGTGCCTGTCGTAACAATGCGTCGACATCAACACCGTCTTTCAGACCGCGCTCGTAAGCGAGCCTTGAAAGCAAGCCGCCACAGCGCAATGCGGCAATCTTTTTCAGAGCAGACTGTGCCATTGACCACTTTCATAGTGCGCCACGCTCCGCCGGTCCAGACGCATTGACAAAAATCATAGCTGCCCATGCTGATGTCCGCCTTTGGGTCATTAGCGGGCATCAATCGTGTTTTCGGCGTCAGTGCGGCAATATGTCGTGAAACGATTGCCAAAACTTTGGCTGGAAATAACAAGACCGGGCAGGTCTGGTCGCTTTAAGTAGAAATCAAAATACCAAAAACAATTTGTGAGTGCTTTGACACTAGCGGAGCCGTTGGCAAGCCACAACGGCGGCTCCGCAGCTTTGTAACCGCGCCCGTTCGAAAGAACAGGTGCGTTTGGCGGGGGTAACGCAGGAGACAGCAGCATGATCAACCCAGAATCAATGAATTCAGTCACTCAAAAAAAACAACGTCGGCCTTCTATTCTCACCAAAGATCTCATGGCCGGCATTCCGGTGCTGGTCCGGCAAGGCTTGAACGCCGAAGCCATCGCAGCCCGACTTGGCTGCACAGTCGGCACACTCAAGGTGCGCTGCTCGCAGCAACGCATCAGTCTGCGCGTACCCAGGCAAGCCAAGGTGGTGCCGCTGGTTCCTCTTGTCCCGGCGTCACCCGCCAAGCAGCCACAACCAAAGCAGTGCTTTGCCTTTGCTATGCCGACCACGCTGCAAATCAGCCGCGTTGCAATGTCACGGCTGCGGCAGCGGGCGGAAGCCATCGGCGTGAACGAAGCCCAACTTGCCAGTGATCTGCTTGAGGTGATCGCGCAAGACGACCTGTACGATGCTGTCCTCGATAATAAAGCCAGAAAAATCTGCGCGTAGAAAGGACATAACCACGATGCTGGCCGTGCGGGCGACACGACGGCTTGCCCTTGGGGGCTCAGCGGCTGGCGCGCCTCTTCCCGGGGGTGACCTAACGATCGATTAGGAATTTTGCGCGATTCTTCCAGAATGCGGATGATGATCTGGATAGTCGGTCTGCTCGCCCTGGCGACGTCGCTGGATTCGTCGCTTTATGGCGGTCTTTACACCAGGGGCTTTGTTCGGATGCTTTCCGACATGGCCATCGGTTTCGGATTTGGGTAGGCAGAGCGGGCGGGTGCCATTCCGTCACAGCTTGTATGACGCGGGCGGGGCTCACCCGGCCGCGGGGGTCTCTGATTGTTCGTTGAGGGCGTCCCAGATGCTCCCAAGCGCGTTTTTCTGAGAAGCGATACAGCTAAGTGGTGGCGACCCCGGCTGGATTCGAACCAGCGACCCTCAGCTTAGAAGGCTGATGCTCTATCCGGCTGAGCTACGGGGTCTGTGCGCAATGGTTTAGCTGTCCCAGGCATCGGGCGCAAAGCTAGGCCCGGCCTTCCCATCCGCGCCCCTCATAGACGTTTTTCGTTGAATACCCATGAATGTGGTGGCGCCGTGAGGCGGGTCGATCTGCGCTTTTCTGCTGTTAAATTAATGTCTTACATTAAGTTCTTCTATCAGCTCACTTTAATTCTGAGGATGTTGGCCGAAATGGCTGATCGCCGTATCAATCTCGATTCTGCCGCGGCATGCTTGTGGTCGCCGCAATCGCGGTCATGTCCTCGACACCATCGGCGACTGGAATGATAGTTGCGGCGTCCAGCTGCCTCGGAGGCCTCATTTTATGCTCAGCGTTATTCGCGCCGGCCTTGCGGCCGCGCTTCTTGCCCTTGCGTTGTATCCGGTCGCTGCGGCCGAAAAGGCTTTCAAGCAAGGGGCGCTCGATGAGGCGGCGATCAAACTGGAAGCGCAGATCAAGAGCGATGCCGGCGCGGTGACAAAGCCCGCTGCAGCCTTGCGCCGCGACGCTGACGCCGCTTTCCAGAAAAATGACTTCCGCACGGGCATGCTCGTTCTCGGCCAGCTCGCCGCTGTTGCTCCAGAGGACGCAACCAGCTGGCTGCGGCTATCGCGCACGGTCTTGCAGATCAAACCGCGCGACGATCGCGAAAAAGCGTTGCTGCTCGATCGCGCTTCGACCGCGGCCTATATCGCCTATCAGCGGGCGGGGGATCGCAATCTGGAAGCCGACAGCCTGTCCGTCCTCGGCCGGACGCTCGCCGACCGTCAGCAATGGCGCGGGGCGCTCGATTCCCTGCGTCTGTCGCTTGAATTGCGTGAGACCGCCGAGCTGCGTGGCCAATATGAGAAGTTGCGGGTTGAACATGGCTTCCGGCTGCTCGACTACACGGTCGACTCCGATTCGATCTCACCGCGCACCTGTTTCCAGTTTTCTGAAGAATTGCCTGGCCGGAGGACCGACTTCTCTCCTTATGTCGTTGTCGCCGGTATGGACCGGCCTGCAATTTCGGCAAGCGACAAACAGCTTTGCGTGGAAGGGCTCAAGCACGGTGAACGCTATTCGGTAACGCTGCGCGCCGGTCTGCCCTCGGTTGTCAAAGAGACGCTTGCCAAGTCCACCGAATTTACGATTTTCGTCCGCGACCGGAGGCCATTCGTACGGTTTTCCGGCAAGGCCTATGTGCTGCCGCGAAGCGGGCAACGCGGCATTCCAGTGCTGAGCGTCAACACCAAAGCCGTCGCGCTGTCGATTTACCGGATCGGTGATCGCAATCTCGTCGATACGCTTTTGGGGTACGACTTCCAGCGCAACTTGAGCCGCTATCAGGCCGACCGTTTGGCCAACGAACGTGGTGCAAAGGTCTGGAGCGGCGAACTTGCCGTCGAGCCGAAGCTCAATGTCGAAGTGACAACCGCATTTCCGCTTGACCAAGCGGTCAAGGACCTTGGTCCCGGCGTCTACGCGATGACCGCGGAGCCAACGGATGTCGTTTCAAACGAGTACGGCCAGCAGGCTACCCAATGGTTTATTGTTTCCGACCTCGGCCTCACCGCATACACAGCGCATGATGGTGTCGACATCTTCATTCATTCGCTGGCAACCGCCGAACCACGCAGCAGCGTCGAGGTGCGACTGATCGCACGCAACAATGAAGTGCTCGCGGTTCGCCAGACTGATCGTAACGGGTTCATCCATTTCGAGGCGGGATTAGCACGGGGAGAGGGCGGTCTGGCGCCGGCAGCAATCATCGCCAGCGAAAAGGCTGACTATGCCTTCCTGAGTTTGAAGTCGCCTGCATTTGATTTGTCCGATCGCGGTGTGGCCGGCCGGCCGGTCCCGACGGGGCTCGACGCCTTTGTTTATACCGAACGTGGTGTCTATCGCACGGGAGAAACGGTTGCGGTAACGTCGTTGCTGCGCGATGCGCGCGGCCTGGCGGCGACGAATGTCCCGCTCACGATTGTGATCCAGCGGCCGGATGGTGTCGAATATCGACGCGCGCTGGTGACCGACCAGGGCCTCGGCGGCCGCTCCATGAGCGTACCGATTGTTGCTTCAGCTTCAACCGGCACATGGCGTGTCATTGCCTACACCGATCCCAAGCGCCCGCCGGTCGGTGAGACCACCTTCATGGTCGAAGACTACGTGCCGGATCGTATCGAATTCGATCTCACCTCGGCCGCAAAAGGAATTTCGCGCGGTGCGCCCGCACAACTCAGCATCGACGGTCATTTCTTGTACGGGGCGCCCGCTTCGAACCTCGAACTCTCCGGCCAGATAACAATTGCGGGCACCAAGGAGCGCTCGGGTTTCCCGGGCTACGCCTTCGGGCTGTTCGATGACGATGTGACGGCACTGCGCTACGAACTCGAAGACCTGCCGAGTACCGATGCATCGGGCAAAGCAACATTTCCGGTAAAACTCGATAATGCGCCGGTCAGCAGCCGTCCGCTGGAAGCGCAGATCGCCGTGAGTATGGCAGAATTGGGCGGGCGCGCGGTTGAGCGCAAGCTCGTGCTGCCTGTTACGCCCGACGCCCCCATGATCGGCGTGAAACCCGCCTTCGCGGGCCGCTCGCTCGCTGACGGCGCCAATGCCGACTTCGACATTATAGTGGCCGCGCCCGACGGAAAGTTGCTGGCCAAAGGTGGTCTGCGTTACGCGCTGCTTAAGGTCGATAGCAGCTATCAATGGTATCGGCAAAACGGACAATGGGAGTTCGAGCCGGTCAAGCGCACCGAACGTGTTGCGGATGGCACCGTCGATGCGCTTGCCGACAAACCGGCGCGGATTTCGATGCCGGTGAAATGGGGTCGCTATCAACTGGAAGTGTCCAGCGGTGAAGCCAATGGCCCGATTACCTCGCTCAGCTTCGATGCCGGGTTCTACGCGGAGTCGAACGCAGACACCCCCGACTTACTCGAGGTCGCGCTAGACAAAGCCGATTACAAATCCGGCGACGTAATGGATGTGGCGGTTACGGCGCGCACCGCCGGCCGCCTAACGATCAACGTTTTCACTGACCGGCTGGTTGCGAGCCAGTCGCAAGACGTCAAGCCTGGTCCCGCACATGTGAGCATGACCGTTGGCCGCGACTGGGGCACGGGCGCCTACATGGTGGCCACGTTGCGGCGTCCGCTCGACGCACCTGCGCAGCGCATGCCCGGCCGCGCCATCGGCGTGCAATGGTTTTCGATTGACAAGGCAGCACGAACACTCGCGGTCGACATGAAAATGCCGGCGGCAATGCGGCCAGGCTCTCAGTTGACCGTGCCGATCAAGCTCGCGGGCTTGGCGTCCGGTGACGAGGCGCGCGTTGTCGTTGCTGCTGTCGACGTGGGCATTCTCAACCTGACCAACTACAAGCCGCCTGCGCCAGACGATTACTATCTTGGCCAGCGGCGGCTCACGGCCGAAATCCGCGACCTCTATGGCCAATTGATCGACGGCATGCAGGGCGTGCGTGGGCAAATCCGGACCGGAGGCGATGCGGGGGGCGGGGAATTGTCCGGCTCACCGCCATCGCAGGCACCACTCGCACTGTATTCGGGGATCGTCACCGTTAGTCGCGACGGCACCGCTCAAGTGCAATTCGATATACCGGCCTTTGCCGGAACCGTGCGCGTGATGGCGGTGGCCTGGAGCAAAGACAAAGTCGGGAAAGCGTCCGCCGATGTCATCGTGCGCGATCCCGTGGTCCTGACGGCGACGCTTCCGCGGTTTCTGCGGACCGGCGACAAAAGCGCGGTGCAGCTCGAGTTGGACAACGTTGAGGGGGCCGCCGGCGAATACAATGTCGCAGTGGCCGCTGATGGCGTCGTGAAATTCGATGGCGACAAGCCACAGGTGCTCAAGCTGGCGAGCAAAGCAGCGCGAGCACATCTCACTTCCGATAACGGCCTCGGGCGCTGGCCCAAGCACGATCACGGTGAAGGTCAGCGGCCCGGACAAATTCGCGATCGAACGTAGTTATCCGCTCGACGTTCGTCCCGCGACGCAAATTTTGACACGCCGCAGTGTGCGTGCGCTGGCGAAAGGCGAGACACTCACGCTGTCCAATGACCTCTTCGCCGATTTTGTGCCGGGCACCGGCCGCGCCGGACTTTCAGTTGCGGTTTCGACGTCGCTCGATGCTGCAACGCTGCTCAATGCACTTGATCGCTATCCGTTCGGTTGCACCGAACAGATCACGAGCCGCGCCATGGCGATGCTCTACGTCAACGAACTCGCGGCCCAGGCGCGCCTTGCCCCCGACGGCGAAATCGACCAGCGCATCAAGGATGCCATTCCGCGTTTGCTGGCGAGGCAGGGGTCGAATGGATCGTTCGGTCTCTGGTCGGTTGGGGGCGAGGATTTCTGGCTCGATGCCTATGTCACGGATTTCCTGACACGCGCGCGCGAACGTGGCTTTGAGGTGCCGGCGGCAGCATACACGCTTGCGGTGGATCGCCTCCGCAACTACGTGGCCGCCGCTCCAGAGCCAAACAAGACCGGTGGCAGAGAACTGGCTTATGCCCTTTATGTGCTCGCGCGTAACGGTTCGGCGCCCATTGGCGATCTACGTTACATTGCCGACGTCAAACTTTCGGACGTCTCGACTCCGATCGCGAAGGCACAGATTGGCGCCGCGCTCGCCATGGTTGGCGACAAGGCGCGTGCAGACAATGTGTATCTTGCGGCGCTCGACTCGATTGCGCCGAAACCAAAGCTCGACCTCGAGCGGACCGATTTTGGTTCGGCATTGCGAGATGCGGCGGCCTTGGTGACGCTCGCCTCGGAAGGGCGTGCCCCGCAAAAAACCATCGATGATGCGGTGCTGCGGATCGATGCCGCGCGCGGCGTGAGTTCAGGCACGTCGACGCAAGAAGACGCATGGTTGGTGCTTGCCGCGCGCGCACTTGCCAAACAGGTCAATGCGATTTCGCTCGCGGTCAATAACGATGCGCGGCAAGGCGCGCTCTACCGCAATCTGCGCCCGGACGAACTCTCTGCACCCTTTGCGGTTACAAATCGCGGGGAGGGCAATGTGCAGGCGGTCGTCTCGGTGAGCGGCGCCCCGCTGACGCCCGAACCCGCGGCCGAGCAGGGCTTCAAAATAGAGCGGACCTATCACACACTCGAGGGCGACAAAGTTGATCCGGGCAAGGCCAAGCAGAACCAGCGTTTCGTGGTGGTGCTGAAGATGACCGAGCCGGAGCCGCAATTCGGGCGGCTTATCGTCGCCGATTATCTTCCGGCCGGTTTCGAGATCGATAATCCGCGGCTGGTGTCATCTGGTGAAACCGGCACCCTTGGCTGGATCGCCGATGCTGCCGAGCCGGTGAACACCGAATTCCGAGATGACCGCTTTACGGCGGCGTTCGAGCGCAATCAGGGTTCACCACCAGTATTTACGGTGGCCTATGTGGTGCGTGCGGTTTCGCCCGGCAGCTATGTGCTGCCACAAGCGAAAGTCGAAGACATGTACCGGCCGGACCGCTTCGGGCGGACGGCGACCGGCTCAATCGAGATCTCTGCGAAATGATGCGGTGGCCGTTCATCCTTCGGTGTGCGGGCGCCGCGGCTGCGGTCGGCGCGGTCGCCGCGTGCGCGACCGTTGCCGCCTGGGCATACGGGCTCGGTCCGACGCCTATCGGCAAAGATCTCGAATATTCACATGCGGTGCTTGATCGGGAGGGCCGATTGCTGCGCGCTTATGCCACCAACGAAGGGCGCTGGCGGTTGCCGGCGACGGTGAAGGACGTCGATCCT
Organism: uncultured Alphaproteobacteria bacterium; assembly: GCA_963743405.1. GTDB lineage: Bacteria > Pseudomonadota > Alphaproteobacteria > Rhizobiales > Xanthobacteraceae > Pseudolabrys. Next base: position 185,736 of record CAVUPX010000013.1, on the reverse strand, counting down.
CGCTTCCTCAAGTTGCTGTACGCCTACGAGGATAAGCGCTTCTACGAGCATTACGGCGTCGACGGTGTCGCGCTGACGCGCGCCGCCGTTCAATTGGTGACGCGCGGTCACATCGTTTCCGGAGGTTCTACCATCACCATGCAGGTTGCTCGCCTGCTGGAGCCGCGCGAGCACCGCAGCTTGCTTGCTAAGTTGCGGCAGATTGTGCGTGCGTTCGAACTCGAACAGGCACTCGGCAAAGATGGCATTCTATCACTTTATCTGACGCTTGCGCCGTACGGCGGAAATCTCGAGGGGATTCGCGCCGCCTCGCTGGCCTATTTCGGCAAAGAGCCTTTGAAATTGTCGCTCGCGGAAGCCGCGTTGCTGGTCGCTCTTCCGCAATCACCGGAATTGCGTCGCCCCGATCGTTATCCTGACGTCGCACGCGCGGCGCGCGACCGCGTGCTGGCTCGGGTCGCGTCGGCGGGAATAGTACCGCCCGACGAAATCGAGCGCGCCAAATTCCAGCCTGTGCCGCGGGAACGCAAGCAACTGCCGATGCTGGCGCCGCACGCAGCCGATCAAGTCGTTTCTCGGGAGCCCGATCGTCGCGTGCATCGACTCACGATCGATCTTCCGCTGCAGTCGACTTTGCAAGATCTCGCGCGTGAACGCGCTCGCTCACTTGGCGTGGATATATCGGTTGCCATCCTTGCGGTCGACAACGTCACCGGCGAGGTGAGGGCGCGCGTCGCTTCTGCGGACTATTTCGATGCACGCCGCGCGGGCCAAGTCGATATGACTTCAGCATTGCGTTCGCCAGGCTCGACATTGAAGCCCTTCATCTACGGGCTTGGTTTCGAGGATGGTCTCATTCACCCGGAAACGCTGATTGACGACATACCGGCACGTTACGGCAACTACACGCCGGAGAATTTCGACCAGACGTTTCAGGGAACGGTGACTGTACGACGGGCGCTGCAACTGTCCCTCAATGTTCCGGCGATCGCGGTGCTCGGAAAAGTGGGCGTTAATCGGCTGAGTGCCCGTCTTTCGCAAACCGGCGCGGCGCTCATATTGCCTCAAGGTGAAGCACCGGGCCTCGCCATGGGTCTTGGCGGTGTCGGTGTGCGCCTTTCCGATCTGGTCATGCTCTATAGCGGGCTGGCTCGGCTCGGCGCGGCCGTGCCGCTAACGGAGCGGCAAGGAGCCCCGTTGGAAAATCCCCGCCGGCTCCTTGATCCGGTCGCAGCCTGGTACATTGGCAACATCCTTATTGGTGCGCCCCCGCCGGAAAATGCACCGCAAGGGCGCATCGCCTTCAAAACCGGCACCTCCTACGGTTATCGAGATGCGTGGGCGATTGGTTACGACGGGCGGATCACCATCGGTGTCTGGGTTGGACGGCCAGATGGCGCGCCAGTGCCCGGTTTAGTTGGCCGCGTATCGGCCGCACCAATCCTGTTCGATGCGTTCGCGCGCTCGGGATTTGCGCCCGCTCCGCTGCCGCGCGCGCCAAGGGGAGCCATTTTCGCCGCCAGCAACAAGCTCCCGCCGCCGCTGCAACGCTTCGGCACAAATGAGCGCGGCCAAACGGCGGAGCCGCCTCGCATCATGTTTCCGCCCGATGGCGCGAGGCTGGAAATTGCAACGAACGGGCAGGCCGATCCTATTGCACTCAAGATCATCGGCGGCCGCGCACCGCTTACCATCGTGGTAAATGGCGTGCCGCAAACGGCGCAGAGTGGCCGTCACACCTTGTTCTTTCAGCCCGACGGTCCCGGCTTCGTCCATTTGACTGTGATGGATGCCCGCGGCGCAGCCGATAGCGTTACAGTACGGCTGCAGTAGCAGCGAATGACAGCACCTGTTGTTGGCCTTATTGTCCGGGCATCACTGGGGATTCAGGGCTCAATAGAGTGAGCATTTCGACCGACGAGACACGGACTTCGCTTTTTCCGGCGCGCGGACTTGCCGCCGCGCTGGATTATGCCGTGGGCTCGCATGGCCGCGCGGCGGCCCTGCTTGTGGCATTTTCGCTTTTTGCCTTTGTGCCGGGCTTTTTTCAGATTCCTCCCGTTGACCGCGACGAAGCCCGTTTTGCGCAAGCCACCAAGCAGATGCTTGAAACGCGTGAATTCGTCGACATTCGCTTTCAAAATGAAGTTCGCTACAAAAAGCCGGTTGGCATCTATTGGCTACAGGCGGCGGCTGTGACGGCAGGCGAAGCGCTCGGCGTGCCGCAGGCGCGGACAACCATTTGGCTCTACCGCCTGCCTTCGCTTCTGGGCGCGATCTTGGCCGTGCTGTTGACCTATTGGGCTGCACTTTCCTTCGTCGCGCGCCGCACCGCGCTCGTTGCCGCACTGATGATGGCAAGCTCGGTCTTGCTCGGCGTTGAGGCGCGTCTTGCTAAGACCGACGCCGTGCTGCTGTTTACTTCGGTTGCAGCTATGGGCGCGATGGCGCGCATCTATCTCGCGTGCCGACGCGACCCAGATGCAGACATCGGTTGGAAACTACAGGCCGTCCTTTGGACGGCACTCGCCGGTGGTGTGTTAGTCAAAGGCCCATTGATTTTGATGTTCGTCATCCTCACGGCGGCGACGCTATCGATTGTCGACCGCTCCGCCCGCTGGCTCTGGGCGCTGCGACCGTTCGCCGGATTTGCCTGGTTGATACTCTTGGTGCTGCCCTGGTTCGTGGCCATCATCATCAAGTCCGGTGACAGCTTTTTCGTGCAGGCGCTGGGGCATGACATGCTGGACAAAGTTGCGAGCGGGCAGGAGGCGCACGGTGCGCCGCCGGGCTTTTATTTCGTGCTGTTCTGGGTGACGTTCTGGCCTGGCTCGGTTCTAGCGGGATTGGCGGCGCCAACGGTATGGAAATCACGGCGCGAGCCGGGCGCACGGTTTCTGCTTGCATGGCTCGTTCCGTCATGGGTCGTCTTTGAAGTCGTTATGACCAAGTTGCCGCATTATGTGCTGCCGCTGTATCCCGCAATCGGCATTCTGATCGCCGGAATACTGGAATCCGGCGCCCTTTCGAAAGTGCGCTGGATCGTGCGCGGTACAATCGGCTGGTTCCTGTTTCCCACCGCAATCGCGATCACGGTGATGATCGCATTCATTATGTTTGGCCGCGATCTCGGTTTGATTGCTTGGCCGTTTGCCGCAGTGGCAGTCATCTTTGGCCTATTCGCCTGGTGGCTCTACGACGTCGACGGGGCCGAACGCGCGTTGTTGCGCGGCATGGTGTCTTTAGTGTTTGTCGCTATCACCGTTTACGCCGTGACATTTCCGTCACTGCCCTCACTGTTTCCGAGCGCTATGATTGCCGAGGAAATTCGCGCGAGCGATTGTGTGCAGCCCCAGGTCGTTTCGACATTCGCTTACCAAGAACCCAGCTTGGTGTTTTTGCTTGGCACCGACACGCGCTTTACAGACGGTGCCGGAGCTGCCGATTTCCTGCGTACGGGGTCGTGTCATTTCGCGCTGGTCGACCCGCGCAGCGAGCGCAGCTTTGCGCAACGCGCGGAATTGACCGGATTGCGCTATTCGTTCAGACAACGTGTTGAGGGATATAATATCAGCATCGGAAAACCGGTCGTGCTGACCGTCTTCCGTTCTCAGGCGAACCCATAAACCCATGAGTGTTGCCAACGGGTTCAATCGCATGGAAGGCAACGCGGCGATGGCGCTGCGCCGTTGCGTGACCAATGTCGTCACGGCCGTCGGGATACTGACGCAGCCTGCGCGTACGCGTACGCAGGGATTTTGGCCGTTGACGCTCCGCGAATTTCTCATTGCGGCAGCCGCAGGAGTTGCCGTGCTCCTGCTATTGATGTGGACCGTTGATGCCGCCGCAACGCGTGGCGTGGGCCATCTGCCGCGGTGGATCATTGAGATTTTCGATGACATCACGGATTTTGGAAAGTCCGGGTGGTTCTTGTGGCCGCTCGGGTTATTGTTTTTGGCGGTTGCAGCGCTACCATCGATGCTGACGCCATTCTCGCAGCGCGTTCTGGCGGCGATAATGGTCCGCGTTGGTTTCCTATTTACGGCGATAGCGGTCCCAAGCCTGTTTGTGACCATCATCAAGCGCATGATCGGGCGCGCACGGCCGATGGTCGGGGGCAGCCTGGACCCATTTTTATTTAGTCCGTTCGTCTGGCGCGCCGCTTATGCCGGGATGCCGTCGGGGCACGCCACGACTGCGTTTGCCGCACTCGTTGCGTTCGGTACGTTGTGGCCACGTTATCGCACCGTATTTTTGATCTATGCACTCCTAATTGCAGTCAGTCGGGTTGTGGTGACTGCGCACTATCCGAGCGATGTGCTTGCCGGCGCGCTGGTCGGCATCGGCGGAGCAGTGCTGGTGCGGCGCTATTTCGCGCTGCGCGGCCTTGGTTTCGGGATCGCCCGTGACGGCACAATCCATCAATATCCCGGCCCTTCGCTCAAGCGCATCAAAGCGGTTGCCCGCGGGCTCCTGGCCTCATAAGACATCGCGCATGAACAGTATTGATCCGGCGGTTTCCATTGTGGTGCCGGTGCGCAATGAAGCCGACAATATTGCGCCGCTGGTGGCGGAAATCGCCAAGGCAGTCGATGGCCAATGGCGCTTCGAAGTCGTTTACGTCGATGACGGCTCGAACGATGGCACCGAGGCGCAACTCAAAGCCTTGACGGTGCAATACCCGTGGCTACGCCGCATCCGCCACAAGCAATCCTGCGGTCAGTCGGCGGCTGTGCGAACCGGCGTTGCTGCGGCGCGCGGGCCGATTGTGGTGACCCTCGACGGCGACGGACAAAACGATCCGGCCTTTATCCCGGCGCTTATTCGCGCGCTGGAAGCGGGTGGGCCGGGCATCGGCCTTGTTGCTGGTCAGCGTGTTGGCCGCAAGGCGAGCGGGTTCAAGAAGCTGCAATCGCGCATCGCGAATGCCGTTCGCGGCGCGGTTCTTCGCGATGGCACGCGGGATACCGGTTGCGGATTGAAGGCGTTCCGTCGTGAAGCATTTCTACGACTTCCCTATTTCGATGGGCTGCACCGCTTCCTTCCCGCACTTGTGCGGCGAGAGGGTTACATAGTCGGCTACGTCGACGTGGTCGACAGGCCGCGCGCACACGGCGTGTCGAACTATGGAATGTGGGACCGACTGTGGGTCGGCATCCTCGATCTCGCAGGCGTGTGGTGGCTCATCCGCCGCAAGAAAAGAATTCCTGACTATTCGGAGGAGTAAATGCTGGTCGATATCACCCATGCCGTCGGCGGCTACCTGCACGACGTATTTCTCGGCAACGTCGATTGGGGAATCCTGGTCGGGTACATTGCCCAACTTATGTTCGCCATGCGTTTCGTCGTTCAGTGGATCGCCTCTGAACGCGCCGGCCGCAGTGTTGTGCCGACCGCATTCTGGGTTTTCTCGATCGGCGGCGGAATCATGTTGTTGGGTTACGCACTTTATCGAAAGGACCCTGTATTTATCATAGGGCAAGCTTTCGGAGTCTTCGTCTATCTCCGCAATTTACAATTTGTCATGCGCAGTGGAGGCACGGCTGCGGCGGCTTAGTCGAAGCCGCGATGCAATCGGCCGGGCGCGTGTGTCGAAAGGGGCTGGCTAGGATTTCGCGCTTTTAGCGAGCGCGGCAAATCCGCGCTCAAGATCGGCGATCAGATCGTCAGGATCTTCGAGTCCGATGTGGAAGCGTACGGTTGGTCCGCCGGGCGCCCATTTCGTTGCGGTCCGATAGTCCGAGCAGTCGAACAAGATCGCCAGGCTTTCGAACCCACCCCAAGAATAGCCCAATCCAAAAAGTGTGAGCTCGTTGAGAAAAGCGTGTGCCGAGTTTTCACTGGTTGGCTTGAGCACAATGCTGAATAATCCGCAGGCGCCGGTGAAATCCCGCTTCCAGATCGCGTGGCCCGGATCGCTCTCAAGCGCCGGGTGCATGACCCGCAAAACCTCAGGTCGCCGCTCGAGCCATCGCGCCACGCGTAGTCCAGATTGGTAATGGCGCTCGAGCCGGACGCCGAGTGTGCGCAACCCGCGCTGCGCGAGATACATGTCGTCAGGCCCAACGCACAAGCCCATTGTATAAACAGTGTCTTTGAGTGCGGCCACCGTCGACGCATTGGCCGAAACGCATCCGAACATAATGTCGGAATGGCCGCCGATATATTTGGTGCCCGCCTGGATTTGCATGTCGACGCCCTTTTCGAAGGCGCGGTAGTAGAGGGGCGTTGCCCAGGTATTGTCCATCAGCACGATCGCGCCGTTCGCGTGCGCGACTTTGGCAATGGCTGGAATGTCTTGCATTTCGAAGCTCTGCGATCCAGGCGCCTCGACGAACACAACACGCGTGTTTGGTTTGATCAATTTTGCGATGCCGGCCCCGATCATGGGATCGTAATAAGTTGTTTCGACACCTAATCGTTTGAACACCCCGTTGCAAAAATTGCGGGTGGGCCGATAAACGCTGTCGGTGACCAGCACGTGATCGCCGGCGCCGGCAGTCGCAAGCAACGCGGTTGAGACTGCGGCCAAGCCGGACGGCAGGAGTGCTACGCCCGCGCAACCCTCGCCATCGATCTCGCGGAGAGCATTTTCGAGCGCTTCCGAGGTGGGCGTGCCCCGGCGGCCATAACTGTAGCGGCTACGGTGGGCGACCTGATCTTCCGCATTTGGGTAGAGGAGGGTCGAGGCGTGATAGACGGGAGGATTGACGAACCCGTGATAGGCCTGAGGGTCACGGCCGGATGTGACCAGCCGGGTATTCGGTTTGATCGGGGTTTTGATTTTTTTTGTCATAGAACAAAGGACCAGGGTGGGGAGTGGTTATGCGTAATTCCGTGCGGCAGACATATACGTCCGCATAATCCGCAAGCGTCAACCCCTTGACCCGGCTAGCTGATCGCTCTGAGATGCTGGAAGTTGAGGGGCTATCGACATACGACCAAAATCAGACAATTGTTACCGCTGGACTTATGTTCGGCGGCGGTATGCTTGGGGGCGCCCCGCAAAACCGAGCATCCGACCAGTATTGAAGGGACCGCCACATGAAACGATTTACCACTATTCTTGCATTGATCCTCGCCGTCGCCGCGCAGGGCGCATCCGCTCAAACGCTGAAAGCCGTGAAGGATCGCGGCATGCTGAATTGCGGTTCAAACGGAACGCTTGCCGGCTTCGGGCTTCCCGATGCGCAGGGGAATTGGACCGGTCTCGACGTCGATTTTTGCCGGGCGGTTGCCGCGGCGGTATTAGGCGATGCCACCAAAGTAAAGTTTGTACCGTTGTCGACCAAAGACCGCTTTACTGCCTTGCAGTCAGGTGAAGTGGACGTGCTTGCGCGAAACACAACGTGGACATCATCGCGCGACACGTCGCTCGGACTGAATTTCGTTGGCGTGAACTATTATGATGGCCAAGGCTTTATTGTGCGTAAGGCGCTCAAGGTAAACTCGGCGCTCGAACTCAACAGCGCGGCTGTATGCGTCCAGCAAGGCACGACGACTGAACTCAACCTCGCGGATTATTTTGGCGCCAACAAGATGCAGCTCAAGACCGTCACCTTCGCTACTTCGAATGAAGCGGTGAAAGCTTACGACGCCGGTCGCTGCGACGCTTACACCACCGATGCTTCTGCTCTGTATGCCGAAAGGTTGCGCGTCGCTAACCCGAACGACCACGTGATATTGCCTGAAATTATTTCGAAAGAACCCCTTGGTCCGGTTGTGCGCCACGGCGATGACCAATGGTTTGACATCGTGAAGTGGACATTGTTCGCGATGTTCGATGCGGAAGAACTCAATATTTCTTCAAAGAATCTTGATGAAGCGATGAAATCGGGCAATCCGGAGATCAAGCGTTTCGTCGGCACAGAAGGCAATTACGGCGAACAACTCGGCCTGAACAAGGATTGGGCGGTGAATATCGTCAAGCTCGTCGGCAATTACGGCGAGTTGTTCGAAAGAAATATTGGTCTAGGTTCGCCACTGAAAATCGAGCGTGGTTTGAATAAGTTGTGGAACAAAGGCGGCATTCAATACGCGCCGCCGATCCGCTGACCTGGCGTAAACGGGGAGCCGCGGCCGTCATTTCCGCGGTGCCTTGGTCAGAAGGAGTTGTCGACGCCGCAAGCCCGACGGGGGGCGCATGTCGAGTGAGCTTTCGGCGCCGGCGCGCTCGGCGCAGGTCGTGTTTTATAACGACCCTAAGGTCCGCAGCATTGCCTATCAGCTCGCGCTTTGCGCGGTAGTTGGCTTTCTCGTCTATGGCGCGGCCAGAAACGCAATCGACAATCTCGCACGCGCCAACATCGCATCCGGATTTGGATTCTGGAATAACACCGCCGGGTTCGATATCAGCCAGACTCTGATCGAGTATTCGGCGCGTGGCTCCACTTACGGCCGTGCATTCTGGGTTGGTCTGCTCAACACGTTGCTCGTTGCCGGGGTTGGCATAGTCATTGCCACAGTCCTCGGCTTTGTCATCGGCATATCGCGGCTGTCGCGCAATTGGTTGCTGGCGAAAGTTGCTGGCGGCTATGTCGAGACGATCCGCAATCTTCCGCTCCTGTTGCAATTGTTGTTCTGGTATAACGCCGTGCTTAAGGCGCTGCCGGATATTCGTGAAAGCATCGTAATCGGCGGCGGAGTCTATCTGAACAACCGCGGCCTCTTTCTGCCGGAGCCGATATTCAAAAGCGGCTTCGGCGCGGTGCTGATTGCCTTGCTTGCCGGCGTTGTCGGCGCCGTGGCGTTTTATGTCTGGGCGCACAAACGTCAGGAGCGGACCGGTCAACAAGCGCCTGTTTTGCGGGTGGCGCTCGCGCTGATTTTCGGTTTGCCGCTCGCTGCGTTCATTCTCGCCGGCTTTCCGCTCAGTTTCGAGTTTCCGCAAGCGGGCCGGTTTAACGTGACCGGCGGGCTCGAGGTGCTGCCTGAATTCGCGGCGTTGCTGTTTGGCCTGTCGACCTACACAGCGGCATTCATTGCCGAGGTTGTACGTGCTGGAATCCTGGCTGTGTCGCGTGGGCAGACTGAAGCGGCGTATTCGCTCGGCCTTCGCCCACGGCTGACATTGCGGTTGATTGTCATACCGCAGGCCATGCGGGTGATCATTCCGCCGCTGACGAGCCAATATCTCAATCTGACCAAGAACTCTTCGCTGGCGGTGGCGATCGGGTATCCCGATCTCGTGCAGGTTTTTACTGGCACCGTGCTCAATCAGACCGGCCAGGCGGTCGAAGTCGTTGCCATCACCATGCTGGTGTATCTCGTCATAAGTCTTGCTACTTCGCTACTGATGAATTTCTACAACAGCCGAATGGCCTTGGTGGAGCGATAGCGCGCCCATGACGATGGCTGAAGGCGACCTTGCGGCCACCGAAATTGCGTTCGTGCGCAGCACCACCATCGCGCAGCGGCCACCGCCGGCGTTGATGACAGGCGCAATCGGCTGGGTGCGGTTAAACCTGTTGTCCACGCCGTTCAATATCGCGCTCACGGTGATCATCGCCCTTCTTTTCGCCTGGGTCGTTCCGGAGCTGGTCAAGTTTCTGTTCATTGACGCCGTCTGGAGCGGCAGTGACCGTGACGCCTGCCTTGAGTCCGTTCAGCATCGCGACATTGGCGCGTGCTGGCCGTTCGTGTGGGAAAGGCTGCCTTATTTCATCTACGGCTCTTACCCCATCCCGCAACGTTGGCGGGTGGATGTCTTCTTCGCGATGCTGGCGATCGGCGTCATCTGGCTGTTGTGGCTCAACGCGCCACGGCGTGATCTCGGCGCATTTTATTTTTTCGTTATCTTGCCGGTTTCATCATTCGTGCTGCTCACAGGCTGGTCGGCTATCGGCTTGCAGCCGGTGGACACGGTGCTGTGGGGTGGCGTGCTCGTGACGATCGTTGTCGCATCCGTCGGTATCGTATTTTCGTTGCCGCTTGGAATCCTTCTTGCGCTTGGCCGGCGATCGCGGATGCCGGCCGTGCGATCGCTGTCGGTAATCTTCATTGAGTTCGTGCGCGGCGTCCCGCTGGTGACGGTGCTGTTTATGGCAGGCGTAATGTTGCCGTTGTTCGTGCCGGAGCAGTATTCGCCGGATAAATTGGTACGCGCGCTTGTCGGTATCGCCATGTTTGCGTCCGCCTATATGGCGGAAGTCGTGCGCGCCGGTTTGCAGGCTATTCCCAAGGGCCAGTACGAAGGGGCCATGGCCGTGGGCTTGCGCTATTGGCAAGTGATGCGCCTGATCATTCTGCCGCAAGCACTGAAAATAACGATACCGAACATCGTGAATACATATATTGGCCTATTCAAGGATACGACGCTCGTGTTCATTGTCGGGATATTCGACTTGCTGCGCACGATCGAGGTATCCCGGATCGACCCGAAGTGGGCAACGCCGGTCACGAGCACGACCGGCTACGCAGTTGCGGCAATGTTCTACCTGATCTTCTGTTATGGCATGTCGCGTTATGCGCGTGCGATGGAAGCCCGGCTTGCCAAAAGTGACCGGCGATAAGGGAACGTCATGAACGGCGCAGGAGATCACGGATCGTTGCTCAAGCCGGCGAAGCTCAACACGCCGATTGCCGTCGAGCTCGACGACGTGAACAAGTGGTACGGCGACTTTCATGTGTTGCGCGATATCAATCTGAAAGTGATGGGCCGCGAGCGAATTGTCATTTGTGGACCATCCGGGTCCGGCAAATCGACTATGATCCGCTGCATCAATCGCCTGGAAGAGCATCAGGCGGGACACATTCTTGTTGACGGCGTGGAATTGACAGCGGATCTGAAAAAAATCGACGAGGTGCGGCGTGAGGTTGGAATGGTGTTCCAGCATTTTAATCTGTTTCCGCATCTGACGGTCTTGGACAATTGTACTTTGGCGCTGATCTGGGTCCGCAAGATGCCGAAGAAGCACGCGGAAGAGGTGGCGTTACACTATCTCCAGCGCGTGAAAATTCCCGAGCAAGCCAACAAATATCCCGGCCAATTGTCCGGCGGCCAGCAGCAGCGGGTCGCCATTGCTCGCGCCCTGTGCATGAATCCGAAGATCATGCTGTTCGATGAGCCGACATCCGCACTCGACCCCGAGATGGTCAAAGAAGTGCTCGACACTATGGTGGAGCTTGCGGAGGATGGAATGACGATGCTGGTCGTGACCCACGAAATGGGCTTTGCCCGTCAGGTGGCAAACCGCATTGTGTTCATGGACGAGGGACAAATTGTCGAGGCCAATGCGCCGGACGAATTCTTCGCACACCCCAAGCACGAGCGCACAAAGCTGTTCCTCAGCCAGATTTTGCGTTGAACTATTCGCTCAGTACTGAATGATCGCCGTCAGTCTTTCGTGACGGGGAGGTCGGGGCGCGCACCCCATTCAGACCATGAACCGTCATAGATGCGGGCCGGCGATTTGCCGAGCGCATCTAGTCCAAGGGCGAGGATGACGGCGGAGACGCCGGAGCCGCAGCTCGTGATGATCGGCTTGTCGGTATCAACGCCGGCTTTCTTGAAGGCCTGTGCAATACGTTCGGGCGCGACGAGCTGTCCATTCTCGACAAGCTCGGACGAAGGGACATTGATGGCACCCGGCATGTGACCGCCGCGCAGGCCGGGCCGCGGCTCAGGGTCGCGGCCGGCGAAACGTCCGGCCGGCCGGGCATCGACGATCTGCGCGCTGCCGCTATTGATTGCCATCTGGACGTCGCCCTGCATCGCCACAGCGCCTGTGTCCATCTCGGCGTTAAACTTGCGGGCGACGCGCATCACGGCACCCGCTTCGGTCTTTCGCCCTTCAGCAGTCCAAGCGGGCAGGCCGCCATTGAGGATGAATACGTTTTTGGCGCCGAAAATGCGGAACGTCCACCACACGCGTGGCGCGGAAAAAAGGCCGAGCCCATCATAGACGACGATCGTGTCGGTCTCGCTGATGCCGAGCGCGCCCGCCGCTGCGCCGAACTGGTCTGGTCCGGGCAGCATGTGTGGCAGATCGGTGGAATGATCGGCGACAGCGTCGATATCGAAAAATACCGCTCCCGGAATGTGCGCGGCAAGGTATTCCGCTTTCGCGTCGCGTTTTTGTGCCGGCAGGTAATATGACCCGTCCACCACGACCACGCCGGGCTTGCCGAGTTGGCTTGCCAGCCATTCCGTAGATTTGAGCCAGTGACTTGACGAGTTTGTTGCGTTCATAGCTGTGGACCAACCAAAGGACGTTAATGCGCACCATCGCGCAATCGTTCCGCCATCGCAACTAGGCGAAAGCCAACCGCACGCGGCGGTTCTGTTTGCCTTTCTTCTCGATTTGCGTGACGCGAACCGCGCCGATTTCTCCCGTTGCGCGAACATGCGTACCGCCGCAGGGCTGTAGGTCGAGATCGGCGATTTCAATCAAACGCACGCGGCCGGTACCCATCGGCGGCATCACCGACATTGTTTTGACCAGGCCGGGATTGGCTTCGAGTTCAGCATCGGTGATCCATCGGCTACTGACCGCAGCATTACTGGCGATCATCTCGGCGACCTTGGCCGTAATTGCGTCCTTATCGAGACCAGCCTCTGGAATGTCGAAGTCGAGACGACTTTCGCTCTCGCCGACTGAGCCCCCCGTGACCGCATAAGGCAGTACCGCCGACAGCAGATGTAGCGCCGTATGCATGCGCATGCGGGCATAGCGCTTATCCCAGTCGATCTCCGCAGTTAAGGTGTCGCCGATTTTTGGCGTAGTCGAGCCGGTTGCCGGAACGTGAGCGATCTCGCTCTTGGCGGCGTCGGTGTAAACCGCGGTCTGGATCGGAATGCGCGTGCCGTTCGCCGTTACGAGCGTTCCAGTGTCGCCCGGCTGTCCACCCGAGGTCGCGTAAAAAACCGTCTGGTCCAGAACGATGCCGCCTTGTTCGGTCAAGGCAAGCACGCGCGCAGTGCAATTTTTGAGATACGAGTCTTCACGAAACAGGCAATCGGTTGGCATCATCACGCCTTTTCGAACGGCGGCTTGATGTCTGTTTTGCGCTCGAGCCATTCGGGCAAAGGAAGCTTCTTCGCGCGTAGAAATTCCGGATTGAACAGCTTCGATTGGTAGCGGCTACCATAGTCGGCAAGGATCGTGACGATCGTCTTGCCCGGCCCCAGGTCTTTCGCCAATCGGATAGCGCCCGCGATGTTGATGCCCGAGGATCCGCCGAGACAGAGTCCTTCGTGCTCGAGCAGATCGAAGATGATCGGCAGTGCTTCCTCGTCAGGGATGAGGTAGGCCTTGTCGACTTTGATGCCTTCGATGATCGGCGTCACACGCCCGAGGCCAATGCCTTCGGTGATCGAGCCACCTTCAGTTGCTTTCGCCTGGCCGTCTTTGAACAGGTGGTACATCGCCGCGCCGCGCGGATCTGCCACGCCAATTATAATGTCTTTTTTCTTCTCGCGAAGGAACGACGATACGCCCGCGATGGTGCCGCCCGTGCCAATCGCGCATATGAAGCCGTCGATGCGGCCCTGGCACTGCTCCCAGATTTCCGGACCCGTCGAGACGTAGTGAGCCTTGCGGTTGTCCAGATTATTCCATTGGTCGGCGAAGATGACGCCGTTCTTTTCGGTTCGCTTCAATTGTTCGGCCAGCCGGCGCCCGACATGCTGGTAATTATTCGGGTTTGAATAAGGGGCGGCGGGCACTTCCACCAACTGGGCGCCGCACAGGCGCAGCATGTCTTTTTTTTCCTGGCTCTGCGTCTCAGGTATGACGATGAGCGTGCGATAGCCGCGTGCATTGGCGACAAGCGCGAGCCCAATGCCCGTGTTGCCCGCAGTAGCCTCGACAACAAGACCACCGGGACGCAATTCGCCGCGCTTCTCGGCCTCCAGGATCATCTGTCGGCCCGCACGGTCCTTGACCGAGCCGCCCGGGTTCATGAATTCGGCCTTGCCCAGGATGGTGCAGCCGGTCGCCTCGGAGGCCTGCTCAAGTTTAATGAGCGGCGTGTGGCCGATGGCCTCGATGATGCCGTCGCGGATTTGCATGGCCGGTTCCGGGGATTGGTAGGACATTTCAACGTAGTGGAGCCCAAATCGCGCGACAAGGGCGGCGGAACCGTGAATTGAAGGCATTCCGGGCCGATTTCCTGCCGAATTGGCGTTCAGGACAATTCAATTGCCCGTGTCGCGGAAAGGTCTTCGAAACCATAGAGCCGCATCGGTCCAGATCAATCGATGACGTTCATCAGTTTTTTCCAGCCTGGGTCTATTCGTGACACTTGGGTTTTAAGTGAAATTCAGACCCGGCAGTTAGTTCTCGACCGATGACCCTCGACGTCCATACGCTTTTCATGGTGACGATCTATGTGGAGGCCATTCTCGGCCTGCTGCTGCTGTTCGTCTGGGCGCAGAACATGGCGCTTCGCGCCGTTTGCTGGTGGGGCTTTGCCCACCTGATCCGTCTCGCGTCCATCGGCCTGTTCGGTACGTACGGCGAGGCGCCCGATCTTGTCAGTATCGATCTCGCCAACGCCTTGTTGTTTACCGCCTTCGCCGTGACATGGACGGGCGCACGGGTTTTCGACGGTCGCCCTGTGGAGCCGGTCTATCTGGTGACGGGCGCGGTGATTTGGCTGCTGGTCTGCCGGCTTCCGTTATTGACCGACAACATGGATACGCGCTCGCTGGTCGCGTCCGCTATCATCACCGGCTACATCTGGCTGACGGCCTACGAGTTTTGGCGCGGCCGCGACGAGCCGCTGGTATCACGCTGGCCGGCCGTCATCATGCTATTCGCTCAAGGCGCGTTGTTCTTGTTGCGGACGCCGATGGTCGGCGTACTGCGAGGGTCACCTGCAAACGACAGCATGTTTGGCAGCGTGTGGATGACCGTGTTGAGCTTCGAGTCGCTTCTGTTCACCATCTCAACCGCGTTTATCCTGCTTGCAATGGCGAAGGAGCGGACGGAATTGCGCCATCGCACCGCCGCCATGGTCGATCCACTCACCGGCATCGCAAATCGGCGATCCTTCATGCAGGACGCCTCGCTGCTCGCCAAACGTCACATCGGCAATCCGCATCCAACTGCCGTTCTGCTGATCGATCTCGACCACTTCAAGTCGATCAACGACCGGTTCGGCCATGCGCTCGGCGACCGCGTCTTGGCGATCTTTGCCGACGCTGCACGAAAATCGATGCGTGGATCGGATCTATTCGGTCGGCTCGGTGGCGAGGAATTCGCCGCGATGTTGACCGAGACCAACCGCGAGAAAGCTGTCGCCGTGGCCGAGCGTATTCGTGAAAGCTTTGCCCAGATGGCACATGACGTTGATGGCTGCCCGGTGCGCGCGACAGTCAGCATCGGGCTTGTCCATTCGCAGGAGCGGACGCTCGACGTGCAAGAACTCCTCGCGCAAGCCGATCACGCGCTTTATTACGCCAAAGAGCGCGGCCGCAATCGCGTCGAAGTTGCCTCGCTCGACGTGATGGTCGAGCGCAGGGACGCGGACAGCAAGTCTTCCATCGGTTCGAAAGCGGCAGCGAAAAACGCCGCCTGAGCGCACTCCAACGCCCGTGACGTGCTGCCGCGGCAATCCCAATTGACCCGGGGCTTCGAACTAGTCCACTTTAGGACGAATGGGCCGAATTTCTGGCCCACGGTTCAGTGGGATTCCAAACCAATTCAAGGATCTAGGAGGAGATGAAATGCGTATTTTTGGTTGGCTCGGGTTAGCCGCCCTGGCGTTTACAGTGGGCGGAGCGGCCCAGGCCGAGACCGTCAAGATTGGCGTGGTGCTTCCATTTAGCGGGGCCAATGCCGACCTCGGTCATCAGATCGACAAGGCGTTTGATCTTTACGTCAAGCTTCACGCCAACGACATCGCGCCGCACAAAGTCGAACTCATCAAGCGCGATGAGGGCCCGCCGACCGGTGCGGTGGCCAAGACAGTCACAACCGAGCTGATCACCAACGATAAAGTGCAGCTGGTTGCAGGTTTTGTGTTCTCGCCGTCGGCGATCGCGCTTGCGCCCGTGATCACACAATCCAAAGTCCCGATGGTGATTGCAAATGCCGGCACTGCCTGGATCACGAATTTGTCGCCCTATATCGCGCGACTGTCATTCAGCATGTGGCACCATGCCTATCCGATGGGCGCGTATGCTTTCAGCAAAGTTGGCTGCAAGACCGCAGCGCTTGCTTACACCGATTTTCCCCCCGGTAAGGACTCGACCGAGGCCTTCAAGACTGGCTTCGAAAAGGCCGGCGGCAAGATTACCGACTCGATCCCGATGGGCAGCCCGGTACAGGTGCCGGATTTCACGCCCTTCTTCCAGAAGATCAAGGATGAGCATCCGGACTGCATGTATGTCTTTATTCCATCCGGTGCGCACGCGGCCGGCGTGGCGAAGGCTTACGGTGAACTCGGGATGCGTAAGGCTGGCGTCAAGCTGATTGGCCCAATGGACCTGATCCCTGACAACAAGTTGCAGGACATGGGCGATGCCGCCATCGGCACCGTTGTGATGGGAAATTACGCAGTCGACCTCGATAACGCTGACAACAAGGCTTTCAACAAGGCCTGGCACGAAGCATACGGGAAAGACTCTTACCCGGACTTCATGTCGGCGGCTGGCTGGGACACAATGCACGCTATCTTCGACACCATTAAAAAGCTCAACGGCAAAGTCGAGGACGGCTCCAAAGTGATCGACGCCCTGAAAGGCTGGTCCGCCAATGGCCCGCGCGGAAAGGTTTCGATCGACGCGGCCACCCGCGACATCGTGCAGGATGAGCACGCCATGGAAGTCATCCGCAAGCCGGATGGCAAACTTGGCATCAAGGTGCTTGGCACGACCAAGGCGGTTAAAGACGAATGCAAAGAGCTTAAGGTCGGCCGCTGCGGTTCGTGATTGTTTGACGCGATTTGACACTCAACGGCGCCGCCGCGCATAAAGACGCGGCGGCGTTTTCTTCAACACGGGGTGGGGCTCGTGCCGCATTTCGCTATCGTTGCCGTCAGTATTCTGTTCGACGGCTTGGCCTACGCCATGTTCCTGTTCATCACCTCCGTTGGCCTTTCGGTCACGATGGGGCTGATGGGTTTCGTGAACCTGGCGCATGGCGCATTTGCGATGGCCGGCGGCTACCTCGTTGTCACGTTCACGCGAACACTCGGAATCGACTTCGTCCCGTCGCTTGTCATTGCTGCGGTGCTGGTCGGCGCGGCGAGCGTTGTCTTTGAGCGTGTGCTCTACCGGCGTCTCTATAAATCCACCGATCTGGAGCAGGTCTTGCTCACCATCGGTCTGGCGTTCATGGCGATCGCCACGGCGACTTATTTCTACGGACCTATCCCGAAGTCGGTTCCGCTACCCGAATGGCTGCAGGGCGACGTCAATCTTGGTTTCCGTTATTTCCCGAGCTACCGCGCCTTCCTGATCGTGCTCGGCGTCGTGCTCATTGCAGTCCTCTGGTACGGGTTTGAGCGCACCAATATCGGCGCCAAGATCCGGGCCGCCGTCGACAATCGGCGCATGGCGGAATTGGTCGGCATCAATGTGGACCGGCTGTTTACGCTGACGTTTGCATTAGGCTCGGGTCTTGCCGCGCTCGGTGGCGGGCTCGCAATTCAATTGTTCGGTCTTTCGCCCAGTTTCGCGGTGCTTTACCTCGTGCTGTTCCTGATCGTCGTCGCCGTTGGCGGGCTGGGCAGTCTTAAAGGAACTTTGCTGGCGGCGTTGGTGCTCGGCGTCTTCGATACGGCCGGCAAGTATCTGCTCGCCGACGCCGGCGGATTTTTCATTTATGCGGTTACTGTCGTTGTCCTCCTGATCAAGCCCGCGGGGTTCTATGGCCGCGAGTGACATCACCAGCGCAACCAACCGCGGGCAGGCGCGCGAGCGTGCGGCGGAGTATTTGCTCAAGCGCCACCGCTTTCGTTTGACGGAAGCGTTGCCTTGGCTGGTCGCGATCGGTGTCTTTTTCGTTTTCCCGGACCGCATGACGTTCGGCAGTCAGGTGCTGGTCATGGTGATGTTTGCGCTCTCGCTTGACCTGATCCTTGGCTATGCCGGCATCGTAACGCTTGGCCACGCCGCGTTCTTCGGCATTGGCGCCTATACGGTCGGCTTGGCTGCGGCGCGCCTGCAATGGAGCGAGCCGATTAGCGGCCTCTTTGCGGCCGCGATTGCGGCCGGGCTAGTTGGTTTCGTCACCGGATGGTTTTTGCTGCGTTATCGCGGCCTGACGTTGCTGATGCTCACGTTGGCGACGGCGATCATGTTGCAAGAGACCGGAAATCTGCGCTCGGACATTTCCGGCGGCTACGACGGTCTGCCAGGGCTCACGTTCAAGCCGTTGTTAGGGGTGTTCGACTACGATCTCTATGGGCACACCTATTATCTCTATGCGCTCGCGGCGCTGGCAGTTGTATTTTATTTCGTTCGCAGGGTTGTCTATTCGCCGTTTGGCCAAGCTCTCACCGGCATCCGTGAAAATGTGCGACGGATGCACGCGATCGGCTCGCCGGTACACTGGCGGTTGGTGACCGTCTACACAATCGCGGCAGCGATCGCTGGCGTTGCAGGTGCTCTGTTTACCCAAACCAATGCTTACGTCACGCTGACGGTGTTCGACTTCGACAATTCCGCCAAAGTCATGGTGATGTTGATCCTTGGTGGGACCGGACGGCTTTACGGAGCCTTCATTGGTGCCGCCGTCTACATGGTACTTGAGGATTATTTTTCGAAATTGAGCCCGACCTTCTGGCAATTCGGCATTGGTCTGATGCTGGTGCTGGCCGTCCTGTTCGCGCGCCGCGGAATCCTCGGCCTGTTTGAGGACGCCGCCGAGTATCTGGCGAAGAGGAAGCAGCCATGACCGCCGCTCTGCAGGTCGAAGGATTGAACCGCGCGTTTGGTGCCTTACCGGTGACGCGAGACGTCAATCTCACGCTCGAACGCGGTGCGCGCTGCGCGCTCATCGGGCCAAACGGTGCCGGCAAAACGACTCTGGTAAATTTGATAACCGGAGCGCTGAAACCGCAATCAGGGCGCGTTCTCCTTAATGGTGAGGATATCACCGCGTCGAGCCAGGCTGACCGCGCGCGGCGCGGCCTCGCGCGTACTTTCCAGATCAACCAACTTTTTCGCGGGCTGACGGTTCTTGAAAATCTTTGCATGACCATCGGCGAGCGCGACGGCAATTGCAACAACCTGTGGCGTTCCGCTGGGTCCAAGCGTGCGGTGATCGACGAAGCGCTCGATCATCTTGACTCGCTGCGTTTGACCGACGACGCGCTCAAATTGGTTCGCGAACTACCATATGGCCGCCAGCGTCTCGTGGAAATTGCCATTGCGCTTGCGCAAAAGCCGCGCGTGCTGTTGCTCGATGAACCTGCCGCCGGTGTGCCGTCCTCGGAAAGCCACCTCATCCTCGACGTGGTCGCGGCGCTCGATCCGGACATCGCAGTGCTCATCATCGAGCACGACATGGATGTCGTATTCCGTTTCGCCAGGGAAATAACCGTGCTTGTGCAGGGCGCAGTGTTCACGCAAGGCACGCCCAAAGAAATCATGAATAACGAGCAGGTGAGGGCGGTCTATCTCGGTCAGGAAGACCACCGCGGAGGCCATCATGGTTGAGCGCGCGCTTGAGCTCGACAATGTCCGCGCCGGCTATGGCGAGACGGTGGTGCTTGAGGATATGCGCCTGGCGCTTGGCGCGAGTGAGACCGTGTCGATCATCGGGCGTAACGGTGTAGGAAAGACGACGTTGCTCGCAACCATCATGGGACACACCACGCTGCATGGTGGCCGCGTGTCGCTGCATGGCAAGGATATTTCGAGGCTCGCGACCTATCGTCGTGTCACGGCAGGACTTGGCTACGTGCCGCAGGAGCGCGAGATCTTTCCGTCGCTGACAGTACGCGAAAATCTGGAGGTCGCGGCGCGGGCCGGGCCATGGTCAATCGCAACGGTGTTCGAACTATTTCCGCGGCTGAGCGAACGTGCGGAAAATCGTGGCAATCAGCTGTCGGGCGGTGAGCAGCAGATGTTGGCAATCGGCCGGGCGCTGATCGGCAATCCGACAGTGCTTCTGATGGATGAGCCATCGGAGGGTCTTGCGCCGGTGATCGTCGAGGAATTGGCGCGCGCCGTGAAGCGATTAACGCAAGCCGGCGGCCTCGCGACTGTGCTTGTGGAGCAAAATTCGCGGCTTGCGCTCGATATTGCGCCCCGCGCCGTGGTGATGGATCGCGGCCGTATCGTCTTTGACGGACCGAGCGAAACATTGCGGAATGATCCCGCCAAGCTCGAGCAGCTGATAGGCGTGGTGAAGGCGTAGATTTACTCTTCGTCATGGCGGGTGGCGGGGCGTCTGCCCACTCAGGCACCAATGCATTGTGTTCCGTTCTCGCCGCTGGCATAGAGCGCGCATGAAACGCAGCACTGATCGCATCCTCAGCACCCACGTCGGCAGTTTGATTCGGCCCGATGCCCTGCAGGAGTTCCTGCGCGCCAAACAAGGCGGCAAGCCTTACGACGAAAAGGCTTACCAGACATGTTTGGCGGACTCCGTGGCCGCTGTCGTTCGCCAACAGGCGAAAGCCGGCATTGATGTCGTTAGTGACGGCGAATTCGGGAAATCGATCAGCTGGGCGCAATACGCGCTGGAACGGCTCTCGGGATTCGAACGGCGGCCGATCAAGCAGGAGGCCGCCAATCCGTTCAAGCGCGGTGCAGATCGCACCAAATTTTCCGAATTCTATGCCGAACTCGATGCCAAGGAAGCTGTAGCGACGACGACCGAGGCGATCTGCGTTGGTCCAATCAAATACACGGGCCAAGCGGAGCTGCAACGCGACATCGATAATTTTAAAGCCGCCCTCAAAAACACGAAGGTCGAAGAGGGCTTCCTCCCGGTCGCCGCGCCGGCGAGTGTGATCCCTGACCGCAAGAACGAATATTACAAAAGCGACGAAGAATTGCAGGCTGCGATCGCGCAAGCGATGCGAACCGAATACAAGATGATCGTCGATGCAGGCTTTGTCGTGCAACTCGACGATGCCCGCAGCGCAGTCACGTATGATCGCATGGTGCCGCCCGGGAGTTTTGCCGACTACCGGCGTTGGTTGTCGCAGCAGGTCGACATCCTCAATCACGCCATCGAAGGTCTGCCGGCCGACCGCATTCGCTATCACGTGTGCTGGGGCAGCTGGCCGGGGCCGCACACCAGCGACGTTCCGCTCAAAGATATTGTCGATCTGATCCTCAAGGTGAAGGTCGGCGCTTATGTGATCGAGGGCGCCAATCCGCGCCACGAACACGAATGGCAGGTATGGAGAGATGCCAAGCTCGGGCCTGGCCAGGTCCTGATCCCCGGTGTGATCAGCCACGCCACCAATGTGGTTGAGCATCCCGAATTGGTGGCCGAACGAATTGTGCGTCTGGCAAAGGTGCTTGGGCGAGAGAATGTGATTGCGGGAACGGACTGTGGTTTTGCGCAAGGCCCATTCTATCGCCGCGTGCATCCCTCGGTGATGTGGGCAAAGCTTGAGGCATTGAGCGAAGGCGCCCGGCTTGCGAGCAAGGAACTCTGGTCCTAAACTCGTGGTTCTCGTCGGAAGCCGGAGTGCCGATTATGAACGTCAACGCGAAGCCTGCGAGTGGACTAGCGATCCCGTTTGACCATCACCGTCTCGACCGGCTGATGGACGAGGCCGGCATCGATGTCGTGATCGCGACGTCCAAGCACAACGCGCAGTATTTGCTCGGCGGTCACCGCGCGAACTTTTTCGATTACATGGATGCGACCGGCGTCACGCGCTATTTGCCGGTCTTGGTCTATCCCAAGGGCAAGCCGGAGAAGGCGGCCTACATCGGCCACCGGCTTGAGAAGTTCCAACGGGACGTGAAGCCGATGTGGACGCCGGAGACGCAGACGTCGTCGGCGGGTTCTGTCGATGCGATGCAAAAGGCGGTCGATCACATTCGCAAAAGTGGTCTGACGGCGAAGCGTATCGGCGTCGAATATGGATTTTTGCCTTACGATTCCTCGCTGGTGTTGCGAAAAGCTTTTCCCGATGCCGAATGGGTGGACGCGCTGTTCGTGCTCGAGCGCCAGCGCGCGAAGAAATCAGCTGAAGAATTGAAATTGCTGAAATATGCTTCGGAAGCCGTCATCGACTCGATGAAATCGGTGATCGCCGCGAGCAAGCCGGGCGTCACGAAGAATGATGTCGTCGAGGCACTCCGCCGCGAAGAGACGAACCGTGGATTGACCTTCGAATATTGCCTGGTCACCAGCGGCACCAGCATGAACCGCGCGCCCTCCGACCAGCGCTGGGAGAAGGGCGAGATCATGTCGATCGACTCCGGCGGCAATTATCACGGCTACATCGGCGATGTCTGCCGCATGGCGATTCAGGGTGAGCCGGACGCCGAACTTGTCGATTTGCTCGCCGAGATCGAAAGCATCCAACGCGCGGCAATGAAACCGGTGCGCGCCGGCGCCATGGGCAGGGAAATTTACGCCGCCGGGGAACCGCTGCGCGCGAAATCAAAGCACCACAACCACCTGGATTTCCTCGCTCACGGAATGGGCATGGTGAGCCACGAAGCGCCGCGCCTGACCGACCATGGTCCGGTGCCGTACCCCGCCGAGTATGCGGAGCGTCCGCTCGAAGCCGGCATGGTTGTTTCGGTAGAGACGACGTTGATGCACCCCGTGCGTGGCTTCATCAAGCTCGAGGACACGGTGGTGGTCACCGAGAGCGGGCACGAGGTTTATGGCGAAGGTGCCCGCGGCTGGAACAGGGCAGGGACGGACTGGCGCCGTCCCGTATCCGCTCTTCCCCGTCATGGCCGGGCTTGTCCCGGCCATCTACGGCTTGCTCCTGCTTCAGTGACGGAGCGGTGAATGCCCGGCACTAGGCCGGGCATGACGGAATTAGACCACGCGCTAGCGTTGGCCGCCGGTCTTGCGCTGCCAGTGCGGTTAGCGCCTTGGAAACTTTGCACTGGATAGTCGAGTGCCCGCTTCGAGTCTTCGAAGCGGTTCCGGCAATCGCGCCAGTTCGCGCGTCGTGTGTTCCCGGATTTGCGCCAGCGTTGGCGCGGGTGCGACACGTTTTCCGGAGCGCATCACAGGGACAATCAGCGCATCACCGGTTTGTGTGTCGTTTTCAAGCGTCAGAACATCGCCTCGCATGCGCCCGTCGGTATCGTAGCTGCGCCAGACTTGCTTGCGCCCGGGCCAGGTGACTTTGCCCTCCGACAATTTGCGGCGCGGCGTCCCGGCGTATTCCTGAAGCTTGTAGGCGCAATCGAGCGACGGTGCGTCGATTGAAGCGTCGAGGTTGACGCCAATTCCATATCCGTCGATCGGCGCATTCGCAGCCGTTATTGTCTGGAGCACATCCTCATTGATGCCGCCGCTGACAAGAATGATCACGTCCTTCAGCCCGCCATTGTCGAGAATAACGCGCACCTTGCGCGCCATCGCGGCGAGATCGCCGCTGTCGATGCGCACACCGCGGATCGCGATGCCATCGGCTTTCAATTTCGGCGCCAGCGCCACCACTTTGCGGGCGCCGGCCTCGGTGTCGTAGGTGTCAATCAAGAGGATGACGCCCTCGGGCCGCGCGCGCGCGAAATTCTCGAAGGCCGTCATTTCGTCGTCGTGCACCTGGACGAAAGAATGCGCCATCGTGCCGACAACGGGGATGCCGTAGCGTTCGCCCGCCAGCACGTTCGCTGCGCCGGCAAAGCCCGCAAGATAGCTCGCGCGCGCAGAGAACAATCCGGCTTCGGCGCCGTGCGCCGTTCGCAAACCGAAATCCGAGAGAATTTTTCCGGGCGCCGCCAGCACCATGCGCGCGGCCTTTGACGCGATCAGCGTCTGGAAATGCAAAATATTGATCAGCCGCGTCTCGACCAGCTGCGCCATCGGCAGCGGAGCCGTGATGCGGATGAGCGGCTCGTTTGGAAAGCACACAGTGCCTTCCGGAATTGCATGAACGTCGCCGGTGAAGCGTAAACCGGCAAGATAGTCGATCAGATTACCGCGAAAGCGCTTTGTGCTTTTTAGCCAATCGATTTCGCTGCTCGAAAAACTGCAAGGTCTCCAGATAAGCGAGAGCGTCCTCAAGGCCGGCCGCGAGCAGAAAACCGCGCCGCTCAGGAAGCCGCCGGACGAAAAATTCGAATACGGCCTCCTTGTCCTCGCCGCGATCCAGATAGGCCTGGACCATGTTGAGTTCGTAGAGGTCGGTCGTGAGCGGGCTGGTGAGGGGTGTCATGATGACTTGTGAGGGATAGCCTACACTAAAAGCGGATCGGCAGCCTGTCGACCTCATCGAGACCGCATCGAGACCTCTTGGAGAAATTCATATTTGGAGATGTTTGCGCCGCTTTTACTCAACGGCAAGCAGCATTTACTCAAAGCGGCAAATGGTCCGTGGCGCGGCAGGGAGCGGTTTAACTCGCGGCCAGGCCTAACTTTGATTTTCGATCCAATCGGCGGGTGAGATCGCGTCAACTAAAGTTGCCTCGCGCGGCAGCCACGGATGCTCAAATTTGCAATATGGACAGCGCGTGTGGGTAAATTCCTGGGGCACGCGTGCCAAGGTGTCTGCATCAACATAAATTCCGGTCGAAAATTGCCGGCCGGTATTGGGACACTTGATGAGAAGCACGCCCATCGTGACTCCGGAAAATGTCGTCAGCGATATTCAGATCTTGGCTGAGTTCGACCAGCCAACCAAATTGCATAGCGGTGAAGCACGCGGCTAGGAGAGGTAGCGCGATGAGTTCTAGCCCGAGCATCATTCATCTCCTTTGGGCAGGCGTTGGTCTTGCCGATGATGTGAGAATAGGCGTTCCGGTTCGCGCCCGATGTGTTGCCGGTCACACAAGCTCGTGGGCGCGTTGAAAAAATCCTGCCGTCCGCGGCGGGTTCCCTGAAAAGCGTTGATGAATTGGCTGTTGGCTCCCTGGGCTGGGATCGAACCAGCGACATTTCGATTAACAGTCGAACGCTCTACCGCTGAGCTACCAGGGAATAAGTCGGGATTTACATCGGGCCTATAACAAAGCCCGCCCGCTTTGCAAAGCGCGAGGAGCAAAGGTTGGAGGCCACGCCCGGAATTGAACCGGGGTACGCGGATTTGCAGTCCGCTGCGTAACCACTCCGCCACGTGGCCAATCACGGGAAAAAAGGCGTCGGTTTCAGCCCCCAGCCTATATAGGAGGGAAAGCCTTACGACAATCGTAAGCCGAACCTTGCGTTTTGCGCCCCATTGCCGCACAAGAACCCGCCTGCAGCGCTTTCAGGTTGAGGACCGCGATGACCGATTTCGCTACTGCGCGCCGTCATATGGTGGACGGCCAGGTCCGCACCGCCGATGTGACCGATCTCCGAATACTGGCTGCGATGTTGGAAACGCCGCGCGAGAATTTCGTGCCGCCCGCGTCCGCCGGTCTTGCTTATCTCGATCTCGATTTATCCGTTGGCGCGAAGGGTTCCCGCCGGCTGCTCAAGCCGATGGTCCTCGCCAAGTTGATTCAGGCGGCCGACCTCGCGTCGACCGACCGGGTATTGGATGTCGGCTGTGCCACCGGCTACGCGGCTGCGGTGCTTGCCCGCATCGCCGGGCAGGTTGTCGCCCTTGAGGAGGACAGCGGCCTTGCGCAAACCGCGCGCGCGGCGCTCGGCGGACAACCCAATGTGAGCATGGTGAGCGGGCCACTGACGGCCGGCTGGCCGCAAGGCGCGCCTTATGACGCCATCCTTCTTGAGGGCGCGACCGAACTCACGCCCCAGGCTTTTTTGCCCCAGCTCAAGGATGGGGGCCGGCTGGTCTGCATCCTCGGCAGCGGGCCCGGCGCCAAGGCAATGCTTTATTGCAGGAGTGGGGAAGAGCTGGGCGGACGCCCGATATTTGACGCTAATGGCCCATTGCTGCCGGGCTTTGCAAAGGTGCCGGCTTTCGCGTTTTGATTGCAGGTGTCCCGAGCGTTGCGGAAATACCCCAGTTCGCCAGCATCTTGCACGGAAGGGCGGCCGGGGGGTTTTAAGGGCGGTCCGGGGCGCATATGGTTCCGGGTTCGTTGTTGGAGCGCGAATCTGGCACCATGCCGGGGTCGTGTGGGACAGGAATTGGAATGACGGGGTGGGGCCGTAAGAATTGGGTTCGGGGGCTTGCGATCGGCACGATCGCCTGCGCCGCGTGGCAGTTTGCGCCCGTGTCAGCCCAGGCCGACAGCCTGGAAGGGGCAATAATCCAGGCCTATCAGAACAACCCGACGCTCAATTCGCAGCGCGCCTCGGTGCGCGTGACCGACGAAAATGTGCCTCAGGCGTTGTCGGGTTATCGGCCGAAGGTGACGGCGAACGGCTCGATCGGCCAGCAATATTGGGACACGACCACGCGCTCGGCGACATTTGGTGCCACCTACTCGCAGCTGTCGGGTAACATGTCGCCGAGCAATTTCGGCATCACGGCGACGCAGACGCTTTACAATGGTTTTCAGACCGCCAACCGCACGCGCCAGGCGGAGAGCCAGGTGCAGTCCGCACGCGAGACCTTGCGGGTGAGTGAGCAGACAATTTTGCTCAACGCAGTGACGGCCTACATGAATTTGTTGCGCGATGGTGCGATCCTGGATCTGCAGCGCCGCAACGTCGAGGTGTTGCAGGAACAACTGCGGCAGACGCGCGATCGTTTCAATGTCGGCGAGGTGACGCGCACAGACGTTGCGCAATCGGAATCGCGGCTGGCATCGGGGCGCTCACAAGTGCTCAGCGCGGAGGCGACCTACAAGGCTTCGGTTGCAACCTACCGGCAGGTGATCGGGGTTGAACCGGGCAAGCTCGCGCCCGGCTCACCGGTTGACCGCTACTCGCCGCACGATCTGGCGGGCTCGATCGGGGTTGCGACCGCAACCCATCCGGCGGTGGCAACCGCGCAATACAATGTCGATGCCGCGTTATTGCAGGTCAAGGTTGCCGAAGGCGCGCTTTATCCAACGCTGTCGTTGCAGGGCAATGTGCAGCAAAGCTACGAGAGCAGCCTGCTCCAGCTCAGGACGTTCAACGCCTCGGTGCTGGGCCAGCTCAGCGTGCCGATCTACCAAGGCGGTGCGGAATATTCGCTGATCCGTCAGGCCAAGGAGACGCTGGGACAACGGCGGCTCGATCTTGATACGGCTCGCGACCAGGTGCGCCAGACGGTGGTGCAGTCTTGGGGCCAGCTCGATGCGGCCAAGGCCAACATCGATGCCACGCAGGCGCAGGTGCAGGCCTCGGAGATCGCGCTCAACGGTGTGCGCGAGGAAGCCCGCGTGGGTCAGCGCACCACACTCGACGTCCTCAACGCGCAACAGGAACTGGTGAATGCGCGGGTGGCGCTGGTAAGCGCGCAACGCGACCGGGTTGTGGCCTCCTACACGCTGCTCGCCGCGGTGGGGCGCCTGTCGCCGCAGATCCTCGGCCTGCGTGTGCCGGTCTATGACTCCAACGTGCACTACCAGCAGATCCGCGACACCTGGGCCGGCGTGCGCACCCCCGACGGGCGTTGAGCCGAATTGGTTGTGGTCTGCATACGGTCCGTGTCCACAGCTCATTGCGCGCTCACGATTTTCCACCCGTCACATTTGCGCCCCTCTAGCGTATAAACGGTATTCGACAGCGATTCGTGCTGGCGATTGGCTTAACGATCGCCGCGCGGAACGTGGGGAGTGTGTCGGGATTATTGGGGAATGACGCAAACGGCAAAGACGCAAGAGCCGTCGATGGAGGAAATCTTAGCCTCCATCCGGCGCATCATTGCTGACGACGACTCCAAGCCCGCGAAGGCGCCCGAAGTCGCCGCGGCCGCCAAAGCGCCACAGGCTGCCGCTGCGCCGAGCCGGCCAGCGCCTCCTGCTGCACCACCGCCAAAGCCGGCAGCGCCGCTTCCGTCAGCGCCGCCGCCTGCCGCTGCAAACAGTCAGGACGAGGTGGATGCCATGCTGGCGGAACTTGATGCACCACCGAAAGCTGGCCCGAAGCCGGCCGCCGCTCAACCACCCGCACCTGCTGCTGAAGTGCTCGATTTGACCGAGGCGATGGCAGCGCCAACGCCGCCGCCCGGACCGGCTCCAAGTTTCCGCACGATCGATGGGGCATCCGACGTGGTGTTTACGACGAAACCGGAACGGTCAACCGATCGGGCATTGATCTCAAACGAGACCATCGCGGCGGTTGATAGTGCATTCAATTCGCTTGCTCACACGGTGATCGGGCAAAATGCGCGCACGCTTGAAGATCTCGTGCGCGAGATGTTGCGGCCGATGCTCAAGTCGTGGCTCGACGATAATTTGCCTGGATTGGTTGAACGCATCGTCCGCGCCGAAATCGAGCGCGTGTCGCGCGGCCGGCCCTAGGCGCTCTCGTCTCTACGCAACGATCCATTCCGCTCACCCCCGCGCATGCGGGGGTCCAGCACTTTTTTGTTTGCTCGTTTGCTGGATTCCCGCTTACGCGGGAATGAGCGGAGGTTGCTTCGAGGTCCACGGATAAACTTTAAATGCCCTGGTCCCGCCGTTGCTTCAGCACGCGCGCGAACCAGAGACCGAGTCCCAGCAGACCTGCCGCTGCGATCACGAAAACCGGCACCGCAGTGAAACGGTCGAATATGAACCCGTTGACGGCAACGCCCAGTGTCTGCCCGAGATAGAGCGCCGAAGAAAAAATCGCCACTGCGGTGCCGCGCGCCTGCGGCGTCATTTGTGTTGCGTTGGTCTGCAGCGTGTTGTGCAGCATGTAATAGCCGAGCCCGATGCCGGTGATCGCAACAGGAGCGAAATAGGCGTGCGGAGCAAATGCGATCGTCACGTAAGCGATTGCGAGCAACACGCTGCCACCGGTGACGAGCCCGATTTGTCCGAGCCTGTTCACCAGCCTGCGCACGGACAAACTGTAGATCAATCCGCCAATCGCGAATGCGCCGACGAACAGGCCGACCACGGCGAAATTAACGCCGAAGCGCAAATGCAAATCGGCGCCGACATAAGTGAAGGCGCCGAACATGAATGCGGCCTCGATGAAGCCCAGCGCGATGATCAAACGCGCCCAGGGCGAGCGCAGCACGGTGGCGTAATCGGTGATAAAGCCGCGCGAACGCGTGGCGGTGGCGTGTCCGGCGCGGGTGATCGGATTGCGAATGAATTCGACAATCAGCGCGACCGTTGAAATCGCGAACAGCGCCGAAAGAATATAAAAGACCCGGCGCCATCCGAAAAAGTCACCGAGGACACCGCCGGCCGCCTGACCGAACAACTGGCCGAGGATTTGCCCGGACAGGAACGTGCCCAGCACTTGCTGCCGCCGTTCGTAGGGAATGACGTCGCCGAGGAAAGCCATGGCCAGCGGAATGATCCACCCGGCGGCAAGCCCGCAGGCGAGCCGTGCTGCCACCAGTGTCGGCAGCGAGCCGGCCAAGCCACATAACAGCACCAAAATCGTCGACATGCCGCAGGCTGCGATGATGCAGGCGTATTTCCCGAAGCGGTCGCCGACGGGACCGATGACGAGCTGCACCGAACCGTGCGCCAGCGCATAGGCGGTGACTACGATCGAAGCCGCGCCCACGGTGACCCCGAGATCGGCCGAAATCTGCGGCAATAGCGAATCCGATACCCGCACCATCGACTGGCTGGCGAAGGAGGCCAGCGCCAGCAGGGTGATGGCGCTGGTTGCGCTGCCGCGCGAAACGGGCGGGGTGGGGGCCAAAGTTGACTCCGGCGGGCTCGGCGGGCTTTCTACCGCGCAATTATTGACCTAGCCGTTCATCCCCGCGAAAGCGGGGATCCAGCGCGGACCTGTGCTCATGATGCTGGATTCCCGCTTGCGCGGGAATGAGCGAAATATGGTTTGACGCAAACAGGCATCCTCTAGCGAGTGAAGCGAGCCAAGCAATACGATGCCGATCGATAAGACCTACCAGCCCTCGGACGTCGAGGGTCGAATTTACCGGACTTGGGAGCAGGCGGGCGCCTTTCGCGCCGGCCGGCCCGAGCGCGCCGGCGCGAAGCCGTACTCTATCGTCATTCCGCCGCCGAACGTGACCGGCTCATTGCATATGGGCCATGCGCTCAACAATACGCTCCAGGACATTTTGTGCCGGTTCGAGCGCATGCGCGGCAAGGACGTGCTCTGGCAGCCGGGCACAGACCACGCCGGCATCGCGACGCAGATGGTGGTCGAACGTCAACTTATGGAGCGGCAGG
Organism: uncultured Alphaproteobacteria bacterium; assembly: GCA_963743405.1. Lineage (GTDB taxonomy): Bacteria > Pseudomonadota > Alphaproteobacteria > Rhizobiales > Xanthobacteraceae > Pseudolabrys. The sequence continues at coordinate 155,498 of CAVUPX010000013.1, read as the reverse complement.
AGAAGGGCCGCCGCGAGATGGGGCGCGAAGCCTTCCTCAAGCGCGTGTGGGAATGGAAGGCCGAGAGCGGCGGCACCATCGTCAACCAGCTCAAACGTCTTGGTGCGTCCTGCGACTGGTCGCGCGAACGCTTTACCATGGACGAGGGGCTATCCCGGGCCGTTCTTAAAGTTTTTGTAGAACTTCATCGCGAAGGGCTCATCTACAAGGACAAGCGGCTGGTCAACTGGGACCCGAAGCTGCTGACCGCCATTTCCGATCTCGAAGTCATTCAGGTCGAGACCAAAGGGCATCTCTGGCACCTGCGCTATCCGATCGAGGGCAAGACATTCAATCCAGAGGATGCCTCGACATTCATCGTGGTCGCAACGACACGGCCCGAGACGATGCTCGGCGACACCGCGGTCGCCGTGCATCCCGACGACGAGCGCTACAAGAAACTGGTCGGCAAGAACGTGATCCTGCCGTTGGTCGGGCGCAAGATTCCGATCATTGCTGACGACTATTCCGATCCCGAGAAGGGTTCAGGCGCGGTGAAAATCACGCCCGCGCATGATTTCAACGATTTTGAGGTCGGCAAGCGCCACAACCTGCCGCAGATCAACATCTTCAGCGCCGAAGCAAAGCTCCAGCTCAGGGATAATGCCGACTTCGGTGCCGGCGTGCCGAAATCCGCCGACTTCGATGCGACGCTAGCGATGCATGGCACGGATCGTTTCGCCGCACGCAAGGCAATTCTGGCGCGGCTGGAAGAAAAAGGGCTGATCGAAAAAATCGAGCCGCAATCGCACGTCGTTCCGCACGGCGATCGCTCGAACGTCGTAATAGAGCCGTTTCTCACCGACCAGTGGTACGTCAACGCGAAAGAACTCGCCAAGCCTGCCATCGCCGCTGTGCGCGCGGGCAAGACCAAATTCATTCCGAAAAATTGGGAAACGACTTACTTCAATTGGATGGAGAACATCCAGCCCTGGTGCATTTCGCGCCAGCTGTGGTGGGGCCACCAGATTCCGGCGTGGTACGGACCCGATGGCAAAGTGTTTGTCGCGCTGACCGAAGCCGAAGCGCAGCGCGATGCCGACAAGCACTACGGCAAGGCGACCAAACTCACGCGCGACGAGGACGTGCTCGACACCTGGTTCTCATCCGCGCTGTGGCCGTTCTCGACGCTCGGCTGGCCGGACAAGACACCCGAACTCGCGCGCTTTTATCCGACCTCAACGCTGGTCACCGGCTTTGACATCATTTTCTTCTGGGTCGCCCGCATGATGATGATGGGGCTGCACTTCATGCAGAAGGAGCGCCCTGGCGCTCCGTCTGAACAATGGGTGCCGTTTGGCGATGTCTACATTCACCGCCTTGTGCGCGATGCCTCCGGCGCCAAGATGTCGAAGTCGAAAGGCAACGTCGTCGACCCTCTCGGGGTCATTGACGAGTTTGGCGCCGACGCGCTGCGCTTTACGTTGGCTCGCAATGTGGCGCCGGGCCACGACATCAGGCTCGGCCCGCAAGATGTCGAGAACAACCGAAATTTCGCGACCAAGTTGTGGAATGCCGCGCGCTTTGTCGAATTCAACGGGGCGGCGCGTGTCGAAGGCTTCGATCCGAAATACGGCGAAAGAAACGCTCAACCGCTGGATCGCGCACGAAACCGCGAAAGCGGCTGCCGAGATCACGAAAGCAATCGGGGCCTATGACTTCAGCGACGCCGCCGGTGCGGCCTATCGCTTCGTCTGGAACGTTTATTGTGATTGGTATGTCGAGTTGTCGAAGCCGCTCCTGACTGGGCCCGATGGTACGGCGAAGGACGAAACGCGCGCGATGGCCGCATGGGCGCTCGATGAGATCCTCAAGCTGCTGCACCCCTTCATGCCCTTCATCACCGAGGAATTGTGGGCGGTGACGGCGGAGCAGGGGCCGAAGCGTTTCCAATTGCTTGCACTGAGCGACTGGCCAAAGCTTGACGGTCTCGCCGACGATAAAGCCGAAGCTGAAATCGGCTGGGTGATTGAGCTAATCACCGCCGTCCGTTCGATCCGCGCCGAGATGAACATCACCGCGGCAATCCCGCTGGTGCTTGCCGGCGCTTCTGCCGAGACCAAGGCACGTGCCGAGCGCTGGGCTGAATTCATCAAGCGGCTGGCGCGCGTGTCCGAGATTTCGTCTGCAGCCGCGCCGCCGCAAGGCTCGGTGCAGCTTGTCGTGCGTGGCGAGGTCGCGGCGTTGCCGCTCAAGGGCGTGATCGATCTTGCTGCCGAGCGTGCGCGTCTCGACAAGGAAATGCAGAAGGCCGACGCAGACATTGCGCGTGTCGATGCCAAGCTCGGCAACGCCAATTTCGTCGCGCGCGCGCCGGAAGAGGTGGTCGAGGAAGAGAAAGAAAAACGGGAAGAAGCCATCGGGCGCAAAACCAAGATTGCGGAAGCACTGGAGCGCCTGAAGGGTGCGGGGTAGGTTTCATCTGCCGCGGCTAATCTCCGCCCTCATCCTGAGGAGCGGCCGCAGGCCGCGTCTCGAAGGATGGGGTGGGCTCCATGGTTCGAGACGCGCTGCTTCGCAGCGCTCCTCACCATGAGGGCCGTGAGAGGGGACGACAAGAACCAATGACCATCGACCCCAACAACCGGCCGGGCGGCGATACGCTCATCCTCACCGCCAAGAGCGCCAACAAGATCCAGTGGTTCGACGCGCGCACGCTCGCGCACCTCGCCGACCGCGATATGCCGGCGTCGACCCATGAGCTGATCCGTTCTCCGGACGGTGCCAAGGTCTACGCGTCGGTCTATGGCGGTGGCATCTTCGGCAAAAACAAAGATCCCGATCGCCGCATCGCGGTGATCGATCTGGCGTCGAAATCTCTCGAGCGCACCATTGATGTCGGCGCCAATATCGCCCCGCACAGCGTCATGATGGATGCCTCTGGCACGCTCTGGTCGACCGCAGAACTTGGCAATGCGGTCCTGGCTATCGATCCCGCAACCGCAAAAGTCGATCGCATCGATATCGGCGGCTCGCCCCATTGGATCGCAATCAGTCATACGGCGGGAAAACTTTTTGCCTCCTTCAAGACCAGGGAGGCAGTGGCCGTTCTCGATATTGTCTCGCGCAGGGTGCTCGGCATCCTGGATATTCAGCACGGTGCCGAAGGCATCGCAGTTTCGCCCGACGGGGAAACGCTTTTCGTGTGTGCGCACACGAAGGGCATCGTGCATGTTTTCGATACGCGCACGCACGCATTGCGCAAGACCATTGCGATCGAGGGCGCGCCGGGCGAGGCCAACCAGCTGCGCCGCGTGCGGGTTTCACCGGACGGGCGATATATTTGCGCATCATCCCACGTCGACAGCTATGCGGCGGTCTATGATGCCGCTACGCTGAAACAGCTCGGCGGTTTTGCCACACCCAAGGCACCCATGGGTTTCGGCTTTGCGGCCGACGGCAAGCACGCGTTCCTGTGCTGCCACGATGCTGCCGTCGTACTCGAATTCAATTTGGGCGCCGCCCGTATCACGCGAGAGTTTCAAACCGCGGCGGGGTGCGAGTTCATCGTCTCCTACTGAGCGCACAATGAAAATATTTCTGGCCGGAGCGGGCGGGGCAATCGGGCGGAGGCTCACGCCGCTACTGCGTGCGGTTGGGCATACCGTCGTCGGCACCACGCGGTCGGCGGACAAGTCCGATGCGCTGCGGGCCCTCGGCGCCGAGCCGGTGGTGGTCGATGTTTTCGATGCGGATGCCCTCGCGCGTGCGGTCAAGGCTGCGGCGCCGCAGGCGATCATCCACCAGCTCACCGATCTCGCCTTTGCGCCGGGCACGCCCCAATATGAAGAAGGTCTCGCGCGCAATGCCCGCCTGCGTGTCGAGGGAACAAGCAACCTCGTGGCGGCAGCGCGTGCGGCGAATGTGAAGCGCATGGTCGCTCAGAGTATTGCGTTCGTCTATGCGCCCGGTGACGGCGCGCGGACCGAGAGCGATCCGCTCAATCTGAGCGGCGAGGGCATCGCCCGCCGCAGCACTGAAGCTGTTGTTGCGCTGGAGCAGGCGGTGCTCGGCCTTCCGGAAGGCATTGTGCTGCGCTACGGCTATTTCTACGGACCAGGAACATGGTCTGACACAGCCTCACGCGCGCCATCGGTTCACATCGATGCTGCGGCGCGGGCGACGCTGCAGGCACTCACGAAGGCAAAGCCCGGCATCTACAACATCGCCGAGGACGGCGATGCGGTGTCGAGCGAAAAGGCCAAACAAGAGTTCGGTTTTGACCCTGAGTCCAGAATTAGAACGAGGTCTTGAACGGCTTGCTCAGAAACGGCGAGCCCTTGAGGCCGTAGCGCCACGGCTTCTCAACCGCTTTCGTGATCCCGATGCGGACACCGGTTACGATTTCCGGAGTTGTGGCGCGTGCACGCAATTCGAAGGGCGCGCGGTCGAGCGGCAAGCCGTTGTGCTTGTGAGTCACGCCCAGCGCTTCGCATAATTTGCCGGGACCGGAGCAGAGTGCGCGCGCTTCGGGCAGGCCGCGGCGGCGGCGCATCATTGCTAAACCTTGCGTCGGCTCGATGGCGCGAATGAGCACCGCACTGGCGCTGCCTTCCTCCTCGCATACAAAATTGAGGCACCAGTGGATGCCGTAGGAGCGGTAGACGTAGACATAGCCGGCCGGACCGAACATCACGGCGTTGCGTTCCGTGGGGCCGATGTAGGAATGCGCGGCCGGGTCGGTGTGATGATAGGCCTCCAATTCGACGATCGTGCCGCCGACACCGTCAACCAACAAAGTCGCGCCGATCAGTTCGGGCGCGACCTTGAGTACCGGGCGGTCGAAAAACGAGCGGCGGAGGCGAGGGGGCGTGCGCATGGGGACGGGATATTTAGCACCTTGGACCGAACCCTCTACGTCGTTTTCCGCGGTAACACATCCCGCTCATGCCTGCGCACGCGGGGCTCCAGCCCGCCTCATCCTGAGGAGCCGCGCGCAGCGCGGCGTCTCGAAGGATGGGATGAGGCCGATTGAGGTGTTGACTTTAATCCTACACTGACTATAATCCTATGCGTTCGGCTCGACAGCAAGGGCGTCATCTAGAGGCGTCTTGGTGGCGGAGCCGGATGCGGCGCCCGCGGGCGTGGTTTCGCAGCCACGCCTCCGGGAGGCCCCGGGTCGCCGTCCGCTCCAACTACGTGGGGCTGCCTTCAATGGCTGGACGAGGCGTGGATGAAGGGCGGCGAAAGCTGCCTGGATAAGGTGTCCGCGCCCGGAAGCACGGTCCCGGGGACAGAAAAGCCGCGATGGAGCGCCGTGTGGCGAACGTGCCTGTCGCAAAGGCACGTCAACGCCGCGAGGCGTTGGACTGCTGGTTGCGCCGCACGGCGCTCCATTCCCTTGCCTCTGCAGGGGACGGAAGGGACGCAAAGACGGGCCTTCCCGGGGCCCCGGTCAAAGAATACGGGCGGCGGAGCGTTGGCTAAGGCTGTTTGACAATTGAATCGACTAGCTCAGGCCTCACCCTTCGAGACAGCCACTTTTGCGGGCCTCCTCAGGACGGGCGGCGGGGGCGATGCAGCGCGGCCACGCCTGTGTCCAGTCTGCAACACATTTAGAACATTTAAGCCATACCGCCTGATCACCCTCTCGGCGCCGCGATTCGGCCATACCCTTCAACGACATCGATGGCCGCCCAGCCGAAGTTGGTCGCCTTGAACGTCGTTCGGCCGCATGCGGCTGCGGTTAAAGGGCGGGGGGTTACGAGTACTATGGACGCCAAGACCAGTTTGAAGTCGAAGTTGCCGAGCCGGCACGCCACTGAGGGGCCGGATCGCGCGCCACATCGCGCCTTTTATTACGCGATGGGTTTGACGACTGAGCAGATCCACCAGCCATTCGTCGGCGTTGCCACCTGCTGGAACGAAGCCGCGCCCTGCAACATCGCCCTGATGCGCCAGGCGCAAGTCGTGAAGAGGGGCGTTGCCGCAGGCGGCGCAACGCCGCGCGAATTCTGCACCATCACGGTCACCGATGGTATCGCGATGGGCCACGCCGGCATGAAATCGTCGCTGCCTTCGCGCGAAGTGATCGCCGATTTAGTCGAGCTGACCGTGCGCGGGCATGCCTATGACGCGTTGATCGGTATCGCGGGCTGCGACAAGTCACAGCCCGGCATGATGATGGCGATGTGCCGCCTCAACGTGCCGGCGATCTACATTTATGGCGGCTCAATTCTGCCCGGCACTTTCAAGGGCAAACCGGTCACCATCCAGGACGTCTACGAAGCGGTCGGCAAACATTCTGTCGGACAAATGTCGGACGAAGACCTCGACATTCTCGAACAGAATGCCTGCCCCTCTGCAGGCGCATGCGGCGCGCAATTTACCGCCAACACCATGGCGACGGTATCGGAAGCCATCGGGCTCGCGTTGCCTTATTCGGCTGGCGCCCCCGCACCGTACGAAATTCGCGACAAATTCTGCATGCTCGCAGGCGAAATGATCATGGATTTGATCACCAAAAGAATTCGCCCGCGCGACATCGTTACGCGCAAAGCGCTTGAGAATGCGGCTGCGGTTGTCGCGGCGACCGGCGGTTCGACAAATGCTGCGTTGCATTTACCGGCGATCGCGCACGAGTGCGGTATCGAGTTCGACCTTTTTGATGTCGCCGAAGTCTTCAAAAAGACTCCTTATGTCGCAGATTTGAAACCAGGCGGCCGTTATGTCGCCAAGGATATGTTCGAAGCTGGCGGCGTGCCCCTTCTAATGAAAACCCTGCTCGATCACGGCTTCCTGCACGGCGAGTGCTTGACAGTCACCGGCCGTTCGATCGCTGAGAATTTGAAACACGTGAAATGGAATCCGGATCAGGACGTCATACGCCCGGCTGACAAGCCGTTGCTGGCGACCGGTGGTGTGGTCGGCCTCAAGGGTAATCTCGCACCCGACGGTGCGATCGTGAAAATCGCCGGCATGAAGACGGTGAAATTCAGTGGGCCGGCGCGCTGCTTCGACGGCGAAGAGGCCTGCTTCGATGCGGTCAAGTACCGTAAGTACAAAGACGGCGAAGTGCTGGTGATCCGCTACGAAGGACCGCGCGGCGGCCCCGGGATGCGCGAAATGCTTTCGACGACGGCCGCGCTCTACGGCCAGGGCGCCGGTGAAAAAGTTGCTTTGATCACGGACGGACGTTTTTCGGGTGCGACCCGCGGCTTCTGCGTCGGCCATGTTGGACCGGAAGCGGCGGTTGGTGGCCCAATTGGCCTGATCCGCGACGGCGACATCATCGAGATCGACGCGGTGAAAGGCACACTCGACGTGAAACTATCCGCTGAAGAGCTCGCCAAGCGCAAGAGCCAGTGGAAAGCACGCGAGAACGAATTCGGATCCGGTTATTTGTGGAAATACGCCCAGCAGGTCGGTCCCGCCGTCAAAGGCGCTGTGACCCATCCGGGCGGCGCTGCTGAGAAAGAGTGTTATGCGGACAGTTGAGACCCTGTTGCGCGTGTTGTTGATCGGCGCCGGCCTGCTCGCCGCCGCGCCTGCGTTTGCGCTCGACGGCAGCAAGACTGACGGCAGCATCGGTCCGCCGCCGATGACGCCGATGGAAGCTTTCCGTTCCGGCGCGCATTGGCTCAAGGCTGGCGATACCGTCAAGGCGGTCAACTCACTTGAATACGCCGCCGAGAAGGGTCATGCGCTCGCGCAATGGAAACTTGGGCGCATGTACGCCGAAGGCGACGGTGTCGCGCAGAACAATCTCAAGGCGTTCGAATATTTCCGCAGCATTGCGGATAGTCATGCCGACGACAATCCCGACACGCCGCAGGCGCGGTTTGTTGCCAACGCTTTCGTTGCGCTTGGCCATTATTATCTCGAGGGTATTCCGAAGACCGACGTCAAGCCCGACCCGGCGCGCGCGCGTGAAATGTTCGCTTACGCTGCTTCGTATTTTCGCGATCCCGACGCGCAATATTATCTGGCGCGGCTCTATCTCAACGGTAACGGCGCGCCGCATGACCCGCGCCAGGCTGCGCGCTGGTTCGGTCTCTCTGCACAGAAAGGCCAATGCGAGGCGCAGGCGATGCTTGGGGCGATGTTGTTTGAGGGCGATCACGTCCCGCGGCAGGCCGCGCGCGGCTTGATGTGGCTTGCGCTTGCCAAGGACAGCGCGCGCGTCGATCAGGCGTGGATCACCAAGTTGTACGACAGCGCCATGCAGCAGGCGAGCGAAGACGAGCGCGCGCTTGCGGCGGTTTATCTCCGCCAGTGGCTTGAGACGCGAAGGGAATAAATCAGCGGGTATGATTGCGAAAAATTTCCTTGTCATGGCCGGCACAAGGCCGGGCATGACGAATGTGAATCACCGCGCCTCGATGTCCAGGTCGACATAAACCGGAACATGATCGGACGGCTTGTCCCAGCCGCGCACGTGGCGGTCGATCCCGGCGTCGGTCATGCGGTCGGCGGCTTGAGGCGACAGCAGCAGGTGATCGATACGGATGCCGTCATCCTTGGGCCACGCGCCGGCCTGATAATCCCAAAATGTGTACAGGTCTGATGCGTCACTTGTTGCGCGTATTGCGTCAGTAAGCCCCAGATTGATCAGCGTTCGGAACTTCTCGCGGGTTTGGGGCAGAAAGAGCGCGTCGTTTTTCCAGGCTTCGGGCCGGCGAGCATCAGCAACGGTCGGAATGACGTTGTAGTCCCCGGCCAGCAGCATCGGTTCTTCTAGTTTAAGTCGTTCACGTGAGAAATTAATGAGCCTGCTCATCCAGTTGAGTTTGTATGTGTATTTATCGGTGTCCGGTGGGTTGCCGTTGGGCAAATAAAGACTGACCACGCGCAGCGCGCCGGTTTTGGTGGACACGAGCGCTTCCAGAAAGCGTGCTTGCACGTCGGCTTCGTCGCCGATCAAACCGGGCGCGACTTCGTCGAACGGAAATTTGGACAGCAGCGCCACGCCGTTAAAGGTCTTCTGGCCATGCACCGCGACGTTGTAGCCGAGCGCTTCGAGCGGCTCGCGCGGGAAAACATCGTCTGTACATTTGATTTCCTGCAAGCAAACGATGTCCGGTTGCCGCTCCTTAAGCCACGCCTGCAGGTTGTCCATGCGCTGGCGGATTGAGTTGACGTTCCAGGTCGCAATTCGCATGGTTTTAGCGTCCGGGCGGGGCGAATAAGGCAGTATTCACCGTGTTTATCTGCGAGCGCAGGTATATGCACTGGTAAACGTTTATATGCTAGGAAAGCCGTCAACGCGGCCCCCAAACTGGTGTGAGAAACAAGCCATTCCGCGGATTAGGGAGCGTCCGGGCAGGCGCACATGAGTCCGGACCTGAAATTGCCGATGTTCAAGCGAAAATGGCTCATTGGGGGGGCGGTGCTCGCCCTGATCGGGATCGCTGTGCTTGTGCGCGGTCTGTGGACGACCGACGGCGCCGCCGCCCGTTCGCAGGCGCAGAGGACAGTCCCGGTCGAGACCGCCACCGCCGAGCGCAAGACCATGCCGGTGCGCCTCACCGCCCTCGGCAACGTCACGCCGATTGCCAGCGTTGCCATCAAGACGCAGGTCGATACCACGATTACCGGCGTCCACTTCCGCGATGGCGCCTCTGTTGAAAAGGGTGACTTGCTGTTCACGCTTGATTGCCGGCAAATCGAAGCCGACATGAAGCGCGTTCAGGCGGTCATTGACGGCGCGCAGGCATCGCTCGAGCAAGCGCAAAGGGACGTCGAGCGCTACACCGATCTTGCGGCACGGAATGCAACGCCGATCGTCACGCTCAATAACTCGCAGACCGCCGTCAACATATCGCGTGCGACGGCAGAGTTGAACCGCGCACAGCTTGAAAACCTGAAGGTCCAGCTCAGCTTCTGCTCCATTCGCGCGCCGATTTCCGGCCGCATCAGCATGGCCAACGTCAAAATCGGAAATTTCGTGCGTCAGGCCGACACCGCACCAATGGCAACGATCAACCAAATGGTCCCGGTCTACGTAACTTTCACTGTGCCGCAGAAAAATTTGCCCGACATCCGCAAAGCGATCGCGGCGGAGACTGCGACCGTGGAAGCGATCGTGCCGGGCGACCAGAAGCGCGCCAGCGGCCAGGTCACCATGATCGAGAATACCGTCGATCCCGCGACCGGCATGGCGACGGTGCGCGCGACCATGCCGAACAAGGACGAAGTCCTCTGGCCCGGCACGTTGGTCACCACTGACATGACCTTGCGAAATGAAGATGGTGTCGTGGTGCCGTCGAATGCCGTTCAGGTCAGCCAAACCGGCACATTCGTTTTCGTCGTTAAAGACGGTGTCGCTCAAGTCCAGCAGGTACAAGTCGAACGCCAAATTGGGATCGAAAGCGTGATCGCTTCGGGCCTCAACGGCGGCGAGACAGTCGTTACCGAAGGGCAATTGCTTTTGTCGAGCGGCACGCGCGTCAACGTACGCCCGCCCAAGGTCGCCGGTAGCTGACCCATGAATATCTCGGAAACCTGCATCCGGCGCCCGGTCCTGACGACGCTGATGACGGCGTCGCTGATCGTTTTCGGCGTCTTTGCCTATCGGCTGCTGCCGGTGGCGGCTCTGCCGGCTGTGGATTTTCCGACCATTCAAATCACGGCGCAATTTCCTGGCGCCAGCCCTGAAACGATGGCCTCTTCGGTCGCTTCGCCGATCGAACGTCAGCTGTCGACAATCTCCGGCATCTCGTCGATGAATTCGTCGTCTTCGCTCGGACTGGCGCAGATCACCATCCAGTTCGATCTCGGCCGCAATATCGACGGTGCCGCACTCGACGTGCAAACGGCGCTCGCAACTGCGGCCCGCTTGCTGCCGGTTGAAATGACGATACCGCCCTCATTCCGCAAAGTGAATCCGGGCGACTTCCCAGTGCTCTATGTCAGCTTGCGGTCTGACACGGTGCCGCTGTCGACTGTCGACGAGTACGCCGAGACGGTGCTGGCGCCGCAAATTTCGCAACTGCCGGGCGTCGCCCAGGTGCTGGTTTATGGTGCGCAGAAATTCGCCGTCCGCGTCCAGGTCAATCCGGTTGAGGCGGCTTCCCGCAATATCGCGCTTGAAGATGTACGCAGTGTCGTAGCCAAGGCCAATTCGAGCACACCGGTAGGGGTCCTGACCGGCCCGAAGCAAAGTGTGACCCTGGCAGCCACGAGTGCGATGCCGCATGCAGCCGACTATCGCGACGTTGTTGTGGCCTATCGCAATGGCTCGCCGATCAAACTGAGCCAGATTGCGCGCGTGGTTGACAGCGTCGAGAACGACAAGATCGCAACCTGGTTCAACGATGCACGCGCGATTGTGCTGGCGATCCAGCGGCAGCCCGATGCCAACACCGTGCAGGTTGTCGACCTTGTGCGCCAAAGCCTACCGACCATGCGCGCGCAGGTGCCACCGTCAATTCAGATGCAGCCTTTGTTTGACCGCTCGCTTTCCATTCGCGCGGCGGTAACCGACGTACAGGAGACGCTGGCGATCGCGATTACGCTCGTGATCATGGTAATCTTTTTGTTTCTGCGCAAAGTATCCGCGACCATCATCCCGGCGCTTGCGGTGCCCGTGTCGCTCGTCGGCACTTTCTCGGCGATGTACGCGTTCGGATTCTCCATCAACAATATGACGCTGCTAGCGCTCACGCTTTCCGTCGGCTTCGTTGTCGACGACGCCATCGTGATGCTGGAAAACATCGTGCGTCACGTTGAAGGCGGCATGCGCCCGTTTGAGGCTGCACTCAAAGGTTCGCGTGAGATCGGTTTCACCATCGTGTCGATCACCTTCTCGCTGATCGCGGTGTTCATCCCGGTGCTGTTAATGGGCGGCATGGTCGGTCGCGTATTCCGCGAATTTGCAGTGTCAATTGCGGTTGCGATCATTGTCTCCGGCTTTGTGTCGTTGACGCTGACGCCGATGCTCTGCGCGCGCGTGCTTGGCAGCCATCACGAAGGCGGCGAGAAGAAACAATTCTTCTTGCTTCGCATTTTCGAGCGACTCTTTGAGGGTATGCTCAGCACCTATCAGTGGACGCTGGATCGCGTACTCGCGTTCAAATCGATCATGCTGATGGTCACGATCGCGACCTTTTTCATCACCATCGGTCTCTATGTCATCGTGCCCAAGGGCTTCTTTCCGACGGAGGATACCGGCTACGTCATCGGCATTACCGAAGGCGCGACCGACATTTCGTTTCCGGCTATTTCGCAGCTTCAACGCAAGGTCGCCGACATCGTGCGTGCCGATCCGGCTGTTGATTACGTGAATTCGACGGCCGGCGCCGGCGGCCCTAACTCAGCGGGCAATAGTGGACGCATGTTGGTGGCGCTGAAGCCGCGCGATCAGCGTGATAGCCAGCAAACGATATTGGCGCGTCTGCGCCGTAACGCGAATGTCGTGCCGGGCCTTGCGATTTATTTCCAGCCTATTCAAAATATCAATCTCGGCGGCAAGCTCGCCAAAAGCCAATATCAGTACACACTGCAATCCAATGATACAGCGACGCTCTATCGACTGACGCCGGAACTGCGCGACAAAATTTCAAAGATCAACGGTCTGTTGGACGTCACGACCGATCTTTACGTCACCAATCCGCAAGTGACCATCGACGTTGATCGCGAGAAATCGGCGGTCTACGGGCTGACGGTCGACCAGGTCCGGCAAGAACTCTATAATGCGTTTGGCGTGCGCCAGGTCGCCACGATCTACAGTCCGGTAAATTACTATCAGGTCATCCTCGAGACCCAGCCAGAGTTTCAGGTCAGTCCAGATGATCTTGCGCGCGTCTATCTGAAGACATCGAGTGGCACGACGGTGCCGCTCTCGGCCGTCACGCGCTTCGAACGCACCGTCGGTCCGTTGCAGGTCAATCACCAGGGCCAACAGCCGGCGGTGACAATCTCATTCAACCTTGCGCCCGGCTTCTCGCTCGGTCAGGCGGTGGACGCGATTCAAAACCTCGAACGTGAGGAACGTTTGCCGGCGACTATTACCACCGGCTTCCAGGGCACTGCGCAGGTTTTCCAGGATTCATTGCGCGGGCAGGGGATCCTGATCCTGGCCGCAATCTTTGCCGCATACGTTGTCCTCGGCATTTTGTACGAAAGCTTTATTCACCCGATCACGATTATTTCAGGCCTGCCATCGGCCGGCATTGGCGCTATTTTGACGCTGATGCTGTTCCGCATGGATCTGTCGGTGATCGCCATGATCGGCATCGTGATGCTGGTCGGCATCGTGAAGAAGAATGCGATCATGATGATCGACTTCGCGATCGAGCGCCGGCGTGTGGGGCTTTCGGCTGAAGCAGCGATCCGCGAAGCGGCGCTGTTGCGGTTCCGTCCGATCATGATGACGACCTTCGCCGCGATCTTCGGTACACTGCCGATCGCGCTCGGTACCGGCGCCGGTGCTGAATTGCGGCAGCCACTCGGCGTTGCTGTCGTCGGCGGCCTTGTGTTGTCGCAGCTGCTGACGCTCTACATCACGCCCGTGATCTATCTCTATCTCGATCGCTTCGACCGGCTGATCAAGCGCCGGCTCGAGCCACAGCTTGCGGAAGTTGCAGAAGCGCCGCCGGCGGTCGCAGCGGAATAAATATCAAAGCGTGAAGCTGGTACCACAGCCGCAAGAGGCTTTCGCTTGCGGGTTTTTCACCTTGAATGACGCACCGATCAGATCGTCAACGAAATCAATTTCCGAACCGGCCATATAGTTCACCGAAACAGGGTCGATCAGCACAACGGCGCCATCGCGGTTAATCACGAGGTCATCGTCGGCCTTCGCGCGCTCCATATCGAATTTGTATTGAAAGCCGGAACAGCCGCCACCTTCCACGCTGACACGCAGCATCGTGCCGGTCGGCTCCCCTTTGAGGATTTCGCCGATCCGCTTTGCTGCCCGTTCGCTAACCGTGACGCTCGCGTTCATTGTCCGCCTTTTGAAGTCTATCCTATTGGCAGATGGCCCAACGGATAGTTAAGTGCGCGCATCAGTAAGGTCAATGCGAGCTAGATATGGCGGCTGAAACAGGGCGCGAGCGGGCGATTTATGCTTCCGATCCGGCCCAAAGCCGGGGTCGTCGCTATACGGAGGCAGTAAGCCCCACCCGCAATGCGTTTCGCCGCGATTGCGACAGGATCATCCATTCGGCCGCGTTCCGGCGGCTTGCGCATAAGACCCAGGTGTTCGTCTATCACGAAGGCGATCACTACAGGACACGGCTTACCCATACGCTCGAAGTTGCTCAGATCGCGCGGTCGCTTGCGCGCGCGCTCGGCCTCGACGAGGACCTCGCCGAAGCGTTGGCGCTTGCCCATGATCTTGGACACCCGCCGTTCGGGCATGCTGGCGAGCGTGCGCTCGACGAATGTCTCACCAGCTACGGCGGTTTCGATCACAACGCGCAAGCTTTGCGTATCGTGACGGATCTTGAGCGCCGGTACGCTGCTTTCGATGGCCTGAACCTGAGTTGGGAAACCCTTGAGGGGTTAGTCAAACACAACGGTCCGCTGGTGGATCGCGCAGGGGCCGCCGTCGGCCGATATACGAGGCATGGCGCTCCGGCACCCATTGTTGCCTATTCGAAGATTCAGGACCTGGAATTGTGGACCTATGCGAGCGCCGAGGCGCAGGTCGCGGCTCTTTCCGATGATATTGCTTACGATGCCCACGACATCGATGATGGGTTGCGCGCCGATCTGTTTCCGCTCGGTGATATTACAGCTGTACCACTGATTGGCAGCATCCTTAGCGCGATTGATGCGCAGTACCCCGCGATGGAGTCTGGGCGCCGTGTGCACGAAACGGTACGCGCTACTCATCACGCGCATGATCGAAGACGTGATCTCGGAGACGGGCCGGCGCGTGGCGATGCTCAAGCCACGCTCGGCTGCGGAGGTACGAGAGGCGCCACGGCCGATGGTTCGATTCTCACCGGCGATGGAGAAGTCCGACCGCGACATTAAGGGCTTTCTCTATCCGCGCATGTATCGCCACGACCGCGTGATGCGCGTCATGGCCGATGCGGAGCGCGTGGTACGCGATCTATTCGCGCACTACATGGCGGCTCCGGACGAACTTCCTGCGGAATGGGGAGAGGGGATCCCGACAACCGATGTTGCCGCGCGTGCGCGCCGCATCGGCGACTATATTGCGGGAATGACAGATAGGTACGCTCTCGTCGAGCATGCGAAGTATTTTAAAACAACGCCGGAATTGCGGTAGGCGCGACTAAAAAAGGAAAGCGGGCGACAGAATCTCTGCCGCCCGCGCGAACGCGCGATCACCGCGTTATTTAAAATATACCGCCGACCCAATTGATGGCGGCATCGGCGTCGTGAACGACCTGTTTTGCGAAGTCTTCCGTTGCCTTGATCGGATGCCCTTCGATGGTTCCGATAAGGGCACCAGTGGTGACCAAGCCGTAACCGACAACCGCAATCGTGGGGGCGGCGACGAAAGTCGCGGTGGCATTGCCTGCAGCTTTGCCGGCAATCTTTAGGTCGTCTCCTAACGTGCCGGACATGCTGGGCGTGCCGTTGGGCGTGCCTTTCGAGGGCTCACTTGCCACTCTGGGATTGATGGCAAACGTGACGTCGCCAGTATTTGGATTGCGATGAACTTCTATATTGCTTCCGGCTACAACGGATGGGGCACCGGACAAAGTCAGCGATCCTCCCGGCATAGTCACGGAGTTCTTGCCATCCGTTACCGTGATCATACCTGGGCTGTTGGATGTTACGGTCAGTGTCTTGCCATTGCTGATGGCCGACGTGGTCACGCCATTGGATATCGTTGCGATGCCGTTGCCATAGCTCACGCCCTTGACGTCCGTGGGCTGGCCGCTGATGACGAAGCCTGGTTTAACAGTTTGAGTCGGAGATGGGTTTTTGCCGGCGGTGGCGCCACCAGGCTGCGCAGGATTCACGGTGGTTGTTGCGCTCCCACCGCAGCGCTTGCCGTCGGAGGTGATGTAGCGACATTCTTCCTTCGGTTTTCTGTTGGCGTGCCTGTCTGTATTTTTATTGAATTCGTTCTTTGCCGGTCCATTCATCACGTGATTGAGATTCATAGAATGAATATCGTTGGTGCCATGGTGGCTGCCCATTGCGTTGGCGACATTCACCGTCGTCACAAGACCCACACCGGCTGCAAGCGCAGTTGTCACGCGCGCTAGTCTGGAGAACGCGTTCAGTTTGGTCATCGCTTCGCTCCATTGTTGGCGATAGATGCGGTCGCTGTATTCGCAATGTTTAAGAGCGCGTCGATGAACTCAGGCTGAACTGGAAAACAATCTGATTGACAGTTTCGATGAGGCTTATCGCCCGAATGGATGACAAGCGGCACAACACTCCGGGTGCGTGACGCGCCGGGGACGGATGACATGCCTGCTGCAGCATGACATCATCCATTAGGAGGATGCATGATGCTGCGAGCGGCAGAAAACACGATGGCCGCCAGCAACCGGGAAGTCGATCTCCTGATTGCAGGCGCGGGACCGGCCGGCATGGCTGCTGCGCTGGTCGCCGCGCTTGAGGGACTCGATGTGCTCTTGTGCGAGAAGTCCGATCAAGTTGGGGGTACCGGCTCGACCTCCGCCGGCACGCTTTGGATTCCGGGGAACAGTCAGAGCAGTGCCGCCGGTTTTAGCGACAACGCCGAACAGGCCGACATTTACCTGAGCGCGCTGGTCGGGGAGGCGACCAATCGCGAACTCAGGAACGCCTATCTCCAATCAGGACCAACGGCGATCGATTATCTGTGTGCGCACACCGACGTGCAATTCATTCCCTGCGCAACGCACCCGGACTATCGCAGCAACATGCCGGGCGCTGCGATCGCCGGTCGCGCCATTATGCCGGAGCCATTTGACGGCCGGCTGCTCGGGCGGGAATTCTGGCGGATCCGTCCGCCGGTACCGGAGTTCATGCTGTTTGGCGGCATGATGGTTGGCAAGGCTGATATTCCCCGGCTCATCGGCCGCTTCCGCTCAATCTCCAATTTCATTTATTCCGCAAAACTGTTCGCTCGCTATCTCGTCGATCGTCTGAAATATCCGCGTGGCACACGTATTATGATGGGTAACGCGCTCGTCGGCCGACTATTTTACAGTTTGCGCAAACGCCAGGTACCCATTCTGTTCAACACGTCGATTGTCGATGTGGCCGGCGACCGGCGCAGCGTCATCGGCGCGCGTTTAAATGTCGGCGGCAAAGAAGTCATCGTGAAGACCCGCAAGGGCGTCGTGCTGGCGACCGGCGGTTACGCACATAACAAACGCTTGCGCGAAGCGTTCATGCCTCAGCCTATTCCTACTCATTCGATGAGCTTCGAGGGCAATCGTGGCGACGGGATTGAGATCGGTCAGCGCGTGGGCGCGGCGATCACGCCTGACCAATGCACCAGCGGGCTTTGGTCGCCCGTATCGATTGTGCCACGGGCCAAGGGAGGCAACGGCCTCTTTCCCCACCTCGTGCTCGACCGCGCCAAGCCGGGGTTGATTGCGGTGAATTCAGCGGGCCGCCGTTTTGTCAACGAAGCGGCGTCCTATCATGATTTTGTGCTGGCAATGTTCGAGAGTCATAAATTGAACCCGTCGATCCCGAGCTGGCTGGTTTGCGACGCCGCGTTTCTTCGAAAATATGGTCTAGGCATTGTCTACCCCGGCCACCGCCATCCAGGGCGGTTTGTCGACAGCGGCTATCTTGTGAGCGCGGCGACGCTCAACGAACTCGCTGGGAGGATCGGCGCCGACCCCATCCAATTTTGCAAGACGGTGGAACGCTACAACGGATTTGCCGAGACCGGGATCGATGTCGATTTCGGTAAAGGCGAAATCGAGCTCAACCGCTTCAATGGTGACGCCTCCCACAAACCCAATCCTTGCATTGGCCCCTTGGCTATGCCGCCGTTCTACGCGGTCGCGGTTTGGCCTGCGGACATTGCGGTAAGCACGGGACTTGCGACTGACGCCGATGCGCGCGTGCTCGGCGGCGATGGCCAACCAATTCCCGGCCTCTACGCATGCGGTAATGACATGGCATCCGTTATGGCGGGAAGCTATCCTGGGCCCGGCACGACGCTCGGCCCGGCAATCGTGTTCGCTTACCGCGCCGCGATTCACGCCAAGACGCAAAAGCCGGTAGTGCAAAACGAACCGTCGAACGAACAAGGCCGCGATCGCGCGATGTCTGATTGACCACTTTAGTCACTTCTCTTGCGTTGCGAGACGCAAGCTCAATATCATCCTTCATCGCCTCAGGAGGTTTCATGGCGCGGCTAGCTGGGAAAGTTGCATTCATCACTGGCGGCGGTGGTGGTATCGGCCGGGCAACTGCCGAACGCTTCGCGGAGGAGGGGGCCAAAGTCGTTATCGCCGAGATTGATACCGAGCGCGGCAAGGCTGCGGCGGAATCCGCTCGTGCGCGGGCCAATAATTCTGGCGGTGATGCCCACTTCATTCATTGTGATATCCGCGATAAGGCAAACGTCGAAGCCGCTTTCGCGCAAACGATCGAGCGGTTCGGAAAGTTGACGATCCTCCACAACAATGCGGGTGGGTCAACTCCGGAGGACCGTGCCGTGACCGAGGCGCCGGAAGAAGAATTCTGGCGCGTGATCAAGCTTGACCTCTACGGCACGTTTCTCTGTTCGAAGATCGGCATTCCGCACATCATCAAGTCGGGGGGTGGCGCGATCATCAATATGACATCGTCTCTTGCGCTAAGCGCGGTGCCCGGCCGCGACTGCTACACAGCTGCGAAGGGCGCAATCGCCGCGATGACGCGGTCGATGGCGGTGGAATATGCGAAGTACAAGATCCGCGTAAACGCGATTGCTCCGTCGGTGACATTGTCGGATCGCGTCAAGAAGCTGCTGGAAGGTTCCAAGGACATCGAGAAGCTGGCTACGATGCATCTGCTCGGGCTCGGCCTGCCAATCCACATGGCGGATATGGCCGTCTATCTGGCGTCGGACGAGGCGGCAATCACCACGGGGCAGATCATGGTCGTCGATAGTGGTGCAACGATTTGGTAGAGCATATGCGCATCGTATTGCGCGCCATTCGCTCGATTTGCCTGCTACTTTTTGACTCCCCAGCCGAATTACGTTAGCGGCAGCGCGACAATGACCCCTTCAGCAAAGCCCCAACACCTTTTTGCCGATATGCTCGTGCGCGTGTGCACGGCGACCGCCACTGTGACCGGTCCCGGGTGCGACCTCTCGCGGATTGTGGTTGAGCCGCCGCGCGATCCGACGCATGGCGACATGGCGACGAATGCCGCGATGGTGTTGGCGAAAGAGGTCGGCAAAAAGCCGCGCGAACTCGCGGAGGGTATTGCCGCAAAACTGCGCGCGGACGACAAAGTCGCATCGGTTAACGTTGCTGGTCCTGGCTTCATCAATCTCACCCTCAAACCACATGTCTGGGGTGAGGAACTCAAGCTTGTCCTGGCGGCGGGCTCGGAATACGGCCGCAGCGACATCGGCAATGGCGAACGGGTCAACGTCGAATACGTCTCTGCCAATCCGACTGGCCCCATGCATGTCGGCCATGGTCGTGGAGCAGTGTTCGGCGACGCGTTGGCGAACTTGCTCGCGTTCGCTGGCTACGATGTCACTCGCGAATATTACATCAATGACGCGGGCGCACAGGTCGATGTGCTCGCGCGCTCGGCATATCTGCGATACCGCGAGGCGCTCGGTGAGGACATCGGGCCGATCCCAGAGGGGCTCTACCCTGGCGACTATCTCAAGCCGGTTGGTGGCCAGCTTGCCGCCGAACACGGGCCCAAGCTCAGCACGATGAAGGAGAGTGAGTGGCTCGCTGTTGTGCGCGCGAAGGTCATCGCCATGATGATGGACGGAATCCGCGACGACCTTGCCGCGCTTAACGTACATTTCGATGTATTTTTCTCCGAACGCTCATTGGTCGAAGGCAAGCGTGACGAAGTCGCCGCGACGATCGAAAGTTTGCGCAAAAGCGGCGAAGTATATGAAGGCCGGCTACCGCCGCCCAAAGGTGGCAACCTCGAGGATTGGGAAGACCGCGAGCAGACACTTTTCCGTTCAACCGATTTTGGCGACGATGTCGATCGGCCGCTCAAGAAATCGGACGGCAGCTACACATACTTTGCGTCGGACATTGCCTATCACCGTTCGAAGGTCGATCGCGGATTCTCGAATTTGATCGATGTGTGGGGTGCCGACCACGGCGGTTACGTCAAGCGCATGCAGGCTGCGGTCAAAGCCGTCAGTGGCGGAAAGGCTGTGCTCGATGTGAAATTGGTCCAGCTTGTTCGTCTCCTGCGTGCCGGAGAACCGGTGAAGATGTCGAAACGCGCGGGCGAGTTCGTCACTTTGCGTGAGGTCGTGGATGAAGTCGGCCGCGACGCCGTCCGTTTTGACATGCTCTACCGCAAGAATGATGCAGCGCTCGATTTCGACCTTGCCAAGGTGATCGAGCATTCGCGCGACAACCCGGTATTTTACGTCCAATACGGCCACGCACGTGGTCAGTCGGTATTCCGCAATGCGCGAGAAGAACTTCCAAATCTTCCCGAAAACGCGGTGGCGCGTGCTGCGTTGCTCAGGGACGCGCCGCTCGATCGGCTCAGCGACCCGGCTGAACTTTCCTTGCTACGGCGCATCGGGCTCTATCCGCGCACGGTCGAGGCCGCCGCGTCCGCCCACGAGCCTCACCGGATTGCCTTCTATCTCTATGAATTGGCAAGCGAATTCCACGCGCTGTGGACGCGAGGAAAAGACTTGCCTCATTTACGCTTCATTATCCAGAATGATCGAGAAACGACGGCAGCGCGGCTCGCCTTGGTGCAGGGGATCGTTACAGTTCTCGCCTCGGGCCTCGCATTGCTCGGGGTCAGCGCGCCGGAAGAAATGCGATAATCTCGTCCGCGGAGATTTGCGATTGGTACTAGGTCGATGGCGGCCTTAAGACCAAAGCAGGGACGAGCTCAGTAACCGGGGACCGAATGGCGGACGACCAAAGCCAGCGACCTTATCGTGCCAGTGAGCCGCCACCACGCGGCCCCGCCAAGGCACATGGCAGCGATCCGCTTGCCGAACTTGCACGGCTCATTGGGCAGACAGATCCGTTTGGTGAGTTTGGCCGCGAAAGTGCGCGTCGTGCGCCTATGCCGCAGCCAGAGGAACGTACTGATTGGAACCCGCAGCCGGCCGGAGCTGAATATTCGGGTCAGACAAGCGCCGACATTCGTTCGCCGGCGGCGACCCAGAGGCTTGGCGGAAGCGGCTACTTTCCCGCCCCGTCGATACCTGAACCGCAGCCGGGGCCGGCGACGCAGGATTACGGTAGCCAAGATTACGGTAGCCAGGGTTACGGACGCCAGCCTTATGGTTCGGCTCCGACGGAAACCTTCGACGACCTTTATCGAGTCGAGCAGGAGGCCCGCGGATATCCGCCGAGTCAGGCCGGTAATGAGCAGGATGAGTACGACCCCGATGCGCCTCGCCAAACGGAAGATGAATATTATGACGATGTACCGCCTTCGCGGCGTCGGCTGGCCGTCATGGCGATCGCCGGAGTCTTCGCGCTTGCGGTGATCGGTACGGCGGGGGCCTTCGGCTATCGCGCGCTATTTGGTTCATCAAGTTCGAACCAGCCGCCACCGGTTATCAAAGCCGATGCGGGGCCGAGCAAGATCGTGCCAGCGGCGGCCGGCAAAGATACGCAGCTCAACAAACTCATTACCGATCGCGTGAACGAACGAGGCCAAAGCGAGAAGCTGGTCTCCCGCGAAGAACAACCGGTCGACAAGCCGACAACCGTTGTGTTGTCGCAAGCCGTTCCGCAGCCAGCGCCTGGTAGCGGTGTAATTGCAAGTGAGCCGAAGAAGGTTCGCACCATCGCAATTCGTCCCGACCAACCCGTCGCCGCCGATGCGTCGCCGCCATCGCCGCCGCGTTTGCGGTCCCGCCGGCCGCTCGGGCCGCAGCGCAGGCGCCACCCGTGCAACCCGCGCAGCCTACGAAGCCGCCGCCAGCGCCGGCGCGCGCTGCCGTCGACACAACGACCGCCGATGCGGAAATGGATTCGCCGCCGCCAGCGGCGCGTTCAGCGCCGCCATCGCGTCAGGCACCAGCATCGAGCAATGCACCTTTATCTCTAAACCCTGATGCGGCTCCTTCGCGCGCTCCAACGCGCGCTGCACCACCGCAAACGCCAACACAGACCGCGGCGGTCACGCCTCCCGCTCAGGCCGCGCCGGCTGCGGCGAGTACGGGTGGGGCCGGCAGTTATGTGCAGATCTCATCTCAGCGCAGCGAAGCCGATGCGCAAGCTGCCTTCCGAGGTTTGCAGGCCAAGTTCCCGACCCAGCTCGGCGGACGCCAGGCGTCAGTCCATAAGGTCGATCTAGGAGCCAAGGGCACGTACTACCGAGCCATGGTTGGCCCCTTTGCGAATGCCAATGAGGCCGCAGAGCTGTGCTCGAGCCTAAAAGCGGCCGGCGGGCAGTGCCTCATCCAGAGGAATTAACAGCCTAAAACTTGACCGTTGTTGCGGGCGCAGGCTAATCCGCGCCAATGGCAGCACAGGCGTTCATCACGGGATTGGCGGGGCTCACCATCTCCGCCAGTGAGCGCGCATTTCTCCGCGAGGCCCGGCCCTGGGGCCTCATAATCTTCAAGCGGAACGTGAGTACGCCGGCGCAAGTTACCGATTTGGTTCAATCTTTCCGCGACACCATCGGGTGGGAAGCGCCAGTCCTGGTCGATCAGGAGGGAGGGCGCGTGCAGCGCCTGGGTCCCCCGCACTGGCCAGTCTATCCACCGGGTGCGCGCTACGGCGAACTTTACGACCGGGAGCCGGCATCCGGGATTGCGGCTGCGCGGCTTGCTGGCCACCTGCTGGCGGCGGACCTTAGGTCACTTGGCATCGACGTTGACTGTCTGCCGATTGCCGACGTGCCGGTGGCGGGTGGCGATGAGGTCATAGGTGATCGTGCCTATGGCAGCGAGCCCGGAAAGGTCGCGGCCATCGCCAAAGCCATTGCGGAAGGCCTGCAACTGGGCGGCGTACTCCCGGTGCTCAAGCACCTGCCTGGGCACGGCCGCGCAACCGCCGACAGCCACCATGGGCTGCCGGTGGTCGATACCGACCGCGCAACCCTTGAGGCCACCGATTTTGCGGCATTCCGGCCCCTTGCCGGGCTGCCACTCGGCATGACTGCACATGTTGTGTTTTCTGCTATCGACCCCGTCGCGCCCGCCACGACTTCGGTCACAATGGTGAGGCAAGTGATTCGCGGGTTTATCGGATTCGAGGGCCTCCTGATGAGCGACGACGTCTCGATGAAAGCGCTATCCGGCACGATTGCCGAGCGTAGCCGCGCTTCGCTGGCGGCCGGATGTGATGTCGTGCTTCATTGCAATGGAGAGCTGAGCGAGATGGTGGCTGTTGCCAGCGAAGCACCGGAGCTTTCTGGCGAGTCCGCCAGGCGGGCCGACGCTGCGCTCGCAGTGCGATCCGCGCCGGAAGAATTCGATGCTGACGCTGCACGAAAAGTGTTCACACAAATGGTGGCCGACGAACGAACGCCGCCGAAACGGAAAACCGGGTCATGAGCAGCGAGGAGTTCGACACAACACTCGGTGCTGATCGCGGCACGACCGAGCCGGCAATGATTGTTGATGTCGAGGGTTTTGAGGGCCCGCTCGACTTGCTGCTGATGCTCGCGCGCAATCAAAAAGTAGATCTGGCGAAGATTTCTATTCTGGCGCTTGCGGACCAGTATTTGTCTTTCATCGAAGCCGCGCGGCAATTGCGGCTCGAACTGGCGGCCGATTACCTGGTGATGGCCGCATGGCTTGCCTATCTCAAATCGCGCTTATTGCTGCCTGAATCAGAGCCCGGAGTAGGGCCGAGCGCGGAGGACATGGCACTTGCGTTGGCCAATCGTCTGCGGCGGCTCGAGGCCATCCGCGATGTGGCAGTGCGTATGATGGAGCGCCCGCAGCTCAATCGCGACGTGTTTGCGCGCGGGTTGCCCGAGCCGATCGCTGAGATCAAGCAGCCCGAGTGGTCGGCGACGCTCTATGATCTGCTTTCCGCATACGCAACGCAACGCTCGCGTAGCGCGCTGTCGCGCGTGCGTTTCAAGCAGCGCACGGTGTGGTCGCTCTCCGAAGCGCGCGTTGCGCTTGAACGACTGATCGGGCAATCAGCCGATTGGTCGCGCATCGATCAGTTCCTCATCAGCTACGTCGTGGAGCCGGCGTTGGCAGCGTCGGTGTTTGCTTCCTCATTTGCCACCGCGCTCGAGCTGGTGCGCGAAGGCGTAGCTGAAATTCATCAGAAAGAGTCATTCGCACCGATCTACATGCGCAAACGTGTCGGTGCGATTGGAAATACTGCGACGCATGACGCGCAAGAAAACGCATAAGGAGAAGAAGTCCATGCCGAGCGTGGCCAAGAAGCTCGTGGTGGTGCAAAACAATGAGCCGGCGCCTGAAGCCGTGCCTCAGCCGGCCGCACGGCCGGAGGAACTACGGTTGCTGGAAGCGCTGCTGTTTGCAGCGGGCGAGCCGCTTGATGAAGCAACGCTGGCGCGCAGGCTTCCCAGCGGCGTCAATGTGAAGAGTACGCTCGCCAAACTTAAGGACGAATACGCTACGCGCGGCGTCAATCTCGTGCGCGTCGGCAAGAAGTGGACGCTTCGCACCGCGGGCGATCTGTCGTGGCTGCTGACGAAACAGATTGTCGAAACGCGCAAGCTTTCGCGCGCGGCGGTCGAGACACTTGCCATCATTGCGTATCATCAGCCGGTGACTCGCGCTGAAATCGAGGAAATCCGCGGGGTCGTGGCGGCGGCGGGCACACTCGATGTGCTGCTCAAGACCGGCTGGATTCGCCCACGCGGTCGCCGCAAGGCGCCGGGCAGGCCGATCACCTACGGAACAACAGAGACATTCCTGTCGCATTTCGGTCTTGAGGAAGTTGGCGACCTCCCGGGTCTCGACGAACTCAAGGGTGCGGGCCTCATTGAGGGCAATCTGCCTCCGGGATTTGCTGTTCCGCTTCCGTCCGACGATTTAACGCTGCGCGAGGATGAAGATCCGCTTGAGCCCGGCGATCTCGATCTGGGCCTGGCGCCGCCATCATCGCGCTCCGAGAAGTAACGGCAGCCGATTTAAGGTAAATTCCGCGATTTCAATGGGCTGCGCGGCGCTTTGACCGGGCTGAAGTCCTTGTTTTTGCCTCGTGCGAAGCCTAGTTTCTCATTCAAATCATGGCGGGACGAGCCTAAAAGCCCGTCGCTGCGGAGGATTTGCCGATGGGTTCCCTAAGTATATGGCACTGGATCATCGTGCTGCTGGTTGTGATGGTCCTGTTCGGAGGCCGTGGAAAAATTTCATCGCTGATGGGCGACTTTGCCCAGGGCATCAAGGCCTTCAAGAAAGGCATGTCCGAAGACGAAAAGTCGGCGGACGCCAAGAGCGAGCCGGTCAAGACGATCGAAGCTGGCGGTGGCGCGTCGAAGACCGAAGCCGAGCGACGCGCCGAGGGCGTTCGCTCCTGATCGCTGCGGCGGCGGCGTGAGCTTTTGGACGGCCGCCGCGTAGCCGATGCGTTGGAGTTAGCTAATCCATGTTCGACATTGGTTGGGGCGAGCTCGTCGTCATCGGCATCGTCGCGCTGATCGCGATCGGGCCGAAAGAGCTGCCGACCGTGCTGCGGACGCTCGGCCAATACATGGGCAAGATCCGGCGCATGGCCGCGGATTTTCAGGGCCAGTTTCAGGAAGCCATGCGCGAAGCCGAAATGGCGGATCTGAAAAAACACGCCGAAGACATCAAGAGTTCGGTCAGCGGTATCACCAATTTCGATCCCATGGCCAACACGCAGAAGGAAATCGAACGCGCGTTCGAGTTGCCGGAGCCTGAGAAGCCGGCTGACGTTTCCGCAGAGGCTGCGCCCGCGGCGCTGCCGGAACCGGCACAGCAACCGGACGTGAACGTGCCCTTGCCGGAGCTGCCATCGCCGGTCAGTGAGAAAGACTTTGCGGCTGTCGAAATTCCGTCGGCTAAGCAGGCCGGGGGCGGCACATGACGCATGAAGACATCGAAGCCACCAAGGCGCCCTTGCTCGACCACCTGATCGAGTTGCGCTCGCGATTGATCAAGGCGCTGATCGCCTTCGGCGTGATGTTTGCCATCTGTTTCGTGTTCGCCAAGGACATCTACAATATCCTCGTGTGGCCCTTCGTCTGGATTGCGGGGCCGGAAAATTCCAAATTCATTTACACCGCGCTGCTCGAATATTTCGTCACGCAGCTCAAGCTCGCAATGTTCGGCGCGGCATTCCTGTCGTTTCCGATCGTGGCCGGCCAACTTTACATGTTTGTTGCGCCCGGCCTTTATAAGCACGAACGCAATGCGTTTCTGCCGTACCTGATTGCGACGCCGGTTTTCTTCGCACTGGGCGCAACCGTGGTTTATTTCCTGGTGCTGCCGATGCTGGTGCGCTTCTCGCTGCATATGCAGCAGCCCGGTTCGGTTACCGATGCATCGATCGCGCTCATGCCAAAGGTGGGCGAATATCTTTCCCTGATGATGGCGCTGGTGCTCGCCTTTGGCGTGGCATTCCAGCTTCCGGTTATTTTGACGCTGCTGGGCCGTATCGGGGTGATCACGTCCGAGCAACTCAAGGCCAAACGGCGCTATTTCATCGTCGGTGCGTTTGTGCTCGCCGCCGTGCTCACGCCGCCCGACGTCATCAGCCAGATGTCGCTCGCGATCCCGCTGCTCATTCTCTATGAGGGATCGATCTGGTCGGTGCGCGTGGTCGAAAGAAAGGCGAAGGCCGAAGAAACCGCCAAAGCCGCTGCCGACGCCGCCTCGGCCACCGCAAAGCCCGCGGAGTAGCCTCATTCCGTTCGTCCCCGCGGAAGCGGGGACCCGGCGTTATGGCCGGGTCGCAAATCCTGATGCCCGCTTTCGCGGGCATGAGCGGGGAGATACCTTTGCTTTAAGCTTTCTCGGCCATTACGCGACTAAGAAACGCCCGCCATGTACGACATCAAATGGATTCGCGAGCATCCTGACGCCTTCGACCGCGGCCTCAAACGGCGCGGGTTGGAGCCGCTGTCAAAAAAGCTCATTGCGCTCGACGAAAAGCGGCGAGCGGCGATTACCAAATTTGAGCAGGCGCAGGCGCGCCGCAATGCCGCCTCCAAGGAAATCGGCGACGCCAAGAAGGCCAAAGACGACGCCAAAGCCAGCAAGCTGATGGCCGAGGTGAATGATCTCAAAGTCTCTTTGCCCGCGCTTGAAGAAGAGCAAAAGACACTCGCCGCCGAACTCGATAAAGAGCTGGCGCAAATTCCGAATGCGCCACTCGACGACGTTCCGGACGGCGCCGATGCGAGCGGAAATGTCGAGCGTCATGTGGTTGGCAGGAAGCGCGCCTACGCGTTCAAGCCCAAACAACATTTTGAATTGGGCGAAGCGCTAGGGATGATGGATTTTGAGCTGGCCGCGAAGTTATCGGGCGCGCGATTTGCCGTCTTGCAAAAAGGCTTGGCCCGTCTCGAACGCGCACTCGGCCAGTTCATGCTCGATGTGCATACGGGCAAGGAGCATGGATATACGGAGGTCAACCCGCCGATCTTGGTGCGCGACGACGTTATGTTTGGAACGCACAACTGCCAAAATTTGCCGACGATCAGTTCCGAACGACAAATGACTTTTGGCTGATCCCCACCGCCGAAGTGCCTCTGACTAATCTCGTCCGCGAATCCATCGTTGAGGAATACGCGCTGCCGATGCGGCTGACGGCCTGCACGCCCTGTTTCCGCGCGGAAGCGGGGGCGGCCGGCAAAGATACGCGCGGCATGATCCGCCAGCATCAGTTCACCAAGGTCGAGCTGGTCTCGATCACGACACCGGAAAAATCCAGAGACGAGCACGAGCGCATGCTGGCCTGCGCCGAAGAGGTGCTCAAAAAGCTCGATCTCCACTATCGCGTTGTCACGCTTTGCACCGGCGACATGGGCTTTGCCGCCCAGAAGACCTACGACATCGAGGTCTGGCTGCCCGGCCAGAATGCCTATCGCGAAATTTCTTCCTGTTCGGTCTGCGGCGAATTCCAGGCGCGGCGCATGAATGCGCGCTACCGCTCGAAGGAGGGCGTCCGGCATGTCCACACCCTCAACGGCTCCGGCGTTGCCGTGGGCCGCGCGCTGATTGCGGTGATGGAGACATATCAGGACGACAAAGGTGCGATCGTGGTTCCGGAAGCGCTTAAGCCCTATATGGGTGGGATAACGAGGATCGAGCGGGTTGCATGACTGTCACTCTGGCAATAGACCGTCATGCCCGGCCTTGTGCCGGGCATCCACGTCTTTGCAGCGCTGCAATTGAGCAAGGCGTAGATGGCCGGGACATAGGCAAGCGAAGCGACGCCGTTCTTCCAACGGCTATGCCCGGCCATGACGAGAAAGTATAATGCGTATTCTCATCACCAATGACGACGGCATTCATTCGCCGGGGCTCGCCGCCTGCGAGAAAATCGCACGCACGCTGTCTGACGAAGTATGGATCGTCGCGCCTGAGAGCGACCAGTCCGGCGTATCGCACTCGCTGTCGTTGAACGATCCCTTGCGCATGCGCGACGTTGGCGAACGGCATTTCGCCGTCAAAGGCACGCCGACCGACTGCGTCATCATGGGCGTGCGCCATCTCATGAAAGACAAACCGGATCTCGTGCTGTCTGGCGTCAATCGCGGCCGCAATTGCGCCGAGGACGTCACTTATTCAGGAACGGTTGCAGGCGCGATGGAAGGCGCGGTGCTGGGCATCCCGTCGTTCGCGCTCTCCCAAGCTTATGCGTTCACGACCAAACACCATCCTTACTGGGACACGGCGACCAAATTCGCGCCCGACCTCATCAGGCGCGTGCTCGAGACGGGAATGCCGCGCGACGTGTTGGTGAATATCAATTTCCCGGACTGCATGCCCGATGACGTTGCGGGCGTTTCCGTCACGGTGCAGGGCAAGCGCGACCAGGAATTGCTGCGGATCGATCCGCGCCACGATGGACGCGGCAATCCTTATTTCTGGATCGCATTCGGACGCGGCGGAATTGTCGGCGCGGCACCCGGGAGCGATCTTGCCGCGCTGGCCGAGAACCGTATTTCCGTGACGCCGCTGCGGCTCGATCTCACTGACGAGCCATTCATGACCAAGTTGGCAGCGGTGTTTGGCTAGGCCAAGAGTCCGGCGAGCGTGCTCTTGAGCTGTTCGGACTGGAACGGCTTCTGGAGGGCAGGGCGGCCCCGATAGGCTTCCGGCAGGCTGCGCTCGCCATAGCCGGTGACAAAAACGAAGGGCAAGCCGCGCTTGGCTAAAATATCGGCGACCGGGTAAATCTCCTGGCCATCCAGATTGACGTCGAGGATGGCCGCATTGAATTCGCCGTCGGTGGCGATCTGACGGGCTTCCGAAATGGTCCCAACGGCGGCGGCCACGCCATAGCCGAGCTCGTCGAGCATGTCCTCAAGCAGCATGCGGATCAGATACTCGTCCTCGACCACGAGAACGCGTGGTGCCGCTGCCGAGGAATTTGCCATTGCTGTCTCCCGCCCTACAACTCAATCACAAGCACCGAGTTCCACCTTAGCTCATATCCCGGCAAACATGCTAATAACGGTGGCAAAAGGGGCCTAAACGTGTCGAAAACGCCGCCCGATCAGCGCGACGATGTCCGAATGGAATTCCTGCTGACGCTGCGTCGCCGCGGCATCGCGGACCAGGCGGTGTTGCGGGCTATGGATGAAGTGCCGCGTGAGCAATTTGTCGAAACAACCTTTGCCGACAGCGCTTATGCAGACCAGGCGTTGCCCATCGCCTGCGGGCAAACCATCAGCCAGCCCTATGTTGTGGCCTATATGACCGAGCAGCTTGGCGTGCGGCCGGACCACCGCGTGCTCGAGGTCGGCACAGGCTCCGGTTATCAGGCGGCGGTGCTCTCGCGACTTGCGCGAGAGGTCGTGAGCATCGAGCGCTACCGCACGCTCGCCGATCACGCGCGCATACGATTTAAGTCACTCGGCTACAGCAATATCGAGCTGGTGGTCGGCGATGGGTTCGCCGGAGTGCCGGGCAGGGCGCCCTATGATCGGATCATCGTCACCGCTGCGGCGGAGACGCTGCCTGAGACGCTGCTCGATCAGCTTGCCGACGACGGCATCATGATTTTGCCTCTCGGCTCGCATGAGGGCACACAACATCTCATCAAGCTTACCAAGTCGGTAACGGGAACTCGCCGCGAGAATCTCATTCCGGTACGTTTCGTGCCTATGTTACCGGGACAAGCGCAAGAACTGTGACATTTTCATACCTCTCGCGGACTCGGATCGGCCGAAAACGGCGCATTAATAATTAAAGCCTTGTTTACTCGCGACTGGTTTATTTCAAACTCTACGTTTCATGCGTATGAGTGAGTAACCAAATGCCGCGTCTCAAGGTGGAGCTTGTCCCGCGTGCTTGGCCGGGCGCTATAGTTCTCGCGCTGGTTGGTATCGCCGCCGCCGGTTGTTCGGACTCCGCACGTTTCGACTCCAGTTCTTACAGCAGTGATCGTCCAGCTCCGCCACAGAGCGTCTCGAGCGTGGCCGCGCCACCTCCAGCGTCTGCGCGCGTCGAAGCACAGCCGCTCCCGTCTGTAAGCCAGCCCGCGACTGTCTCGGCTGCTCCGGGAAACTATAGTCCGCCGACTCCGGCATATTATCGGCCGAACAGCCAATACTCCGACGTCACCGGCTCGGTAGCGGCTGCTCCGGCTCACGGTCACTGGACATGGAGTGGTGGGTCAGCGGTGGTCGTGGGTTACGGTGAAACGCTCGATACCATTGCGCGCAAGCACAAGGTTCCTGTGACGGCGCTTATGCAGACCAATGGCATTCGCGACGCGAGCCAGATCAGGCCGGGCCAACGCCTCGTCATCCCTCGTTATGTATCCGGTGCTGCACAAACGGCAACCGCGCATGCACCTTCGCAGGCGGCCAGTGGAAACGTACACGTCGTCCAATCAGGCGACACCCTCATGAACGTTGCGCGCCGGAACGGCGTGACATTGACGTCGCTGGCGCATGCGAACCATCTAGAGCCTTCGACCAAACTCAGCGTAGGGGATCGGCTGACGATTCCGGGCGGCGGTCATCCGGTCGCCGCTCCCTGCGCCCGCTACGCCTGCACCCGCGCCGCAGGTCGCGCAGCCGCGCACTGCTCCTGCGAACACCAAGGTCGCGAGCGCTGCTCCGGTACAGAATGCGCGCGTTGCTAAAGAAGAGCCGCATACAACAGAAATCAGTGGTCAAGACCGCAGAACCGAGCGGGGCCATGCCTGCGTTCCGTTGGCCCGTTCGCGGCCGCGTCATCGCGGGCTTTGGCAGCAAGCCGAACGGCGCGCAAAATGACGGAATTAATCTGGCGGTACCCGAAGGCACGCCGATCAAGGCCGCCGATGACGGTGTCGTTGCCTACGCCGGCAATGAACTCAAGGGCTACGGCAACCTGGTCCTGATCCGCCATTCCAACGGCTACGTGTCAGCTTATGCGCATGCCAGCGAATTGATGGTCAAGCGCGGCGACACAATCAAGCGCGGGCAGGTGATCGCGCATGCGGGTCAGACCGGCAATGTGACATCGCCGCAATTGCACTTCGAAATCCGAAAGGGATCGACGCCGGTCGATCCGACGCAATTCCTCGGTGGCGCCTAGCTCTTCAGCGCGACACCGAGCCGTCCTGCCAGATCTTGCACAAATTGCCAGGCCACGCGGCCTGAGCGCGAGCCGCGCGTTGTCGACCATTCCAGTGCTTCGCGGTGCAAATCTTCACCCTGCGCGGGAATGTTGAAGTGCGAAACATAACCGTCGACCATCGCAAGGTACTCATCTTGGCTGCAGCGGTGAAAACCAAGCCACAGCCCAAACCGGTCAGACAGGGACACTTTTTCTTCAACCGTCTCGCCGGGATTTATTGCGGTTGATCGTTCGTTTTCCATCATGTCGCGCGACATCAAGTGACGGCGATTCGACGTGGCGTAAAAAATAACGTTATCGGGCCGACCTTCGATGCCGCCTTCAAGTACTGCTTTAAGAGACTTGTAGGTGGTATCTTCGGCGTCAAACGATAAATCATCGCAGAAAACGATAAAACGAAAGGAAGAACCGCGGGTCAGCGCCATCAGCGCCGGGAGACTGTCGATGTCTTCGCGGTGGATCTCGATCAGCTTGAGCGGTCCGTTTTTGCTCTTGCGCGCGAAAGCGGCATTCACGGCGGCATGCGCAGCCTTCACCAGCGAAGACTTACCCATGCCGCGAGCACCCCAGAGCAGTGCGTTGTTAGCCGGTAGACCCTTTGCGAAGCGCTCGGTGTTTTCCACCAGAACGTCGCGGACGCGATCGATGCCTTTGAGCAGCGACATCTCGACGCGGTTGACGTGCGCAACCGGCGCCAGCCGTCCGTCCGGATACCACACGAAGGCATCGGCTGTGCTGAGATCCGGTAGCCTTGTGCGCTGGGGTGCCAGCCGCTCAAGTGCGCTGGCGATGCGTTCAAGCACATCGCTTTTGGCAGCAGGACTGACGCCCGCTTTGGTCTTGGAACGTCGCGGCAATTTAGACTTCGATTTGGCCATTGGGAGTTTCCGCAATCGCGCTGCTCTTAGCGGGGCCCCGTTGCCCCCGCAAGCGGTCTGGCAGGGAAATGGCCGAAAATGGCTTGTTTTCGCGGCCGGAGTGGCGTTGCAATTGGGCGGGCGGCCGCTATAGTCCGCGCGAAATTCAAGCGCCTCCCGGGAAACCAAGCAAGGAACAAGCTTCGATGTTCGTAACGCCTGCGTTTGCGCAAGGGTCTTTAGGGTCTCTGTTCGGCGGCGGGGCAGGCGGCGATGGCGGCATGCTGGTGTCGCTGCTGCCGTTCGCGTTGATTTTTGTCATCATGTATTTTCTCATCCTGCGTCCGCAGCAAAAGCGCGTGAAGCAGCATCAGGAAATGGTCAAGAACGTACGGCGGGGCGACACGGTCATTACGAATGGCGGCCTTATCGGCAAGGTAACCAAGGTAATCGACGACGACCAACTCGAAATAGAGATTGCGGACGACGTGCGCATTCGCCAAATGCGGCAGATGGTAAGCGACGTCCGCGCCAAGGGTGAACCTGTCAAGGAAGAGGCTGCGGCCGGCTGAAGCCGGCGGCCTTTGCCTTTAAGCCGCAAGTCGGGACGTCATGCTTTATTTCACGCGGTGGAAGGCGACGGCGATTGTGCTTACGGCATTCGTCGTCTGTCTGTTTGCCGTTCCCAATTTCTTGCCTGAAAAAATGGTCCAGAGCTGGCCGAAATGGGCACAGCGGCATGTTGTGTTGGGCCTCGATTTGCAAGGCGGCTCGCACATCCTGCTTGAAGTCGACACCAACGCGGTACGCAAAGAGAAATTGGAGTCACTCCGCGATGATGTGCGTCGGGTGCTGCGAGATGCGAGGGTCGGCTATACTGGCCTCGTCGTTCGCGGCAACACGGTGGAAGTGCGTATTCGCGAGGGCAGCAATTTCGATCAGGCCGTCGACAAGCTACGGGAATTATCGCAACCGCTCGGCGGCATTCTGGGCAGCAGCACCGGCCAGCGTAGCCTCGACATAACCACCGAGGCGGGCAACCTGGTTCGGTTGACTGTTACCGATCCCGCACTCATTGAGCGGGTGCGCCAGTCGGTCGAACAATCAATTCAGATCATCGAGCGGCGCGTGAACGAGCTCGGCACGGTCGAGCCGCTGATCCAGCGTCAGGGCACGGATCGTATTCTGGTGCAGGTCCCGGGCCTGCAGGACCCGACGCGGTTGAAAGAGCTGCTTGGCAAGACCGCCAAACTCGATTTCCGCATGGTCGACGTTTCGATGCCGGCAGAGCAGGCCGCGCAAGGGCGAGTGCCTCCGGACGACGAGATTCTTTACAGCACTACGCAGCCGAAAACTCCGTATCTCGTTGAAAAGCGGATACTTGTTTCCGGCGGCGATCTGACAGATGCGCAGCCGGGATTTGATCAGCGCACCAGCGAACCGATCGTTTCATTCCGATTTAACACGTCCGGCGCACGCAAGTTTGCGCAGGTGACGCAAGAGAACGTCGGCAAGCCGTTTGCGATTATCCTCGACAACCAGGTGATATCGGCGCCGGTTATTCGCGAGCCGATCCTCGGCGGCTCCGGCCAGATTTCGGGCAGTTTTACCGTGGAAAGCGCGAACGATCTCGCCATTTTGCTCAGGGCCGGTGCCTTGCCGGCGCCGCTCACGATTATCGAAGAGCGAACCGTTGGTCCTGGGCTTGGGCAGGACTCGATCGCGAAAGGCAAAATTTCATCGTATGTCGGCGCCGCAATGGTGATCATATTCATGGTGCTCACCTACGGACTGTTCGGGCTTTTCGCCAATATTGCGGTGGCGATCAACGTGGCCATGATTTTCGGCGTGCTGTCTCTCCTCAACGCAACGCTTACACTACCGGGCATCGCCGGCATCGTTCTCACGGTCGGAATCGCGGTCAACTCGAACGTGCTGATTTATGAACGTATCCGGGAAGAGGTTCGCGGCGGTCGGACGCCGATCAACGCTATCGATGCGGGATTCAGTCGCGCACTCGCCACTATTCTGGACTCCAACATCACGACGTTCATTGCGGCCGCTGTGCTGTTCTATATTGGAACCGGCCCGGTCCGCGGCTTTGCTGTAACGCTCGGCATCGGCATTATTACAACTGTGTTCACCGCCTTCACCCTGACCCGGCTGATCGTGGCCTATTGGGTGCGCTGGCGGCGCCCGCAACGTGTCCCGATTTAGGAGGCCGTGCTGTGCGCCTGCTACGTATAGTCCCTGATGACACCAAATTCGACTTCATGCGCTTTCGGCGCATCAGTTTTCCGGTGTCGGCGCTTCTGTCGATTTTGGCAATTTCGCTCTATTTCTTTCACGGGCTGAATTTTGGCATCGACTTCAAAGGCGGCACGCTGATCGAAGTTCAGGCGAAGTCGGGGGCTGCGGATCTTGCGAAAATGCGTGCGGCACTTAGCTCGCTCGGCCTCGGCGAAGTTCAGTTGCAACAGTTTGGCGCGCCGAACGACGTGTTGATCCGGATCGCGGAGCAGCCCGGCGGAGAGGTGGCACAACAGCAGGCGGTCACCAAAGTCCGCGGTGCACTGGGAGACGAGGTCGACTACCGCCGCGTAGAAGTCGTTGGACCGCGTGTGTCAGGCGAGCTGCTTTCCTACGGCGTGGTCGGGCTGATGCTCGCGATCTTTTCAATCCTGATTTATCTTTGGTTCCGCTTTGAGTGGCAATTCGCGCTCGGCGCGATGATCGCAAACGTGCACGACATCGTGCTCACGATCGGCTTCATGTCGATCACACAAATCGACTTTGACCTGACCAGCATCGCCGCGCTGTTGACGATTTTGGGTTATTCGCTCAACGACACGGTCGTGATTTACGATCGTATTCGAGAAATGTTGCGGCGGTACCGCAAGCTTCCAATGCCGGAATTGTTGAACGCCTCGGTGAACCAGACCCTGTCGCGATCGGTGATTACCCACGTGACAGTGTCACTTGCGTTGCTCGCGTTGTTGTTATTCGGCGGGCAGGCGATCCACAGCTTTACGGCGACGATGATGTTCGGCGTCGTGTTGGTGGGCACCTATACGTCGGTGTTCATCGCCTCACCAATCCTGATTTATCTCGGTGTCGGAACCGGGCGCGACTCCCTGAGCGCACCGGACCGGGACAAGTAGATCGTGATCGGCGGGAGCGCCGAAGCCCCCCATCTTCCGCGTGCTGCGCTTATCGATGCGTATGGCGACGGCGGATTTCGATTTGAGGGGATGTCGCACCGCGGCTCGCTGCTCTGTTTTCCCGACGGTATATGGGCGTGGCCTGTCACGAACGTCGCCGGGCTGACCGCGGAATCTTTGGCTGCGGCATTTGATCGTGCCGGAAATCTCGATTTTTTTCTTATCGGCACAGGTGGCGACCCTTGGCCCCTTCCTGAGCATTTGCGGATGCGGTTTCGGGAGGTGTCTCTGCGTGTTGATTCCATGCCGACCGGTGCGGCTGTGCGTACCTTTAATATTCTTCTCGCAGAAAACCGGCGCGTGGGCGCCGGCTTAATAGCAGTCGCCTAGTTCAACCTAGACTGTTCCAATGCAGGATCATTTCGAACATTGCGCCGGTTTGGTACGCGAGGGCGATCATGACCGGTACCTGGCCACGCTGTTTGCTCCCGAGGAGATACGCGGGGCTTTGTTTGCGCTTTACGCTTTTGGTGCAGAGATTGCGCACATCCGCGATTTGGCGCGCGAGCCCATTCCGGGAGAAATTCGACTGCAATGGTGGCGTGAGGTGCTACTCGGCGAGCGAAGCGGCGAGGCTGCCGCGAATCCTGTCGCGGCGGCGTTATTGGATACGATTGGGCGACACAGCTTATCGCGTGAACGGCTGGTCGAACTGATCGAGGCGCATCGCTTTGATATTTACAATGACCCGATGGCAAGTGTTGCCGAGCTACAATCTTACACGTCAAAAACTGACGGGACGATTTTCGCTACGGCGGCGCACATTCTTGACGGTGAGATTGGACCGGCCGTTGCCCCGCTTGCCGCAGAGGCGGGGTCGGTGCAAACGATTGCCAATTTGCTGGCCTTACTTCCGCGTCACTCCGCTCGCCATCAGCTTTATTTGCCGCTGGAACTGCTTCGGCATTACGGTGCGGCGGCCGAAGACATTTTCGCCATGCATGCGACGGCCGAGTTGCGCGCAGTGCTCGCTGAGTTTCGCTTGCGCGCGCGGCGTCATCTCAGCCGTATTGGCGAAACAATTGGCGTAATTCCAACGAGGGCTCAGGCTGCCTTTTTGCCGTTGGCGCCTTTGCGGCTTTGGTTGTTCGCTATGGAACGACCCGACTATGATCCATTCCGTCCCCCGGAAATAGCACCCTGGCGCCGGCAATGGCGAATTTGGCGCGCGGCCAGATCGCCACAAAGAATTGGAAAGTAGTGGCTACTCCGCCGCGACGGCCGGAGGTTCGCCGGCGATCCAGCGATCGAGATCGGCAAGTGCGCGCTGGGTGAGTGCGCTCTTGCGCGCGAACGCCTTGGCGGTGCTGCGTCCTAATTTACTGCTGCGGTCAAAAGCTGGCTGCTCGGCAAGCGGCGGAAACAGGCCAAAATTCACATTCATGGGCTGGAAAGAGGAGGGCCCGGCATCGATCGTTTCGATATGGCCGCCCGTGATGTGCGCAAGCAGTGCGCCATGTGCGGTCGTTGCAGGTGGCAATGAGAACTCGTCACCGCGGCGTTCGGCGGCGGCAAAACGCCCGGCAAGCAGACCGACCGCCGCAGACTCCACGTACCCTTCGCACCCGGTAATCTGACCGGCGAAGCGCCACCGTTTATTCGCCTTCAGGCGCAACGTTTCATCAAGCTGCTTTGGCGAATTCAGGAACGTATTGCGATGGAGCCCGCCAAGCCGCGCGAATTCCGCATTTTGCAAACCGGGGATGGTCCGGAAAATACGCACCTGTTCGGCGTGTTTGAGCTTCGTCTGGAAGCCCACCATGTTGAACAGAGTGCCAAGCTTGTTGTCTTGGCGCAGCTGTACGACCGCATAGGGTTTTACGCCGGACGTGTGCGGGTTAGTCAGGCCGAAGGGTTTCATTGGGCCGTGCCGGAGTGTTTCCGGCCCGCGCTCGGCCATCACTTCGATCGGCAGGCAGCCGTCAAAATAGGGCGTGGACGTTTCCCAGTCGTGAAAGCTGGTTTTGTCGCCCGCGAGCAATGCAGCGATGAATGCGTCGTATTGATCGCGCGAGAGGGGACAATTGATGTAGTCGGCGCCCGAGCCGCCCGGGCCGGCCTTGTCGTATCGCGATTGGAACCACGCTTGCTCGAGATCGATACTGTCGCGGTGAACGATTGGCGCAATGGCATCGAAAAAAGCCAGGTGTTCCTCGCCGGTTAGCTTTGCGATGGTTGCGCTAAG
Source organism: uncultured Alphaproteobacteria bacterium (assembly GCA_963743405.1). Lineage (GTDB taxonomy): Bacteria > Pseudomonadota > Alphaproteobacteria > Rhizobiales > Xanthobacteraceae > Pseudolabrys. Next base: position 117,431 of record CAVUPX010000013.1, on the reverse strand, counting down.
GTCAGGAGACGTCAGCGGTCCGGTGGCGATGATGACGCTATCCCAATGTTCCGGCGGCAAGCTGATTTCGCCGCGCTCAAGCGTGATCAATGGATGAGCCGACAGCGCAGCGGAAACAGCGGCAGAGAATCCATCCCGGTCGACCGCGAGCGCCCCGCCTGCCGGCACTTGGTTTGTGTCGGCAGCGCGCATGACCAGCGAGCCAAGCCGACGCATTTCCTCATGCAGAACGCCGACCGCATTGTGTTCGCGATCATCGGAGCGGAATGAGTTTGAGCAAACCAGCTCCGCATAGCCGTCGGTTTTATGCACCGGCGTTGCTCGCAGCGGTCGCATTTCGTGCAGGACAACAGGGACGCCGGCTTGCGCAATTTGCCAGGCCGCCTCAGAACCGGCGAGACCACCGCCTACGATATGCACGTCATGAAAATGGCCGGATGTCATTTAATGATCCTTAAGCCGGCGGATGCCAATCTGCAATGGCTGTAAGGGGTTCCGGATGCGTTTGGATTTGTGGTTTCGGGCTGCCGTTACTTTTGTCGGCGTCGTGGCGACGACGTTTGTTGCTGACGCCGCGACAATGCCCGATGTCGTCGATGCGGCTTTCGGTGGATTTTCGGTATCGCCGCCGACGCCGAATATCATTTTTGTTTGTCACGGCTTTGGCTGTAAGTACCGGGCTGAGGTAGACCTGACCGTCGGCGATCGCGCACAGCTTGCGCACATTTTGGCGCAGGGGTGGGCGTCTCCGGCGGCGGAGCGTAAGGCGGTTGCAGCAGCGGGTGCGTGGTTCGACCGGCGCATGGCCCCTGTGGCCGGTACAAAAAATCATGTGGCGCGCGCCGGCATGAAGTACATGTTCGATACCCAGCAATTTGATTGCATCGACTCCAGCCGAAATACCACGAGCCTTTTGTTAGTGCTCGATCAGCTCAAACTGTTGCGCTATCACGACGTCGACATTCCCGAGGCGCGTGGATTTATGGTCGATGGACGGCCGCCACACGCCACGGCCGTACTCGTCGAAAAGCCCAATGGCACGAAATGGTCGATCGATGCCTGGACCGTGGGTTACGGACGAGCGCCTGAAATTATGCCATTGGCGCTCTGGAAGACGCTGAACTAGAGCCGTCTCCTCGCGACAAAAAGCGAAACGCCCGCGGCGAGCCGCGGGCGTTATTCGGCTTAGCATCTGGCGCGATTGAAATTAATCGCGGTGAGCGGCAGTCCAGGCGACCCGCGCTATATCTGACCGGCTGATGCCGATATCGGCAAGCTCGCGATCACCCAGGCGCGAAAGCTCGCTCAGGCTTTGATTGTAACGCTTCCACTCCTGGATAAAGCGGACGATTGCAGCAAACATGGTGTCCTTCTTTCTTTTAGGTCCGGCCGGTGCCGGGCTACGATTTCGAGGTGAAAATAGGGATGTTCCGCGGAATGAAAAGCAATAATGTTGCGCTGCAGCTAATCCGAAAACGCATAGCTAAAACGCCTGCGAATCAACAGAAAATTTGGTTTTTGCGGGGTCTCGCAGCGAATCCGAGCTTATTCTATTGTGGCAATGCAAAATGGCCGCTTTAGCGAGCTGAATCGATATAGATCGTGTAGATTGGGCGATCATAAGCGGGAGAAACGACCCATGAATTCGCATATCTCGCGCGCCCTAGCGATTGGGCTCGTACTCGCCTTCAGCGGCCATTCCCCAGCCTCAGCCGTGGAGATCAAGGTGCTGACGGCTGGCGCGTTCAAGCAGGTCGTGCTCGCTCTTGTCCCTGATTTTGAAAAGCAGACTGGCAACAAAGTCATCGTCGACAACGACACTGCTGGAGGCTTGAAGAAGCGGATCGAAAGCGGTGAGGCCTTCGATGTCGCGATCATCACTCCGGCAGTCATCGACGAACTCGCTGCCGCCGGCAAGATTGCTACTGATAGCCGCGTCAATCTTGCCAGCGTCGGCATTGGTGTCGTCGTGAAAGAGGGCGCGCCCAAGCCTGATATAAGTACCGTTGAGGCGTTCAAGAGCGCGTTGCTCGCAGCCAAAACGGTCGCTTACATCGACCCCGCCAGCGGTGGTTCCAGCGGGATATACATCGACAAATTGCTCGAGCGGCTTGGCATTGCCGATCAAATTCGACCGAAGGCAAAACTTAAGAAGGGTGGCTACGTCGCCGAACTTATCGCCAGCGGAGAAGCTGAACTTGGCTTACATCAGATCAGCGAAATCGTGCCTGTGAAGGGCGTTGCGCTGGTGGGCCCGTTTCCGAAAGAAATCCAGAACTACCACCACCTATGCGGCGGGTTTGAGTGCTTCGGCGCAAAACAAGGATGCCGCGCAAGCGCTGATCAAAACGTTTTCAAGCCCTGAAGCCGCTGCGGTTCTCAAATCCAAAGGCATGGATTCGGCCGGCTAAGGACCGCGAACTTTGGAATTGGTAACAGAGCCGAATCTGCCAGACCGTCGCGTCGTTATCACCGCGCTGGGCATCGCGCAGATTCTGGCCTGGGGAACCTCCTTTTATTTTCCGGCGGTTTTCGCCACCCCGATTGTCGCTGAAACGGGTTGGTCGTTAGGCTTTGTGGTCGGCGGTACGTCTATCGGTCTGCTGACGGCCGGGCTGATTTCGCCGCAAGTTGGCCGCATCATCGGGGCTCGCGGCGGACGGCCCGTTCTGCTTGCAAGTTCATCATTCTATGCGGCTGGCTTGATCGGCGTAGGCCTCGCGCCCGCGCTGCCGGTTTACCTTTTCGCCTGGGTGCTGATCGGGATTGGAATGGGTACCGGGCTCTATGATGCCGTATTTGCCGCGCTCGGCCGTATGTACGGCAGCGAGGCGCGCGGCCCCATCACCAATCTCACCTTGTTCGGCGGTTTCGCCAGCACGATCTGCTGGCCACTAAGCGCATTCATGATCGATCATGTTGGTTGGCGGAGCGCTTGCTTCATCTATGCGGCGCTGCATCTCTTCATCGCATTGCCGCTACAAATGGCGGTGCTTCGCGCACCGAAAAAAGTAGACTCTCAGAGTATCGGTGACGCGCCAAGCGTTCCTCGCGAAACGCCGCCTATTGAAAATGAGACGACCATCTTCGCATTGCTCGCGCTAGTTCTGTCCATCGCCGCCGGCGTCGGCTCGATCGTTGTGGTGCATCTGTTGATTTTCCTGCAGGCGAGGGGCGTCGACTTCGCGCTGGCGGTTAGTCTGGGTACTATTTTCGGCCCGGCACAAGTCGGCGCGCGAATCGTCGAACGAATATTCGGCAACCGCTATCACCCGATCTGGACCATGATCGCATCTTGCACACTGATGGCGGTCGGTTTGCTGTTGTTGCTCACCGCTGCGCCGGCTCTGGTTCTTGTCATTTTGCTTTATGGTGCCGGCTACGGCATCTCGTGGATCGGGCGCGGGACATTGCCTCTCGCGCTCTTTGGCCCGGTCCGATTCCCGCGGCTTATGGGAAAACTTGCGTTTCCGAGCTTGATCGTTCAGGCACTCGCGCCGTCGGCTGGCGCACTCTTTATTGAAACCAGTGGCACCAATGCGACCATCGCCGTATTGACGGCGCTCGCATTCATCAATGTGCTGCTGATCGGCGGCCTCTGGCTGATCTGTCGGATCTCGCCTAATGATGGCTGAATATCGTTACGTCTGGCGATTGGATTTCTTGCTGGCTTTGTGCCGAACTCAGGGAAAACGCCAACCCGAGCAGCGTTAATGCAAAGATGCTGATGGCGAGACGAATGAGAAGCATGACACGAATGGCGTCCAGTGGATTCAAATAGCGTGTCGCCCGCGAACCATGTCCATGTGAACACCGTCCTAGTCGATCCGCCGCTGCAATAACTCTCTGGACGTGAAAATGTTGCCGCTCCAAATGCTTTATTTCGAAGATCTCTCGGTCGGAATGACCGAGACCCTTTAAAAAGGTCATCAACTCCTCGGATGTGGTCGGCTTTGCCGAGGTCACAGGGGACCGCAATCCGATCCATCTTTCCGAGCATTTTGCCGCGAAGACACCATTTGGCACGCGCATCGCCCATGGCCTTTATACCGCGAGCCTTATTTCCGCGGTGCTTGGCACGCGACTTCCAGGCCCGGGCGCCGTTTACATTTCGCAAACTCTCAAATTTTCGTGCTCCGGTTAAAATCGGAGACACAGTGGATGTGAATGTGGCTGTCGCCGAGCTTGTGCCCGAGAAGTATCCGGGCACGGCTGACATGTACATGTTCGGTGGGTGGAGAGGTTGTCCTCGACGGAGCAGCCTGGGTGAAGGTGCCGTCAAAGGATGCAGGCGGTCGTCCGCTCCCGCGAATTTGAATCGATAAACGCGAATGCGCGCCCGAGACATGGCGCGCATATGGTGCTTATTGAAACTGCTATTACTCTATATGCCGGACTTCTCTCTATAAGCCGGGCTTCAAACCAAAAACGCAGCGCCGCGTTCCATCGGGGCGCCGGCATATCGTGAGCTGGCCATCGGGCGGCGCAATAGGCATTGCTTCATCGAAGGGCACCAGTTCGCCGTCAATCATCCAGCCGCTCGCTGTTGATGAGGTCCGCATATAGCTTTTGCAATCGTAGTCGCCGCAGCACCATTCGCCGGCGCCATTTTTAAAGGCTCCACGATTGACCCAGCTATCATGCGCCAGTGCAGTGGTGGCAACGAAGAGCGCAGGTATCAAGACAAGCAGCAAGCGTCCCAAAGTTCGCAACATCGGTGGCCTCCATGAAAACCCTCCGGCGCAGCGTTACAGTGGCGTTTTAACCGCTCCTCCTTCGTCTCCCGTACGAGCCGACCGCCCGAAGCTGTTTTGTTGCGGCGACTTTGTTTTCACGCAAGCTTTTGATTAGTTGTAACGAATTGAACGAACTTTAAAACGATTAGCACGAACCCACAATTTATGTGTGTAAATTGTGCGGCGCGGTATGTCTGTCATGCAATTAACGGAATTGGGTAAATCGTGATAGCCCAAATTGCCGAAAATGGAACACCGATGATGTTTGTTTTCTTTGTGCGCGCGGCGAAAAAATTCACAATGGTGAAGGGCTGGCACCTTTGGCGCGACCGGCGAGGGCGGGTATCGCCGCTGCGGATCGCAGTCCTGGCATTGCTGTTTGCGCCGCTCGCCAAAGCGATGTTTCAGGCCGGCGACATTGCGCATAGCGCGCGTCCACTCAATGAATTGATTCACCGCGCTGGATTCTGGGCGCTGGTATTTTTGGGTTTGACGCTTGCGGTAACGCCATTCCGGCGCATTTTTCGTTACGGCAATTTCATCGACGTGCGGCGAATGCTGGGAGTAGGGACATTCTGCTATATCGCAGCCCATCTCACGTTGTTTTTTGCCGATCAAAGCTACAGTTTTGCCAAAGCCTTCCATGAAATTACGCACCGCGTTTACTTGATCATCGGTGCGATCGCGTGGCTTGGGCTCGCGGCTTTGGCCGCGACCTCGACCGACGGCATGGTGCGCCGGCTTGGCGGCATGCGATGGCGGCGCCTTCATCAGATCATCTACGTTATCGCACTTTTCGCCCTCGTCCACTATTTCCAGCAGACCAAAGCCGATGTGACGGTGCCAACATTCGCCGCGAGCTTGTTTCTCTGGTTGGCGGCTTATCGGCTGTTCGCGTGGTGGCAAGATAAAAGCGAGCTGTCCACGCTGAGCCTGCTTACGCTCTCTGTTGCGGTTTCCGCCGTTACGTTTGCCGGTGAGGCCATTGGCATCGCATTCGCGTTTCACGTTTCTCCGCTGCGCGTGATCGGGACGATATTTGATTTTGATGCGGGCATCAGGCCGGGTTGGCAGGTCCTTGCCGCCGGTCTTGCGGTTGTTGGGATAGACGCGGCAATGTCGCGTTGGAAAAGCCGTGAGCTGCGACCACGCGCGGTGGCGGCCGAATAGAATCGGCTTCAAAGTATTAGCTAAGCCTGCTTACGCTCTGTAACGGAAACTACGGGGATATCCGCAGCGCGTTTTGGCAACAGCGGCCTGAGATGGCCGGCCGCATTAATGAGCGGATCGACGAGCTCGGCCTTCATTGTGTGCGCGTCCGGATGATCGCCAAACCCGAACGTGAGCGGCTCACGCTCTTTGCCCGGGACGTAAAGTGTGCCGAATATCCAGTCCCAAACGCGCAAGGCACGAACCGTAGTTCTTGTTGAAGTGCTTCGGATTTGACGAATGATGCACTTGATGATGAGCCGGGCTCACGAAAATGCGCCCGAGCACACCGCGGAAGGAAATCCACATATGGGAATGTTGCAGATGCACGTAAGCGTGGATGAACAACACGAGGATGATGTTGGTATCCGACAACGCATATTGAAACGCCGTCACGCCGAACATGTAGTTGCCAATGCCGTTCGCGACGGCAGCAGAGAAAGCCAGAATATTGGTGAAGATCCAAGTGTAGACCGGATGTACGCGGAAATTCGTGAGCGGGGTCAGCACTTCCGCGTTGTGGTGCACTTTGTGGAATTCCCACAGCACGGGAACTTTGTGGCTGAGCCAATGATTGAACCAGTAGCCGAGTTCATAAGCGAGAAACAGCATCACGGTGACAACCGATCGCGTCACATAGGCCGGCAATGTCGATGGCGAAACTGGCCCAAATACTGCGACCAGTCCCGAGATGATGCCGTTCGAGATGAACTGATACGAAAGAATAGCCCATCCGAACATCACGCCGAACACAAAGACATTGAAGATCAAATAACCGATGTCGGCCTGGTTCGAACGGCTACGCAAAATGCGTTTGGGAAAAAGCGCGCGAAAAATCGTTTTGACGCGAACGCGCCTGCCGCGTTTCACGCGTCGCCAGACGAAATATAAGGCGGCGATCAGGAACGCTGCCGCAAGTGACGTTAGAGAAAAATGCGAGCCGAGCGAGAACAGCAACTTGCCGATCTGGCCGAAGATAAACGCAATGCCAGGCGTAAAATCCAACGAGACCTCCTGTCGCGACAGCCCAAAGGCGTGTCGCTACCGGGCTAAATGTCTGATCGGGCGGTAAATATTGCGTTAGGTGAGGATGGAAACTTGTCGGTTTCGCGGGCCACCGGGGGCCGGGGCGGGGGCTTATTGCCGCAAATCGTCATATTCCGGGTGGCGGTCCATAAAGGACTTCACGAACGGGCAGATGGGAACAACTTTCAGTCCCAAAGCGCGGGCGGTGTCGAGGACGCCGCGGATGAGCGCGGAACCGATTCCATGGCCTTCGAGCACTTTTGGGACTTCGGTGTGCATGATCGTGAGCACGCCATCCACCCGCTTGTAATTGGAAAAAGCAACATGCCCGTCGGCGTCGAGTTCGAAGCGGTGGCGTTGCGTGTTGTCGCGAACGTTACTGGCCATTGTCACGGTCTTTGCACAATCCTGATCTACGCGTAAATCGGTTCCCACCCCAAATTTTACAAGGTGATGCTATGCCCAATCTGACGCTCTATCACGCTTCGCCGTCGCGCTCCTCGGTTGCTCTATGGATGCTGGAGGAAATCGGCCAGCCCTACGACCTTAAACTGATCACGCTCAGCGCAGGCGAAAATATGAAGCCGGAATACCTCGCCATCAATCCCATGGGCAAGGTTCCCGCGCTCAAACACGGCGACACGGTGATCACCGAACTGGCGGCGATCTGCACGTATCTCGCCGACGAATTTCCTGACAAGAAACTCAATGTGCCGATCGGGACGCCGCGACGTGGCGTTTACCTGAAATGGCTGTTTTTCGGGCCGGGCTGCCTGGAGTTTGCGGTGATCGACCGCGCCGCTCCGCGCAAAGAAGATGCGCGCCGCGCAATGCTCGGCTATGGCGATTTTGACACGACGATGAACGTGATTGGCCAAAGCCGTTGAGAAGGGCCCCTGGCTGATGGGCGATCAATTCACCGCCGCCGATGTCGTCATCGGTGCGAACATTCGCTGGGGCATGATGTTCAAGATGATCCCCGAGCGTAAGGAGTTTACCGATTACGCCGCGCGCATTGCGGCGCGGCCGGCAGCGCAACGGGCCGAAGCGAAGGACAAGGAGTTGGCTGCAAAGGCGGCGTGCTCTTTTTCCGTCATGGCCGGGCTCGTCCCCGCAAATCGGGTATACCTGACTTGCATCTCGCCACTTTGCGGGAGTCGGGCTACCCCGACTTCCGACGCCATCCACGCCTCTGAAACTTGCAACGCCACAAGACGTGGATGCCCGGCACAAGGCCGGGGATTACGGAGAGGTACGTATGACTACGACGCCTTCTGCAACCGCTCGCCGCCACCACGCAGATCATTGAGGATGGCGAGGGCGCGCGTCATGGAAAACGCGCGTGTCTCCGCGCTGAAAGCGGCGCCGGCATCTGGCATCATGTAGGCGTGTTTGACGCCCGGAAAAATGTGCAGCTCAACATTTTTCATGCGCGGCGGCACCGCGCGAAATGCCTCGAGCACCTCCGGTGGGGCCTGATTGTCTTCATCGCCCCAGATGATGCAGACCGGCGCGACAATGCCCTCGAGTTCACCGATATAATCCTGCATGCGCGTGCCGTGGCATGAAATTCCGGCGGCAAAGCCGAGACGCTTCGGCCCGAGAATGGCGTAGGGGCCGCCGTAACAAAAACCCATCACCGCCGCGCGTCCGTTGAATTGCGGCAACTCCTGCAGCTCCGCGAGCGTATCGGCGATGTCCGCTTCGCCGGTCTTGATTTTTTCCGGCCGGGGTTGCGAGCGTTCTTTGGTGCGCTCGCCATCGGCGCGGGTGAGCGGGCCCCGGAATTGTCCGCCAGAACAAGTCGGGCGCCGCAGCAATGAATCCATGCGCTGCGAATTCATCGGCAAGGTCACGCAGGTCCTTGTCGACGCCATGCACCGCACTGGCGAGCACCACCGCCGGAACAGGCCCGTCCGTTTGCGGCAGCGCGAGGTAACAATCGAAATCGCTGTCTGCGCGTCCGTGGATCTGGATAGTCTCGCCCGGCATGTGGTTCTCTTTCTGCGGTGCTGGTGGATATGTCATGCCCGGCCTTGTGCCGGGCATCCACGTCTTGAAACAAGAGAGGCGTGGATGGCCGGGACAAGCCCGGCCATGACAGTGACGTTATTTCTCCGACGTCTTGTTGCGCGGGTCGTCGGCCGGATTGACGTAAGTGATTGCGAACGGCCCCAGCCCGTGAATCTGGATCACGGTCGGTGCTGTCGTCCAGCCGTAATGTGGCATGCCCTTTTGTCCGTTGAAGAAGCCGCCAGCTTTCAACGCATCGCCTTTTTTCGGGTCGAATTTGTCGCCCATCGCGATGTGGAACGCGCCGGACAACACCGTGACGTTCTCGTCGGTCGGGTGCGTATGTGGCGCGATTTTGTAGCCCGACGGCAGCTTGGCGCGGACCACGTAGGGCCCATCTTTGCTGGGGTCACCGGCAACGACAGCGATTTGCGCGCCGGCCGGCAAGCCGGGAGGGGCCGGGCCCCATTTCAGGGCGCTTGGTTGGACGCCCATGTGGTCATCCATTGCGAATGCGGCGGCGGGCAATGCGGCAAGCAATAGCGCCGCAACGATTTTGTATCTCATGGTCTTGCTCCTCGTGTTGATGCGCAAAGACCCCCAAGCCGCGCGCATGCTAGCGCCGCAGACCCGCGAAGGCGATTCAATCAAATTGAAGTTTTGCATAACGCAGATTTGCGGGAGACGGAGCGCGAAACCGGTCCGCGTCCGACACGGAACGGACAACTATGGGTATATTATCCTATAGGAATATTGTCAAGAGGACGTTTATGGACAATGATGGCGCGAGAGGCAAAGTGGAATGCGCTATCGGCACAAAAAGAAAAGAACTCACCTTAAAGCAACACTGGTCAGCTCGCTGTCGATCGCTTCGCACGTCGCCGTCATTTTCGGCACGATGATGATGGTCCTGGATGCCGTGCATCACTGGTGAGGACAATAATCGCGCCGTTTTGCTATGCTTACAGGCAAAGGGGAGGAAGACCCATGAAAGCCATCGTGACCATCCTCGGCGTTGTTCTTTTGATTGTCGCTGCGATGTATTTCCTGGTGCCGGCGGACTCGCTCCCGAGTTTCTTTCCCGGCCACGAGACTGGTCTGATGCGGATCCGCGCCAAGCACGGCATGTTGTCCGGCGGTCTCGGCGTGCTGCTGCTGGCAATAAGCTGGTTTCTCGGGCGGCGGTGATCGCGGCCGATCGAACGTGGGCTAGGCCACGACCTTCCTTATTCGTACGGGCGCGTGTGCCAGTGCCGGTGATAGTGGCGCCGCTGATAGGCATAGGCGCGGTATCCGTTGCGGGTCACGCCCGGAGGCCTGGTTCCGCTCGGCGGTTTGCCGAAGCTGTCGCCGGTCGATGGGGCGTTGGGGCCGTAATTCGGCATGCTTTGCGCCAGCGATACGGTGGTCGCGCTCAAGAGCACCGTAATGGCTGCAAGGGTTGTCTTTAAAGTCATGATTCAATCTCCGTTCATCGCTTTCGGAGAACCCGCAGGAGCCCTTTTGGTTCGGTCACAGCTCTGTGCCGTGGTCTGGCCCAAACCTGGGCCAACACCTATTTGCCGAGACAATCTTCGATAAACCGGTGCCGCTTCAGGAAATGGAGTTTCTGCTCGGTTGCCTGTTTTTTGCAGTCAGCTTGTTTAAGGGCGGTCTGTTTGGCCAGCTCGAGCCTTTTTTCGTTGAATTCCACGCGGGTCTTCTCCGAAGCCTTCCAGTCCTGTTCCGCTTTTTCCCGCTTGGCTGCTCTTTCGTCAGCGGCCTTCTTTTTTGCAGCGGCGGCTTCAGCTTTGGCCGCTGCTTTTCGCGCGGCTTCCCGGTTCATCATGCATTGCAAAAAGAGGTTGGCCTGTGTCCGGGTGACCTGTTTGGAGCATTCCACGCGATCTTGCTGAAGTAGCGCGCGCTTGCTCAGGGTTGCTCCCGCTTGCGCCATGGCGGCACTGCCGCCGAGCAAAACCAAAGTGACGAAAGCCGAGAAAAAAAGACGAAAGCCAGTGAAGATCGCATTGCAAAACCCCATTCGCGCGAAAGGCGCCCCCGGGCGCGTGCCAATTCAGACAATTTATCGCAATTTTTTGTCAGTCGGCGAAAAAAATGAAAACGCCTGCGCTGTAAAATGCGGGCTGACATGAGACGCATTTTGACACTCGCCGTGGTTATCGTGTTTTCCGGCGCCGCACACGCGGCGGCGCCGGAATTCAACACGGATCATTTTTGCGGCGATTTCGCCCAGACCCATGGCGGCGGCAACATGGGCGATATTGCCAAAGCGGTTTGCCTGTTGAGCGAGGAATCGACCAAGGAAGTCGTCGACAAAGCCTGGGATCATATTTCAGCCGACGCCAGAACGGCCTGCCTCAAAGCTGCGGGGGATTCCTACATAAGCCTCGCGCAATGCCTGAATACGCTGCCGGGGCGGTAGCGCTGCTTTTCGCGGCGCCACCTATTCAAATCTGACGCTGATCTCTTCAAGCGGAATGCCTGAGACTTTTGCTGTCCAGGTCTGGCCCGCGCTGACCGGCATAGCGAGCGTCAACGTTCCGGTTGTGATGATTTCACCGGCGGCGAGCGGCGGATTGTGCGGATCATTGGCCAGCAGTTCGACCAGATGGCGCAACGCCAGAAGGGGACTGTCGAGCACGAGCGCCCCACCGCCGCGCTGGCTCAACTTTCCGTCGCAATAAAGCTCGGCTTTGAATGTCGCAAGTTCGCGCAGCCACTCGGCCTTGCGCGGCGCGATCGCGTGCCGCTCGCCGACCAGCAACGCGCCGTGCACGCCATTGGCGGCGACCGTATCGGCCGCCGCAAATTTCCAACCGGGATAGATCGACTGCACGATCTCATAACCGAGCGAGACCCATTCGATGCAGTCGAGCAGGGCGGTTTCGCTGATCCCCGGCGATGGCGCAGCCTTCAGGCCGAACATGATTTCCGGCTCGATGCGCGGCTCGGCGAAATCTTTGACATGCTGCACTGGCGCGGATGCGAGCGGGCGCGTCGTGTGGTCAGTGGCATAGCCCCAGATCGGCGCCTTGGCGCCGTAGACCTTCCACATTTCGCGGTTGGTGAAAGCCGATCTTGCGGCCGATGATTTTCTCGCCGCGCGCCTCGAAAGCAGCGCGGAGCAGGGGCGTGACGCGATAGGCGTCGTCGAGCGTTAACCCGCCGGGGCGCGAGGAGAACATCGGGATTTGTTTATGGGTAGAAAGCGAGGTGAGGACCTCGCCGGAGATGGAATTGATGTCGGGTTCGGCGCTAAGTGCGGGCATGCCGAGAGCATAGCACAGGTATCAGGTTGACTGTATTTATCGGCTAGCTCTACTCTGCTGCCTGCGCACCCTTCTTTCGCTTTTGTGCGGCGCGGGTCAGCACCGGCCCGAGAAACTGCCCGGTGTAACTGCGCTTTGACTTCACAATGTCTTCCGGCGTGCCGCTCGCGACGATTTCGCCGCCGCCGTCGCCGCCTTCGGGGCCGAGATCGATCACCCAGTCGGCGGTCTTGATGACTTCGAGATTGTGCTCGATGACGACGACTCGTGTTGCCTTGCTCGACCAACTCATGCAGCACGTCGAGCAGCTTCGCCACGTCGTGGAAGTGCAAGCCGGTGGTGGGCTCGTCGAGAATATAAAGCGTGCGGCCGGTCGCGCGCTTGCTCAGCTCCTTGGCGAGCTTGACCCGCTGCGCCTCGCCGCCAGAGAGCGTCGTGGCCTGCTGGCCGACATGGATGTAGTCGAGTCCGACACGGTGGAGCAGCGCCAGCACGTCGCGCACGCGTGGCACCGCCTTGAAGAACTCCAGCGCCTCTTCCACCGTCATGTCGAGCACGTCGGCGATCGACTTGCCCTTGAACAATACCTCCAGCGTCTCGCGATTGTAGCGCTTACCCTTGCAGACGTCGCAGGTGACGTAGACATCGGGCAAAAAATGCATCTCGATCTTGATGACGCCATCGCCCTGGCACGCCTCGCAGCGGCCGCCTTTGACGTTGAATGAGAAGCGGCCGGGCTCGTACCCGCGCGCTTTGCTCTCGGGCAGGCCGGCAAACCATTCGCGGATCGGCGTGAAGGCACCCGTATAGGTCGCCGGATTCGAACGCGGCGTGCGGCCGATCGGCGACTGATCGATATCGATGATCTTGTCGATGTGTTCGAGCCCTTCAATGCGGTCGTGTGGGGCCGGCGCGAGCGAAGCTCCGTTGAGCTTACGCGCGACCGCACTGTAGAGCGTGTCGACCAGCAGGGTGGATTTGCCGCCGCCGGACACGCCGGTGACGCAGGTGAACAGGCCAAGCGGGATTTCTGCGGTAATATTTTTCAGGTTGTTGCCGCGCGCGTTGATGACCTTCAGCGTGCGCCGTTTGTTGGGTGCGCGCCGCTCGGGGATCGGTACGCTCAATTCGCCGGAGAGATATTTGCCGGTCCATGATTTGGGCGCGTCGATGAGATCGTCGACCTGGCCTTCGGCGACGATGTGACCACCGTGGATTCCGGCGCCGGGCCCAATGTCGAGTACATGGTCGGCGGTACGGATGGCATCTTCGTCGTGTTCGACGACAATCACCGTATTGCCGAGATCGCGAAGTCTCTTCAACGTTTCGAGCAGGCGCGCGTTGTCGCGCTGATGCAAGCCGATGCTCGGCTCGTCCAGCACATACAATACGCCGGTAAGGCCCGAGCCGATTTGCGACGCAAGGCGAATGCGCTGGCTTTCGCCGCCGGAGAGCGTACCGGATGCGCGCGACAGCGTGAGGTAGTCGAGCCCGACATCGACCAGGAACTTGAGCCGTTCGCGAATTTCCTTGAGTACGCGTACGGCGATTTCATTTTGCTTCGGAGTGAGATCTTTGGGCAACGTCGTGAACCATTCACCGGCACGCTTGACGCTGAGCTCCGCGACCTCGGAGATGTTTTTGGTCGCGATTTTCACGCAAAGCGCTTCCGGTTTCAGGCGGGCACCCTTGCAGGCGGCACAGGGCACGTCGGTGAAGTATTTCTGCAAATCCTCGCGCGCCCACTCGCTTTCGGTTTCCTTGAAGCGGCGCTCGAGATTGGTGATAACGCCTTCGAATGGCTTCTTGGTCGTATAGCCGCGCAGGCCGTCGTCATAGACAAATTTGATTTCGTCCTCGCCAGAGCCGTAGAGAATCGCGTCCTGCGTTTTCTTCGGGAGGTCTTTCCATTTGCCGTCGAGCGGGAAACGAAAATGTTTCGCCAGGGCTTCGAGCGTCTGGATGTAATAAGGCGAGGATGATTTCGCCCAGGGCGCGATAGCACCTTTGCGTAACGTGGCTTCTCGGTCCGGAATGACGAGATCGGCATCGATGTGTTGCTCCACACCGAGGCCGCCGCATTCCGGACAGGCCCCGAACGGGTTGTTGAATGAGAACAGCCGCGGCTCGATTTCCGAAATGGTGAAGCCGGACACCGGGCAAGCGAATTTTTCGGAGAACATCAGGCGCTCGGCATTCGCGTTGCGCCCGCGATTGGCGGTCGCGCCAGTGGCCTTGGTGTCGGCGAGCTCGACCACTGCCAGGCCGTCCGCGAGCTTCAGGCATTGCTCGAGTGAGTCCGCGAGTTGCGTCCCGATGTCGTTGCGCACCACAAGCCGGTCGACCACCACGTCGATGTCGTGTGTGAACTTCTTGTCGAGTGGCTTGACGTCGCCGATTTCGTAGAAGGTGCCGTCGATCTTCACGCGCTGATAGCCCTTACGCAGGAAATCGGCGAGCTCCTTCTTGTATTCGCCCTTGCGGCCGCGAACGACCGGCGCGAGCACGTAAATGCGTGTGCCTTCCGGTAGCGCCAGCACGCGATCAACCATTTGCGAAATCGTCTGGCTTTCGATCGGCAGCCCGGTCGCGGGCGAATAGGGCACGCCGATGCGTGCCCACAACAGGCGCATGTAGTCATAGATCTCGGTGACCGTGCCGACGGTCGATCGCGGATTCTTCGAAGTGGTTTTCTGTTCAATCGAGATTGCCGGTGAGAGGCCGTCGATCTGGTCGACGTCCGGCTTCTGCATCATCTCGAGGAATTGACGCGCGTAAGCGGAGAGGGACTCCACATATCGTCGCTGGCCCTCGGCATAGATGGTGTCGAAGGCGAGCGAGGATTTGCCCGAGCCGGACAGGCCGGTGAAAACGACCAGCTGGTCACGCGGAATGACAACGTCGACGTTCTTGAGATTGTGCTCGCGCGCGCCACGGATCGTGATCTGGCGGGCGTCGCGGACGGACTTGTTGTTGCGTTCGGCCATAGAACCGCCTGGACCTGCAAGGGCAAAGTAATCCGCACGGCCCCGCAAATGGCGGGGCCGCTCGAACGGGCTCGACGGAACATAGGAAGAACGGGGCGGTTTCGCTAGAGCGAAAACCGTGGGCAGCTGACCGCGACCGTGTTTTGCACAACAGCCTGCGCCGGAACACGATCCATCAGGTTTTCTGCGTCAACAGCTCAATTTTATTCGATTGCTTTCGCCATCGTACCCGCAATATCTCATACTTGAGAAGCGCATTTCGGACGCATGATTTCTATCAGCGTCGGAGGAACTGACCGCCATGACCGCAACTGACGATGTCAATATTATTGAAGGCGTAATCCAGTCCTACCTCGACGGACTTTACGAGAGTGACGCCGACAAGATTGCGAGTGTATTTCATCCGACAAGTGCGCTGACGAGTGTCGCGGAAGACGGAGAACTGGTTATTACGCCCCGTGACAAATGGCTGGACAAAGTTCGGGCAAGACCATCGCCCAAGAAGCAGGGCCTGTCCCGCCACGATGAAGTGCTGAAAATTGACCTCATCAGTCCGACAATGGCTTACGTGAAGCTCAAATGTGCAATTCCACCGCGCTTTTTCACTGATCAGCTGTCGTTGCTGAAGATCGATGGCCGTTGGCAAATCGCGCAAAAGGTCTTCATGACCGAGACGCGAAAATAATCTGCCGCCGGACCCACAAATGGGCGCCATTTGGGCCTGTTAACAGGGCATGCAGCACGAACGGGGCGCTTTGGCATGTTGAGGCCGGCGATAGCAGTTGAAAATCCCGTCAAAAGCGATTAGAACATAACAGGAACGATGATTTAAGGAGATCGGCGCAATTGAGCGCATCGGTGCTTTGCATGCCCTGTGGATTAGGGGCAAACGCGCTTGCCGCCCCCCGGCCGAGGTCTAGGGTGAGTTTCGTTTTCATTGGGCGCGCGCGGCACGCCGCCCTCAAACGGCGAGGCGCCTGTGGCTTCTTTCGAAGCGGCACGCGCATATCGCCACGCGGAGAGCATCATGGCGGGTAGTGTCAACAAGGTCATTCTCGTGGGCAATCTTGGGGCCGACCCGGAAGTTCGCCGCACACAGGACGGCCGGCCGATCGTCAATTTGCGGGTCGCGACCTCGGAATCATGGCGCGACAAAAACACCGGCGAGCGCCGCGAGAAGACCGAATGGCATCGCGTGGTCATCTTCAGCGAAGGTCTTGCCAAGATCGCCGAGCAGTACCTGAAAAAGGGCTCGAAAGTCTATCTCGAGGGCGCACTCCAGACGCGCAAATGGCAGGACAAAGACGGGCAGGACCGCTACTCGACCGAGGTGGTGCTGCAAGGCTTCAACTCCGCGCTGACGATGCTCGATCGTGCGGGTGGGGGTGGCGGGGCAGGGGCAGAGAGCAGCGATTTCGGTTCGGCTGGTCCGACGGCATCGCGCGAGCGCAAGCCGGCCATGGCGGGCGCCGCCGGAGGCAAGCGCGACGACATGGACGACGAGATTCCGTTCTGAGCGGGTACGCCGCCAGTCTTACATCACTCTCTCTACCCGCTCGTCCCGGCAAAAGCGGGGACCTAGTACAAAATTATGAGCGCTACGGTTCGTTACTCTGGAGTCCCGCTTGCGCGGGAATGACCGGAACAAAGCGTCGGAGGCGGACCGTTCCCAGTCAGGCCTTGATATCGATCGTGTTGTCGGAACCTGGCGAGACAGTGATCTGAATATTGATGACGGTCTCGTTACTGGTATTGCCATCGCTGTTCGGATCGCTGGTGTTCGCGGCGGATGTGTTCGAGGGGTCCGACACGCCTTGCGCCCCGCCGCCGCCATGATGGTGGTGGTGACTGTGCGCTTGTTGCTGCTGTTGCAGGGCCTGCAGCACCTTTTGCGCATCGGCGAGATTGCCTGATTTTAAATCCTGGCCGATCTGCTGGATCGCCTGTGCGAACGCATCGGTGCCCTGCGCCAGCGATGAAGACGACAAGGTATCGAAGGCACTTTGTGCGCCCGCCGTATCGTTCGATTGCAACGCACTGGTGAGCTGGCTGAAGGCCTGCCGGATCGCTTGAAAATTTGAAACAGGCGACGCAGCTGCTGATGAAATTGCAGAAATTGTCATGACACCCAATCCTGTCGGGAAATGCATTCCCGCGAATGAGCGTCGCCCCGCCGCGTTGTCTATCGATTCTCGATTACCGACCAGTAAATTCGTGCGGCGCCGGCTAGCGGCAAGAAAAATATTACACCAATTTTATATTTGAAAATCAGTAACGGTGCGCACGAAGTCATCCCGCCAAAGCGAGACGCGTGCCGTCGATGACGAATTGTACTGCGAGCGCTGCGAGCAGCACGCCCAGCAAACGCGAAATCACGATGTTGGCAGTTACGCCGAGCAGCTTGCCGATGCGAGCGGCGAGCGTGAATACGACAATGCAGATCGTGAGCACGACGGCGATAACCGCAAGCAGGATGGCCAGCATCATCGGATCGCCATTGCTACGGCCGGCGAGGAGCACCGTGGCAGTGATCGCGCCCGGGCCGGCCATCAGCGGAATAGCGAGCGGGAAGGCCGCAACATTGCGAACGTGCTCTTCGATCGCTTCCTCGGCCTGGCGCGACTGCCGCTCGATACGCACACCAAAGACCATTTCCGAAGCGATTGAAAACAGCAGCAATCCGCCCGCGATACGGAACGCCGGCAAGCCGATCGACAGCGTGCGCAATAACCAGTCCCCGATCAGCGCGCTGCCGGCGAGGATGAGCCCCGCAATCAGCGCGGCGCGCCATGCAACGCTGCGCCGGGCGCTCTTGGGTAGGCCCTGAGTGACCGCCAGATACGAAGGCACGAGGCCGATGGGATCGACCACGACGGCCAAGGTGACAAAGGCGGAGATCAAAAACTCGATCGGCATGAATACCGCTCACCGTATCACAGCGTTTGCTCGACCCGCGTAAGCGGCGCAAACGTGGTGCTGGCGGAGCCGATTTGAAGGCATTTTTGTGCGCGAAAATAGCATGCCGACGTGCCCCGCCGACGTCCCATAACATATTGAATCAAATGAGGATATTAACCTGTATACGCGTGTCTTTCGGGTGGCCAAGCAACCCTGAATCAGTTAAAAAAATCGCAGCAAAAACTCCACGCAGGACGTCGCCTTGGCCGACACCGAACCTCCGAAATCGGGGGACGCAACACCTTCCGATGTGCGCCCGGTTTCGATCACCGAGGAAATGAAGCGCAGCTATCTCGATTACGCCATGAGCGTGATCGTGTCGCGTGCGTTGCCGGACGTGCGCGACGGCCTCAAGCCGGTGCATCGCAGAATTCTTCACTCGATGCACGAACAGGGTCACACGCCCGACAAGAAATACGTCAAATCAGCGCGCGTCGTCGGCGACGTGATGGGCAAATATCACCCGCACGGTGATCAGGCGATCTACGATGCGTTGGTGCGCATGGCGCAGGATTTCTCCATGCGCCTGATGTTGATCGACGGGCAGGGCAATTTCGGTTCGGTGGATGGCGATCCACCGGCGGCCATGCGTTATACCGAATGCCGGTTGGCGCAGCCGGCGATGTCGTTGATCGACGACATCGACAAGGACACCGTCGACTTCCAGGACAATTATGACGGCAACGAAAAAGAGCCGGTGGTATTGCCGGCGCGTTTTCCGAATTTGCTGGTCAACGGCGCGGGCGGTATCGCGGTCGGCATGGCGACCAACATTCCACCGCACAATCTCGGCGAAGTGATCGATGCCGCGATTGCGCTAATCGATAATCCGGCGCTCACCATTGACGATCTAATCAAGATCGTGCCCGGCCCAGATTTCCCGACCGGCGGCATCATCCTCGGCCGCGATGGAATTCGTTCGGCTTACAAGGAAGGGCGCGGCTCCGTTGTCATGCGCGGCAAGGTCGAAATCGAGACCGTCCGCAAGGAGCGCGAAGCCTTCATCATCACGGAAATTCCGTACCAGGTGAATAAGGCTTCAATGGTCGAGCGTATCGCCGATTTGGTGCGCGAAAAGAAAATTGACGGCGTTGCCGACCTGCGCGACGAGAGTGACCGGCAGGGCTATCGCGTCGTCGTCGAACTCAAGCGCGAGGCCGTCCCCGACGTCGTCCTCAACCAGCTCTATCGATTTACGCCGCTGCAATCTTCGTTTGGCTGCAACATGGTTGCACTGGACGGCGGGCGCCCGCTGGTGATGACGCTGAAGGACATGCTCGCGGCCTTCATCGCGTTCCGCGAAGAAGTCGTGTCGAGGCGTACCAAACATCTGCTGGGCAAGGCACGCGATCGCGCCCATATCCTGGTCGGCCTTGCGATCGCGGTTGCCAACATCGACGAGGTCATCAAGCTGATCCGCTCGGCCAAGGATCCGAACGAAGCTCGCGAAGGCTTGATGAAGCGCGAATGGCCGGCAACCACAGCGGCCACTTTGATCGAATTGATCGACGATCCGCGGCACAAAGTAAGCTCTAAAGGCACTGCGCGGCTATCGGTCGAGCAGGCGAAAGCGATCCTGGATTTGCGCCTGCAACGGCTCACCGCGCTCGGCCGTGACGAAATCAAGGAAGAGCTGGACAAGCTCGCGACTGAAATCGCCGACTATCTCGAGATCCTGCGCTCTCGCGCGCGCATCCAGTCAATCATCAAACGCGAGCTCGCGGAGGTGAAGAAGGAATTTGCCACGCCGCGCCGGACTGTGTTTGCTGAAGCGACGGGACAGGTGGACGAGGAAGACCTGATCACGCGCGAGGAAATGGTCGTCACCGTCTCGCACCAAGGCTACATCAAACGCGTACCGCTCTCGACCTATCGCGCCCAAAGGCGTGGCGGCAAAGGTCGCGGCGGCATGCAGGTACGTGAGGAGGATTTCGTTTCGCGGTTGTTCGTTGCCTCAACGCACGCGCCCGTCCTGTATTTTTCATCGCGTGGCAAAGTCTACAAAGAGAAGGTCTGGCGGCTACCGGTCGCGGCGCCGCAGGCTCGTGGCAAAGCCCTCATCAATATTTTGCCGCTGCAACAGGGCGAAACAATCACCACCATCATGCCGCTGCCCGAAGACGAGGCGTCTTGGGCGGCGCTTGACGTCATGTTTGCGACCACCAGCGGCACCGTCCGCCGCAACAAATTGTCCGATTTCGTCGATGTGCGTCCCTCCGGCATCATCGCAATGAAGCTGAAAGACGGGAACGCGATCGTCGACGTCCACATCTGCACCGAGAAGGACGATGTCCTTCTCACAGCTCAAGGCGGGCAGTGCATTCGCTTTGCGGTGCCGGATGTGCGGGTCTTCTCGGGACGGGACTCTCTCGGTGTGCGGGGCATCAGTTTAGCCGAAGGCGACAAGGTCATCTCGATGGCCATCCTGACTCATACCGATGCCTCTTCGGAGGAGCGTGTGGCCTATCTCAAGCGTGCAAGCGCCGTTCGTCGCGGCGGCGAGGAGGAGGTCACCGAAGCCGACGAGGATTCCGATGTCGAAGAGGCGGCCGGCTCGATTGAGCTCGGCGAGAAACGCTATGTCGATATGTCGGCCGCTGAACAGTTCGTGTTAACGATTTCAGAAAAAGGTTACGGCAAACGTAGCTCGTCTTACGAATATCGAATTACGAATCGCGGCGGCAAAGGAATTGTCGCGATGTCGATCCTTGACGGCAAAAAGGGTGCGAAAAAAATTCGCGGAAAGACTGGAAGGCTGGTGGCATCATTCCCTGTCGAAGAAGCCGACCAAATCATGATGGTCACGGATGCTGGAAAGCTGATCCGGACGCCGGTGGCCGGGATTCGCATCGCTGGACGCTCGACACAAGGTGTGATCGTGCTCAATACGGCAGACGACGAACGTGTTGTATCGGTTGAACGCCTGAGCGAGGAAGCCGACGAGTAGGGCCACTCAATCGACTTTCAGATCGAGTGCCGTCACGATCGGCTTCCACTTCGTAATCTCTCGTTGAATATGATCGGTGAGATCCTGCGGCGTTCCGCCACGCGGCTGGGCGCCGAGTTTGGCGAGTGCGTTTTTCATCACGTCGCCCTTAAGTGCCGTGTTGGTTGCGGCGTTGAGCTTGGCGATGATTGCCTGCGGCGTTTCGCGTGGTGCCAGCAGTGCGGTCCAGGCGCCGCTCGTCACAGCCGGAAAACCGACTTCAGGCATAGCCGGCACGTCCGATAATTCCGGTGCGCGTTTCGGCCCCACGATCGCGAGAGCCCGCAATCGACCATCCTGGATTAGTTGCAACGACGTGCTCACCGTGTCGAATGTCATTTGCACTTCGCCAGCCACGACTGCCGTAAGAGACGGCCCCCCACCTTTGTAAGGCACGTGCACAATGTTGGCGCCGCTTATAGATTTGAACAGTTCGGCATTGAGATGGGGCAATGTGCCGACGCCACCGGTCGAATAGTTGAGCTTGCCGGGATTGGCTTTCGCGTAGGCGACGAGATCGGCGACGGATTTGAACGGTAGTTGTGCATTGATCACCAAGACTTGCGGCGTTTCGGCGACCAGCGCGATCGGCGCAAAACTCGAGGCATCGTAACCGGCGCTCTTTACGATCATCGGGCTCATGATGAGGCCGCTCGCGGCGGAGACCATCAACGTGTAACCGTCGGGATCGGCAGCCGCCGCCTGACGTGACCCGATGGTGTTGCCCGCACCGGGCTTGTTTTCGATGAAGACGTTCTGCCCGAGCACCGTCGGCAGAGCGTTCGCCAACACTCGCGCCATTACGTCGACCGGTCCGCCGGCAGGCGTTGGCACGATGATGCGGATCGGCCGGCTCGGGTAATCCTGTGCGAAAGCTGAAGCCGCCCAAAGCAGCGCGGCGGCGGCGAGTGCGACCCGGCGCATCGTTCTTCCCCTGAGGGCACTATCCCTCGGGGCGAGACTAGCGCCGACACCGGCGGCGGGTAAGGGTGACTATTGGGCCGCGTGATCGACGCTAATCAAGCGGACGCGCGGATTGCCGAATTCCGTGCCGACGCAATTGAGGTAAGGCCAGGGCCGCTGTTTGCAGGCCGAGATCGCGTCCGCAGCCGGTTGTGGCAGCGGGCTTGCGACGACATCGGAGGTAGGCGCCGAAAAAACTGTAATCACGGCGGCAACCGAAGCGGCGACCATGACGGCGGCGAGTGATTTCAACATGACAATCCCCTGTTAGGTATCAGCCGGAGCATTCGCTCTCGACGATGCCGACGATAGGAGCGGGTCATTTCCACTGCTGTGACTGGGGTCACAATTCAGCGCATTTCCACCCCTTACGAGTGGGTCGCCCCGGCCGGGGAAAAGGTTCAAACCCAAAAGACCCGGCCTTGCAGGGCACAAAGGGGCGGGTTAGACCCCGGGCCATGCCGAGAGTCGCCCTTTATGCGGGGTCATTTGATCCGGTCACCAATGGCCATCTCGACGTGGTGCGCCACGCGGTCCGCCTTGCCGACCAGCTCGTGATTGCGGTCGGTGTCAATCCAGGCAAGGCACCGCTCTTTTCGACTGAAGATCGGCTCGCCATGCTGCAAGAGGCCTGCGGCCCACTGGCGAGCGCGGCCAAATGCGAACTCTCCTGCGTTACCTTTTCTGGCCTGGTGATTGAAGCTGCGCGCAAGGCAAACGCAACAGTGCTGGTCCGCGGCCTCCGTGACAGCACCGATTTCAACTACGAGATGCAGATGGCGGGCATGAACGAGGCGATGGCGCCTGAAATACAGAGTGTATTTCTGCCGGCCTCGCCGATGGCGCGCCCGATCACTGCCACATTGGTGCGGCAGATCGCTGGCATGGGTGGCGACATCTCTGCTTTTGTCCCCGCATCCGTCGCCGCGCGGTTGAAGAAAAAATTCTCGCGCTAAGAAGCGGAATTTGAATCGAGGTTATCAATGATCTTCCGTCGAACGATACTCATACTCGTTTTGGCCTTCGCGGGGATAGCGCCGCTAGCATTTGCTCAGTCACCGCTCAGCAATCCTTCGTCTCTGCGCGAGCAAGCGCCGGCGACATACAAAGTTCGTTTCGACACGAGCAAAGGTGTGTTTGTTGTAGAGGTTACGCGGGCGTGGGCGCCGCAGGGCGCCGATCGGTTCTACAATCTGGTGAAGAACGGATTTTATGACAACGTCCGCTTCTTCCGTGTCGTCTCTGGCTTCATGGTGCAGTTCGGCATCAACGGTGATCCGGCGATCATGGCGAAGTGGCGTCCGGCACAAATTCCCGACGATCCGGTGACGCAGAGCAACAAGCGGGGCATGATCACCTTCGCGACCGCCGGGCCTGGCACCCGCACGAGTCAGGTCTTCATCAATTTCACCGACAACAGCAATCTTGACGGTATGGGATTCGCGCCCTTCGGCCGTGTCGTGTCAGGCATGAATGTGGTGGACGCGCTAAATCCGGAATACGGCGAGGGTGCGCCGCGCGGACGTGGCCCCGACCAAAGCCGACTGCAAAGCGAAGGCAATGCCTATTTGATGAAAGAATTCCCGCGTATGGACTACATCAAGAAAGCAACGATCGAGCGCTGAAGTGCGCATAGTATATTGTGAAAGGGAGTGAGATGGCTAAGCCGGAAGATACGCTGACGCTGGAGACGACCAAGGGCAATGTTGTCATCGAAATGCGACCTGATCTCGCGCCAGGCCATGTCGCGCGCATCAAGGAGCTGGTGAAAGATGGCTTCTATGACGGGATCGTGTTCCATCGCGTTATCGACGGGTTCATGGCGCAGACGGGCTGCCCGCACGGGACCGGCACCGGTGGTTCGGGCAAAAAGTTGAAGGCCGAGTTTAACCGTGAGCCGCATGTCCGCGGCACGGTATCGATGGCGCGTGCCAGCAATCCGGATTCCGGAGACAGCCAGTTTTTCATTTGCTTCGATGATGCCGGCTTCCTCGATAACCAGTACACGGTCTGGGGCAAGGTTATTGAGGGCATGGAGTACGTCGATAAAATCAAGCGCGGCGAACCGGTGAGTAACCCCGACAAAATCGTGAAAGCGACGATGGGGGCGTGAGGCCTCGCGTTTTTTGCGTCATGGCCCGGCAGAAGGCCGGTCACGACGAAAGCTTGGTATGAAGACCGACCTCTTTGATTTTGATCTGCCCGCCGAGCGTATCGCGCTGCGGCCGGCGAGCCCGCGCGATACAGCGCGGCTTTTGGTGGTGAAGCCGGGCGGGACCCTCGCGCTGGAAGATCGTGCCATTCGAGACCTTCCGGACCTGCTTAGGCTTGGGTGACTGTCTAGTGGTCAATGACAGCAAGGTCATTGCGGCGCGGCTCAGGGGCCGCCGCATTGGCCGCGGAGAGGCCGAGCCGCCAATCGAGGCGACGCTCCACAAGCGGCTGGATGGATCTCGCTGGAAAGCCTTCATTCTGGGCGCCAGGAAGGTGCAGGTCGGGGATACCCTGCGGTTTGGAGCGGAGGGCCGGGTTTGTTTTCTGGGCGAATTGGATGCTCAAGTTTCACATAAAGATGAAGGAGGGGAGGTAACCCTTTCATTTTCCTTCCACGGTCCCGTTTTAGATCAGGCAATCGCTGAACGCGGCGAAATGCCTTTGCCGCCCTATATTGCCTCGCGCCGGACGCCCGATGACCAGGACCGGACGGACTATCAGACGCTTCTTTGCTTGCGACGAAGGATCGGTGGCGGCGCCAACCGCGGGACTCCATTTCACTGAAACTCTTGCGACGCAGCTTCGCGAGCGTGGAATTGGACTTCACAAGGTGACCTTGCACGTGGGGGCCGGCACATTCCTCCCAGTGAAAGCCGACGACACGGAAGGCCACAAAATGCACTCGGAATTCGGGAGTATTTCGGACGAGGTGGCGCAGGCGCTTAATTTGACCCGCGCGAAAGGTGGCCGGATCGTTGCTGTGGGCTCGACCGCGTTGCGTCTGCTGGAATAGCGCGGCGCGCGAGGACGGCACGTTGCAGGCGTTTTCCGGTGAAACATCGATTTTTATCACGCCCGGGTACAAATTTAGAGCTGTCGACCTGATGCTCACCAATTTCCATTTGCCGCGCTCGACTTTGTTCATGCTGGTGGCGGCTTTTAGTGGGCTCGGCATGATGCGACACGCCTACGCCCATGCGATTAAGGCGGGTTATCGCTTCTATTCCTATGGCGACGCCTGTCTGCTTTATCCTTCCAGGCAATGAGTGATCCGTTCAGCTTTCACCTCAAGGCCACAGACGGCGCGGCGCGCTGCGGCGAATTTGTCACGCCCCATGGGCGCGTTCGGACGCCGGCCTTCATGCCGGTCGGGACGCAGGCAACGGTCAAGGGCCTGATGCCTGACGACGTGCGTGAGACCGGGGCGGAGATTGTGCTCGGCAACACTTATCATTTGATGCTGCGGCCCGGCGCCGAGCGCATTTCGGCGCTTGGCGGGCTGCATAAATTCATGAACTGGCCGCTGCCGATCCTGACCGAACTCCGGCGGCTTCCAGGTGATGTCGCTGTCGGAATTTCGCAAGCTTGATGAAAGAGGCGTTACGTTTCGCTCTCATCTCGACGGAGCGATGGTCGAGCTCACGCCTGAACGCGCGATCGAGATCCAGGCACTTCTAGGCGCCGATATCTCCATGCAACTCGACGAGTGCCTTAAGCTGCCGGCGTCGCGCGAGGAAATCTCGCGTGCGATGCGGCTTTCGCTGCATTGGGCCGAACGGAGCAAACGCTGCCTTCGAAGCCCGCGCGCAAGGGGGGTTTGCGTTGTTTGGCATCGTGCAAGGCGGTGATGATCTCGGATTGCGGTTGGAGAGCGCCCGCGCGCTCTCCAATATCGGCTTCGAGGGCTATGCAATCGGCGGTCTTGCGGTTGGCGAGCCGCAGGAGGTGATGCTGAAGGTCGTTGGGGAGACGACGCCCGCACTCCCCGCGGAACGTCCGCGCTACCTGATGGGCGTTGGCACGCCGCACGATCTTGTTAGAGGCCGTTAAACGTGGCATTGATATGTTCGATTGTGTGCTGCCGACCCGCAACGGCCGGCACGGCACGGCGTTCACGCGGTTTGGTGCGATCAATCTCACCAACGCTCGCCACGCCAATGATCCGCGGCCACTTGATGAGCAAAGTGTCCATCCGGCAGCGCGGACGTATTCGCGCGCCTACCTGCACCATCTTGCCAAAGCCAACGAGATACTTGGTGCTGTGCTACTTTCCACCATCAACCTTGCCTACTATCAAGCGCTGATGCAGGGCATGCGTGAAGCGATCGAAGGCGGTCAAGTTCGCTCAGTTTCATGCAGCCAGCGAAGTGGGCTGGGCGCGCGGGGATATTCCGCCGCTCTAGTTTGCCCCGGATTTCCGGCGTGCTCGCGAGGCTTGGGTTACGATGGGCACAAGAGGGTTGTCGCGTTAGCTCCACTTGGCTAAAGGCAGCCCATGAACGTCCACGCCGCGTTTCTCAACCATCGCCGCAAGCCGCGCTTTAAGCTGCCGCCCACGACCTGTGACGCCCATTGCCACGTTTTTGGCCCCGCCGCGAAGTTTCCTTACGCGCCGAACCGGCGTTACACACCGGCAGACGCTCCGAAGGAAATGCTGGCCGCATTGCATGCCCACCTGGGTATCGAACGTGCTGTGATCGTGCAGGCAAGCTGTCACGGCGCCGACAATGCTGCCATGCTTGATTGCATCGCATCTGACCCGAAACGCTATCGCGGTGTGGCTATCGTGAACGATAGCTTCACCGACAAGGAATTCGACGCACTGGATCGCGGCGGAGTAAGGGGCGTGCGTTTCAATTTCGTCAAACATCTCGGCGGCGCGCCCGACATGGCCGTTTTCAATCGCATTATCGATCGCATCAAGGGGCGTGGCTGGCACGTCGTGCTGCATATCGACGCGCCCGATGTCGTAGCGCTTTCCGATATGATGCGAAATCTGCCGTTACCGTTCGTTGTTGATCATATGGGACGCGTTCCCTCTGCGGCCGGCATCGACCAGGCTGCCGTTACGAGCGCTCGATTGAGCTTTCGCGCCTCGAAAATTGCTGGATCAAGGTGTGCGGCTCGGAGCGGATATCGATGCCACCTTATGCCGCGGCGGTGCCGATTGCTCACGTACTCGTTGAAGCCTCCCCCACGCGCGTGTTGTGGGGCACCGATTTTCCGCATCCGAACGCTACACACGAAGCGGACGAAGCCGATCTGGTCGATCTGGTGCCACAGTTCGTGCCTGACGCGCTGGCGCAACAGCGTCTCTTGGTGGACAATCCGGCCAAGCTCTATGGGTTCGGTTCATAATAAGAAACGCTTGGAGGAGAGAGGCACATGATCAATGGAATTTTTCAGAGCACGCGGCGCAGCGCATTGCTCACAGTCTTTCTGGCGCTGCTGCCGTTGAATATTGCGCAGGCAGCGTGGCCGGAAAAGCCGATTAAAATTGTGCTGCCATTCGGTGCGGGTGGTGTTGCGGATGTCACCGCGCGCATTTTGGCTGACCGGTTGGGCCAGAAACTCAACCAGCGCGTCGTGATCGAAAACATGCCAGGGCCCGGTGGCATTGCCGCCGCACGCGCGGTGATCTCCGCACCGCCCGATGGCTACACGATGGCGTGGATTACAAACGCCGCCGCCACCAGCGTCGCGACATTCCAAAGCCTGCCGTTCGATCCCACGAAAGATTTTGCGATGGTCTCCATGGCCGGCACTTTTGATCTTGTGTTCGTGGTGAACGGTCAATCCGATTACAAGACGCTGGGCGATTTCATTAAGGCAGCAAAAGCCAGTCCGGGGAAGCTCAACGTCGGAACAATTGCGGCCGGCAGCACGCAGAACCTCGGCGGCGAGCTGTTCAAATCGATGGCGGGTATCGATGTCCAAATCGTCGCGTACAAGAATTCGCCGGACATAGTGGTCGCATTGCTGCGCAACGACGTGCAGATCATGATCGATTTCCCGCCGGCGGTGGCCGGGCAAGTTGCCGACAATAAACTTCGTATTCTGGCGACCTCCAGTCCGAAGCCGTCGCCATTGCTTCCGGGCGTCCCGACCGCTGATCAAGCCGGTGTCAAAGGCTACGAGGTGGTCTCGTGGAACGGCGTTGGAGCGCCGAAAGACACACCGAAAGAAATCGTCGATACGATGAACAAAGCGATGCGCGAGGTACTGGCTATGCCGGATGTCAAAGAGCAACTGGCCAAAGTCGGGGTCATTGCGATATCGGGCACGCCGGCCGAGTTGATGGCGCGCCTCACGTCAGACATCAAGAAATGGAACGATGTGGTCGACAAGGCAGGCATTTCGCGCAAGTAACAAAGTGACGACCAGCGGGTGAGCAAAAGTAGGCAATGAAAAAGAAACTTTCGGTCGCCGTGGTCGGCGCGGGCATGGGCGGTCTGGCTGTTGCGGCGACGCTGCGACGCGTCGGGATTGGTGTGCAGGTTTACGAGCAGGCGCCACGTTTTGCTCGCATCGGCGCCGGCATCCAGATGATGCCGAACTCAATGAAGGTGCTGCGCGGCATCGGGATCGAGGATAGGCTGAGGAGCGTCGCGTTCGCGCCTTACTCGCATCTTAATCGCGACGGCTACAGCGGCGAGCTGACGCGCGAGCTGCCGATGCCGGAGAGCCTCTACGACGCGCCCTATCTCTGCATGCATCGCGCCGATTTGCACGATGCGCTTGCTTCGGCGGTGCCGGCTGAGATTGTGCACCTTGGAAAAAAGCTCGTAGCGCTGGATCAGGGCGGCG
This sequence comes from uncultured Alphaproteobacteria bacterium, assembly GCA_963743405.1. GTDB lineage: Bacteria > Pseudomonadota > Alphaproteobacteria > Rhizobiales > Xanthobacteraceae > Pseudolabrys. Next base: position 88,480 of record CAVUPX010000013.1, on the reverse strand, counting down.
GCCTGGTCACTTTGCGCTTCGAGGATGACACCACGGCTACCGCCGATGCCGTCGTCGGCGCAGATGGCGTGCACTCGATTGCGCGCGATATCGTGGTTGGGCCGGACGAGCCGATTCACAAGGGCCGGATTGCGTATCGCGCGGTATTTCCCGCCAAGCTGATGGGTAGTTTCGACATCGGTCTTTCGCGCACCAAATGGTGGGGCACCGACCGCCATATCGTGATCTACTACACGACAAAAGCAAAGAGCGAAGTCTATTTCGTCACCAGCGTGCCGGAGCCGGCGGAGTGGCTCACGCGCGAATCCTGGTCGGCAAAAGGCGACGTAAAGGATTTGCGTGCCGCCTACGAAGGCTTCCATCAGGATGTGCGCAATGTCCTGGAAGCCTGCCCGGACTGTCACAAGTGGGCGATCTTGGAACGCGAGCCGCTTCCGCGCTGGAGCGACGGGCGGGTAGTTTTGCTCGGCGACGCCGCGCATCCAATGACGCCCTACATGGCGCAGGGGGCGGCCACGTCGATCGAAGACGCGGCGATTCTCGCGCGCTGCCTTGAGGCAGTGAATGGCGATGATATTGAAGGCGCGTTCAAGCGTTACGAGGCGCACCGCAAGCCGCGCACCTCGGTGGTGCAAGCGATTTCCAGCGCAAACACCTGGATGAAAGAGGGCTCGGGCGACACCAGTTGGCTGTATGGGTACGACGCCTGGAACGCAAACCTCGATCAGCCTGCCGCGCACCCGCGCCGCGAAGCGGCGTAGTCACGGCCCGCCATAAAGCCACGCAATGCTGTCGTAGCTCTCTTCAGCGGTACGGCCGGAGAGCGCAAGCTCGCGAAGTTCCGCAGCGACGCCGCGGGCGTGATAAAATTCACCGTAGACGCGCGCCATGATCTGCGTGCGGCCCGTGCGCAGGTACCGTTCCTGCTGGTAAGCCTTGAAGGCCGCGGCCGGGTCGTCGGGTGATGCTGCGACTTTCTCCGCGAGCGTTACTGCATCTTCGGTCGCCATGCAGGCGCCCTGTGCGAGATATTGCAACATCGGATGGGCGGCATCGCCCAGTAACGTGACGCGCCCGTTCGACCAGTTCTTGATAGGCTCACGATCGCACAAAACCCACATGCGCCAAGTCTCGATGCGCTCGAGCATACGCAACACTTGCGGCACCTGCATCTTGAAGTGCTGCCACATCACGTCCTTGCTACCTTCCGCGTTCCAACCCTCCTCATAGTGGTCGGAGTGGAATACGGCGACGAGATTGTAGAGTTCGCCACGCCGCAGCGGATAATGGACGAAGTGGGTGCGCGGGCCGGCCCATAGCACGACGTCAGGGCGCCAAAGGTCAGGCGGTACGTCTTCGCGCTTGAGAACGCCACGGTACGCTATGTGACCAGACACCCGCGGCTTGCCATCGCCAACCAGGCTCTCTCGAATCTTCGACCACATGCCGTCGCAAGCAATCAGTGCGCGTCCCTCGACAACTTCGCCGCTGTTGAGCGTAATGCTGACGTGGTCACCGTGGTCCTTGAACGCGTCGACGCGTCGGCTGGTTTCCAGCGTGATCAGATTGCTGTCCTGGCAAGCTTTCAGGAAAGCGCCATGGATGTCGGCGCGATGGGTGACGCCGTAGGGTTGGCCGAACCGCTTTAAGAACGCATCCCCGAGGGGAATATTTGTGACAAGCTCGCCGGTGAGCGCATTGCGAAATTCCTGGGCTGGAGGGCGATGGGCATCTGCCAATATCGCGTCCTTCAAGCCGATCTTTTCCAGGACCCGAAAAATGTTTGGGCCGAGTTGGATTCCGGCGCCGACTTCGCGGAATTCGGGGGACTGCTCGAACACACGAACCGGGAAGCCCTGGTAGGCGAGCGCATAGGCAGTAATCAGGCCGCCGATTCCGCCTCCGGAGATTAAAAACGGGGCGGAGCTGCCATTCGTGCGAGCCATGGGTACTTCCTCAATTCACGCAGACCGAACCAATTTGTACCGACCATAAAACCTCGGATAGCCTATGCAAGGCTCGACAAACGAAAAACCCGCCGGCAACGCGCCGGCGGGCTATTGGTAATGCCGACCAAGGCCAATAATTGGCCGCGGTCGCTTCGGTGCTTACTTGGTCACCTGCCCACGGACTTCGCCACCCTTGTTGGCGGCGGTGTGGACGTTGACGTACCACTTGCCGGACATCAGTTCCTCAGCCTGCGCATCAGTCAGCGTGGCTGAGCCCTCAAACGAGCCCTTGTCGGCGCCGGCGATTGGCACCGCAACGCCGCCGTTCTTTCCCGCTTCGCCGGCATGGAAGTGAGCCGCGGTCGCCGGGCCGGAGAGGCCGGAAACCGTGCCTTTCCATGACAGTTTCTTGCTGGCCGTATCGAAGGTCGCGGTTACCGAGCCCGTGCCTTTGCTATCGGTCGGGGGGACTTCGCTGGCGGCCTTCAGGTCGGCCTTCATGTTGACGGTGGCCGCCATAGCTGGCGTGGCAAGCGCGAAAAGGGCCGTGCAGACAAATGCGGTCAGGCTGGACCGGAAAATCGTCGTTCTCATATGTGCTCCTCCTTGGAGTGCTTGTGTGCACCCATACTGCGAACACCGCACCCTACCACCTATTCCGATGCTTCGGCAGGCTCAGCCCTCAACAGGCGGCGAGTTCGACCGAGGTGCTGGAAGGCTCGCCACAGGCGTCACACTCCCAATGGTGGCGGATCTCGCCGCCCTCCACAAATTCCGACGACACTGGGGCGACCATCAGGTCGTCGCAGTGGGGGCAACGCATCGGATTGGCGAAGGCGCGAATGGCCGAGAGCCTTTCATGATATTCATGAAGCTGCATGTTACGGCCTCCCGTATCTTTTCGAACCTGGGCCGCTGAGTAGCGACGCATCGTGGCGCTGGCGCGACGCTTTGATGAAACTGTGGTGGCCAGCCTCTAAACTTTTACGACACAAACCACAGCGCTTGTGTGAGGTAATGCCAGCCAAATGGTGGCCTTTGAGTCTATTTCAAATATACAGTCAAGGCCGGGTGCGCTGCAGCGAACAAATTTTCGTCTATTTTTGACGGTGGACCGCGCCGTTTATCTGTGGTCCGTTTGATCTTGATCGGCGTGTTCAAGCGCTTTGCGGTTGTCAGAAACATGTGCAGAGTTTCGACGACTTGCGCGCTTTCGCCGACGGCCGCGACTTTTGTGGTGAGCGCGATGGGACTCGAACCCATGACCTACTGATTAAAAGTCAGTTGCTCTACCGCCTGAGCTACGCGCTCTTCACCTGCCGGATGATCTTATCCGATGCGGAATTCGCCCTGGGATCAAGCCCAAAGGGCAAGCTTTTCGGGATCATGCGGTTGCGGCTGTGTAGGGGTGGCCGCTTGCCCGGTCAATAGGCGTGTGCTGCCTTCTTAACCTCGCGCAAGGGCCGAGATTTGCTAAACTATTGCGGGCCCAATGCCGCGTTAGGAGAGTCCGATGCCCATCGTCAACCGCATTGCCGACCTGCACAGCGATATCACCGCGTGGCGACGGGATCTTCATGCCCATCCGGAGCTCATGTTTGACGTGCATCGCACCGCGGGCGCCGTTGCCGAAAAGCTAAAGGCATTCGGGTGTGACGAAGTGGTCACGGGCCTTGGGCGTACCGGCGTGGTCGGGGTTATTCGCGGGCGCAAGGGCGCTTCGGACAAGACGGTCGGCCTGCGCGCCGACATGGACGCCCTCCCAATCGAAGAGGCTAACGAGCTGCCCTACAAGTCGACGGTACCCGGCAAGATGCACGCCTGCGGACACGACGGCCACACTGCGATGCTGCTCGGCGCCGCGCGTTATCTCGCCGAGACGCGGAATTTTGCCGGGACCGCAGTTGTGATCTTCCAGCCGGCAGAGGAGGGTGGCGGTGGCGGCAAGGAGATGGTCGACGATGGATTGATGGATCGCTTTGGCATCGGCGAAGTATACGGCATGCACAATTATCCCGGCATGCCTGTCGGCGCGTTTGGCATTCGTCCAGGCCCGATGATGGCTGCGGCGGATGCCCTGACGATCGATATCGAGGGGGTTGGCGCACATGCGGCTCGCCCGCACCTTGGTATCGATACGGTTCTAGTCGGCGCACAGATCATCAACGCCATTCAGTCGGTCGTGTCACGCAATGTCGATCCGCTGAAGTCTGCGGTTGTGTCAATCTGCATGTTTCGTGCGGGGAATACCGACAATGTCATTCCCCAGACCGTGCAGTTACGGGGCACGGCGCGCAGCCTCGCAGCGGACGTGCGTGATTTGCTGGAAAAGCGGTTGCACGTTGTCGTGGAGAGTACCGCGGCGGCCTATGGCGCGAAGGCCAAGCTTACCTATCGGCGCGGGTATCCTGTGCTCGTCAACCACGAGCGGCAAACTGAATTCGCGGCATCAGTCGCGTCCCAGATCGCTGGAAAAGACAAGGTCGATACGTCTTTGCCGCCAATGATGGGCGCCGAAGATTTCTCGTTCATGCTGAACGCGCGGCCGGGCGCATTCATCTGGGTCGGCAACGGCGAGAGCGCCGGCCTGCATCATCCGTCGTACAATTTCAATGACGACGTGATCCCGTTCGGGACTTCGTATTGGGTGAAATTGGTTGAAACGGCGCTGACCGCGTAGTCGCAATTGCTATTGAATGAGCTCTCCCGGTTTCGGGACCGGAGTGGTGGGAGTGATTTCCGCCATCGAGGTATTGCGGCGGGCAACGGGCAGCAGCTCGGTGACGCGTGCCCCGAGACTGCGCCAGTAAAGGAATTCATTGAGTCGCGTACGCTCGATAACGGCCAGGCCAACGGCTGCAACGAACGGGAGGCTCTGTACTAACAGCACGACCGCGAAAAGATTGATCTCACGAATTTCTTTGTAGTTTGTCGAAATCAATACGATCGAGCCAAGGATCAGCAAGCCCGCAAGGATCGCTTCCCAGAATGCGTGGAAATCGGTTGAACGGCGCATGCCGCCTTTTGATGTGCGAACGAACGGCAAGTGATCCTTGATAAGCCCAAAGCCGACCGCCCGAGCGACTGTCCACTGAACCGACATTGCCGCGAAAACAGATCCGAGCAGCTGGCCTGTCCGCGGGCGAACACGCAGCCGATAAAGCGTCGTGAAATGCGCGACGGACACTATAAAGCTGACGATGATTGGCGCGGTCAGGATGCGGTCGGGGACTGCAATATCGAGGAACGCGACCACCGGTACCCAGATGATATTGAGGATCGCAACTGCAACACCAATGCTTTCGGCACCGAGCCAGTTGAGCCAGCCAAGCGTAAACTCGCGTTTTTGCTCGCGCGTCAGACGGCTAGCGCCCGGCAAGAATCGACGCCAATGTTTCTTGAGGATCTGGAATCCGCCATAGGCCCAACGGTGTCTTTGCTTTTTGTAGGCCTCGAAGCTGTCGGGCAACAGGCCATGGCCGTAACGGCGGTTCGTATAGTGGGTCTGCCAGCCGAGCTCGAGCAGCGTGAGGCCGAGATCGGTGTCTTCGCAGATCGTGTCGCTCGACCACCCGCCTGCGGCTTCGATCGCCGCGCGCCGAACAAGGCACATGGTCCCGTGGACGACGATTGCATTGAACTCATTCCGCTGGACCATGCCGATGTCGAAGAATCCGGCGTATTCGCCGTTCATGGCGAAGTGCATCACGCTCCGTTCGCTGTCGCGGTGATCCTGCGGCGCTTGGACGAGGCCTACATTCGGGTCGCGGAACAGCGGCACGAGGTCCTTGAGCCAGTCCGGCTGCACGACATAGTCCGCGTCGATGATGCCGATGACGTCGGCATCGGCGGCGGTGTGGATGAGCGCAAGACGCAATGCGCCGGCCTTAAATCCAGCGAGGTTGTCGGCGCGCACAAATTTGAACCGCTCGCCCAACGCGCGGCAATGCTCCTCGATCGGCAGCCACAGCGCGGGATCGGGCGTATTGTTGATAACAATGACACACTCGTAGTTCGGATAATCAAGCCGTGCGACCGCATCGAGCGTCTGCTTGAGCATTTCGGGCGGTTCGCAATGCGCCGGAATGTGAATAGAGACCTTGGGCGCAGTATTGTCCGGTGCGAGTGGCGGGCTTGCGATTAACCGAAGCGGTTTTCGTCCGAAAGCAATCGCTGCAATTTCTTCGATGCGCGCGAGCGCTATGACGATCAGCGGAATAAGCAGCAGCATACCGAGGCCAAGAGCAAATGCCGCGCCGGGCACGAAATAGTGTCCGTTCCAATACCCAAACACGGCCGCGAACCAAGCGCCAACGACGTTCGCGGCACCAGCCAACATCGCCGCTTGCCATACAGTTACGCCGGTCATCGCCAAGAGAGGGAGAGACAGCAGCACGCTCACCAGAAGTGCGATCGCCGCAAGGCGCCAATGATCGGGATCAGTGATCGGTCCCGTCCAGTCGAATTTCGGCTGACGCGCTGCGTCGAAGATGCCCCAATAAGGACCAACGCCTCCTTCGAAGATTTTCCACGGCTGATCGATTGCTTCGACGATGTTGTAGTCGATGCCATAGGCTTCTGCGCGCGTCACGAAATCGCGCAACGCGACTGCCTGTTCGATTCGACCGGGATTAGCGTTCTTGAGATTGTATCCAGCGCTCGGCCAGCCGAACTCGGCGATGACAATCCGTTTGCCGGGGTATGCCTGACGTAGCTTGTCGTAAATCAGAATTGCCTGGTCGACGGATTGTTGTTCGGAGAAACCTTCCCAATAGGGCAGGATGTGCGCGGCGATGTAATCGACCGCAGACACCAGCTCGGGGTGCTCTATCCATACGTGCCAGATCTCACCTGTCGTCACCGGAACGTTTGTCGAGCGCTTCACGCGCTGGATCATTTGGATCAGATCGCTGACTTTCTGCTCGCCACGAAAGATCGTTTCGTTTCCGACGATGATGCCATTGATGTTGCTGTGGCGCTTGGCGAGTTCGACGACAGAATGAATTTCGCGTTCGTTGCGATCCTGGTTTTTGTCGATCCAAGCACCTGCAGTAACCCGCAATCCAAACTCAGACGCGATGCCAGGCACGAGCTCTACGCCACCAGTGGCGGAATACGTGCGGATGGCGCGCGTGAGAGGCGTGAGTTGCTTAAGGTCGGCACGAATTTGTGCCGTGCGTGCTTTCCCGCCGGAGTCCGGGTGTGCTGAGCCTTCGAACGGTGCGTAGGAAACGCTGGCAAGCTGGCCGTCGAAGTTGGGGGCGCGAACATTATCGCGCATTAATGCCCACAACCCGGCATGCACGCACGCCACGAGGGCGACAACGGCAGCTACGGTGCGCATAGAACTCAAGACCAACTGGGGCTGGATGGCAGACCCTCGAACCCGTCCCCTGGGCTCAGCCGATACTCCGTCTGCAGGAATGCAGCGTAGCGCGGCCTTAGGTACAGATTCAAGTAATTAGCCGACATGGCAAATCCTTGGCGGCCGCATGGCGCCCCGATGAATTTCTCAAATGGAAACGCGAACTAGCGTGGGGTGGTTCCGCTGGAAGTTGTAGCGGGGGCAGGCGGGGCGGCAGGCGTTGCCGGCGTCGGCTCGAGCCCAGGGTTAAGCCAGCAGGCGTGCACTCGGCCGTTAAGGGTCTCCTGGGCCTTGGGATCGATGTTTCCCTGGCGGACGAGGCAACGGAAAGTGGCTTGGATATGGGCGCTCGGGCACCCGAAACGGTCGTAAAGGTCAAGATGGCGGAAAGCCGTGTCCAAATCATCTCGCCAAAGCAGGCTTACCACGCGGCGGCCCAGCCAAACGCACTCTGGGTTACCGGCCGGGCCGGTTAGGACCCGTGATGCTTCCGCGATCTCGTCGATCTTTTTCTGGGTCTCTTTGGCCGTGTCGGCGGGCGGTTTAGGTGGCTCAGGCGGCTTGCCGTTGCCGTTGCCGCCACTTTGTGCGTAGGCGGGGGCGGTGAAGCCTAAAGCGGCCAGGCAACACAGCGTGGCAAGAAGCTGACGCAACTCGAGAGTGAACCGCATTTTCCCCGTCGGATGTTTTGATCTTAGCCCGTCTGCCCGCTCTTCGGCTCTGTGTGCGACCGGATTGGGACGCTAATACGGCGATGATTTACCTTGCAAATCCGCGCCTCCGTATCCGGTGGCGCGTCTAAAGTGGAAATCCCCGCGCACGACTTGGCCCTAACCAGCCGATTTTGTCCAGCTTAACCGCGTTCCTTGATTAAGACGGGTCAGCTTGGCAGGGGCGGGAACGCGCGATAAGCCGTTCCCGCGACTTTTGCCGGTTTCCTATCGAGTTTCTGATGCGCAATGCACTCGCCTGCCTCGCTTTGACGGCACTGGCTATAGCCGGTTTCTGGACCTGGCTCGGCAGCCCGTTGCCGATGCAGCAATTCCAGCTCGGACGCGGCGAAAAGCTCTATTGCGTGTCCTACACGCCCTTCCGTGGCGCCCAGACGCCGCTCGACCCCGCAACCATGATCCCCGCCGCCCAGATCGAGGACGACCTCGTTCGGCTGGCCCAAATTTCCGACTGCGTGCGGACGTACTCGGTCGATTTCGGGCTCGACCAGATTGCGGGGATCGCGGCCAAGCACGGGCTCAAGGTCATGCTGGGCCTATGGCTGTCAAGCAATCTTGAAAAAAGCCGCTACCAGGTCGAAACGGCGGTCGCGGTTGCCAATAAATATCCGGGCACCGTCCGCTCAATCGTCGTCGGCAATGAGGTCCTGCTGCGCGGCGACATGACTGCGATCGATCTCGCCAGCACCATCCGCGCGGTCAAGGCCCGCGTCCACGTCCCCGTGACCTATGCCGACGTCTGGGAATTCTGGCTGCGCAATAGCGATGTGGCAAACGCAGTCGATTTCATCACCATTCATATTTTGCCTTACTGGGAGGACCTCCCGGTCGCGGCACGAGATTCCGTTGCGCATGTGGAAACAATCCGCCGCCAGGTCGTGAATGCTTTCCCCGGCAAGGAAGTGTTGATCGGCGAAGTTGGCTGGCCAAGTGCCGGCCGCATGCGGGAGGCTGCGTTACCGTCGCCGGTCAACCAGGCGCGCGTCGTCCAGGATGTTCTTGCGCTCAGCAAGCGCGAAAATTTTCGTGTCAATATCATTGAGGCGTTCGACCAGCCGTGGAAGCGCGCGCTCGAAGGAACAGTTGGTGGCCACTGGGGGCTCCTCGACGCCACAACGCGTGCACCGAAGTTTGCCGGGACCTTGGCAGTCTCCAACCACCCGCACTGGCTTTGGCAGGGCGGTGGTGGAATTTTATTTGCGATGATCGTGTTTGGCGCGGCGATGTCGGTTCGCACCAAAGACACCTCGCCGCTGCTCTGGGCCGCGATCAGCGCAAACGCATTCGCTGGTGGGGCGCTCATCGGCTGGACCATCGAAAATATTCCGATCGAAAGTCTCGGCTTCGGTGGCTGGTCCCGGTCACTCGCGCTGGCGGCTGTAGCAACGGTTGCGCCAGTCGCTCTGAGCATCGCGATCATGCATGGGACCCCTGTGCCCAGCTTCGGACGTATGTTTGGGCCAAAGGATCAGCGCATCCAGGACCCGCTTGCTCTACTGGTCGGCGCAACGCTCGTCGCAGTGATGATGCTTGCGTTCGTCGTTGCACTTGGACTCGTCTTCGACCCGCGCTATCGCGACTTTCCGTTCGCTCCCCTGACGGCGGCAGTGGTGCCGTTTCTCGTGCACAGTTTTACCGTCGTGCGCCCGAAGGGATCGCGCTCCGTAGCCGAAACGGTGGGTGCCGCAATGCTCGCGCTATCGGCGTGCTATATCGTGTTCAACGAAGGCTTCGCCAATTGGCAGTCGCTGTGGGTGTGCGCGGTTCTGGCGGTGCTGGCTTTTAATCTGGCTCGGGCGCGCGACGCGCAAGGCTGATGACCAGTAATCCCATCGCAAGCGACGACAGCCCGATATTGTAAAGTACGATCCCGCAAGACGCGGCTGCGAGCGCGACGGCAAAGAGCACGAGCGATGGACGGATGAAATTAAGCGCGGCGACAATCAATGCGAACCAGCCAAACACCGAATAAGTGAAAAGCGCAATTGTAATCTGGCGCGTGAAGCACAGCCACGTGTTCAACCCCGCCTGACACGCAAGCCCGACATTTGATTGCTCGACCGCGAGGTAGCGCATGTACAGGGCGTAGCCGATCGAACAAAAGCCAACGATCAGGAGATAGTTGGTCGCGCGCGCGCTCGGAAGGAACAATTTCATCCGATCAGTATGCCGCTGAGTTCGTGCCGCGACAATCAATGTTGTGCGATTTGCTCGCCATCGTATTTAGCGGCGCGGCAAGGCGTTCGGGCGGCGGCGAAATGGGCACAGAGACCAGTTGCTGCCATGCTATTCGGGAGTGGACCAACCACCAGCCGATAGCCGGTGGCGCCGGCACGGCGTTCACGGGCGGCAAGCGGATACATGCCGCTCAGCAACGGACCGAAGCTTGCTTTCACGGTGGTCCAACGCTGGCGGATGCCGTCGACCGTTACGGCACCTCCGAGATCAAGGCCGAATTCGGTTGGGTTTGGAGCAGACACTTCGGATTCTGCCAGTGGGGCAGCGGCCACACGCGGCGGCGGCAACGGCACCGCATCTGTGCTCGGCGTGTCAGGCCTGATGGCCAGCGTAGCGATCGGTGTTGGTATCCCGACATTGGCCGTATTCGCAGGCGATGGGCTTGCTAGGACTGTTGGCGCGGCAACTGGCGCGCTCGGCGTCGGCGGCTTTGCCGCAAGCGCTGCTGCCTGTTTTTTGATTGCACCGGTCACGTCGTCGATGCTGCTTTGGAGCACCGCGATACGTCCGAGCAATCGCTCACGATCGGCTGTGAGTGCACGCACCTGTCCGGAAAGTAGCTGGACGTCCGATTCTAGCTGCGCAACGCGCGGTGGCATTTGTGCGATCGCGGCTGGCTCATTGATTGTGAAGATCCGTCGCAAGCGCTCGGTTGCGTTCTCCGTTTGGGTCGTAATCGCGAGGACCGTCAGGGCAAGCGCGGCCGCTCCGCCCCAACCGCCCAGCCACAAAAGCGTTGTTAAATCGCGGCCCGGTCTGTGAGGCCCGCGCAAATCGGGTTCCGGCGGCGCATGCTCGATCGCCATGGGGTCCTCGACGGGCGAATCATTGAAAACGTTAGCAGAATCCGGCAAACGCTGCTGTTACCCGCAGCGCGTGGAAATGGCGCGGGCCTTTTGCCAATTGGCACGCTGGGCTAAGGGATTCGGCGAAACCCAGCAACACGTCTGAGTTCAACGCGAATGCCCCGACGAAGCTGCCTTGCGATTGTACTCGCCGCTGGCGAAGGCACGCGCATGCGGTCGCGGATGCCGAAAGCACTGCATTCGCTCGGCGGCACTTCACTGCTCGCCCACGTGATGAACGCCGCCGCAGCGGCCGGGACAATGGATCAAGCGATCGTGGTGGGCCCGGACCACGCAGCGGTAGCCGCGGAGGCAAGAAAATTCGCACCCAAGGCGCAGATTTTCGAACAGCGGGATCGGCGTGGTACCGCCCACGCGGTCCTGTCGGCGCGGGAGGCGATCGCAAAAGGTGCTGACGATGTTTTGGTGATCTTTGCGGATACACCGCTGGTGCGCCCCGAGACGCTTTCGAAACTACGAAGCGCGATCGCCGAAGGTGCCGCGGTGGCCGTGCTCGGTTTCAAGCCCCATCACCCGCTCGGCTATGGCCGGCTTCTGATGCGCGGGGACGAATTAGTTGGTATCCGTGAAGAGCGGGATGCAACCCCCGATGAACGGAAAATCGGGTTCTGCAACGGCGGCCTGATGGCGCTTGCCGGAGCGCATGCACTCACCATCCTTGACCGTATCGGCAATGCAAATGCCAAAGGCGAGTATTATCTCACCGATGCGGTTGCCATTGCCCGGGATATGGGCTTGAAGGCGGTAGCTGTCGAAACCTCGGAGGACGACGTGCGCGGGATCAACACCAAGGCGCAGCTAGCCGAAGCCGAAACCGTTTTGCAGCAGCGGCTACGCGCGGCGGCGATGGAAGCGGGAGTCACCATGACAGCGCCGGAAAGCGTGTTTCTCTCCGCCGATACAAAATTTGGCAAGGACGTCACGATCGAGCCGAATGTTGTATTCGGACCGGGCGTTACGGTCGAGGATGGTGCGACGATCCGTTCGTTTTCACACCTCGAAGGAGCCCATGTCGGCAAAGGCGCGCGCGTCGGCCCCTTCGCGCGCTTGCGGCCGGGCGCGGATCTCGGCAAGGACGTGCACATTGGCAATTTCGTCGAAATAAAAGAGGCGACAATCGAAGCTGCCGCCAAGGTCAATCATCTTACTTACATCGGAGACGCACGGGTGGGCGAGGGCGCAAATGTGGGCGCCGGCACGATCACCTGCAACTATGATGGCGTTGCCAAGCACCACACCGATATCGGCAAGGGGGCATTCATCGGGTCAAATTCTGCGTTGGTCGCCCCTGTTAAGATCGGCGACGGCGCCTATGTGGGCACAGGGACGGTTGTAACTAAGGATGTTCCCGCCGGCGCACTGGCTCTGGCGCGTACCAAACAGACGGTTAAGGAAGGCTGGGCAAAACGCTTGCAGCAGGTGAAGGCCTTAGGCAAGAACCTGTCTGGAAAGAAGCCGAAAAAATCCTGAAAGCCGGGGCAGCCGCAATTCCGCCAAAGCGGCCTTGTCACACAGCGAAATGCGTTTTGATTTCCTTGAGCTTGCCGTCGGCGGCTAAACGATAAGCGATGGGCAAAGGGGCCATCCAAGCGGATGTGCGGGATCGTCGGAATTCTCGGAACTAAGCCGGTTGCCGGCCAGCTCGTCGATGCGCTCAAGCGCCTCGAATACCGCGGCTATGACTCCGCCGGCATTGCTACGCTTGATCACGGCGTGCTTGGCCGCAGGCGCGCCGAAGGCAAGTTGCGCGCGCTTGAAACGCGGCTTGAGCGTGAGCCGCTCGGCGGCACAATCGGCATCGGTCACACGCGTTGGGCGACACACGGCCGGCCGACCGAGGACAACGCCCATCCGCATGCGACCGACCTGGTCGCGGTGGTCCACAACGGCATTATCGAAAATTTCCGCGAGCTGCGCGAACAGCTGACAAAGCGCGGTTGCAAATTTGTCAGCGAAACCGATACGGAGGCAGTTGCGCATCTGGTCACGCAGGAGATGAAAAGCGGCAAGACGCCGGCCGATGCCGTGGCGGCTGCGCTCAAGCAACTGCGCGGCGCGTTTGCACTTGCCTTCCTCTTTGCAGGGAAAGATGACCTGCTGATCGGTGCGCGCAAAGGATCACCGCTCGCGATCGGATATGGCAAAGGCGAGATGTATCTCGGCTCCGACGCGATTGCACTTGCGCCGTTTACCGACACCATCAGCTATCTCGAGGACGGCGATTGGGCCGTGCTCTCGCGCAAGGGCGTGGAGATTCACGACCAGCAGGGCCACAACGTTGAACGGGCGATCGTGAAGTCGACAGCGTCTGCGCAATTGGTGGACAAAGGCAACCACAAGCACTTTATGGGGAAGGAAATCCACGAACAGCCGGAAGTGGTCGGCCACACACTTGCGCACTACATCGACATGGTGAATGAGCGGGTCGCGTTGCCGGGCAAGCTGCCGTTCGATTGGAAAAAACTAAAACGGCTGTCGATTTCTGCCTGCGGCACGGCGTTCTATGCGGGGCTCGTCGCCAAGTATTGGTTCGAGCGTTTTGCAAAATTGCCGGTAGAGATCGATATCGCTTCGGAATTTCGCTATCGCGGCGCGCCGCTCGAGCCCGGGGATCTCGCAATTTTCATTTCACAATCGGGCGAGACGGCCGACACCCTTGCTACGCTACGGTACGCCAAAGAAAACAAGCAGCACGTTCTCTCCGTGGTGAACGTACCGACCTCGACCATCGCACGCGAAAGCGACGTGGTCATGCCAACGCTTGCTGGCCCGGAAATCGGCGTCGCGTCAACGAAAGCCTTTACCTGCCAGCTTAGCGCGCTTGCATGTCTTGCGATCGCTGCCGGCCGGGCGCGCGGTGAGCTATCGGAAGGTGATGAGCAAAAACTCGTTCGCGCGTTGATTGGAGTCCCACGCCTGATGGCGGCGGCGCTGACGCTTGAACCGCAGATCGAGAAGCTTGCGCAAAACCTCGCCAAGGTACGCGACGTGCTTTACCTCGGGCGCGGCACCAGTTTTCCGATCGCGCTGGAAGGCGCGCTCAAACTCAAGGAAATTTCGTACATCCACGCTGAAGGCTATGCCGCCGGAGAGCTCAAGCACGGTCCTATTGCGCTCATTGACGAAACGATGCCGGTGATCGTGATTGCGCCTTACGACCGCGTTTTCGAAAAGACAGTGTCAAACATGCAGGAGGTTGCGGCGCGGGGCGGAAAGATCATCCTGGTGACGGACCCGCAAGGCGCCAAAGAGGCAACCATTGACTCGACCGATACATTGACGTTGCCGGATATGGCTTCGGCGGTCACCCCGCTCGTCTATGCCATTCCCGTGCAATTGATTGCCTATCATACCGCTGCCGCCATCGGCACAGATGTCGACCAACCGCGCAACCTCGCGAAATCGGTCACAGTGGAATAGACTGGTCTTATGATCGAAATCGACCCGCAGGCCGGTGAGGCATCAGCCCCCGATGTGGCGAAAGTAGTGGTTTCGCAAACAAGCGTTGCGAGCCGGATCCGCAATTATTTTCTGACTGGCTTGATCGTGGCCGGCCCCTTGGCGATTACGGTTTGGCTGATTTGGTCAATCGTCACCTGGGTGGACGATTTCGTACGGCCTCTTATTCCGCCGCCCTATCGGCCGGAGAGCTACCTGCCTTGGCCCATTCCGGGTACCGGCCTCATCATCGCCGTCGTTGTCCTCACGTTGCTCGGCTTTCTCACGGCAAACCTGGTCGGGCGCACGCTGGTGGAATTGGGTGAGAGCCTGCTCAACCGGATGCCGATTGTGCGTCCCATCTACAAGACAATGAAGCAGATTTTTGAGAGCTTGTTCTCGAAGACTGGTTCAAGTTTTCGCAAAGTTGCACTTGTGGAATTTCCGGCGCCGGGGATGTGGTCGCTGGTGTTTTTGTCGCAACCGCCGAGTGCCGACCTCACCAAGAAATTGCCGCAGGGAGAACATGTCTCCGCGTTCATGCCCTGCACGCCGAACCCGACCACCGGCTTTTTCTTCTATGTAAAGCGCAAGGATCTCATCGAGCTCGATATTTCAGTCGAAAACGCGATGACCCTGTTGATTTCGGCCGGGATGGTCCAGCCCGATGCCGAAGCCCAGAAGAAGCTCGCCACACTTGCGGCGACAGCCAAGGCGGCGCGCGCGAAGCGCAAAGCAGAGAAAGCCGTGCCGGCGGAGTAGGCTAGCCTGCTCGGATCAGTTTGATCGCTTCGTCTTTTCCGAAAAGATAGAGAAGAAGGCGTAGCGCCTCACCGCGGGGAGTCGTGAGACTTGCGTCGCGGGAGAGTATGAGTGCTGCATCATCCCGTGCCGCGCCGAGATATTTTCCGTGCACCTCCGGCCGCGCGATTCGAAACCCGGGGAGGCCGCTCTGGCGAGTCCCCAGAAGATCACCTTCACCGCGCAGTTTTAAATCTTCCTCAGCGATGCGAAAGCCGTCTTCCGTTTCGCGCAAGATGGCGAGCCGCGCCTTGGCAGTTTCACCAAGGGGTGCCTTGTAAAGCAGAAGACATGTCGATGCGTCGGCCCCACGGCCAATCCGCCCACGCAACTGGTGCAATTGGGCGAGTCCGAAACGCTCCGCATGTTCGATGACCATGATGGTTGCCTCCGGGACGTCGACGCCGACCTCGATCACCGTGGTGGCAACAAGTAACTTCGTTTCACCGGCAGCGAAGCGCGCCATAGCGGCATCCTTGTCGGTGCCTTTCATGCGGCCATGCACAAGATCGACCCGATCGCCAAATTTCTTGCGCAATTCCTCGAAACGCGCTTCGGCGGCAGCGAGATCGATTTTCTCAAATTCATCCACAAGCGGACAAACCCAATAGGCGCGCTTCTGCTCGGCCAGCGCGCGTCCGACGGCGTCTTCGACCTCTTCGAGGCGAGAAAGCGGAATCGTGCGGGTATCGATCGGTTGCCGCCCGGGCGGCTTCTCGCGCAGTTCGGAAATATCCATGTCGCCAAAATAAGTGAGCACGAGAGTGCGTGGAATCGGCGTGGCCGTAAGGACCAGCACATCCACGGCATCACCTTTTTGCGTCAGCGCGAGGCGCTGGTGTACGCCGAAGCGATGCTGCTCGTCCACGATCGCCAGGGCGAGATCGTGAAAGGCGACATCCTCTTGGAACAATGCATGCGTTCCGATCAGAAGATCGATATCCCCGAGCGCGAGACGATCCAGAATGCCCTTTCGGGCCGGACCGCGTTCCCGGCCCGTCAAGATTGCGACACGAATTGCAGCGGCCTCCGCGAGCGGGGCGATGGTTGCAAGGTGCTGCCGGGCGAGAATTTCAGTCGGCGCCATGAATGCAGCTTGCCGTCCGGCTTCGATGACGGCAGCGGCGGCAATCATGGCGACTACCGTTTTGCCAGACCCAACGTCGCCTTGCAGGAGACGCAACATTCTTTGTGGGCGGGCGAGGTCGGTAATGATGTCGTCGACGGCTTTTTGCTGGGAGTGCGTGAGCGCGTAAGGGAGCGCTTTCAAGATGCGGGCGCGGAGACGCCCTTCACTGGAACTCCCGCGGCCGGACTGCCGACGCATGTGCGCGCGCATCAGTGCCAACGCGAGTTGGCCCGCAAGCAATTCATCATAGGCTAGCCGCGTCCAGGCCGGATTTTCCGGCTGAATGTCATGGGGCTGCGCGGGCCGATGCAACTGGCGGAGCGCTGAGGCAAATGTGGGGAAACGCTCGCGCGCGACCCAGGCTTCGTCTTGCCATTCAGCCAATTCGGGCAGGTGGGCAAGCGCGCCATCGACGGCACGGCGCAGATTACCGAGGGCGAGGCCTTCCGTGAGTGGATACACCGGCTCGACCAACGGCAGCGCGGCAAACCCCGCCTCGTCCACAACTCGATCGGGATGAACCATCTGTAACATCCCGTCGTAGAGTTCTGCAGTGCCGGATACGTAACGGACCTCTCCCTCCGGCAATAGATCTTCCAGATAGTCGCGACGCGGATTGAAGTACGTCAGCGTGATGTCGCCGGTGTCGTCGCTTGCATAGATACGGTACGGCGCCCGTGAGCGCCGTGGCGGTCCCGGCCGATGTTTTCCGATGGTAACTGCGACCGTGACGACCTGTCCTGGCTGGACGTCTCGAAGTTTCGGCCGCGCGCGGCGATCGATCACGCCCGACGGCAGGTGAAACAACATATCGACGACACGCGGCACCTCTCGGTCGAACAGCCGCGCATAAAGCTTGCCCAGCTTGGGGCCAACGCCGGGCAGGCTGGTGAGTGATGCGAACAAGGGGTTGAGCAAAGGTGGCCGCATAGAGTCATCATTGCAAAGTTTTCGGTGTCGTGCCCGGCCTTGGACCGGGCATCCACGTCTTCCTCAAGCCAAGCGTGGTTGGCCCGGATACGTCGGCCATGACAAACGGTGGTACGCCCTCTATATAAGCACCGCCCGGCCCGTCCGGGTTTTTGGCGTTGGAGAAACGCGGTGAGTACCGGAACGAGCTTGTCGAGTGAAGGTCTGGATGCGCGCCGGCGGCGGCTGCTATTCCGATGCTGGCATCGCGGTATCCGCGAGATGGACCTGGTTCTCGGTCGCTTTGCTGATGCGAACCTTGCGTCGTTGAGTGATGGAGACCTTGGCGAACTCGAGGGTTGGCTCGACGTCCCGGATCAGCAAATCTTCGCGTGGGTTAACGGCATGGAGCCGCCTCCGGCTGATTTCGACACCGTGCTTTTTCGCAGGTTGCGGGAATTTCATAGCAAGGGTGAGGGGTGACTACGGCCAGTAAATCACCGGCTGAGCAAATCAGGCCGGGTCATTCACTTATGTTGGCACAAGTTGCCGACGGCGCCGAAGGTTTGGTGCTGGCTGATCTTGCGCGCGCAATCGCTGCGGGCAAGGCCGCACCGGCAGTTTCGATTGCGGTGATTTGCCGCGACGGCCAGCGCATGGCGACGCTGTCGCGCGCGGTCTCGTTTTTCGGCCCTGACATCGAGGTGATGGAATTCCCGGCGTGGGACTGCTTGCCCTACGATCGGGTATCGCCCAACGCCGCTACGGTCGCGCAACGTATGACCACACTGTCGCGGCTTGCGCGCGTGAAAGGGCGCGACAAGCCGTCGGTGCTGCTGACGACGGTCAATGCCGCGCTGCAACGCGTACCGGCACGAGACTTCGTCGCAACACATGCACTCTCCGTTGCTCTCGGCAACGTCATTGGAATGCAGGGCGTGATCAGCTGGTTGGAGCTCAATGGCTTCATTCGCGCGTCGACTGTGCGCGAGCCGGGAGAATACGCCGTGCGTGGCGGCATTCTAGATCTGTATCCACCGGGCATGGACATGCCGGTACGGCTCGATTTCTTCGGCGACTCGCTTGAGACCATTCGCGCCTTTGATGCGCAGACGCAGCGCAGCGAAGAGCAATTGCGTGGGCTCGATTTGGTGCCGGTCGCGGAATTCCAACTTGTGACCGAGACGATCCGCCGTTTTCGAACCGGCTACGTTGCCCAATTTGGGGCCACGACACCCGACGATCTTCTTTATGAAGCGGCAAGCGAGGGCCGCCGCTATCCGGGAATGGAACACTGGTTACCGCTGTTTCACGACAAACTGGAAACGATCTTCGACTATCTTCCTGGCACAGCAGTAACCTTGGAGAACCTCTCCGAAGATGCTGCCCATGAGCGGTTTACACAGATCGCTGACTATTACGACGCTCGCCGCGAAGCTTTGAAGCAGGGTGTAACGCCACCCTACAAACCTTTGCCGACAGAGCGCCTCTATCTCGGTGAGAATGAATGGAAAGCGCGGTTGGGATCATCCGCACTAGTCCGGCTAACGCCATTTGCCGTGCCGGAGGCAAATGCGATCGACGTGGGAGCGCGGCAAGGGCGGAATTTTGCTGCTGAACGCGCTGAGCCCGGCGCGAATGTTTTCGAGGCGGTGAGCGCGCATGCGTCGGCGTTGCAAACTGCCGGTAAGCGGGTGGCGATCGCTCTCTGGAGCGAGGGCGCCCGCGAGCGCATGAGCCATGTGCTCACCGATCATAAGCTCCACAATCTCACCCCGGTTGCAAGCTGGCCGCAGGCGCTGAGTCTTCCCAAGCCGACGATTGCGCTCGCTGTGCTCGGGATCGAATCCGGCTTCGAGACTGAAGACGCAGCGATCATTAGCGAGCAGGATATTCTTGGCGATCGTCTCGTCCGGCCCCGGCGCGCGGCCCGGCGCGCGGAAAATTTCATCGCTGAAGCCACCAGTTTGGCGCCTGGCGACCTCGTCGTGCACGTCGACCACGGCATTGGGCGCTTTGAAGGCCTCCAGGCGATTGAGGCCGTCGGGGCACCGCATGATTGCCTGGAAATTCACTACGCCGAAGGAGCCAAGCTTTATTTACCGGTCGAAAACGTCGACCTGCTTTCCCGTTACGGCTCCGAAGAAACAGCCGTCGACCTTGACCGGCTTGGCGGTGGCAACTGGCAGGCGCGCAAAGCGCGCATGAAAAGCCGCATCCGCGAAATCGCGGGTGAGTTGATCAAGATCGCAGCCGAACGGCAGTTGCATGAGGCGCCGCGGTTGACCGTCGGTCCTGGTGCCTATGACGAGTTTTGTGCGGGGTTCCCGTATGAAGAAACCGACGACCAGCTCACCGCCATTGATGCGACTATTAAGGACCTGGGCTCGGGGCGTCCGATGGACCGGCTTATCTGCGGTGACGTTGGGTTCGGCAAGACGGAAGTGGCGCTGCGTGCCGCATTCATAGCGGCAATCGGCGGGAAACAGGTCGCTATCGTTGTGCCGACCACGTTGCTTGCGCGCCAGCATTTCAAGACATTTTCCGAGCGCTTCCGCGGGTTTCCCATCAACGTTGCACAGGCGTCGCGCCTTGTGCCTGCTGCAGAGCTGAGCAAGGTCAGGGCAGGGCTTGCCGACGGCAGCGTCGATATTGTGATCGGCACCCATGCGCTGCTCGGCAAGAACATCAAATTCAAGGATCTCGCGCTCTTGGTTGTAGACGAAGAGCAGCATTTTGGTGTCGCACATAAGGAAAAGCTCAAAACGCTGCGCTCGGAAGTGCATGTGTTGACCCTGACCGCGACCCCGATCCCGCGCACGTTGCAGTTGGCACTTACCGGGGTGCGCGATCTATCCATTATTGCTTCGCCCCCGGTCGACCGCCTGGCGGTGCGCACGTTTGTGTCGCCATTCGACCCGATTACGGTTCGCGAAGCGCTGCTGCGCGAGAAATATCGCGGGGGGCAGGCATTCTACGTTTGTCCGCGCATTGAAGATCTTGCCGGCGCCAAAGACTTTCTGGACAAGAATATTCAAGAAGTGCGTGTCGCAGTCGCGCACGGGCAGATGCCGCCGACCATATTGGACGACATCATGTCGGCCTTTTACGACGGTAAATTTGATGTGCTGCTTTCGACAACCATTATCGAGTCGGGGCTCGATATTCCGAGCGCCAATACGCTGATCGTTCACCGTGCAGACCGGTTTGGCCTGTCACAGCTCTATCAGCTGCGCGGACGCGTCGGGCGCGCCAAAATTCGCGCCTACGCACTTCTTACCTTGCCGACGCAGCAGAAGATCACGCCGCAAGCCGAACGGCGGCTCAAAGTATTGCAGTCGCTCGATACCCTCGGCGCGGGCTTCCAGCTTGCCTCACACGATCTCGATATTCGTGGTGCCGGCAATTTGCTCGGCGAGGAGCAATCTGGCCACATCAAGGAAGTTGGCTTTGAACTTTACCAACAGATGCTGGAAGAAGCGGTGATGAGCCTGAAAGCTGGCATCACGGCTCCGGTCGCCGACCGCTGGTCGCCGCAGATTACGGTCGGTACGGCGCTGCTGATCCCCGAGGACTATGTCGCCGACTTGTCAGTGCGGCTGGCACTCTATCGGAGGCTTGCGGAAATCGAAGACGAGCGCGAGCTCGAGAGCTTCGCGGCGGAGCTCGTCGATCGTTTCGGCAAGCTGCCGCAGGAGGTCGAACACCTTTTGCAGGTGGTGGCGATCAAGGCTTTAAGTCGACGCGCCAACGTGGAGAAGGTCGAAGCCGGGCCGAAGGGGATCGTACTTTCGTTCCGGGAGAACGTATTTGCCAATCCCGAAGGTTTGATTGCGTTCATCCGCGAGCAGGGACGTGCCGTGCGGATGCGTAACGACCCAAAAAATGCCAAGGGCCAACAGCTGGTGTTCTTCGAGGATTGGCCGCACCCCGAGGACCGTCTAAAGGGCACAGCGGCCGTACTGCGCAAGCTTGTTTCGATTGCGGAGCAGGCCAAGGCGGCCTAGTGCGGCATTCTTAAAACGGGCTTGATAGTCTTTCCCGCAGCTGATTCCGATGCGGCCCGATTGATATCGGCGAGCGGAAAGAACGTGATCATCTTTTCGACCGGAAAGCGGCCGGCCATAATGTAATCGACAAGCTGCGGGATGAAATCCTTCGGCACGCTATCTCCTTGAATCACGCCGCGCACTGTTCGGCCATTTTGCAAAAACGGCGTTTCAAACGTTGCCTCCGTGCCTTTGCGCGCACTTCCAAGCAGCACACAGGTGCCGGCCGGCATCAACGCGTCGACTGCCTCCCGGAAGATATCGGGTAATGCGGACGTCTCCAGCGTATAACGCGCGCCGAGACCGGTAATTTTGCGGATTGCCTCAACCACGTCGGTGCGGCCGCTGTGATTGATCGTATGCGTCGCGCCAAGTTCGCTAGCGAGTGCGAGGCGATGCTCGTGCACGTCGACCGCGATGATCGGGTCGCAACCTGCGATTTTCGCGGCCATCAAACCTGAAAGGCCGACTGAACCAACACCGAATACCGCGAAACTATCGCCTGCACGTGGCTTCATAACATTGAGCACCGCACCGGCGCCCGTCTGTCCGCCGCAGGCGAGCGCGCAGATATGTTCGACCGGCGCATCGTTACGTACTTTCACGGCAAAGCGCTCGTTGGCGATGGTGAAATTGCCAAAGGAGGATTGTTGGAAGAATGCGCTGTAGACGGGCTTGCCGTCCTTCGAGTGCAACGTCGAGCCGTCGGCGCGGGTGCCATTCATCTTGAGGTCAAAGGCGTGCAGGCAATAACTCTGGCGTTGTGTCTTGCAATTCGGGCATTCGCCGCACCACGGATAAGCCATCACCACATGGTCACCGGACTTGAAATCTTTCACGGCGCTGCCGACGGCGCGGACAATGCCGGCACCTTCGTGACCGAAAACTTTCGGAAATTGTGTCGGATAGTATGCATCACGGCCGTGCAAATCGGTGGCACACATGCCGGAGGCGACGACCTCAACCAGCAATTCATCGGACCGCGGGTCGCAGAGGTCAATTTGTTCGACGTTAAACGGACCCGAGCGCTCGTGCACCACAGCGGCGGTGATCTTCATAGCCTGCGTCCGGGACTATTCGGCGGCGTCAGCAGCTTGCGCGATGCGCGCAATCGCTTCAGCGAGATATTCCGGCTCCTGGGCACCAGACACCGCGAATTTTCCGCTGAAGATAAAGCAAGGCACACCCTCGATGCCTGCCTCTTTGGCGGAAAGTGCTTCGCGTTCGACTTCCGCGACATCGCGGTCACTCTCTAACGCCGCGCGGATATCCTCAGGGTCGAGGCCTATATCAGCCGCTGCCTGCACGAGCACAGCGTGGTTGGTCAGATCGGCGCCTTCGGTGAAATAAAGATCCATCAGCTTCTGTTTCATTTCTGCGGCTTTGCCGGTGGCGTCTGCCCAGCGGATCAACCGGTGCGCATCAAGCGTATTGGGCTGCCGGCTGATTTTGTCGATCGCGTAGGTGAGGCCCTCGGCCGATGCCGCGGCTGATACGCGTTGTGCGATACCTTTGTATCGCTCGGGGGACCCGAACTTGGTGGTGAGATATTGTTCACGCGAAATGCCTTCGCGCGGGATCCAGTCATTGAGAAAATAGGGGCGCCAGTGCACCTCGACCGGGATATCGGGGTTCAGCGCGATCGCTTTTTCAAGCCGGCGCTTGCCGATAAAACACCACGGGCAGACCACGTCGGACACGACGTCGATACGGACAGGCTGGTAATTTGCCATAGCTAGCTCCTGTTCGAAGCTAGCCTAGGCTGCTGGTTATTCCGCCGCAACCATACGGCTGCCCATCACTCGCATCATCAGTGTGTCGAGCGTGTCGCCGGATTTAAGCGTTGCCAATGTCACGTTGGCCGTCGGCGGGTCGGCGCGCTGCGGCGTGAGCATGTTGCTCTTCAGGGTTCCCGCGAGCCGGCGGGCGATGACGTGGGCCCCGCGTAAATCTGTTTGCGTGAATGCAACAAGGATCGCACCCTCTTCGTCGCGGGTTGCGAAATCGATATTACGGATGAGGCGCGTCATCAGTCGTGCCGCATCAAGGCTCGCCCGTTCGTCGGGCGCGCCATCGAAGGAAAAGCGCGCGACCGATAGCGGGAGGCTGCGGTCGGCGGCTTCGGCTGCTACATTGCCCAGGTCGCGCCAGAACGAGTCTCGCGTCAGCAGGCCGCTCTCGGGGTCGAACATGCCCTCGGTGTCGAGCGACTTGAGCATGCGTTTGAGCCGCGCCTCAAATGCGCGCATACGCACCAAGGGCACCATGCGCGCCACCAATCTCCTCGGATCAGCGGCCACCTGGTCGATATTCGGCAAAGCGTCGGCGAATTCCGGCGGGGCTTCGCCGATGACCGCGACTGGAATGTCTCGAAAGCGCGGCTCCTGCGCCAGCACGGTGAGGAATGCTTCGACCATGCGAAGGGAAAAACCATCGCCGACGACGATGCCGTCGATGTCTCGTGTATTAAGGTATTTGGCGGCAGCTTCGACACTGAGCGCGCCGGCCATCTTGACGCGTTCGCCCATAGCGACACTGAGCGACGGATAAAGCGGACCTCGCCCGGCGATGAGCACCGTGGCGTCGTCAAGCGCGTCGCCTACCGGCAACATCGGCAGTTGTCCATTATGCGAAGCGAACATTTCGATCCGACGCAACACTGTCGCGTGAAGCGCGCGCACTCGCATGGCCGATTGCAGACGCGCAAGCAATCGTTCGATCGGGAGTGCTGCGTCGGCAGGCAAAGCGATCGGGACAGCGGCGTCTTCGTCGCCGTGCACCCGCGCAATAACTGGTACGATCGGTCCATTCACCGTGGCGATTTGCAGACAAAGCATCCGCGCGGAAGGCTCATCAGCCGGTGGGCCCGGCTCGGCGATCAGCACAGCCGATGGTTTGACCGTAAGGAATGCTGTGGGCGCATCTGCCCATTTGGCCTCAACGATGGGAAAGGCACCCGCGGCGCTGAGCGCTTCGACGAGGCCAGTCACCGATTGCTCGGCGACCACGATGAGCGGACCTTGAAGCGACATCAATGCGCACGCACGGTTTACAGAATGCGCGGAAGCTTAGATGACCGCTCTTAATACCGCGTCAACGACGTGCCGAAATTACGCCGCTTCGGGCGCACCGCGTGGCTGAAATGCCCCGGATATCAGCGGATTGACACCTCGCGCCTGCAATTTCGCGCGCAAGGCCGCGCGGTTTGCCGTGGTGCCGGCGAGCCGTTGGCCTAGATCGGCGTCGGGCAATGTCACGACGGTCGCATCCGGGTCGGCCTGCCCAATCAAGGTATCCACCTCGCGCTGAAGGAAGCGGTAGCCGCCGACGCCGATCGTGCCGGATGGCGGAGCTGTGACCGTGAGCGTTTGTGCGGCGTGCTCGAGCCGGCAAGCAAAGCCGGTGTCGACATAGCCAGCGGCGTCGGGCGCGAGATGAGCGTCCTGACCACGTTCCGCCCCAGGTGGAAAGGCATACGCCGGGACCATTGGGCCACGCAGCGTCAACGTGCCGGCATTATTGCGCGCAGTTTCGATCACCGTTATTGCGTCGGCTGTTTGGTGCGGTGCCTGGATGGCCCCGTGCGTCAGCGGCACCGGCATGCGATCCGCGCCACGTCGCGCGGCGACAAAACCGATCTCACCGAAACTGGTGACATCAACTACGGACGCTGTGCCGTCCCACGGCCTGGCCAGGCCCAACCGCTCGGGCGCGCGCGACAGTGCAAGGATCGTATGGATTTCGTTAGGAGGCAGGCCGGCGGTCGCGAGCGGCGTGAGTGAGGCTTCTGGCAGTACCACCACACCATCCTTAAGCGAGACGGCATTGTGCCGCAAACGTATCGGGATCAAATCCGTGGTGTAGGTGTAGCGCGCCGCCGGATAACAGCCAGGGCAGTATCGTAAGAACGATACCTGCAAACGAACCGGTTGGAATCGTCGATAGCAACGATGTGTCCGCCGCGATATTGGCTTCCAAGAAAGATTGCCCGCCCGCCAGCCGTAAGCTCGGCATGGTTACGCGCGATTGGAACGAGCCCCCTGGCATCCAGACCAAACGTCACAGCCGCGACGTGCGCGGCCGGCTGGACCAGAGCGGCTTGGCGTCGCAAAGACGTCGGTGTTGCGAGGGTCAAACACGTCGTCGAGTGGCACGATGCCGTCAGGGAGATCGCGTCCGAAGCTACAGACGTGACGGATCGGAAAAAGCTCGACCGCGGCTTGCATCGCAATGTCTGCGTTGGCGGCTGATCCAATGCGCGAAGTGGTAATGATCGCCTTGGCGCCGACATTGCGGAGCGCGGCCACGATGTCGTGCCGGCGCCAGAGCAACGGCATCGGCGCGGCAATCATTCCGGCCCGCAACACGCCGAGGAATGCGATCACGCTTTCAGCAGTGTTCGGCAGTTGCATTGCTACCACAGTGTCGGTTTGCAGCCCCAGCCCACGCAGCCGTGCCGCAAGCGCCGAGATTGCCCGGTCGGTCTGCGCAAAACTCAATTTACGCGGGGCATCGTGCGTAAAAACTTCGCGGTTAGGAGGGTCGGCAAGCGCTAACGCATCGGGAAGCCGTACACCCGCCCGCCGGAACAGATCGTCGAGCGTAGCGGTTGAATTCGCTAGCCGGCTGCCATCGCCCAGGATCATGGATATAGCCTCATGGCTTGAGGTCCTTCTGCCACCACGTCTCCGGTAAATAGCCAAACAACGACGTCCGTGAGGGATGCTCGATTCGCGTCCAGCGGGCCACCCATTGCACTGGCGGGAAATAAAGCGGCACCACGAAGAAACCAGAGAGCAGAACGCGATCGAGCGCACGTGTCGCTGCGACAAAATCGGTTCGGCTTGTGGCGCCGAGCATGGCTGCGATCATGGCATCGACGGCTTTCGACTTGACGCCCATGTAGTTACGGCTGCCTTGTTGGTCGGCCGCAGCGGAACCCCAGTAGAATAATTGTTCATTGCCGGGCGAAAGCGATTGCTCCCAACGGTATTCCATCATGTCGAAATCGAAACCAATCCGCCGCCGCTCGAATTGCGTGGCGTCGACAGTCCGTACACGTGCTTCGATTCCCGCACGCTTAAGGTTACGCACGAAGGCAAGCGCGAGGCGCTCCTGATCGCGCGTCGTTGTGAGGATCTCGAATGACAATGGCCGGCCGCTGGCAACATGCACCAACTGCGTGCCGCTGAGTTCATAGCCGGCGGCTTTGAAAAGTGTGAAGGCGCGTCGCAGCGTATTGCGGTCGTGGCCCGAGCCATCGGTGATCGGTGGCGACCATGTGCCGTCCATAATGTCGGCGCGCACCGCCTCCGGAAACGGCGTCAGCAAAGCGCGTTCGCGGGCGTCGGCGGCGACGCCATGCGCCGACAGATCGCAGCCGTCAAAATAACTTGCCGTGCGCACGTAAAGATCAAAGAAGTAATTGTGGTTGATCCATTCGAAATCAAACAACTGAAGAATCGCCTCGCGGACGTGAATGTCTGAGAAGATTGGCCGCCGTGTATTGAACACCAGACCTTGCATACCTTTGGGCAAGCCGTAGGGGAGTCCTTCTTTGACGACTCGGCCTTCGCGCAACGAAGGAAAATCGTAGGCGGTCTGCCAGCGTCCGGGATCTGTTTCCACTCGCAGATCATAAAGGCCTTTTTTAAATGCCTCGAAATGTGTGTTGCCATCGCGATAGTAATCGAAGCGGATGGTTTCGAAATTCCACAGGCCGCGATTGATCGGGAGGTCACGCCCCCAATAATTTGGGTTGCGCTTGAACGTGACCGTTTCGCCCGGCCTCACCGCGCTGACGGTATAGGGACCGCTACCGAGAAGAGGTTTAAAGCTGGTGTCCTCAAAGGTCGAAGTATCGACCGCGTGTCTCGCCAAGACTGGCATCAGGCCGATGATCAGCGGCAATTCGCGATCGTCGGCGCCGGAAAGGTCGAAACGTACAGTGCGCTTGTCGGCGACCTCCGCTTTCACAACTTTGGTGTAGTACGTCCGGTAATTCGGTCGCCCTTTGTCGCGCAGCAATTCCCAGGAAAAAACGACATCATCCGGCGTCACCGGTTTTCCATCGGCGAAGCGCGCCGATTGATTAATTGTAAAGGTGACAAAGTTGCGTGCCGTATCAGTCGATACGCTTTCCGCAAGCAAACCGTAGAGGGTGAACGGCTCGTCATAGCCGCGTGCGAGCAGACTTTCGATCACGTAGCCGCGGATATTTGCGGCGGGCAGGCCTTTCACAATGAACGGGTTTAGACAGTCAAACGTGCCGAGCACGCCCTGAACAAGCTGGCCACCCTTGGGTGCCGCCGGGTTGGCATAGGTCGGATGGGTGAAGCTTGGTCCCCAAGCGGGATCGCCATGCATGGCTATGGCGTGATCCGTCGGTTCCGCACGCGCCCGCGGATTGACGCCCGAAGCGGCGAAAAGCGCCCCAAGCATGACCGTACGCCGCGACGCCCGCCACTGCGCCAGCGCGGATACGGGAGATGTGGGCGTGGTCAAGGCTCGAATGCGATTCGTCCCGGTTGCGCGCGAATTTATCACAGGGCATGAGCCCCGGCCGCGCTGCATTTTCGACCCATTCGTGGCTTTATTGCAGGCAGGAATTCGGCTATCAGGCAGCGGTCAAGGGTCACGCTCCCGCCGTATTTCACACCGAGAGAGCCGGTTGTAAGGCGTCGTTCGGAAGCCTTGGGCCGCGAACGGAAGAACAAGGGATAATCGCAATGGATCATCGGATCGCAACGGTCCGGCCGCTGGGTCGGGCGCTGACCGCCACTTTGGCCGGTACTTTGGCAGCAGCGCTTATGGCTGCGCCCGCATTTGCCCAGCAGCCACCTAAGCCTCCGGCTCAGAAGCCGGCACCGGCGGCGCCGAAGCAGGCGCCAGCGGCGCAGCCGGCCCCGCAAACGCCCGCTGGCCAACAACAGGCAGGCGAGCAGCCCCAGCTAATGTATTCGCCGTGGATGAAAGTCTGCGGCAAGGGACCCGACACGAACAACAAGCAGGTCTGCGTCATCACCAAAGATGGCCGACTGGAGAACGGCATGCCGGTTGCCATCGTGCAGCTGTTTGAGCCGGAAGGCGGCCAGAAAGTCCTGCGCGTGACTGTTCCGCTCGGCATGCAGCTCGCGCACGGGACGCGCCTGCTCATCGATCAGGGCCAGCCGGCGCAATCACCTTACAATATCTGCTTCCCGGTCGGCTGCATGGCCGATTATCCGGTAGCGGATGACCTGGTGGCAAAATTGAAGAAGGGGCAGAACATCATCATTCAGGCCATCAACATGCAGGGCACCCCGATCAGTCTGCCACTGCCGTTGGCTGATTTCGCCAAAGCCTATGACGGCCCGCCGACTGACCCCAAGGCGTTCGAAGAGCAGCAGCGCAAGCTTCAGGAAGAGCTGCAGAAGAAAGCCGAGGAGGCGCGCAAGAAACTGGAAGGCCAGCAAAGCCAGGCACCAGCCGCACCTGCGCCGAAATAAGCTCCCGGATACTTCACACAATGCTAAAGGCGCGGCTTGTGCCGCGCCTTTTCATTTTTGGAATGCCGTTGCGCGCCTAGTGCATCTGGCTGCGACGCGGCCGATAGCCGCCGCTTTCATCTTGCTCAAACACGTCCGCGACATCCGGGTGACGGATTGGCGTGCCCGACGTGTCTGGCAGCAAGTTCTGCTCGGAGACATAAGCGACGTATTCGCTCTCTTCGTTTTCGGCGAACAGGTGATAGAACGGCTGATCCTTCCGCGGACGAATTTCAGCGGGGATCGCCTGCCACCATTCCTCGGTATTATTGAACACGGGATCGATATCGAAAATAACGCCGCGAAACGGATACAAGCGGTGTTTGACCACCTGGCCGATCTTGAATTTGGCGTTGCGCATTTTATCCATGTCTAACTCTCGCTGCGAACGCTTACAAAGCGTAGCGCGTGGCCATCGTCGGGTCCTTGGCGGCGACCAACTTGGCAAGATCGAGTAACACCTTGGCTTGTTTCCAGGTGGCGTCATCCTGCATTTTACCGTCGATCATTACCGCGCCAGCGCCGTCCGGCATTGCCGTCACGATTTTCTTGGCGAACGCAACCTCACCCGGATCGGGCGAGAACACCTTCTTTGCGATCTCGATTTGCGAAGGGTGGAGCGACCATGCGCCAAGACAACCCATCAGAAAGGCATTTCGAAATTGCGCTTCGCACCCGGCGGAGTCCGAGAAATCTCCGAACGGTCCGTAAAATGGTTTAATGCCGGCAGCGGCACACGCATCTACCATTTTGGCAATCGTATAATGCCAGAGATCTTGCTGGTACGCGGTACGCGTCGCGTCGCCTTGCGCGTCCGCCAACACTTTGTATTCAGGGTGGCCGCCGCCAACGCGCGTGGTTTTCATCGCACGCGAGGCGGCGAGGTCGGCTGGCCCCAGGCTCATTCCGTGCATGCGCGGCGAGGCGGTTGCTATCGCCTCGACGTTGTTGACGCCCTGCGCTGTTTCGAGAATGGCGTGGATCAGGATCGGCTTTCTCAATGTGTGCCGTGCTTCGAGCTGCGCCAGCAGTTGATCGAGAAAATGGATATCCCATGGGCCATCAACTTTCGGCAACATGATGACATCAAGTTTGCCGCCGACAGAGCCGACGATTTCGGTAATGTCATCGAGGGCCCATGGCGAGTTGAGCGCGTTGATGCGCGTCCATAGACCGGTTGATTTGAAGTCGACTGCTTTCGCCATTTCAATAAAGCCGTGACGTGCAGCCTGTTTTGCCTCGACTGGAATGGCGTCTTCCAGATTCCCAAGCACCACATCCACTTGCTGTACAAGCTCCGGAACCTTGGCGCGCACCTTTTCATTGTGCGGCGGCACGAAGTGCACCATGCGCTCAAGACGCAGCGGTAGCTCCCGCAAAGGCGCAGGCGCGCCGATAGCGAGCGGGGCAAAGAACTGGCGCGGCAGCTTCATAGGACCTTCCAAAAGATGGTTCTGCCGTTTAGAGCAATGCAAAGGCCGCGCCAAGTGGGGCGACCGGAGCCTCATTAATGATTGATGTTCTCAATCTCGCATTACCCTATTTCGGGCTCATCTTCATCGGTTTTGCCTGCGGCAAGCTCAAGCAAATTCCCGATACAGCGCTGGCCTGGATGAATTTCTTCATCGTCTACGTGGCGCTTCCAGCGTTGTTCTACCGCATCCTTGCCCAGACCCCGCTGGAACAGCTCGCGCAGCTCGATTTTATATTTGCCACAACATTGGCGACGTTCTGGGCATTCGCGGTGTCGTTTGCGATCGGGATGGTGATCAGGCGCGGTAATATCGGAGAGTCGACCATCGCGGGTCTGGCCGGCGGGTACGGAAACATTGGATATATGGGCCCGGGCCTTGCCTTGGCGACGCTCGGTGCGCAAGCGGCGGTGCCGGTCGCGCTCATCTTCTGTTTTGACACGCTCTTGCTGTTTTCGGTGGTGCCTTTCTTGATGGCGTTCGCCAATCCGCAGCAAAAAAGCATTGGCGCCATTGCCTTCGATGTGGCCAAGCGAATTGTGACCCATCCGCTTGTCATTGCGACCGCCGTTGGTGTCGGTTCGGCGGCAATACGGTTTCAGCCGCCCGTCGCGCTGGATCGATTATTGCAATTTCTTCAGAATGCAGCAGCACCGTGTGCGTTGTTTACGCTTGGTGTCACGGTGGCATTAAGGCCGCTCAAGAAGATGCCGTGGGAGGTACCGTTTCTGGTAGCAGTCAAACTCGTGCTGCATCCGGTATTGGTACTTTTACTGCTCTCGCTGTTTGGGCCGCTGGATCAAAGCTGGGTCTATACCGCAGTGCTGATGGCGGCTCTTCCGCCCGCGCTCAATGTGTTCGTGTTCGCCCGGCAATACGATACGTGGGTCGAACAGGCATCGGGCGCGGTGCTGATCGGCACTCTGATTTCGGTTGTTACCCTGACGTCCGTCATGTGGATGGTCAAAACTCACACGTTACCTCTGTCACTGTTCAGGTGAATTCATGCAACCACTGTCCGGACTATTTGTTTTGGATTTCACCACGCTCCTGCCGGGCCCGCTCGCAACATTAATGCTCGCGGAAGCCGGTGCCGAGGTGATGAAAATCGAGCAGCCAGGGGGTGAAAATGCCCGTCGCTTTCCGCCCATGATCGACGGTGAGAGCGCGGCGTTCCTTATGCTCAACCGCGGTAAGAAGAGCATGACTCTCGACTTGAAGAATGAAAAGGACCGTGACGCGCTTGTCCCGCTCGTTGCGCGCGCTGACATTCTCGTCGAGCAATTCCGGCCAGGCGTTATGGCGCGCCTCGGGCTCGCCTATGAAGATGTACGCAAAGCCAATCCGCGGATGATCTATTGTTCGATTTCGGGTTACGGCCAAAGCGGTCCACGCGTGCAGGAGGCCGGTCACGATCTCAACTACATTGGAAATACCGGATTGCTCGATCTGCAGCCTGGGCCACTCAGCGGTCCTGTCGTGCCGCCTATGCTCGCAGCGGATATCGCGGGCGGAAGCTTTCCTGCAGTCATCAATATTTTGCTTGGGTTACGCGCCCGCGACCAAAGCGGACAAGGCTGCCACATCGATATTGCAATGACCGACGCGATGTTCACGTTCACATGGGCGGCAATGGCGCTTGGCGCAGCGACAGGCCGGTTTCCAAAGGCGGGAGAAATGTGGCTCGTTGGCGGCTCGCCGCGCTACCAGATTTATCCGGCGAAGGATGGAAAGCTGGTCGCGTGCGGGGCCATAGAGCAGAAATTCTGGCAGGCTTTCAGCAAGGCGATTTCTTTGCCGGCCGAGCTTTTCGACGACATACGAAATCCGGTCGCGACCCGTGAAGCCGTTGCCAAGCTGATTGCCGCGCGATCGTCCGACGAATGGAGGCCGATTTTTGCTGCGGCGGATTGCTGTACCACGATAGTGGCGTCGCTCGAGGAAGCGATGCGCGATCCACATTTCATCGAACGCGGTCTCTTCGAGCATGAAGTTGCAACTGCATCCGGCAAAAGCTTGCCGGCTCTGCCATTGCCGATTGCGCGCGAGTTCCGCGAACGGCCAAGCGCCAAGAGGGCGCCGCGAATCGGCTAGAGCGTTTCTCCGCGCATCAGCCTCGGCTGTGCGGTCGCGGGAGCCACTCCTTCGCGCATGACGGCGCGGCGCAGCGGTCCAATGCGGTCAATCAGATAGAGACCCAGCCCTCGCGCGCCCTGAGCAGGGAGAAAATCACTCAACAGCGTCCGATTGAGCAAATCGACGGCGAGAGAGCGGGTGACGACGTCGGTGCGGCGCATCGTGTCATAGCGCGTTAAGATTTCTGCGCCGCCAATGTCGTGGCCGCTTCGATGGGCGGCCACTGCAAGTTCGCCGATAGTGGCCGCGTCCCGCAGTCCGAGGTTGAGGCCTTGCGCACCAATCGGGGGAAGTACATGTGCGGCCTCGCCAACCAATGCGATGCGCTGGTTAGCGAAACGGCGCGCGGTTGCAACTTGAAGCGGAAAAACGCCACGCCCAGGTTCGAGCGTGATCTTACCGAGAATCGAATGTGACGCGCGTTCGATTTCGTCGGCGAGTTCAACATCGTCCAGCAGCACGAGCCGGTCGGCATCAGCGGGATCAAGGACCCAAACGAGACTCGAACGGTGACCGCATAGCGGCACCAGTGTGAACGGGCCGTTCGACGTATGAAATTCAGTTGACGTATCGCGATGCGGTCGCAAATGGCGCACACACACCGTCAAGGCAACCTGCGCATATTTGCGCTCATCAATATCGATACCTGCTGCGGCGCGACACATCGAATGGCGACCATCAGCGCCGATGACGAGTGGCGCGCGCAAGGCTGTCCTGGTTTTCAGGCCGACTGTGACGGAATCAGTTTTCGGTTCGATTGTGAGAACTTCGTCTTCAACGATCGTCATGTTTGACAGAGTGTGGGCGCGCTCTTCGAGTGCTTTGACCAGGTCTCGGTTCTCGATGTTGTAACCGAACGCCTCGAGATCAATTTCTTTTGCCTCGAATTTGACTTCCGGTGCGCGCCAAAGCCGACCCGTGTCATCGACAATCCGCATGACTTTGAGTGGCGCCGCGCGGGTAGAGCAGAAGCTCCAAACCCCGAGTGTTTCGAGCGCAGTTACGGAACCGGCCAAAAGGGCGGTGGTGCGATTATCGGCGGGACTTGGCGGTCTGCCGACGAGCACCGTAGGAATACCACCCTCAGCCAACGCGATCGCCGCGGTCAGTCCTGCAGGACCGCCGCCAACGACAACGACCGTGGCACTATCGCTAGGTTTGTTCGATATCAAAGCGCTCGTTTCCATTCTGCGTTAACCGCACTAGCACGCGCAGGGCTGGCACGGAAACCACGCCGAGGGCTTGCGATATCCCGGCCGTGCCTGATGCGCTATGCACAAGGCTGTCATGAGCCAAACCGCAGGCCCCGATTTTGGTCACTTGCCGCCCGCTGCTGCCGGGCTTGGCCACATCTTTGCGCGCCCGAAAGTGCTGGCCGCGCTCTGCGTGGTCGCGCTTGCCAGTCTCGGATGGTTCTATCTCGCGTTCGTGCTCGTGGGCATGGGCGGTTCGTTCAACGGCTTGGGTGACGGGATTTTGTCCTTGATGTGCCGTCCACGTCTTGATGGATCGTGGACTATTGGCGGCGTAGCGATCATCGCGTCGATGTGGGGCGCAATGACGCTCGCGATGATGCTTCCGAGTGCCGCACCCATGATCATGACCTATGCTGGCATCGCCGATACCGCTGCGTGTAAGAACGAACCCATTGTTTCGCCGTTCGTGCTCGCTGGCGGCTACATGGCCGTGTGGTTTACGTTTTCGGTCATCGCTGCACTGGCGCAGCCGGTATTTGCGCGAGCTGCATTGATCGACGCGAGCATGATCTCCGCTAGCGGGTTATTTTCCGGCGCGATCTTTATCGCCGCTGGCGCCTATCAGTTCTCGAAACTGAAACACGCTTGCCTTACGCGCTGCCAGCATCCATTCCCATTTTTATTCGCTAACTGGGCCACGACGACACGTGGAGTGTTCCGGCTCGGGGTCAAGCAGGGCCTCTATTGCCTTGGCTGCTGCTGGGCCATGATGATGATTATGTTTGCGGTCGGGGTAATGAATATTGTCTGGATGGTGGTCCTCGGAGCAGTGATGACGATCGAGAAAATGCTTATCGGCCGACGCTTCACCCATATGGTTGGCTTGCTACTGATCCTCGTCGGTATTGGCACTGTAATTTCTGCCTTCGTATCCCATTGGCCGGCGGGACTGAGTTGAACTAGGAAAAAGCGGGAGTGATGCGTTGACGGAAAGTTGGAGCCTGAAAGGGGAAATGGCGCTGTCGTGCAGCTGTACGGTGTTTTGTCCTTGCGTGCTCTCGCTCGGAGAACACCCGCCGACTGAAGACCGGTGTCAAACCTGGGCCGGTATACGTATCGACGACGGACACTTTGATACTGTCGATCTATCGGGCATCAAAGTCGGCCTGATGATGGATCTGCCCGGGATCATGTCGCGCGGTAACTGGACGGCCGCGCTCTTTGTAGACAACAATGCTTCCGTGCACGCCGTGAAAGGACTGACCCGGATATTTACTGGCCGCGTTGGGGGCACAACGCATTTGCTGTCGATATTGGTTGGGCAGTTTCTTGGAGTACGGCAGGTACCGATCACCTATGAGACCAAAGGCGAGACCCGCATTGTGCGAATTGAAAAATACGTTGACGGCGCAATTACGCCGATCCGGGGCAACGACACGAACCAGAACGTCATCATTCGTAATAGCGAATACTGGATTGGTCCCGACGTGATCGTTTCGCGTGCTGACAAATCCCGCTTTCGCGGTTTCGGCCGAAATTGGAATTTGGCCGGACGGTCGGCCGAGATCGTCAAGCTAGACTGGGGCAACAGCTAAGTGACGGGCTTCGAGCGGTTTCGCGCTTTTACTGTCCACATCTTCACCGCGACCGGTGGCGCGCTCGCGTTGCTTGCCCTGATTCTGGCAACCGGCGGCCAGTGGGCCGCAATGTTTCTTTGTCTTGGAGCGGCATTAATCGTGGATGGCGCTGATGGACCGATGGCTCGTGCATTCGAGGTCCAGAAGGTGTTGCCGCGCTGGTCAGGCGAAACGCTCGATCTGGTAGTCGATTTCACGACATATGTTTTTGTTCCAGCCTACGCCATCGCGGCCAGCGGGCTGCTACCGCAAGCGCTCGCAATCCCTGCTGGCATTGTCGTGGTGATCGCGGGCGCACTTTATTTCGCCGACCGTGAGATGAAAACGAAAGACAACTATTTCCGCGGGTTTCCGGCAACATGGAATCTGGCCGCGTTTTATTTATATTTGCTTGAACCCCCCGAGTGGGCAGCCGCTGGTGCAGTTGTAGTCCTTGCCGCCTTAAGCTTCGTCCCCGTCAAATTTCTTCATCCGCTGCGCGTCCAACATTGGCGAACATTCAACATCGTTTTGTTGGGAGTGTGGGCCGTCCTGGCTTTTGTCGCCATCGTTCAAAATTTAGGGCCGGGTCCCTATGTGACGCTGCCATTGTGCCTGATTGCAGTGTATTTTTTTGCGGTCGGATTGTTGCGCACACCCAACTGATCGTGTTCGATCCGCCATCGCGAAGCCAGGAGTAGCCTAATGTCTCGACCAGTCTTGCTCATCGCCGGCGGCAGCAGGGGAATCGGCGCAGCCACCGCGAAACTTGCGGGCGAGCGCGGTTATGACGTTGCGGTGAACTACAAGACCAATTCGAATGCAGCCGCTGCGGTCGTTAAAGCCGTGGAAAAAGCTGGTGGCAAAGCGGTCGCAATCCAAGGCGATATGGCACTGGAGAACGACATCGAACGCGTTTTTGACGCTGTCGGCAAAAAGCTGGGAGCGATAACCCATTTCGTACACAGCTCGGGCATCATTGGAGACAATTCGCGCCTGGATGAAGCCAGCGCGCAAACGATCCGCGAGGTACTCGACATCGATACATTCGGCGCGCTGCTTTGCCTGCGTGCTTGCGTTCGGCGGATGTCGACCAAACATGGCGGAAAAGGAGGCGCGGTCGTGATGCTATCGTCGATGGCCGCGCCGTTGGGTGGGGCCAACGAATGTGTGTGGTATGCGGCTGCCAAAGCCGGTGTGGATTCGATGGTGATCGGCGCCTCCCGCGAGGTCGCCAAGGAGGGCATGCGTGTCAATGCCATTACGCCGGGTGTGATCGATACCGATATCCAGCCGCCCGGGCGTATCGATCGGGTCACCCCCATGCTACCGATGGGCAGGGCCGGGCAAGCAGATGAAGTCGCGGAAGCAGTGCTATTTCTGCTTTCGGACGCAGCCTCCTATATCAACGGCGCAAATCTGCGCGTTTCAGGCGCGCGCTGAGTGCCTTGCGCTTGTCGGGCGGCTGCCTATGATCGCCGCCGAAGAATTTTTCGCTCAATCCAAGCAAATTGAAGGGGAATAACATGGTCGCGGCAGTACGCGTTCACAAGCACGGCGGTCCCGAGGTTCTAACCTACGAGGACATCGAAATCCCGGCGCCCGGCCAGGGCCAGATCAAGATCAAACAGCATGCGGCGGGCATCAATTTTATCGATACATATTTTCGCATGGGCATGTATCCGTCCCCAGTGGGGATGCCTTTCATTGCCGGCAACGAGAGCGCAGGTCAGGTCATAGCCGTTGGGCCCGGCGTAACCGATATCAAAGTCGGCGACCGCGTCGCTTTCGTTGGACCGCTCGGCGGGTACGCCGGTGAGCGCGTGGTGCCAGCTGATCGTGCTGTGAAGTTGCCTGACAATATCTCCTACGAGCAGGCTGCCGGCATGATGCTCAAAGGCATGACCGTCCAATATCTGGTCAATCGCACCTACAAGGTTGAAAAGGGCACGGTCTGCCTGATCCATGCCGCCGCGGGCGGGGTAGGCCTGATCGCGTGCCAATGGGCGAACCATCTTGGTGCAA
The DNA here is from genome assembly GCA_963743405.1 of uncultured Alphaproteobacteria bacterium. Taxonomy (GTDB): domain Bacteria; phylum Pseudomonadota; class Alphaproteobacteria; order Rhizobiales; family Xanthobacteraceae; genus Pseudolabrys. The sequence goes on along the minus strand of CAVUPX010000013.1, from coordinate 51,034 downwards.
CAGTCATCGGCACGGTCGGTTCGAAAGAAAAGGCAGCACTCGCTAAGAAAAATGGATGCCACCACACAATCCTGTACCGCGATGAAGATTTCGTCGCGAAGGTGAAAGAGATCACCAGCGGAAAGCTCTGCGATGTGGTTTACGATGGCATTGGCAAGACGACATTTCCGGCTTCGCTCGACTGTCTGCGTCCTCTCGGATATTTCGTCAGCTTCGGGAGCGCTTCGGGCCAAATCGAAGCTTTCAATATCAACATCCTCCAGGCGAAAGGTTCGCTATTTGCGACACGCCCCACGCTCAACCACTATGTGGCCAAGCGTGACGACCTGATTGCCTCCGCCAAGGATCTGTTCGAGAAAGTGGGCTCTGGCGCAGTGAAAATTCCGGTCAATCAGACTTACTCGCTCAAAGATGCGGCCAAAGCGCATAAGGAACTGGAGAGCCGCGACACGACCGGCTCATCAATCCTCGTTCCATAAAGGGCGACGGCGTGGCTTTGCGGGCGATGGCGATGTTGCTTTCCATCGCCGCCGCCCCTCCGGCAATTGCCGGCGCCGATACTGACGTGATGACGCTGGTGCACAAGCATTGTGTGATGTGCCACGCTGCGACGCCTACGCATGAGAGTTTCCAGGAGGCGCCCAAAAACGTCGTATTGGAAACGATTCCCGAACTGAAGAAGCATGCCGCGAGCATTTACATGCAAACGGTGAAGACTCATGCGATGCCTCTCGGCAATCAAACAGGCATGACCGAAGATGAACGGACGAGGCTTGGCCAATGGCTAAAGGAACCGCCATGACTGGCGACGTGAAGCCGTGGGGGATCTTCGCAACGTTTGCTCTTGGTACGGTCGCGTTGCTGGCCGGGCAACTCTCGGGGATCGCGGCGCTCAGCGGATTGTATGGCCTCGATCTGGGCCAAGTGCCCAACGTCAGCCGGGATGGTGGCGCAATTGTATTGTTTATCTTCGTATCGGCGCCAGTTCAGGTGGGGCTTTTGATCGTCGCCGCCGCCTATAAAGGCGACGCAGCGGCTTACCTTGGTTATAAATGGCCGCGCCTGAGCGAAGTCGTGTTTAGCGTTGCTGCGTTGGTTGTCGTGCTGGTTGTAGGCGACACAGTGAGTTGGCTCGCCGGGCGCGACATTGTCGATCGCTTCCAGAGCGATATTTATCAAGCGGCGAAGAGTGCAAACCTTCTGTTATTGCTGCTTGTTGCCATCACGGTGTTTATTCCGATTACCGAAGAAAGCTTATTCCGTGGCTTTTTGTTTCGCGGATGGCTGCGGACGCCCAATCATGCATGGCCTGTCATTGCTATCACCGCCGGTCTATTTGCGGTGATTCATGTTCAATACGATTGGTTTCTGATGTGCCAGGTGTTTGCTTTTGGTGTTTTGTTCGGCTGGATACGGTGGGCTACGGGCTCCACGATCTTGACCATGTTGCTCCACGGTTTGGTCAATCTGGAGGGTGTGATCGAAACCGTGCTGAGCGCTAGCGGCTGAGTGAATACGGCTGAAACGCCATAAGGCCGAGGAAACTTAGAGCAGCGACGCGATGCGCGCGATTGCAGGATGATGCCTGATGCCAGCCGGCAAGCGCGGCAGGCCAATAACCTCTACGCCGCCGGAAAACCGCTCGATACTGGCAACCGTATCTTCGAGTTCTACAGTGTGTCTCTCGCTTTCACTGACCACGATCGCAGCAAGGGTGAGCTTGCGCTGCGCCAGCACGTTGAGCGCGGTGAGGGTATGGCTGATGGTGCCGAGATAGCCGCCGACCACGAGGATTACCGGAATATCAAGCGCCGCCATCCAGTCGAGCACGGTGCGGCGCGCATCGAGTGGCACCATGATGCCCCCGATGCCTTCGATAAACAGAGGACCGGTGGCGGCGTCGATCGCGTTGCGGCTGAACGAAATCAGTTTATCGAAGTCGATCGTTCGGCCTTCGCGCGCGGCTGCAATATCAGGTGCGAGAGGGGCCCGGAAACGCCAAGGCGCGATGCGATCGACCTCATCAGCCGTAACCTGGCGGCCGAGGGCCGATAAAAGGACGGCCGGATCGCTGGTTTCGGCCACTGACGAGTTGTATCCACTCACAACGGGTTTGAGGGCGCCCACCGGCTGGTTGGATTCACGCAAGTAGCGGATGAGGCCGGCAGTGACGAAAGTCTTGCCGATATCGGTGCCGGTCGCGGTGACGAAATAAGCAGCCACGGTTTAGGCCAATATCCTATCGCGCACGATGTCCGCCAAGCGCGCGACATCCGCATCGGGATGTTGCGCCGTAAATGTCAGGCGCAGACGCGCCGTGCCAGCCGGAACAGTCGGTGGGCGGATCGCCACCACAAGATAACCCTCGTCTTCCAAAAAACGCGAAGCGACGAGGGCCGTTTGTTCGTCGCCGATCAAAACCGGCACAATCGGGCTTTGTGCCTCGGGTAAGCCAGCGCGTCGGGTGAAGGCCTTTGCCTTCTGGACCGGCAGCGCTGCGTAGGCTGGCTCTCGCTCGATGAGGTCGAGAGCGGCAATTGCTGCGGCGACACAAGCGGGCGGAAGACCGGTCGAATAAATCAACGTCCGCGCGCGATTGCGCATCAACTCGATGACCAGCTTCGATGCGCAGAGATAGCCGCCGTATGAGCCGATTGCCTTCGACAGCGTTCCCATCTGCAACGGCGCTGGAACGTGTGAATTGCCGGCAAAGCTCGATCCCCGTCCACCACCAACGACACCAATTCCATGCGCGTCGTCCGACATCAACCACGCGTCATATTTGTCCGCGAGCACAAGTAATTCAGCTAGCGGCGCCAGATCGCCGTCCATAGAAAAGACCCCGTCGGTGACGATCAGGGTACGATCATGTTCGGCGCGATGCGCTGCCAGCAGGTCACGCACGTGACCAATGTCATTGTGGCGGAACGTCAAGACGTTGCTACGTGACAATTGGGCTCCGGCGTAGATGCAGGCATGTGATAGTTCGTCGAGCAACACCAATCCGCCAGGGCCCGCCAGCACGGGAATGATTCCGGTGTTGGCGAGATAACCGGACCCGAAGACACAAGCCGCCTCGGTGCGTTTAAATTGGGCCAGGCGGGCCTCTAATTGCGCGTAGAGCGGATGATTGCCTGTGACCAGTCGAGAGGCACCGGATCCAGCCCCAAATTTCTCGATCGCGGCAACGGCCGCTTGCTTGATTGCAGGGTGCTGGGTCAGATTGAGATAGTCGTTGCACGAAAACGACAAAAGCTGCCGTCCCTCGCGGTCTACCCAGATGTTATCCTCACGTACAGTCTCATTGAGCGCACGGTAAAGATGCCGGCGCTTGAGGTCGTCGATTTTATCCTGCGCGAAACGGTCGAGTGAATGCATCGGATGATCTTGCCAGACAACAAGGCAGATGCTTAGCACGAACGGGGCGGGAACGAGTCATATGGCGGACCAAACCAGCAAAAACAGCGCGATGCCGGAGTGGTACGCCGCAGGCCTTGAGCACATCTGGGTGCCTTATGCCCAGATGAAAACGATGTCGCCGCCGTTACCGGTCGCACGGACCCAGGGCAGCCGCATCACTTTGGCTGACGGCCGCGAACTGATCGATGGCATCGCCAGCTGGTGGACAGCCTGCCACGGTTATAACCACCCACACATCAGGCAGGCGGTCGAAGCACAGCTTGTCCAAATGCCGCATGTGATGTTTGGCGGACTTGTGCACGAGCAAGCGCTGACGTTGGCGAAGCGACTAACAGCGTTGCTGCCGAACGGTCTCACTCGCGTATTCTTTTCTGAATCCGGATCTGTCGCTGTTGAAATCGCTATGAAGATGGCGCTGCAATATTGGATCAACAAAGGCCGGCCGAAAAAAACAAAATTTATGGCATTCAAGCACGGCTACCACGGTGACACCCAAGGTGCGATGTCGGTGACCGATCGCGCAATCGGCATGCATGACATCTTCAAGAGTTCTGTACCGCAGCACGCCGTCATCGATCTCGGGACAGACCCTGTGGACGATCTGGCCAGAGTTGAGACTTACCTCGAACGCCACGCGGCCGAATATGCCGGCATTATCATTGAGCCGCTTGTGCAAGGAGCCGGCGGGATGATTTTTAAGAGCGAAAGATTGCTTCGGCTGTTGCGACAGATTGCTGACGCGCATGAACAGCTTTTGATTTTCGACGAAATTTTTACCGGATTCGGTCGCACTGGAACGATGTTCGCCTGCCAACAGGCAAGTGTTGTGCCCGATATTATCACGCTGTCAAAGGCACTCACCGGCGGTACCCTACCTTTGGCGGCCACGGTCGCGACAAGCGAAGTGTTTTCTGCGTTCTGGTCGGACGATCCGCAAAAGGCGCTTATGCACGGGCCGACGTATATGGCCAATGCGCTAGCGTGTGCCGCCGCCAACGCTTCCCTTGACCTGTTTGAACGCGAACCCCGATTGCAGCAAGTCGCTGCCATTGCACTCGCGCTGGAGCGCGGTCTTGCACCCTGCGGTGCCTTGCCGCGCGTGAAAGACGTGCGGGTGAAAGGGGCTATCGGTGTGGTCGAACTAGACCGCATCGACAATCTTGATGCCTTGCGTGCCAGATTTATAGAGCAAGGCGTATTCATCAGGCCATTTGGAAATGTCATCTACCTCACACCAGCTTTTACCATTTCGGACGAGGAACTAAACAGTCTGACCGACGTGGTCGTTAAGACCGTGCACGAACTAAAAAAGTAGGAGGATGAATTGGCCTATAGCGGACCAGCAATCGACACGCATCACCACATCTGGCTACGCAAAGATGTCGCGTGGCTTGCCGATCCGCCGATCCCGCGCATGTTCGGTGATTATTTTGGTATACGCAGAGATTATCCGGTCGAAGAATTCATTAATGATGTCAGATCGCAGGGCGTGACAAAATCGGTTCATGTCACGGCGATGTGGGGTCCAAGTCGCGCGCTTGACGAAACGCGCTGGCTGCAGTCGGTCGCAGACAAACAAGGCTTTCCTCACGGGATTGTGTGCAATGCCGATCTCACCGGCGTCGACGTCGAATCAGAGCTGAAGGCGCAAAAACAATTTCCAAATCTGCGCGGTGTGCGGCAAATGCTCTATTGGGATACGGACCCGGTCAGACAAGGGGCACCGCGTCCGGACTTATGCAATTCGCCGGACTTTCGCCGCGGCTTCTCGCTGCTGGAAAAATTCGGCCTGCATTTTGAACTGCAGGTTTATCCAGGGCAGGCGGCGTTTGCCGTTGAACTGATCAAAGCCTACCCCAATACGCCGATGATTCTGGTGCACGCAGGCATGCTCACCGCGCGTACGCAAGCTGCAATCGATGAGTGGCGTACGGCGCTGACGATGATGGCGGCGTTTCCAAATCTTCACGTGAAGATTTCCGGTCTCGGAATGTACAGCAGCGGCCTTAACTTACCGCAGGCGCGTCAGGTGATCCGGGATGTGATCCAGATATTCGGAGTTAACCGCACGATTTATGGCAGCAATTTCCCGTTGGAAAAATTGCACGCAAGCTACGCAGATTTCTTTGGAATCTACCGCGCAGTTTTGTCGGAATACACGGACGCAGAACAGCGCGCTGTGTTGCATGACAACGCGATGAAATTCTATCGGCTGTAACTGTTAGAAGCCGACGGCCGTGCCATGCAAATCGTAGTCATCGGCGCGATCGATTTTGACAGTTGCAATTTCACCGATTCGCAACGGGCGGCGGCTTGCGACGTAGACGGCGCCGTCGATTTCCGGAGCATCCGCCATTGAACGACCCTTGGCGACGGTTGTCCCCACCTCGTCAATGATCACCTTCTGGCGGGTTCCTGTCTTGCGTCTTAAGCGACGGGCGGAAATTTTCTGTTGCGCCTGCATGAAACGGTGCCAGCGTTGTTCTTTCACCTCTACCGCAACCGGAGGAGCGGTGTCGTTCGCCGCCGCACCCTTGACTGGCTCGTATTTGAAGCAGCCGACTCGATCGAGCGATGCCTCCTCAAGCCATTGCATCAGAAATTCGAATTCGTCGTCGGTCTCGCCAGGAAAGCCCACAATAAATGTCGAACGCAGCGTCAGATCAGGACAGATTTCACGCCAGCGTGCGATCCGCTCCAACGTCTTTTCCTGGGCAGCGGGACGTCGCATGCGTTTCAAGACTTCGGGGGAGGCATGTTGGAACGGGATGTCCAGATAAGGCAGGATCTTCCGCTCGGCCATGAGCGGAATGACATCGTCGACGTGCGGGTAGGGATAGACGTAGTGCAGCCGAACCCAGATGCCGAGTTCGCCTAATGCGCTTGCAAGGTCGATGAACTTCGCGCGCACGTCGCGATCGCGCCATTTACTTGCCGCGTATTTGATATCGAGGCCATAGGCGGACGTATCCTGCGAGATCACGAGCAATTCTTTCACACCCGCGGCGACGAGTTTCTCGGCCTCGCGCAGTACATCGCCCGCAGGTCGGGACACAAGGTCGCCTCGTAAGCGTGGAATAATGCAGAAAGTGCAGCGATTGTTGCAGCCTTCGGAAATCTTCAAATACGCGTAGTGCCGCGGGGTAAGTTTGATACCTTCCGGAGGAACCAGGTGAAGAAACGGATCGTGCTTAGGTGGAAGTGCCTTATGCACCGCATCTACGACACTTTCGTATTGCTGTGGACCGGTGATTGCCAACACGTCGGGATAGGCGGAAGAAATGCTCTCGGGCTCCGCACCCATACAGCCGGTGACGATAACTTTGCCGTTTTCTTTTAACGCGCTGCCAATTGCGGCAAGCGATTCCGCTTTGGCGCTGTCAAGAAAGCCGCAGGTGTTAACGATGACCAAGTCGGAGCCTTCGTGCTGGCGCGAAAGCTCGTAGCCTTCGGCGCGCAGGCGCGTGATAATGCGCTCACTGTCGACAAGCGCTTTCGGACAACCAAGGGAGACGAAACTCACCTTCGGTGCCGTGTTATCTGTTTTCATATTAGGATCACGCATTTCGCCAAGGAGCTAATGGCGATTGCGGCGAATAGCAACCCACACATGCGCCGGTCGGTCGTACCGATGCCGGCAAGCCTCGACTTCCTGGTAGAATTTCTTTTCCCAGGCCTTCTGATAGTCCATGCCCTCGCGGATAAACGGCGTGAATACGGCCATAAGCAGCAATAGCCAGTTGATAGAATTGGCAGGAAAACGGAGTGCCTTCCGGAAGTCGAGAACAGCACCACCTCCGAATCCACGCCTCATGCTCTTAGGTGTCGTCGAAGACTAACGCTCCGCCTTTTCGCCAACGATAAAGAGTGCTCTCAACCCGGATACCGAGCTGCTCGTGCGGCTTGGGCACAATCAGCCCAAGATGGAGCCGAAGTAGCCCATTGTAGGGGCCACGATGGGAGGTGCTTACCGGGCTCCAAAATCGATTGCTTTGCGGTGATTAGCCCGAGAATATTTTGGCAGATGCGCGATTGTGCCGAATCTCTGAGTAAAATTTTGCTGGTGATGAGCTTGTTGCTGTACGCCGCTGCGCACGGCCGAAGTCCTTTTTCGTAGCCTGCAGGAATTGCACAACGTCTTCTGTCGCAATGACAACCGGAGGGGCTGCGCAGAAGTTCCCACAGCCTGCCAATTTGATCGTTGGCGAAGCAGTACCTGCGGCGCTATCGTGGTCACACAGGGTGCATGTCGTATGACGCGAATCTTCTTAGGGCTACTGCTTGCCAGCATTTTTATGACTGCCGCATCGGCCATCGCCGCCGAAGGGCAGACAGTGCCCTGGCGGTACAACGCCCATAGTTCCGACCTGCCGTTTCCACGCGGCAAGCGCGCAGAGTTGGTCTGGGCTTCGGGCGCTTGCTGGAGCGAGTGTGGTTCCTATTGCGCGTGGGGACTCGCCGGCTGCCTTAAGGAGGATTCGCAAGGTCGCTGCCTAAAACTTACAGATAAATGCGACCGGTATTGTCAGCGCGAATGCCGGACCATGGGCGGCCCATTTTTGCCGATCGAGTTTCCTTGGGAATAGTGCGCGCTCAGAAACCACTAATTTCACTTCAAATCGTATTTTTCCGGTCGACCCGCTTTGGTGGTCAGGAATAACGCCCGTTCATTCGGTGTTATTTCCTTCATCGAGCATGGAGGTTGCTATGGCGCGTATGTTTTTCGTCACGATTGTTGCTGCTGCTGCTTTCAATTCAGGCCCGGCGACCGCCGACTTCTATTCGGAGCCTTGGTGCGCGGTGATTGCAATGGGCGACGGTGACATGCAATGGGACTGTGAGTACCGAACAATTGAGGAATGTCGCCCGAATGTCTTGGCCGGTAATCGCGGCTGGTGCAATCCAAATCCCTACCTTGTCGCCTCTTCTGCGCCGGAACGTCCCAAGCATTCCCGAAAGCGCCACACGCAACCGCAGTAGTGGGATAGTCTAGCGAAGAGGTATAGGTCGCTCGTTATCACCGCCGTCCGCGCGGCGCTCGCTGCGTCTGGATTCTCTGTAGGCTTTCGCCAGTTTATTGGACAAGCCAATTCCCGCATCAAAAAGCGTCTTGGTTGGGTGGTCGCGACAAAACCCAAACATCCAATCCATCCACTCAATTGACTTTGAGCCCTGTGTAAAATCGCCGTCGATGGACACATCGAAAAGATTTCGTGCCGAAAAGAAGCCCTGAAGCCACCCAACGACTGCCATGTAGTCCGCACCGCGTTGAGGGTGCAGATAGTCCAACTTGATAACGTTGCGCTCGGAATCGATATTTAGCTTCTGCAGTTCGAGAATATCTGAGCACTTGACCTGCTGCGGTCCCACGATAACGGGATCACGTTGCTGTTGCCCATGACTGCCAACCGGCAGGGCGCAGACCGCGGCAAGCGCTAACCAAAAAAGCAGTTTTCGCATAGTCGCCCGTCCCCGGGGCGGATGCCCGCAATTTGAAAGCCTAAAGGTGCCCAGTTCGCTGGCTGTGATGACCATCACAAAAAGGCGCTTTTTCGCCGATTTGTGGCCCCTCGTCCTGGTGCGTGTGCGCCAGATCACAGACGAAGCGGCACGGCCGCGCAAAGTTAGGACAACGGGTCTCCGAACTTATCCTCACATGAGGGTGTCCCCTGGTTCGGCGAGTCGTGAAGGGATCGCCGACCATTGCCGTGGTGGCGATCCCTTTTTATGGGGGTCGATTCAATCGCCGCACGTGAGCCTTTGGCACTAAACAGACCTTTATTCTTGCTGAAATTCTGGGTTTGTGGGTTCACGTCTGGGTAACGTTCTCTGCATACCATGTGTGGCTCGCCTCCCTGGATCCGGTCCTCATGGCAAGCCTTGATCTGACTTCGGCCAGTCCCGCGGCGGAACGCACCGAATGGCTCGCGCAACGGACGCGCATTTTATGCGTCCTGTTTTTCTTCTCCGGCTTTCCGGCGCTGATTTATCAGCTCACGTGGCAGCGCGCGCTGTTCCTCATATTCGGCGTCAACATCGAGTCGGTGACGATTGTCGTGACGGCATTTATGCTCGGCCTCGGTGTCGGCAGTCTCGCCGGCGGCTGGTTATCGAAACGCCAAGATATTCAGCTTTTGCCGCTGCTCGCTACCATCGAATTGTTGACGGGCGCGTTCGGACTAGTTTCTCTGTCAATCTTTGACAAGGTCGGCGACTTAACGATGGGATTGAGTTTGCCGACGACCGCCGTTGCGGCGCTCGCGCTCGCCACCATCCCTACATTGCTGATGGGCGCAACCCTTCCACTGCTAGTCGGCCATCTTGCTCGCCGCTCTGGGAGACTCGGAAGCGCAGTCGGACTGCTCTACTACGTCAATACCTTGGGAGCAGGTGCAGCCTGCCTTGCATGTGCCCTCCTGTTGTTCCCATTCCTTGGAATGAGCGGTTCGATTTATGTTGCCGTTGCTCGTGAATGGCATCGTCGCGTTTGGCGCGATTGCTGCACAATGGTTCGGTCATGCCGAAAAAGCGCCTCACTTACTGGATGCCGCAGCGACGCCCGAGGTCCCAAGCCTCAGGCTAGGGCCCGTCTTGGCACTTGCAGCCGCAGGTGGGTTTATTTCGCTTTCATATGAAATATTCTTTTTCCGGACGATCTCCTATGCCACCGGATCGAGCGCAAGCACATTCGCCCTGATGCTGAGCGCTTTTCTCGTAGGAATAGCATCAGGCGCGCGTCAGGCCGGCGAACACTGCAAAACCTTACCGCGCGTCGAGGTAATGCGGCGGATGGTCAATGCGCTTCTCATGGGTAATCTTTTTGGGATTATTTTTTTGCCTCTGCTCGATCGCCTTGCGTGGCTCGACAACGCCATTACAGGCGTCGCTATGGCGATGGTCTTTTTGGTCGCCCGCTCGTGGGGATCGCTGCTGCCGTATCTCGCCGAACTTTCTATTGTGGCCGACAGCAAAGCGGGCATGCGGACCGCAATTCTTTACCTCGCCAATATTCTGGGTTCGGCGGCCGGCTCGGTCATAACTGGCTTCGTGCTGATGGAATACTTGGGGCTCGTCTCGATCGCAACGGCACTTGTCATTGGCGGCGCGATCTGCGTTCTGCTCTTGCTTGCTTTTGTCTCTGTGCCGATTAAGGAAAAGCTGACGCGGATGGCATTCGCCATGGTGATCGGGTTAGTTGCAGTGATTGTGGTTCCGCAAGGGTCGGCGCAGGTGTTGGAAAATCTGCAATGGAAAGGAGCACCTTCCGCCCGAAAAATTGTCGATGTTCTCGAGAATCGTAATGGCATTATCAGCGTAACCAATGACGGCGTCGTTTTCGGAAACGGCATGTACGACGGTCGGTTCAACACTGACCTCAAGAACGATACCAACGGTATTGTGCGTCCCTATGCACTCAGCCTATTTCATCCGGCCCCGCGCGATGTATTGATGATTGGCCTGTCTTCGGGCTCATGGGCACAAGTCGTCGCGAACAATCCGGACGTTGCCTCGCTAACCGTTATTGAGATCAATCCAGGCTATCTTTCCTTGATTAAAAAGGAGCCGGAAGTCGCTTCGATTTTGACCAACCCAAAAATAACGATCGTTACCGATGATGGCCGGCGCTGGCTGCGAGCCAATCCGACGCGGCATTTCGATGCCATCATATCGAACACGACGTGGCACTTCCGTGCCAGCGCTACGAACCTGTTGTCCTTGGATTTTCTTGATATCGTCCGGCGCCACCTCAATGGCGGCGGCATCTTCTTTTATAACACGACCGATTCAGCTCGTGTGCAGCGTACCGGCTGTCTAGCTTTCGCGCATGGTGCACGATTCACAAATCACATGGTGGTTTCAAACGAGCCAATCGCCTGGGATTTCCAGCGTTGGCGGCGTACCCTTGAATCCTATCGCATCGATGGAGTGCCGATCTTTGATACAACTCGGGAGCGCGATCGCGTGGAGATTGATCGGCTCGTGTCATGGCAAAATAGTTTAGCGCCCGAAAAAGCGCACACTGTGGGCAGTCAGATTGAGCCCTGTTCTGATCTGCTCACAAGGACCGCAGCCAAGAACCCCATAACCGATGATAACATGGGAACTGAATGGCGACATTTTATGGGTCTCGAGTGATTAGTCTTATTTGAAAGGCCCCACACTGAACAAAGATCCGATGCGCTACGTCCGCAGTGTGCGACGCTATTGTGGTTTGAGGATTCGGTAGAGCTGGAAACGGTCGCCGTCCGCTATCAAGCGCAGGCGAGAGGGATCGGGATTTGGGGCGTCATCTTCCGTGAAGAGAACGTAGAGGTAATCAAACTTCGTCCAATTGAGCCAGAAAGCTGGCGTGCCTGGCGAGGGGTGTTCGGCAGCGACAATGAGTTGTGCTGTTGAAGGCGGCGTCCCGTCGTGGATGTCGGCAAAGTCACTATACTCCGGCCGGACATGGACAATTTGCTTGCCCTCAACCGTGAACAGCGTCGTGACGAGGGATGCCCGTTCGATGGTGGCAATGCAGGCAGCATGGACGAGGCCGAGGTCGCGCACATCTTCGCCGGACGAGGCATTCGCATACGCAACGAAAACTTTCGAACCCGGCATGATACGGCGAACCGAGGATCGGAACTCACTGGTCGAATCCGACAGTTGCGACCAATTATAATCAACCTCGAGCAACCGGCCAGCGATCAGAACAATAAGGATGATCAGAAATCCACGCCGCACCAAGCGGCGGCGCGCGTCCAAATTGCCACATGCAAAAATCATGAAAGCAATGCCAAGCGGCACACGTTGATCGGCCATATAGGTGTCGAACATCACGCGTGGCAGTTCAAAGTAGACGGCACCTCCGATAACAAGCAGCACCAATGCCAGCGGATGAAATTGCAAGACACGATGGCGGATCGCCCAGACCGCGGCGGCGACTGTGATTGCAATCAATGAAAACGCCGCAAAGTCTGAATAATTAGCGACTATGTACAATAATCCGTCGAGTTTGCCGCGCTGGTCCCAAGACGTGGCGGAAACAAGTTTCATCGTCGGACTGGCGTATAGCAGCGGCAGAACAACGAGAAACGGCGTGCCGCTCAACACGAACTGCATGACCCTTGCGGGCCACGGCTGAGACCGTTGTTCCCACAGGCGCAGGACTTCGAACGAAAACAGGCCAAGCCCGTAGATACCGAGTGCTGAGAGATGGCAGAAAAAGAGCGCAAAAATAAAGAGTGTAGATAGAGCAAATCGAATTGGCCATGCGCGCTCTCGCACGGCAACCCATCCAGCCAAAGCCCATATCGCGACACCAACGCCGAATATGTAATTCATCAGCCCGACAAGGAAAATATAATTGTAGAGGAGCGGTATCGCGAACAGCGGCAAAACCGTAACGCGCCCGACCAGCGCCCTGTTGAGGGCCAGAGTGCCGGAAATTATAAGTACAAACGTTGATACGAGAAATATCTGGCCCGCGAGATAGACATTAACGACACGTGCGAGCGGCGAGACGATAATGTCCATCGCCAGATTGGGGATCACCTGCCAATTTAATTCATAGAACGTCGCAATTGATCGATTAGCACTCAAATCCGCAATCACCTGCATACGCGCGAGGTGATTCACGTAGTCAGAAAGCGGTGGAAGCGGATGTGTCCAAATTGGAATCGATATCAAGAGGATAAGGGCTACGAAAAGCGCAATGATTTGCGGACCGGTAAAATCTACCGAGCCGGATCTCCGGGGTGGGACTTTCAAAACGGCGGGGCTATTTTTCCAAAGCATGCGCAAGTCTTATAGTGTTTAATTACGGCTGAACCAGCGATGAATAGCTTGCGATTCTTCCGAATGCCATCTTAGTGCCATCGTTATAGTACGCACGCGGGAGTCGCTATTGGCACAAAGCCTGTACCGTGGCTCAATAGCCACGTCCCGATCGCCACGTTAGGCGCGGCTGCGGATTTTGGGGAGGGACCGCTCCAGGCCAAAGGACTAGCGGCGGGGTTGTGTACTCCGCTGCGGCACGAATACGTCGTCGGCTTCGATTGCCTCGCGGCCTCTATAATCAGAGCTCTTAGACAAGGCATTCGCTCGATGGCTTCCCGCCGTTCAAGGCTGAAAACCGCGTTCGTTGTCTTGGTGGCCGTTCTGGCCGCATACGGCATCATTGCCTATCTTCTCATCCCGCTGGCTTGGACCCACTACGAACACCAAAAGGGTCTCGCGGGATTTTCGATGGTCACACGTACAGCCCAGGGTATCCCGGGCGATCCGATTAATGTGGGTTTGGTCGGAGCGAAAGACGATGTCTTATGCGCGATGCATGCCGCAGGCTGGTACCCCGCCGACCCGATTACATTCCGGTCCAGTGTTGAGATTGTCGGTAGTGTTATCTTGGGCAGACCATACCGCGATGCGCCCGTGAGCAGTCTATTCTACGATGGGCGACGGGAAGACCTCGCCTTCGAAAAACCTGTGGGCACCAGCGCCGATAGGCGTCACCATGTTCGATTTTGGGAGGTCCTAAAGCAGGGAGAGGAAGGACGGCCGGTGTGGCTCGGTTCAGTGACCTTCGACCGGGATGTGGGCTTAAGCCGCTACACCGGACAAGTAACGCACCACATCGGAGCCAACATTGATGCGGAGCGCGATGGGCTCACCAACGATCTCAAAAACGCGAAGGTGGTTGAAGCGATATACGAGGTCTCCGGCATTGGGCCAACTCTTGTCGGCCGAAATGGAGAAGGCGACAGGTACTACACCGATGGCGAGATCAAGATTTCACGTTTGGTAATCGGCTGCAATTCGAAAGCCGAAACTGCAGTAGAGTTGGCTAATCCGCCCCTGGTGGACTTGAAAAACGAAGCATGGAAGGCAATTGCCGGGTTGCTGGGTTCCGGGTTGGAACCGAAATGAAATTTAAAGCGTAAACTCCGCCTCTTCGTGCGAGAGGTTTTTTGGTCGGAGACCACGGCATGAACACGCTATTATTTTGGCTTTTCCTTTTCTATGACGCGCTGTTTTCTCTTCCCTACACATGGATAAAAGTAAGCCTTGGCATAGTCACAGGCTTCGTCATTCCCAATAGAATTGTTGGCTTGTTGATATGTGCATTGGGCAATGGCTTGATATTCGCTTATGCGAGTTCGGGTAATTTTTCGCGCTTGTCGATTGACTTGATGGCAATCTTAGTAGTTTCAATTTTTGTATTCAGTGGCGTAGTATGGTGGATAGTCGGTCGAATTATGCGGAAAGTTTTTGAAATAATACGAGCGCGCGCGTCACCGGCTAAATAGGGATCGATCGCCGTGCCTCAATGTTCTTTTGGCAACGGGAAACCGTCGTATAGCCACGCGAGGCAGCTATAAAGTTCATCGTCCGTTTTGTGGGCGTAAGACGTCCGCATAACGTCACGGGCAATATTGTCGACGTGATAAAGGTGGTCCCACATAAAGCGCGACTCATATTGGACACGCGCAGTGCGGATATAACGAGCTTTCGAATATTGTTGGAAGGCCGATGAAAAGTCTCCCCGCGACCGATCAATCAACTCGGTGAGGTACACTGCGTCCTCAATTGCCATGCAGGCGCCTTGAGCGAGCGATTGCAAGGTTGGGTGAGCTGCATCGCCGAGCAGGGCGACACGACCAGCGCTCCAATGCCGAATGGGATCCCGGTCAGAGATGGCCCATCGCCTGCTGACGTCCATCATGGCAATAAGCGCCTTCATAGCCGGATGAGAATCGCGATAGGTCCGATCAATCTCCGCGCGATAGTCCGCGGCGTCACCTCTATCGGCGTAAGTCGGCGTTTTGAATACGGCGACCATGTTGAACAGTGCGAAGTCACGAAGCGGGTAGTGCACCAGATGATAGCCGGGCCCCGACCACAAGACCGACTCATCACGGTGTACGTCAGCGTTGAGTTGCGCCATTGGAATGATCGTGCGATGTGCCACATAACCGACCATACGTGGCTCGCCTTCATTCAAGAGCTGCTGCCGCACTACGGAACGAAGGCCGTCGGCGGCAATGATCGCTGCGCCCTCAATCGTAGTGTTAGTGGTGAATAGTCGAACTTTATCGCCATTGTCGTCGAACCCATTCACTTTCGTTGTCGGCAAAAGCTCAATTGTCTGGATCGCCTTGCATGCCTCCAACAGCACCCGATGAAGATCAGCTCGATGCAGGACAACATAGGGGTATTTGAATCGTTGTACGAACGCGGCTCCAGTCGGAATTCGAACAATCGCCTCGCCGTCGATCGAGTCCAGCATCGTGACTGCTTTAGGGACGATTGACTTCTCGAGCACGGCCTGGCTGATGCCCAGACGCTCAAACATATGAAAGACGTTGGGGCCTAGCTGGATGCCGTAGCCGATCGCGCCAAATTCCGGTGTTTCTTCGAGAACTTTAACGGGCCATCCCTTGCGTCCGATTCCAAGCGCAGCAGTAAGGCCGCCAATGCCGCCGCCGACAACGAGAATGGGCGCGCTGTTAGTCATTTGAAAGAATGTCTTGCAGGCACGACAATAGCATACAAAACTCGCGCAACCTCAGTGAAGACGTAGTGATGACTTTACATGAAGAGCGGAATGGGAGTCGCCGTTACGATGCGTGGCTGATTTTAATCGGCCAAAGCAATCGGCGAAGTCGTCCCGGATCGGGATATTGAAGGTTCAGGTCAGCGAACGCGACCAGAGGGCCCATGCGAAGGTCCAATCGGCAGCGGAGGGCGTGGGACATCGTCTGGATATAACTTCGGCTTGGGTCCGGCCGGCGGAGCCGGTCTTGTAGTAATCTTCTGCGTGTACTTGTCGGTGCTGCCGCTCTTTCGTTCTTCTTTCTTCCTTGCAGATGGAGCTGATGCCAGAGCGCCTGCCGCCGGGGTAGGCGTTGTGCCCGACTGAGGCGACGCGGGAGGTTCAGCCGTGACAGTTTTTAAATCACTACCTAGTGGCCACACAAAATCGTCAGCGCGGCCAGGGGGAGCAGCCAGCGCCTCGCCCCTCACTAAGACCTTTGCGGCGAGGACGTCAGTTTGGGCAGAGCTGCCGCTAGCCGCGCCAATCAGCAAGTCGTCGGAAATCTGCGGCGCGGCTGTGAGCGGTATCATCGGGCCCGCCAAAGGCCGAGCGGCATGCTTTTCTTCGGGCGCCGGTACAACTGGTCCGGAAGGTAGCGCGACAGCCGTGCGATTACTCATAAAGCGCTGCAATTCTCGCTCAACATAGTGTGCCAGCTTGAGGGCGCCGTATTTTGTAAAAAAGACACCGTCGCTTGAACGTAAGCGACGCGTCTGACCCTCATAGTCAGGGCCATAATTGGAATACTTTCCGGATTCGTCCACAAAACCATCCCACAGATCGATATAAACTATGCCGGCCCGTTCAGCGCGCGCGCGATAAAGATCATTGAGATAGGCAGCGTCGGCTGTGGATCGGGTCCCTCGAATTGATGGCAAACCGACCCACACTACCGGCACACCTTTGGTCTTAAGAGCCGCGATCGTTTCATCGATGCGCCGGGAATAAATTCTTTCCCATTGCTCGCTGCGGAATTCAACGACGCCATTCCCTTTTTTGTTGCCGTCCGACGTAGGAGCCGCGTTCATATCTGAATTGTCTGCGCTCGTTGGATTTTGTCCGGCTTTTATTTCGGCGTCATTTTTGGCTTGCTGATCTTTCTGTTCTTTCGCTTTTCTTGCAGCCTCTTTAGCAAGATCTTTTTCGCGAATGTCCTGACGATCGGTCAGGCCAAGCATCATGATAACGTAGTCGACTTTTTCTTGTGCCAAAATGTCGCGCGCGGCATGCCACCAGTCCAGATCACCCTTTGCATCGTACTGCAAGAGACCTGAGTATGGTTTGATTTTGCGGATGATGCCGATTTCTGGCGAATCCGAGAGCGCATCTTCCAGACCGTAAGATAGCCAATCAGCCATGCCATCGCCCATTACTACGATCGACGTGGTTCTTTCGATTTTTGGATCAGCTTTGCGCGGTGGCGGCGCACGCGAACTATCGCTGGGCTGTTCGATGTGTTGCTGCCCCTGCTGTCGTGGTGCGCTGAATTCATCGTCGCTGGATCGTGATTTGGAGGGTCCAAAAAAATTATCGAAAAAGCCACCGGAATGAGATCGCGCGCGTTTATTTTGGTACTGTTGATCGCCGAAGAAGAATTGGGCATGGGCAGGAAAAACAAAGGCAGTCTCGACCGCGGTCACGCTAGCAGTTTCGGCTGCTGCCAGAACTGCCGTCGCGATAAACCAGCGCGAGAACGGCACTTTGCCAATCATATAGATTTAGGTAGCATTTGATTCCGGCTGCAATAGGCCGCGATCGCGTCAATCCGATGGAATTGTCGGCGGTGCCGGCTACCGGAGTAGTGTTACGCCTGTGTCTTAATAGGGTTTCAAAACAGGTGCCACTATACTGAGTTGGCGGAACAATGCAGACGTTGTGAGGTATGCTGCCTCACATGAACCGGTATGTAAGGAACAGCCGCGATGCATCACTTTGGGGTTCCTCGTCGTGGATTTGATGCGAAGAGTGGAATTGAAGCGAACAAAACAAAAGTTGCCCAGGTGCAGTGGCGGCGTGGATTAATTCGGGTATGGATGCTCGCATCGGCTGCATGGATTATGGGGTGGATCGTTTTTTTGATCCTTCATGGGATCGAGAGCGGGTTCCGTAATTCGGGCGAATTCATTGCAATTCCGGTCCTGCTGATTGGGCCACCTATCGCCTTGCTGCTGTTCGGGCTAATGGCGGGTTGGGCCTTTCGCGGTTTCAAACCAGAGTAAGCTGCACGCCGCATCAAGCCTCACCGCCAGCTTAAAGGACGCATTCGCCGTCGAGCGATGCGATTCATGATTGACGCGGCCGATTGCGCATTGTGTCCTCCTTGCAGGCGAACGTATAGTTCCCCGGGCAATCCTCGCAACGATCCAATCCCAAGCCTAAAAGAACTGTCGCTTTGAATTTCGCCGGTGAAATAAAGGTTGCTGCACCGCGAGAGGCGGTTTTCAACGCGCTCAGCGACGCGCCTTTTTTCGCGTCTTGCATCGATGGCGTGCGAGATCTCAAGCCAATTGACGCGACCCACTACGATGCCGTTCTCGAAACCCGCATTGCCTACATGCGGTTTAACTTCAAAGTCGCGGTCGAAATGAGCAGCGTGACCCCGCCCGATCAAATTGAGGCCAAGGTCGAGGGCACACCAATGGGCATGGTCGGCCGCTTCACTGCAACCGCGACGACGCGTCTTGCCGAGGCCAGCGGAAGTACTGTCATCCACTATGTGATCGACGCGACCTTGACCGGCAAACTCGGTAGCATGGGTCAACCTGTACTCAAGGCGAAGGCCAAAGAAATGGAACGTCAGTTCGCCGAGCGGATCGCCGCGGCCTTCGCGCCCGGCGGCGATAGGGTTCGCGAATGACGCCGTTCGAATTAGAAGAACCCGCCTCGCTCGCCAAAGCTATCGCGCTGATCGACCCGGACGTACGTCCTATTGCGGGTGGCACGGCGCTCATGCTCATGATGAAGGCGGGGGTATTCCGGCCGACGCGGCTTGTCAGCTTGCGCAAGCTGGCCAATACATTCTCTGAATATCGCTGCTGGGCCGTCGGGTGAATTGACCATCGGCGCTATGGCTTCACTCAGCACGCTTGAACATTCAACGGTAGTCGCTCGACACGTCCCGGTGATCGTCCGCACAATGCGACGGTTGTCGAACGTACGCGTACGAAATGTCGCGACGGTCGGCGGCGCATTGGCACATGCCGATCCGCATATGGATCTTGCCGCCCGTGTTGATGGCGCTCGGCGCAAGTATCACCGTCGTCAGGTCCCAAGAGCGAGCGTGTCATTCGTTTGGATGACCTGTTCACTGGCTATTATGAAACGGCACTGGCCAAAAATGAATTGATTACGCAGCTGCACATACCTCCGCAAGGCGCAGCACGTTCGACATATTTCAAGGTTACTGCAGGCTCCGCTGACGACTGGCCGGCACTGGGTCTCGCCGTCGCAATACATGCCGAAGATGACACCATTAAATCTGCGCGCATCGTCGTGAGTGCGGCAACGGCTAAAGCGACGCGCCTGAAGGCCGCGGAAGCGACGCTGATCGGCACCACTGTTGACGACAAGACTCTAAAACGAATGGCTGATGCGGCCGCAGACGAAGCCGACATCATTGCTGATCTTCGTGGTTCAGCGTCCTACAAACGCGAACTCTTGCGGGTCTATACCGTGCGGGCGGTACGCGCGGTGATACAAACAAGCGGAGCACCGCGCTGATGGCCACAACCACCGTATCAGGCGGACAGATCGGCCGCTCGCTCCCGCGCATTGAAGGCCGCGACAAGGTCACCGGCCGGGCCGAATACACGCATCTGATGCAATTACCTGGCATGCTGCACGCAAAAATATTTCGCAGCACCGTGGCGCATGGCCGCATTAAATCGGTTGATACCGAAGCCGCGCGCAATGTGCCTGGTGTCTTTGCCGTCTATACCAGCGATGACGTCCGCAAAGTCATTCCTGTTCCTTATTATGGTCCGGCATTCCACGACCAACCAATTCTCGCTATTGGCAAGGTGCATTTTGTCGGTGAACCGGTCGCGGTCGTGCTTGCGAGCGATCCGCACATTGCCGACCAAGCCGCGCAACTGATCATCGCTGACTACGAGGAACTGCCGGCAGTTTTCGACGAGGTTGAGGCGTCAACTAACAAAATACTGGTGCACGAAGAACTTAAGCCCGCCGGTACATTCGCCGACCTCAAACATCTCAAGGGCCGCAAAGGCACCAACATTGCGCTCGATTTCAGATTGCGGCGGGGCGATGTTGATAAAGCCTTCGCGGCGGCGACGCATGTCTTCGAACACACGTTCCGCACCCAGAAAGTACTTCACCTACCGCTCGAGCCGCACGCCTCCATTGCTGACTACCGCGACGACGGCATTACGATCTATTCATCGGCACAAGGGCCGTCGTTTGTGCGCACTGAGATCGCTCGTCTGCTTGGCTGGCCGGAGAACCGAGTACGCATCAAAGTGCCGTACCTCGGCGGTGGTTATGGCGGCAAGCTCTACATAAAATTGGAAGCACTAGCGACTGCGATGTCGATGCTGGCGCGCCGTCCGGTAAAGATCGCGCATACGATGGAAGAGCATTTCTACACCATCACTAAACATCCGAGCACATTCCGCATCAAAACCGGTCTCGATAAGGAGGGCCGTATCACGTCGCGGAAATGCGAAGTGTGGTGGAACGGCGGTGCCTATGCAGATATCGGACCGCGCGTGACGCAGAAATCGGGCTTCACGGCTTCGGGCCCTTATGACATCGACAATGTGTCGGTTGATTCATATGCGCTCTATACAAACCTAACGCCGGCGGGCGCATTGCGAGGTTTTGGTATTCCGCAATTGGTGTGGGCATATGAGAGCCACACCGACATGATCGCGCGCGCGCTCAAGCGCGATCCGCTCGAATTTCGCAAGCAGAACCTGCTGAGGGATGGCCGCCCGCAGGCCACCGGTACAATTCTCAAGGATGCGGCGATCGAGAAGGTCCTTGACCATATTGCGGAGCGCCTCAACTGGAGCAAGCCATTCGATCGCGGCACTGGAGCGATACGACGCGGACGCGGGTTAGCGGTTGCGCTCAAGGCCGTGATCTCCCCGACGACTTCGGTCGCAATCGTCAACGTATCGGCCGACGGCAGCACGACGTTGTATTGCGGCACCGTTGATATGGGGCAGGGCTCCGATACGGCGATGGCGCAGATGGTCGGCGAAGTCCTCAACATGCCGGCCGAGTCAGTGCGTGTGGTGCCACGCGATACCGATGTGACACCTTACGATATGGGGACGCTTGGCTCCCGTTCACTGTTTCACATGGGGCATGCTGTCCGTCTCGCGGCGGAAGATGCTCGCGCCAAGATCGCCGCGTTGCGGAACGAGCTCGGAGAGCCCGACGGCAGCAACGCACCATTGGTAGAGCTATTTCGCAAAAAATACGGCATGCAGGCCGGGAACATTCTTGGTACCGGTACCTACAAGCCAGACTATATCCCGCCGGACGCAGACGGGCTTACGACCAATGCAACACCGTTCTGGATGGCGGCGGGCAGCGGCGTCGAACTAGAGGTCGACACGGAAACTGGGCACGTGCGCGTCACACGGCTCATCAATGTCGCCGATGTCGGTAAACCGATTAATCCGAAGATAGTCGAAACGCAATTGTCGGGCGCGTCACTGATGCAGCTCGGCTTCAGCATGTTTGAAAAAATGCATATCGACGGGGGTCAGGTCACCAATGCATCGCTCGCGGATTATAAAATTCCGGGCATCCATGACGTGCCGGCGGTGATGGAGAACGAGGCCGTCGAGACGTATCAAACCAACGGGCCGTTCGGTGCCAAGGGTGTAGGTGAACTTGCGACATTCGGGGTATCACCGGCGATTGCAAATGCCATCGACGATGCAATCGGGGTCCGGCTTATGGAGCTGCCGCTGACTGCGGAATCGGTTTTCCGGGCATTGCGCGCGAGCAGCAACAAGCCGCTCGGGGATGAATAAGATGGGCGTGGGCCAAAGAACGATTAGTTTCACTCTCAATGGACGGCCGGTCTCGGCTGACGTGAGACCGCACCATAACGTCGTCGAAATGCTGCAAACGCAATTTGCCCTATTCGGCGCACGTGAAAGTTGCGGGCAGGGGCTATGCGGATGCTGCACTGTTGTGGTGGACGGACGTCCAGTATCGGGTTGTCTTTATCTCGCAGTTTTTCTCGACGGCGCCGAGGTTGTCACGGTTGAGCATCTGTCGGCGTCGGGTGAACTTGACCCGGTGCAGCAAGCCTTCATCGAATGCGGCGCGTTTCAATGCGGTTACTGCACGCCCGGTTTTGTGATGATGACCAAGGCGCTCATTGGGCAGCACCCCGAACCCGACGATGAACAAATTCGGGACTATCTATCCGGAAATTTATGCCGCTGTGCCGCCTATCCAGAAATCGTAAATGCGGTCAAAATGGCTGCGCGGAATATCAAAGCCGGGTCAACCGGCTAAATTTAAAATACGACCTTGAGGGAGGGACTGATCCATGACGACGGTAACTGGAGCCGCTTCGGAGCCTTGGTATCGCAGCCTCAACGCAACGCAGTGGAAGACTGTGTTCGCCTCGAACCTTGGCTGGATGTTCGATGGCTATGAAACATTCGCGCTGATCCTGGTGGTCGGCGTGGCGCTCCGTGACCTGCTCGAACCATCACAATTCAGCCAAATCCCAGCTTATGCCGGTACAATCATCGGTATCACTTTGCTGGGCTGGGGCATCGGCGGCGTCATTGGTGGCGTGATGGCCGACTATATCGGCCGTCGGCGCACCATGATCTTCGCCATTCTTGCGTATTCTATAACGACCGGTATTTCTGCATTCGCGTGGGATTGGGTGTCATTCGCGCTATTGCGTTTCCTTGTTGAAATCGCCATCGGCTCGGAATGGTCGACCGGCGCCTCGTTGACCGCAGAGGTTTGGCCGGACCACGCGCGTGGTCGTGGTGCCGGACTGATGCAATGCGGGCTCGGGATTGGCTTTTTCCTGGCTTCTTTCACGTGGCTATTTGTCAGCGGGTATGGACCTCACGCATGGCGTATCATGTTCTTCATCGGCGTGCTCCCGGCACTGTTTGCGCTTTGGTTGCGTACTGGCGTTCCGGAGTCGCAGAAATGGGAACATAGTAACGAAAAGCGCAAATCGGCCCAGGCGAGGAAAGAAGGAGCGGCGCTACACTCAGCGCAGAGGATCACGCGTTCACTCGGTTTACATTTGCCGACTTATTCGCTGATCCGGAGATACGCAAGCGCACCATCATTGTGTTTTTAATGTCGCTGACGACGACGGTGGCATGGTGGGGCATCTCGACGTGGGTACCGCCTTTCGTCGCCGGTATTGCCGGGAAAGCCGGCCTGCCGGCACAGACGTGGGCGAGTTACGCCGGCATGAGCTACAACCTCGGCGCCATCTGTGGTTACATTGGCCTTGGCTTCCTCGCGGACCGTTTCGGACGCAAGCCGATCGTCATGATCTTCTTCGCCGCATCGTTGGTACTTACGTTCGCGCTTTACCGATGGACGACTGATCTCAATCTGCTTCTGCTGGTCGCGGCGCTCAATGGCTTCTTCACGCTCGGCCAATATTCGTGGATGTCGGTCTGGCTGCCGGAGCTGTTCCCCACACGAATGCGCGCTACTGGCATGGCATTCACGTTCAACGCACCCCGATTTATTGCGTTTTTGGGGCCGCTGTTCGCCGGAATGTTGATCGCCCAATTCGGCGGCTTCGGCGGAATGGCGGTAGCATTCTCCTTCATCTACATCCTCGGCTTTATCGTGGTGCCGTTCTTGCCGGAGACAAAGGGAAAGCCCTTGCCGGCCTGAGGTCTGGGTAAAGTCGATTGCAAACGGCGGTGCAGCGCGAGCTGTACCGCCGCCTTATTTTCATCCTTACCAACAGGGAGAGAGGCTATGGCCAGCACTATCGTTCTGACGAACCCCGAAACGATGGCCGTACCCGGAGGTCACTATAGCCACGCCGTAAAAGCCAACGGATTTGTGTTTGTTGCCGGTCAATTGCCGATCGCGCGCGACGGCACCAAACTTGCGGATGCATCATTCGAGCAGCAGGCGCAGCAAACCCTCGACAATGTCGCCGCTGCACTTAAGGCCGCCGGAAGTGCGATCGGCCGGCTTGTGCAGGTACGAGTTTATGTCACCGACATCGCATCGTGGCCTGCCTTTAACGCAATGTATGCAGCGTGGATCGGGTCGTCGCGGCCCGCGCGTGCGGTAGTGCCGGTGCCGCAACTGCATTACGGCTTTAAAATCGAGATAGAGGCTGTCGCACTAGAAGGCTCGTCATGACGGCGCCGAAAGTCATTGCGCTCGAGGAACACTTCACGTCGCCAATGCTGCGCGCATTGCGGGGCGAAAAGGATACACCCGTTCAGCGCAAGCTTGATGACCTCGGCGAAGGGCGTATCCGTGAAATGAATGAAGCAGGAATTGACCTACAGATTATTTCGGAGAACAATCCTGCCACTCAGAATCTCGACGCCGAAACGGCCGTGAAGCTCGCGCGCGCCTCCAATGACGTGCTGTACGAAGCCGTACGGAGGCATCCTGATCGTTTTGCCGGCTTTGCAACTTTGCCTACGCCCGATCCGAAAGCGGCAGCGGACGAGTTGGAACGCGCGGTGAGCAAGCTTGGCTTTAAAGGCGCCATGATTATGGGCCTGACCCACGGCCGCTTCATGGACGACAAGCAATTCCGCCCAATCTTCGAGCGCGCAGTCAGTCTCGACGTGCCTCTGTATATCCACCCGACGCCACCACACCCAGCCGTGCAGGAAGCCTATTTCAAGGAATATCCGGTGCTGGCGGTCGCGCCGCTTGGCTTTACGCTAGAGACGTTGACGCATACCTTCCGGCTCATTGTCGGTGGCCTATTTGATGAGTTTCCAACTCTCAAAATTATTGTTGGCCATCTCGGAGAAACCGCACCATATCTGTTGTGGCGGACCGATAACATTCTCGGAGAGCGTGCGCCGATGCCGCGGGCATTTGCCGATTATTACCGTGAGCACTTCTGGCTGACGACAAGCGGCGCCTTTTCTGACTCCGCGCTGACCTGTGCGATCGCCGAAATGGGTTCAGAACGGATTTTATTTTCGGTTGACTGGCCGTTCATGGACAACCGCGCTGGTCGCACGTGGATGAACAAAGCGCCAGTGAGCGATAATGACCGGACGCTGATCCTCGGTGCAAATGCAAGGAAGTTGCTTAAACTTTCGTGACCAATTGGGCAGGGTGCTTCGTTCAGGCTGAATTGCGAGCGCCCTGGGACGCGCCATAGTCGATCGCGATCTGGAATAAATAAGCTCTAGACGGTGCCACGTTCACGACGCTCTCGAGATACAAAATCTCGCGCTTTAATTTCGCAATTTCGTGGGCACGAAGATCGATATCCCCAAGTTTAATCTCCGCATCAGCCTCCAACGCTTTTAAAAATTGCTGGAGACGGATCACGTCAGCATTTGTGGGTGGCCTGACCATGCCCCAATCATAGCCGGTCACCACCAGCCGAAAACCGGTTTTCCCCTCAATCCACTGCGGCATGCGTCCATATTTGGCGGAGCGCGGCACGGGAGAATTGACGGAAAACGCGTGTATCGGTGAGGTTCTCAGACACTATCCGCGGGCGAAATGGCCGGCGCAGCCGACATAAATTGAGTTTGGGCGAGCCGCGCAAAGCGACCGCCGGCCCTTACGAGATCATCGAAGGTTCCACATTCTATGATCCTCCCCATATCGAAGACGAGGATGCGGGACGCATTACGCACCGTCGATAGCCGATGCGCAATGACGAAGGTTGTCCGATTTCTCATGACTTCATCGAGCGCACGCATGACCTTCGCCTCTGTATCTGTATCCAGCGCACTCGTCGCTTCGTCGAGGATCAGGATCGGGGGATCTTTAAGGAGTGCGCGCGCGATCGATAATCTTTGGCGTTCACCACCAGACAAAGACCGTCCTCGCTCGCCGACACTGCCGTCAAAACTTTCAAATTTCCTATCGATGAACTCCAGAGCCTGAGCGCGCTCTGCCGCCGCACGCATCTCCGATTCAGTGGCATCAGGTTTTCCAATCCGGAGGTTTTCAGCGATTGAGCGGTTGAACAGCAATGCCTCCTGGAACACAACGCCAATATTCCGGCGCAGCGCGAAAAGCTTGAATTTGCGAATGTCGACGCCGTCTATTTCAATTGAGCCCGACTGTGGGTCAAAAGCGCGGTGCAGAAGTGCAATCGCAGTCGATTTGCCAGCACCCGTTGCGCCGACGAGCGCAATTGTTTCACCGGGCATCGCCTTGAAGTTCAGATTGGCGACCGCCATGCGCTCGCCGTCATAGGAGAAAGAAACGTCTTTAAACTCAACGCGACCATGAAGCCGGCCGGGATCATACGCGTCGGGCCGGTCGCGAATGGTCGGAACGGTGTCCCAGACCTGGAAGAACTCACGCAAGCGTGGTGCTTCGGAGACAAGGTCGTTGATAAAGCTGACACTATGTTCCAGCCGGGTAATTATGAGCCCGGCAAAGTTCATGAAGGTGACCATCTCTCCGATGGTCGCCTGACCGTTGATGTTGAGCAGTGTGCCGACGATGATGATCGACAGAACAGTCAATGTGGTCGCTGTCCGCGTTAACACCACAGCCAGGGCCCACCACGAAAGAACTGGCATCTGCGCGGCTAACAGACGCTCGACGATCTGACGTAACTCTGCAACTTCGGCATCGAGCCGGGAAAAGCTCTGCACCAGCGCGATGTTGCCGAGGGTATCGGACGCGCGTTCTGCAAGGTCGGAGTAATGGCGCTCGACAGAGCTCTGCAAAGTTTCAGTCTTGCGCACGATCAGGGCGGTTAGTGCTGCGAAAACGACGCACAGCACGATCAACAACGAAGCAAGACGCCAATTGATAAAAAGCGAAATCGGCAGCAGCACGAGCAGCGAAATGAAAGACGACAGGTTGTCGCGGAAGAAGCCGACCCACAGTCCCCATAGCGCATCTGTCCCCTGCAGCATCATCTTCATCAGCCGGCCGGAGTGAGTATTTCCGTGATAGGAAAGCGGGAGCTGAAGCACGTGCTCGAAATAGCCGGTGAGGACGACATGGCGGCGGCGGTGTGCAAGGCGATCGGCGTAGAGAGCGATCAGGGTGCCGCAGGCAATTGTAAAAATGCCAAATCCGGCCCATGCGGCGAGTAGCGATCCCAATTTTGACCATGATGGCGCCCCACCGCCGGGTGGCACACTGGTGAGGGTGTCGATAATGCGGCCAAGCAGGACCGGTTCGGCAAACTGCGCGGAGGCAAGCGCGATATTGGCCAGCGCCAACACCCACGCCAGACGGCTCTCGGACCCGAGCAGAGCGAGAACGCGGCCATAGAGACGAAGGATACTCATATGTGGCCGGATGTGATCGTGATTGGCGTATCCTGCTTTGTACCCAAAGCAGGCATTTATCACTAGGCGGGTACAATCACCTTGCCGATTGGCCAGAGGGCTATTCCTGCCAGCTTCAAATGCGCCCAGGCAAATGGAATACCCACGATCGTGAGGGCCAGGAGAATGGCCGTGATTAAATGCCCCAACGCCAGCCACCAGCCGGCAAGCACGAGCCATATAATATTGCCGAGAAAGCCCAGCGGACCGGTGCCTAAATCAGAACTTCCAGTCACTTGCGCGCGCGACACTGCCTTTTGACCAAAGGGCATCAAAGTGTAAGCCGCGATGTTGAAAGCAGCGCGTGTCCACGGCAGGCCGATGATCGTGATTGCCATGAGAATGGCTGCGATAACCCAGCCAATCGCCATCCACAGGCCGCCGATCACGATCCACAATACGTTGAGCACGAGGGATACGGGAGACATCACGTGTTCTCGCTGGTTGAACTCGATAAGCTGGGCAGAAGCGATCTAGGCATTAAGCCGCACGTTTGCCAGTTGGATTCTGATAAAGTTGCCGAGGCGCAAACCGCGGCGCACACGTCGACCGTGTTCTTGACGTAGGGGAGGGAACGATGAAGGCGCAATGGATTGCGGCGGCATTTTTGGCGCTCGCGGAGATGAGTGGCGCGCAGGCCCAGGACTACCCGACGAGAACCGTCACGATAATTGTGCCATTTGCGGCCGGTGGACCGGCCGACGTCACTGGCCGGATCGTGGCAGACATTTTCTCCCGTCACCTTGGCCAACAATTTGTAGTGGAGAACGTTGGCGGAGCCGGCGGCACCCTTGGATCG
Organism: uncultured Alphaproteobacteria bacterium; assembly: GCA_963743405.1. Taxonomy (GTDB): domain Bacteria; phylum Pseudomonadota; class Alphaproteobacteria; order Rhizobiales; family Xanthobacteraceae; genus Pseudolabrys. The sequence goes on along the minus strand of CAVUPX010000013.1, from coordinate 22,740 downwards.
CTCCGCGCGGCGCGCGCAGCGCCCGACGGCTATACGATTATCTCGGGTCATATGGGGACGCATGCCGCGGCGCCTTCGTTCTACCCGAACCTGGGTTATGACCCGGAAAAGGATTTTGAGCCGATCGGATTAATCGCGGAGCAACCGGAGCTGCTAGCGGTCCGTAAGGATTTCCCTGCGAACAACCTCAAGGAATTCGTTGCCTACGCCAAAGCGAACGAGGGCAAACTCAATATGGGTCACGCGGGAGTGGGCTCTGTGTCCTACGTAGGTTGTCTTCTCCTCAACTCGGCGATTGGCATCAAGCCAACGATGGTGCCGTTTACCGGAACGGCGCCGGTGATGAACGCGATCCTCGCGGGCCAGATCGACTACGACTGCGACCCGGTCCTTGGGCCGTTGGCGCATGTACGCGCCGGTACGGTCAAGGCGCTTGCCATTGCGACGAAAAAGCGGAGCCCGCTGTTACCGGACGTGCCAACCTCATACGAGCAGGGCATGCCCGAATTCGACTGTGCGCCCTTCTATGCGGTGTTTGCACCGAAAGGCACGCCGAAGCCGATTATCGATAAACTTGCCGACGCCCTCAACAAGGGCCTCGACGAGCCGGCAGTGCAGAAGAGGCTGGCGGATCTCGGTGCCGATATTGCAGAGCCCAACCGCCGCGGACCAAAGGCGCTCGCCGAGCTGGTGAAAAGCGAAGTTACCCGGCTGACGCCAATTCTAAAGGCCGCAACTGCCAAATAGGCTCCGCCTCAGCTCTTGGCGGATTAACAAAAAAATTGGCCAGCGCAGCCGCATTGGCCGCGCCGGTGATACCCTCATGTGGAGGTGTCCAGCACCGCTTAGTCAGCCTCGAACGACGTACAGTGTGATCAAACTATTAGGTCAACGGACGACCATCATCGCCCGCTTCCGGCGGACTTTTTCTTCTCAAAAGCGAGCGGATGCCGCGCGATCAGATCGCCATTTTCAGTTCTTTGGTAGCGCGGAAAGCGACCTTCTTGCTGGCCTTGATGTGGATCTGTTCGCCGGTCGCCGGATTGCGGCCCATGCGAGCGGCACGATTCCGCACTTGCAGAATTCCGAGCCCAGCGATCTTCACCCGCTCACCTTTCTTGAGGTGTTTGGTGATCATCGCGATGAGCTCTTCCATCATTTCCATACCCTGCTTTTTGGAAAGCTGATGCTGTTCCGCCAACGCAGCGGCCAAATGCTTGGTGGTAATCGTGGTAACCGGGGTGGCTGTGGTGGCTGTCATGGGCGTTTGCTCCTTGTGCGCGCTATGCGCCTTGCCACTAGCCCTATGAGATTCGCGGGCGCGCGGCCAGCCGTGCCCCCGCCGCTGCCCTCAAATTAGGGGATCCCGTGCAATTTTTGTCCAAAATATGAGTTTTTCCAGTGGGATAGTCCCTAGACGCTCGGTAAAAACCGGCACTTTTTCTGGATGGCTAAAACGGTTGAGGGCTCGACCTTTTTGTATTTGCTCGATTTTCGGCTGATTGAGCGCGCTTACCCGCGCACGGGACCCACGAGCAGTTTCCGAAATTTTCGCGTTCCGGTCAGCAGGTCCGCCTTGTTGAACGACGTCGCGCCGGTTTTAGCCCACGGCGGGGCGGACGGGGGGCACGATGCGTCTTGCCTCATATTCGTCACGCCAGTTCACGATCGTCCCCTGAGCGAGCCGTGCAGGGTCCATGGAAATCTCAGGCGAAAACATTTTGATCCTTCTGCTGCTCGGCCTCGTTGCCGGCTTGCTGCCCGGCGCGATCGTGGAGCGAAAGGGCGTCGGCCTCATCAGAGACCTTACCATCGGAATCGGTGCGGTCTTTGTCGCCGGCTTGCTAACGCTTGCATGGCGCGATGCATCGACATTCAACTTGTGGCGCGAGCAATCCGGCAGAAAACGTCAGCACAGACTTGGGGCCGCGCTACGAGCCCGTTGTGCTGCCACTTGCGCCACTTCGGCCTCTTCTTAAACCGATTGTCTACCGCTCACGCGAAGAAATCTGCGATCTGCTCGCTACGGCAACGCGTAGCAATGATTTGCCCGCACATTTTTTCATTCGTCTCTTGTATCAGGAAAGTAATTTTCGACTGGGCGCCATCAGTTCGGCCGGCGCGCTGGGCATAGCGCAATTCACCGCAGAAACCGCCACCGATCGAGGGCTCGATAATCCATTTGACCCGGCGCAAGCGATCCCTGCGTCGGCGCGACTGTTGCGCGATCTGTACCAAAAGTTCGGCAATCTTGGCCTCGCCGCGGCGGCCTACAACGCGGGCCCCAGGCGCATCTCGGATTGGCTCACAAACAAAGGTCAGCTGCCGCAGGAGACGCAAGATTACGTCAAGATCATTACAGGGTGGCCGCCAGAGACGTGGACTGTGGCCCAAGCGGGCAGCCCGGCTCTGAAGCTTCCACGCGCGGCGCCTTGCCAAGAGTTGGTTGGCCTGCTCGCATGGAACGGGCCTGACGAGATCCCGTTGCCACTGCGGAATCCGCGCGCGCCCGATGTTGCGGATCACCCGACAGTAGAAGCGCAGTCCACCAAACCGCGCGCTGAGGTGGATCAAGCTAAGAGCAACACCACGAAACAAGCGCAAGACGTCAAGGCGAGCGACCATACCGGGCAACAGAAACCCGAAAAAATGCCACGGTCTGTAAACAGACAATAACGCTCACATACGTCGGGCGATCATCTTACGGCGCTCAGCTTCGCTATCCCACCAACGTTGATCGCACGCGCCGACAAGGCGCTAACATTTTCGGAAAAATCTGAATGTGTCGGGCGCGCGCATCCCTCCTATTGTCCGCGCCTGCAGAGTAATCTGCTATCGCTCAATTATGTAGTACACTTCAACCAGTGGTTTAATGTCCACTATTAGCCAAAGCGACATTATATTTTCAAGCAACTGTTCGGCTGCTTGATAAAATGTCTGAGCGGATTCTGAGAGATCGCAGCGTTACGATGGCGAGATCATGAGATTGCTGAAGCGTCTTTTGCAACGCTTGCTCATCTTCGGGCTGGGTCTCTTTAGCGTCTGGCTGATCGCCTTTGTCGTCTTCGATTTTGCAGATCAAAGGCTTCCATGGGTTCTGGCTTTAGCTGCCACTTATGGGATCGCGGCGTATGTTGTCCTTCCGCGCGTCGTTCGCATGGGCCTTAAAATCCTTCAGCGCAAACGAGTGCCGCGCTATACGATTACCGGCGACGGATTGCCCGGTGACCCCGTCAATCTCGTGCTCATAGGAACGCTCCAACAGCTTCACGCCGCCTTTGCAACCACCGGCTGGTCAGAGGCTGATCGCTTGGGGCTGGTGAGCTCGTGGCGTATGGTTCGGGCGTTCGTGTTGAACTCGTCTTACCCGACTGCCCCGTTCAGTACCCTCTATCTTTTCGGACGCGGTCAGGACATCGGCTTCCAGAAGGCAATTGATGACAGTCCAAGGAAACGGCATCACATTCGCTTCTGGGCATTGAGCCTTGCACGTGCCGAGGCGACATTGGGAACAGCGAAATTCTGGCTGAACACCGACCGCCCACCGGATCAAGCACGGGTCTACTGGGTCGGAGCCGGCACCAGAGATACCGGTTTCTCTCTGACCAAACTTACATTCCAGATTACCCACGCCACTGACTCCGACACGAATGCCGAGCGGGACTTTATTGTTGCCGAGTTGAGCAACAATCGAGTCATCGGAGAGGTGACGCAATATCGATCGGGCCAAAAAACGCCGATCGAACCCGTCAATCACTACGTGACTGATGGCGAAGTGGCATTGGCGAGCTTGGTGGTGGAGGGCCAATAATCGTGCTCGGGAGCGCCCGCCGGAGAAGCGCGAGTGCCTAACTGTGTCCGGGACAGGACATTATAATTGTTATTCGACAGCAATCGTTGAACTGGCCAGTGACGTCGTCCGACGTTCCGAGCGGAATACAACCCAGCCAAACGTGAGCATGGCCGCCAGCACAATAATTGAGCCGATAGCCGCAATTGGGTAGCCACCCTCATGACCCGTATGCACGAGCGCCACACCGATCGTCATAATTATAGTTCCCGCGATCCAAAACCAGACTTGAAAGAATGCAGCTCGGCTCTCATCGAGAGAAGGATACATTCGATAATAAAACCCGAACAAAAATAGCGACACGAAACCTAAAAGGTTTAGATGAGCATGCGCTGGAAATGCCGAATGGTCATTCGCTATCGCCATCTGCAGGCCCCATACCATTCCCGCAAGCACGAACAAAACTGCGGCTTTAAAACATAGAGACGACGCTTTCATGGAGCTTCTCCTCAAAAAATCCACATCTAACTCAACACCACAGAGCGGGCATAAGGGATTGTTGAATTCACACGTCCACTAATGACCCAAAGCTGACATAAGGCGTGCATCCTCACCTTCAGCGGCTCGCCACGATGACGTTCCATGGCGTGTGTGGTTCGGGGCGCGCGACCTGCACGTCCTTAAACCCGGTCTTCGTTATAGCGCCGGTGACTTCCGGCGGTGCACGAGTCGTGAAAATATCCTCTGGCATTTCCATGCGGTCCATTCGGTCTTTCGGAAGGAAGCCAACTGCGATACGACCTCCCGGTTTTAGAACCCGGTAGATTTCAGCAAACCCTAACTCAAGTGAGCTCCAGAAATAGACCGTGTTCACGGTACAAACCTTGTCAAAGGCGGCTGCGCCGAATGGCAGCGATTCGACGTTGCCTTGTCTAAAATCTGCCCGCCCTGATTTTATCTGCTTGGGAAAACGCCGCTTTGCTGACGATATGACATCGTTTGAGCGATCGAGCCCGGCAACGAAGGCTGTGGCTTCTAACAACGATCGCAGTGTCATGCCGCCACCGAAGCCAATTTCGAGGACGTGATCAGTCGGCTCCAAATTGAGCTGACGCAGGGCAAAGGCATTCATTCGTGAGTTGTGACGGTTCATCAAGAACCTGATTACGGCTCCCATGAATCCACTCGGACGCGCGAGTTGGCTGGCAATAAACCGGGGTGCCATTAATCAAACCCCCAAGCCATAACGCGGGACGTGCAGTTTATACAGGCGGTATCGATCGCCGAATTTCTGCTCGAGATACTGCTCTTCACGTCTTACCACGCCGAAGTGCAAAGCCAGCAGACTCGGGAGAATGAGCAGCAACAACCAATCGATCGCAAACACAAGTGCGATGCCAAGTATGACCAGCGCGCCGCCGCTGTATAGAGGATTGCGTGTCCAACGAAAAATACCTTCGGTGGCAAGCGCCGTTGTTGGACGCAGTGGACTCACATTGGTGCCGAGCCGCACCAGTATGCGTCGGCCTGTCGCTACGAAAAAAGCACCGGCGAGAAAAACCGCCACGCCGAATGAAATCCGCCACGTCTCGCTTATGGTAGCGAGAATGCTAATCGGTAATGACCATTGGGCGAGGCAGCCAAGCGCGACTGTTGCGACGAGAATAATCGGTGGGAAAATGACAACGTTTGGATGGTCTTGTGCAGATTCTGGCATCATTAACTCCAACTTCATTGTCTCCAGTCGGAGACTTATGACATCATTTCTTTCGGGTCAAGGAATATCAGCTATGCGGAGGATCGATGGGTAAGGTCGCGACTTGGCAGAGAACGCGAAAGACTTTTCGCCACGGGCGTTTGGCGGACGCGCTCGTCGAGGCTGCGCTTGCGCGTCTCGAAACGGACGGCGTTGAAGCGCTTAGTCTCCGCGAACTTGCACGCGACGCCGGCGTCAACCATCGTGCCGTCTACCGGCATTTTCCGGACAAGCTGTCCTTGCTGGCGCGTGTTGCCGAGGAGGGTTGGCAAAGTCTGGCACGTCGCGTCAAGCAACAACTCGCGGGGAAGAGCAAAGGTGAGCAAACGTTGATCGCGGGAGGTATTGGCTTTTACTTATTTGCGCGCGAGCATCCTAATTTATTCCACTTTATGGCCGGCCCGCGCGTGAACAAAGAGGGAGCTTTTCCCGGTCTTGAGAAAGCTATGCGCGAAACCCTCAGCATGTTCTGGCAACCTTTTGTCGACAGCGGCACGACACCAGAAATTGCACGCATACGCACCGCGCTTTTCATGTCGGCACTACAAGGCGTTATCACGCAGGTTCTGCACGGCAGGCTCCATGTATCCCGGGCGAAAGCGAAGGAGTTTATTGCCGATACATGCCACAGGCTTTTTCAAGGGCTTACGTTGAGGTGTCCCATTATCTGTTTTTAGCCCGGCATCCCGCTCAAGGATTGTCTTATACCGGCTCCCAATCCAGAGTCCCCCGGGACATCGAATGGGAGAATGCGATGACAATTTTCGACTTACAAAATCGGGTCGCTTTCGTCACCGGCGGGAATGGCGGAATCGGACTTGGAATGGCCAAGGGATTGGCTGCGGCCGGCGCTGCGATTGTCATTGCGGGACGGGACAAGATGAAGGCGCAATTGGCTTTATCAGAGCTGCGGTCGCTCGGTGCCCAGGCCGACTTTGTGGATTTGGATGTTCTCAAGGAGACATCCTGTCGTCAGGCAGTGCAACATGCCGTCGACCGGTTTGGTCGTCTCGATATCCTCGTCAACAACGCTGGGACAACCGTTCGCAAGCAACCTGAAGACCTGACAGCGCAGGAGTGGCATCTGGTGATGGATACCAATCTTACGAGCGCCTTTCTTTGCTCGCAGGCGGCTTATCCTCATATGGTGCGCGTCGGCGGCGGAAAAATCATCAACATTGGATCGATGATGTCCGTGTTCGCATCGTCCTATGCCACACCTTACGCGGCGAGTAAGGGCGGCATCGTGCAGTTGGCGAGGTCGATGGCGGTTGCATGGGCGAAGGACAATATCCAGGTCAATGCGGTATTGCCCGGGTGGGTCGATACCGAACTAACCCGAAAGGCGCGGGAGCAAGTCCAAGGTCTTCATGAAAAAGTGTTGGCGCGCACCCCAGCCCAGCGTTGGGGCGACCCTGGCGATTTCGCAGGGATCGCAGTCTTTCTGGCCGCGCCTGCTTCGAATTTCATTACCGGTGCGGCAATAGCCGTTGACGGTGGATATTCGGTACAGGCTTAAGAGATGGGGCTGCTCTCATAATCGAGGTATCAAATGCCAGTTCGCCGTATCGATCACATTTTGATTGCGATGCCGCCCGGGCGGGAAGACGAGGCGAGGGCATTCTATCATGGCATCCTCGGGCTCGCGGAAAAGGTGAAGCCGTCACAGCTTGCGGAGCGCGGCGGCTGCTGGTTTGAAAGCGGCGCCTTGCAGATCCATCTGGGTGTGGAGAAGGATTTCATCCCAGCGCGCAAGGCGCATCCGGCTTTCATCGTCGACGACCTTGCGGGCATGGTGAGGAAAGCACAACAGGCCGGTTACAGAGTCACGGCGGATGAGCCGATCGAAGGCTACGACCGGCGTCATGTTGATGATCCATTCGGCAACCGGATCGAACTGATCGAACCGCACGCGAAATGAGCTACGGCGGGCAGATATAGCCCGGCCCACTCGGGCTTTTGAAGCAGCCGACCGATTCCGGGAGCAGTAATTTCGGCAAATACAGCACGATGTCGGGAAACAACACCGTAAAGCCTATGGCGACGAAAAACACGACATAGATTGGTAGTGAGGCAAACATTGCGCGCGAGAATGGAACGCCGACGAATTTCGACGCTACCAATAGCGACAAGCCGTAAGGAGGTGTGATCAGCCCGAAAACAAGTGTTGTAATCAGCACTACACCCATATGGAGCGGCTGAATGTTACCTAACTCGTTGAGCTTGATGACGATCGGCATGAAGATGATGATGGCCGGCACCGCATCCATGAAGTCCCCAATGACGATGAACAGCAGCACCAACAGCAGCATGATGAGGCGGCCGTCGTGTCCGGCAAACAGCTCGATCCAGCCCGAGACAATATCCGGCCCGCGCAAGTAGGCGAGCATCCAGCCGAACGCCGACGCTGCCGCGACCAAGGCGAGTGGGATTGAATACAGTAGGCCGGTATAAACAAAGTCACGCGGCAGGTTTGCGATATGGCCGCGGGCCAGGAGCGGCACCAGCACCAGTAGGATATAGACTGAGGCAACCATGCCGGCCTCGGTTGGCGTGAACCATCCGGTCAGGATGCCGCCCATGATGATCACCGGGATCATGAGTGGCAGTATGGAGGCGCGGACCGCGTCGGCGAACTCGCAGAGCGAGGCACGTGGTTTCCTCAGGCCGACCGGGCCGAAAAAGTGCGAATAGATCATCAATCCGATGCCGACGACCACGCCGGGCACGATGCCTGCCAGGAATAATCCACCGATCGACACATTCCCGGTCGCACCATAGACCACCGCCATGATGCTCGGCGGAATGAGGTTGGCCATCGTCGAGGCGCAGGCGATTAGCGCCGCCGTAAAGGCGCGGTCATAGCCCTCCCGGGTCATTTCCGGTGCGACCGTGCGGGTTAGAACCGCAACATCCGCTGTCGAGGAGCCGGAAATTCCAGCGAAAAACATGCTGAACAGTGTAACGACTTGCGCCAGTCCGCCGCGCATGTGGCCGACCATGGTCTGCGCTAGCCGTATCATCCGGTTTGTGACGTCGGCCGAAGTCATCAATTCGCCGACCAACAAAAAAAACGGTACCGCCAGCAGGATTTCTGAATCGATGCCATGGAACATCTGCCCGATCATCGATTGCATGCTGATCGGGGTGAGGGCGCAGGCGGCAAGCACACCCGCCATCAATGCGAACGCAACCGGCACGCCCATATAGCCAAAGCCCAAAAAACAGGCCGTCATCAGAAGAAGGATCGCGCCGTTCGTCATTTCACGATCCCTACAAAATCGTCGGTGTCTTCAGGCCCCTCGAAACCGTTGCGCCAGCCATTGAACAATTGCTCGATGCAGAACAGCACGATCAGCGCGCCCGCAATCGGCACGCTTGCGGTATAGGTCGCGAGCGGAATCAGCGAGGGTGCTCGAAAGCTGCCGAGATCGTTCATGAAGTTTTGGATGCCGAACACCAGCATTGCCAAAGCGACCAGCAGGATGATTATGCGATTGATCGTTTCCATAAAGGTGCGGCTGGGACCGCTCAGGCGTTTGGTAATCTCGACCAGATTGAGATGATCCATCCGGCGCGTTGCAGTGGCCATTCCGATGAAGACGCCCCAGGCGAAGAACCCGGTGGTGGCGAGTTGCAGCCACAGGATCGGAAAACCGACCGTGCGCGTCACGACGTCGAGGAACACCGAAAAAGTAAATCCTGCGATGGAAATTCCGCAAAGCACCATCAGGACATGCTCGAGTGGATCCAGCGCGCGCCATTTGAGATGGTGATGGCGCGCGATCACGAGCGGTGGCTTGGCCAAGATTTTCCCCACTGAGCCGGCGGCGTACCGCGGGCGGCGGCGATTTCGCGCCACCGCCCGAACGGCAAGCTACGATCGGATTATTTTACGTTGCGAACGAGTTCGAGAATCTTCACCGCGTGCGGACCGAGCTCTTTGGCGAGTTGATCCTGAATTGGCTTTGCATCAGTCATGAAACCGGATTTATCGACGTTTTCGACTACCTTGACGCCCATCGTCTTGAGCTTGGCAGCCGAATCCGCCTCAAGCTTGAGGCCGAGTGCCGGCTCTTTCTTCGCGACCTCGTCGGCGGCGGCTTGCACCCACTCCTGTTCCTGGGGGCTGAGGCTCTTCCAAGTCTTGTCGCTCACCCAGATGCAGTTGTTATTGGCCTCATGCTCGGTCATCGAGAGCACCGGCGCCACTTCGTAGTGCTTGTTTGCCATGTAGACGTTAACACCGTTCTCCGCGATGTTGACGACACCGGTCTGCAACGAAGTGTAAACCTCGCCGAAAGGCATGTGCACGGTCTGCGCGCCATAAGCCGGGAAATGCGTGTCCTCGGTCTTGGTTGCCTGGACGCGAATCTTTTCGCCCTTGATGTCGGCGACCGACTTGATCTCCTTCTTCGAGTACATGTTGCGTAGACCCATGGTGAGCAGGCCAAGGACGTGTGCGCCTTGCACTGAATCGTCGATCATCGCCCGGAATTCCTTCGACACGGCTGGATCGGCAAGCGTCTTGGCCAGGTGATCCTTGTCGCGGAACAGAAAGTGCAACGAGAACACGCCGGCCTGGGGTGCCACCGTCGAGGCGTTGGCAGTCGAGGTAATGACGAAATCGATGTCGCCGGTGCGAAGCTTTTGCAACATCACCGGCTCCTGGCCGAGCTGTGCGCCTGGGAATTGGTCGATGCTGAGCTTGCCGCCGCTCAATTCCTTGAGCTTGGCGTCGAAGATATCGCCCGCGATGCCATAGGCGGTCGAGTGTGGCTGATCATAGCCGAAAGTAAATTTGCGCTGAGCATTGGCGTCGGTGGACATGCCGAACGCGATGACGCTAACGACGAAGGCCGCACATCCGAATTGCGTGATGGCATTTTTCATAGGCAACTTCCCCCTTGTCATTTGTTTTTATGTGCTTCGATACCGCAGTACGAAATCCTCCGGTTGAGTTGAGCAATGGTGTTCAGAATGGTTTGTCGCCGACGATTGTGCAACGGCGCATCACGCGTTTCAGGCGCGCCTCGTCGAAACCGGTAGCACGGTGGAGCGTGCAGCGATTATCCCACACTATACACTGGCGAGGTTCCCAGTGGTGCGTATAGACGCGCCCTCGCGGGGTGATCATCTGGTTAATCTCCTCGATCAATGCCCGGCCTTCCGCGTAGTCCATGCCTTCGATCATCTCCGCATGATCTCCGAGGAAAATAGCCTTGCGCCCGGTCTGCGGATGCGTGCGCACAATCGGATGCGCGACCGGCGGCACCTTGGCCTTTTGCTCCGGGGTCAACGGATCCTCGCCATGGCGACGCGTACGCGAAAAGTCGAAATTGTGGATGGCGCGGCGGCCTTCGATCCTGGCTTTCACGGCGGCGGGCAGCAGGTCGTAAGCGGAATACATGTCGGCGAATTCGGTTTCTCCGCCCGCATCCGGCACGACCTCCGAATACATCATAGTTGCCTGTCCGGTGCGCTCTTTCCAGGAGCCGTCGGTATGCCAGTACAGCGTACCTCTGTCCGGGTGTTTGCCGCTCGGATTGCCGTCCTTGTCGAGGTTCGACAGCATGTAGATTTCGGGGTGGTCTTTGTAGCCATGGTACTGGCTGAGCACGTGGATCTGCACCTCGCCGAAATTGCGCGCGAAAGCGACCTGCGTCGCCGGCGGCAGATCGACATCGCGGAACAGGATCAGTTCATAGTCGAGAAAGGCTTCATAAACCTTGGCGAACATCGCTGGCGACACCGCTTCCGCTAGCGTGATGCCGGTGATCTCGCAGCCGAGAACCGGATGCAACGGCTTGACCGTGAATGGCCAATCGCGGACTGCGCGTTGCGATTTAGGCAGGGGTTGAGCCATGACAATCTCCCGGCAGGCTCTGCGCTGCGGTGATTATGACAGCGCCCGCGTGCGCTTCCTAGCCTGCCGGCGTGCCCTCGGCTGTGCCGCCGAGGTGCGGTCTGAACAGCTAGCAGCTTCTTCGCGAGGAAGGACTCTGATGCTGCATTCGCATCAAATTGGCCTGATTTCTCGCGTAATTTCAAAGGCCGTTTTCGGAATGTCTTCGCGGGCTTCTTGTCTTGGCGTAGAGTTTCTGTGTTCGTAATAGGTCACATTAGCTCGCGAGAGAGGGAACGTTGCCGCGATAACGTAAAAACAAAACACAGGGGAGGATAACAATGGCCGAACTCATAAATCGGAAGTTGACGCGGCGCGGGCTGCTGAAAGCCGGGACCGCGATCACCACACTGCCATTTCTTGGGATTACGGCGCCGAGTGTGTTGGCGCAGGGCTTATCGAAGTCGCCGACCAAAGTACTCGACTTCATGACCAACGCCGATGTGGCAAAGGCCGAGCAGGAAGGGCAGTTGGTGTTCTACTGCCACGAAAATGAGCCCGGCACCGCCGGCATCATGGAGGGTTTCAACAAGGACTTCCCTAAGATCAAGACCAGCTATGTCCGCGCGCAGACCGGCGCGCTCTATAACAAGATTCTGTCGGAACGCTCGGCCGGACGTTTCGATGTCGATGTGATCCAGTTGTCCGACCTCGCTCCGGCTTTCGATTTCCAGAAAAAAGGCGGCTACGAGCACTACGTGTCGCCGGAATCATCCGCTTACAAGAAAGACCATCTCAGCGCGCCGAACGGCTATTTCTTCTGGACCGGCGTCGACCCTGCCGGCATCGCCTACAACAGCGACAAGGTCGCGGCCTCCGACGCACCAAAGGGCTGGAAGGACATTCTCGATCCCCGCTGGAAAGGCAAAATCAGCTGTAAGATCTCCGCGTCAGGTCTGCAGTTCGTGCAGTGGTATATGCTACGCAAGATTTACGGTGAGGGCTTCTGGAAGGAATTCGCCAAGCTCCAGCCGCATGCCTTCGATTTACGCGTGCAATTGTTCGATCGCCTGTCTAAAGGCGACGACATGATCACTGCGATTGGCGAATATCCTGCCTATATCCTTTTCAAGAGTAAGGGCGCCAAGGTTGAATTCGTCGCGCCGCCGGACGGACTTGTGGCGACACCGCTCGTCGTCGGCGCGGTTAACAAGGCACCGCATCCGGAAGCGTCCAAGCTGTTCGTTGACTGGGCAATGTCCAAGCGCGGTCAGGCCTGGTATCAGACCAATCCGAACCTCTATTACGGTTCAGTGCGCACCGACGCTCCGCCGATGGCAACTGGTGTGAAGCTCAGCGATTTCAAGCTGCTCTATCCTTCCGATTGGGATGAGTACGCGTCGCAGAGCGCGATGTTCTTGAAGGAATGGAACAGCATGCTCGGCCTGTGACAGGGGCCGCCTGTGGGATCGATGGGGTCCTCGTCCTCTGTCCAGAAAATAGCTGGATATGGAGTTGCGGCGATTGCCGCGGTGTTCGTCCTGTATCCGGTTTACTTTCTGCTGCAGGCCGCCTTCGATGTCGGTGACCCGCAAATTCGGCCACCGACCGCCTACGGCGTCGACAATTTCAGCGGCCTTCTGCAATACCCGCAGATCATGCTCAATACCCTCACGGTGTCGCTCGCGGCAACCGTGATGGCACTGGTGTTCGGCTCCGTGATGGCGTGGATCCTCACGCGAACCAACGTACCCGGCCGCCATGTCCTCGAGCAGCTCATGGTCGTGCCCTATTACCTGACTCCGCTCCTGGGCGCGCTGGCGTGGAGTTTGCTCGGTCAGCCAGAAAGTGGCTTCATCAATGGACTCTGGCGAGCGGTTGGCGGGCAGGGCCACCTCATCGACATCAATACATCGTACGGCATTGCCTGGGTTATGGCGCTGTTCGAAGGCTCGGTCGCCTTCGTCATGATCGCTGCGCTGATGAAATCAATGGATCCCTCGCTCGAAGAGGCTTCGCAAGTCATCGGAGCGAGTCGCGTGCGCACCATCATGCGCATCACCTTGCCGCTGGTCGTGCCCGGCCTTCTCGGCGCCGCCATCTTCGTCTTCGCCGAAATGCTCGGCTCGTTTGCCGTCGCGCTCGTACTTGGTCTGCCAAGCCGCTATTACGTCATCACCACTGCGATCTACCAGATGATTCAGCAATACCCGCCCAAGATCCAAGTGGCGGCGGCCATGGGGGCATCACTGTTTGCGGTGATGTTCGTCATGCTTTACGTGTATCGGCGCGTCGTCATGTCTGGAAGCTATGTGACGATCACCGGGAAAGCGTTCCGGCCGCGGGTATTCGACGTCGGACAGCTGCGATATGTGCTGCTCGGCGTCTGCTTGCTCTATCTTTCTGCCGCCGTGATCCTGCCGTTGGCCACGCTGTTTTTCGCGTCGCTGCAGAAAATCGCCGTGATCTTTCCGACTGCCGAAAACTTTACGCTCGACAACTTCCGCACGGCCATGACCATGAATGCCGTGCGTTCGGCGCTCAGCAACAGCCTGCTGCTCGCGTTTGGCACTGCGACAATCGGCGTCGCGCTGATGGGGCTATTAGCCTGGATGATTTACCGGTCACGGCTGCCTGGCAGCGGCTTGATCGAATATATCGTCATGTTTCCGCAAGCGGTGCCGCGCCTGGTGTTCGCGTTTGGGCTGATGTGGGCTTGGGTGATTTTTCCAATCCCGATCTATGGCACTTTATGGCTTTTGTTGATCGCCTACCTCACGGTGTTTCTGCCTCTCGGTGTGCGCACCATCGCCGGGGTCATGCTGCAGATCGACAAGAGCTTGGAGGAATGCGCGCAGATGTGTGGCGCCTCATGGGCGTTCCGGGTGCGGACGGTGACGATCCCTTTGCTAAGACCAGGCCTGGTCGCCGCTTGGTTGCTGTTGTTCATCGCCAGCGTGCGTGAGCTCGGCGCCTCGATCTTGCTGATGGGCCCGCATTCCAAGGTGATTACACCCTCGATCGTCGAGTCTTGGTTCGGCACCAGTTCCGAACTCACCGCCGCTTTGGCGTTGATCCAGACGTTGGTCGTGGCCGTTGCCATGATCGTACTCGTTGCCGTCACCCGCCGCGTCAGCGCACAACCCCTCAATTGAGGATGTCAGGATACGCCCACATGCCAGCATCGTCCGCATTTTCCTCGCCACCACCAACTCCGCACATCGAGGTCGAAGGCCTTGAACTCTACTACGGCAGCGTGCCGGCGGTGCGCGGGATCAACTTTAATGTCATGCCGGGCGAACAATTGACGCTGCTAGGACCGTCCGGTTGCGGCAAGACCACAACGCTACGCGCGGTCGCTGGCCTGGAGCAGCCGACAGCTGGCGAGATTCGCATTGACGGCGTGCCGGTGTTCTCGTCCGCCCGCAAGATCAATATTCCAGCCGAAAAACGCGGCCTGTCGATGGTCTTCCAGTCCTATGCGATCTGGCCGCACATGACGGTGTTCGACAACGTCGCCTACGGACTGCGGGTACGCAAAGCCGGTGCGGCGGAAATCACGGAAAAGGTGGGTCTTGCGCTCGAAATGGTGCAGATGCGCGAATTCAGTGCCCGGCGTGCATCGGAGTTGTCGGGCGGTCAACAGCAACGTGTGGCACTGGCGCGCGCTTTCGTATTTCAGCCGTCCGTGCTGCTGTTCGACGAACCGCTCTCGAATCTCGACGCCAAGCTTCGCGCCGACATGCGCATCGAACTTCGCGACTTGCAACATCGGCTCGGTATCACCTCGCTTTACGTCACGCATGACCTCGAGGAAGCGTTGGCGATGTCGGACCGCATCGTGGTGATGCGTGACGGATTGGTCGAGCAGACCGGCACACCTGACGAAATCTACAGCCTGCCGCGCAGCGAGTTCGTTGCCGACTTCATTGGCTCAGCCAATTTAATCCGTGGGCGTCACCGGCCAGATCTGGACGGTAACGGCCTTATGGCGCTGGAAACCGCGACCGGACAACTCATCTACGGCATGGCTTATGGACGCATGGCCCGCCCTGAGATGACTGTCTCGGTGCGGACGGTGCACCTGCGCATTTCGCAGGAGCGGCCGGTGGGGGAACGAAACGTGTGGCCGGTTAAAATTGAAAAGACAGTCTTTCAAGGCGATTTCAGTCAGGTTCATCTCTCCTGGGGCGATCAACGCCTTGTCGCCCGCTGTGCCGCGATGGAGCCGATTGCAGACGGCCGGGACGTTTATATGGCAGTCGAGCCGAAACGCGTCGTGCTACTAGGCACAGAAAACAAATAGTAATGTCCGCTCCTCGCACTTAGCGGACGTTGAAACGCCGACTGCGAATGTCCGCTTTCGGAGATAATGCGGACATGACTCAGGTGTTGCTGACTGGTCATTCCTGGCGGAAGGGGTGTCTCACACACCGGCATCCCACTGCGTCCTACACCGTCCAAAAGTGCCGATACATCTAGCGGTTTCTAAATCACAATTTCCTGCGCGTCCCATATTGTCCGCCATTGTCTTAAGCTGAACATGGGCGCAAACATGGGCGGAGCTCCAAAAAAATCCAATCGATTTCAGGAGTTAAGTGGGCGCAACGGGATTCGAACTAAACAGGGGCGGCGAATATGGCGAGAGGCGGCATCGGAAAACTGAGGCCGAGCCAATTTAAGACGAAGAAACGCGGCTTGATTGCAGATGGCGGCAACTTGTACTTGCGAACGTTCCTCGGCAAGGATGGCAAGATATCGCGCGGCTGGATTTTTCGTTTCAAGTTGCCATTTGCTCGCGAGCGCGACATGGGGCTTGGTTCGCTCGACAGCATAAGCCTTGCCAAAGCTCGCCAACTGGCAAAACAATATCGCGAGCTGATCGCGACTGGCGTAGATCCGATCGAACAGCGCAACGCGATCTATGCGGAGCGCCGCGCCGCCGAAGCCGTGCAGCCGCCGCCTACGTTCGATATGTGCGCCCGCGATTACATCGCCTTGCATCGTTCCGGCTGGCGCAATCCGAAACACGCGCAGCAATGGGTCAACACGCTGAAAACCTATGCCTCGCCGTTCATCGGCGAGGTTCCGGTGAACGAAATTACCATCGATCATGTCCTGAACGTTCTCAACCCGCTTTGGTATGAAAAAACGGACACCATGAAGCGGGTGAGGGGGCGGATCGAGATTGTGTTGGATTTTGCCGCCGCCATGAAGAAGCGAGCGGGCGACAATCCCGCGCGCTGGAACGGAAACCTGAAACATTTGCTGGCGTCACCGGAAAAGATCGCACCGGTCAATCACCATGCTGCGCTGGACTACAAGAACATCGGAGCGTTCATGACGGCGTTGCGCACCCGTGAAGGCATCGGCGCGCTGGCGCTCGAATTTTGCGTGTTGACCGCAGCCCGAACCGGCGAAGTACTTGGCTCGACATGGGACGAAATCGACATGGATGAAGCGGTGTGGATCGTTCCCGCAAACCGCATTAAGGCCGGGAAAGAGCACCGCGTCGCGTTGTCAAAAGCGGCGATGAAGGTGCTGCATAAGGTCCGCGCGATCACCCAAAAAATCGGCGGGGCAGTTGCTGCGAGCAAGCTGCTATTTCCAAACGACAGCACGGGGCAGCGACTATCGGAAAATTCGCTGTCGTCGATTCTGACCCGCATGAAATATGACGACATCACGGTGCATGGTATGCGGAGCGTTTTTCGAGATTGGGCGGGCGAGGAATTGCATTTCCCGAACGACATTATCGAGATGGCGTTGGCCCACAAAATCGGTGACAAAACCGAACAAGCCTACCGGCGCAAAACGGCATTCCAAAAGCGCCGTTTGCTCGCGGAGGCATGGGCGGGTTACTGCGCGAAGCCGGCGGTCGCGAACGCAAAGGTGCTGGCGTTCAAGCAGTAGAGAATTATTTTGTTTCCTGCCGTCCACAATCGTACTAGTATGGCTTTGGGCCGGTTCCGCATTTCTCCGGCTTCGAACTCGGGGGGCAGGGAAAGATGTTCAAGGACATCTTTCCGAGCCCCCCGCAGCAAATGGGATGAGAGAGCAAGGCGATATCTGCGTGGTCAGCGAAAAGTGTAGGTCAAGCTCGACTTGCCGCCGCGACAGTCGAAAAATCCCGCGAGGGTCCCGGAGTCACAGAGTGACACGGTAACTTCGTTCGCTCCAACACTCTCGATGATGTGCAGACGTTCGGGGCTTCCCCCCGAATGGCTCCAGATTCGAGGGTGAACATGTCTCTAGACGACATCAACATCGAACCGGTCCACGTCACGCTTCGTGTCGGCTGCGCCTATACCGGCGACTCTCGGTCGGCAATGTACAACGCGATCAGCGAAGGCAAAGTCCAGGCGGTCAAAGAAGGCAAGCGAACGCTGCTTGTTTTCGAAAGTCTGAAGCAACGAGCCGCATCGCGCCGGCCCGCCGTCATAGGTGCAGGTGACAAGAGCACCGAGAAATTTCGACAACTTCGCGAGCTTCGTAAACCCGCGAAGCCGTGGGATTGGCAGGGCACCAAGACCGCCGTGCGAGGCCGACGCGGTCGCCCGCCGAAGCGCAAGCGCGCCGGAGCGGAGGCGTGATGCGTCATGGCCCACAAAATGAAACCCGTCGCGCGGGAGCGGCGGGCTTCGGTAGCGATTCTGAATAGCAAAGTAGATAGCGCCGAAGATAACCCCAGCCACCCTGCGCCGCAAGTATTTCGCGCCGCCAGACCTATGCCGGTCGAATTGCTGCACGATGGGCGCGGAATTTACGGGATCGGCGTCTCGGATTTATTTGATCACCAAGCGGTCGCTTGGCGTTGCGGCATCGAGCCGCAACCTTGGGAGCATGAATATCCCGCCGCGCTCATTCTGCGGCCAGATCGGCTGGATGGCACCCGGCCGGGCGGCGCGGTGCTGCAAAAGATCGCGGGCGGATTCCGCCACGGGATGTTCAGTCACACGACCGAGGAACGGCTGCGCCAGTTCATTCATCATGAAGCACTGCGGCGGGCTGGATTGTCGTGGCCGCCGCGCCGAGAACCCCATGATCCGCCTTGGTGGTCTGCGAACAAGAAGCAACAGGAGCGCAACCGGTGCTTCTATCACGGCAAGCGATTGCTCTCCCTCGGGGTAACCAACCATCTCATCGGCAAAGCACTGGAGGAAGCCGCCAATGCCGATGCCGTCAAGGCGGCACGGCGGTTTTCTTTCAGGCATCGTGAGGCGATCTATCGCGCCGGCGCGCTGAGTCTTCGCGCGCTTCAGTTGGTCGACACTTTCCCGGTTTTAGCACTCCAAATTTACGCTGAGGATGCGCGGTCTATTAATGAAGAATTCACCGCCGACTGGGCGAGTTGGGAAAAATCGAGAGCGGACTTCGCTGATCGGAGAAAATATGCCACCGATCTAATCGAACGTGGCGAGCGATTGCGGAATGTCGCTGCGGTCATGCATATCCCGATGGCGTTGCGCTGCATCGGACCCGGCGCAGCGCATCTGGTATCCGCCACTTTCTGCCAGCGCCCAGAACTGCTGCATTTCATGCCTGAGACGCTGCCGCGTTTGCGGATTTGGTTGCAAGTGGTGGGTTGGGCCCATCATAGAGTCGATGCCGATTTCGCCGAATGGACCGCAAGGCATTCGCCGAAAATTTCCGGAAACCTGAATGAGGTCGGGTCTTTCCTGAGCGACCTTGCCGATTGGGTGCGGGGATCGGCGACCGAAGGCGATGAGCTGGAGGCGATGGGGCGGCGGCAGTTTGTCGTGCGCCCGTTTGTCCCGACGATGTCGCTCAAAACCGTCACCAGACTGAGTGCCGGTTGGCACGAGGCGGTCGCGAGCCACATGGACGGGCCGCAGTTTGGTTTTCCGCCGCCGTGGTACCCGGCGGCGAATTGCGGTGCTTACGAAATCTTGCCGATCGATAACAGTGCCTCGCTCTATCGCGAGGGCGCTGCAATGCACCATTGCGTGGGCAGCTACGCTGACGAGGTGAAGCGCGGAGGAAT
Organism: uncultured Alphaproteobacteria bacterium; assembly: GCA_963743405.1. Taxonomy (GTDB): domain Bacteria; phylum Pseudomonadota; class Alphaproteobacteria; order Rhizobiales; family Xanthobacteraceae; genus Pseudolabrys. The sequence goes on along the minus strand of CAVUPX010000013.1, from coordinate 3,344 downwards.
TTACGTTTATTCCATTCGCCGCGGCGGCAAGCCATTGGCGACATTGGCACTGGCCCGCAACGGTCGCGGGGCCTCGCCGATCCAACTCCGTGGCCCATGCAACGCCCAGCCGCCGAAGGAAATTGCCGCCATCGTACGGCGATGGTTGCGGGCGCAAAAACCGCTGCCCCCGCTTGATGGGCAAGCCCGCGCGGAGCTTGCGCCATGACCAACCGCGGGCGAAAACCAAAATCACGTAAGGCCAAGGACACTGATATTGACAGGGCAGCCGAAATCGAGCGGCTTGCCGCCCTCGACCCGATTGAATACGAGGCGGTCCGCGTCAAAGCGGCCATGCGGTTGAGAGTCCGCGCATCAATTCTTGACCGCGAAGTGACCAAGAAGCGCCGCACCCTAGGTCTCGAAACCGGCCAGGACAACGGTCAGGGTCGAGCCATGAAGATTGTCGACCCGCTGCCGTGGCATGAACCGGTCGACGGCGACATGATCGCGACGACACTGGCGGCTGCGATGAAAACCTACGCTGTCCTTCCCGGCGCCGCCGCTGACACCATAGCGCTATGGACGCTACACACCTGGCTGGTCGGCGCTTTCCCGATCTCGCCGAGGCTTGCCATCACTTCGCCGACGAAAGGCTGCGGCAAAACAACGGCGCTGCGGCTGCTCGCTAAATTGGTACGTCGTCCGAAGCGAGCTGGCTCAATTTCACCGCCAGCGTTATTTCGGGCCGTCGAAAAGTTTCAACCGACGATCCTGCTCGACGAGACAGAGAAATACATCGAGCACGGCAGCGACCTGCACGCGCTGCTGAATGAGGGACACTGCCAGGGCGGCACCGTGCTTCGCGTGCTCGGCGAGAAACTGGAGCTACGCGAGTTTTCGGTTTTTGGCGCGGTCGCTTTCGCGCGCAATGGCCGGTTGCCGGACGATCTCGAGCAACGGTCGATCATCGTCGAAATGCAGCGCCGGCGAGCCGATGAAACATTGGCGGAGTTGCGTGATGATCGGTGCGAGTCCCTGCAACGGGTCGCGCGCATGTGCGCCCGGTGGGCCGACGATAACGCAAAGGCCGTGGCTGACTGCGAGCCGGATATGGGGGCGCTGATCAACCGGGACGCCGACAACTGGCGGCCGCTATACGCCATCGCCGACCTGGTCGGCGCCGACTGGCCGGAACGTGTCCGTGATGCCGCGGCGAAACTTGCGCCGCGAGAGAGCGAAACCTTCGGTGTCATGTTGCTCGCCGATATCAAGGTGCTGTTTGAGGACAGAAGGACCGACCGACTAGCGTCCGCCGAAATATGCAATTCGCTCGCAGCAATGGAAAACAGACCTTGGGCAGAATGGAAAGCGAGCAAGGTGGCCTCGCCGAAGGCGATTACAAAGAACCAATTGGCCCAATTGCTCAAACCGTTCCAGATCATTTCGGATAGTGTGCGGATCGACGACGAACACACACCAAAGGGATACTACCTGGGGCAATTTGCCGAGGCGTTTGACCGCTATCTTGCCACCGAGGGGGTTTCCGAAACGCAACAACGCAACAAGCCAACTGCTGCAGGCACTAATACCACTTTTCGAAACGCAACAAACATTCCAGATGTTGCGTTTCGAAAACGTGAGAAACCCGCGCCAGACGCGGCTTGTTGCGTTGTTGCGGATCAAAAAGGGGGTAACGGCCTCGCGGGGGCGAGCGGCGAACCCTGGCCGCGCGTGTGCGAACATTGCGGCGCACATGAACGAACTGACACGCCACTACAAGCTTACGAGGTCGATGGTGATACCTACTGGCTACACCCGCACTGTCAGCAGGACTGGCTGGCCACGCCCGACCCAGACGGCTGGACCTTCAATTTGGAAACCTAATAACCCCGCTGCCCCGCTGACCGGTAGGGAAGCACCGCATGATACGATCCTCGTGATGTCCGCTTTCGGGGTAAAGCGGACATGCCTTTTTGCACCGCATATGTCTGCTCTTGACCCAAAACGGACATCGAGGGTCCTTTCCGAGTTCGGCCTTTACCCGCTACGATAGCTTAGCCACGGGTCACAACCCGAGACTAAGCGCGAAGTCGAATATTGATGTGCCCAGAGTTTGCCGAGTTGGTGACGCGACCTCCAGAACGTCTGGCCGATCTGCTCATGTTGTCCTATGAGCCGATGTTTGCGTGGAAGCTGCATGGGGCGATCGATTTCTGGAATACTGGAGCTGAACGACTTTACGGGTTTGCATCCAATGAAGCGGTCGGCGAAAGCAGCCACTCTCTTTTGCAAACCAAATTCCCAATCGAACTTGCCGAATTGCGTTCACAGCTTCGGAACGAGCACTACTGGGCCGGCGAACTACGCCATATCTGCAAGGACGGACGCGAAGTCATTGTAGACAGCCGAATGCAATTGCTTAGCGATGACACCGTGCTTGAAGTTAATCGCGACGTCACGGAAATCAGAGCGCTTTTAACTGCCCTTCAAGAAGGCGAACAGCGTTTGCGGTCGCTTGCCGCTATCGTCGAGTCCAGTGAGGACGCGATTGTTAGCAAGAACCTCGATGGCATTATCCTAAGCTGGAATATGGGTGCCCAGCGCGTCTTCGGCTACACCGCTGCAGAGGCGGTCGGTCAACCCATCACAATTGTAATCCCAGCAGATCGACAAAGCGAAGAGCGTGAAATTCTAACGCGCATAAGACGCGGGGAGCATACCGACCATTTCGAGACGATTAGACAGCGCAAGAATGGCTCTTTGATTGTCGTTTCGGTGACCGTTTCTCCGGTCAGAAATGCGGAAGGCCAGATTGTTGGAGCCTCGAAGATCGCGAGGGATATTACGGAGCAGAAGCGAAGCCAAGAACAAATCGCGACGTTGGCTCGGGAAGCAGAGCACCGAAGTAAGAACTTGCTCGCGACCGTGCAGGCAACTGTGAGGCTTTCTCAGTCCGAAACACCCGACGGCCTAAAACGGGCAATTGAGGGACGCATTCAGTCGCTTGCCAATGTCCACTCATTGTTTGTCAAGACACGTTGGATTGGTGCCGATCTATCGACGATAACGACACAGGAGCTTGCTCCCTATTCCGAGAAAAACCGAGTACGCATAGACGGTCCGCCAGTGGTGTTAGAGCCTGATGTCGCTCAGACCATTGCTATAACCTTGCACGAGTTGGCGACCAATGCCGCTAAGTACGGTGCTTTGGCCGTGCCCGGCGGCCAAGTCGAACTGAAATGGTCGCATGACGCGGACAGACGGTTACACCTGCATTGGACGGAGTTGAGCGGACCGAAAGTGCGAGAGCCGACGCACAAGGGATTTGGCGGGCGGATTACTGAACAAATGATCGCCCAGCG
>CAVUPX010000012.1:0-374789 GCA_963743405.1 uncultured Alphaproteobacteria bacterium | reverse complement strand
GGTGGTGGATATCGCCTCCGACCGGCTTGACACATTGTCGAAGCATTATTGAGCGCGAAGCTCGTTGTCTCCATGGAAGGAAGCCACGTTACTCATTGCACTCTAACCGTTCCGGAAGATAGCGCGCTGCTGATTTTAGAGCCGCCTGACCGTTTCTCGGGGGTCCATCGGTCCCAGGCGGGGTGCCTCGGGGTCAAATTTGGATTTGTCGTCGGGGAGTTCGACGACGCAGGATATCGCTTTTCCGTTAACGAGATTCTGCAGACAATCGATCTATTGCTGAATGCAGTAGAGAAATAAGCGGATCCGTAGTGATTTGCCGCGTTCGGGGTCAAAACCGAATATACAGAATATCACGTTACGCTACGGGCTTTTGTGACTATGAAGATTCCGCACGTTACAGTTACAAAAAACGCCGTATGGACCGTGGGGGCATTCGGCTTATTGCAGGCGTCCGCCTTGCAACCAGCGTAGTCCTGACGCGCCTCCTGGCGCCAGAGCTTTTCGGCATCATGGTCATCTTTAATAGTCTAAAAGCGGGCATCGAGCTGCTAACAGACGTCGGTATTGGTCAAAGCATTATCTATAACCGCAATGCGGAAGATCCCGATTTCTACAACACTGCCTGGACCCTCGCGGCGATCCGCGGAGTCATCCTTTGGGTCTTAGCGTGTGCCGTTACGGTGCCGGTCGCTACTACTATCGAACTCCAATTCTATTTCACGTCATACCGGTCGCATCCTTTATCCTGGTGCTCTCCGGCTTTGGCTCTACTCAACGGAGCCTCCTACAGAGACGCCTGCAAATTCCAAAACTAACATTTTCGAGATTGTAATCACGTCGATCTGTTCAATAGAGCAAATCTACCCTCGCCTATTTCATCCCGACAATTTGGGCGCTTGTTTTTGGCCTTCATCTCGGAACGGAACAGCAATGGTCGTGGGCTATTTTCTTATCCCCGACACCAAGCACAGATTTAAAATCAACAAAGCCTATGCGAAAGAGATTTTACATTTTGGTAGATGGATTTTTTTGCATCGCTTGTCTACTATTTATCGACCACCTTCGACCGCCTTTATCTCGCGGGTGTCATCCCTCTTGCGTTGCTCGGCGTCTACGGCCTCGCGCGAAGCCTGGCGGAGATGCTGAGCTCACTCGCCGTCCGTCTTGGCAACAGTGTCATTTTTCCGTTCATTGCTGTCACATTCCGAAACCCCCCGCGACGAATTGCGCAGACAAGTCGTCTGGCTGCGCCTGAACTTTCTCCTTGCTCGCGGCAATTGGTTTTGCTTTTTCCGCAGCGATATCCGACCTGGTCATCAAGCTTATATTCGATCAACGCTATCATGCAGCCGGCTGGATGGCGCCGGTTCTGATTTCCGGCACATGGTTTTCAATTCTCTGCAGCGTCAATAAATCGACCCTTCTTGGCCTCGGCAAACCAAACTACGGCGCGATGGCTTATGGCTTGAAGTTTGTCTGGATGCTGCGTTGCCCTTCCCTTTAAGTATTACGCACTTCGGAGCCGTCGCCGCCATCCTGGTCATCGCAGTCAGCGATGTTTTTCGTTATTTTCCGGTGCTGTTTGGGCAAATCCGGCAACGTTTTTCCTTTGGCCTGCAAGATTTCGCATTGACCATTCTCGTGTTCGTCCTCCTCGTGCTTTTCGAGTGGCTACGGTGGAGCATGGGTTTCGGTACTTCGTTCGACAGCCTGCCTTCGTTCGGGTGACGTATGGCAAATGATCTTGGCATCGTCGTCATCGGCCGCAACGAAGGACAGCGGCTGATCGATTGCCTGAACTCGGTCAAGAAACAGGCGAATGCAGCGATTGTCTATGTCGATTCTGGATCCACGGATGGAAGTGTCACGGCCGCGGAACGTCTGGGTGTTGCCGTCGTCAACCTCGACATGACCCGGCCGTTCACCGCCGCACGGGCAAGAAACGAGGGCTTTGCGGCTCTCGTTGCCCTCAATGATCAGGTTAAATATGTGCAATTTGTTGACGGCGATTGCGAACTCGTTTCGGGCTGGCTCGAGGCCGCGCTAAAATTTCTTCGGGACCGGAGCGATGTGGCGGTCGTTTGTGGGCGACGCCGGGAGCGTACATCCGGATGCATCTATTTACAATCGACTTTGCGATGTCGAATGGAATACACCCATTGGCGAGGCTGCTGCCTGCGGTGGCGATGCAGTATTTCGGTCAGACGCCTTCAAGGCGGCTGGCGGGTATCTAAACCAGCTTATCGCCGGCGAAGAGCCGGAGCTTTGCCTGCGGCTGCGCGAACGGGGTTGGAAGATTTGGCGGCTGGATGCCGAGATGACCCGACACGATGCCGCCATCACGCGGTTTAGCCAGTGGTGGAAACGGACCGTTCGCGGCGGCTATGCCTATGCGGAAATTGCCCGGCTCCATAAGAATTCCAAGTTCCGGATCTACGCGCGCGAGTCAACACGCGCGGAGGTCTGGGGCGGCCTTCTCCCGGTCTTGATTTGTCTCGGAACATACATTCATCCCGCCGCGCTCCTCGGCATCTTGGTCTACCCCGTTCAAATCTGCCGGATTGCGCTTCGTCAAGGCGGCGATAAGGGTACGGCGTGGTCCTATGCTTTTTTCATAACGGTCGCAAAATTTGCGGAATTACAAGGCGTGTCTGAAGTTTTACTTGCGGCGGTTGAGCGGCCAGTCGACCGCGCTGATCGAGTATAAATAGCGCAGCCGAGACTTTCTGATGCACGACAACGACAAACTGCGAATTGCGTATCTTAGCGGGCCGAGCGAAGCCGCGAGCGTTTTTCGCGAATGGTCGGAGAACCGTGCACAGAATTACTTCGGCACCAACTACATGAAGCAGTTTTTCCAGGTTTGCCGCGAATTGGATGCCGACGCATATGTCATCACAACCGTTTCGGGCAAATATTCCGTCTGGCACAATGGTGGTTTGACGATCGAAAACCGGCCGTTACCCTCCCATCTGAGCGGGCTCATGTATCATCTGGCCATGGTCGGATGGTTTGCGCGACTTGCGCCAACACTCATTCGTTTCAAACCCGATGTGTTGATTGCGACGGCAAATCAGAATTACTGGTTTCTATTGTTTTATCTCAGATGGTTCGGCATCCCGATCATTCCATCATTTCATTGTGTCCTGTGGCCAAAATTCGCACCAGTCCGGCGCAGTTGGCGGGTTCTGTTAGAACTCAATCGGCTCTTTATATTGAGGCATGTAAAGGCCGCGCTCGTCGCATCGCAGCGACATCACGCAACAACTTTGTACCCTTGTTGGCAAGGACGATATCGAAATCGAAGAACATCTTCCGAGCTATTCAGCATCACAGTTTGCGTCCATCCCTTCCCCACGGACGATCCCACGCCCGCCATTTCGAGTTTTCTTTGCGGGCCGCATCGAAGCCAATAAAGGCATCTATGACCTTGTGGAGATCGCACGCCGGCTCAATGCCAATCGACCACGGACTTTTGTTTTCGATATTTGTGGTGACGGAGGCGAGTTGAACGCCCTCCGGCAGCTTGTCATGAAATCCAACCTCCAGGACATCGTCATCTGCCATGGTTACCTGGACTCACAGCACCTCTCCGCCGTGCTCGCTTCCTCGCATGCCGTCATTGTTCCGACGACATCCAGATTCGAAGAGGGGTTCAATATGGTCTGCGCCGAAGCAATTCTTGCCGGCCGCCCAGTCATTACGTCGCCGGTCTGCCCTGCCCTTGAGTACATTCGGGGAGCCGCTGTTGAGGTGCCGCCTGATAATATTGAGGAATATTGCAAGGCCATTTTGAAACTTTACGATGATGACGAATTTTACAAACAGAAGCAGGAAGCGTGCGCTACACTGCAAGGACAGTTCTACGATCCCAAAAACAGTTGGGCTGAAAAACTAAAGATGCTGCTCAAAAGGCACATCTTGAAACGGGTCTAACCTTGCGCGTCGCCTATTTCACAAATCAATACCCGGCGGTCAGCCACACTTTTATACGGCGCGAAATTCTCGCCCTCGAAAAGCTGGGGCTCAGCATCGTACGGTACGCGTTGCGGCCCGCACCGCAGGCCTTGGTCGACCCGATCGACCAAAGCGAGGAGCGGAAGACGCGACTCGTCCTTCGCGCGGGCGCAGCAGAAATCTTGCGCTGTTTTGTTACGGCACTCTTGAGGCAGCCAGCCACACTCGCGCAAATTTTTGTTCTCGCCGCAAAGATGGGCTGGCATTCGGATCGAGGCCTCCTCAGACATTTTGCCTATGCCGTGGAGGCGACTGTGCTTGCCCGCTGGTGCCGCGAGGACCGGGTTGACCATATACATGCTCATTTCGGCACCAATCCGGCCGTCATCGCGATGTTTGCATCGCAGCTGTCCGGCATCCCCTACAGCTTCACTGCGCATGGATCCGAAGAATTTGAAAAAGCCCCTCTCCTCTCGCTCGATGAAAAGCTCAAGCGCTCGACCTTCGCGATTTGCGTGAGCTCGTTCGGAAAAAGTCAACTCATGCGCTGGTCCTCCCCCGACCAGTGGGAGAAAATTGAGGTCGTTCATTGTGGCGTGGACAGTGGCTTTATTGAAACCCCGTTTCAGAAACCAACATCTGTGCCCCGCTTTGTGTGTGTCGGCCGGTTTGTTTCTGTCAAAGCCCATCTTGTCCTTGTTGGCGCAGTGCGCCTGCTACATCAGAAGGGCATTCATTGCGAAGTTGTGCTGGTCGGTGATGGGCCCTTGCGGGGCCTTATTGAGGATGCGGTCCAGAGCGCGCAACTGGAGCGCCAAGTAATCTTCGCTGGATGGGGCACGGGTGATCGTGTCAAAGCCGAAATATTGAATGCCCGCGCTCTCATATTGCCCAGCTTCTCCGAGAACATGCCCGTGGTGATCATGGAGGCGATGGCGCTCGGCCGCCCTGTGATCTCGACCTATGTCGCCGGCATTCCTGAACTTGTCCAACCCGGGCAAACCGGCTGGCTCGTGCCAGCAAGCGATGAAGGCGAACTCGCAGAGGCGATGCACCAATGCCTGATCGCATCGGCGACCGAACTTGAGCGCATGGGCCAGCAGGCGCGGCGTCACGTGATGGAACATCACGACAGTCTCAAGGAAGCGGCCAAGATTTTGAAGCTGTTCGAACGATCCACCAACAGCACTCGCGGCTGATCGGAGGTCGCTCAACATTGATTATCTATTCCCTTAGCGCTTGTATTCAACAGTCACGTTCTATAACTCTTCGATTCTGCAACGTAAGATGCACATTTGTGCATGACTGAATTTTTGCACAGATTCGCACAACGAATTGTCGGCGCTTGGGCGAGACGTATGCCGGCTGGCTCCCGAGCAAGCGTCTGCTCGTCGACGCTGTGTTCTGGCAGCTGGAAGAAGTGACTTATTCCCGGCTCAAGGAAAAGGGGTTCAAGTCCAAATTGTGTCATCGACATCGGCGCCCACGAGGGCAAGTGGACGAGATCGACCAAAACTATTTTCAGTGACGCTTCGTTTATAATGGTTGAGGCTCGTGATGAGATGCGCGAGGATCTTGAACGCACTGTCGCAGCACTTTCGGACGTCAGTTTTCACATCGCGCTTCTTGGACCGAAAGAAAGCCCAGGCGAAACATTCTTCCGCGCGCAGGGCAGCGCCTCGTCGCTATATCGCGAGCGCAGCGATGCCCGCATGACGGCGACTAAGGTCCCAATGACCACTTTGGACAAGATTTTACCCGCCTCCCTCAATGCGCCCTTGTTCCTCAAACTGGATGTCCAAGGAAGCGAGCTTGATGTGCTCCGTGGCGCCAATGCCACTTTGGCAAAGACGGAGGTCGTCCAGCTCGAGGTTGCGCTTTTGCCCTACAACGAAGGCGCGCCTACCTCTAACCAAGTTATTACTTTTATGGATGAACGCGGATTTGCCATTTACGACATTGCGGGCTTTGTTCGCCCCAACCAGAAAGACCTTGCGCAGATTGACGTTATTTTTGTACGCAAGGATTCGAAGTTACGGCCTGACAGGTTCCATTTCGCCGATCCGCGGACAGCTTAACCGGTAAGATTAACCGATTGAGCGGCCGGCAATCGCCACAACTAGAGCCAATTAATGTCGTAACGCCGCTGCATCTGCGGTATTATCCGACCAATTCGGCCCGCTGGGCTAGACGAAGGAATCCTCCGTGAAATGGGTATTGCTCCTTGCTGCCCTTGCGAGTGTTTTACCGCTGTCCATTTGGCTGCGTCAGAATCCTCGCGAGGCGCCTAAGCTCTGGGTGCTCGTCGGATTCCTAGTGGTCGAGCACGGCCCCTTGCATCTTTACATGGCGCTCGATTCCTGGGCCGGACAATGGCCGGGTTACACACTTGGCGCAGAGATCTCCCTGCTCGACCTGACCCTGCTCGCGATTTACCTCACTTTGCCGCGAAGCCGCTATTCTCTGCCCTTCTTGTTTTCGATTGGTTTTTATTTCTTTGCGGCGTTCATTTCGGTGTTTCAAGCCAGTGTGCCCTCAGCCGCTCTCTTCTATAGCTGGCAGCTCGCCCGAGTTTTTTTCGCCTACGCGGTGATCACCAAAGCTTGCGCTGCAGACGAGCGTGTCGTTGCGTCACTACTGAAAGGCATCGCGTTTGGTCTATTTCTGGCGGCGGGCCAGGCCATGTGGGAACGGTTTGGAGCTGGCGTGCTGCAGACCGCCGGCGGATTTCCGCACCGGAACTTTTTGGGCATGGTATCACATTTCATCGTGTATCCGTTTTTCGCGCTGCTGCTGGCAGGCGAACGAGGATGGTTTCCAATTGCGGTTTCAGTCGCTGGAGCGATCGTCGCCGTCCTTACAACGTCACGGGCGACGATTGGGCTGGCCGGATTTGGTTATGTTTTAGTCTTCATACTTTCCGCGCTGCGCGGATGGACGCCTCGCAAGTCGATGGCATTGGTGGCCGCTCTGTTGGCTGCGATTGCCCTTTCACCTCTGGTCATCTCGTCGTTCGAGCAGCGGTTTAGTACCAGCACGGATCTTCAATCTTCTGTCTTAGAGGGCGATGAAACGCGCGACCAAATGGAAGACGCGGCGCGCTCGATGCTCGCGGATCATCCGATGGGCGTAGGAGCCAATCACTATGTCGCCGCTGTAAATAACTTAGGCTACAATCAAAAATCAGGCCTCTCCTGGTCTAATTTCGGCGCCTATGTCCACAACGCTTACTTGCTCGTCGCGGCCGAGACTGGGTACCTCGGCCTTGCCGCCTTCGTTTTTTTACTTTTGCGCCCACTGACTGTCGCGTTTTTGTGTGGCTGGCGCAATCGCAAGGACAAAAGAGGCGATGTGTTACTGGGTCTGGGCGTAGGCCTGTTGACCGTTTATATTCACAATTTCTTTGAGTGGATTTTTGTAAGTTTCCAGTGCGAATATTTGTTTGCAGCGAATGCAGCCATGATTGCGGGGCTAGCGCAACAACTCGGTTATTGGAAACAGGCACGGAAACGACAGGTCCAGTATTCGCCGCCGAGAGAAGTCGTTGAACAGCCGACACCAGCAGCCCCGAATTATCGACTTAACTCCCGGCGATAACTCCATATCGGGGCGCCGATCACCTTGTGATTTTGTGGGAACGATCCGCGTGTCTTATATCTTAATCTTCTTTGCGTGCTTGTTTGCCTTACCTGTCGCAGTGCTATTTATTGAAACTCTTGCTGCACTGCTCTTTCCTGCAAAATCGACAACTCTACCGATACATGGCGAGCGTCGGCGCGTTGCGGTCATTGTTCCTGCGCATAATGAAAGCACAGGAATACTGCCTACAATTAAGACAATCAGGGAACAACTTGTGGCTGGCGATCGATTGATCGTCGTCGCTGACAATTGTAGTGACGACACCGCAGGTGTCGCATCGTCAGCCGGTGCAGAAACCATTGAGCGTAATGAGCCGACAAAAGTAGGAAAAGGTTACGCGCTGGACCACGCGCTCCGACATCTCGCCTTGGATCCGCCGGCAGTGGTTATCTGCATAGACGCCGACTGTCGTATCAGCGAGGGTGCAATCGACCAGCTCGCGAGAACATGCCAAGCCACGCGGCGGCCCGTACAGGCCCTTGACCTGATGATTGCGCCCGCCGGTTCACCGATCAATTATCGCGTCGCCGAATTTGCATGGCGACTAAAGAATTGGATCCGGCCGCTGGGGCTTCGCGCTTTGGGACTTCCGTGCCAACTGATGGGCACGGGCATGGCCTTTACGTGGGACGTGATCCGGCCTGTCAGTCTGGCGAGCGGTGCGCTTGCCGAAGATATGAAACTCGGTCTCGAGTTGGCACAAATGGGAAGCCCGCCCCTGTTCTATCCGTTCGCCAGCGTCACCAGCGAATTTCCGCAATCGACCGAAGGCGCCAAACATCAGCGTAACCGTTGGGAAGAAGGACATATCCGGTTGCTAATTGCGAGCGCGCCACAGCTCATCTACCGATCCATTCTGGGCAGAAACGCTGGCTTGCTTGCGCTTGGGCTGGACTTGATCGTACCGCCCCTGACGCTTCTCGTGATGCTTGTCACGGTCGTATGTGCTGCAAGTGGCGTCGCGGCGGTTCTCGGTGTGTCCGTAACAGCCTTTTACGTGAGCGCGGTCAGCCTCTTCGTTTTGGCTTTGGCCGTTTTCCTTTCATGGCTCAGCTACGGCCGCGATCTGCTGCCACCGCATTCAATACCTTCAATTGCAAGCTACATATTCGCCAAGTTTCCCCTGTACCGGCAGATATTTTCGCGACGCGTTATGTCAACCTGGGTCCGGGCTGACCGTAGCGACAAGAATTCGTCCCAACCCTAGCGTCGTGATATTCCATTCATGCGAGTTCTTTTCGCTCTACCTGGCCTTCATCGAATAGATCGCGGCGCGGAGGTAGCTTTTATTTCGATTGCTAACGAACTCGCCAAGCTCGGGTCCGATGTCACTTTGATCGGCTCCGGCCAGGCCAGGTCGGGCACGCCCTATCGGTTTCTGCACGCTGGTAGCCTGTCGCGCGACAAATTTGTTTCTTTTCCTTCATTGCCGCTCTTGAGAAATGATTGCGCTTATGAGGAACTCACATTCGTTCCCCATTTTCTCTCTCGATATCGGCCTGCGGACTTTGACGTCACTTTGACCTGCAGCTATCCGTTCACCAACTGGATGCTCCGCCGTGCAAGCTCGCATGGCCGCCGGCCCCGTCATGTTTTCGTCACGGAAAACGGCGATTGGCCAGCCTATGCAAATCAATCCGAGTACCGATTTTTCAGCTGTGATGGTTTGGTGTGCACCAATCCGGACTTCTACGAGCGCAATCGCGCGCGGTGGCGCTCGAAGCTCATTCCCAATGGCGTCGACTGCAGCCGCTTCTCACCCGGGCCAGGTGAAAGGGAAGCGTTTGGCCTGCCGAAGGATCGACTCGTCGTGTTGATGGTCAGTGCGCTGATCCCATCAAAGTTCATTGATGTTGGCGTCGAGGCGGTGAGCCAAATTCCCGATGCACACCTGGTCGTTGCCGGGACAGGACCATTGCGTCATGCACTTGAGGCAAAAGCCGCAAAGCTGCTGCCTGGACGCTTCACCTTACTTTCACTTCCGGCGGAAAAGATGCCCACGCTTTACCGCTCTGCAGATGTTTTCCTGCATCTTTCGAAAGAAGAGGCTTTTGGAAACGTCTATTTGGAAGCCATGGCATGCGGTCTGCCTATTGTTGCGCGCGATTCCGCGAGGACCCGCTGGATCGTGGGCGACGATCAATTCTTAAGCGGGCCCGATGAGCCAACCGCCATTGCTCGGCAAATCGTGGCCGCCCGTAACGCTCGCGCCGTAAATCCATCGCGGCGCGTCGCTCGGGCGCAGTCGTTTTCGTGGACAAAAATCGGTACAATGTATCAAGAGTTTCTGCAGGAACTGCTCAGATAAATCCTTGTGCGGCCACACCGTGTTTCCGGGGCAACAGCAGTTAGCCAAGATTACAAAATGCTCACGAAAGGGCCTCGAAAATGCTTAACAAAAAATCGTTATTTGGATAGTCGTGCCTGCAATTAGGCACCCCACCGAGAACCACACAGCGAGATCATCCTGGTGACTATTCGGCAAAAATTGGCGCTGTTCTTCCTGTTGGTGGCGAGCGCATGGGCTGCGCTTGTCAACGGGCAACCATTCTTCATGGATGACACAAGCGCCTATGTGCGCGGCCCAGATTTTGCGGTTGTGTACTTGCTCGGCGATAAATTTGCGAGCTCTTGGACCCAAGACCGCACACTGCATAAGGAAAATTCGCATTCCGACGCCCAGCCGGTCTCCGCGCAGCGCGTGCCGCTCAATTCACCTTTTGAAAGAACGGTCTTGGCAGGACGATCAATCTATTACGGCGCCCTGCTCTATCTAGGCCATCTCACCAGCTATTTTTGGCTTTCTGTTTTTTTACAAGCCGCAATTTTTATTTATCTGACATACATATTTGCCATCAAATGCGCCGACTTATCATTTTCGAAATTCGTGGGAGTCGTTTCACTTGTATTGATCGTGACACCAGCGTCCTTCTTCATTAGTTTTTTGATGCCCGATATTTTCGCGTCTTTTCTAATTATATCGGCCATCATTCTTGTTGGATTTTGGCACAAGCTCCGTTTACACGATAAAATTTGCGTCTTGGCCATCGCACTGCTCTCCGTACTTTTTCACACATCACATTTGCTTTTGCTAGGATTTATAGAATTGGCGCTGGCCGGTATGTATCTCATCAAGCGGCGGACCGACTACGCGCGCATGATTTTCGAGCCGTGCGCTCTGTCTGATGGCGATCATCGTTTTAGGAATTGTTGGCGACCTCGGATTTTCCTATGCAACAAAACTCGCGGTTGGCGTCGAGCCGATCCGTCCGCCTTTCCTGATGGCACGGATTATCGATGATGGCCCGGGCTATCTGTTCCTCAAAAAGAACTGTCCGGAAAAACGCTACACCGTCTGCAACTACATCGATCGCCTGCCGACAACCGCCGAAGATTTTCTCTGGTCACTCGACAGGAGCAAGGGCGTCTACAATCTTGCTGATGTGCCCACGCGAAAGGCGCTGGCCTTGGAGCAAACTTCGTTTGTCGTTGACGTTTTCAAGTCTGATCCCGTGGGAGTAATAGCGGCAGCGATGAAAAATACGGCCAATCAGCTGCTAAAAGTCGATCTTGGCCAGTTTTTTCACACGCCTGCAGAGCTTGAGGCCTATAAGCAGTTTCTGCCCGCGTATTATTTTGACAAAATGCTGCACGCTCGCATCGTCGAGGAAGTGACCATCGTGGGTCCGCTCAGCGCATGGTTTTCCCTGGTCTATCTTCTGTCAATCGTTGCCTTGATATTGACCTTCGCTTTTTGGCCACTGGTCAATTTTAAAGACAAATCAGTTCTTTTTCCGCAACCGCAGTGGTTCCTTGTGCTCTCAATTGCTTGCTTGGGTGTTGTCTTCAATGCGGCGATATGCGGAGCCTTATCAACGCCGAGCGCCCGCTATCAGGCACGGGTCTCCTGGATTCCTTTGTTCATCTTGTTGGTCATGCTTGCCAAACTCTGGGGCCTCTTTCTCAGCCGAAGGACGGTTCGCTCGTCCCATTGGGGCACCGAAATCCGGGATGAACCTCTTAAAACGCCTCGTCGCATTGTTATGAATTCATGAGCGCGTCAGAACAGCTCCGACGTGAAGTTTATGGTCTTTTGGGGGTGCCAATCGACGTCGCCGATATGGCAGCCGCATTGTTCCAGATTAGAAAAGCTGCTTGCGATCCAAGTCCGTTTCTGATTTCGACGGCCAATCTCAATTTCCTGATTAGCAGCCAAACCGATTCCGAATTTCGGGAATCATTGCTCCTGAGTGATCTTTGCACGGCCGATGGCATGCCGATTGTTTGGCTAGGCCGCTTACTGGGCATTCCGCTCAAACATCGAATTGCCGGGGCAGACATCTTTGACAGACTCAGAATCGAAAAAAACCGCTGGCGAATCGTTTGAAAATATTTCTGTTCGGTGGCGACGAAGGCATCGCGGCTGCCGCTTGTAAAAAGCTCAATGCTGAACCTACTGAGAAGTTAAGTTGCGTCGGGTTCCTTTTACCCAGGTTTCGGCTCTGTCGATGACATGAGCACGCCCGACAATTATCGATGCAATCAATGCAAGCGATGCGGATTTCCTTGCAGTCGCCTTGGGTGCGCAAAAAAGGGCAAACATGGTTGCAGCGAAACCATGCTCGTTTACGAATTCCCGTGAGAGTTCATCTTGGCGCTACCATCAATTTCCAGGCTGGAACTCTCAAGCGAGCACCCGCAGTCATGCAAAGGTTGGGGCTTGAGTGGCTTTGGCGCATCAAGGAGGAACCGCAGCTCTGGCGGCGCTATTGGAATGATGGTCTCGCTTTTCTGGCCCTGTTGACGACACGCGTGTTCCCGCTCCTTCTTGTCGCCTTTTGGGGTCGGCTAACAGCTCGGCGTCTCGGCGAAGATCTAAAGATTACGAGCAGCGACGATCACGATTCCGTCATAATTAATCTTGATGGCATCGCCACAGCGAAGACCGTTGAAAAGGCGGCGGTCCTGTTTGAAAGCGCGGGCGCAACATCAAAAGACATCGTTGTTAACTTCACCAATACGCGCCAAATTGACGCCCGTTTTCTCGGGCTCATCCTTATGCTAGATAAATACCTCAAAAAACAGGGACATCAGTTGAGGTTGTCGGGCACCTCGCCTCGAATAAAAAAACTATTTCGTCTCAACGGATTTGAATTTTTGCTCCGCCCAGCAACAAAATGAGTTTCGTAAAATGTTGATGAAGACGGGTTCCGTGGATCGGGTGAGAACGGCACAGCCAATCGTTCTCGCTGCATTTGTCGTTTGTCTTATTGTCGGTTTCGCCACGTTCAGCGAGTCGATCCTGGAATTGGTGCGTCGCTGGCAAGTCCAGGAGGAATACAGCCACGGGTTTTTGATACCCGTCATCGTTGGCTGGCTATTGTGGACGAGACGCGACGCGTTGCTTGCGAGCGTTGGTCAGCCCTCATGGTTCGGGCCTGCCCTTATTCTGCTTGCTGCGGTGATGCATATCGTCGGAAAATTAAGTTCATTGTTTCTCTTGTCCCAACTTGGTTTTATTGTTGCATTAATTGGCATCGTCCTGGGACTTGGCGGCTACTCACTACTCAAAGTAACACTGGTTCCGATCGCATTTCTGATTTTTGCGATTCCAATGCCCTATTTCATTGACGCCGTGCTGTCCTGGCGTCTTCAAATCATCTCCTCGGAGCTCGGAGTGGCATTTATCCGGCTCTTTCAGATTCCGGTTTTCCTCGAAGGTAACGTCATCGATCTTGGACAATACAAGCTGCAAGTCGTCGAGGCATGCAGTGGGCTTCGCTATCTCTATCCGTTGATGAGCCTTGGATTCCTGGCCGCATACTTTTTTCAGGCACCGCTCTGGCAACGAGCCTTGGTCTTTTTGTCGACGATCCCCATTACGATTTTAATGAACAGCCTCCGGATTGGCGTCGTCGGCATCATGGTCGATAATTTTGGTCCGCAAGATGCCGACGGATTTCTTCACATGTTCGAGGGCTGGATCATCTTTCTTGCGTGCGCGGTCCTGCTCGTCGGCCTAATGCATCTGTTGGCGCGCGTCGGGTCGGGCAAAGGTTTTTTCCAAGCGTTCTACCCCCCGAAAATCGAGCCAGTTCGTCCAAGCGACAATGTATCTCTGTCGCCTAGTCGCCTTCCGCTTATAAGCTGTCTGATCCTTTTGTGTGCCACTGGTCTCGCGACGTACCTTGTGTCAGCGCGCCAGGAGATCTTGCCACAGCGGGCCTTGTTTGCGGGCTTCCCCGCCAAAATCGGCGACTGGACGGGGCGAACCTCCTCGCTCGATCGCGAGACCGAAAAAGGTCTCGGGATGACGGATTATATTATTTCGGATTTCGTCAAACGTGATGGGCGCCCGGTTAATCTGTACATCGCCTACTACGCAACACAGCGGAGCGGGATTTCGCCTCATTCGCCGAGCGTTTGCCTGCCGGGTAACGGTTGGCAAATGACCGTGTTCGAGCGGACCAGCTATGAAAATGCCGAGCACGGCATTTCGTTGCCGCTCAATCGCGTCATCATGTCCAAAGGCACCAACCGAGAACTCGTTTACTATTGGTTTGAAGAGCGCGGTCTAAAGATTGCGAATGAATATGTTTCCAAGCTCTATCTGCTCAAAGACGCGATTTTAAAAAATCGCACTGACGGCGCTCTGGTTCGCCTGACGACACAAATCTTCCCCGGCGAGCAGGAAAGCGATGCCGACAAGAGGCTGCAGCAATTCATGCAAACTTTGATGCCGAGCTTGGCAGGATTTTTGCCAAGTGAAGAAGCAAGCAAACTTAAACCAGCAATGATCCTTCCCAAAGCGAGCAACTCATAACGATGCAACAGCTATTGACATGGAAGTCCGCCAAGGCAGCTTTGCTTTGCGGATGCTTGCTTGCCACCGCGTTACCCTTGGGCGCCTGCAGCTCACGCGAAGAGCGCGCTCAACGTTACTACCAAAACGGCGTGAGCTACCTTGAAAAGCAAGACTACGTGAAGGCGCGTGTCGAGCTGCGAAATGCGTTGCAGCTCAAGCCCGACACCATCGAGGCGTGGCGCGCCCTGGTCAAGGTCGATGAGCATGACCAGAACCTCCAAGGTCTCGTTGGCGATTTATTGAAAATTACCGAGCTTGACGACAAAGACATCGATACACGGGTTCGGCTCGCCACACTTTATCTCGGCGCCGGCGCCCTCAACGACGCACTCAAGACAAGCAATGCTGCGGTGGAATTAGACCCAAAGAATTTACAAGCGCTTGGGGTCAAAGCGGCCACACTCTTTAGGCTCAAAGATGTCGACGGCGCCACTCAAACCGCCCAAAAGGCCCTCGAGATCGATCCTGGCAACGTCAGTGCGCGGGTTGTTCTCGCATCAATCAAATTCCTACAAGGAGATGCCGACTCCGGACTAAAAATTCTTGCTGACATCCCAGCCGCGCAACAAGAAGACCTCGGCGTCATGTTGCTGAAAGCCAATATATTTCAGCGCAAGGGTGACTTCGTACAGGTCGAAGCGATACTGCGACGGCTCATTGCAACGCACCCAAACGAGGCTGGATTCCGAACGCAATTGATAAGGTTCTTGCTCGCTCAAAAACGTCCTGATGATGCAATTAACGAGTTACGGAGTGTAGTTGCCGCAAAGCCCGCCGACGTGAACGCGGAGCTACAGCTCGTGAACCTGCTCGGCGGCGTAAAAGGTGCGGACGCAGCGCGCACCGAATTGCTGACGCGCATCAACGCTGGAGGATCCGTATTACCCTACCAAATTGCCCTTGCGAGACTCGATTTTGCGCAAGGTAATGTCAAAGACAGCACGCAGTTGCTGGAAAAACTGATTTCGACCTCAAAATCACCTGATGACGTTCTTGCCGCTCAAAGCACGCTCGCTGAGCTCGACATGCTGAGAAGAGATGTCGCTGCGGCCGAACCTATAATCAACGATATTCTCCAGAAAGACAGTCGTAACCTCATCGGCTTAAGGCTTCGCGCATCCATTCGAATTGACCGTGGCCAGACAGACGACGCCATCAGCGATCTGCGCACCGCACTCAACGATCAGCCCCGCTCGCCCGAACTGCTTGCCAGTCTGGCAATTGCCTATGAACGCAGCGGTTCGATCGAACTTGCGGATAAGGCCTTTCTCGACGCGATGCGGGCGTCCGGATTTGCACCGAATTATGGTCTAAACTACGTCGCCTTTTTGCAACGTCGTGGCTTATCCGACCGTGCTGAGACCATTCTCGCCGATCTCGCGGGCCGTAATCCGAATAACGCCGCAGTGCTATCGGCTCTCGCGCAAGCCAAACTACAACGACAGGACTGGGCCGCAGCACACGCGCTCGCTGATACCATCCGGCGGCTGGGCGATAAAAGCGATATCGCCGATCGTATTAATGGAGCTGCACTATTTGGGGAAAAGAAATTCGACGAAAGCTTAGCGGCACTGCAAAGCTCTTACGACGCCAACCCGACCGCAGTGCAGCCGATGGCGGCGCTTGTCCGCGTTTATCTTCAAGCCAAGCAGATCGATAAAGCTGAGGCATTCCTTCGGGATGCACTCAAAGCCAACCCCTCCAATGCAGAAGCCCTTGTCCTGATGGGCTCAGTGCAGCTGGCGAAAAATAATCCCGGCGAAGCCCTGAACAATTTCCAAGCCGCGATAAACAAACAGCCGAAAGATCCTAACGGTTACAAGGCACTTGGCAGAATTTTACGCTCGTCAGCGAAAAACGGACGAGGCGCTCAAGACCGTGGACGCTGGACTGCAGCAACAACCAAAAAGTTTTGATCTGCTTATGGCGAAAGCCGGCATCCTGGAACTCACCGGACAATACGACGCCGCTATTACAGAATATCAATCAATGTTGAAGGATCAGCCGGGTTCGATGATCATCGCCAACAATTTGGCGAGCTTGCTTGCAGAGCACCGCACCGACAAGGAAAGCTTGGCACAAGCAGGGTCGCTCTCTACCCTGCTTAAAAACTCTGATATCCCCCAATTTAAGGATACGCTTGGCTGGGTTGCCTATCTGCGAGGGGATAACTCCTCCGCCCTTTCATTGCTCAAGGACGCGGCGGCCAAAATGCCTAACTCTTCCGTCGTTCAGTTCCACCTCGGCATGAGTTACCTTGCCGCTGGGCAGGATGCCGATGCATCGGAGCGATTCAAGAAGGCAATCGAATTGGCGCCGAAAGATGCAGAGCTTAAAGCGAAGATTGACGCAGCGATCAAGAGTCGATCAGACAAAGTCAAAGGCTGAAGCGCAAGTTCTAGCAGCGGCTGAGCAACTCAACCGGTCATTGGAACGTGGGGAATACCTGCCCAATGCTATCGCGGGCGCGCTGCCTTGATCGCTCTTGTTTCAGCTTGACTGATGGCAGTCGGATTGCCCATCAGCGTAAAATCGCGCGCCAGGCTAAACAAAATCGTATTCGATTTCGCTTGACCCACGTTTTCTCGGAATGTGTAGGACATATTTGTCCGCCATTCGCGGCTTATCCGATAGCTATAGTTGATACCTGCCGAGAAAAAGTCAGACGCCGTCCCGCCGGTCTGACCAATTTGACCGGGAGAAGTCGTTTGCGCATATGAGGCAAATACCGACCAGCTCGAGGACTGGTTAACCTCGTGGCTGAGTGACGCTCCAAGTGTTTCGCTCAGCTGCAGTTGGCCGGTAAATATGGGTATGATGGCATGCGCAGCAGTAAAGGAAACGCTCGTGTCCTTGAGCAATCGGTAACTTGAGACCGGCATCCGCGAACCAGCCATTCCCCGCCCCGACCAAAGGCTGAAAGGGTGTGACTCCTGGTATAGACGGCGCAGTTGTCGATGCAGCTGCGTTACCGTTTTGGTAGGCGTTCGCGAAAACCCACCCGAAGTCACCGTTAACTGAAAGACGCGGCGAGAGTTGCGATTGCACTCCGGTTGTCAATCGCCACATCAGTCGTTGACTATTGGCAGCGTTGTCCTGCGAGAACCAATCGAAATTTACAGAATTGGTCCAAGTCGTCGTCGGGCTGACAGTGTGAACCCAAAAAATCGTCGGCGAAACGTCCTTGTATGGTGTTTGAGTGGGGTCGGTAAATGAAGTCGTACTTGCATTGGCCGTCAACGAAATTGTGTCGATGCGGCCCAAATCATGAGTGACGCCACCACTGGCATTATAGTTATTGATTGAGCCGTGCGCCGTCGCAACACCGGTCTGCGCCAGTTGTGTCACGGCTGCATCGCTGCGGCTCCACGATGCAGCAAAGTTGTATCGGTCCAATTCAGTGAGGTGGACGATTGAGAAATTCGCGCTTGCGGGTGTCCCAAAAGTCGGGTTGGTATCGGCCGCGCCTGGACCAAAATATTTGAAATAACTGAAATTGGTATCAAGCAGATAACGCGTGGTTGGTGTCAGTGCGAGGAAATCAAGCGTTCCATTGGTCAACGATTTTACTGTTGAACCGGTTGGATTGGTATTCAAAAAATAGTTGTCGCTCGCCTCGAGCGTCTGGTTCACATTGCCTTTAACTGAAAATTCAGCGGCAAAGGCGCTCGTCGCTAGAGCGCCCACACATAGTGTGGCGGTAAAGACCGATGTTTTCACAATACCACGGTCCTATCCGGTGTGATTGCGCTAATGCCACACAACTCATTCAAGCAAGCCTCGCTCAGGCACGATGATGATGTCGCCTGATTGAAGATTGATATTGTCGACCGCGTTGGCCCCCGACGAGAAGGCGTTAAAATCAAAGATAAATATCGAATCGACGCCGTTGACTTTGCGGTGAAGCTGAATCCGCTGTCTCGCTGCAAACGGCCCCAGGCCGCCCGCCAGCGCAATCGCCTGCACCACATTGATCGTAGGCCTGACAAAGTACGGGCCCGGCCTTAATACTTCGCCGGTGACGTAGACTTTCGGCTTTGTTTCGTCTTCGTATTCCCTGTTGACAGCCGCGAGCGCAACAGTGACGTCGAGTTGGCCCGTATAATTTTTCGCCAGTCGCTCACGGAGGACCTGTTCCAGCGCCTGTGGCGTCAATCCAGCAGCACGAATTTGCCCCACCAACGGAAATCCGATCATTCCGTCGGGGCCTACCACCACACGACGATCAAGCTTTGGGTCCTGCCAGACCGAGATTTCAAGACCGTCGCCGGGCCGTATCGCGGATTGCGCGAAGGCGCTCGTCAAAAAGCTGCAGAAAAACAACAAGGCCAAGAGCACACGCATGGAATCTTCCCCATCCAGCAGAGACCACCGGAGCCACGTAATTCGACAACATTACATGCGTCAACGACTAAATGCTATTTAACCATACTGACTGTTTAGGGGAAAAATACCGTAATTCCGCTTATCCTCGATCACCAGGCCCATCAGATCCCGGTCGATTTTTTGGGCGCCGGTCGAAAAGCCATAAACCAATGCCGTGTCGCATAAAATATTGATCACCCGCGGAACGCCATGGCTGGCCTCGGCGACCATTTTGCATGCCCCTTCCGTGAACAGGCTCACCTTGGAACCGACCGCAGTGATCCGGAAATTGATGTATTTTGCGACCTCCGATTGAGGCAGCGGCCTTAGGTGAAAGTCGGAAGACACCCGCTGCGCAAATTGCACCAAATTCGGCCGGCAGAGCAATTCCTTCAGCTGCGGTTGCCCGATGAGAATGAGCTGTAAAAATTGGTACTTATCGACATTGATGTTCGACAGCATCCGAAGGCTTTCGAGAGCGTCTTCCCCGAGATTTTGCGCCTCATCGACGATGACGATTGTCCGGTGCCGCTTGCGGTATTGGGAGTACAAAAAATCCTGAAACCGCTTGATTAAGACGCCAAACTCTCCATCGAATGGCTGGCCGAGCGACATCAAAATCCACTGGAGGAGTTCTTCCCGGCCCTGCGGCGTGTTCGAGATCAGGCCGACATTGATTACCTTCGGGTCGAGCTTCTTCAAGAGATGGCGGACGAGCGTGGTCTTTCCTGACCCGATTTCACCGGTAATCACGGTAAAGCCGGCGTTGTTCATGACGCCGAACTCAAGCATTCCAAATGCAAGCCGATGAGTTTGGCCCCAGTAAATCAAATCCGGGTCGGGCAATATCGAAAACGGCTTTTCTCGGAGCCCGTAAAACGCCTCGTACATCAGTTGCCCTCGATCGCCCGCAGTGTGGTGGACGGTCATGATGTAATGATGTCGGCTTGAGACACCAACTCTATCTCCGGCCCTAATTTTCCGGGCTGGCGGGCACCTGGGAGCCCATCGCCGCGGCGCCGGTTGGAGACTTAATCACACTGGAAGTACCCAGTGCCCCAACACGACTGTCAGTTGCCCTGTTTGCCCCAACAAGCGGGTCCACGCCAATTCAATTCGAATTCTAGGTTACTCACGTCCCTGGATTTCGCCCCAGAGGCAGGGATTTCGGCCCTCGTGGCAACGATAACGCGCTGTCTTGTCGCACTTTCGGATAAGGTTACCACGCAAAATGGCGTCGGTCTTATCAGAATGCAAGTATTCCTTATAGTATATCAATATCTTAGTATGGATTCGACGTCTGAGTTACTTACTTGCAACACCCCAAAAAGTTAATGAGGTGTTACTTTACAGGCTTGAAAAATAAGTAGATAGTCACGTTGTGGCGCCAAATTCGGTGGGAAGTGCACGCACTCGCGTAGACGCGTGGCCATCGCCGGTAGCAGTGGTTTTGGGAGTCTTCCTATGAATACGATCGTAAAAAAGTTTGCGTTGGTTGCCCTGTGCACGACCGCGCTAACAGTAGCTGTCAGACATCTCACGCAGCTCCGCTGTGTTTGACATCACGGGGGTGCCACAGAACGGTTTCAGTTATGGCACCGCTCTAGGCGATGACAACGTCATCAATTTCACTGGTCAACCTGCCGCGACCAACACCGGATCAACGGTCAACGATCCGGGCGCAGCTCCGTCGACCTGGATAGGGTCGGGGCTGAATGCGAGCAACGTTTTCGTCAATTCGATGGTCTCGGTAACACGGCATTGGACCCGGCCCAGAATTACTCTGTCACCTGGACTTACGTGGGTTCGGAATCGGATAACCTCATACAGTTTACTGTCCCAAACCCCCGTGTTGAGTCAGGGCGCCATCACAACCACCGACGACAATCGCAACAATAATTGCACAACGTGCAATCCCGGGCCTGGGCGGAATCGTGTCGACTGTGCCGATGGGTTCGACAACGTACAATAACGCGGGGAATATTCCCGCATTTACGGTCACCGATACTAATCGATTCTCGCGCGGCACCGTCACCAATGGCGGACTCAACCCGGCTCCGGCAAACTTTCTCGCGAGTTTGATATTCTCCTTCGCGACCTTTGATGGCGGCACTTATACTCTGACCAGTACCGGCGACTGACATCGTTGTCTTCGGCTTTAACGACAATGGTTTCGGCGATGATAACCATGACGACTTTGTGGGCGTCATGACGCTGGTCCGATGGCGGGCACACAAGACACGACACCAATTCCGGGTGCCCTGCCCCTGTTCGGCAGTGTGCTTGGCGGCGGGTTGCTTTTCCGTCGGCTGCGCAAGCGGAACAAGACGGCGTAAGTTAACCTTCGATCGGAATTAACAAAAAGGGGCCTTTAAAAAGGCCCCTTTTTCTATTATATTGAAAATGTCCAAGGACGGGGACCGGGGCCATAAGTGGTGGGGACCATAAGTGGCGTTAGCGCGAGCTGATGACTGAGTAACTAGACAGTAATCTGCTCACAATAACTTCAGGTACCCATGCTGCAGAGGCAACCATCGCAAGACGCCGGTCCGATTCATGAGCAGAATCAGGATCAAACTTTTTCGATTTCCTACATTTTTGATATTTTAAAGCGCCGCGCGCTTTATTTCATCATTCCCTTCCTCACCATACTAACGATTGGGTCGCTGGTCACAATTGGATGGCCGGCGAAATATTTGTCCGAGGGCAAGATCCTCATTTCATCGCAGGAGATTCCGACTGACCTCGTCAGGCCGACGGTCTCCACGCTGGCAAATGAGCGCATTCAATACATCCAACAACGAATCATGACGCGGGATAATGTCGTTGCGCTCGCGAAAAAATTCAATCTCTCGATGGGGTGGCAAGGGCGAGTTTCGGGCTCTGAAATCACCGACTTCATTCGCGAGCGTACAAAAATCAAGCCACTGGAAGGCACCCTCGGTGGTGAGCGCAAGCAGGCGATCGCATTTTCAGTCGGCTTTGAATATGAGCGGCCCGACGTCGCCACGCGCGTCGCCAATGAGCTTGTCACGATGATCCTCAATGAGGACGTCCGCACCCGTACAAATTTTGCGTCGGAGACGACAAAGTTTCTCGAAACCGACGTCAAGCGGCTTGAAATTCAGCTCAGCGCCATCAACGACGAAATCAATAACCGACAAAAAATGGCGACTGGTGGCCTCTTCGATCCTGCCGATGACGGCCGAAACCTGGCTGCTCTGAAAGCTCAGCTTGCAGTCAAGAGCGCCAACTTTTCGGATACTCACCCGGATGTCCGATCACTGAAAAAGCAGATCCAGGCATTGGAGAATGCTTCCAGTCCAGCGCAAAAAGCAACGACCACCGCCTGCCGAGCCGGCAGGGAAAGATGTCGTTGCCGGAAATCCGAACCCGTTGGGAATAGACACCCTTCTCACGCAAAGGGCCGGCCTGCGACAGGAACTCAATACTGCAACCGGGAAGCTCGCGGCTGCTCGTCTCGGTGAGAGTCTAGAAAGAGGCCAACATTCGGAGCGACTGGAGGTTATCGAACAGGCGACACTTCCAACGAAGCCGACGAGCCCGAACCGGCCCAAGATATTTGCAATTGTTGTGGCCCTTGCATTGATGGCTGGCGGCGGCCTGATGGTTGGCACTGAGATGTTAAACCCGGCGATCCGGCAGAGCGCGGATCTTCTGGCGTTCGTCGACGGCCAGTTACTCGTATCGATACCCTATATTCAAACGAATGCTGACGTGCGGCGAAAGAAAAATCGCCGCATGTATATATTGGCCACTTTGATCGCATTCACGCTGGTCGGCCTGATAACAATCTTCTTTATATTGCCGCCGCTCGATCTTGTGTTCGACAAGATCATGAGAATGATACTGAGGTAACCAGTTTCGAAATGGAAAAAATTCGACAAGCCATTGAACGGTTGAAGGAGGAGCGTCCCGCTTCTGCAACGACGCGTGATGTATCTGGGCCAGCGACGTTGGATTTTCAATCGCGTCCCGACCTCATCGCGCCGTCCATTTCTCGACCATATCCAATCCGACAGGTGCAATTGAATCCTGCGCATTTGGAATCGAAGCGAATCATCGCGCACGATATTACCGACCCTCGTTCGAAGTCCTTCGATATGTTGCGGACGCAAGTTCTGCAAACGATGGAAATTAAGTCGTGGCAGACAATTGGCGTCACCTCACCTACGCCTGCTTGCGGAAAGACGGTCGTGTCTACCAACCTGGCGCTTAGTATTGCGCGCCAACAGAACAGATCCGTTATGTTGGTTGACCTGGATTTTCAGAAGCCGCAAATCGCAAATTACTTGGGCCTGAACTGCAAGCAGGGCGTCTTAAGCGTCCTGGAGGGACAGACAGGTCTGGCTGAGACCGCCATTGAAGCTTCCACTAAAAACGCGCGGATTTCGGTTTTGCCGTGCGAAACCGCCATTTTGAATTCATCGGAATGGATGGCGTCAAAATCAATGGACAACATGCTTCATCAAATTAAGCGGGACTTTAGTGACGGCATCGTCATCTATGATTTGCCGCCAGTATTGACTGGCGACGACGTCATCACGATTCTTCCCCGACTCGATTGTATTTTGTTTGTGGCTGCGATTGGAACGACGACGAAATCCGACATGAAAGAAGTCAAGCAAACACCTTGAGCTCGCATCAGTCGTGCGGGTCGTTCTCAATAAATCGTCGGAATTGCCGGCTACTTATTACGCGCGGTATTCGGAAACCTCGTCTCACGGGCGCAAACGCCGCCACGCATGATAAAACTAACAAGGCCCCGGCAAATCGCCGGGGCCTTTTGAAATTCACATGACGCGCTAATGTAAACCGAAGTCGCCGAATCTGTAATTCATTTTCCGGCGCTCGACTTGTGGCCGTCGTGAAGCGACAACAGTGTGCCGGCACAGATTGTTGCTCTCACCACTTTGCCTGCAGCCGCCGGCATCTCCAATCCAACGGCATGTTTCTACCGCACAATACTCATCTCTAAACGAGATGAAAATTGTTGGAGGTGAGCTGTGCAACTGCCGTGTTGTGCAGAGTAACGGAATCCGCCGCATCTATTGTAATTGTGACATCCGATCCAACCTGTGCGGCATGCGCCATAACGTCAGCAAACGTAGCGAACGTACTTTTGCTTAATTGGACCGCATCATTGCTCGGATGAAAGTCCGCAATAATATCGTTGCCTATAGTGCCAGAAAATACGAACGTATTGCTTCCTCCATTTCCGAAGAAAATCTGGTTAGGCGAACTACTGGTGAGCGTGTCGTTTCCACTCGTGCCGTTGACGATGGCTTTCCCGCCAATGAGCCCGTTCCCATTGAGATCCTGCAGGAAGCTGGTCTCGATCGATTCGAGTGCGCGGGTTGCTTGCCGACATTGCCGGCGGTCGTCGAGACGAAGTTGCCGTTGCTGTCGGTGTTCCACACCGAATACTGACCGGCACCGCATTCTTCCAGGCCACCTCATAGCCGGTTGCCGTTTGCTCGGTGCCGATTGGCGTCCAGCCGCCACCAAACTGACCCGCAACAACATCCGCGCCGCCATATTTCAGCGAGGGGCCAGTCCCAGTGCTGATGTTATCAAGGAAAAAATTGGTTCCCAACTTCGACCAGGCTGGTCGAGCCAACCGACTTCGATCACGGTGGTAGGCGCTGCGCGGAACACCGATTATCCCGTCGCCATTCAAGTCCTGATGGAAACTGGTCTCGAACGATTCCAGCGCGGTGCTGCTTGCCGACATATGCGGCGGTCGTCGAGACGAAGTTGCCGTTGCTGTCGGTATTCCACACCGAATACTGACCGGCACCGTTCTTCCAGGCCACCTCATAGCCGGTTGCGGTTTGCTCGGTGCCGATCGGCGTCCAGCCGCACCAAACTGACCCGCAACAACATCCGCGCCACCATATTTCAGCGAGGGGCCTGTCCCAGTGCTGATGTTATCAAGGAAAAAATTGGTCCCAACTTCGACCAGGCTGGTCGAACCGACCGACTCGATGACAGTGGTAGGACCAGTGTGTCGTAGGGACACCGATTGTCCCATCGCCATTCAAGTCCTGATGGAAACTGGTCTCGCTCGATTCCAGCGTATTGTTGCTTGCCGACATTGCGGCGGTCGTCGAGACGAAGTTGCCGTTGCTGTCGGTGTTCCACACCGAATACTGACCGGCACCGTTCTTCCAGGCCACCTCATAGCCGGTTGCGGTTTGCTCGGTGCCGATCGGCGTCCAGCCGGCACCAAACTGACCCGCAACAACATCCGCGCCACGCATATTTCAGCGAGGGGCCAGTCCCGGTGCTGATGTTATCAAGGTAAAAATTGGTCCCGACCTCGACCAGGCTGGTCGAACCAACCGACTCGATGACAGTGGTAGGACCAGTGTTTGTAGGGACACCGATTGTCCCATCGCCATTCAAGTCCTGATGGAAACTGGTCTCGATCGATTCCAGCGTGTTGTTGCTTGCCGACATTGCGGCGGTCGTCGAGATGAAGTTGCCGTTGCTGTCGGTATTCCAAACCGAATACTGACCGGCATCGTTCCTTCCAGGCCACCTCATAGCCGGTTGCGGTTTGCTCGGTGCCGATCGGCGTCCAGCCGACCAAACTGACCCGCAACAACATCCGCGCCACCATATTTCAGCGAGGGGCCCGCCCCAGTGCTGATGTTATCAAGTGTAAGCGCGGAGCCAGTCCCAGTGCTGATGTTATCAAGGTAAAAATTGGTCCCAACTTCGACCAGACTGGTCGAGCCAACCGACTCGATCACGGAGGCACTCAGGTTGACTGCCACCTCCAATACGCTCGAGGCCACACCGGTATTGCCGGCCACGTCAGTGGCTGTCGCCGTCAGGTCGTGGGTGCCATTGGCTAGTGCTGCGGTGGTGTAGCTCCAGGCGCCGGTGCCATCGGCGGTGACGCTGTTGAGCAGCGTGGCGCCATCGTAGACCTTGACGATGCTGTTGGCTTCCGCCGTGCCTGTAAGCGCTATTTGATTCGTGTTTACAATCACATCGCTCGTGATCGAGGGTGCCGTTGGCGCCACCGTATCGACGGTCACGCTCAACGCCGCCGAGGCCACGCCGGTGTTACCGGCCGCATCGGTGGCGGTGGCGGTGAGGCTGTGGGCGCCGTTGGCGCAGCGCCGCGTCGTATAGCTCCAGGCGCCGGTGCCATCGGCGGTGACGCTGTTGAGCAGCGTGGCGCCGTCGTAGACCTTGACGACGCTGTTGGCTTCCGCCGTGCCGGTCAAGGTCAGCGTGTTGTCATTGGTGATGTGGTCGCCGACCGTGCCGCTGTCGGTGGAGAATGTGGCAATGGTGGGCGCAACCGGTGCCGTGGTGTCGATGGTGACGGCGAACGCCGCCGAGGCCACGCCGGTGTTACCGGCCGCATCGGTGGCGGTGGCGGTGAGGCTGTGGGCGCCATTGCTCAGCGCCGTCGTGGTGTAGCTCCAGGCGCCGGTGCCATCGGCGGTGACGCTGTTGAGCAGCGTGGCGCCGTCGTAGACCTTGACGACGCTGTTGGCTTCCGCCGTGCCGGTCAAGGTCAGCGTGTTGTCATTGGTGATGTGGTCGCCGACCGTGCCGCTGTCGGTGGAGAATGTGGCAATGGTGGGCGCAACCGGTGCCGTGGTGTCGATGGTGACGGCGAACGCGCTTGAGGCCACGCCGGTGTTACCGGCCGCATCGGTGGCGGTGGCGGTGAGGCTGTGGGCGCCATTGCTCAGCGCCGTCGTGGTGTAGCTCCAGGCGCCGGTGCCATCGGCGGTGACGCTGTTGAGCAGCGTGGCGCCGTCGTAGACCTTGACGACGCTGTTGGCTTCCGCCGTGCCGGTCAAGGTCAGCGTGTTGTCATTGGTGATGTGGTCGCCGACCGTGCCGCTGTCGGTGGAGAATGTGGCAATGGTGGGCGCAACCGGTGCCGTGGTGTCGATGGTGACGGCGAACGCGCTTGAGGCCACGCCGGTGTTACCGGCCGCATCGGTGGCGGTGGCGGTGAGGCTGTGGGCGCCATTGCTCAGCGCCGTCGTGGTGTAGCTCCAGGCGCCGGTGCCATCGGCGGTGACGCTGTTGAGCAGCGTGGCGCCGTCGTAGACCTTGACGACGCTGTTGGCTTCCGCCGTGCCTGTAAGCGCTATTTGATTCGTGTTTACAATCACATCGCTCGTGATCGAGGGTGCCGTTGGCGCCACCGTATCGACGGTCACGCTCAACGCCGCCGAGGCCACGCCGGTGTTACCGGCCGCATCGGTGGCGGTGGCGGTGAGGCTGTGGGCGCCATTGCTCAGCGCCGTCGTGGTGTAGCTCCAGGCGCCGGTGCCATCGGCGGTGACGCTGTTGAGCAGCGTGGCGCCGTCGTAGACCTTGACGACGCTGTTGGCTTCCGCCGTGCCGGTCAAGGTCAGCGTGTTGTCATTGGTGATGTGGTCGCCGACCGTGCCGCTGTCGGTGGAGAATGTGGCAATGGTGGGCGCAACCGGTGCCGACCGTATCGACGGTCACGCTCAACGCCGCCGAGGCCACGCCGGTGTTACCGGCCGCATCGGTGGCGGTGGCGGTGAGGCTGTGGGCGCCATTGCTCAGCGCCGTCGTGGTGTAGCTCCAGGCGCCGGTGCCATCGGCGGTGACGCTGTTGAGCAGCGTGGCGCCGTCGTAGACCTTGACGACGCTGTTGGCTTCCGCCGTGCCGGTCAAGGTCAGCGTGTTGTCATTGGTGATGTGGTCGCCGACCGTGCCGCTGTCGGTGGAGAATGTGGCAATGGTGGGCGCAACCGGTGCGACCGTATCGATGGTCACGCTCAACGCGCCGAGGCCACGCCGGTGTTACCGGCCGCATCGGTGGCGGTGGCGGTGAGGCTGTGGGCGCCATTGCTCAGCGCCGTCGTGGTGTAGCTCCAGGCGCCGGTGCCATCGGCGGTGACGCTGTTGAGCAGCGTGGCGCCGTCGTAGACCTTGACGACGCTGTTGGCTTCCGCCGTGCCGGTCAAGGTCAGCGTGTTGTCATTGGTGATGTGGTCGCCGACCGTGCCGCTGTCGGTGGAGAATGTGGCAATGGTGGGCGCAACCGGCGCGACCGTATCAACGGTCACGCTCAGGGCTGCGGACGCGCCGCTGGTCACACCCGAAACCGTATCGGTCGCGGTGAAACTGTGGGCTCCGTTGCCCAGCGTGCCGCTCGTAAAGGTCCAGGCGCCGCTGGCATTGGCGGTCGCCGTGCCCAGCAAGGTCGCACCGTCGTAAACATTCACAGTGCTGCTGGCCACAGCCGTTCCCGTGAGTGTCAGCGTACTGGCATTGGTGATGCCGTCACCCGCAACACCGGTGTCGGGCGAGACCGAACTGATTGTTGGGACCCCTGGCGCACTACTGGAAACACGATTCCAGCCGATAACGTCCAGAGCCGCGAGATCTGCGGCAGAAAACGGCGAAACAACACCGGGCGAGCCATACGCATTGCCGGCATCGGCCGTATTACCTGCCCAATCGCCGAAGTCACCACCCGGATTGGTATTGAAATTGGTGAGGTTCGTCTGTCCGTTATTGACAGAAAAGTACCCGGGCGTTGTGCCTGAAAACGTACGAACGCCGGGCGCGGAATAGTGAAACAGGTCCAAGGGATTGTACTGTCCGCTCGAGCCGTCAGTGGTTTCGCGACCGAGCACTTCGGTAATCTCGTGCAAGACGGTGCCATAGAAGTCGTAGGTCCCGGCTGAGACGCCGTCGGCGTTGTTGTAATCCCACCCGGCCCCGCTGCTAAGCCCGATCCAACCATCGGGAATAGTACCGGCCCAAAGTCCGAGCGCTTTAGCCTCGGCCGATGCCACGTAGAATGTGCCGCCGTTGGTGGGATCGGTAGCGGGCAGCGTTGCATTCGCCGACAAATCGTCGGCGGTTGTCGCATCAGCGACCAGCGCGTTCTTAACTTGCGAATAATTGAACGCGCCCACGTAGTACATGCTCTGGCCGAGTGCACCAGAGCCCATCGTCTGTCCGTTGACTTCACCATAGCCAACACTGATGGTGATGGTAATCGGATCCGAGAATTGACTTTCCAGGTACGAGACAACCGCAGCGACATCTGCCTTGAATGCAGCCGGCGCGCTGTTCACACTCGCATCGTAATTGACATTGATGATAAGCCCGGCGCTGGCCGACCCGCCGGCCGTCGTGGTTGATGTACCCGTGCTCGTTCCCGTCGTTGTGGTCGTGGAACCGGCATCGTCTCCCACCAATGTCCACACCATGTCGCTGTCGGCTGTAGTGCTCGTCGACGGGGCCGACGGCAGTGGCCTGCGGCGCCGTGGCAGGATCGTTGGTAACCGCGTCGTGATCCGATGGCACCGGAGCGAGACCATCGCTGGGTGAACCTGGCGCGTTGTCGTGATGAGAAGACACATCACTTCCGACCGGGCTGATACCCACGTCGGCGGCATTACTGCCGGCATTATGATTTTCGTGCGCACCAAAGCTCGGCGCTGAGGCATCACGATTATCGTGGCCGTCCGAATCGCTATTGCTATCGAACCCGTGGCTGCTTTTGCCGTGATCATCGCTCGCCGTATCAATTGACAGCGAGACCACATCGGCGTCCGCACCAGGCGAGGCACTGTTGCCTGTCGATATTACGTTAGCGATCGAGGCATGATCTTTTGGGGAGTGATCGTCAGTTACGGCAGTCAGGGTGAAATTGTCGGACTGAAGGTCGAACGACAATTCAGAGTGACTGGAGTGATTGGCATGGAGTGGGCCCGTGATGAGGTCCACATTTGCGATGCTCGGCGTGACAGGTCCGCCGGAAACGTCCGGCATGACATTGTCAATCGCGGTGCTTCCTGCAATAGCAGCTGCGTCGTTCGTTCCTACGATTTTCCGCATTTTCCCACACTCGTCTTCTGACTACTTGGCCCGTAAAGGCCCTGCTCTCCTCCTTTTTAGATTTGGCGATGTAAAATCGCGTTAGTTAAATGCGTGCGATTTAATCAAAACGATTGAGCATCGAATTTACTTTAATGCAGGGTTTGTTTTGTGCCTGATTGAATCTACCCAAACGGATTTTTTACTTTTGGTTAGGTGTCGCTTCGCCCGGCGAGTTGTTTTCACTGCGCAAATTGACGGCTCGCGAAGCCCCGACCGCAAGCTTCGCGCGTGAGCGCGTTTTTCATCGCTAAGATTGCGCCAAACCCAGTTATTGAGATGTTGTTAAGCTTCCACAAGTTGTAACCGTATTGGAGTAATAAAAAAAACACTGCTGGCGCATACGTTTGGGCGGGATTTAAAGGACGCGCGCGACAGCATGGCAAAATTTGGTGGGTATCCCCGCTTGGATGGCTTCATCGCTAAATCCGAGCTCACAACAGCGTTGGAGACGTGCCGCAACGCTTTCATATCGATCGCCGTGTTCAGCGGGATGAGCAATGTTCTCATGCTCACCGGCGCGGTCTTCATGCTGGAAGTTTACGACCGCGTCTTGCCGAGCCGCAGCATTCCGACTCTTATTGCTTTGATTCTCCTCGCGACGTTCATGTACGGCGCATTGGGCATCCTCGACCTCATCCGAAGCCGGATCCTCATACGAATTGGCTCACACCTCGACGAAACCATCAGTGCGCGCGTGTACAACGGCCTTGTGCAGTTGCCGCTAAAGGCTGGAAATCGGGGTGAAGGCCTCCAGGCGCTCAGGGATCTCGACAGTCTGCGCTCGTTTCTCTCTGGCAGCGGGCTTGTGGCGCTCTTCGATTTGCCGTGGATTCCGCTCTACCTCATCATCTGTTTTGCATTTCATTTCCTCATCGGCCTGACCGCCCTCATCGGCGCAGTGATTTTGGGCGTATTGACCGCATTGACCGAGGTCTATACGCGCGATCCGGGAAAAATGTTGGCCGGACTTGCGGTATCGCGCAGCGTGCTTGCCGATACCAGCCGGAGGAACGCCGAAGCCCTGGTCGCAATGGGCATGGCAAAGCGGCTGGCCGCACGCTGGAAAGACATCAACAGAAAATATCTCGCTGTTCAGCGCGAGACGAGCGACATCGCAAGCGGATTTTCTTCAACATCCAAAGTGCTGCGGATGTTGCTGCAATCGGCGGTCCTGGGCGTCGGCGCATATCTCGTCATCAATCAAGAGGCGACCGCGGGTATTATCATTGCGAGTTCGATCTTGAGCGCCCGGGCGCTCGCACCGGTCGACCTCGCCATCGCAAATTGGAAAGGTTTTGTCGCGGCGCGGCAGAGCTGGCACAGATTAAATCAGCTTCTCGTGCTCTTTCCCGAACAAGAGACGCCGATGTTGCTGGAGCTACCAGCCAAAAATATCGCTGTGCAAAATGCCAGCGTGGTTCCCCCCGGCGATCAACGACTCGTCGTCAATGATGTGAATTTCACGCTCGAAGCCGGAACTGGATTAGGCGTCATTGGACCGAGCGGATCTGGCAAGTCGTCCCTGGCCAGAGCGCTGGTCGGCGTCTGGCCGGCGGTGCGTGGAAAAATTCGCCTGGATGGAGCGACCTATGATCAATGGGCGCCTGAAATCCTTGGTCAGCAGATCGGCTACCTGCCTCAGGACGTTGAGCTTATTGGAGGCACGATTGCCGAAAACATCTCCCGTTTCGACGATAACGCAAAGGCGGAGGACGTGATTGCCGCAGCGCGTGCCGCAGGCGTTCATGAGCTTATTGTCAGTTTTCCACAAGGCTACGAAACAGCAATTGGCGAACAGGGCATGTTGCTCTCCGGCGGCCAGGCGCAGCGAATTGCGTTAGCCCGCGCTCTTTATCGCGACCCATTTCTGGTCGTGCTTGATGAGCCCAACTCAAATCTTGATGCCGAAGGCGACGACGCCTTGACCCGCGCGATCCTCGACGTTCGCGCACGCAATGGCATTGTCATTGTCATCGCGCACCGACCCGCCGCGATTGCCGGCGTCGACCTTTTGCTCGTCATGAACAATGGCAAACAAGTGGCATTTGGCACGAAGGAAGAAACCTTGGCAAAGCTTCAGCGTCCGCATCAAGCGCCCTCACCGCTCAAGGTCGTTCCCGAGCTTCAAAGTGCAACAGCATGAAAATGCTCGATCACCCCGATACGCGTGAAGCCATCAGGCGGTACACAATCGCCGGCGTCGCAGTCGTTATCTTCCTCACAGGCGGCGTCGGCGTGTGGGCCGGCACGATGCATATCGCAGGCGCACTGATTGCGCCCGGCACGATCGTTGTCGATTCTAACACCAAGAAAGTGCAGCACCCGACCGGCGGCGTCGTCGGGGAAGTTCGCGTGCACGACGGCGATCACGTTAAAGCTGGCGAACTCCTGGTGCGCCTTGATGATACGGTGGCACGTGCCAGTCTCGCAATTGTGACGAAGGGGCTAACCGAGTTTGGGGCCCGAAAAGCAAGGCTCGCCGCCGAACGAGACCGTGCCGATACCATCAAATTTCCCGATGATCTCTTGCAGCGTGAAACCGACCCAGATGTAGCGCAAGTTCTTGCTGCGGAGCGTAAGCTTTTTGACCTGCGGCGGGCCGCACGCGCGGGGCAGAAAGCTCAGCTACGGGAGCGCATTGAACAACTCGGCAAGGAAATCAACGGGTTTACCTCGCAACAGATCTCGAAGGAAAAGGAAGTCACGTTAATTGAACGCGAATTGGCCGGGGTTCACGACCTTTTCCAGAAAAATCTCGTTCCCATGACCCGTGTTACCGCACTCGAGCGTGACGCGACCCGCCTCGACGGCGAACGCGGCCAGCTGGTCGCATCAACCGCGCAGGCCAAGGGGAAAGTCGCAGAACTCAACCTGCAAATCATCCAGGTTGACGAAGACGCCTCCAGCGAAGTCGCCAAAGAGATGCGGGAAGTCGAAGGAAAAATTGGAGAATTTGTCGAGCGTAAGATCGCTGCCGCAGATCAGCTCAAACGCACTGATATTCGGGCGCCACAGGCTGGCACGGTCTTCCAATCTACAGTTCACACTGTGGGCGGCGTGATTCCACCGGGCGACCCCATGATGATCATTGTCCCCGATGCTGAAAATTTGGCTGTGGAAGCCCGGGTTAATCCCCAGGACATCGACAAGGTGCAAGTCACCCAACCCGCGGTTTTGCGCTTCTCCGCATTCGACACGCGCACAACGCCCGAAATATTCGGAAAAGTCACCCGTGTGTCAGCGGATACGACCTTGGATCAACGCACAGGGCAGAGCTACTATACAATCCGCATCGCGTTGGAACGCGATCAAATGGAGCGGCTCGGCAACGTGCGGCTGGTTCCGGGCATGCCTGTCGACGCCTTTGTTCAAACCGGCGAACGGACCGTCATTGCCTATCTGATGAAGCCGCTCTCCGATCAGATCGTGAAAGCCTTCCGAGAAAAGTGATTTTGACCCATCGCGCCGCCGTTAGCGCCGCGATCGCTTTTCCGCGGGCAAGCCGGCTCCCCTAAGATTAATAGTTTATTGCGGCTTTCGTTGACCGCCCTTATCCCCTTCGACATACATGCATTCACACAGGTCGAATGCATGCAGTCCATGGTCAATAGCAACAAGCTCCAAAACTTCATCGCACATTGGCCGATTAGCGTCGTCGCGCTAGGAATTGTGCTGACGCTTCTTTGGATAGCCGTCATTGCCTGGCTGCCACTGCGGCTGTTATTTTCCGCGTAGTCATCCGAAAAAATTGTCCTGGAGCGCTGGTTGCGACGCAGCCACGCTTTCGCGTGAGCATTTGTGCGCTGTGGCGTATGAATCTCGATGCCGCGCTTCGTCAGAAAAAAGAACAGCCTCGGCTTTGTGGCTTGGCCGAGGCTATCCCTCCAATGATTGGAATTCTGTCGACAGTGAGAACGTTATGAGTGAGGACTGAATTCAAGTCGAGTGACAAACTAAACTCATTCGTATTTACGTTAGC
The DNA here is from genome assembly GCA_963743405.1 of uncultured Alphaproteobacteria bacterium. Taxonomy (GTDB): domain Bacteria; phylum Pseudomonadota; class Alphaproteobacteria; order Rhizobiales; family Xanthobacteraceae; genus Pseudolabrys. The sequence continues at coordinate 341,052 of CAVUPX010000012.1, read as the reverse complement.
GGGAATGCTTAATCGCCAAAACGTGCAGCGCCGGTTTCATTGATGCAATTGCCGTCGTTGCTCGTATCGCAGGGTCTCCAGCCGAATCGCACAACTGCTGCGCGCGAAAGTTCCAATTACCTGCCACGTATAGGCTGCGCACATTAACGGCAGCGGACCCCTGCCCCCCGCCAGCACAAATCTGTATGATATTTCATAGGCTTGGGCCGCCACCGAAACGAGACGGATCATCATTTGGCTGTTAAAATTAATACAAACTTCCGATACACAATTGACTAAAAGTCGAGTAATTAATGGTTGTGGCGGCTCGAACCAAGGCAAATCGTTACGACGGTACCTAAAAGTGCTGCGCATTTTTGGTAACCTGTAACCGTTGCGTCTCATCAATGAATTATCACAAGCCACATCTGAGCACGCCGAACACCGTTGCGCTTGAGTCTCTCAAGTATCAAAAGCGCCGTCAGCCTCAGTGGAGCATTTCCTACCGCGCGATCGCTCCGATCGCGATGTTCGTCGATGCATTCACGATCGTGCTGATGGGTGTACTCGGCAACGTCGCTTATCAATACCTGTATTTCTACGACAGCGCCGCCGGACGACCCGGCGACATCATGCAAGCCGCCGGACTTGCTGCAGTCGTTGCAGCTCTGTTCGTTAGCTTTGGAAAGATTCGGAATCTCTACGATCCGGCCGAGCTTTTAAATCTCAAATCACAAATACAAAGAGTTTTGTTCAAGTGGCTCGCTGTATTGCTTTTTTTAGCGGCGGCCGCGTTTGCGATGAAAGCTGGTGGAAATTTTTCCCGCGGCTCGACGATCTTGTTTGCAGGATTTGGCATTGCAGCGTTAATCGGCGAGCGTGTGATTTGGCGTGTCGTTCTCGCAGACGGTCTGTCAGTTCGCCGCTTTTCCGGCCGCAGGGTTGTCCTGATTGCCGAACGGGACGCAGTGAAGGGGTCGGGCATTCTTGAATCTCTCGATCGCCATGGACTGCAACCGACACACCAGTTTATTTTGCCCGCAGATCCAAAAGATGTTCAGGAACAAAAGCGGGTTATCGCAAAAGTAATATCGGCGGTCCGCGGCTCAAAAATCGAAGAGATTATTGTCGGTGCCGATCCCGCTCATTGGTCACAGCTCAAAGAATTGTTCTCGGAACTTCGGGTGCTCCCAATCCCGGTAAATCTCGTACCGGTTGGACCAACCTCAGATCTCTTCCAGCTGCCGTCACATACCATCGGCGATACCGTCACCGTTGAACTGCAGCATGGCCCGCGCACGTTGTTTGATCGCGCTACCAAGCGGGTGCTTGATATTATTTTTGCAGCCGGTGCGTTGGCCTTGTTGATCCCGCTTTTCATCATGACCGCGGTTGCAATCAAACTCGATTCGCCGGGGCCCGTAATATTCTGGCAACGGCGCTCCGGTTTTAACGGCAGAAAATTTTACATCATGAAGTTTCGGACCATGTCGGTCCTCGAAGATGGCGAAACTGTCACGCAAGCCAGACGCAAGGATAGCCGTGTCACACGCGTCGGCTATTGGCTGCGCCGTACCAGCATCGATGAATTGCCGCAGCTGTTCAACGTTCTGCGCGGGAATATGACGGTGATCGGCCCTCGCCCGCATGCGCTCGCACACGATACGGAATTCGGCAAGCTCGTGGCCAATTATGCCTACAGGCACCACGTCAAGCCTGGCATTACCGGATGGGCCCAGGTCAACGGCTTCCGCGGACGAACCTGCACGGTATCCGATGTCGAAAAGCGGCTGGAGCTCGATCTCTGGTATATTGATAATTGGAGCCTTGCGCTCGACTTCAAGATTACCCTGATGACGATCATAGAAATTGCCAAGGGCGAGAACGCCTACTAACCCCTTGACGTCGCCCCACCATTTCTAGCCATTATTTGGGTTGGGGCTGCCGGTCGATGTGGCCAGCGGGCCACGCGGGTCGCTTTTTCACAAAAGAATATCCCCACCCTCATTGGCATCGGCCGCTTGGACGGGTACTCTCGGGCAGAATTCGCTATTGTTGCGGCTGGGCGGGGGACATCATGCGTGGGGCAATTCTAGCTGTTTGCGCTGCAACATTCTTGTCAGGTTGCGGTTCCATGCCTTACGAACAACGAGCCACGCTTATTGGGCTAGGCCTTGGGGCGGGTGCCGGGGCCCTTGTCGCATCAGCGGTCGCTACGGGCGGAGGTTCCATTGCGGCTGGCGCCATAATTGGCGCCGCAACCGGTGCAACCATCGGCTCACTCATCAAACCGGATGCGTGCTACTTCTCGAATTGGCGCGGCGAGCTTTGGCAAATCCCATGCGAATATAGGCCTGCAAGCGCTGTTGCCTGCTTCTACGGGCGAGGCCCAGGTTCGCTTGAAGTGATTGATTGCCGGGCCGGGCCGCCGAATTGGATGGCCAGCCTTCGTTAGGGCCAGCGTACATCGACAGGCGGTAGCGAATACCCCGCCTGTTCGAGGGTAGCACGCCCCAAAACGCCGGACAGATAGCCGACTTGTGTCGCCGTTAAATTGACGACCACCCAAAGCCCCACATGGCTTGGGTCTACGAGCGCGAGAAGTCCGGCTTCGCCCAAGACGAAAGACATGACTAACAACAGGGTGCGCGTCTTAAAGACCGACCCAGTCACCGCACCAGCTAAAAAATGGAATATCATCGCGTTCAGCCAATTCTTGGCCCCTGCCCCACGAATTGCCCACGACGCTATCTACAATTTGTAAAGAGCCCCTGAATCACCGCAATGGCTGCCGAGGGGATTTCCCCCGACCACTAGGCTTCTGCAAATCAGTTAACGACTGGTGCCCGACCGCGGCCAAACCATTGCGGTAATTGGCCCATTAGCCCGCCGCCGATGGGGCCGATCCCGTCGCGATAAACCGGTGCCCGCATTCATCCAGCAAAACGCACGTCAAACGCCCCGAGGTGTAGGCGCCGGTATCAATATTGATTCGGTTTGCTAAGACTTCCGGCTCACGCCTCGGCGTATGGCCGTGAACGACAACTTTGCCGAAATCCGTTTCGCTGCTGAGAAATTCGTCGCGGATCCATAACAGGTCTGCTTCGCTTTGAAGCTCCAATGAAATCCCGGGTCGAACACCGGCATGGCATAAAAAGTAGCCTCCAAACACCAGTGAAGTCTTCAGCGACTTCAGAAACTCTGACTGTTTCAATGTTATTGCTTCACCCAGTTGCTTGGCCATTCGTTTTAAATCGGCGCGCCTCATTTTAGGTCTGATCGCAACTCCGAACGATTTCACCGTTTCCAGACCACCCAGGCGCCACCAGTCCGGGCCAACAACCGCTGGGTTGTCCAAAAACGCCTCGAGCAATGCCTCGTGATTTCCCTTGAGGGCGACATATCGACCCTCGAACGGATTATTCGCTAAACGATCAAGAACACCGCTGGAATTCGGACCGCGATCGACGTAGTCGCCGAGAGTCACAATGACGGCTTCGCCTTCACGCGATTTGATATCGCGATTAATCAGCTCAATGAGTTGCTCGAGCAAATCCAGTCGACCATGGATATCGCCGATAACGTACAATCGCGTTTCTGCAGGACTCATACTTTTTTGCCGGCGGAGATGATGAGTACCAAACTCGCGCACAAGATCCTGAGAGATAGTACTTTCTGATCAAGCTGATCTCCAGCCTACAATCGATCCTACAAACGCTGCGAGCAAACGCATGAAATTCCTCGACTTGCGATGTTCGCTTTGTGCCAATAGCGGACATTCATGAAATGACCAGCGCGAAACAAACTTGGCCTGTTGCTTTCGATCAGATGATGTAGACAAGCCAAGGCCACTTCGCGGGCCTTATCTGGTACTCAATCTTGTCGAGGGACAGGTCGTAATCCTCCGGGGCCGTCAGTTCGTTCCAGCTTTCGACCGGGTTTCGCCGTTCTTCCGCGATACGCGCCGCGATAACCGTCCGGCTCGTCCAGTCTGTAAAAACGTTCGCCATGGGCACCTCCAATTGCTTGGAGTTCATCTGTCTCATGGTGACAAACTATGATTTTGCCCGCGTTTCACGTGTGAGGAGGCTCACTGAGATGGCAGATTTCAAGGCTGAGTTTGGTCTTTCTTGGCCGACGCCACGTTTCTGGCGAGTTCCTCACGCATGAAGTAGTGCCGGCCGTCGACGGCGGAGGCTGCTATCAGTGGGGACGGACGCATGCCTCATTGCCCCAACGGGCCGTCAGCGACCGGCACCACCCTAAATATGTACTCAAGGCGCGGCTGATAAGGCCGCATAGTGCGTTTACTAGGACGCCGCGCCGCCTGCGCCACTCGCTGGCCAACAGCACCACGCAGATGCCGCCCATTTCCAATATCCAATTCCAGCGAGCGCCCAAGACAGTATTTCCGATAAAGCGATCAATATGATGGAATGACGCCGCACGAATGAGCACAAATCCGATTACTACCGTTGTGCCCGCCAAAGCGAGCCACGTCGGAAAGGACGAATTAGATGTCCAGACCAGCAGTGTTGCAAAAACCAACACGCAGGCGATTGCTACGAACACAATGAAAACCAATTGAACGATCTGGCGCTGCCCGTACCAGCCTTGCGCGTAAGCGAACACGCGGCCCAGTTCTGTAAGCGCTGATTGAAGATCAAGTTGCTTATTTATTCCGAGAAAGAGGAATAGAAATGTAATGGCGGCCCACAGTCGCCGTTCTTTTGTTTTGACGTGGCGTGACGTTATCCAGCAACTGACCGTGGCCAGGAAATACAATACGACTGTAATCCAGCCCCCAATTGTTGGATCGCCGATCCCGGGCGTCCAATTAAAATGATGCAATTCGCTACCTTCTGCTGTCAGCTTACGAATAACTAGCAAGCTGCCGCTTCCTGCGCCATCCAAGCAGACCCAACGCACAGAGGCCGGTGGCGAAGAGAGGGAGAGCTGCGGGGAGCGGGGTCTGTTGCGAGAGTTTGACGCAACCTCCACATTCAACGTAGCCCCATCACGCCAACAAAGTCATCGTGGTCGTCATCACCGAATCCATTGTCGTTAAAGGCGAAGACAACCCACGCCGCCCGGTCACTGGTCAGCGTATAATTGCTGCCATCAAAGTTCGCGTAGGAGAATATCAAATTTGCTCCAAAGGCCTTCGGAACCGGATTGTCCCCGCCATTGGTGACCGTGCCGCCAGCACCACTGAATATCGGTGAGCGTAAATGCCGGAATATTCGTCCCGTCGTTAAAGTACGTTGTCGAACCCATCGGCACGGTCGACGTGTTCACCACATGCCCAGGCTGGCATGTTGTGCAACTATTATTGCGATCGTCATCGTTGGTTGTGGTCGCGCCATTGTTAAAAACATTGGGGTTGGTTGGGACAGCAAACTGAATGGTGTTATCCGATTCCGAACCCACGTAAGTCCAGCTGATCGTATAACCATGGGTCGGGTCCGATCCGCTAACCGAAACGAACGAATTGACGAGAACATTGTTTTGATTAAGCCCCGACCCTAGCCAGGTCGACGGAGCCGCGCCCGTATCGACGACCGTTGATCCGGTGCTGGTCGACCCACGTCGAAATTGATGACGTTGTCGTCGCCCGGAGCAGTACCATAAGTAAAACCATTCTGTGGCACCCCCGTGATAGAAAACAGAGGTGCCGCTTGTGGTGTTTGACTACCCGTCGTCAAAGCAACAAATGCGCATAGCGCGACCAGCAGATGTTTTTTGGCCGTCGTTTTCATTGCCCGCGCCGAACGTTTTGATTGAGTGGGAACGTTTTGCGCTTCCTGCGCCAACAAAGCAGGTGCGATGGCCCACCTGGTTTTCATTTCAGTCATCTCTCAACGTCCTAAAAGACGCCCACCCAAGGCTACGCTGCGCCTTTTGTTGGCTGGCTTCAATAACCTTGGTGTCAGATCACACGTCCCATGATACCTCAGACTCCGCGACCGACTCAGCCATGGTTGCCCTCGGCGATGGCGTTGGATTTCAACCCCCGAATGAGCCCGCATTCTCGGCAGCTTGTGGGCCCGTCCTCTGGCGTCATCGCCACATCATCACGCGACATCTGCATCAACGAAAAACCCCCGAGCGTTTTCGCTCGAGGGCTTCCCGGCCACAAATAAACTTATCAGGCGATCTTGCTTCCGCTGCCTGCGCCAGCCGAGCAGACCGCTTAGGCGGCAAGGTCCAGTGCAGCAGCACGCAAGCGCTTTCGATCGCGCTCGCCGCGCGCTGCGGATTTAAGGATGCGTTCGGCCAGCGCGGTCTTCTGCATCTTGGCCTGCAATTCCGGCGAAAGGCAGGCCCAAGCGTCGTCAAGAGTCTCCCTCAAAAAGGTGACGGTCTCAGGATCAAAATACACAGCTTCTTCTCTGCCGATCATTAATCACCTCACGTGCTGTTTCGATCGGCACTAAATTCACTCGTGAACGTGACCACAGTCTGGCAATCGGATGGCCATCGCCTGACCTTTTGCTTCGAGCGGTTCGAACTTACCGCCAATGGTTCACGATCGATTGAATGAAACGTGATGTCCGCTTTAGCCCCGAAAGCGGACATTCGGAATGCGATTGAAATGTGCGCTAAGTGTCGCCAAATCCAATTTGGTAGCTGCTATTTCGCCGTCGCTATGTCATCGCCCACGCGCAATGCGCGAGCATTATCCGGCTGGAGTTCGGGTGTCGGCAGAATGACCTCAAACAGCGTCCCATTTGTGCCGTCCGACGACGCCGAAAGCCGCCCGCCGTGACGCTCAATAATCAAGCGACAAATGGCCAATCCCAAACCCATTCCGTGCGATTTCGTTGTAAAAAATGCATCAAATATGCTGTTCAGGTCTGCCGGATCAATTCCTGGCCCCGAGTTCCTCAATTTCAATAACAACTGCATCATCGCCACGGCGCTTCGTTCTCAACTGCAGCATCCTGGGGCCATCCTTGATGGCTCCCATTGCTTCAATGGCATTTTGAAAAAGGTTTATCACGACCTCCTGCAGTTGCCCCTTATGGCCCACGACAAGCGGTAGATCGGAGGCCAATTCAACCTGGGTCATAACACCCTCGGCTTTCAATTGTTCTCGAAGAAGGCGCAACACCTGCAAAGCAATTTTGTTTACGTCGATTGAGTTGTGCCCTTTTTCGGATCTCGCAAACAAGGCACGGGTATTATTCAATAGCTGGCCGGCACGATGACTGTTGGCAACGATGCTGACCAAAGCGGACCGCACCTTTTCAAGGTCGGGCTGCGCATGCTTGAGAAGCCGTTGCGCCGCTTCGCCCTTCAACGAGATGACTGTGAGAGGCTGTTTGACCTCATGAGCCATCGTGGCAGTCGCCGCCTGCACATTCATCAATTTATTGTCCCGTTCGCGCTCCAGCATGAGGTTCGAGTGAGCGAGGCGAGCCTCATTTGACTTTCGCTCTGCGAACAACGCGGCAAGAACCAAGGCGCAGAGCGATGCCGTCAGGAGACCGGCTTGAGCACACAGGACCCGCTGCATAATCGGGAGGTTTGGATCACCGAGAATGCCAATCCCGAACGTGGTTGTCGAAACGACCGTCAGCGCAACGACGAATGCGGCCCCTGCAGCGAAGACCGGTCTGCAGCGCGCGGTAATCCACAGCAGCAATGGGAAGAGCAATGCAGTGGGCACCACGGTCACCCATAGCTCCCGCGGCAATAGAACAATGAGACCGCTCGCGAAGGTTAGTATGGCCAATACCACGGCGCCTTCGAAAACCTCGCTGCGTGGCGGCGGATCGCGCACCGCTTGAACCAGTCCGATCAGGAGCGGTGCAACCGTGATAATACCAAGTGCGTCGGACGCAAACCAATGGTGCCAGATCGTCAGAGCAGGCACAGAGGACGTGTGGAATAATTCGAACCCGATTGTTCCACCGACCCCCGAAACGGCAGCTCCGACAATCGTCGCCGCAAGCAGTCCGAGAACGTTGCGCGGCTTGTCCAGACTGAACGACGCGCCAAAGTGGCGTTCGATGAGAGCGGCCACGAGCACCGCTTCGCCAGCGTTGCATAGGGCGAAAACGATGGCACTGCCGATGTTGCGATCGCCCAGAAGATTGGCCGCAACCGTCGCCGCCATCGTGCCTGCGATGACCGGCAACCGTGCCCTCGGCCCAAGAGCTATCAACGCGCCAGCAGAAACGCCCGCGGCCGGCCAAAAAACAGCGACGCCGTCAGGCTCGGTGAGAAGGATAAGACTAAGGCGCGCCGCCAGGAAATAGGCGATGGCTAGCGCAATGGTCATGACTAACGAATAAATCCAACCGCGCGACAATTTAAGAGAAGCAGACTGACGGCCATCGACTTGCCCGAGCAAATACTGTGTCATCAGGCCAACCCGCGCGCAGAATTATTAACCAGCCTCAGCTCCCGAGACATTATGGTGCTTTTTGCCATGAGCCAATAGAGCGCCACAAAGGCCTAAATAGCGAACATTCGGGAATTGATAAGCGCAAACAGTAAGACCGTCGCAGACCAATAGTGCACACCCAAGCGGGACGAGGCTCTCAGCTTTGTCCATCGGCGCCGGTGAGACTATTAGTCCCCCCTAGGCATGACGAGGCTCGAAGTTTTGTTTAGCAGGGCCAGTGAGACTAATAGTCCCACGGCTAAGGCCCGGCCCTATGCCCAAGTTCAATATTTTTGCCGCGAGCTATCCAATCAATGAAAAGCTTGGTTAGGCGAGAGAAACAATTGCAAGTACAACGACGTGTGGTGGACCAATAGTCCCACACCCAACGGGACACGAGGCTCTCAGCTTTGTCCCGCGGCACCGGTGGGACTAATAGTCCCCGGCTCAGGCCCGCCCGGAGCCGGGTCCTGCGAAGAGCGTTGTAGTGCCCAGCGCCGCTTTTCGAGGTCGGCCAAGTCGTGCTCAAAGACTTTCTGCGTGCGTTCGAATACCGCTAGTAGCTTTGCTGCTGCTTGTAGCTTCGCTGCTGCTTCAGTGTCGCGGCCGCTTTCCCTAAGCTCTTTGACGTACTGCTGCTGTCGGGCGATTACCCCACGACCCCACTCGACATGCGCGCGGGCGAAAGCGAGGCGTTCCTCAATGGTGCTTCCGGCTATCACGCGTTGCCTAGATATTTAGTCGGCAGTGGGCCAGACGAGGCCGCCTCGGGTATTGTAGCAATTCGCTGTTAAGACGTTCCGTCAATAGCGCCCTACCCCGCCGACTTTCGGTTTGTGACGATCGTGGCCACAGGCGTGAGAGTCTCTAAGTTTGTCCCGCGGGCGCCGGTGAGACTCATAGTCCCACGGCGAAGGCCCAGCCCTGTGGTCCAAGTTCAATATTTTTGCCGCGAGGCGGCGCCGGTGGGACTTATAGTCCCCGGCGAAGGCCCGGTCCCGGCGGTGAGACTAATAGTCCCGGCTAAGGTCTGGTGGGACCAATAGTCCCACACGCCAAAGCGGGACGAGACTCTCAGCCTTTGTCCAGCGACGCCGTTGGGACCAATAGTCCCACGGCGAAGGCCCGGCCCTGCGACACACGAATACGACAGTGACGCACCGAGGACACGAAGTGCACCGCAGCATTTTCACCACTGACTGAAATCATTCAGAAAACGGCGTGCACAAGCCGCGAAATAGGTCGAATCCGGTGTCAGATGTATGCACTGCACAAAAGTCGTAGCACCCACGTAATTTGCTAAGTTGAACATCAGGAGGCGCCATGATCTTCCGCCAGCTGTTCGACAGCACCTCGGGCACCTACACCTATCTCATCGCCAGCCGGCACGGCGGCGAGGCGCTGATCATCGATCCGGTGCTGGAGCGCGTCGACCGCTACTTGCAGCTGGTCCGCGAGCTCGACCTCAAGCTGGTCAAGGCTGTGGACACGCATCTGCACGCCGACCATGTCACCGGGCTCGGCGCGCTGCGCGACCGCACCCACTGCATCACCGTAATGGGCGAGCACACCCACGCCGATGTCGTCTCCATGCGGGTTGCCGAGGGCGACCGCGTCGAGATTGAGGGGCTGCGTCTCGACGTGCTTTACACGCCCGGCCACACCGACGATTCCTATTCGTTCCTGTGGGCCGATCGCGTGTTCACCGGCGATACGCTGCTGATCCGCGGCACCGGCCGCACCGATTTCCAGAACGGCGACCCGCGCGCGCAATATGAATCGCTTTTCAATAAGCTGCTCAAGCTGCCCGACGAGACCATGGTCTATCCGGCCCACGACTACAAAGGCGACACGGTCTCGACCATCGGCGAAGAGAAGCAGTTCAACCCGCGGCTCAAAGTGAAATCGATCGACGAATATGTCGATCTGATGAACAATCTGAAACTGCCCAACCCGAAGATGATGGACGTGGCGGTGCCGGCCAACATGCATGTCGGCCTGCACCAGGACGCGATCGCCAAAAAAGGCTGGGCGCTGTCGGCCGCCGAAGCGATCGCGCTACGCGGCCGTTCCGACGTTGCCATTGTCGACCTGCGCGAGAAAAGCGAGCGGGAAAAGCACGGCGTCATCCCGGGCTCGCTGCACGCGCCCTACCCGGCGCTGCCGGAACATATTTGCGCCGGCGGCATGCTGCAGGAGCTCGCGGCCGCGACCGGCAAGCGTATCGTGTTCTACTGTGCCTTCGGCGAGCGCTCGGCCATGGCGGTGCAGGCAGCACAGGATGCCGGGCTGACGACCTCCTGCCACATCCAGGGCGGCATCGACGCCTGGAAGAAGGCCGGCGGCCCACTAGGGCACTAACCGAGTGCGCGCTGCATGTCCGAGTGATGTCCGCTGCGCGGCGGGATCGTTCAAGGCAGTTCCGAGACGAGCTTCATGTAATCTTCCGCCGACCAAACGCGGGCTGTACGAGTGCGCACATTGCCCAGCGAGCCAAGCGCTAAAACGAACTTCGCGACGTTGTCGCCATTCTGCGCTTCGACGAAAGAGACAAGATCACTCTCGCCGCTGGTGAGGTAAAGATGTTTGATCTCGACACCCACCTTTTTGGCGAGATCGCGGGCGGCTTGCGCGCGCTTTGGTCCGTCCTTTATCGAGCGAATTCCTTGGTCGGTAAAATTCATCGACAGCATGAATGTCGGCATAAGATCCCTCCATGGGATGTATGCCCCCAGCGCCGCGATCATGCGCCGCGGCTTTTGCGGCGACAAGTCGGATAGCGCGGGCCTGTCGCTAAGCGCCAAAAGCTGGCATTTGGTAATAGTGACTGGGTTGTCCGCTTTGCCCTCGAAAGCGGACTAGAGTGCGCGAACGAAATGTCAGCACACATTCGCGTTTTGGTTCGCCTTGGAATTTAAATCATGCCAGGCTGGATTATTGACACGGAGCACCGGCCTTTCGGATTGAGCATGGGGACGAATCGGCAGACTTTGCGCCTTCGTTTCGTAGCCAAAACCATGTCCGCGGCAGTAGCACACGCGCCGAATAACCTTCTTGGAGTCATCATTCCTTTCGACCGTAACCACCTCAATACCCACCGGCACTGTCCGCTGGCATTCAAGGCAACGGACAATCTCGGAGAGATAGACCACCTCTGTGATATTGGGATCTTTAGTCGGTATTTTTCCAACTAGTTCGCGCATGGCTCGCCTCCTGATACGCGGTCGCGATTCACCACCATGACCCACGCGTCGCACTTAAGGGTCGTTGCTGGTCGGACCGACGCCGCCCCCGCTGGGCGCTAAAGCAAACGGTAGTCTCGAAGGAGCAGCCGCAAGGTTCGCATTTCCAGCGATGCCGCACGTTGTTCGCCTCGAGGTATTCGGATGCTTCCGGCACGAACAGCCGCTCGCCACATTTGGCGCAGCTGACAGGCGGGGTGTAGTTAGGGCGGAAGTACATAGGCACTCCGTCGGGCGCTTACGCCAGCTCAGAAATGTTGGCGCGCTCCAACTCTAGTTTTTGGCGATTTAAAATGTGCTTGCCTAGATTGATAGAATTTAAGTCGAAATCGGTAGCACCCCACGTCAGAAACCAATAAAACGTGCTTCCGCAACCATTGCGCCGGTACATTCACGACCTGTTGATTAGTGACCCAGGTCCTGAAGCCATGTCCGCTTTGCGCCAATAGCGGCATTCCTAATTGGCGCGCAAAAAGAAAGACCGCCTCGTGGCGGTCTCTCCGAAATCCAATCTGATATTTTTGAGCGATCAAGCGACCGCCGCAGCTTTGCGCTTTTTGCGCCAGCGTCCATAGCCCGCGCCGCCCGCGATCACTGTGCCGAATAACCACACTGCTCCGGGAATTGGCGTCCCGTTCTACCACCACCACCCAGACCACCAATGAAAGTCAGCCCGCTGACGTAGAACGCCGGATTGTAGGTGCCGTTTTCTTCAAAGTAGAAATCTTGGCTGGATGCCAAGTTCAGCAAGCCAAAGTTTGCCGTGATGAAGTTCACGGACGACGATGACAGACCCGCCAGCGTCGTACTCAGCAGGAACGTGCTTGACGTTGTCAGCGTTGCCCCGAACGGAGCGTGTGCGGGGTCAAACAACGTAGCCACGCCCGTCAACTGCACAGCCGAATTAAAGTGAATGTGCAGAATGTCGGTGCCAGCGATTGCGTCGGCGTCATCAGGAGTCCCGCTCGTTGGGCCAACACCCATGCCGCCGAAGTTTGGCGATAAATCGTACCAAGCCCCGATGCCGGTGCCACCGCTTCCGGCAGCAGTAATACCACCGATGAACGATATTGCGACATTTGCAGCGGCATGCACATCGGCATTGCCGCTACAGTTACCGCTCCCGCCACCAGCGACAAGCGGTCTTGTTGCTTTCGTATGGACTGATCATCAGCCAAACCCGATCCATTTCGAATGGCCCACCGTAGCCGGTAGTGCCGCTAAAGAATTTGATCGAGTTGGCTTGCGCTGGGACCGCTCGCCAGCAAGCGTGACTGCCAGTAAGGTTCCCTTTACGCACAGGTGCGTGAAACACGCCTAAACCGCTCACCGAGTGGGTGCAACCGAGTACTCAGTTCTAATCAACTCCTTGCAGGCGCAAGGCGCCCATATCTACATCTACCGCCACAAAAAGTAAGATAGCACCACATTAGGGCGTGTGGCAAACGAAAGCTCCTCCGATGACCTGAGCTACGTCATATAAGCCTTTGAAATCGCAAGCACCTTAAAGATGATAGTACGGAGCTGCTCCAAAATTGACCGTTATCGTCCAATTCGGACATAAAAAACGTATTCGCAGAAACTTTTAGTTTCGGCGAGAGGCCTGCTACCCCCCTAGCGGACAGCTCGTTGCTCTTGACGACGCGCGCTTCACCGATGGCGACGTTACCGACGTGGCGAAGCTGGCAATCTGCGGTCTTGGCAGACGCCGACAGCGGCTGCAAGCCTGCGCATTCGGCACGCGTCTCCCACATTCAGATTGCCCCGTATCAAAGTAGGTTCGCGATTGAGCTTATGTCCGCGGCAGGACGTTTCTATCAAGCGCAATGTCCGCTTTGGGTCAAAAGCAGACGTGTGCAGTGCAAACGTCATGTCCACTTTGCCCGAAGTGACCGATTAGAAATCGGCGTGCGCAAAGTCACGAAATGGCTGGTTTTCGGTGTCAGATGTTTGTCCAGCAAGCGCGGCCACAAACGAGCAAGCGATGGCGGATTTCAAAACGGGTGAAATAGAAAAGGCCGCCAGCGCGGCGGCCTTCTCCTGCCATCATAATGAGCTGCGCGGCTTAAGCCGGAATTACGGCGGACAAAAAGACCAGGGCACAGACAACGAGTGTGATTGCAAACACCTCTTGCGCGTTTTCCGCTGTTCTTCGATTCCACATGACTCCCTCCCAAATTGAAGATCGTGAATTCGATCTACATGCGCTTGCGAGTTCCCACTGTGATTCCAGTCACAAGATTTGCGTTTGGTAGCTCAGTACCGGAACAAAGCCTGTCGCCCCCGAGTTCGTCACTGGGTTCACCAGTAGAGGGGAACCTGGGCGGCAGTCGCTTCAGCGTGGTGCCACAACGCTGGCCGATTGCCGCTCTTATTGGCGAGCTGGCTCTGCTGAACGAGAAAAACTGCGAAGCAAAAACAGTCGGTCTGGGGCAGTTGATCAGATCGGCGGCGCGTGCAAGCAGGTATGTGGGTCTTGACTGCGTAGCCGCAGCCTTCACGATTGGTGTGGTGAAGGGCCCTATAGCGAAGAGGACAGAATGAGATCGTTCAACCGGCGTGAATTCAATGGACTGTGTGTGGCGCTGGGCTCGTTTGCAACGGCGTCAGGTGCATCGGCTCTTGATGCGGCTTCTGGCGTAGCCTCAACTGGGCGCACGGTAAAGTTTCGCGACGGTACTGTTGTCTCGGCGTTGGGCCAGGGCTCTGCGGGTCTCGGGAAAGGAAAACGTCCTCAAGGCGATGAAGAAGAAGCGGTCCGCACTGGTATTTCGCTCGGCATGACGCTGATTGACACCGCGGAAGTCTACGGCTCCGAGGAATTCATCGGCCGCGCAATCGCTGGTCAGCGCGATCGCGTTTTCCTGGTCTCCAAGGTGTGGCCCAATCATGTGGCGGGAAACGGCGTTGCGCACGCCTGCGAGGCAAGCCTCGCCCGTCTCGGCACTGATCATCTCGATCTCTATCTGCTGCACTGGCCCAATGGGGCCACCAACATCTCCAGCGTCGTCACCGCGTTCGAAAAACTACGCGACGCAGGGAAGATTCGCGCCTGGGGCGTCTCCAATTTTAAGGTCAGCGACATGGAAAACCTGTTCCGCGTTCCAAAGGGCGATCGCTGCGCGACTAATCAACTCCCTTACAATCTCGGCGACCGTGGTATTGAAAGCGACGTGCTGCCTTGGTGCGAGCAGCACAGCATGCCGGTGATGGCTTATTCGCCGCTCGGCGGCACCGGCGCCAATCTCCTGCGTGATCCCACGCTTATACGGATTGGTGCAGCACACGGTTGCTCGCCGGCCGCTGTGGCACTGGCCTGGACCATGCGCAACGGCAATGTCATTGCAATTCCCGAATCCGGTTCGGTAGCGCATGTGAAGGAGAACGCCGTCGCGCTCTCACTGACGTTGACATCGCAAGATATTCAAACACTGGAATTGGCGTTTCCGCTATTACACAAGCGCTAAGGCTTCTCATCGCGATGTCCGCTTTACCCCCAATAGCGGAAATTTGAGACACAGGCGTTGAAGTTTTTCCGTTACTGACATCGCCTCCAAACGGAGCCATGGCCGCAATCTTCAACCCCTCTTGTCAATTGCCGATTGCCGCTGCGGCCCTTTTCATTTCCGTCACCGGGCGCGTTTTCATTTCCTTCAGTGGACTCTGATTTTTTTCCAACAGTTGCATAGTCGCCACAAGGCCCCGATAATCCTGCTGCGCCCTTGCCACATTCCACATAGCCCCGCTCATACGGGTTGTTAGGTGTTCGGCTCTTTGCAAAGTCCTCGCGCTCTCGCCAGTCCTGTAGTTCACGCCGCGTTTGCCAATTTCTGTTGCGCCAGTCTTGATCGAACCGATCTTCCCGCCAAGTATCGTTACGCCAATCGGCAGCTCCGCGCTCGTATCTCCATTGATATCCTTGCGAGGCATAGCCTGTTGGTGGTGCCCGTGGCGCGTAATTGGGGACAGCTGAATACCCGAAGGTAGGTGCCGGCAAGTAGGACTGGGCGTCTACTGGAGCCGTCGACCCGATGATCAAGAGATACGAAGCGGCGACACCTGCCAAAAACCGTCGGATCATGCGAAGCCCTCTCACGTTCCGGGACCCCCCGCTCGTGCAAACGATACGACGTATTACTTATCCGCCAAAAATAAAATCGATAGACCACACCGATTTGTGAAGGGTTCCATTTTGCCATATTACTTTCGTCCGGCGGCACTGTTACTCGGTGCCCGCCTTCGGTCTAAGCCGACATTTCGCGATGCGAGAGCGATGTCCGCTCAGTGACCATAAGAGCCGATCGCTGCTGGTTCCTCGTGGGCTGGTTTTTGTGCTCAAATGACTTGGTACTCAAGAAACTCACGCTACCGTGAGGAGCGTCCGGCGCCGTACCCTGTAAGAATGTGAAAATAATATTGTGTAGTCGCTATGCGGGAGCCTTCGATGCAACAGAACACTTTCCACAAGTCGACCGTCGCGTGCTGCTGAGCACTGGCGGCATGCTGATGTTGAGCGCAGTTTTGCAGCCGGTACGCCTGTTCGCCCAAGGTAGCTCACCCTCTCGTATCGGCATCATTGGTGCCGGCAACATCGGTAGTACGATCGGCGGGTTGTGGATCAAGAGTGGCCACCCCGTAATGTTTTCGTCACGCCATCCAGATGAGCTGAAGGATATGGTGACAAAGCTTGGCAGCCTTGCACAAGCGGGCTCCGTCGAGCAGGCGATCGCGTTTGGCGAGGTCCTTTTCATCGCTGTGCCGTATGGCGCGATCCCGCAGATCGGCAAGGATTATTCCGCCGCAATGAAGGGCAAAGTGATGCTCGACGCCTGCAATGCAGTATCGACGCGCGATGGCGCCATCGCCGACGAGGTCGAGCAAAATGGCATCGGCGTAACCTCGCAGAAATATTTTCCAGATGCGCGGATCGTGCGCGCATTCAATACGATGTCGTACATGATCTTTGCGCGCGAGGCGAACCGCCCCGATCCAAAGCTTGCCATTCCGATTGCGGGCGACGATGCGCAGGCTGTCCAAGTCGCGGCGAGCCTTGTACGCGACGCGGGATTTGATCCAGTTGTTGTCGGTAAGTTGGCAGATGCCCGGCGCTTCCAGCGCGGACAACCGGGCTATGGGCAATCAGTATCGGCCGCGGAGCTTAAACAGAAACTCTCATTGCCATGAACTGGTGTGAACGCTGGTTGAAGCGCGTCATGCCGGCGACGCCGCAAGAACGAGCAGCGGCGCTGTGGTCGTTCGCATATTTCTTCATGCTGCTCGCCGGCTACTACGTGCTGCGGCCGCTGCGCGATCAGATGGGTATCGCAGGTGGCGTAAAGAACCTGGCATGGTTATTCACCGCCACGTTCGTCACGCTGCTTGCAGCGCAGCCCCTTTACGGGGCTTTAGTCGCGCGGTTGCCGCGCGCGCGGTTCATCCCGATTGTCTACCACTTCTTCGTCGCCAATCTCATATTGTTTTGGGTGTTGCTAACCTTCGAGATAGAAACCGTTATCGTCGCGCGGGTATTTTTTGTTTGGGTCAGTGTATTTAATTTATTCGCCGTGGCGGTTTTCTGGTCATTCATGGCTGACCTGTTCACGTCCGAACAGGGCAAGCGTCTATTTGGGTTTATTGGTGCCGGTGGTACGGCGGGTGCGTTGTTAGGCCCGATCATCACGATTTGGCTTTCTGTCCCTTTGGGGCCAGTAAACCTGATGATCGCAGCCGCTGTGTTCCTCGAGCTGGCGGTGTTTTGCGTTTACCGCCTTGAGCGCGCGGCGCTGGTACACACCCGATCGAAAACAACGGTGGAAAGTATCGGTGGGAGTGCGTTCGCGGCGATCCCCGAGCTCGTACGCTCGCCATATATGCTGGGTATTGGCACTTGGGTCGCCCTGCTGTCGTATGCTGCGACTATCATTTATTTCGAACAGGCACACATTGTTTCCGAGGCAGTCAAAACCGCCGGACTCCAAACTCGCATTTTTGCCAGCATTGATCTCGCGGTCAGCCTGCTCACGCTGATGACGCAATTGCTCGTCACGGGCCAGCTGCTTAAACGCGTCGGCACGGGACTCGCGGCAGCAGCATTGCCGGCTGTCTATATTGTAGGCTTTGCTGCCCTGGCCGTGATGCCGACGCTCGTTGTCGTGGTTACGGTTCAGGTTGTGCAGCGCTGGATGAATTTCGCAATTGCGAACCCTGCGCGCCAATTGTTCTTCACGGTGGTAACCCGGGAGGAGAAATACAAAGCCAAAAATCTGGTCGACGTTGTCGTCTATCGCGGCTCGGACGCGTTGTCAGGCTGGATCTTCGACAGCATGCAAGCATTGGGACTCAAGCTCGGCGCAATTGCTCTTTGCTCGCTGCCCGTGGTGGCTGGATGGTTTGTTCTCTCGGTGGGTTTAGGGCGAGCTCAGGAAAGGCGGTCTACGCAACGAGCCGCATCCGTTCAGGCGGCGGCGTAGAGATATTTGCAAATTCAATCAAATGCAGCCCGTCAACGTTAAGCGCAGGTGTCAGCGCGCTACCACAGCGAGCGAGCATCGGTGATGTAGCGTTCAAGATCGGTGGGGACCGAGGGGAACGGCCATGCCGAGGTTTTATTTTCACTTGTCAAACGGCGACGAGTGTTTCCGAGATAACATCGGGTACGATCTCGCCGACATTGCCGTCGCGCATACGAGAGCCAAGCGGCTTGCGCATATGGTGATGATGAGCTCCCGTTTGGCCACCACCCACGAGCCTGACTGGCGTCGTTGGACCGTGACGGTCACGGATGATCCACAAGGCCCGATGCTGATCATCCCGTTTGGTGGCTTCGGGATTGTGCCGCGCCACGGCAGCAAATCGATACGGCAATAACGCCACTCGAGCAGCATTGTCCGCGTTCCTCCAGCCGATCATGTCGACCGGAATTCTGTCCGCTTTTGAAATGCGCGCTAAGGGCCAATAGCGAACGGCTTAAGAGGCACTCCATTTCGGATGCCGCCCCGAGTTTGTGCACCAGCGCAAGCGCTGGAAGTCGAAGTGCCTCGCGTAGCGAAAGAAGTGGCCCAACTGCACAAAGAAGCTGTCGGACACATGCCGCAGCCGAAAGACAGTGATGTGCTCACGGCCGCACTGCGGGCAGCGGGTACGCACAGTGTATTTGGCGCCGGACTTTGTCGGTTCGAGCGACGCGAGTGATGACCTCGTGTTAGCGTTGCCCTGCTGATCCGTCATTGCAAACTCCATGATATCGAACCAGACGTGAGTTTGGGCCACTGTGGAAGGATTGTCAGCTTTCTTCCTATCGAAACAAGCCGCCCAGGCCCACGCCGACTCGTGTATTCGGCCTTCTAAATCGGTGGGTTCTACGACAAGCAAAATGATACCGCGCGCGACTACACCGTGCGGCACCTTATTCCATCAATTATATTGGAAGAATAACAAACCAATGTGAATTGCCGACCCGTATTGCGATCGCAATGGCCTGCTATCTGCGACGGAGGGGCGTAAGCGAAAGGTGTCTCCATGACCTCGAACAAAGTAAAACTTCTTTCCGCAGTCGTTGCTGCGGCCACCTTGATGGCCGGTCCGGCACTTGCTGCCAGCAAAACTCACAAAGCAAAGGTGACGTATTCCAACGCGTATGCTTTCCAACCCCAACAAACGCGTGAAATGGTTGGATGGGAGGGGCAGTATCTCGGCACAGATCCCGATCCGAACATACGTTTTCAGTTGCTGCGGGACCAAAGTCTGGGCGGCAATTAATCCCAAGTTACTCTCGCTACGAAATGGAGAGGCCGCCTAAGTCGGCGGCTTCTAGAAAGAAAAAACCCGCCCGAAACGATCGGGCGGGTTCTAATGTCACTGGTCGGACCGACCGCGGTTAGGCCACCGCGTGGATCTGCGTGGCATCCACGGAGGCGGCGTGCTCGAGCACGGCAAGCGCGACCTGGGTACCGCCAGCCACACTACCATTGGAGTCGTAGAGCAGGGTGTGCGTGCTGGTGTTGAAGTGGAAGCGCTCGGTGGGGCTTCCAAAGTTGTCGTTTGCACTGCTGCCGAAGATGCCGCTTGCATCATTCCCGGCAACAAGTCCGCCGCCGAAGGCAGACGCCGAAACATCGATCGAATCGCTCGGGCCGGTTGAAGTCGAGAATGTGGTCGGCGCCCGCCTGATTTAGGATCGTGCCGCCGTCCGTTGTCGCGTTGTACAGGAAGTGGTCGGCGCCACCATTGCCAACGAGGATATCGCTGCCCCCGTTGCCGACGAGCGTATCGGCCGACGTCGTGCCGATGAGGATTTCATTCGCGCTGGTGCCGTCGAGCTCGCTGTGGCCCGCCTGCAGGCGATCAACGGTGACATGTGCTGTGGACGTGAGATCGGCGTGACGTTATCTTCGATTGTGTAATTAAACGAACCGCCGTCCAAATTGTCGTCGGTGAACGTCGTTGTTGTTGTTGGGGCGTCGTGGCCAATGGTACCGCTATTGGCCGCACCAACCGACAAAACGCTCGGGGGCGCGCCACTGATATCGATGTCATTCAACAGAAGCGCAAGATCTGGGATCCCAATCGCAGCGCCGCTGCCCGCTATGTTCGTGATCACCGCGTCGTCGTGAGCAACGGGTGAAACAAAAATATCCAGATTCGCTACGCTGGTATCGCCGTCGTGGTCACTCAATGTGTAGGTGAAATGGTCTGTACCATCCGACGATGACGTTCGCGTGTAAATGTAATTGCCGTTCGCTGTGAGAAGCAGCGTCCCAAACTGACCGGTAACGTGGAAGTTGTGCGACCCATCGACCGTGGTCGCACCAAAGCCAACGACCTGGGTGATCGTGCCGGGCCCGTCCGCACCGACATGGTCCGCGTTGCCATCAGTCGTGTTGGAATCACCAAGGGATGATCAACGCCGGTGATGACGTTACCCGTCGCAACTCTGCCCGACGCCGGCGACGGAATTGACGTCATTCACGGCCACCGGCATGTCGTCGTTCACGAGCACCTGGAAGTGGCCGAGGGCCGGGTCACCGTCAGAGTCCGTAGCGGTGAAATCAAACGTCAGCATGATGTTGTTTTCGTTGTTGCCGGTCGCATGATCGAGCGCGTCTTGCAGAATGAAGCGGAAGGCACCCGTATTGTCGTCCGACAGGGAAACCTCAAACACGGTGCGCACCGTGGCGCCGTGCTGCGCGGTCCCCGTCAGAACCGTGTGATCGGCTGAGAGCGTGAGCGTAATGGCATCGCCATGCGACGTCAGCGTGCCGCCCGTAATCCCAACGGTCGTATCCGTAAACGTCACGCTGCGGCCACCGGAATCTTGCACGAAGCCGAGTGCAGGATTGCCGCCGACATGGGTATCCGGGGCGGCGTCGAAATTGTCGGCACCCCACTTGATGTTGAGCTGCCCCGTTGATGTTGCTTCGTTGTTGTCGCCGTCAGTGTTCGGCACAACGATGTCGCCGGGCTGGCTGTCGTGATTGCCGCTTGGAAGCCCGTCTTCATCGACAACAACGGCCTGAATCAGGCTCACGTTATCGATGAGGGCGCCGAATTCGTCCCGGTCTCCCTCGCCCTGGAACCCGAGCGTGTCGCCCGGGCCCGTGCCAGTCACAAACAAAGTGATCTGCTGCCAGACGCCTTCCGGCTGGCCCGAAGAGTTGATCGAGTCAATGACGTTGCCGTTCCACAGCACATTGAGGCCATCATCGTCCCCGGCGCTGTGGCCAGGACGTGGTGTGTACCAGAAGGTCAGCTCGTAATCGACACCGGCTTGGGTGCCGCTGATGACCTGCTGGATGGTGGCATCGGTGTTGAGCGGGTCAGGCGTTGCTGACGGCGGCTGGTGCGCGGGATTTCCAGACGTGTCACCATCGAGCTCAATGAGCGCAACGCCGTCTTCTGCCGCAATGTCACCCACTCCGCCCGTCTGAACTTCGAACGGAATGATGGTCTGCACCTTCGGTCCAGCCGGGGAGCGATGAATAGATGTCCCAATCCGCACCGACCAGGTTGGTGTGGCCTTCTTCGAAACTGCCATTGACGATCAGATTCGTCGGATTTGTGATGACCGGGATGTCGTTTTCGATCACGACATTGAGCTGGCCTGTCAGATTAACGTGGTCACCGTCGCCGTCGATCGCGGTAAATAGCGAAGCTATGTTCAGCGTCAAGGTCTCGGCATCACCGCCACCGCTGTTGAGCGGCAGGTGATCAACTGCTCCCAGAAGCGTGAAGGTGTAAGTGCCGTCGTGGTTGTCGACTATCGTGAATATCGTGCGGCTGTCAGCGGTGACGCCGCTGACCGTGTCGCCCGAAATCTGGTAGCTGATCGGCGAGCTGTCGGAAAACAGTCCGGTCAACGTTCCGTTTTTCGCAGAATTATAGCTGAACGTTGCCGGATCATCGGCGCCAATATTGACAAACGAATTGAGATCCGCCGACGTGATGGTGACGACAGTCGGCTGGCTGCCCGGAGGGCCTTCGGGATTGCCTGTCGGCAAACCGTCCTCGTAGACTTCGACAGAGACTAACGCACTAAGCGCAGTCGGCCCGTCGTCTCTAATGTGGATCCTGCCGGAAATATCCGCTGAATTGGACGCCGTATCCCCGTCACCATCAGTGAGGGTGACATTCGCCAGGATCGTGTGAGAATTGAGCGTGTCGGTATCGTTCGGATTATTTGGATTGGCATGAAACAACGACAGATAATCAGCGATCGAGACCACGCCCGTCGTCGGATCTATGGCAATCGCGAATGCAGCCTTACCCGCAAAAGTGCCACCATCGACGCGACCGACAATCCAGCTGTTGGTGCCGTCTGTTTCTGAGTACAAACTAATCGTGTTGCCGTCGGTGACTTTAAGTCCCGAAGGTAGGCCATCGGCGCCGCCAAGGGTCAGCGAGTAGACGACCGAATTCGTCGCGCTCGGGCCATCAACTCCAAATGACGATACAATTGGCAGGATCGCGAGCGAACCGGTGCTGCTGGTCGCGAACGCCAGCGTCGGCCCGGGTTCGCCAGGGTCATCGCCCTTGTTGGTGACATTATCAAAGACCGTAAGCGGACCGGTGACATCATCCGCCTGATTGCCTGGCAATTCATCGGCCGTGAGACCAAAAGCGGGCTTAGCGATGACGTGGACGGTCGGGCCGTCGTCTTCGAAACGCACGCCGCCGGAAATGTCCGCCGAAGCCGAAGCGATGTCCCCATCGCCATCGGTCACCGTCAATGTTGCCTTTACACTACCGGCTGCGTCCGCAAGTGATACAAATTCGTCGGAATCGACCCCGACATCGGGGCTGTTGTGAAACAGTGACACATATTGGACAACCGACACCTGGCCGTCAGCCGGATCAATGGCGATTGCAAAGGCAGCCGGATCAGTCCCGGTATTGGTAACATCTGTGCCAGCATCATTGCCGTCATAGCGACCGACGATGAGGCCGTTCTCGACGAACAAGAAGATCTCATTGCCTGCGGTCGTTTTAATCCCGGAATCAACCGGACCGCTCGCTGGATTTCCGCCACTGTCGGTGAGCGTCAGCGAATAGACCTGCGAATTCGATACGGACGGACCGTCGGCTCCGAAGCCGACGCTATCGATTTGCAGAGCAGAACCTGTGCTGCGCGCATAACCCAGCGGCAGACCAAAAATACCGTCAGGATCATGACCCGGATTCGACACGCCATTGAAGACTGGCGTGAACAGGATGTCGTTGTCGTCACCGAAAGGTGCGGTTTGCAGACCAAGCGTTTCATCGTGCGTGACGCTGAAGTTTTCGTTCGCCTCGACGGACACGATCGGCGTATCGTCAATGACGCCAATGTCGAATGTATTCGTCGGGAACACGACCGGGTCAGGCGTCGCATCGTGCGCAACAACCGCGGTTGAAAGATCGAGATTGAGTGTCTCTTCGAAGATGCCCTGCGCGATGAGTCGCCGTCGTCATGGCTGTGGGTCGGATGATCGATCTGATCGTTGAGCGTGAACGTGAACGTACCGTCGGTATTGACGTGCAACGTGAAGATCAGAGCGGTCCGTCGTGAATGTCCTGCCTTCGATCTCGGTACGAGTTGACAACAATCGTAATGAACGGCCTGACCGATCGACGTGACGACATTGCCGTTGTTGTCGTGGACGTCTGTTCCATTCGCCGCACTGTTGGCGAGGAACGTGATCGGCAGATTGCCGCCGCTCACAAGCCCGGCGAGCGTGCCACTGAAAATTTGCGTCGTGATTTGGTTACCCGGGCCGGTATTCGACGTGTCGTGGTCATTGCCTGAAGCGTCGTGAGTATCCTCGTTGCCCTGCCCCGAATCTGCGGGCTGCTCGATGACTTGCGCGTTAAGCTGCTCTTCCTCGACGACCCCAAAGACGTGGCCCGAGACGGTCGGCAGCAGATTTGTATTCTGTCTCTTCAGTAAGAGCCGGCGCTTGAGTGCCGGTGAAAGTAATCCCCGGGAAGACTTCCGGCGGCAGCAGATCGAGCGGATTGGTAAGCCCAAACGGATCGACCGACCGGACCGTGGAAGTCGGCGCCCGCGGCTACACCGCCCGGGCCGGCGGCCGGCAGCACGGACGGGTCTTCGCTAATCGTAAAAGTCTGGGCGAATTGCTCGCCGCCGTAAACGACGTTCGGCCCCATCTCCAAGAGCAGGTTTCCCAGGATGGTGCCGCGCGAGTCGAAGAACGGCTCGATGATGTCCTGCGAACCGTCGGCGAAAATGATGTGGAGCGACTGGGTCTTGCTGTCGTGGAAAAGCGTGATTTTTTCGTTGGCAATAGCGGTAAAATCGATTTTTACCGCGCCGTTGAAGCTCGCGTGGAAGATCTCGGTGTGGCCAGCCTCGGGCTTGGTCAGCTTGATGATTTGAACCGGCGCGGAGCCCGAATTGGCGTTAGAGCCAGCCTGCGCGACTACAAACGGACCGTTCATGACTACCTTCCCAAGCGCCCAGGGTTGGCGGGCGCGTTCCAATTGTTCGAATTTAGAGAGATTGGTAGCCGCTTTGTTAGTATTTGGTCAAGGAATTGGGCGGGTTATTAAGGTTAAAAAACCGCTTTATTTGCAATTGGTTAAGTCAAAAACGGGTAGGTAATTTTGTCACATCGGCGGCTCGAAAATACCGCTATCAACAATACTTCAGTCGACCCATTTTGCTGTTTTGGGTGCTGAGGAATCGGCTTCTGACGTCCCCAAACGCTGGAGCCGGTCGCTTTATCGTTGGACTGTTGCCCCGGCGCCCTTGTGCCCTAAACGGCGATTACGTAAGAATTGTCAGTCCTTTGAGGGAAAGCGTCATGAAAAGCCTGTGGAGCAAGCGTACGGGGCTCGCATTTGCCGCCCTCGTATTGCCGATTGCCGCATCAACAATTGCCCTCGGCGCCGAACCCATTGCGGCCCAGAAAATGTGGCTGGCCTGCCAAAACGGCCGCGAATATCCGATCCGCCCCATTGCCGTCTCGCGTGAATACGACCTGGTCACCGGCTACATGTTGATGACCGGTCGTGGGCGCGGCGTGCACATGCGGCTCATCCCGATGGGCAGCGGTTACCGCTATGCCGGCCCGGGCGTTTGGTTCGACGGCTTGCGCGGCGACGCGGTTCTCAATTGGGGCACGCCCAACGAAGTTCCTTGCCACGTCATGCAAGAGTAATTCGTAAATTCGCAACTGCATGCGGCGGAACGCGTCCCTTCGGGCGCGTTTTTCGTTTCTGCGGGGCCTTTTTTGCGCTCCCCTCTTCGCTGTCGGCGCTTGGCGTCCCTGCCGCGAACGGCACGGCTCCAAATACCATCGCGCGCATCCGACTGAAAGCTTGCCCAATTGCGCGGCTTCTTGGGTAATATTATCCCGTCCACCAGTCAGTGAAGGAAGGCGCCATGGTCTCCGTTCGACGCGCGATCATTATCGTGGCGCAAATCCTGGCGTTGCTGTTCATCGTCGTTTCGACGATGGCCGGAGCGTTGGCGGGACACGATTGGCTGGCGAACACCTTTCCCATTCTGGGCGGTGCTATGGCCATTCTGGCTGACACAAGACTGGCTGACATGAGAGGAGTGTCGATATTTGGTGCTGTCGCCGGATTCTTCATTTCAACAATGCTGGTTGCGCTATTTTTTTTGCTCGTCGAAATCGCTCACAACACGAGAAATCCGTTCAATACCTGACTTCGAGTTTGTCGCGCGGCAAACACCTATTGGAATTCCCCGCGGTAGCGACCAATGAGATTGATGCTATATGGCAGCGCTTCTGGAGCTCCTGCGATGAAATGGCCGACAACACTGGCGTCGATCTGCTTCTGGCTTGCTTTGCCGGCCTTTGCGTTCGGGCAGACGCCAACGATCGATCGACAGGTCAAGGGCAAACCGGACACAAACATCAACGCGGGAATTTTTACGAGTATCAAGCGCGACTGTACGGCTGGACCATTGCCGGTCGTTCGCCTGGTGACCCCGCCAGCGCACGGAAAGGTCACCGTCAAACAGGGTCGTTTGCGTGCGACCAATCTCAAGCAATGTCTTGGTACGGACCTCCCGGCATTTATCGCGATTTATCGGTCGGCCCAGGACTTCATTGGCCAGGATCTGTTCACGCTCGAAGTGATCGGCGCCGAGGGAAAATCGCAAATTCAGCGAATTACCGTGACCATCATGAAGCCCGCTGTCGGCCAGGGAATTTAGCGGCTAACAGCCAACTTGGCCGTTGAAATGAGCTCCCACAAATGCTCAACTAGCCGCTTCGGGGCTTACTGAATCGTCGACCTCAGGGGTAGGAGCTACGCTATGCGGACGTTATCAATCGCGACAGGTTTCGCGCTTCTCTGCGCGGTGACCTCGCCGGTGCTCGCGGCCGATATGGCGACGAAGGCTCCCGCACAGCGAGTCGCGGCAGCCGAGGCCAGTTGCCTGCGTTGGGTTCAGCAGAACTATTCCTGGTATTATTATTGCGATCCGGTCCCCTACTATCCCCGCAGCTCCCGTTACTGGTGGGGCTTTTAAGGGCTGACCATATCTCTGACGTTTCGGGCGTCCGCACTCTGCACCTCGAATGGCGCGAAAGCGTTCTAAACGTCTTCACCGCGCGATTTTACATGTGAATCTGTCGCGCGGCCGCTGCGCCCTTTCGCGGTGTATAGACTGCGTCGAAGTGACGACCTGCCCTTATCTTGCCTTTCACCCGTGATTGCATTTTGACTGCTGCCAAGCAATGCAGAGACATTGCATTCGTGAGACGGCCTTCGGGTGGAGAATCATGCGCTGGGTCAACCTGTTTGTTGCTTGCGCGGCCGCTGGTTTTTTTTGCAGCGGCATCGTCCGCGCCGCAAACGATAGCGCATTCCAGATCGCCGATTGGACTGGCCGCGCCTACCTCAACCAAAAGGAAAAACGACTCGATCGTTGTTCGGCGCAAATGACAAACGCCAACAAGATAACAATTATTTTTTCTCTCGATCGCCACTACATGTGGACGTTCGAGCTTTCAAATCCTACCTGGAATTTTCCCAAAGGTGCCGCTTTCGATGTGACCTTTGGAATTGGCAATAAAAATTACTTTCGCCAACGGGTTTCTGCGCTCGATGCGCAGTTGGTGCGCGTCCTGCTCCCGGACAGCGTGAACGCTTTCGAAGCGTTCAGGAGAGTCCTCCAGCTGGAACTTATCGCTGGCGGACTAACGTCTCAATTCAACATGGCGTATGCAAATCAAACGCTCGACGCGCTCATGAAGTGCGTTATGCGCTATGGACCGACTCCACAAAGTCGCGCGGCCGTCACCGCATGGCTGAAATCTCCGATCGGTCCAGCGGCCGGGGCCAGCGACGATCCGGAAATTCAGAAGGAAACATCGTCTCTCGCGTCGGCGATCATATCCGAAGCAGCACTCCCGAAAGCATCGAGCCTGAAACCTGGTGACGTTCCGGCCGGTACCCGCGGCGACTCTGTTTGGAAGGTAGGCGACAGTTTATTGACAGTCTCGATCTTGCCGAAAGACAAGGTGCCAGAGATCGGCGATCTGGCCGACCTCATTGTCGGCGGTGAGGCGCAGAAATGCCGCGGTGACTTTTTTTCCGGGACGATGCTCGACGTTATCGAGACGGTCAGTGTCGCTCGCGCCTATACAAACTGCCAAACGCAGCAAGCGGCAGCGTCGGTCTATTATTTGGCGATGCCGCGCAAACAGGGCGGCATTTATTTGCTGACGACGCATCGCAACCGGCGTGGAAGTCACTCCGCTGGCCGAAAAGAACGCAAAGGAAATCGACGGGAAAATCCGTGGGTCGATCACGGCTGCGCTAGCGAAAATGTAGGCCAGTATTTTTGTAGTTCCTAATTCCGCGGCGCCAACATTATTTCATCGGCGACCGTGGCCTTTGTCCTAGCCGTCCCACGGCCAGCAGCCGACGAAAATTAGCGTTGCCGACGGGTTCGTATTTGCACTCACATTGGTTGCGCGTACATCGATCAAGCGGCAGACGAGGGACGGCATTGCCCGGGTATTTGACGCCCTGATGTGCGCCTGCGGCTCGCACGCGTCGCGTCCGGAGAAATGGAACGTGGCTCAGCAGGCCCAGCCTGTGCGCGTTTCGAAGCTCGAAGGCAGCGGCAATATGTCGCGAGTTTTATGCATCGGTGCCGCTCACACGCAGCACTGAATATCAGTTGCCGCCAGGCATTCGCGCCCGCTATCGAATTCACGCTAATCGTTAGGGCTAATATAGAAACCGCTCTTCTGGCGGTGTTGGTGGGGGAGGCAGGACTCGAACCTGCGAAGGCATAGCCAGCGGATTTACAGTCCGCCCCCTTTGCCGCTCGGGACACTCCCCCGAAGCCATCGCACCGTATTGATCTCGAAAGACAATCGGGTCCGCCAGCCGGTCGGGATTTGCCGGTTTTATGGGGAGCTACCCCCACTAAGTCAATGGAGGCTATTCCGCCCGCAGTGGATCAGTTAAGGCACCCATACGGTATGGACGACAGCAACGATGCCACGAAAACCCACAAGCCGGCACCATTCCGGTGCGAAACCGGGAGCCACGCGCGAACAGGTCGAGCGCCGCGAGCGGTTTGAGCGCGCGCGCCGCGAGAGCCTGCGGAGCGATGCCGACGGCCCGGTCGTCATGTATGGCTGGCACACGGTGACCGCCGCGCTGCAAAATCCGGCCCGGCACGTTCGCAAACTGCTCGCCACCGAGAACGCTGCACGACGATTGTCCGGTGAGGGCGTGTCGTCGCGCGTGCCGCCTGAGGTCGTGCGGCCGTCAGCGATCGCCGAGCGACTCCTGCCGGACGCCGTGCATCAGGGCCTTTACCTTGAAACCGATCCGTTGCCCTCTCCCGCCATCGAGGATTTGCCGGCACGAGGCACGGTGTTGGTGCTCGATCAGATAACCGACCCGCACAATGTCGGCGCAATCTTCCGTTCGGCCGCGGCCTTCGCAGCGACCGCGATTGTCATGACGCAGCGTCATAGCCCAGAAGCGACAGGCGCTCTGGCGAAGGCCGCGTCTGGGGCATTGGAACATGTGCCGTTGATCAATGTGCAGAATTTGGCGCGCGCGCTCACCACTCTCAAGCAGAGCGGCTTTTTCGTTGTTGGGCTCGACAGTACAGGTGACGCCGATCTGACAGACCTTGCGTTGCGCGCGCCGCTCGCATTGGTGCTCGGCGCCGAAGGCAAGGGCTTACGGCAATTGACGAAGGCGATTTGCGATCACGTCGCCCGCATCGATCTGCCGGGCGACATCAAAAGTCTGAACGTATCGAACGCGGCGGCATTGGCGCTCTACGTCGCCAGTCGACGTTTGTCCGGCGCGTCACCTACCGGGGCAACTCCATAGATTGCCTCGGTGGTATGCCATATCCAGGGCCCGGCCCAGGGACGGGGCCGCCCGGAATTTCACCAATGAAGACCGACGAGGCAGACCAATAACGAAAGTAACTTTGCGCCCTCGAAATGCGAGGATGCGCTGAGATATGTTCGAGGCGCCCTACTTTCGGTTTGCGCCCCGTCCGGGGAAAGTAGTGGCGGTTGTCCCACGGCGTGTCCCAATAAGAGCGCACAATCACGCCCGGCTGATCGTCGTAAATTATCACCGGCTCCATGCGGGGGCCGTATCGCTGCATAACCGTAGCCGGCGGCATTTTGTCCATTTGATAGTTCGGCAGCATTCACCGCAGCTATGCCGATCACCCCAACAAAACTCGCGACGGCGCCGGCCAAAATCGCACTTGCAAGACGAACGCGCATTCGATGCAGCTCCTGTTCGTAACGGATAGGACTACAGATTATACGAAGCCTTTAGGGCGCCGCGTTCAATTGCCGGGTAATGTTAATCATGAGCGCCGCCTTGGAGCCTGTTTGGCAGCGCCATTCTCGTTTCCGCCACAAAATCCGAAAGCTAATAACGTTAACCGCCATGCCTCATCGCCGATCAAGCGTTGCCCCCGCCAAATCGCGTCCTCAAAAGCGGAGCTTTCGCCAACGCTATGATGAGCTTGAGGTTCGCCGCGCCGAATTATCAGCACGGTTACATTTGCTTGGTGAAGCTGCGCAGCGCCATCCGGGCTACAAGCGCGCGCTCAAGCTGCTCAATGACATCTATCGCAAAGAGAAGCTGGCACAGCGCCTCGCCGTGCTGCAGGCGGCCGCCTGGCTGATCGACGTCTTGGAAAAGCTCGTCAGTACCATGTGACCGGGGTGCTCCTTCCGGTTCGGTGGGCTCCAATCGCTTTTGATTTCACTTGCAAAATCTGACTTTTACAAAAGTCTATTACGACTTTAGGCCTACGACCTCAGATGCACAGACGTGCTAGGATACGCGGCGTATTTCTCAATTGGGGCAGTCTGACGCGATTGTGTGGGAGGCTGTCCCTAACAAGAAATCGAAAGATAAACCAAGATACGGGGACAACGCACATGGCAACGATGGCTGCAGGACCTACCGCACGAACCGGCGGGATGACTCAAAGGACGGAAAATTCGTCATCTTCGCTTCCGTCGCTCGGCACGGTCTTCGAATGGTATGACTTCTATATTTATGGCAGTGCTGGCACCTTTCTTGGCGGCGACTGTTCTTTCCCGCGGGTCAATCGACACTGCGGCATTTGTCTTTCGGCTTCGCCACTTATGCCGCCGGTTTCCTCAGTGCGCCCATTCGGCGCGGTGTTCTTCGGCCGTCGTCGGCGATCTCATTGGCCGCAAATATACCTTCCTCGTCACCATCATGGTGATGGGCATCGGCACCTTCCTGGTCGGCGTGCTGCCGACTTACGCCAGCTGCCGGCTGGCTCGCGCCGATCCTATCTTGTCTGGCCTCGTCTGCTGCAGGGTCTTGCGCTCGGCGGCGAATATGGCGGCGCAGCGACTTACGTCGCGGAGCACGCACGAAAGCACAAACGCGGTTACGCCACCAGCTACATCCAAACCACGGCCACGCTCGGCCTGTTCTGGCGCCGTCATCCTGCTCGCGCTTGCCGCGGCAACATGGTGCGAAGGACTTCGCCGAGTGGGGCTGGCGCATTCCGTTCCTGCTCTCGGTCGTCCTCCTGCGGTTTCGGTCTGCATCCGGCTCAGGCTGAATGAGTCCCCGATCTTCCAGAAGATGAGAGTCGGAGGGCAAAGGCTCGAAGCGCCGCTGACCGAAAGCTTCTTCCGCAATCCGAAAACCCAAGTATTGCTGCTCGCGCTGCTCGGCGCCACCGCCGGCGAAGGCGTGGTCTGGTACGCGGGCCAGTTCTACGCGTTGTTCTTCCTGATCATCACGCTGAAGGTTGACCACATCACCGGCCTACGAATCTGATCGGCTTGCGCTTCTGCTCGGAACGCCATTCTTCATCGTGTTTGGCTGGCTGTCCGACCAGCATCGGCCGCAAGCCAAGATCATCCTGGCTGGCTTCGCTCATCGCGGTCGTCACCTACTTCCCGCTCTTCCAGGGTCTGACGCACTTCGCCAACCCGGAGCTGGAAGCAGCTTCGCGGCGAAAAACCAGTGACCGTCATCGCCGGACCGGATAATGCACTTCCATTCTTCGTCCGGTCCGTGGTCGAAGTTCACCAGATCTGCGACCTGCCAAGTCTGCGCTGGCCAAATCCCGGTCTGTCGAATTACAAGAACGAGAAGCGCCTCCGGAACAGAAGTCGAGCTGAAGGTCGGCTATCGAGGATCCCAAGCACCAAGGCGGGACTTGCGCAAGTAGACTCGCTGCGCTCACCAAGCATGGCTATCCGCCAAGTCGGCTAACCCGGCCGACATCAACTAGCTCATGACCGATCCTCTTCCTGACCATCATGGTGATCTACGTCACCATGGTGTATGCGCCGATCGCCGCTTCGCTGGTCGAACTGTTCCCGACCCGCATCCGCTATAGCGGGCTGTCGTTGCCGTATCACATTGGCAACGGCTGGTTCGGCGGGCTTCCTGCCGGCCACTGTTTTCTGCCATCGTCGCGGCGACGGGCAACATCTATACCGGTCTCTGGTATCCGATCGTGTTCGCAGCGATGAGCTTCGTGGTCGGCCTGATCTTCCTGCCCGAGACAAGGATCGGGATATCTACCGTAATGTTGGATCCAAAAGGGCTGATTGCTCAACGGGCCGGACGGCGCACTAGCCGCCCGCCTCGCACTTCTCGACCGGGCCCCGCACCACGTGGTGCGGGGCTTTTTTATGAGAGAAGGGGCGCGGCGTCGGTCTTCCACGGCTTGTGGCAAATCGGCGACGCTGATAGCTCTCTGCCCTAAGCCGGGTTAGCTCAGCGGTAGAGCAGCGGTTTTGTAAACCGTTGGTCGGGGGTTCAATTCCCTCACCCGGCACCAGAATTAGGCGATTTGCAGCCGCAAAATTATCGAGAAAGTCGCGCTCCCCGGTCCTGAGGACCTTGTTCGCCGGTTGCGGACTGTGCCAAACTGTAATCGTTAGTAATACCTCGGAGATCTAGCATGCCTCAGGGCACCGTAAAGTGGTTCAATCCGACGAAGGGCTATGGCTTCATCCAACCCCAAGAAGGCGGGAAGGATGTGTTCGTGCACATTTCGGCGGTCGAGCGCGCCGGACTTAGCACTCTGAACGAAGGGCAGACCGTTCAGTTTGAACTCGTCGAGAATCGCGGAAAGACGTCCGCCGAGAACCTCAAGGTTAAGTGACCTCGACGCCCGAGGCTACTTTCGACCGTTCTGTCTGAATCTGGCGCCGCCGAGCTGATTAAGCCCGGGGGTCGGCGCATGCTTGCGCTTCGTAACACGCCCGTGCCTCGTAAAATGGGCACGGCGTGCTAGCGCGTGAGTTTCTCCAGTTCGGGGAACGGGGCAAAAGCGACATCCTTGCAAAGCTCGCGAACTTCCTTCGGCGTATCGAGGAAACGATCGAGCTTGCCTGAGACATATGTCGCCGCGCCGTCTTTCGACCCTTGATATTTTCCGTCGGTATTGCGTGCGTTGTAGCGCACGCACGCGACGTAACGGTCCCCGGGGCCGATATATTTCAGTTGCGGCTGCGATACGCCTGCATCGCGAATATGCGACGGATCGTTGAGATACGTGTGCAGGAACGCCAGCAGGTCTTGCCGGTATCTTTCGGGGAAAACGTTCTGCGCGTCCCAATTTGCCTTCAATTCGGAGGAGCTGGGCCCAATCTCCGTCGCGCAGCCACCAAGCGACGCCGTCGCAAGAGCGACCACCAAAAGCGCGCGCTGTCCCATCCGCGCATTCCGCATTCGCTACATCCCCTGCCCAGGAGCAATCATAGCGATTGGTGGCGGATCGGCCAGAGAGGCCGGTGCGCTATCTGCCGAAGAAATATATGCTGGCGCCCATAACAATGACTTATGGGGAGGACGCCATGTCGCTCACACGCCGCACGCTCATGCTGGCCGGTATCGCCGCGCCTTTGGCCGGGCCGCATGTGGCGCGCGCTCAATCATGGCCGGCCGGGCCGATCCATATTGTCGTCGCCTACCCTCCGGGTGGCTCGACGGACGCCATCATGCGCTTGGTCCAGCCTGGGCTTCAGCAGCGCCTCGGCGCCACCATTGTAATCGAGAACCGGTCGGGCGCGTCCGGTAGCGTTGGCACCGCCTCGGTGGTGAAGTCTCCGCCAGACGGCAACACCTGGCTGGCCGTGTTCGACAACCACGCCGCCAATCCGTTCGTGCTGCCGAGCCTTTCCTACGACACTGAAAAGGATCTCGATCCGGTGCTGCTGATTGGCACCGCGCCATACTTGATCAGCACGGCGAAGACCAAACCCTACCGCACGCTCGCCGATGTCATCGGCGCCGCCCGGGAAAACCCGGGCAAAGTCAGCTACGCATCGGTCGGAAGTGGCAGCGTTGGGCATCTCGCGATGGCGCTGCTGTCGCAGCGCGCCGACGTGAAACTGACGCACGTGCCCTATCGCGGCGGCGGTCCGGCGATGAATGATGCGATCGCCGGCCATGTCGATCTTCTGGTCGGAAGCACCGCGCTATCGATGCCACAGGTCGACGCCGGGACAATTCGCGCAATCGTGCAGACCGGGAAAGAGCGCAATCAGTTCATCGACCAAGTGCCGACCGTGGCCGAGAGCGGCTTCCCCGGTTTCGAAGCCTACGCCTGGTGGGGCATCTTTGCGCCGGCCGGCACGCCAAAGCCGATCATTGAGCGTTTTGGTCAACGAGATGGCTGCCACGTTGCGGGAGGAACGCATCGCCAAGCAGTTGGTCGAAACCCAGCAGGTCTCGTTGACCCTCGGCGGGCCGGAGGTTGAGCGTACTTTCGTCGGCGATCAGATGCGAACCTGGGGCAAGGTGGTGAAGGATAACAACATCAAGGCTGATCAGAACTGACATGCGCGAATAAAATGCCGAGCGCGGTGTTCTCTGATTGAGACGCCCGCCCAAAAACCGCCTTGTCGGCCTGAGAGACGGGAGATCATGCGCCAAATTTCCCGCCGCGTCTTTTTGACCGAAACCGCACTTGCGGCTGGCGCTGCGGCTTTGCCGCTGCCAGCCGCCACAGCCGCTCCGGCACCCAACATTCAAGGCCCCGGAGTCTATCGGCACAATCTCGGCAGCTATCAGGTCACTGCACTTTTCGACGGCGTCTGGTATTTGCCAATCGACGACAAATTCGTGCGCAATGCCAGCGGTGCGGAGGTGAATCAAGCGCTCGCCGCGGCATTCCTTCCGCCGAGCATCCTGCCAATATCGTTCACCGCCCTGATGGTGAACACCGGTACAAAGCTCGTGCTGATCGACACCGGCACCGCGGGCCAGATCGCCGACACCGCCGGCAGCATGCTCGACAACATCAGGGTCGCGGGTGTCGACCCGAAAGCTATCGACACCATTCTGATTTCACATTTCCATCCCGATCATATCGACGGCCTCAAGACGAAAGATGGCGCAAAAGTTTTTCCGAACGCCGAGATTCTCGTCCCTGAGCCGGAGTGGGCCTTCTGGATGGACGATGCCAAAATGGGACCGGCGGAGGGCGCCGTGAAACGCTATTTCCTCAATGCCCGCCGTATCTTTAGTGACATCGCCAAGGACGTTCGACGGTTCACGCCGGGTGACGAAGTTGCGCCGGGGATTGTTTCGGTACCCGCGTACGGCCACACACCCGGCCACACAGCGTTCGCAATCCATTCCGGCACTGAATCGATGCTGGCGATGAGCGATACGGTACGTAACCCGTATCTTTTCGCGCGGCATCCCGATTGGCAGCCAACCTTTGATATGGACGGCCCGCAAGCAGTGCAGGCGCGCCGCCAGATGCTCGATCGAGTGGTCGCTGACCGGATGCTGGTCGAAGCGTATCACTTCCCCTTCCCCGCCTGCGGACACATGGTCAAGACGGCGGGCGGTTACGAACTCGTGCCGGTCGAGTGGCAACCTTTGACAACCAAATAACCGCTCTCAAGCGAGGCGCGGCCGGCGCGTATTGCGCCAGCCGCTTAAGTACTCACGTCAACTAAAACGTCGCCCCCGCTCGAACAGCAAATGTGCGGCCCGGCTGTGGATAGGCCGCGAAGAAGCCTTGTGTGGACGCACTTGCGATCGCGTAGTCGTAATAGTTGGCGTTCAAGAGATTTTGAACCGCGAACGACCAGAAGAAACGGTCATATTGGCCACCGATCTTTGCATCGATTGTCGCAACCGCCGGGATGAGAGGCTGGACGTTGGCTTGGTCGTTGTCCATCCGGCGCTCACCCAACAAGCGGGCGGTCACATCGAGCACGAGCATATTTTTCCAGATATTCCAAGTTGCACCCGCATAGCCTGCCCAAGGCGATACGAGCGGGATCTGGTTGCCGGCAAAAGGCCCTTCGCGGAACGTTGCCCGCGTATAGGCGAACCCGCCTCGTAAACGAACGTCATCAGTGACCTGATAAGTCGCGCTGTTCTCCCAGCCGAGGCGCTGCGTCGGATCAAGATTCACGTCGACAAATAGCGCGGGGATAAAATGGATCTCATTGTTGAGCTCCATGATGTAGGCGGTCGACTGGAAATTGAAGCGCCCCCACGTCACGCGCACTCCATTTTCGGCGTCGAAAGACGTCTGTGTTTTCAGATCCAGGTTTGCCGGCGCAACAAACCCAAACGGATTGCCCGCTCCGACGCGTTCGTCTGCATTGGGCAGGCGGAAAGCGCGCGCGACCCGGCCAAACAAAGCAAATGCGGGGCTAATGCGATAATCGTAACCGATGTGCGCGGCATATTGCCATTCGCGCATATCAACCGGCGGCGCCTGCGGATTGGTGGCGTAAAATCCGGCATTTGGATCGACCGCCGCGTTATAGGCATCGTCACCCTTCACCAAATTTTTCTGCAGGCGGCCACCAAGCGAAACGTCCAGCGCCGGCGTTACCGATGTCGTGTTCATCGCGTAAATAGCAGCCGTCGTTTGCTGGATACTGTAGCGGTGAATGTCCGGGAGGCCCGGAGCCTGCGGCCGGTCGGAATCATATTGGGTATTGTAGACATCGATGCCGGTCAGCAGATGGTTCGGAACGCCAAACAATTGATGCTGCGCGTCAAGGCGCGGCGTGACCGATGAGGTCGTCATGATTGTGTTGACGTAATTGGCGGGAACGGCGGTAGACGGATCGAACGAAAAGGTCGGGCTGTTGAAGTAGTTGTAAAACTGGCTCTGCTGATTTTTCCGCCGCACACCGCCATCGACGATTAGGTCGAGGCCGGGCCCGAACGTGTGGGTAACGCCGGTCGTAACGCTAAAGTCCTGTTTGTGGGCCCAATCGAGCGGCGTGACCGAGGCGCGTGGAGTATCCAACGTGATCGGATAGACCAACGGCAAATTCTGAAGGGCCCCCGGTAGATTCTGACGCTGTCCATCTGCCGTTATATTGAGATAAGCGCTCCAATCGAGCGTCCTGTAGCTCAAATTGCCGACACCGTTTTGCTGGCGCAATTCGCTGTTCTGGCGATAGCCGGACGATGTCACAATGTTGCCGAACACCGCCGTGGACCAAGGGCCGGATGCTCCGCTGGCGGATACACGGCCTTCCCCAAAACCGTAGGAGCCGACCGCGCCTTCGACGCGCCCAGAAAATGGCGACTGCGACGCGGTCTTCGTGATGATGTTGATGACACCGCCAATTGCGCCATCACCATAGAGGACCGTACCGCTCATGCCGCGGGTGATTTCGATGCGTTCGATGCTGTTGAGAGGGATCTGGGAAAAATCGAATCCCTGAAGGTCGAAATCCTGATAGCGTCTGCCGTTCACCAGAATAAGAACGTTTGACTGTGCGAATGCGCCAAAGCCGCGCAAGTCGACCGTGTCTCCGACGCCGGTCGGTCCACCAAACAGGTGGTTGACCTGGACGCCGACCTGCTGCCCCAAAATATCCGGCAAGGATTGCACCGGCGAGCGCTCAATGTCCTGCGCCGTAATCACGCTCGTCGACGCACCAACAATACCGGTGCTGCCGATCCTGCTGGAGGTGACATTGATCGGCGGCAGGACCAGCGCGTTGTTCTGCGCTGCTGCGCTTTGCGTATACAAAATCACAAGTGCCAGTACGGCACCCGCACTGCGAAATCCAAATCCCATGACACAACGTTCCTTCGTTTACGCCCGCACTCAGCGGGCGCATCGGGTGAACACCAAGCCCGACGCGAAGGACGCAGCGAGATACCCAAGCAACGGTGCGCGGGTCTCACGTGCGGAATGTCGTGGGAGATATCCCTCTCACGGCCTTCGCACCGGCATTGCCGTCACCGCTGCGAAAGACCGCTCCGTATGGACGCCCCGTCCACCGGTTGGGTGACTGCGCTGGCAGGTCTCCTGGCTCGCGGGTCGTTGCCTCATGGTCCAGCCTTCCCAGTTTCCCAGTGGCCGTAATGGACTTGAGGCTCGCCGCTCACAGTTGCGGGGGCAGCCACGGATTCCTTCGAATTCGAATGTTCGAATTCGTAGTGTCCGTGTTCCCTCTTTCGTCCCCGGAATCGCCGGGGAACCAGCACGGTAAAATGTTCTCTTGAACGCCAAGGCGAGTCAAGCCGCCCCGCCCCGGCCGCTTCTTTGAAGGGAGCCTTCACGATCGCGTTATTGTTTATTTTAAAGGACTAGGTGCCCATCACGGATTGTTTTTCTCCTATCCGCCGGTTTTGTCGTATCGTCCCAGGCAGAGTCGGTTTTTTTGCAGGAGAGTTTCGCTATGACCTTGACCAAAGCCCTTCGCCACGCAGGCGTCTTCGCCGCCGCTGCACTGCTCGTGACAGCGATCAGTTTCAAGCCGGTGGCGGTTTACGCCATGGGCACCGACAACCCGCCGCCCGCCGATGACAGCAAAAAGAAAAAGAAGAAGAACGATAACAACGTCATCGAACAACAACAGCAGCAACTGACGCAGGAGAAATTCTTGCGTGATTATCGCGCCGCGCGCGCGATGATCCTCGATGGCAACTATCAAGGCGGCATCGCCGCGATGCACGCGCTCGGCCACGATGAGCATCCGGACGTCGCCAACTACATCGGCTATTCCTATCGCAAGCTCGGCGACTACAATGACTCCAAAGTTTGGTACGAAAAAGCGCTTGCCGCCGATCCTAACCACGTGCGGACATGGTCCTATTACGGCATGTGGCAAATGGAACAGGGCAACCGGCTAAAAGCGCTGGACGACCTGCAAAAGGTGCAGCTGATCTGCGGCAACACCAGCTGTGAAGAATATCGCCAACTGAAAGACGTGATCGACGGCAAGGCGACCTATTAAGGTCCAGAGCCGGAACGTCTCGACCATGTCATGCCCGGCTTCGCGCCGGGCATGATGCTATTGGGATGTCTCGCCAACGATCCATGCGTGGTAGTCTGGATCGACGTTTTCCACCGGCAAATCCATAATGGCGGGCGTAGTATAGCTGTGCAGCTCTTTCACCGCCCCATGGACCGGTTCGGCCATCGATGCGCGGGTTTTGATAATCATAACCACCTCATCGGCCCGCTCGAGTTTGCCCTGCCACCAATAGTGCGAGATCATTCCCGGCAAGATATTCACGCAGGCGGCCAGCCGCCGCTCTACAATGGTGCGTCCCGCCTGCTCCGCCTCGACAATTGACGGCCAAGTCGTATAGACGAGCACCGCGCGTTCCATCGTCAGGTCCCCAAATGAGCCCGCCGCTCAAACGTTTCCAGCATATCGCTTTCGTGGCCAGCCAGACGCCAGAAGCGCGAGAGGCTTATGCCAAGCTCGAAAAGCGCTATGGCAATGCCGATCCCGCCAAGGCCGATGTGGTCGTCGCGCTCGGCGGCGATGGCTTGATGTTGCAGACCCTGCACAAGTTCATGAATTCCGGCAAGCCGATCTACGGAATGCACCGTGGGACGGTCGGATTTCTGATGAACGAATTCGTAGAAGAACGTTTGGCGGAACGGCTCGCCGCGGCACATATCACCGTCATCCACCCTCTGGTGATGCAAGCGCGCGACGCGCAAGGCCGGACCCACGAGCATCGCGCCATCAACGAGGTTTCGCTGTTCCGCCAGAGCGCCCAGGCCGCACATTTACGCATCTTGATCGATGGTCAGGAGCGGCTGACCGAACTTGTTTCCGATGGTGTGCTGGTAGCAACGCCGGCAGGTTCAACGGCCTATAATCTGTCGGCGCAAGGTCCGATCATCCCGATCAATGCCCCGCTGCTTGCGCTGACGCCGATCAGTCCGTTCCGTCCTCGACGATGGCGCGGCGCATTACTACCCGACAAGGCGAATGTCACGATCGAAGTGATGGACGCTGACAAGCGACCGGTTGCTGCGGTCGCCGACCATGACGAAGTGAGGTCGGTTCGCAACGTCAACATTGGGATGGATCACACCATATCGATCAACATGTTGTTCGACCCGGGCCACAACCTCGACGAACGCATTTTGCGCGAGCAGTTCGGTTTCTAGGAGCGCGCTTGCCTAAAAAATTCGACTTTTCGGTCAACGGCAAAAGCGTGAGCGTGTCACTCGACAATGAGGAGACACCTCTCCTCGACGTGCTGCGTAACGAGCTTGGCCTGCTGGGCACGCGCTTTGGCTGCGGGCTCGAACAATGCGGCTGCTGCATGGTGCTGATCGACGGCGCGCCGGAGAAATGCTGCACAAAGCCGGTGTGGAGCGTGGCTGGAAAACAAGTGATCACAGTGGAGGGTTTGGGCAGTGCCGGGCGCCCCCATCCGCTGCAACAGGCATTTCTCGACGAGCAAGCCGGCCAGTGCGGCTATTGCCTCGCCGGGATTTTGATTTCGGCCAAGGCGCTTCTCGATAAAAACCCAAAGCCGTCACGGACCGAGATAGCTCAAGCGCTGGACGGCAATATCTGTCGTTGCGGCTCCCATAACCGCATTATGCGTGCGGTAGAAAAGGCGGCGGCAGTCATGCGCGCAGGAGCGAGACAGTGAACGCTCCCCTCCCCGGACCGCTCAACGACAATCCGAACCTCAACCGATGGGTTGCGTTCCCTTCGCCCGGCAAGGTGACCGTGCTCACCGGGCGGGTCGAGTTGGGACAAGGCGTACTCACTGCCATGGCGCAGATGGCCGCAGACGAACTCGACGTCGCGATCGAACGGATCACCGTGCATTCCGGCGATACCGAGAAGGCGCCAAACGAAGGCTACACGGCCGGCAGCCAATCAATTCAATTCGGCGGCGTCGCGATGCGCCAGGCGTGCGCCGACGTGCGTGCCCTATTTCTTGCGCAGGCCGCGAAAACCCTCGGTTGCAATGCGAATGCGTTGACCGTCCGCGATGGTTGCATCTATCGCGACGGCGAATCGACGGGACAAGATTACTGGACGCTTTCCGGCGCGGTCGATCTCACCGGCAAGGCCACCGGTGAGGGAACGCGCAAACGTGCCGCTGATCTCAAGACCGTGGGCACAAGCACGCCCCGCCTCGATCTGCCTGACAAAATTTTTGGGGCCAGCGCCTTCATTCACGACATGCACATCGACGGCATGGCGCATGCGCGCGTTGTTCGTCAGCCGAACCGAGGCGCTACAATCGGTTCAATCAATGAGAACGCCATTCGTCGCGCCGCCAAGGGGCCGGTCGAATTTGTGCGCAATGGAAACTTCCTGGCCATTATCGGCGGCGACGAAACCGCAGTCGAAGCGGCCGCGATCGCAGCCGCCGACCACGTCACCTGGCAGAACGTTGAGGCCCCGACAGCGACCCAACAGGAAGCCACCTGGTTACTGCAGCGGCCGGTGGTCGAGCGGGTATTCGGCGCACCGGACGCCGGCAATCCTCAAGGCAGAGAGCGCTACGAGGCGACCTACACGCGGGGTTATCTCGCCCACGCCTCGATCTCGCCCTCCTGTGGCCTTGCCATTTATCGGGACGCGAAACTGACGGTCTGGACACATTGTCAGGGTGTCTATCCCCTGCGGGCGGCGCTCGCGAAGACACTGAAGCTAGAGCCCTCCTCGATCATCGTCCACCACGTCCAGGGCTCGGGCTGTTACGGCCACAATGGCGCAGATGATGCAGCCGCCGATGCTGCAATCATCGCCATGCAGAAGCCGGGACAGCCGATCCGCGTGCGTTGGAGGCGTGAGGAAGAATTCATCTACGAGCCAAAGACCCCGGCGATGGTGGTCAAGGTGCGCGCCCTGCTCGACGAAACCGGGAAGCCGGTCGATTGGACGCAGGAAATATGGAGCCCAACGCATAACCTGCGGCCCGGCGCCGGCGGAAATCTGCTCGGCGCCCTCGCCCTGCCCGATCCGCCACCCGAGCCGCCGCCAAACGATGTGCCGGAATCAAACGGTGGTGGCGCCACGCGTAATGCCGAACCGCTCTACGACATTCCCGCCAAACGCATTCTCCATCACCTTGTTACGGAGACCCCGGTACGCACGTCGGCGCTGCGTGGGCTCGGTGCCATGCCGAATGTTTTTGCGCTCGAATGCTGCATCGATGAACTCGCCGAGCGCGCCGGAAAGGATCCAGTTGCGTATCGCCTTTCGATCACCGCCGATCCGCGTGCTCGTGCCGTGATTGAAAAGGTCGCGGCCATGGCGAACTGGAAAGCCGGCGCTGCCGGCGGCACCGGAACCGGCCGCGGCATAGCCTTCGCCCGCTACAAAAATCGTGCGGCTTATTCCGCTGTGGTGGTCGAATTGTCGGTCGATGAAGAAATCCGCCTGCGACACGTCTGGTGTGCGACGGATGCCGGCCTGGTGATCAATCCCGATGGCGTCATCAACCAACTTGAAGGCGGCATCATTCAGTCGGCGAGTTGGGTGCTCAAAGAACAAGTCCGTTTCGATAACGGCGTCGCTTCAATCGATTGGGAAACGTACCCGGTCCTGAAATTCAGCGAAGTCCCCCAGATCGATATTGAACTCATCAATACCCGGGATGAGGTCCCGCTTGGCGTCGGTGAAGTGACGGCCGGCCCCACCGCCGCCGCGATCGGCAATGCGGTGTCACATGCGCTCGGCGCCCGGATCCGGGATTTGCCGCTGACGCGCGAACGCATCATGACGACCCTGCTCAAGGGCTAACGGGCGCTGCCATTGGCATCCTAAACCATTCGTTAACGCGCCCCATTTAGCTTTGGCGAGGCGGTGCCGGGCTTCAAGCGCCCGAGGCCCGGGGGCAGTATGGTCCGCATCGATTTTAACCGCCTGCGTTTCCTCGTCATCGACGACAATACGCATATGCGGCGCATATTGCGCACGTTGCTGCACGGCTTTGGCGCCCGCGAAGTCTATGAAGCGGAAGATGGCGCGGCAGGTCTGGAATTGTTCACCCACTACCTTCCCGATATTGTCATTACCGATTGGGCGATGCCGATTTTCGACGGGCTAGAGCTCATGCAAATGATCCGCCAGCCCGGCGCAAATGCAAACCCGTATGTCGCCATCATCATGCTCACCGGCCATTCCGAGAAAAAGCGCGTGATGGCGGCACGTGACGCGGGGGTTACCGAATTCCTCGCCAAGCCGATTTCGGCGAAAGGCCTTTATCAGCGGATCATCAACGTGGTCGCCAATCCGCGCCCGTTTATCAAGACGAAGACCTATTTCGGCCCCGACCGCCGCCGCAATATCACGTCGAACTATATCGGTCCCGAGCGCCGAAAGGGCGGCAAGGCCGATGTCATCCGCCAAACCCCCTTGCTGGAAAAAGCCCGGTCCGCGGTCTGATAAAGGCAGTAAGAAATGTCCCGCTCTAAAGATACCGCAGCGATTGTCACCTACGGCGATCACGAAGTGATTACGCCGGAAAACAAATTGCGCGGAGCGGTGTCCAAGGACGCGTCCGAGTCCGGCAGCGAGGATCCGATCGCGCGCGCCGAAAAGGCCCTCGCCGAGCTTTCTCCCGAATTTGCCCGCTGGATGGATTCCGAATGCGACCGGCTCGACAAAGCCCGTCGCGAGTTCGGCAAGAGCGGCGCAACCGACATCAATAAAGAGGCGCTTTTCCGCGCGGCGCATGACATCAAGGGCGAATGCGCGACATTTGGCTACCCGGCGGTGGCCTCTGCCGCCGACAGCCTGTGCCGGCTTATCGAACACACACCCGCCGCCA
This sequence comes from uncultured Alphaproteobacteria bacterium, assembly GCA_963743405.1. Taxonomy (GTDB): domain Bacteria; phylum Pseudomonadota; class Alphaproteobacteria; order Rhizobiales; family Xanthobacteraceae; genus Pseudolabrys. The sequence continues at coordinate 297,417 of CAVUPX010000012.1, read as the reverse complement.
CGCATATTCCGTCCAAGCTTATCGACCAGCACGTGGATGCCGTGCGCGCGATCTTCCGTGAGTATGCGCGCTCCGACGCCAAAGACCTCGCTGCAACGCTAACGAAGCGCTTACGCGAAGTGACCGACGAATTTCTGGTCCATGAAAACCGCGATCGGCCGGAGGTGCTCGAGCAACTCAAGAGCCCGTCGATCGTACCCGAATAAACGTGAGATCCAGCTTACGCCGCGGCCAGTTGCTGGTGTTCGCCGTATGACTGGACGGTCTGAATAATACAGGCGTCCGCCACCAGGTCGTCACAGAACAGACGCGCTTCCTCGCGCGCAGCTTCCACCGCAAATCGCCGCAGCAGGGCCAACAGCGAAGCGGCATCTTCGCTGCGCTCATCCATGCAAGCGTTGAGCACACGCTCGACCATGCGCCGCTTGAGACGCGCCGCGCCACCCTGCTCGCCAATCAATGCCCCCGCACGCATGGCCACCAAGGCTTCGCGAAAGGCCGGATAGGCTAGTTCGGGCAAACCGGCTTCGCGGTAGAGTGCGCGAAAGCCGGAAATGTTCTTGTCATGAATGTAGGCGGTGACGCGGTCGATCGATACGCCGGACAATTCCGCCAGCGCCTCCTCGAACAGCACGACATTACCTGACAGCAGAGCGCGTAAAATCATTCCCGCGGTGAGTTGACCACTCTGTCTTAAATGCTGCACCAGCGCGCCGACTTCGTCATAACTGGTGTCGGCAGCGAGCGCGACGGTTGCCTTTTCGCAGGCGTCCTTGGTGGCGAACTCGGCATGCTCCGGTCCCAGCCATTGCCGTGCAGCGACGAAGCCGGCGAGTGTCTGCGATAGTTTCGACAGGAGCGCCTGACGCATCGCCATCGGGAGATCTTCTCGCGCCAGCAGATTTTCCCGAATCTGCGCCAAATGGCCGAAGCGTTCGATCATGCGGTCGACTGAGAAGCTTGCGATATCGGCGGCAGGGTTTTCCAGAAGTGTGAGACAGGCATCCGCTGCGCCGACTTCGGCGATCGCGGCGGCAAGCGCGCGCGGCAATGGCACACGGCCCGCGATCGCGATTTGCACGTCTGTGTGGCCGGTCGCGATCAAGTCGACCAGATCGTCTTCGAACAGCAATGGCGAACAAGCCAAGACCGGAAGCGCAACATCAGGCTGGTCGGCCGCGAGGGCTTGCACAACGACCTGTGGCGCCGTCTCAGCCGTGGCAAAGGCTTCGGAAAGGGCCCGCCTGACCAAAGGCGACGGATCGTCCAGCAACATGATCATTGCGCCTTCGGCGGCGGCAAGATCATCCGGGGATAATTCGGAATAAAGATAGGCGCGCGCTAGGGCCGATGTGGCCTCCGCCCGTTCGCCGGCCGGAGCCTGGCGAACCCACTGCAGAAACTGACGAACTATCATGGCACGACCGACGCTACGAAAACCGCCACCCCAACTGACGGCATCAACAAGCCTAGCCGAGGAGGCTTAACAAAGCGTTCACCATAGAAATTGAGCGGCTGTTAAGCATAAGGGTCGCGCCAGGCCGCCAATATCAGGCTTTACCGTCAATCAGCTTGCGCTCGTTAGGCCGGGTGTCCGTGAACAAATCTAAGGCCTGAACCGCCCGAGCTGGTGGCGCCGCCCCTGTCGTCGAGGCCCCCCAGAGGTTGCTGACGGTCTGCGCCAGAGGCTGGCGCACACGATCTGTAAACATGGATTGGAACGATGGTCGCGCCGCGGGCGGTGGCGGCAGCTGCTCAGTCGCACTCGCAAAAGCCTGGGTTACGCCAGCGGTGTCGTGTGACGGAATCGCAGCCGGCGGAATTGGAATTGTCTCGCGTGCGAGCCGCGCCGTGCGCACTCCCGACACAGACTTCACGTGCGCAGCTGCAATGGTCACCGGAGGCGGCAGTGGTGGCGCAGCGGGCGCCGATGCGGTCAACGGCAATCGTGGCACCGGCGGCGCAAGGCTTGCAGTTTCGACCACGCCGCGCTGCGGAGCAAACGCCACCGCGCGGGCGACGTCAAACAACCGGGTCAGCTTGCTGTACACTTCGCCGACGCTGCGCGCGCGGCCGGCGGTGTCGTAAAAAATGCTATGGTTGGCCGCTGCAGCGTTCGGAAACATCGCAGAAGCTTTGGCCTGCGGCTGCGAGGTAGCGGCATTGATAAGCCTGCCGGCGCCGTCGGCCCCCAAAAAATGCGCAATGTAGAGCTCGCCATTCGTCGGCTGACGGCCGATATTCGAGCTGACCAACGCGGAATTATTGCGGGTCAGTGCCCCTGCCAGCATCGCGCTCGCTTGCGGGTCGCTGCGCAAACGCAGAATCGCCGCGCGCATTCCGGAATCAGCGACTTCGTAATGCCCGTTAGCGGATTTGGTGATGGCATCAGCATAGCGCCCAAGACCCAGCGCAGCCCCGTCCTGCTTCATCGTCCCGAGCCAGGTCTGATCGATGAACTGGTAAAGCCCCTTCGCCGACGAGGTCGAAGCCTGCGCCGACGGATTCATGTTGGATTCGATCTGCGCGGTCGTGAGCAGATATTCAAAGCTGATCCCGGTCGATTGCGCCGCTTGGCGAATCGCGCCGGTGATCTGCGGTGCACCGCTGGCAGTTGCCGGGTGAACGGCCATTATGTTGCGCCTTGCGAAATTCTGGGCTTATGGGTGGAGACGCTGACGCAACGGTCTGGCGGACCTGCCGAGCATGGGGAATTATGGTAAATGAACCATTAACGGGGCGCGCAAACCCCTCGTAGGCAATGAGTTTTCGGAGGAAGCGATGGCGGAAACAATCCAGCGGCACAAGCGCGGCGGCCTCTATTTCGAGGATTTCGAGGTCGGCAAGTCTTACGAGCACCGGTACACCCGCACCGTGACGCAGATGGACAACATGTTGTTCTCCAACATGACCCTCAATCCGCAGCCGCTGCATATCGACCGGCACTTCTGCGAAACAGAGACCGACTGGGGCCAGCCGCTGATGAACTCGCTGTTCACGCTCGGGTTGATGATCGGCATTCAGGTTTCCGACATGACGGTCGGCACGACCATCGCCAATCTCGGCATGACCGATGTCAAATTCCCCAATCCACTTTTCGAAGGCGACACCGTGAATTGCACGACGCAGGTCGTGAGCAAACGAGAGTCAAAATCACGTCCGGGCGCCGGCATCGTGGAATTTCATCACAAAGCCTTCAAGCAAGATGGCACATTGGTTGCTGAATGCCATCGCCAAGCCTTCATGCGGATGCGGCCAAAATGATGCGCTCACTACTTTTTGTTCCGGCCGACGGCGGATCCAAGCTTGAGAAGGCGATGGCAAGCGGCGCTGATGCCGTCATTCTTGACCTTGAAGACTCGATCACGCCGGAGCGCAAGAAAACCGCGCGCGCGTTGGCGCTGGATTTTCTCAAGCACGCGGGGATGGCCAAGCAACGCCCGCGTTTGCTGGTGCGCATCAACGGCCTGGAGACTGGCATGATTGATGCCGACCTCGACGCGATCGTTGCGGGCAGGCCGGACGTCATCGTTTTTCCCAAAGCGGAAGGCGCAGCCAGCGTCGTCCATCTCGACGCTAAATTGACTGCACGCGAAGCGATCGCCGGCATACCGGAAGGACAGATCAAAATCCTCGCGCAAGCTGTGGAATCCGCCGCCGGTTTGTTTGCCGCTGGCACGTTTCGTGACGCGAGCGCGCGGCTTATCGGCCTGACCTGGGGGCCCGAGGACCTGTCGGCGGAACTGGGAGCGGAAGCAAACCGCGACGTTATTGGCGAGCTGACCGAGCCCTATCGCCTCGCGCGCTCAGTGTGCCTCTACGCCGCCGCGGCGGCGAAACTGCCGGCGATCGAGACCGTCTACGTGGATTTTCGCAATTCCGACGGATTGCGCCGCGACACCGAATCCGCCCGCCGCGATGGCTTCACCGGACGCCTGGCCATTCACCCGGCCCAAGTGCCGGTCATCAATGAGGTGTTCACGCCCACCCCGGCCCAAATCGAGAAGGCCAAAGCCGTGGTTGCCGCCTTTGCGGCACAACCCGGTGCAGGCGCCGTCGGCATCGACGGCAAGATGTATGATCGACCGCATCTGGTACGGGCGCAGGCGCTGCTGGCGCGGCTCAGTGGCTAAACAGGCTTGGTGCCGAACGCCTTTTAGCGGCCCTGCTTGTAGACCGCCTTAGGATCGAAGCGCTTGTCGGCGTCACGAAATTCAAGCGTTACCGCGTTACCACTCCCGAGCGGAACGGCACGGTAGAAGCACGACCGCCGACCGGTGTGGCAGGCGCCAGGGCCTTGCTGATCCACTTTCAGCCAAAGCGCGTCCTGATCGCAATCAACGCGCAATTCAACGACGCGCTGGACATGGCCTGACGTCTCGCCCTTCTTCCAAAGTTTTTTGCGCGAACGGCTGAAGTACCAGGCTTCCCCGCTTGAAATGGTGTTCCGGAGCGCCTCTTCGTTCATGTGCGCAACCATCAGCACGTCACCCGATTTAGCATCGGTCGCAACGGCTGTGATCAACCCGTCAGCGTCGAATTTGGGGGTAAACGCCAATCCTTCTTCGATGTCGGCGTGAGATTTCCCGGCCATAGCGAAACCGTTTGCTGCCGGAATCGAACCGGCAATCCGTTCTGAAACCAACCCGGTGAAGCTTACGCAGTGCGCGGGCAAACCCGCGCGCCGCCAATATCGACTACCGCTGCCCGCCTCGCAGCATTGTCATAAAACGCACCTGCTCGGCCGCATCCTCGCGGAAGGCGCCGGTGAAGTGTGTTGTCACCGTCAGCGCACCGGGCTTTTCGACCCCGCGCAATGACATGCACATATGCTCGGCTTCGATCATCACGGCGACGCCACGCGGCTTCAAAATTTCATCGATGGCAGTCGCAATCTGAGAGGTCAGATGCTCCTGCGTCTGCAAACGTCGCGCGTAGACATCGACGAGACGTGCAAGCTTCGACAATCCGACGACGCGATCGACCGGCATATAGGCAACGTGCGCCTTGCCGTAAAACGGCATCATGTGGTGCTCGCAATGCGAGTTAAAGCCGATGTCGCGGACCAGCACGAAATCATCATAACCGCCGGTCTCGCTGAACGTGCGGTCGAGGACCTCCACCGGGCATTCGCGATAACCCTGATAGATTTCCTCGTAGGCGCCGATCACCCGCTTCGGTGTTTCAAGCAAACCTTCACGGGACGGATCATCGCCCGCGTAGGCGATCAACGTCCGCACAGCGGCTTCGGCCTGGTCGCGCGAGGGCCGCGGCTCGATCGGGGCAGGTGCCGCGCGCACATGCTCGGACAAGCCCTGCTTTGGCCACGGCTTCACATTGGTATTCTTTACGTCCATGACGGGTCTCTCCGTTCGACCGGCGCTCGCCCGCGAAGGCAGAGCCGGGAGTGTCACCGGGGTGGCCGCGTCAGTAACACCGGGCGGACGGATTTCGTCCAACCGCAGCCTCTGGACGCTGCATTCCCATTCCGCATGGCTTACACCATGCCGGCGCCGAGAACCCTTCTCGCGCCCTCGGATCAACACCTATATATTCCTTTATCCGGCCGAGGCAATCGGGCGATCTCGCATAATCGGTAAAACTTCAATGCTTAACGAGGTTTACAACGCGCGAATCCTGGAACTGGCGGGCAATATCCCCCGTTTGGGACGCCTGCCCGCGCCGGACGCGACCGCCACAGCCCATTCGAAGCTATGCGGTTCCACGGTCACCGTTGACCTCAAAATGAACGGCGGGCAGGTCGCGGATTTCGCTCACGACGTCAAAGCTTGTGCGCTCGGACAGGCATCCTCCTCGATTATGGCGCGCCATGTCATTGGGGCAAAACCAACGGAACTGCGCGAGCTGCGGGAGATAGTGCGCAAAATGCTCAAGGAGAATGGCCCAGCTCCCACGGGCAAATGGGCGGATATCGCCGTGCTTGAGCCGGTGCGTGACTACAAAGCGCGCCACGCGTCGACCCTGCTCACATTTGATGCGGTGGTCTCGGCGCTCGACCAGATCGAGGCCAAATCAGGCGGCAAACGCGCGCAGGCAGCCGAATAGTCTATTTCGCCGCCGCGAGGCCGCCTGTCTTCGTTCTTGGCAAATCAGCGCGATCACCGAGCGGCTTGCTGCAGCCCGCCGTCAGCCGCGGCAAATTCTGCGATGCGCCCGTGTTACCGATACGGATGCCGGTGACCAGATGCGCGCTCTCTGTCTTTATCAATATCGAGTGGCTGCCGACGGCGCCGAACGCGCCGATGAGCGCGGCGGGCACGCGGCCCGCGGCATACGTCACAAGCTCATCAGGAGAACTGTGGCGTTCGGAGGAAACAATCTTGAGCGGCGCAGAGTTGGTACCCACCCGCAACGTAATCGCGCCGAGTGAATCGGGCAGCGGAGCTTGGTCGGCATTGTGGCGGCGCTCCATATAACTCACCTCATAGCCCTCTCCGCCGGCAACGCACGCGACGACCAGATCGAAGCTTCCGATTTCTTCGCCTTCGACCGTAAGCGGGTGGCGACGAGCAAGCGTAGCGACACCCGAACGATCGACCAGCGCCCATCGCTGTTCGCTGATTGCAGCCGCGCGGAGGCCATCGGTCATGCGCGACGCCGGTTGCGCCACCGGCGTGGACGACGACGTTGCCACGGTTGCAGCTGCTGACGGTGTCTCGAATTCCTCAGTCGTCAGCCGCGTGCGCTGGAGTTCGTCATGCGTCATCGCATGCATCGGCTCCCAGGGCGGAATGCGCAGAGCCAGATCGAGCAGATCGACGGAGGCACCCATTTCCGCCGTATATTGTGCCAGCCGCCCAATGTCGCGCTGAACCAGCACGAGATCCTCCGCTGAATAACTCGCAGCAGTCGGGTCGTCGCGGCGGTCGCCAAGCCATATCTGATGCACCATCACGCGAGCGTCCGTCGGCACCGTGCGATGGACGCCGCCGAGGAGCACGAAGGCGCACATGGATTCGCAATCGGCACCCGGCGACAGCTCGGCGCGTGGATCGCTTTGTCCGTCCGCAGAACGATCGACGATGCGACCGACCGTGGTCGAAAGTTTGAGTTTCCGGACTTCGCGTCCCAACGCGATGGCACCGAGCACGGAGCCGCCATCGGAATCGATCGCCATGGTAGCGCCGGTGAGATCGTGGCCTTGTGCGAAAAGAATGAAATGGCGCGGTGTGTCAGCCGTAATCGCGCCCGACGCAGAGATAAACGTCTTGCAGTTTGCGCCGCACGTTTCGGCGGGTCCCTGCGTGCGTAATTCAAAGCGCATCGGCAAGGTGCGGTCCGAAGCACGCACCGATGCCGGCAATATCGAGGCCAACGCCGCCAAAGCAAGCGCAATAGCCAACGAAAGGGAACGGCTCATTCTTCCCCTGTCTCGCTGCCTAGCCCTTCTTCTTGCGTGGTGAACCACGTCTGGCTGGGCTTGGGCAGCGCCTGAATACCCCCGGCGTAAGACAGTCATAGTGCAGTTGCGAGATTCGGGTCTAGTGTAAAAAGGTCGCTATCACCGACCGACTTCCAAATATCCAAGCAGTTCCATCGACTTGGAACTTTTCAGGCCATAATGTTTCACTGGAACTTGAGTTCGGGAATGCCAAAAAGCGGTGACCGGCGATATTCACCGGCTCGCCTGCCCGGCCTCGCCGGTCGCGGGCTGGTGGCGCTTTATCGCGTTACGCTTTCGCCTCTGCTCGGACCCCGCTGCCGGCATTTGCCGACCTGCTCAGACTATGCAGACGAAGCGATCGGCCGCTTCGGATTATGGGCCGGCGGCTGGATGGCGCTTGCGCGTATTCTGCGTTGCCATCCGTGGGGATCGTCCGGACTGGATTTCGTGCCCGCCGAACTCCCTGCCGGCGCGCACTGGTTTCTGCCCTGGCGCTACGGCCGCTGGAACGGGACCAATGACTCGCCGCGGCGGTCCTGAGAAAACGTATTACCGATTGCATCGAATAAGCCGGCTGCTATATCCCTCATGAATTACGCTTACCTGCATTCGTAGGCAGCGAGTGAGCAAGGAGACGCTGATGGTCGCGCTGACCTTTCCCGACGGCGCACGCCGTGAATACCCCTCAGGCACAACCGGCCTCGACATCGCCAAAGGCATCTCTCCGTCTTTGGCCAAACGCACGGTTGCGATGGCGCTCGACGGCGCCCTTGCCGATCTCGCCGACCCGATCGCCCGCGATGCGAAGATCGAATTCATCTCACGCGAAGATCCGCGCGCACTCGAATTGATCCGGCATGATGCCGCGCACGTCCTGGCAGAAGCTGTGCAGTCATTGTGGCCCGGCACACAGGTCACCATCGGCCCGGTCATCGAAAACGGCTTCTATTACGATTTTGCACGCAACCAGCCGTTTACGCTGGAAGACCTGCCGGCGATTGAAAAGAAAATGAAAGAGATCATCGCGCGCGACAAACCCTTCACGAAGGAAGTGTGGTCGCGCGAACAGGCGAAAAAAACCTTCCGGGATATGGGCGAAGCCTTCAAGGTCGAACTCATCGACGCTATCCCGGCCGATCAACAGATCAAGATCTATAAGCAGGGCGATTGGTTCGACCTTTGCCGCGGTCCGCATATGACGTCGGTCGGCAAGGTCGGCAACGCATTCAAGCTGATGAAGGTGGCCGGCGCCTATTGGCGCGGCGACTCCAAAAACCCGATGCTCACCCGCATCTACGGGACGGCATTTGCGAAGCAGGATGAGCTCGACGCCTATCTCAAGCAGATTGAGGAAGCAGAGAAGCGCGATCATCGCCGCGTCGGGCGTGAGATGGACCTCTTCCATTTCCAGGAGGAGGCGCCCGGTTCGGTATTCTGGCACGCCAAAGGCTGGACCCTGTTTCAGGCGCTCGAGAATTACATCCGCCGCCAGCAATCCGCTGCCGGCTATGTCGAAGTCAATTCACCGCAGCTCATGGACAAGACGCTATGGGAGATCACCGGCCACATCCCGACCTATTCGGACATGATCTTCCTGACGCAGAAACGTGAGGAGGATGAGCGGGTCTATGCGGTCAAGCCGATGAATTGCCCCGGTCATATTCAAATCTTCAAGAACGGGCTGCGCAGTTACCGGGAATTGCCCGTCAAGATCGCGGAATTCGGCAAGGTGCACCGGTTCGAGCCTTCGGGCGCGCTGCATGGCCTCATGCGCGTACGTGCGTTCACGCAAGATGATGCGCACGTCTTCATCAGCGAAGGCCAGATCGCTGAAGAATCACTCAAAATGAACGACCTAATCCTTTCAATTTACGAGGATTTCGGGTTTTCGGATGTGCGGATCAAGTTCTCCGACCGTCCGGACAAACGCATAGGTGCCGATGCCGTCTGGGACAAAGCCGAAGCCGCGTTGATGGCCGCCCTCAAAGCGTCGGGCCGGCCTTGGGCCCTCAACAAAGGCGAAGGCGCTTTCTACGGCCCAAAGCTCGAATATGTCTTGCGTGATGCGATCGGTCGCGATTGGCAGTGTGGCACCGTCCAGGTCGACCTCAATCTTCCCGGACGCCTGGGTGCCTTCTATATCGACGAGCACTCAAACAAAATCACACCGGTCATGCTCCATCGCGCGATGTTCGGATCGCTCGAGCGCTTTACCGGCATCTTGATCGAGCACTATGCGGGCCACTTGCCGCTCTGGTTGTCGCCGGTGCAGGCGGTGGTCGCCACCATTACGTCGGATGCCGACGGTTTTGCGCATGACGCGATCACGGCCGCGCGCAAACTCGGCCTGCGCGTCGAGGGTGACCTGCGCAACGAGAAAATCAATTACAAAGTGCGCGAGCACTCTCTCGCCAAGGTCCCTGCGCTCCTCGTCGTTGGCAAGAAGGAGGCAGCAGAACGCACGGTCTCGATCCGACGTCTCGGCAAGGAAGACCAGCAAGTCATGTCGCTCGATGCCGCGCTCAAGGCGCTTGCCGAAGAGGCAGTCCCGCCGGATGTGAAGCGCGCGAAGAACGTGTGAGGTTTACTTGCCTTGGCTCGCGATATAGGCCGCAAGATCACTGGCCTCTGACCGCGACAAAGTCATCGCCGGCATATTGGGGTGTGGCAGCAGCAGGAACAGCGCCAGCCTGCTTGCGTCCAGGTTAGGTGTTCTGCCGATCGATGAAAACGGCGGGGCCTCGCCGGTGGCACGCTGCTGGTCGGACGCGACCACATGACAGGTCGCGCACCAACGTTTGGCGAGCGTTTCGCCATTGCGTGCGTCGGCCGCTATGGCGCCCTCCGTCAGAAATCGGGCGAAGATCAGAGCAAGGATCAGGATCACAGTGCGATGCATGGTCGGGCCTTCGCCGCTATTGTTGAATCATCATATACGGTGGCGCGCCCTCTGTCCGCCTTAACTCTGCACTCCCCGGCGGCTGTTCGAGCGTACGCAAAAACCGCTCTGACCAGTGGCTGATATCGTTGCGCACCAACACCTTGAAATTGGCCGCGTGGCGCTGGCGCCTCTCATCCAACGGCATTGATAGCGCGCGATTGATGGCATTGCCGACGCCCTCCGAATCGTAGGGATTGACCAGCAGCGCGGCGGAGCATTCATGCGCGGCACCAGCAAAGCGCGAGAGGATCAGAACGCCCGGATCGTCCGCGTTCTGCGCCGCGACGAATTCCTTCGCCACCAGGTTCATGCCATCGCGCAGGGGCGTGACCAGTCCGGCACGCGCAGCGCGATAGAGGCCGGCGAGCGCTGTGCGACTATGCGCCTTGTTGATGTAGCGCACCGGGGTCCATGAGGCTTCGCCATACGTACCGTTGATGCGCCCGACCGCCTCGCCAACAGCACGGCCCATATCCGCATATTCGGGAATGCCAGTGCGGCTGCGCGGCGAGATCTGAAGGTAGGTGACCCTGCCACGCCAATCGGGAAAGTTAGAGAGAAAGCGCTCGAAAGCGTTCAGGCGTTCCGGGATGCCTTTGCTGTAGTCGAGCCGGTCGACGCCGATGATCATGGCGCGGCCGGAGAGACTTTCCAGCACCCCGCGTACAAAATCGGTTTCGATGGCACGGCGCGCCAGGCGTGCGAAAGCCTCCGTCTCTACTCCAACTGGGAACGTTCCGATCTGCACCACACGGTTAGCGAAATGAAAGCTGTTGCCGTTCGCCCACGGCAGCCCGCATTCGTTCGCGATGTATCGGGCAAAATTGGCGGAATCGACCTCGGTTTGAAATCCGACCAGGTCGTAGTGGCAGAGCGCCGGGATCAATTGATCGTGGTTGGGCAAGGCGGTGATGATTTCCGGCGGCGGAAACGGGATGTGGATGAAGAAGCCGATCTTGTTGTTATGACCACGATCGCGCAACGCTTTAGCCAGCGGAATTAAATGATAATCGTGCACCCACACGACGTCATCGGGCCGCAGCAATGTCTCGAGGTGAGTGGCGAAATATTGATTGACGCGGAAATAACCACCGAGGTCGCGGCGCGTGAATTCCGCAAGATCGAGCCGATAGTGGAGGATCGGCCATAGCACGCGGTTAGCGAAGCCGTTGTAAAACTCCTGGTAGTCGTCCTTGCCGAGATCGACCGTGGCGTAGGTCGTATTGTCGTGAGTAACAGATTTTACTGTCCGCGGAAGATCTTCAGAAACGCGTCCGCTCCAGCCGAACCACAGGCCGCCGTGCCGCTTGAGCGCCGGCCGGATCGCCACCTCGAGCCCACCGGCCCGCGTGCTGCGATCGGGAACTCCGACCCTGTTTGAGACTACGACGAGCCGCGCCAATACCGGTCTCCCCAGCTTCGCGACAGCTTGATTGCCGTCAAGGTTAACCCCGACATTGAATAAGTCTGCGGGAAATTCCCCCACAGTTTTCCAGTCACCGGGTGAACGTCTTCCGATAAAAGGCCGTAGCGATTTCGCAATCGGAGGGCGTCGACAAACATGTCGCGCGCCTCATCTCGGCGTCCAATTTCCCACAATGCATCGATCAGCCAAAAGCGGCAAATCAAAAACGCAAATTCCGGCTTGCCAAAATCGTCGGCAGCAACATACCTCATAACGTGGGAACCTCGCCGAAGTTCATGGCCGATCGCGTCGACAGTCGCCACAAAGCGTGGATCGTCGGCCTGCACCAACCCAAGTTCGGCTAGCAATAGCGCGCTGGCATCAAGATCGTCGCTCTCAAATGCGGCAGAAAATGCCTTGCGTTTCGGATTCCACGCACGTTTGAGCACCTGCTCACCAATCTGGTTGGCGATGCCGCCCCAATAAGACTGCGCGTTCCGGTAGATTGAGATGGCCCGCAATCGCCTCAAGCCGCTGGCAACCCGCCCAGCACATCGCAGCCGAATGAGTATGCACACGCGATCGGCCACGATACTCCCAGATGCCGGCGTCGGGTTCGAGCGCAAGCTTTGCAGCCTGTTCACCGAGCGGTTCGATCGTATGAAATAGCGCCGCGTCGCCCGGACGCGGCAGCCTGCGATCGAAGAACATTGGCGTCGCGGCCATGATGATGCTGCCGTAAACATCATGCTGGCTCTGGTTGGCGGCCGCATTCCCGATGCGCACGGGTCCGTCGCCGCCGTAACCGGCAAGTGATGGTGCGGTTCTTTCATCGAGTGAATCGGTGTGTACGACTCCATAAAGCGGCCGCAGTTGCTCGGCACGGCCGGCGGCAACGCTCAGAATATAGGAAATAAAATCCTCCATGGTGCGCGTCGCACCGATACGGTTTAAGGCGCGCACGACGAAGAACGCATCCCGCATCCAGCAAAAACGATAGTCCCAGTTGCGCCCCGATCCTTGCACCTCGGGGATCGATGTCGTCAGCGCCGCAACAATCGCGCCCGTCTCTTCGTAGTTACAAAGCTTGAGTGTGATGCCGGCGCGGATGATCTCGTCCTGCCAGTCGATCGAAAAGGCGAGCCGCCTCACCCACTCCAACCAGTAGTCGCGCGTGCGTTCACAGAAATCTCGACAGGTCGTCTCGAGCGAACCCTCGAACGGTTCGTCGGTGCCGAACACCAGATGCACGGGCCGAGTCAGCACGAAGGAGGATTCGTTCTCGATATAGGAAAGCGGTGCGTCGGTGGTCAGCCTGACCGGCACCTCATCGCGCCAATACCGGATATGATTGCTGCCGGACGATCGTGAGTTTACCGGCTCGCCATAGCGATGGGTCGTGCGAAATCGAATTGTAACGCGCGGCATGCCTGCGATCGGTTCAATGATTCGCATAAGCTGCGGCGGTCGAAAGGTGCGGCCAAACGCATAAAAGCGCGGCGCGAAATCTGTAATTCGTACGGCGCCGCCCTTGTCGTCGATCAGCTCGGTCACAACAATTGCGGTATTGCGTACATAGTCCGAGCGCGTCTCGACCTGGCCTTCGAGGGTGACATCCGTGAAACCCTTCTCCTCGGTGCCAGCGAGCAGCCGGCAAAACACCGGGTCCCCGTCATATCGCGGCAGGCACCACCACACGATACGCGAGGATGGATCAAGAAGCGCCGCCGTGCGCCCGTTGCCGATGACCGCGAGGTCGAGTCCATAATCGGTCATGGACGGACCTGCCCATTCGCTGCCAGCGTTTGAAGCGCGCTACGGACGTGGGCCGGACTTTTGAAGATACCCGTAAGCCCGGGGAAGTAACGGGTAACGCTAAAACCTTTGCCTCCGATCGCTGGCAAGACCTCGAAAACAAACTCATCCGTAATGTCATCGCCAATGAAGACAGGCATGCGGCCGGAAAACGGTGGATGAGCCATCAGCTTGCGAATGCTGTCCCCCTTGCTGATACCCGGACGCTTAACTTCGAACATTCCCTTGCCCAATAACAATTCTGTCGCTTCGCCGGGAAACGCCGTTCGGCTTGCAGCGACATGACGGCGGAGACGCTCTGCCTGCTGTGGCACTTTTCGATAGTGCAGCGCGAGCGAATAGTTTTTGTCTTCCACCACGATGTCCGGACCTATGCTTGCCGTGTCCGCGAGGCGCTGGCGCAAATCCTGCGACAGTGGTTTCGCCCAATAAAACACCTCATTGGTGTCCAGGCGCATCTCCGCACCGTGTCCACCGATGACCGGCAAGCGCAATGGAGAAAACAAGCGGTCGAGATCCGCGATCGGGCGGCCGCTCACAAGTGCGACAGCGCCGCCCGTCAGGACCAGCAGCCGCTCAAGCGAGGCGAGCAATGCATCAGAAACGTGCACTTCAGTCGGCGACGGACCGATATCAATGATCGTACCGTCCACGTCGAGCAAAAGGGCAACGGTTTTCAAATCAAGCTTTGCAAAAAGGTCCATAACCGGGTCGTTGGCAATCGTCTGCACTCTTATAATTCCGTACGGTACAAGAAAGTTCGGCAGAACGTCTCGCGTTTCAGCGCGCAATGACCTCGACATCGCCGTCAACACCGGTGACGACTTTGAATTCGCGCTCGAAGACTTTGCCTTCATTACGGGCGATAGCGCGATATTCGCCTTCAGCAAGAATTACGCGCGGAAAGGCGCCGATCGATTCCTTGATCACGTCGCCACCGGGCGTGAGCACCGACCATGCGGTATTGGCAAGCGCCTCGCCGCCACGGTCGCTCACCAGCTTGAGCGTGATCGCGGCAGCGCGATGCGTCACGGTAATATCGGTCAGTTTGCCGGCTTGGACGCGAATATCGGAGCGCACAACAGAATTCGCGTCGCCGTAATTCGACACAATGTAGTAAGTGCCCTCCGGCACCATCAAAACATCGCTCGTCATCACGCGTTCGGCAATCGGACGGCGGTCGCCGGCCTCGAACTGACTTCCCTTGTAGACGTCGAATGAAATATGCCCCGCCGGGATACGTACGTCACCAACCTTGCCCTCGATGCGCAGGCCACCGGCTGGCAAATCGAAATCTTCGCGGACGCTCGGCCCGCGCAAGTCGACCGGCTTGACTGCCGTGGCGAGCCCAAAGCCCACATGAACAATGTAGGCGCCGGCCGGTAGCACCACAGTTGGCGCCGGTGACTTTTCTTCCTTCACCATTTTGAAATTTCCAGTCGCGTCGGCTTTGGCGCCGTAGATGCGCCACGTCAGGCCGCCGCTAATCGGCTGCGCGTCCTTGCCGAAGCGCGCGCTGAGCGCGAGCGCTACCTGGCCAGCGGGCACTGGCGGAATTGACGCAGTCGTCGCGGTCGGATTCGAAGGCGCTTGCGCCGGTGGTGACGAAGGCACAGGAAGATTGCTGGGCCCAAAAATGTCGCCGCGGGTGGCTGGTGCCGGCGAGATAAGACCGGTCGATGGCGTCGCCGAAAATAGCGAGTTTTGGGCACGAGCCCCTGACGGATGGATGGTGGCGACGATCAGCACAAGAGCCGGCCATAGCCGGCCGCACACGTCGGGAATTGCAAGTGACCTAATCATGACGTGGTCCTTTTCGGCCCAAATCGAGGCGATTTCAAGCCAGTCGCCCGCATGTTTGTGACCACGTTAACGCTGTGCTAGGCGCAACCGCGTTCTTCACGAGGCCCACAATGCCCGACGCTCTTGAGCTGCTAAAGACACGCCGTTCGGTCAAACCAGTTGAACTGGCAGGCCCCGCCCCTACTGCGTCCGAAATCGAGACGTTATTACGAATTGCTTCGCGGGTGCCCGACCACGGCAAGCTCACGCCTTGGCGCTTCATCCTGTTCGAGGGCGATAACCGCACCGTCG
Source organism: uncultured Alphaproteobacteria bacterium (assembly GCA_963743405.1). Taxonomy (GTDB): domain Bacteria; phylum Pseudomonadota; class Alphaproteobacteria; order Rhizobiales; family Xanthobacteraceae; genus Pseudolabrys. Next base: position 281,757 of record CAVUPX010000012.1, on the reverse strand, counting down.
CCGGAGAAGCAATCGCGTCTGCGTACCGCGCGGGCCATCCCGATGCCACGCCCGAGCAGTTAAACTTCGAACGCAATCGATTGGCGCGCGCGCCCCTGGTGATCGCAGTCGTAAGCCGCGCCAGCCCCCATGTGAAAATTCCTGAATGGGAGCAGGAGCTATCGGCTGGTGCATCGGCGATGAGCCTGGTGTTTGCCGCACATGCGATGGGCTATGCGGCAAGCTGGATCACCGAATGGTACGCATACGATCGCCGTGTTCTCGAGGCCTTCGGCCTCGCCGCAAATGAGCGCGTCGCCGGATTTGTGCACATCGGACGTCCGGCCAAAGCGCCGGAAGATCGCGACCGGCCAAACCTCGAAGCGATCGTCACACGGTTTGGCGATTAAGGAACCAACCGCCGGGGTTCGACATTTAACTTTTAGGTAATCCGCCAGGTGCACGCTTCCTGTCACGTTTCGGTCACAAGACTCCGCCAGCAATCTTTGACTTGTTGGGCTCATACGTCGTGCCAGGGATTTCCCGGCCTCGACGGCCGGAATTAGGGAGTAACCGTTCGTGGTTTTTGAAGGCTTATTTGCGCGAGTGCGCACGGGCGACCGTGCGGCGGAAGCCACCACACAAGCGCAACCGGACAACCTGCGTCCAACCATTGGCTTGGCGCTCGGTGGAGGTGCCGCACGCGGGTTTGCGCACATCGGCGTGATCCGCGCTTTGGCAGCGCATGGGATCGTGCCCGACGTGATTGTCGGAACGTCTATCGGCGCGGTGGTTGGCGGCTGCTATGCCGCCAACGAAATGGACAATCTGGAAAGCTGGGCGCGGACTCTTACCGTACGCGGCGTGCTCAGTTATCTCGACATCAGTTTGTCCGGCTCCGGACTGATCAGCGGTGGTCATCTGGCAGCTCGCCTGGAGACTGGCCTCAAGGAAAGCCGGATCGACGATTTGCCGATCCGGTTTGCTGCAATCGCAACCGAATTCAACACCGGCCATGAAATCTGGCTCACGCGCGGCCGGCTAAGCGAAGCGTTGCGCGCGTCTTATTCGCTGCCGGGAATTTTTCCGCCGGTGTTGATCGGCGGGCGATGGCTCGTGGATGGTGCCTTGGTCAATCCGGTCCCGGTGTCGGCGGCACGCGCGCTTGGCGCACGGCTGGTGATCGCGGTCAATCTCAACTCCGATCTTTTTGGGCGCGGGACGATCATCGCCAATCACGGCTCCGACGAAAGCGACTTTGCCGGCACGCCGGCCAAATCCAACGGGCTGCGCAGCATGTTCAACGGCGAGCGCTCGCTTCGCCGCCAGTTTTTCGGCCGGCGCGGCCGACCCGGCCTGCCGACTGTCATGGTTGAAGCGTTCAACGTCATGCAAGACCGCATCACCCGCGCGCGCCTCGCCGGTGACCCTCCGGATGTTCTGATTAGCCCACGGCTGGGTGGGATCGGCTGGTTCGATTTCCATCGCGCCGCTGATGCGATCGACATCGGCACCGAGGCCACCGAAAAAGCCATCGACTCCGTCAGCGAGGCGGTTACCGCGCTGACGCAGCCAGCAAATGGCAGTATGTCGTAGATCGCGCCTTACGCGGTACGAATATAGTCACGCATCGCTTCCGACTCGCTCTCGATCTCCTCGACGCGCTGCTTCACGACGTCACCGATCGAGATGAGCCCGGCCAGCCGGCCTTTGACTATCACGGGCATATGGCGGAATTTCCCGGCCGTCATGCGCTCCATGATTGTCGCGACGGTGTCATCTTCGCCGCAGGTCGCGACATTGCGGGTCATCACCTGCCCGACCGGCAAAGCGAGTGCGTCGGCACCGTGTTCGGAAAGCGCGCGCACAATATCACGCTCCGACAAGATGCCTGCGAGGTGTTCACCAGCGCCACGGATCAGGACCGCACCGATGCGGTGTTTGGAGAGCAGTTTCGCCGCGGCAGCCAGATCCGCGGTTGGTTCAATACAGACAGTGTCGCCGCCCAAGTTACGAACCTTGGCGGCCAGAATCGCTTTTACGTTCATGGCAGCCTCCCTCGCGCATGATTTTTTAAAGGCATCATGCGCAAATAGATTGCGCTCCGACTCGCGGAAGAGCCGTGGTCCGAGCCATGGACAAACGATCCTGCCGACATGGCCGTTCCGTCAAGTCGCAATTGCGCGAGGCCAGGCCTGCGCCGCTTGATTGGCTAATGCGGCGTTGCAGCAGAATCGTCGAATTGCGGAAAATCGGGCTTCGGATCAAACCACGAAAACAGCAGCAGCCCTGCCAGAAAGCCGCCGATATGCGCCTGCCAGGCGACCGGTTGATCGCCGCCCATCATCGAGAATGACCCCATTCCGAACAGGATGTTGATCCCGAACCAAACCGCAAGAAAAAGCAGCACGCGTGGATCGCGCACCATGCCGCGCAGCGGGATTGCCGGCACACGATAGGCGGTATCGTCGGCACGACCCAACAGTCCAAGTGGGCCGCCGCGCTGGAATACAAAACGCATTGCGGCGGCCATGGTCCCCGAGATTGCTGCGGATGCGCCAATCATCGGAAATTGCTCGCCCGCATGCGTCGCTAAATGCAATGCCGCGCCGGCCGCGGCGGTCACCGCAAAAAACGCCACAAAGCGACCGGGGCCGAAGCGGCGCGCGATGGCACTGCCGAAGGGCAACAGCCAAATTGCATTGACGCCAAGGTGAGCCCAGCTGGCATGAATCAGAGCGTAAGTGACAAAGGTCCACACATCGGCGCCTCCACCCGGCAATGCACCGTCGAGCACATTCGCGCTGTCATAGCGGGCCGGGACAAAAGCGAAGTTCAGTAGAAATTCGATGTCTTGTTGTTCGCTGAGCAGCAGCGTGCGCACAATATGAACAAGCGCCAGAACGGCCAAAACCGCGACGACGACAGGCGGGATATTGAAAAGCGGTTCGCGTTTCACGAGGGAGGAATCCAGCGGAGACCCTGAGTTACGCCGCTTCGCCGTTCGTCCGCAAGGCCGGGCGTAAAAGGAAAAGGGAGGGCTTTCGCCCTCCCTTGAGCCGCGTTTGCGGGGTTATTGCCACGCCTTTACGGCTTGGTCACATCCCCTCGCCTCCCCGAGGCTCCCAACTCTTCGTGCCGGCGCATCAAGATTTGCGACCGGTTCGCCACATGTCGATGGTCACCTTAGTGGGACATGCGCGCGCTGCCAACCCAACGCTGGTCTTAACACTAATTGCACTCCGTCAGCCGCCAGCAGGCTGACGGCACGCCCCCTGCTCCGTACGCGAGGTCTCGGTAGAAAAACCGGCGCGTGTGTCCCGATCGGGGACACGCACGACACGGTTTCGTCTCGTGACGGAACAGGTGTTGCAATGAAACACGCCTCTACGCGTGTGCTGTTTGACTACTGGAACTGGCGCCGAGGCCGGCGCCGGGCGCCGTTGCGTTCGGAAATCGACCCGGCGGCCATTCGGCATATCCTTGGCGACACCTTCATGCTCACCGCGGATTTCGTGGGCGACATCCGATTTCGGCTTGCCGGTACCCGGGTTTGCGCGCTGTTCGCGCGCGAGATCAAAGGTGACGCCTTCAAAGATCTGTGGAGCGAAGCAAATCGCGAGCACATTGCGGACCTGCTTACCGCCGTTATCGACGAAGGCGTTAGCGCTGTCGCTGGTGTTGTCGGGCGCACCGAAGACGGCTCAGAAGTCGAGCTCGAATTGTTGCTCCTGCAGCTCGCACACAGCCCGAGCCGCATACGCGCGCTTGGTATTTTGACGCCGCTCACGCCGCCCTATTGGCTCGGCGAACGGCCTGTGATTGAGCTCGATCTCCGAACGCTCCGTCATATCGGCGCTGAACAGGCCGAAACGGGACATCAGCGTTTTGGGCAGGCGCGCGATGGCCGCCGCACGCGGCACGGTTTCCTGGTCTACAGCGGCGGGCGGGAGATTCCGTCCGGTGAACAGACCGGCTAACGCAACGTTAACGATAGGCTCCTAGGCTCGATAACCGCGGAAAACACTTTCCGACCCCGATACCTATGGCATTGCCACAGACCAAACCAGTGATCCTGCCTCTGGCTGAGGAACGCCGGCGGCATCAGCGCGTGAAGGTTAACCTTCTCGGCCGCTACATGCTGTCGGATCGCAGGGAATATCCGTGTCAGGTGATCGACATGTCGCCGGGAGGCATGGCGCTCAACGCGCCTATCACGGGTCAGCCGGGCGAACGCATCATCGCTTACGTCGACCATTTGGGCAGGCTCGAGGGTAAAATTGCGCGAACCTTCGAAAACGGCTTTGCGATGAGCATCTCTGCGACCTTGCGAAAGCGCGACAAACTCGCGGCACAACTCACTTGGCTCGCAAACCGGCAAATCCTCAATTTGCCGGAAGATCGCCGCCACAGCCGTTTTGCACCTCGCAATGCATTGGCCCGGTTGGTCTTGCCAAATGGCACCAACGTTGCCTGCCGCGTCATCGACCTGTCCCAATCAGGTGCGGCTATCGGAATCTCGTCAGAGCTGCGGCCGCCGGTCGGCGTCATGGTCACTGTCGGCAAAACGCAAGGCCGTGTAGTCCGTCATATCGAGGACGGCTTCGCCATCGAATTCATGCGCCTGCAACATCCCGATTTCGTCGAAGATAACGTCACCGGCGAATAGCGTCACTGCGACGTAAACGTGACGCGGCGAATTGCGCGCAATCGCAGCAACGAAATCGTCAGCAACTTGGCCCCGCGCTAGCCCTTCCGGCCTCCACCCCGCAAGCCTCAAACCGTAAACGCGCGCGCGTGGAACCGCGCCGGGACGCACCATTTCGCACGTCAAATATTAACCCAGACAATTTTAGCTAAATTGTATTGTCTAAGCTTTTAATCGAACTCTATTCTAGTTTTACAAGTATTCGTCTCAACTTTTACTACAGTTATTCTCAAAATGACTTCCGCGACTTAGCGCCTATACAAAAGGTTTGTGGGAAATGTGGCCCCAAGAAGACGGGAAGGGGCCGCAATGGCGAGGCGTTTCAAACAGGGATTTCGGGGCGCCGGCCTGCTGGCCCTCGCCGCGGTCGCGGCCTTCGCTGCTTGCGCGCGCCCGGCCGTCGCCGGCGACTATACCGCCTCGCTTGGCGCGCCATCGGCGCAAGCCGAGCGTCCAATTTACATCACAGTGGGGGAACCCACGCGTTCGCCGATCGGCTGGGTCGATTTCTGCATCGAATACAAGCCGGAATGCGCGACCAAGCCGTCAGAGCCGCGCGATGTTGTCCTCACGTCCAAGGCCTGGATCGACATGGTCAAGGTCAATGCGTGGGTAAACCAGTCGATCAAACCAATGACCGACCTCGAGCATTGGGGCGTGGTCGAGCGTTGGAATTATCCGGACGACGGCTACGGCGATTGTGAAGACTACGTATTGCTCAAACGCCGCATGCTGATGCAAGCGGGTTGGCCGCGCGAGGCGCTGCTGATCACCGTCGTGCGTGACAAAAAAGGCGACGGCCATGCGGTGCTGACGGTCAAGACCAATCGCGGCGAGTTCGTCCTCGACAATCAAGAGACCGAAGTCCTGCCCTGGAACAACACTGGCTACCGCTTTGTGAAGCGGCAGTCGCAGTCCGATCCCAACGTTTGGGTTTCGCTCGGCGAACCGCGCACCGCACCGGCGACAGTTTCGTCGCGCTGACAAGAAAGGAATTCGCGTTCCCGGTCACGTCCCCACCCCTCCCCGTCCCCAGACCGGGTTCGCGAGCGGCCGGCTCTCCCCCAAGAGCCGGCCGCACCTTTTAAGCCGAAGCGCAGTGTTCCACCTTCCACGCGATGGCCACGAAGCCGTCAGACAACTGGCATTTTCTGCGCGCATGGTCGCAAGAGGGGCGAAACGCCAAGCATTGCGAGTTCCACCATGCAACAGCGAATTGATGTCACCAAAGTAAGTCCCGCCGCCTATCAGGCGGTCGCAGCACTCCAAACATATGTCGATCACTCGGGCCTCGATGCCAAATTGCGCGACCTCATCAAGATTCGTGTTTCACAAATCAATGGCTGCGCCTTTTGTCTTGCCATGCATACGCGCGATGCACGCAAGACCGGCGAAACCGACGAACGTATGCACCTGCTCGCCGCGTGGCGGGAGGCGCCGATCTACAGTGCGCGTGAACGTGCGGCTCTCGCCTGGGTCGAGGCCATCACGCTGGTCACCCAGGGTCATGTTCCGGATGAGGTCTTTGAGGCGGTACGCAAGCAATTTTCCGAGAAAGAGATCGTTGATCTCACCGCGGCGGCCGCGGCCATCAATACCTGGAACAGGATTGCGATCGCGTTGCGCGCCCCGCCGCAAGTCGAAAGCAGAAAAGAAGCGGCTTAAGGCTCAGCCAATCCGCTTCAAGCCTTTTGCATATTGGTTCCAGCGCCGCACATAGATGTCGGCGCCGCCGCGGATCATTTCGGCCGCCTTTTCGTCGAGCGTGCGGATTGCGCGTGCGGGCGCGCCTACGATCAACGAATTGTCCGGAAAGCTTTTCCCCTCGGTGACGACGCTGCCGGCGCCGACCAAAGAATTTTTGCCGATCTTGGCGCCGTTGAGCAGGATCGCACCCATACCGATCAAGGAATTGTCGTCGACGGTGCAGCCGTGGAGAATAACATTGTGGCCGATGACGCAATTGCGGCCGATCGTCATCGGAAATCCCGGATCGCTGTGCAGTGTGGCATTGTCCTGGATTTGCGACCGCTCACCGAGCTCAATCCATTCGTTGTCGCCGCGCAGGACTGCGCCGAACCACACACTCGCCTCGGCCTTAAGCCGCACGCGGCCAATCAGGACCGCGGTTTCAGCGACGTAATATTGGCCCTCGCCCGGTAATTCCGGCGACTGTCCGTCAAGTTCATAGATCGGCATTCCCGCCTCCGTTGACGTCGGCGAATTTGCCCGAACACCAATGACGAGGGAAGCGCGCTTAAGCGAACAGGAAGCTGCAGGCCTGCAGGGTCGTCACAAGGACGAGGCCCGACATTAGGCTCCAGAAGCCCGCGACCAAGGTCGCCAGGAAAACGAATTCGAAGCGGCGGCCTTCCTGGCGGCGGCCAAGAATGGTGTTGCGCATGATCAAAAAGGGAGCCGACAGCATCAACACCGGTATTGCCGCAAATGCCGCTGCGCCAGGGCCGGTCGTAAGCTGGCTGAAACTTGGCAAGCGATCGGTCGCAAGCCGGTAGCCGGAGCCGCACATACCCGCGACGGCAAAGCCGAGCGCCAGGGCGAATAACATTTGCATGGATTCAGGGGACATCCGGGACCTCAACGCAATACCTGGGGCCATCTTTTGCAAACGGACCGTGCCCGCGCCAGCCAATCCTTAACGGATGGTAAATGCGCGCGTCCCCCGGCCGCCAGCCGGGCGCGGCGTGGCATAATCCGCCCGATTCGCCCGAGCCGGGCCTCGCAAGCCGGCTGGGTTCTTCAAAGGAGACGGCATTGGCCATTCTCGCGCAGGGGCCCGCTCCGGCAGCCCGCCGCCCCTCCCAGCGCAGGCGGCACACTGGTCATAGCCCCCTGCTGGCGCCCCTTGTGGTGTTCGCCGCCGTGGCCGTTATCTCCGCCCTCTACGTGGCTTACACGTTGTGGCCGCGATGGCCCGATGCGCCCGTTGCCCTCGACGCGCCTTCGCTGCCAATCGTGATTTCCGGCACGGCCTTTAACATCGAGCCGGCGGCGATCCGCATGGGCGTCCAGCGACGCCCGGGCACGCAGGAGCGCGTCGACCTTTCGTATCTGTGGCCCTCGCTCGTGCCGCCCGACCCTGCCGTCAAGGCGACCCTCAATGCGCCAGTCGATCCGAACGAACGCCTGTTCGTGACGATTGCATCCGGCGACGCCACCCTCCCGCTGCTCGAACGCGTGCAGACAATCTATCCGCGTTATCTGGTGGCGGAGCCGGTCGCCGGGCCGCCGGGCCTGACCTTCCGCGGATTTCGCGACGACACGCCGTATCAAGGCGAGGATCTGGTGTTCGAGTCGGCAGCGCCCGAGCATTTTCTCGCCCGCTGCTCGCGCAAGGGCGTCACCAATTCAGGCGTCTGCATGCTGGAACGGCGGATCGGAAATGCCGACGTGACGTTGCGATTTCCGCGTGACTGGCTGACCGATTGGCAAAACGTCGCAAGCGGAATCGACCGCTTGGTCGCGCGGCTGCATCCGAACTAACTGACCTCCGCTCGTCCCCGCGAAAGCGGGGACCCAGAGCGAAGTTTCCTGACTCTACGATAAAGTTGGATTCCCGCTGGAGCCTGCCCCCGCGAAGGCGCGGGCGGGAATGAGCGGTGTGGTGTTCAGTCGACCAGATCGACGTCGAGGATGGGCAATTCGAGAATATAAGACCGGCGCCCTTTTTCGATTTCCAGAAACAGCACCGCGATGAATTCTTCGTCGATATAAACTTCCAGTGAATCGGTTTTCTTCGGGCGTGTGACCACGCGGATTTTTTCGTTGTCGAATTTGTGCCGGAGATAGGCGTTGAGTGTCGGCACCGGCTGGATGCTGGGATCGCTACCGACCTGTATGACCATCCGGAAATTGTACGAACGCTCGCCATCCTCATCGTCGACGGTGAGCTCGCCGAGGTCGTCTTCGCCAACAAAAATTTCAGCGGTGTCCGAGCCCTTCGGTACGACGCGAATATGCGCGTTGCCGAACAGCTTTTTCAGATAGCCGTCGAGTTTTCTGACTTCCTGGACGTCCAACGGGGCACTCCTGTCTTAAAGCAGCGTCTCCTTGCCCCATTTGGGGGGGCCGGCGCAACACCTAACCGTCGAGCATAATGCCGTAGAGCATCTGGTCCATCGCGCGCGACGGCTCCGGGCAACCGGCCTCGCCAACGACCTTTGCCGGAACGCCGGCGACCGTAACATTATTCGGTACCGGCTTGATGACAACCGAGCCGGCCGCGATGCGCGCGCAATGACCGACTTCAATATTCCCGAGAATCTTGGCGCCCGCGCCAATCATGACGCCGCGGCGGATTTTCGGATGCCGGTCCTCGTGCTCCTTGCCGGTGCCGCCGAGCGTCACATCGTGCAAGATTGAAACATCGTCTTCAATTACCGCGGTCTCGCCAACAACAAGACCTGTGGCGTGATCGAGAAAAATTCCGCGTCCAATTTTCGCTGCGGGATTGATGTCGCACTGGAAAACGGACGAAGACCGGCTTTGCAGGTAGAGCGCAAAATCCTTCCGTCCCTTGCCGTTCAGCCAGTGCGCGAGACGATGAGTCTGGATGGCGTGGAAGCCCTTGTAATAGAGCACGGGTTCTATGAATCGGCTGGTGGCCGGATCGCGATCCACAGTGGCAACGATGTCGGCCCGGAACGCGTCCCCCAGCGTCGGTTGATCCTCCAGCGCGACGTCATAAGCTTGCCGGATCAGGTCTGCCGACACGTCGGCATGATCCAGGCGCTGGCTGATGCGGTGTGCGATCGCAACTTCGAGCCGGTCGTGATGAAGAATATTTTCGTAGATAAAGGTGGCGAGCTCAGGTTCGCGGCGCGCGACATCTTCTGCTTCGCTGCGAATGCGCGCCCAAACGGGATCAACTTTGTCGAGGCCGCGTACCGGCCGTGTCTTGTATTGAGCCATGATCGTCAGTCTCCCGGCGCCTCTCGAACCCCTACATAGGTCTTTTATCACAATTTCCCATTTGCAAAGAGAGCCCCGCAAGGCGCCCCGCGCATGGCTCATACGCGTTGGTTAAGGAAGTCGATAACGCCGGACTTATAGGTTCTATCGCCGACGGCCAACATGTGGTCGCGATCCGGAATATCCAGCGCGCGAGCTTCCGGAATGAGCGCGGCTAATTCGTGGGCACTGCCCGCGACCTGGTCTTTTGTGCCAACGGCAACCAGGATTGGTGCGCGGATGGCAGCGACCTCCGTTCTGCTGAGCGTCTGCCGCGAGCCGCGGATGCAAGCGGCCAACGCGCGCAAATCCGATTTTGTTTGGTCGGCAAAAATGCGGAAGACCCGTCCGGTGGGATCGCTGACATCATCGAGCGACGGCGTTTCCAACGCTTCAGCAATACTTTCCGGCAGGCCGACCCCCTCAACCAGTCTTATGCCGAGACCGCCAAAAATCGCCGAACGCACGCGGCCTGGATGTTTGACGGCCAGGAACGCTGTGATGCGCGACCCCATGGAATAACCCATCACATCCGCGCTTTCGAATTTGAGATGATCGAGCAGCGCTCGCACATCTTCCGCCATGGTCGCGCTGTGATAGGCAGATGGATCGTAAAGCTTGCTGGACGCGCCGTGCCCTCGATTGTCGAGCGCAACGACGCGCCGGCCAGCACGGTTGAGCGTCGTTACCCACCCGGTGGCGACCCAGTTCACTTCTTTGGTGGATGCAAAGCCGTGGACCAGCACAACGGGCTTGCCCTCGCCCTCGTCAAGATAGGCAATCTCGACGTCGCCGTTTTTGAAACTGGCCATGGAAGATTACTAACCGTGAGCCGGCGCGGCAGCAAATGACTCCAATTCTCGCTGCCTGCGCCGTTCCCTGCGCCGGCGAAGAACGCGCAAAGTCACGCGCTCGGTCGTACTCTTGAGTGCGGACACGAAACCGAAGACGGCAAACAATGCGCCCAATAGCCAGAGGCTCACATCGAAGGCCAACGCTGCAAGGGTGATCGCGCCGCGTCCGGCAATCTTGAGGATCGCGCGCGTGCGGCTTCCCTCTTTCTCGGCTAATTTGGCAACGCGTGTGATATCGCTCGGCTCTTTCGCGATCTTCAATCCATCAAGCGCAGCACGGCCGCCCGCCGCTTTTTCCACGCGGCCGACGTCGCGAGCAAGGTTGAACAAGCCCTCGGCGCGCTCGACTTTCACCGCTTCGCGCGCGGCACGCACTGCCAGCGCCGGCTCGGTGAGCGATACTTTGGTCGCGGCCTGCCGCAGCTGGCCCCAATCGACCACCCCGCGCGCCATGCGCCCAAGGCTGCCGGCAAACTCGGCGCCAAGACTTCCGGTCTTGCGCGCAATTTTGGTGAGCGAAAGACCGACGCGTGCGGGAGCCGCGGCCCCAAGCGTCGCATAAGTGCCAGCGGTGATCGCAATGCCGACACAAGCGAGGCCCAAGATCAACTTGTCGGCCTCTTCTCCGGTTGCGTACCGCGTTCCTTCGCGCAGCGCATCGCGGATATCGCCGAAGATAAACAAATCCCCGACCGTCGTACCGGCAAGCCCGGCCATATCATCCGGCACGCCGGTGATAAAACCGCGCGCGAAACTTTCAGCTTTGTGCTGCGTGGTAGCGGCCTCTGCGGTCGCCGCCGCTACCTTCTGCGATAACGCTGAATCGATCGCCACGTGGCGGTTGGCGGCCAGGTCAACGAAACTTTGCGCGAGGTCCACATCGCGCGCCGCGAGCGCTGCGTCGATCTCGCGTTGTGCGACGGCCGCGTCGAAGGTGCCATCGAGCGCGCGGCCGGCAAGCCGCGCCGGGTCGTCAAGGCCCGTGACGGCGTCAGCCGCACGCGGCACTGCATAGACTGCAGCAGCCGAGAGCAACACAGCAACGAGCAAGGCCGGCGCGACGCGTGGGCCGGGTGCAGTATTTCCCTTCAGTAGTTCCAACACGACCGTCTCCGAATCGGCGCCCGCCGAAGCATAGGGCGCTTTGAACAACGCTGTGACCGGCAACCAAGGCGTTTCGGCGGCATAGTCACAGAGGGCATGGCGATGGAGCTAGGCATTGCGGGCCTGCCTCGCTATGGTGCGCCCGAATTTGGCGCTGCGCGCGGCCACATGAGGAGTTTCCATGGCGGAACACGTCGTCCCCCATTTCCACAACGATCCTGGCGTGCCGGTGATCGACATTGGCGCCAAGGAATTCAAGTGTGTCGGCGCAACGCCGCCCTATGATCACCCGCACGTGTTCCTCGACATAGGCGAGGACAAAGAAATCATCTGCCCGTATTGCTCAACGCTCTACCGCTTCGATCCATCGCTCAATTCGCACGCGGCGCGTCCGCCGCAATGCGCATTGCCGCATTCCGCAGCAGCCTGATCCCGATCGGACCCTCCCGCCATGGCGCCCGCGCGTCATGTCATTGTTGCCGGAGCCGGCATTGGCGGTCTGACCGCAGCGCTGGCACTCGCCCGTGCAGGCATGCGCGTGACGGTATTCGAACAAGCCGAAAAACTGGAAGAGACAGGCGCCGGGCTGCAACTTGCTCCTAACGCCAGCCGTATCCTGATCGCGCTGGGCTTGCGCGAACGTCTCGCCTCCGTCGCTGTTGCGCCACAAGCCATTCGGGTGATGGCCGGCGGCTCTGGCCGCGAAATCGTGCGGATCCCGCTCGGCGAAGACATCGAACGCCGCTATGGCGCACCCTATTGGTCGATCCATCGCGGTGATTTGCAATCGGTGCTTGCTGACGTCGCACAACGGGAGCTCGATGTACGAATTCAGCTCGGCGTTCGGGTCGAAGATTTCGCCGCACACGGCAATGGCGTCAGTGTGCTCGGCAAACGCGGCACCCAGGTGCTCGATGAACGCGGCATTGCGCTGATCGGCGCGGATGGCATTTGGTCAAGCGTGGCAGCGCGCCTTGGCCGGCAGCAGCAACCCACCTTCCGCCACCGCACAGCCTGGCGCGCGCTCATTGCGAGCGATGCGGCACCGGCAGAATTCCGCGAGCCTGTGGTGCATCTCTGGCTCGGACAGGATGCTCATCTTGTGCACTACCCCGTCAAATACGGCCGCCTCATCAACATCGTCGGCATCGTGCACGATGAATGGAGTGAGACGGGCTGGTCGGCGGCCGGTGACCGTGCCGAAATCCTCCGCCACTTCGCACGCTGGGCCTGGTCGGAGAAAGCTCGTGCACTCATCGCAATTCCGGATCGCTGGCTGAAATGGGCGCTCTACGATCGGCCCGCACCTTTCCGTGGCGGCAAAGTCCCCGTCACGCTGGTCGGGGATGCCGCCCACCCGATGCTCCCCTTCCTCGCGCAGGGCGCGGGCATGGCAATCGAGGACGCCGCCGTCCTCGCGGATACGCTCGCCAAATATATCGATGATCCTTCGGATGCATTACGCGCGTATGAAGGAGCTCGCTGGCACCGCACGGCGCGTGCCCAACAGTTCTCGCGCCGCCAAGGACGCATGTATGGGCTGACTGGGCCGGAAGCACTCGTCCGTAATCTGGCGATGCGGACGATGGGCGGCGAAAGGCTGCGCACCCGCTACGATTGGCTCTATAGTTGGCTGCCGCCTCAACGTTACCGTGCATGATGAGTCTCAACGCATGATGTTTCCTTCGACCGTTGCCGGAAGTTTGCCTAAGCCCTCCTGGCTCGCCGAGCCGAACAAGCTGTGGCCGCAGTGGCGCCTGCATGGCGACGAACTCGCCGCCGGCAAACTCGATGCCACTTTGCTCGCGATCAAAATGCAGGAGGATGCCGGCATCGACATCGTCTGCGACGGCGAGCAATCGCGTCAGCATTTCGTGCACGGCTTTCTGGAATTCGTTGACGGAATCGACTTTGCGCATAAGGTCGAGATGGGCATCCGCGGCGACCGCTACAAAGCCATGGTGCCAGTCGTAAACGGCGAATTGAAACTGAAAGGCCGGGTGCATCAACCGGAGGCGCGCCATGCCCGCGCGCATACCAAACGCAAGTTGAAAATTACGCTGCCCGGCCCGATGACGATTTCCGACACGGTCGCCGACTCGCACTACGGCGACAAAATCAAAATGGCGATGGCATTCGCGGGACTGCTCAACCGGGAAGCCCGCGCGCTGGAAGCCGACGGCGTGGACGTCATCCAGTTCGACGAGCCGGCCTTCAACGTATTCATGGACGAGGTGTCCGGCTGGGGTATCGAGGCTTTGCACCGCGCCATCGATGGGCTCAAATGCACCACCGCCGTACACATCTGCTACGGCTATGGCATCAAGGCCAATATCGACTGGAAGAACTCACTCGGGGCCGAGTGGAAGCAATACGAAGATATTTTCCCCGCGCTGGCCAAAAGCCGCATCAATCAAGTGTCGATCGAGGCGATTAATTCGCGGGTGCCGCTGAAGCTTTTATCGCTGCTCGACGGCAAAGACGTGCTGGTCGGCGTCATCGATGTCGCCACTGACAAAGTTGAAACGCCTGAACAGGTCGCGCAAGTCATCGTTGACGTCATGAAGTTCGTGCCGAAGGAGAAAATCGTCGCCTGCACCAATTGCGGCATGGCGCCGATGCGGCGCGATATCGCCGAGGCGAAACTCGTTGCGTTGGGTGCCGGCGCGGCATTGGCGCGGAAGAAATTCGCGTGATCTATTCCGCTCGTCCTCGCGAAAGCGGGGACCCAGCGCTTGGATTATGTGCAGCACACTCTGGATGCCCGCTTTCGCGGGCATGAGCGGCAGGTTGCATCGCATCGGCTTGGTCTACCTTGCCGCGCGGCCCATCACATCCATCAGCTCAGCGACCTTGCGCCGCTGATCGGACTTGTTGCCACTCTTGATCGCATGGTCGACACAATGCGCCACGTGATCGCGCAGGATTTCCTCTTCGACACGGCGTAGCGCGGCGCGCACCGCGCCGATTTGCGTCACGATGTCGATGCAATAGCGGTCGCCCTCGACCATGCGGGCGAGGCCACGCACCTGCCCTTCGATGCGGTTGAGCCTTTTGACCGTTGCCAGCTTGTTGTCCTTTGCCATCAGCGTTATATACCCCCTAGGGGTATCGGAGACAAGACGTGAGCGCGACACACGGCCATCATCATGAACCGCCGGCGAACCGGGCGATCGACCCCGTTTGCGGCATGACGGTCGACCCGCACACGGCCAAACATCGCGCCGAACATCACGGGCACAGCTACTATTTTTGCTCGGCCGGCTGCCGCACGAAGTTCATTGCCAATCCGCAGAAATTTCTTGGCGAGCGCGAACCGGAGCCGGTCGCGGAAGGCGCCATCTACACCTGCCCGATGCATCCGGAGATCCGGCAAACCGGTCCGGGCGCCTGCCCGATCTGCGGCATGGCGCTCGAGCCTGAGATCGCCGGCCCCGAGACTGGCCCAAATCCCGAACTCGCCGACATGAAACGGCGATTCTGGATCGGCCTCGTGCTCACGCTGCCGGTCTTCACGCTCGAAATGGGCGGCCACATTTTCGGCGCGCACAACTGGATCGCGCCGGCACTCTCAAACGACGTGCAATTCGCTTTTGCCACACCGGTCGTGCTGTGGGCAGGCTGGCCTTTTTTTGTGCGCGGCTGGCAATCGCTCGTCACGCGTAATCTCAACATGTTCACGCTGATCGCCATGGGCACTGGCGTGGCTTACGTCTACAGCCTGTTCGCCACCTTCGCGCCAGGAATATTCCCCGAGGCATTTCGCGGACATGGCGGCGCACCAGCCGCCTATTTCGAAGCCGCAAGCGTCATCACCGTATTGGTGCTGATGGGGCAAGTGCTCGAATTGCGCGCGCGGGAGGCGACCTCGGGCGCTATCCGTGCCCTCCTCGATCTCGCGCCGAAAACCGCCCGGCGCGTCAAAGACGATGGCAGTGATGAGGAGATTTCGCTCGACGCGGTTCACCCCGGCGACCGGTTGCGGGTGCGGCCGGGCGACAAGGTGCCGGTCGACGGAGTCGTACTGGAAGGCCGGTCTGCACTCGATGAATCCATGGTGACCGGTGAATCCATGCCGGTGACCAAAGAGAAAGACTCAAGCGTCATCGGCGGCACACTCAATACCAGTGGAAGCTTCGTGATGCGTGCCGACAAGATCGGCCGCGACACATTGCTGTCGCAGATCGTGCAGATGGTTGCGAAGGCGCAGCGCAGCCGCGCGCCCATCCAGCGGCTGGCTGATCAGGTCTCCGCCTGGTTTGTGCCAACCGTCATTGCCGTTGCGGTGCTGGCCTTTGCCGCTTGGGCGGCATTCGGCCCAGAGCCGCGCTTCGCTTACGGGCTGGTGGCGGCGGTCAGTGTGCTCATCATCGCCTGCCCTTGTGCGCTCGGGCTCGCTACTCCGATGTCGATCATGGTGGGCGTTGGTCGCGGTGCGCAGGCCGGCGTGCTGATCAAAAATGCCGAAGCGCTGGAGCGAATGGAAAAAGTCGATACGCTGGTGATCGACAAGACTGGGACCCTCACCGAAGGAAAGCCGAAGGTGGTGGCGGTCGCGCCCGCTTCCGGCTTTGATGAGGCGCAGGTGCTCAAACTTGCCGCCAGCGTCGAGCGCGGCAGCGAACATCCGTTGGCGGCGGCGATTGTTGCCGCGGCGGCCGGCCGCAAACTGGGTCTCTCGCCGGTGAGCAGCTTTGACTCGCCCGCCGGCAGAGGCGTCACCGGAGTGGTCGACGGCAAGCGGCTCGCGCTTGGCAATGCCAGATTTCTTGGCGAATTGAACATTGATACATCCGCGCTCGCTGGTGATGCCGAGCGGCTGCGGACTGATGGCGCCACCGCCATTTTTCTTGCCGTTGACGGCAAACCCGCCGGGGTCATTGCGATTGCCGACCCTGTGAAGACGACAACGCCGGAGGCACTCAAAGCGCTCGCAGCAGACGGCATCCGGGTGGTGATGCTCACCGGAGACAACCGCACGACCGCGGCGGCGGTCGCACGGCAACTCGGGATCAGCGAAATTGAGGCGGAAGTGCTTCCCGATCAGAAGAGCGCTGTTGTTGAAAAACTGCGCCGCGAAGGCCGCGTGGTGGCCATGGCCGGCGATGGCGTCAATGACGCACCGGCGCTCGCCGCCGCTGACGTCGGCATTGCCATGGGCACCGGTGCCGATGTCGCGATCGAAAGTGCCGGAGTTACGCTGCTCAAGGGCGATCTCGCTGGCATCGCGAAAGCGCGCGCACTCTCGGCTGCCGTCATGCGCAACATACGGCAGAATCTGTTTTTCGCATTTCTCTACAATTCGCTAGGCGTGCCGGTAGCCGCGGGCGTGCTCTACCCCGTGTTCGGTCTGCTGTTGTCGCCGATCATTGCCGCTGCCGCGATGGCGCTGTCATCCGTCAGCGTCGTCGGCAACGCGTTGCGGCTACGCCGCGTGCAACTAGTTGCTAGTAGATCGCCAGGTATTTCAGCAGCGACAAGACGCCAATGATGATGACGATGACGCGTACAATCTGTTTTGCCCGCCCGTCAATCGGCAGCATATTGATCAGATAAAGCACAAGAACAATGACGAGGAACGTAATGAGAATGCTGATTAAAATGCCCATGCTTGCCCCCTTGTAAGGCCACGGCTGTGGCGGGTTCCACGCCAATAAGTTCCATCCTGGCAGAAAGTTCCAGCGTCGGCACGCGAGCATTTCGCGCAAAAGATAGTTCCCCCAGGGGGAACCGAAGGGCGCTCCGGAAGCTTGGTGTTGTGTCCAGGCGCACGCGGCTGGAATCACCCAACCGAAGGAATTTTCATGCACACCAGATCTCTGGGGTTAGTAGTACTGCTTGCCAGCTTGGCTTTGCCGATGGCGGCACAAGCGCAGGGCACCGTCCGCGGCGCGCAAGAAGGCGCGGCGCAGGGTGGCCACGACGCCGGCCCGGTCGGTGCAGTGGTCGGCGGCGCAATCGGTGCGGTTGCCGGCACGGTTGGCGGCATTCTCGGCGTCGAGGATCGCACGCGCTTCCACGAATACGTCGTTCGCGAGCGCGTCCCATCTTATCGCTACAGCAATGAATTCGTCGTAGGAGCAGTGCTGCCAGAAAGCGGCGTCACTTATTACGACGTTCCCGCCGATTACCATGTCAGCGGCTACCGCTACACTTATGTGAACGACCACGCCGTGCTGGTCGATCCGCATACGCGGCGCATCGTTCAAATCATCGACTAACATCCACCATTGAAGGGACAAACCATGTTGAAATTCATTACGCTTACGGCCGTTTCTGCGTTAGCACTGGCGGTCACGGCTTCATCGCAACCTGCCTTTGCGGGCGGTAATGGCGGCGCTATCGCCGCCGGTGTCGTTGGTGGTCTCGCCGTTGGCGCGATCATCGGCTCGCAGGCCAATCGCGGTTATTACGGCGGCCCGGGCTACTATGAGTCCGGCTATCAACCGGTATATAGCGGCTGCCACACCGAGCGGCAGCAATTCGACGATGGATACGGAAACATCCGCGTTCGGCGCGTTCGCGTTTGCGATTGATCGTCTTTAGAGCTTTTTTCTAACATCAACCCCGCCGGAAACGGCGGGGTTTTTTGTAATGCCACCGCGCGGTTTTCGGATTACCGCGGCGGAATTTGGATCAGATCGTCAAGCTGGGCCTTCGTCAGCTCGGTCGGAGTAAACTTCAAGGCCACAGCATCCTTCACGATCGTATCGAGGCCGACAATTTTGTCCGGCTCGACCGCCGCACGCGGGAAAAAATCGTCGCGCGTGCGTTTGGCTTTCGCCTCGGTGATCTTCAGCCAGTCTGCATAGACCTTCAATGCATTCGGATCGGTGTACATATAATTGACCGTCTCGCGGTAGGCCTTCAGGTAGCGGTCAACCACATCTTTATGGGCCTTCAGATAATTTTCATTGACGATGTTGAGGCGTACCGTCTGCCCTTTGAAAGCATCGGCGTCATTGCCGGTCGCAATGATGCGAATCTGCTTCTGATCGAGCTGATCGAGACCGAACGGCGGTGCCGCCCAGCCCACATCGATCTGTCCTGACATCACCGCGGTCAGGTTGGCGGCAGGGCCGCCCATCGCGGTCGGCTTCGCCTTGAGCTCGTACTGCTTCATGAAGGCGGTGACGATGCCGTGGGTCGAGGAGCCATTGGTTGAGTAAGCGAGGATCTTGTCGTCGGTATCCTTCAACGACTTGATCGGCGAATCCGCTTTCACATACCAATAAAGATCATTGGCACCGGTGGTTTCCGCGCCGATGACGCGGACCGGCGCGCCCTTGGCATAGGCGCTGAGAACACCCATCACGCCTGCAGCGATGCCCATGTCGACGCTGCCCGAAATTACTGCCTGCTGCGTCTCGCCGGCACCGTTTGTGTAGACGATATCCAATTCAAGGCCGTGCTTCTTGAAGATGCCGGCAAGCTGGCCGACCTCCGAGATTGACGTGTCCCAGTTCCCGCGCTGGCCGATCGCGAGCTTGATCTTGTCCTGCGCCGACGCAGCAGTCCCCGCCGCCATCATCGTCAATGCGGCGAGTGCGCAAGCGAGCATGTTTTTTCTCATCGTATCCTCCCCTGAGATTTTTTCTGTTATTTGGCGGCTTGTGGTTGTTTGACACGTTCGAGCGGCGCTTCGCTGCCGCCGCCGAGACTTCTCCAGTTCGTGGTTTTCGGCACGACGCCCTCATACGAACTGATGGTCGCGTGCTTGATATGCGGCTCGGTCGTGCCAATCGCCGGGCCACCATTGTCGACATGACGCGCGGCTTCGACCATCAGGCGCCGGAACGCAACCACCGCGACGTCGCTGGCGCCGACCCGCTCCCTGGAGCGATCGCTGATCGGGCCCATCCCCTCCCACATCGCGATATCCTGGTTCGGAATGCCGCTGATGCCGGTGAAATTTCCCTGCTTCATTGCAGTGCGGTCCTGGCCGTAGAGATTGCCGC
Organism: uncultured Alphaproteobacteria bacterium; assembly: GCA_963743405.1. Taxonomy (GTDB): domain Bacteria; phylum Pseudomonadota; class Alphaproteobacteria; order Rhizobiales; family Xanthobacteraceae; genus Pseudolabrys. Next base: position 262,183 of record CAVUPX010000012.1, on the reverse strand, counting down.
GATTGCGGACGCCGTCGAAATTCTGATCGACGTCGACGCCCCACTCGAGCACATTGAATTTGCGCCAGGCGGCGGCGTCAATTCCCGGCTTGTCGGCGTCATTCCAGGCAATGAAGTAGAAGATGGTGTTGTGATCGTCTTCCGGCGTGAGCAGCGTGGCAACATTGTGCACGTTGTTCGGCGGAATGAGTGCCGTGAACGGCGCGATATAGACCGTCGTGCGAATGTAGTCGTGCGTCGATTCATTCATGATCGGACGGCGGATCGCCGCATAACGGAATCCGTAACTGGTGCGCTCGATCTGGAAGCGCGGCGCCTTGTCAGTCGACGGACGCAACCAATTTGCTTCTGTCGCCTTGGCGCCGTCGACCTGGGCCGGGACCATGTCGGACGAATGCAGGCTGGATGAATGGGCCGAGTTGATCTGCCCCTCCAGAATCTGCGCCCAGTTGCAGCGCACGCGCACTTTGGTGGCGCTGACGCGCGCATCCGGCGTCGGCGCGAATGCGGGCGCTTCGAATTCGCGCATCTCCTCAGGCGGCCCCATATAGGCCCACACGAAACCGCCGGCCTCGCGTGCCGGATAGGCTTTGTGCTTCACACGATCTGGGATGAGGCTGTGTTCTGGTTCGGACGCCATTTCTACGACGTTGCCTTCAACGTCGAACTTCCAGCCGTGGTAGAGGCAGCGCAGGCCGCACTCCTCGTTGCGCGCAAACAGCAGCGAGGCGCGCCGGTGCGAGCAGTATTCGTCGAGCACGCCGATGCGGCCTTTGCTGTCGCGGAATACGACGAGATCTTCGCCGAGCAGCCGCACCTTCACTGGCGCGCCGTCGGGCTCAGCCACTTCCTCGGACAGGCAGGCTGCGATCCAGTGGCGGCGCATGATCCGGCCCATCGGCGCATCGCCCTCGACGCGGCACAACAGATCGTTTTCCTCTGGCGTCATCATGGCGGCATCTCCCTTGGCGGGCGCTGCGTTGCAGATTTCTCTCGCGCACCCATTCTTAGATATCTAAGATAAGACTAGAGAATGGGCGCGACCTTGTCGAGGTAGACCATCCCGTGAGCCAGCCAAGCGAACGCAAACTCCGTCTTGGGGTGGCAGGCCTCGGCCGTGCATTTACCGTGATGGTGCCGACCTTTACCGGCGATGCGCGGATTGCAATGGTGGCCGCGGCGGATGTGCGGGCGGAGGCGCGGCAGCGCTTTGCTGCAGACTTCAGCGCCAGAAGTTACGAGACGGTCGAGGAACTGTGCGCAGATCCCGCTGTTGATGCGGTCTACGTAGCAACGCCGCACCAGTTTCACGCAAACCACGCCGCCCTCGCCGCACGCAACGGCAAACATCTGCTCATCGAAAAGCCGATGGCCCTGACGCTCGACGAGTGCGCGGCCATCATCGATGCAGCGCGGAACGCCGGCGTCCATGTTGTTGTCGGGCACAGTCATTCGTTCGACGCTCCGGTCCGGCGTCTGCGGGCTTTGATCGATAGCGGCGAATTCGGCGCTGTGCGCATGATCAATGCCATCGACTACACAGACTACCTCTATCGCCCGCGCCGGCCGGAGGAGCTCGACACCGCGAAAGGCGGCGGCGCGGTATTCAACCAGGCGGCGCATCAGGTTGATATCGTGCGGCTGATTGGCGGCGGGCGCGTCACGAGCGTGCGCGCGGCCACTGGCGCGTGGGATGCGGCGCGGCCAACGGAAGGTGCCTACGCGGCGCTCCTCACGTTTGCGAATGGCGCATTCGCTTCGCTCACCTACAGCGGCTACGGCCATTTCGACTCGGATGAGTTTCAAGGCTGGATCGGCGAGATGGGGCAGCAGAAAAAGCCTTACCCCGGTGTGCCGCGGCCACGCTTCGCGAGCGCGCAGGAAGAGACTGCATTCAAGAACGCGCACAACTACGGCGGCCGCGACTATCGCGCACCGGAAGCGCAGGCGGCCGCGCACCAGCATTTCGGTACGCTGGTTGTGAGCTGCGAGCGCGCCGATCTGCGCGCGGTGCCGAACGGCGTCATGATTTACCAAAACGGCGCGGCGCGGCTCGAAGCACTGCCGCCGCCTGCGGTGCCGCGCGGCGAGGTCATCGATGAGCTTTATCGCGCGGTCGTCAATGGCGAGACACCGCTGCACGATGGCCCCTGGGCGATGGCGACGCTCGAGGTCGTGCTGGGAATCCTGCGCTCCGCGCGAGATGGCAGCGACGTAAAGCTTCGCCATCAAGTCGGTGTCCAATGAAACGCGAGGCGGCCAGCACAGAAACAATTCTGCGCCACTGGCGTGAGGCCGTGCCTGACGACCGTCTCGCGCATCTGGTGAAGGACGCAACGCGCGCTTTGGTGCGTGCATTGCAAATGCGGCTGGCCGAGCACGCCGTCTCGTTCGGTCACTGGACGTTTCTGCGCATTTTGTGGGAAGGCGACGGCCTGACGCAGCGCGAGTTGAGCGAGCAGGCCGGCGTCATGGAGCCGACCACATTCTCCGCACTCAAGGCGATGGAACGGGTCGGCTATATCCGCCGGCGCAGGCGCGGCGGCGATCTCAAGAAGGTCTATGTCTTTCTGACGCCGAAGGGCCGCCAGCTGCGCGAAAAACTGGTGCCGTTCGCCGAAGACGTCAACCGTATCGCGGTGCGTGGATTACGCTCAGACGACATCGCAACAACCCGCACGGTGTTGCTGACAATCATCGAAAATCTGGCGCGCGATGAGCAGGCTGCCGACATGCGTATGCCGTCCACCCGCGAATTGGGGCGGCCGAAGGCAGGCCGACGGAAAAGTAAATTGCGTGACCGAGTGCGATAGGCCGGGCGGGCGCGTCTGCCCTCGCCCGTTGCCTCAGCGCACGACCCCGTCGCTGACGCGGGCACCGGGAACCACGATCGTGACGGGTTTGCATTTCTTTTCGGCGGAGGTCCGGCGCAGCTCGTTCATTTCACCGCGGAGCTGGAGGTATTCCGGACGATAGGCCATCTGGCTCATCAATTGGCCGCTCGACGTCGTGCTCGCCTTGGCCGTCAATTCTTCCAGTTGGCGCTGGCGAGCGGCATTGGCCTGCATCTGCACAGCCATCTCCGGGCAGGTGTAAAGAACGTATTTGTCCGGTTCGACTAGGAATCGGGCTGTGTTGTCTTCGGACGCGCATCCGCCCAGCGCCGCAGCCATGAATGCGGCGATCAGAATGCAGGATGCTCCGCGGCCAGTCATCGCAAAATACCTATCGCATGATTCTGGCATTGCAGTGGTGCGATCGCCGCCATTGCGAATGGGCCACCACGGGTCACGTTCTGACAGAGGTTTGACGAAGAGCCCGGCTTAATTCGGCAGCAATCGCGACCGCCGATGGCGTATCGGAATGCACGCAGACCGTCGTCGCTTTGACAGGGATGTCTCGACCGGTTGTTGTTGTGACAACGCGATCTCGCATTACCCGTAACACGCGCGCGGCTGCTTTGGCGGGATCCACGGCATCGTGGACACGGCTGAGGATCAGATTGCCGTCGCCGTCATATTCAAGATCGGCGTAAAATTCCGGAACGAGCGCGACGCCCTTGTTCTTGTAAGCCGTTTCGTGCGCCGTAAATGCCATCCCGAGAATGGGTACGCCGAATGGAAGCACAGCATCGGCGATTGCGGCTGCGATCGTGTCGTCACGCGCCGCCATGCCATAGAGCGCGCCATGCGGCTTGACGTGGTTGAGCGGAACCCCTTCGGCATCAAGAAACGCTTTGAGCGCGCCCACCTGATACGTCACGATATCCGTGACTTCCGAAGGCGAGATGACCATCGCCCGCCGGCCAAATCCCTGAAGATCCGGGAGCGACGGGTGTGCGCCGACTTTGACGGAATGCTTTTTTGCAAGGCGCACGGTTGCGCGCATCGTTGTCGGGTCGGAGGCATGAAAACCGCAGGCAATATTGGCGAGGTCGATGTGGGGCATCATCGCCGCATCATCGCCAAGCCGGTACAGGCCGAAGCCCTCACCCATGTCGCAGTTGATCGTCAGACGCATGTGCGGGCCTGTTTTCTGCGGAATGTTCGCTTGCTGCCTGAAAATCGACTTTTGACGAATCTACTAAGCGATTGAATTTATTGGTGCGGACGCCGGGACTCGAACCCGGACGGGAAATCTCCCAAGGGATTTTAAGTCCCTTGCGTCTACCATTCCGCCACGTCCGCGTGGCTTGCTCACCGCGCCGGCGCGCGGCGGTGAGCCCACGCGGCGGCGTATCAAACTATTCCGATAACACGTGCCCCCAGGCCGACTGCCAGTCCTTGCCGCCAGCGTCGGTCACCTTGCCGTCCTTTTCGAAAAACTTGTTGGGCACCTGGAACATCGCGATCATGGTGCCGCCTTTCGGGCACCAGGCTTCGTGCCGGCTGCCGGCGGGACGCCAGACGAACTCGCCGGGGCCGACTTCAAGCCCCGTGTCGGGACCTTCCTTGTCCACCAGCGAGCCCTCAAGCACGTAAGTCTGTTCGATCAGCACGTGTTCGTGGTCGGGCAAGCTCGCGCCCGGCTCCATCTTGATCAGCACGGTGGCAAGGCCGCTCTTGGGATCGAACAAGAGCGTCTTTGTCTGGCATCCGGGAAACCGCATCTTGTCCCACGGCATCTCCTGCGGGCGCACGTGATGCGAGCGTTTGTCGTCAACCGGCTTGGCATTCTGGGTATTCGGCTTGACGTTCATGGGCGTCCTCCCCTGCGAGGCATTATTTGATCGCAACACTACACCGAAACCGGGTCAGTTGCTCAATTTGATATTGGCCTGCTCCACAATCTTCCCGAATTTCGTGCGTTCAGAGTCAACAAATGCCTTGAACTCTGCAACCTTCATCGGCTTGGGGACGATGCCCTGCGGCAGCATCTTGTCCGCGATTGCCGGGTCCTTGAGCGCGGTATTCACGATGCCATTGAGGCGCTCGACGATCTCGGGCGGCGTGCCCGCGGTGCCAAACATCGCGAACCAGTTGAGCAGCTCGTAACCCGCAAGGCCGGGCGCACCTTCGCTCAATGGCGCAACATCGGGCAGCTGCGGCATACGTTCGCGCGAGGTGACCGCGACGGCGCGCAGATTGCCCGCCTGGATCATCGGCAATGCCGCCGCAAGGCTTGAAAAGCTCATCGTCACCGCGCCGGTCGCCACATCCGTCACCGCAGGCGCCGAGCCGCGATACGGGACGTGCAGCACCTGGATTCCCGCCATGGTGTTCATCAATTCACCTGCCAGCTGCTGCGGATTGCCGATGCCGGATGACGAGAACGACAGCTTGCCGGGATTGGCCTTGGCGTAGTCGATCAACTCTTTCGGATTGTGGACCGGTGTCCCCGCAGCAACGACAACGACACACGGGACAATGCCGATAAGGGCGATCGGCACCAGCTCTTTCGCCGGATCGTAGGACATCCGCTCCTTGAACAGGAAATGATTGATTGCCACTTCGCCCGATGCGCAGGCCAACAGCGTGTAGCCATCGGGCTGTGCCTTGGCGACAGCGCCGGTCGCCAGCATCGCGCTCGCGCCTGTGCGGTTCTCAATGATGATCGGCTGGCCGAGCGCCGACTTCATCGGTTCCTGCAGCAACCGCGCGACGATATCGACGCCACCGCCAGCCGCGTAACCGACGAGGAGGTGGATCGGCTGGCTTGCATAATTTGCCTGCGCGCCCGCCTTGGACACGCCGGCGGCAACGGCCGCAGCACCCGCGAGAAGATGGCGTCGTGTCAGCATTGGGCGTCCTCCAAATCTTTTTGTCGTTCTATCACGTGAGTTCTAGTCGCCGCCCTCACGGATCGGCGGTTGGAACGCAAGGCCGGTGTCCCAAGGAAAATAGATCCAGGTATCCTGCGAAACTTCGGTGATGAACGTGTCGACCAGCGGCCGGCCCATCGGTTTTGCATAGACAGCCGCAAAATGCGCAGCCGGCAATAGATCGCGCACCACGCGCGCCGTTTTTCCCGTGTCGACCAGGTCGTCGACGATCAGAACGCGCTTGCCCTTGGCGTGAAGGGTTGCGACCTCGGGTGCAATGCCTTTGAGCACGGTGAGTTCGCCCTGGTTCTTGTATTCGCGGTAACTCACAACACAGACGGTTTCGATCATTCGCACGTTCAATTCGCGCGCAACGATAGCCGCCGGGACCAGGCCGCCACGCGTGATACAGACAATGGCTTCGAATGGCCCGGCCTCGTGCAAACGCCACGCCAGCGCGCGCGAGTTGCGGTGAAACTGGTCCCAGGAAACGGGAAAGATTTTTTCCGGACTGGGCGCCGCGGCCGGGATTGAATGAGCCATTTGCGTCTCTCAGACCGCTCGCCCCCGCGAAAGCGGGGACCCAAGGGCAAAGCTTACCGACCCGTCAAGAAAGAACTGGAATCCCGCTTGCGCGGGAATGAGCGGAGTGTGTGGATGCGCCACCATGTTAGCGCGTCGCTTCCGTAAGCTGCGCTTTGATTTTTTTCAGCATGCCCTCAACCTCGGCCTTCACCACTGCAAGCTTTGCAGCGTCGCGCGAGCGCACGACGATGTTGGTGTTCGGCCCGTGCTTGTCGTCGATGAACGGGTAGCTGCCGATGATTGCGTCGGGGTGCGCCTTGGCGATGGCCCCGAGTTCGGTCCCGACGTCGCCTTCCTTGGCGTCTGCACGAATTGTTTCAGACAGGAGCTTAGTACCCGTCTTGAGCTTGGGCGCGACCTCGTCGAGCATGCCCTGCATCACCGCCGGAATGCCGGCCATGGTGATGACATTACCGATCCAGAAGCCGGGTGCGCCCGACACCTTGTTCGCAACGAGTGCGGCGCCACGCGGGATGCGCGCCATGCGCATGCGTGCTTCGTTGAGTTCGCCGCCGGTTTTCGCGAGGCGTTCCTTCAAAATTGCCACCGCCTCAGGATGAAACTCCAACGCGACGCCGAACGCTTCGGCCACACAGTCCGCAGTGATGTCGTCGTGCGTCGGCCCGATCCCGCCCGTGGTGAAGACATAGGTGAACTTCGCACGCAACATGTTGATCGCGTCCACGATTGCAGCGGCGTCATCGGAAACCACACGCACTTCTTTAAGATCGATGCCAATCGCGGTGAGATAGTCGGCGATGTAGCCGATGTTCTTGTCCTTGGTCCGGCCCGACAGAATTTCGTCGCCGATCACCAGCACGGCTGCTGTGATGATGTCGGGCTTGGCGCTCATGGGGTGGTCCTAGTGGGCGTTTGAACACGTAGCGTGGCCCCGGCAGCCGCTCAAGTTTCCAGCCCCCGGGACCGCTTATTTATTGGGCAGTGCCTGCATCGGCCTTCAGTCGGCTCCCCTAACCTACCGTTTTAACTGCGTTTTTGGTTGGCCTGAAGCTTGCAACGCGTAACTGTGGAAAGGTGCGAAACGAAGGCAGGGAACAAGCGTTGCGTAAGCGGCTGCTAGCTGGGGGATTTGTATGAGTGCCGCCTTCGATGAAATGAAGGGCCATAACGGCGGTGTCCGTCCGGCTTACGACGAGCTGTCGCGCTGGCTGGCCGAAGTCCCGCCCGACGTCCTCGACTATCGCCGGCGCGAGGCCGAGCTGATCTTCCGCCGCATCGGAATTACCTTCGCCGTCTACGGCGAAGCCGACGCGCAGGAGCGGCTAATCCCGTTCGACGTCATCCCCCGCATCATGTCCGGCGCCGAGTGGCGGATCATCGAAAAAGGCCTCACCCAGCGCGTCAATGCGCTCAACGCATTCATCAAGGATATTTACGGCACGCGCGAGATTTTGCAGGCCGGCGTCGTGCCGGAGGATCTCATCTTCCGCAATCCCGCGTTCCGCCCCGAGATGAGCGGGCAGACGGTTCCGCACGATATCCACGTGCACATCGCCGGCATCGACATCGTGCGCGTAGATGCCGAAACATTTTATGTGCTTGAGGACAATGCACGCACGCCGTCCGGCGTTTCCTACATGCTGGAAAACCGCGAAATCATGATGCGGTTGTTTCCGGAATTATTTTCACGCCACCGCATTGCGCCGGTGGAGAACTTTCCGGATGAGCTGCTCGCCACGCTGAAATCGGTAGCACCACGCTCGACATTGCACGAACCCAGCGTCGTGCTGCTCACGCCGGGGGTATTTAACTCCGCATACTACGAGCACTCATTCCTTGCCGACAAACTCGGCGTCGAACTCGTCGAGGGCCGCGATCTCTTCGTGAAGGATGAGATCGTCTACATGCGCACGACACAGGGCCCGCATCGCGTCGACGTGATTTACCGGCGTATCGACGACGACTTCCTCGATCCCCTCACCTTCCGTCCGGATTCTGCACTCGGCGTGCCCGGCCTGATGTCTGCCTACCAGTCGGGGAATGTGACACTTGCCAATGCGGTCGGTACCGGCATTGCCGATGACAAGGCGGTGTACAGCTTCATGCCGGCGATCGTGAAATTCTATCTCGGCGAAGAGCCGATCCTGAAAAATGTGCCGACCTGGCGCTGCCGCGAGGAAGAGCATCTCAGCTACGTGCTCGATAATCTTCATGAGCTCGTCGTGAAAGAAGTGCACGGTTCCGGCGGCTACGGCATGCTGATCGGCCCTGCGTCCAGCAAGGTTGCGATCGAGCAATTTCGTGCCAAACTGAAAACGTCCCCGAAGAATTTCATCGCCCAGCCGACGCTGGCGCTTTCCACCTGCCCGACCTGCGTTGACCAGGGAGTCGCGCCACGCCACGTCGACTTGCGGCCTTTCGTGCTCACCGGCCGCGACCGCGTGCGTATCGTGCCGGGCGGCCTTACGCGGGTTGCGTTGAAGGAAGGCTCGCTGGTGGTCAATTCAAGCCAGGGCGGCGGGACCAAAGATACGTGGGTGTTGGACGGCTGACATGCTCTCACGCACCGCCGACAATCTGTATTGGCTCTCGCGTTACATCGAACGCGCGGAATATCTTGCGCGCATTCTCGACGCCACACAGCGGCTGTCAGCGCTGCCCCTTGCCTATGTCGGCACCAGCAATGAATGGGAATCCGCCGTCGCAACCGCGGGCTGCGCCTCCGCCTTCTTCAAGCTCTATGACGAGGCCAATGAAGCCAATGTAACGGACTTTCTCGCCTTCTCGACCGCGAACACATCGTCGATCCGTTCGTGTTTCGAGTTTGCGCGCGGCAATGCGCGCGCGGTCCGCACGGCACTGACGATGGAAATGTGGGATTCGATCAACGGGACCTGGCTCGAGCTCAAGCGCTACGGCAACGGGCCAACGTCGCGCGAGGAGTTCTCGCGCTTCCTGCGCTGGGTGCAGGAATGTTCGCTGCGCTTCGACGGTTCCGCTTACAGGACGATGCTGCGCAATGATGCCTACTGGTTCTCGCGGCTGGGCGTTTATATCGAGCGCGCCGACAACACCGCGCGCATTCTTGACGTCAAATATCATCTGCTGCTGCCGGAGATTGAGCGCGTCGGCGGCCCGCTGGACTATTTCCAGTGGGCGGCAATTTTGCGCTCGGTGTCGGCGCTCACCGCCTATCACTGGGTCTATCGCGAGAGCCTCAAGCCCTGGCTGGTCGCGGACCTGCTCATCTTGCGCGACGAGATGCCGCGCTCGCTCGCGTCTTGCTACGAGGCCATTGTGCGCAATCTGGATTCGATTGCCGCGGCTTATAGCCGGCAAGGTCCGGCGCAGCGCCAGGCGCGTGGCATTCGCACCCGCCTGCAAAACAGCCGGATGGACGGCATTTTTCAGCGCGGCTTGCATGAGTTCATTGCCGAGTTCATCACCGAGAACAACCAACTCGGCGCGCTTGTCACCGAACAATTCCTGACATGAGCGCGTGTAATGACTCGTCATGGCCGGGCTTGTTCCGGCCATCCACGTCTTTAATGTGCCAAGCCGCAAGACGTGGATGCCCGACACATAGGCGTGCGAAAGCACGCCGAACTGCTGAACTTCGTGAGCCAATACCCTTGCGTGGCCACCGGACTTAAATTTTCGCATGCGTATTCGCATCTCACACGCGACCACCTACGCCTACGATGGGCCGCCCTCCCTGGTGACACAGGTGCTGCGGCTCACGCCGCGCGATCATGACGGCCAACATGTGATTGCCTGGCGTATCGATCTCTCGGAGGATTGCCTGCTGCACCAGCACGAAGATGCGTTCGGCAACGTTGCGCATTCATTTACCGCCGAAGGACCATTCCGCGCACTAACGGTTGCAGTCGATGGTGATGTCGATACACAGAATACCGACGGGCTGGTGAATGGCGCGGTCGAACGGTTTCCGCCGCAGCTCTTCCTGCGCGAGACGGCGCTGACGCATGCCGATGCTGCAATTATCGATTTCGCGCGAACGGTGCGGGCCGGCACCGATGGCGACACTTTGGCGCTTCTTCACGGGCTGATGACGGGACTCAATCGCGAGATCGCTTTCGACACCGACCCGACGCACGCGGCGACCACCGCCGCAGAAGCGTTTTCGATCCGGCGCGGCGTCTGCCAGGATCTCACCCATATCTTTGTCGCGGCAGCGCGGGTGCTCGGCATTCCCGGCCGCTATATCGGTGGCCACTTCCACCGCGCCGACGGCGTGACGTCACAGGAAGCCGGCCACGCCTGGGCGGAAGCCTATATCGAGAATCTCGGCTGGGTAGGCTTCGATCCGACCAACGGCATTTGCACCACCGAGGCCCATGTACGGGTCGCGGCGGGGCTCGATTATCTCGGTGCGGCACCCGTGCGGGGGACCCGCTTCGGCGGCGCCGGCGAAAGCTTGAAAGTGGCTGTGCGCGTCGATCAGGCGGGCAGCCAAACGCAGTCGTAATGCATTGCCGAAAGGCCTCCGAGGTCGCTATAAACCTGCGGTCTGGCAGATAAGAAAAACCAAATTCCTATGACCTATTGTTGCGGAATTCTTGTGCGTGCCGGCCTCGTCATGATCGCCGATACGCGAACCAATGCTGGCCTCGACAACGTTTCCACATTCCGCAAGCTGCACGTGTACACCGACCCCGGCGAGCGGATCATGGCGCTTGCCTCATCCGGCAATTTGTCGCTGAGCCAATCGGTGCGATCGACACTGACCGAAGGCGTGGAAAATCCGGAGACTGGCGAAATCGAAACCCTGATGAATGCGCCGACCATGTTTCAGGCCGCGCAACGCATCGGCCGCACGATCCGGAATTTGCAGACCGCCGAAGGCAAAGTCCTCGAAGCCGCTGAAGTCGACCACGAGGTCGCGTTTTTGTTCGGCGGCCAGATCAAGGGCGGCCGCTTGCAATTGTTCATGATCTATTCGGCGGGCAATTTCATCGAATGCACGACCGACACGCCTTACCTTCAGATCGGCGAACATAAATACGGCAAGCCCGTGCTCGACCGCGCCATAAGTTTCGAGACCGATCTTTACGACGGGCTCAAGATTGGCCTGATCTCCATGGACTCCACGATGCGCTCCAATCTCGGAGTTGGCTTGCCGATTGATATTCTGGTCGTGCGTAGGGACTCGTGCACCGCCGAAGTAAGTTATCGGATCGAGCCGGGAGAACCCTATTTCCAGGATTTGCGCGAGCGCTGGTCGGGCGCGCTCCGCGCTGCACACATTGCAATACCGCGTCCGCCCTATCGCAGTTCCACCTGAGCAAATTCGCCAGCGTTACTGCGATCCGGAAAGTCGCGGCTTTCCAATTAATTAATTAACCCTCGCGGGCCACCGATTACACTTTTACCGCCAGTTAACAGAACCGGGCGAATTGCAGGTTCCCGGCGCGGGGCGCGCCGTTTGGTTCGATAAAATGAAAGTGAATAGCAAGCTTTAACGCCTAGCGTCCGGGCCGAAAAGCCTAATAGGCAGGACGCTTTAAGGGACCTTCTATCGTGCCGGCTGTGGCTCGTCCGCGCACCTCTGACGTGCGGCAATACACGAATTGGGACCGCGCTCGGCTGAGCGTGGTGGTCCCGATTGGCGTCATCGTTGCAGTCGCCATCGTGTGCATTGTTGTCGCCGTGCTGTCGTCCGCCCAACGCGCGGATGTGATTGCCGTCGATCACGAAAAGCAATTGTTCTCGCGCGCGCTATCCAATTACGGCGAGCGTGTGTTGCGCGAAGTCGAAAGCGTCGCGTCCTCGGACGGCGCAATCCAGAATGTTCGCCGCACGTTCGATCCGGATTGGGCAAAGCAGCGTGTCGGGATGTGGTTGGAAACTTATTTTGACCACGACTACATTTTCATTTTCGACCGCAAGGATGAACTGATCTCTTCGATGGTCACCCATCGGGCAGTCGAATTCGAAATGGTTCCTCGCAGCGCGCCCTGGTCTCACCCCGGTCATCGACTACATGCGTGGTCGCGGTCCGAACATGCAGGGCGCGATCCGGCTCGATCAAACGCCGCAGACTGATAACGGCGCCCACCAGCAGACAGCGGTTATTCGCAATCTGATGGGGAGGCCGGCGGTTATTGCAGCGGTTGCGGTCGGCCCCGCCGATGGAATCCCGGCCTCGATCGACAACGTTGCGCCGATCATCATGTCGGTCAAATTCATCGATGACAGCACACTCTCACGCATTGCCGCGCAACTGCGACTGTCCAATCTCCGCAAGATCGATGATGGCCCGATACCGGCCGGCGACCTCGCTTACGATCTCACAGGCTCCGATGGCAATGTCATCGCCCGGTTTGCCTGGACGCCGAAGCAGCCGGGCGCTGAAATCGTACACAACGTTGTGCCATTCATCGCCGTGGCGCTCATCGGCTTCGCACTGCTCGCGGCCTTCGTATTGCGCTACATGCGCCGTACCGCGGCGGCAATTGCAGCGGGCGAATCGCGGCTGCGCCATCTGGCCATGCACGATCCGCTTTGCGGCTTGCCGAACCGGATTTTCTTCGGGGAGCGGCTGGAAGCCGTGATTGAGGAGGTTCGGAACGGCAGCCCGCCGGCGGCCGTGTTCTATATCGATCTCGATCATTTCAAGGACGTCAACGACACGCTCGGCCACCATGTCGGTGACGAGCTCATTCGCAACGTGACACTGCGGCTTTCGCATACGCTGCGTGGCGGTGACCTGGTGGCACGTCTCGGCGGCGACGAGTTCGCCGTAATTTCCTCAGTCGCAGGCGACAGCGAAAAGATGATGGGCCTTGCGCAACGCATCATCTCGGCAATTTGCGCGCCCTACTCCATCAGCAGCCAGAATATCATCATCGGATCATCAATCGGCATTGCGATGGTCGACGACAAGTGCGGTACCGCAACGGACATCATGCGCTATGCCGACATGGCGCTTTACCGGGCTAAGAACGAAGGCCGTAACCGCGCGTGCATCTACGACGCTGCGATGGACGCCGATCTTTCCACGCGCAAATTGCTCGAGGCGGATTTGCGCGAGGCAATCGAAAACGACCGGCTGCAACTCCTGTATCAACCGATCGTCAACAAGAGCGGCGAGGCCGTTGTCGGCGTCGAGGCGCTCTGCCGCTGGACGCATCCGACCCGCGGCGAGATTCCGCCGAGCGAATTCATTGCGATCGCCGAGCACAGCGGCTTGATCATCGATCTTGGAAACTGGGTGTTGCGCCGCGCGTGCATCGACGGAAAGGCTTGGCCGGAACTGACTGTGGCGGTCAACGTCTCGTCGTTGCAATTCCGCCGCATCGATTTCGTCGAGGTGGTTGAGCGCATCCTGCACGAGACGCATTTTGACCCGGGCCGGCTCGAGCTCGAACTGACGGAAAGCGTGCTGCTCGGTAACGTCGACACTGCGGAAGCCGCCATGCTGCGGCTCAAGATGCTGGGCGTGCGGCTCGCGCTTGATGATTTCGGCACCGGCTACTCCAGCTTGCTCTATTTGCGCCGGTTTCCATTTGACAAGCTCAAGATTGACCGCAGCTTCGTGCTCTCGATCGAAAAGGCGGCCGATGCCGCGGCGATCGTGCACGCGATTGTCAGCCTGGGCCGCGGCCTTGGCATGAAGGTCACGGCCGAAGGCGTCGAAACCGCCGACCAGCAACTGTTCTTGCGCGCGGCCGGCGTGCATTCCATGCAGGGCTATCGCTTCGGCAGGCCGGTCACCGTCGCCGAGATCAGCGCTCGGCTGCGAGCGCCGAGCTCGTTCCAGCCCATTGAAGTGCCACAAGCGCTGGCCAGCTGAAGTCATCCCCCATTCGCCATAGCTGACGTGCTGCACGGCCAGTGGTAGCGTGCGCGCGTTTTCATAATATGCGGGCGTCTCAAGTCCCGCCGGGAAAGGAAAGCTGATGGCCACGACCGCAAAAATCGCACTCGTCACTGGAGCCGGAACCGGCGTAGGCCGGGCCGTGGCCATCGCGCTCGCCAAGGCTGGCTATAACCTCGTGCTGGCCGGCCGCCGCAAGGAGATGCTCGACAAGGTCTCCGGCGAGATTAATGCCGCCGGCGCCCAGGCCCTCGCCGTGCCGACCGACGTTTCCAAACGCGAATTTATTCTCTCGCTGTTTGCGACCGTGAAATCGACCTTTGGCCGCCTCGATGTGCTGTTCAACAATGCCGGCATCGGCGCTCCCCCGGTGCCACTTGAAGATTTGCCGTTCGAGGCCTGGCAGAATGTCGTGGCGACCAACTTGACCGGCATGTTTCTGTGTACGCAGGAAGCGATCAAGATCATGAAAGACCAGTCGCCGCGCGGCGGCCGCATTATCAACAATGGTTCGATTTCGGCGCATGCGCCGCGGCCCTTTTCGGTCGCCTATACCTCGACCAAGCACGCGGTGACCGGGCTCACCAAATCGACCTCGCTCGATTGCCGGCAATACGACATCTGTTGCGGCCAGGTGGATATCGGCAATGCTGCGACGCCGCTCACGGAGCGCATGGTTCAGGGTGACGGCGTATTGCAGCCCGATGGCCGCAAGATGATCGAGCCGCGCATGGAAGCCGATCATGTCGGCAACGCCGTGGTCTACATGGCCAGCCTGCCGCTTGATACCAATGTTCTGTTCATGACGGTGATGGCGAACAAGATGCCGTTTGTCGGACGAGGCTAGGCAGATGCATGCGCTGGAGAGCTGGCACGATTTCTTCGTGCTGGTCGGCACCGCCGGCGCGACGTTGCTCGCCTTGTTGTTCGTTGCGGTCTCGCTTGGCGCCGGATTTCTGAGCGAAAGCCGCGCGGATGCGACGCGCGCGTTCTTCAGCCCGGTGGTGATTCATTTCAGCGTGGTCTTTTTCCTTTCCGCAATTGCGCTTGTGCCGGGCCACCGCACGATATTTTTTACGGTCGTTATCGGCGGCTGCGCACTGGCTGGCCTTACGGTTTCTCTCTTCACGGCAATTCAGCTGATGCGGCACAATTGGACAAACTACAAGGAAGACCACATTGCTTACGGTCTGTTGCCGACCATCAGCTATGCCGCATTGCTGTTGGCTGCCGAAATGGTCTGGACAGAAAACGGATTTGCAGTCGACGTCCTCGCCGGCGCGTTGCTTGTGCTGTTGCTGGTCAACGTCCGCAATGCCTGGGATCTGACGCTTTCGATGGTGCGCCGCCAGACGCGGGGACGCTAGTTAGTCGATCGCCGTGATCTTGACCTCAACGCCGGTCTTCACTTTGGCGAGCACTTTCACACTGCCGAGAGCCTTGGCAAATACGTTGCAGGGGCTGGCGAGGCGCGTTTCGTCACCTTTTGAGATCGGCGTGCGGCCAAAGCCTATAGCGATCGCCGGTCCTTGCGGCCAATAGGCGATTTCGCCCGGCGTGATCACCGCGCGCGCGTCTTTCTCGCGCGCGACGTTGACCGGCACATCGAAGTACACTTCCTCACCCCACGTCAGCACCGCCGAAGTTATCGGCAACACGGCGGCGATAGCCTTGGCGGTCGGCGTATCAAGTAATTCGGCGTCGAGTGTCAACACGCCAAAATCGAAGCGAATGCGAGCCACCTGTAAACTCCCCTTGCTGCGCCTAGTTCGTTTTGACGCGCATATGGATGATGACAAGCACAATCAGGCTCAGCACCGACGTCGCGATCAGGTAGAAACTCGGCGCCAGCGGCGAACCCGTTTCCGCGACCAGCCACGCGGCGATGAAGGGCGCAAAGCCGCCAAAGATCGGCACGCTGATATTGTAACTCAGCGCGATGCCTGTGCTTCGTGTCGAGATCGGGAACAGTTCCGCCATCAATGACGGCAGTGTTCCGCTATAGGCGGCCTTGAGCAGGCTCAGCCAGCACACGATGGCCACGATCCCTGCGAGCGAGGGATTGGCGACCAGCAGCACGAAGGCCGGATAGGCCGACACCGCAAACAGCAGTGAGACGATCACCATCAGGCGCACACGGCCGACGCGATCCGACAGATGGCCGAAAAACGGCGCGCCGAAGGTCAGCAGGATGCCGCCGAGCAGTGTTGCCGTGAAGCCGAGCGATTGCGGCAAGTGCAACTGCTTGATGGCGTAAGTCGGCATGTAGAGGATGATGTAGTTCGAGCTGGTTGAGAGGATGACGATGCCGATGCACATCAGCAGCCGGTCCCAATGTTCGGCGAACATCTGGCGTACGGGCGCCTTTGCGGGACCTTGCTCACGAAACTCCGGCGTTTCGCCGACGTGCTTGCGGATGTAAAGGCCGATCGGACCGATCAGCAGGCCGAAGAAAAACGGCAGGCGCCAGCCCCAGCTGTCGAGCTGTTCGGTTGTCAGCCAGGTGAACAGAACAACTCCGAAAAAAGAAGCGAGCACAGCGGCCAGTCCCTGACCGAACCACTGGAAGCTCGCGAAAAAGCCCTTGCGGTCAGTCGTATGCTCGACCAGGAACGCGGTGGCGCTACCGAATTCGCCGGCAACCGCAAATCCCTGCAGCAGCCGCGCAATAAGCACAGCGATGGGCGCGACAATCCCAACGGTGCTGTAAGTCGGCATGATTGCCATCAGGCCGGTGCCGATCGTCATGATGACAATCGACACCAACATGGCGGCGCGGCGGCCGGCGCGATCGGCGTAGGCGCCAAGCACGAGGGCACCAAGCGGCCGCACCAAATACGACACCCCGAATGTGCCGAAAGCCAGAAGCAGCGCGGTTGTCGGGTCGGCAGTCGGAAAAAACAGCTTGGAAATGGTGACGGCGAAATAGCCGTAGACGAGGATGTCGTACCATTCGAGCGCATTACCGATCGAGGCGGCGGCAAGGACCTTGAACGTGCTGGATTGGTGCGGCGTTTTCACCGCGATGGCGGTTGTTGACATGTTTCCCCTCGGTCTGCCCCGGTAGCTGCGCGACGGCCTGAAGGTTGCCGCGAACGGGGCGTGGAAACAAGGTGGCGAGCGTGCGCAATCTCAACTACATTGCCGGCGCATGAAAACCGACGTCTCCAAGATCAATCCGAACCCGTTCACAACGCGTCCCGAGATTGAGGGAACATTCGGGGTCGTTGCCTCCACCCATTGGATCGCGACCGCTGTCGGCATGGCGGCACTGGAGAAAGGCGGCAACGCTTTCGATGCCGCGGTGGCGACGGCGTTTGCCCTGCAAGTGCTCGAGCCGCATCTCAACGGGCCGGGCGGAGACGTGCCGGTCATTCTCTACGACGTGAAGCGCAAACGCCCGGAAGTCATCTGCGGACAGGGTCCTGCCCCGGCTACCGCAACCATCGCGCATTTCCGCGCGCTCGGGCTCGACATGATTCCCGGTACCGGACTGTTGGCGGCCTGCGTGCCGGGCATGTTCGACACCTGGATGATGCTGTTGCGCGATTACGGCACCATGCGGCTGGCCGATGTGCTGACGCCCGCGATTTCTTACGCGCGCAACGGACATCCCCTGGTCGAGCGCGCCAGCGCCACGATTGCCATGGTCGCGCAGTTGTTCCGCGAGCATTGGCCGACATCGGCCGCAGTTTATCTTCCGAACGGCGACGTACCGGAGCCTGGCGTGCTGTTCACAAATCGCGCGCTTGCAGACACTTACACGCGCGTTTTGCGCGAAGCGGAAGGTGCGGGCAGCGATCGCGTGGCGCAGATCGAGCGCGCACGCAAGGTCTGGTCGCAGGGCTTCGTCGCCGAGGCGATCGACAAATTCTGCCGCACGCAAAAGGTGATGGATGTCAGCGGGGAACGTCACGGCGGCGTACTCACCGGTGCCGATATGGCAGCCTGGCAGGCCCACGTCGAAGCGCCGCTCACTTACGACTATGGCCACTATACCGTTTGCAAGCCGGGTGTCTGGAGCCAGGGGCCGGTGGTGCTGCAACAACTGGCGCTGTTGAAAGGTTTCGATCTCGACAGCCTCGATCCCGCCGAAGCGGATTTCATCCACCTGCAGGTCGAATGCGCCAAGCTTGCGTATGCCGACCGCGAAAGTTTTTACGGCGATCCTGATTTCGCCAAAGTACCGATCGAAACCCTCCTCTCCGACCGATACAACGCTGAGCGCCGCAAGCTGATCGGCAAGCGCGCGTCGCTCGAATTGCGCCCCGGTTCGGTCGAAGGTTTTGGCGCGATCGTCGAAATGCGCCGCGCCGAAGGCGCGCGTGCCGCGGTTGGCGCCCTCGGCGCGGGCGAACCGACGGTTGGCCGTCTCGGTGACGTGCGTGGCGACACCGTGCATTTCGACATTATCGATACCGCCGGCAACATGGTGTCGTCGACGCCATCGGGCGGGTGGCTGCAATCTTCACCGGTTATTCCCGAGCTTGGCTTTGGCCTCGGCACGCGCGCGCAGATGTTCTGGCTCGATGAGAAACATCCGGCCGCGCTCGCACCCGGCAAGCGCCCGCGCACCACGCTGTCGCCGACCTTGGCGCTGCGTGACGGCGAACCTTATCTCGCATGGGGATCACCCGGCGGCGACCAGCAGGATCAATGGACGACGCAGTTTTTCCTGCGGCATGTCCACGCCGGCATGAATTTGCAGGAGGCAATCGACGCGCCGGCCTGGCACTCCGAACACTTCCCCATTTCATTCTGGCCACGCACGGCGCGGCCCGGTGTCCTCGTTGTCGAACAGCGGCTGTCCGACGCGACGATCAAGGAATTACGCGCGCGCGGCCACGAGGTTGAAGTTGGGCCAGGCTGGTCGGAAGGCCGCTTGACCGCCGCGTCCCGTGTGGGGCCACGCCGGCGCGCCGCAGCCAATCCGCGCGGCATGCAGGGCTACGCCGCCGGCCGTTGACCTCTCACCGTTGATGCGGGCGAGCCGAAGGCTCCCACATGGCCGCCAGCAGCACACAGGCGAGCGCGACAAACGCCACGCCGACATAACCGGCGGCGTGGAAATACGCGTGCGCAAAGAGCAGACCACCGATGCCGGAGCCGACAGCCTGCCCGACGTAAAGGACTGACGTATTGAGCGCGACCGAGGCGCTCGCGAGATCCGGGGCCGCTGCCACCAATCGTGCCTGCTGCATCGAATTGATCGCGGCAAATCCGAAGGCCCAGAAGAACACGCTCACGCCCATCACTGGCAGCCAACCGGCTCCGACCGCCCATAAAACAAGACCGGTCAGCGTCGAGCCCATAAACAGTGCGAGCGTTTTCTGTGTTCCGAGGGTCGTCACGATCGCGCTCGCAACCACATTCCCGATGAGGCCGATCACGCCGTAAAACGCAAAAAAGCCGCCGGCGACGGCTGCGCCGGCACCGGTCAGCGCTTTGAGCAATGGCGCGAGATAAATGAAAACCGTGAATTGCCCCGAGGTCTGGAGCAAAGTCACCAGCAGAATGAGCATGATCCGTTTGCTATGGGCGATTGCCACAAAGCTTTGCGGAGAGAGCGGCTTTCCCTGCAGACCCTTCGGCAGCACTGCAAACAAAAGCGCAGCGACAACAGCGGCGACGACAGCGAGGACGCCATAGACCGCCTGCCAGCCGAAATGCGTGGCGATGAGTGTCACCAGCGGCAATCCGCCGGCAATGGCGAGCGACCAGCCCAGAAATACAAAAGCAATTGCGCTTGGCCGTTCTCGATCCGCAACGATGAGCGACACGGTGGCCGCGGCCTGCGGTGTATAGACCGCGGCGACCGCCAATACCGCCAGCCGTAGCAGCAGATTGAAACTGTAGTTCGGCGCCAATGCCGACACTGCCTGCCCCACCGCCACAAATACCAGCGTGGAAACCAGCAATGCACGCCGGTCGATCCGTGTCGTCAGCCAGGCCATGAGTGGCGAACCGACACACAAGACAATCGCACCATAAGTGACGAGCAATCCGGTATCGTGGATCCCCACGCGCAGGCCGTCTGCCAGCTCGGCAAGCATCCCGGCTGGACCGAGAATTGTCAGACCGATGACGACATTGCCGAGCATCAGCACGATGCGAGGAAAAATCATTTTCACGGGAAATTCGTTTCGACCGACCAAACGCAAGTGGGAGGGCTGGATTTGAGGTAATGCGACCGTAGCACTTGTGCCATGCCCCACGTCGCCTCCGCCGCAAAACATTTGAATGCCGGAAATCACGGAATTTGATAACGCTCCGCACGCGACCTCTCACGGCCTCATGTTGAGGAGCCGCGCGCACAAAACCGATCCTTGACTTTAATCCTACACTGACTATAATCCTATGCGTTCGGTCCGCCAGAGGGCGCTCTCATGTCGTCCCCGCGAAAGCGGGGACCCATACGCCGTGTCCCATCGAGAGACTGCGGAGTATGGGTCCCGGGCCTCGCTCACGCTCACCCGGGACGACAGGAAAAACAGTCCGGCAATGACACTGGGAATGTCCGGAAACGACAGTCGAGAATGAGGGCAACATGCAGCGCTCATTCTCGTCCCCGCTGCGCGGGGACGAGTGGGAGATGGCATGCGCCGCACAAAATCGCGCCGAACTCAGTGCAGCCGAAATTCCCCGCTGATCGCCTTCAGCTCCGCGGGCCTGATCAGCTTGCAATGCGCGACCTGCACCGAATGCAACGGGCCCTCCAGCTTCTCCTGCCAGAAAGCAAGGAAGCGCTGGAGTTCGGGAAATTCAGGGAAGAGATCGTAGTTCTGCCAGACGTAGGACTGCAGCAGCCAGCGATGATCGGGACGCCGATACAGAATGTGCGCGGTCGTTAATCCAAAACCACTGACCTGTTTACGGAAATCCTCTGAAACCATTCGCGTCCTCCGTCTCGAGTCGGACTTGAAGTTTCCATTTCCGGCACTCCCCATTGCAAGCCGAAAAGGTAAACAAGTTGTTTAAAATCAAGGCAGTAGCAGCAAGATGTTTCGCCTGCTAACAGCCCCGGCGGGCCGCGGATGCGACAGCGAGCGGTAACGTGATGAGCTCAGAAGCGGTTCCCACCACGTCGCCGTTAACCATTGAAGCGACAGTCTTTTCGAGAATTGTTGGCACTCACGCCAAATGAGTGCTAAAAAAATCCCTCATCCCCCTTGCGGGCAAAAATGCTGCCACCCATGTGGCGTCTAGGTGCTGGCAGGGGGACCCGTCAGCTACCAAAAAACTAGATCGTTCAATAATTTAGGAGGACTGCCATGAAGTTCCGCCCGCTTCACGACCGCGTCGTCGTCAAGCGCATCGATGCCGAGGAAAAGACTGCCGGCGGCATCATCATTCCCGACACCGCCAAAGAGAAGCCCTCGCAGGGCGAAATCGTCGCCGTCGGCCCTGGTGGCCGCGACGAAAACGGCAAGTTGATCCCGATCGATCTCAAGACCGGCGACACCGTGCTGTTCGGCAAGTGGTCGGGCACCGAAGTTAAGATCGACGGCCAGGATCTCCTGATTATGAAGGAGTCCGACATCATGGGCGTGATCGAAGGCGGTGCGACCGCCAAGAAGAAGGCCGCCTAAGGCAATCCTCGTGCCTCGAGGAGCGCCGCAGGGCGCGTCTCGAAGGACGAGCGCGACGAATTAAACACAGCTCATCCTTCGAGACGCCGCGCCCGCGCGGCTCCTCAGGATGAGGACCGAACCCTGAAGGAAACGAAACAATGGCTGCTAAAGAGGTTAGATTTTCCGTGGATGCCCGCGACCGCATGCTGCGCGGCGTCGACATCCTCGCGAACGCGGTGAAGGTGACGCTCGGCCCGAAAGGCCGCAACGTCGTGCTCGATAAATCCTTCGGCGCTCCGCGCATCACCAAAGACGGTGTGACGGTCGCGAAGGAAATCGAGCTGGAAGACAAGTTTGAAAACATGGGCGCGCAGATGGTGCGCGAGGTTGCTTCGCGCACCTCCGACACCGCCGGCGATGGCACCACCACCGCGACCGTTCTGGCCGCGGCGATCGTACGGGAAGGCTCCAAGGCCGTGGCCGCGGGCATGAACCCGATGGATCTCAAGCGCGGCGTCGACCTCGCGGTCGAAGCTATCGTGGCTGACCTGCAGAAGAACACCAAGAAGGTCACGTCGAATGAAGAGATCGCACAGGTCGGCACTATCTCCGCCAACGGCGATCGCGAAATCGGCGACTTCCTTGCCAAGGCGATGCAGAAGGTCGGCAACGAGGGCGTGATCACTGTCGAAGAGGCGAAGTCTCTTGAGACCGAACTCGACGTGGTCGAAGGCATGCAGTTCGATCGTGGCTACATCTCCCCCTACTTCATCACCAATGCCGACAAGATGCGGACGGAGATGGAGGACCCCTACATCCTTATTTACGAAAAGAAGCTGTCGGGTTTGCAGGAATTGCTCCCGCTCCTCGAGTCGGTCGTTCAGACCGGCAAGCCGCTTCTCATCGTGGCTGAGGACGTCGAGGGCGAGGCCCTTGCCACGCTCGTCGTCAACAAGCTGCGCGGTGGCCTCAAGGTCGCAGCGGTGAAAGCGCCGGGCTTCGGCGACCGCCGCAAAGCGATGTTGCAGGACATCGCGATCCTCACCGGTGGCCAGGCGATCAGTGAAGATCTCGGCATCAAGCTCGAGAACGTCACGATCAACATGCTCGGCCGCGCCAAGAAGGTGATGATCGACAAGGAAAACACCACCATCGTGCATGGTGCCGGCAAGAAGGTCGACATCGAAGGCCGCGTATCGCAGATCAAGGCGCAGATCGAGGAAACCACCTCGGACTACGACCGTGAGAAGCTGCAAGAGCGGCTGGCCAAGCTCGCTGGCGGCGTTGCGGTGATCCGCGTCGGCGGCGCCACCGAGATCGAGGTGAAGGAGCGCAAGGATCGCGTCGATGACGCGCTGCATGCGACCCGAGCCGCGGTCGAGGAAGGCATCCTGCCGGGTGGCGGTGTTGCCCTGCTGCGTTCGGTCGACGCACTCAAGCGCATCAAGACCGAAAACGAAGACCAGAAGCACGGCGTCGAGATCGTCCGCAAGGCGATCCAGGCTCCTGCCCGCCAGATCGCGACCAATGCCGGTGCCGATGGCTCCGTCGTGGTCGGCAAGATCATGGAGAAGGATCAGTACTCCTATGGTTATGACGCGCAGGCCGGTGAATACGGCAACCTCGTCACCAAGGGCGTGATCGATCCGACCAAGGTCGTGCGTTCAGCGATCCAGGGCGCGGCATCCGTTGCCGGCCTCCTGATCACCACCGAAGCGATGGTCGCCGAACTGCCGAAGAAGCAGGGCGCGGCTCCGGCAATGCCGGGCGGTGGGGGCATGGGCGGCATGGACTTCTAGTCCACCCTTCCAATGTTCATGAAAATGCGGAGGCCCGGGAAAAATCCCGGGCCTTCTGCTTGTCGCGATAGCCTGTAGGACACAAGCGCAAAAGGAAACGACCACAAACGAAAAGGCGCGCGTTCATCCGGCGTCGCCTCATCGCAGTGGCCGTCGTGGCGACTAAAATACACATCGCCACTTGCAAATCACACTACACCGCCGACATGACACCTGCATGACAAAGCGGCAGGGCAACGTCTACGTCGGAATTGGGGGCTGGACCTACGAGCCCTGGCGCGGGGTCTTCTACCCGAAGAGTTTGCCGCACACGCGCGAACTCGCCTACGCCGCCGCCCACCTTACCTCCATTGAAGTCAACGGCACTTTCTACCGGACGCAAAGCCGCGCCACCTACCGTAAATGGGCATCCGAGGTTCCCGAGCAATTTATTTTCTCGCTGAAGGGGCCCCGCTACGCAGTTAATCGGCGCGTCCTCAAAGAGGCGGGAGATTCGATCAAGCGCTTTCTCGATTCAGGCATAACGGAACTTGGCACCCACCTCGGCCCCCTCCTCTGGCAATTCGCGCCGACCAAAAAATATGACGAGGCTGACTTTGGCGGTTTTCTTGAATTGCTGCCGAAGACTTTCGACGGCCGTCCGCTGCGTCACGTGGTCGAGGTGCGGCATGACAGCTTCAAAACTGCGGCTTTCATTGCACTGCTCCGGAGCTTCGAGATCCCCGTCGTTTTTGCCGAGCACGACACTTATCCGGCCATTGCCGATATCACTGGTGATTTTGTTTACGCGCGGCTGCAAAAGGGCAGTGAAAAACTCAAGGCCGGCTATCCGCCAAAAGCGCTCGACGGCTGGGCCGCGCGCGCGGAAACCTGGGCACAAGGCAGCGAACCCAAGGATTTGCCGCGCGTTGCCGGTGCGTCGGCAAAGAAACAAACACGCGATGCATTTATTTATTTTATTCACGAAGCCAAAGTGCGCGCACCCGCCGCAGCCATGGCGCTCATCGAAAGATTGAAATGAAAAAGAAAACGAAAGCTGCGAAAACGCACGCTTTATTCACAATTGGCTATGAACAGGCCAAGCCTGTGAACGTCCTGAACGAACTCAAGCGCGCTAAGGTCGAGCTCGTGGTCGATACGCGCGCGGTCGCCGCCTCACGCCGGCCGGGATTTTCCAAACGCCAGCTCGCGGCATCGCTGGATGACGCCGGAATTGCCTATATCCATTTGCAGAAACTCGGCACACCGGCAGAAGGCCGCGCAGCCGCCCGCAGCGGCGATACTGATGCGTTATGGCGCATTTACGACAAACATATCAAAACCGCGGAGGCGCGAGGCGCGCTCGATGAGCTGACTGCGCTGATCAAATCAGGCAAGCGCATCGCCTTGCTTTGCTATTGCCGCGATCCGAAGACTTGTCATCGCAGCCGCATCGTCGTGAATGTGAAGAAGCGCGTGCGAGTGGTGGTCGATGATCTCATCCCACCGTTACTTTAGTTCACTCGGCCGGCTGCGGAGACCGTTGCTTGCCTTCAACACTGATGATCATTGCGACCAAGGCCAGCGTCGTGAGGAAGAGCAGCAGGGCGATAACGGCATTGACGCCGAGCACGAGCTTGAAGCCGCCGCTTTCATGCAGCAGTGCGATCATCCCGATGGCCGCGCCGGCGCTGATGAAGAGGAGAAAATAGCGAACGGCATAGACGCGCCCGCGCCAGGCGTCGGCCGTGTAGCGTGCCATGATCATGTCGTTGACGGTCACCTGTCCGTAAATTGCGGCGATCGCGATTGCGAGAGCAGCCAGCAAGGCTACGCCATTCGCGTAAGCCGCCCACAAATTTCCGAGGAAGCCGATGCCGGTCACGATTGCGAATATCACATGCGGCGGAATCCATTCCACCAGCCGTCCGACCGAAAGTTGCGCCAGGGCTCCGCACACCAGCACAGCCGTCGCGATACTGCCGACAAGGACCAGCGGCAAATCGCCGGACAGGCGTTCGTCGACGATTTTGGGGAGCGCAATTGTGAGCACATTGAATGTGAGACCGGCACTCAGCGCGATCACGATAAACAGGCCAAACAGCGCGACTGCCAGCCGCGGCGTTAGCGGCACTGCGGGCGCGGATACACGCGTTTTGACATGATGGAGATCGTCGGGCGTGAGCCAGAGGTAGAGAATGCCGCTAGCAACAAGAACGGCCGCGGGCGCAAAGAACGCGGCACGCCATCCGAACCAGGTCGCAAGTGCAGCGCTAATGCCGGCAGCTAGCGAGACGCCGAGATTTCCACACACTCCGTTGAAAGCAAGTGTACGGCCGCGCGCATTCGATGCTTCGATCAGCATCGCCATCCCAACCGGATGATAGATCGACGCAAACATGCCGAGCGCAAACATCGCCGCCGCCAGCCATGCGAGATTTGGCGCGAGGCCCGCGCCGAGCAGCGACAGGCCGCAGCCGATATAGAACGCAGCCATCATGTTGCGACGGCTCCAGCGATCAGCCAGCCAGCCGGCGGGCAGTGAAAACACGCCGAACGCGATAAAGGCGGCGCTCGAGAGCGCGATCAATTCCGAATACGGACGCTGGTAGACGATCTCCAGGCCAATCACGACCGTTGGATAAATCAGCAACACAAAATGATCGAGCGCGTGCGCCCAATTGAGGAAGGCGATCGATCGTCGGCGGGCCAGATCTTCCGCACCGGTATGGCTGGGCGACATCATTGGAATTCCATTCGGCAAACCCGAGTTGTTTGCATGCATATACCCATTAGTGGGCCGTTGTCCTGAGAGGCGTACGCGTTTCTCCTCTCATTACAGGATTGTCATCGCGTTTAAGTTGCATAGAAATGAACATGCTATTTTTGGGATTACTCGGAGTTCGGTATCTGAATGAGCTTTGGGAGGCGCGTATGCACGGCGGTGACTATCGCCGTGGCCTTCTTGATTTGTCCCGTTTTCATTTCGGCCGGTTCCCTGTGGGCCGGCACGGATGAGGACTCACGCGTCATGCTTTTCTCCGGCCGCGACATCTGGCGCAACGGCGCCTTCGCCCATGGCGGATTTATGTTCGCACCCGGCGGTTTTGAGCAGGACGGCCTCCTCCTGAAAATCCTCTTCTCGAGCGGGCTCTATCGCTACGATTCCGAAATCCTCGGCGCACGTGTCCTCGGGGCTGAGGGCCTTGCACAAATACTTCCCGGCTGGCGCATCAAACGCGGCAATGCCGAATTCAAGTTTTTTATGGGACCTGAGTTTCAAAAACACCGCCTCTGGCCCGACGATCCTACCAATCATTTGCGCGGTAATTCCTTCGGCCTGCGAACGGCAGTCGAAATTTGGTACGAGCCCACGCCCGACACGATGGTTGCCGCTGACCTGTCCCTCTCGTCAATCGCGACCAGTAATTCTGCACGCGCCGCCTATGGCTGGCGCGTATTCGACGAGATGCTGGGTGGCCTCTACGTCGGTCCGGAGATTTAATATTTTGGTTCGGATGGCTATCGCCATCTGCGCTTGGGCGCCCATGTCACAAGTTTGAAGACCGATGATATTGAGTGGTCGGCCGCCGGGGGCTGGGCAGAAGATTCGCAAGGCCGCGCCAGCCCCTATCTGCGGCTCAACCTCCTGAAACGGCAATGATCTTAGTCGAGAGTCCGCCGGAATCGCGTGACGGCGATGGTCATAGCAACCAGCATGAGCACGAATAGTGCGATTGCGTCGTAGCGCAAATCGGACAGGTTGGACCCCTTCAGCATGACCGCGCGCACGATGCGGAGAAAATGCGTGAGCGGCAGCGCCTCGCCAATGTACTGTGCCCACACCGGCATGCCGGCAAATGGAAACATGAACCCCGACAACAAAATATTCGGCAAAAAAAACATCATCGACATTTGCATTGCTTGCAATTGATTTTGCGCCACGGTCGAAAACGTGTAGCCAATCGACAAATTCGTGGCGATGAACAACGTACTCAGACTAGCAAGGACAGCAAGGTTGCCGACAATCGGTACGCCAAACAGCAACACGCCGATACTGATGATGAGTGAAGCCTGTACGAAGCCGACGAGAATATAGGGCACAATCTTGCCCAACATAATTTCGAAAGGCGTGATCGGCATCGACAATAGGCTCTCCATCGTACCGCGCTCGATCTCGCGCGTGACCGACAGCGCAGTAAAGATCAACATCGTCATGGTCAGAATTGTGCCAACCAGACCCGGCACGATATTGAGCTGGGTTACGCCCGCAGGGTTGTAGCGGGAGTGGGTTCGAATCTCGAATGGCATCACCGGTTTGTCTGGCACGTCACGGTCGTGCATGAGCGCCATCTGCAAAACTTCGCCGAGCGCGCCGATAGCCGTGCCAGAGGCGACCGGATCGGTGGCATCCGCAATGACCAGCATCGAAGGCTTATCGCCGCGGCGGACCGAACGTTCGAAATTGGCCGGAATTTCGATGGCGAACAGCACGGCACCTGAGGCGAGCAACTGATCCACCTCGGCTTCACTATGAGGCAGGTGAGTAACTTTGAAGAATTTTGTGTTCTCTAGCGCAGCCAAAATCGATCGCGATAGATCGGTGCGTTCCTGCATCAATACCGCAGTCGGCAGATTGCGCGGCATGGTGTTGATGGCATAACCAAACAACATCAGCTGAATGAGCGGAAGCATAATGATCATTGCGAATGAAACGCGATCACGCTTAAGCTGGATGAATTCCTTCACCATCATGGCCCAGGTCTTGCGCCAGAATCCGCTGCCCGGAAGACGTCTCACAGCTTGTGTGGGAAGGAGGTGCGTCATTGGAAGTTATCCCGCGCCTTTCCCATCAAGTCGATGAATACATCTTCAAGCGATGGCTCGGAGCGCTTCCAGTCCAGTCCCTTGCGCTTGCGATAGGGCGCGATGGCGGCCTCAAGCGCAGCGGCGTCACGGCCAGACACATGCAAGCTCGTGCCGAAAGGCGCCACCATATCGATGCCTGGCTTGTCGCCGAGTTCGTCCGCGAGCGCATTGAGGCTTTCACCAGAGTCAGCACTCACAAAGTATGTCGTGAGGTGCGCAGACGCGATTACCTCATCGACCGTGCCGTGCGCCAGTAATTCACCGTAAGCAATATAAGCGATTTCGTGACAGCGTTCGGCCTCATCCATGTAGTGCGTTGAAACCAGGACCGTCAGTCCGTCGGCCGCAAGCGCGTGGATTTCATTCCAAAACTCGCGCCTCGCCTTTGGATCGACGCCCGCAGTCGGCTCATCGAGCAGAAGCAATTGCGGGCTTGGCAGCGTGCACGCGCCAAGCGCCAGCCGCTGCTTCCAGCCGCCCGAAAGTTCGCCAGCAATTTGCTCTTCTCGACCGGTCAGCCCCAACCGTTCGACCGCGGCACGCGCAGCAGCAGCCGGGTGATCGATGCCATAAACGCGCCCGATGAACTCCAGATTCTCTCGGACCGAAAGATCCTGATAGAGGCTGAAGTGCTGGGTCATGTAACCGACCTGTCGCTTGATTTTGTCGGTTTCAGTGCGGATGTCGTAACCTAGACACGTGCCCGTGCCCTCATCCGGTGTCAGCAGACCGCATAACATCCGTATGGTCGTCGTCTTTCCTGAGCCGTTGGGACCGAGAAAGCCGTAAATGGTCCCGCGTCGAACCTGCATCGACAGATTGCGCACCACAGCCCGGCCGTCGAATTTTTTCGTAAGGCCATGCACGTCAATGGCAATATCGGATGCGTTCATTTTTGCGGCTCTTGCGGCACCGTAACCGTGACCGGCTGACCGACGCGGAATTTTTCCGGATGGTCTGGGCGCGCTTCGATCAGGAACACAAGTTTGGCGCGTTCTTCCAGGCTATAAATAACCGGCGGGGTGAACTCGGCACTGCGCGCGATAAAACTCACTTTTGCGGTGAGCCCATTCTCGCAGCCATCGCAGCTGACACCCACGGTCTGCCCATAGTTGATCTTAGGCAGCGCCGCCTGCGGGGCGAAAAATCGGATTTTGAGATTGCCAGGCGGCAACAAAGCCACGACCGGCCGTCCTGCGGGCACAGTTTCGCCCGGCCGATAGTAGATTTGTTCGATTGTCCCTTCGCTGGGACTGTACGCATTGCGGCGCCCAAGTCGCGTCTGCGACCAATCCAAATTAGCTTTGGCCTGGCGTAGCGCGGCTTCCGCGTCATCATAGTTTTTTTGGGTGCCCGCTGATGACTTTAAAAGCTCCTTCGCGCGGTCAAAGCTTTGCTGCGCATTGATGACGGCGGTGTTCCTCACCACCACGTCGGCTTTTTGTAGATCATCATCGACTGTAAAGAGTACATCGCCTTTTTGTACACGATCGCCTTCCCGCACTTTAAGCGTCTCAACTCTGCCCTGTTCGTCGGGCGAGACGAAAATCAACTCAGCTTCGACCCAGCCCTGCAAAACATAATCATTGTTGTTGCCGCAGCCCGCGAGTGCGAATGACGCTAGTGCAAATAGCAGACCAGTGAGCTTTATCCTCATGGCGCTCTCCGCGGCGCGAACAACAGCTCGACATGGGTCTTCATCATTTTGCGAACGTCGAGCGGCTCAAAACGTTCGAATAATCCACTCCAGATGATAGCAACCAGGCCAGGCGCCGCGATGATTTGCGGGAAATCTGCAAGCCCTTCGGGAACTTCGCCGCGTGCGGCTGCGCGTCGCAGCAGGGATCGCACTGCGCCAATAATGCGTGAGAGCACCTCGCGATAGTAGAACTCCGCGAGCTTGGGAAAGCGACGCCCCTCCGAAATCATGAGGCGGACAACATCCTTGCGCCTCGTTTCGTAAACCTCCCGCACGAACAGATCGACGATGCGGTCGGCCAACGCTGCTATCGGAAGGTCTGACTCCCCTAGCGCTTCGATGGTACCGACCAGCGGCGTGAGCATCGCGCGGATCAGTTCCTGAAACAGGCTCTCTTTGTCGCGGAAATAGAGATAGATGGTACCCTTGGCGACGCCAGCGCGCCGCGCCACATCGTCGAGGCGGGCAGCTTCAAATCCACGGATGGAGAATTCGTCGAGCGCCGCCGCCAGAATCGCATCGCGCCGTTCAGCGCTCCGCGCCTTGCGACCAGCACTCGAGAGGACGCTCGCCGCCCTTGCCGCTTCGGTCGCGCGTTTGCGTCGGCCCGTCCGGCGCGTGGTGGATTTCCGGGTTCTTGACGGCCGCAACATAACAACACCATATGACTGACCGGTCAGTCATATATAAGCCGAAGGGGACGGATTAACAAGGTTTTGATTCAGCCAATGATTTCAAAAAGTTGGGCGTGTGTGGCGTGGCGACGCCTCCGCTGCAATGCTGTGGCGTCCGGAAAAGAAATCGGCTGATTGGCTTTCGCGGAAGCGCAGCACTACGTTCCGATGTCGCCGCGGCATTTTAAATGCGCGAATTCGCACCTTTCGTCGGCACTGCAGACGCCGGGCGATACGTGGTTACGGGCCATCAGTGCGCCCGAAGCGCGCGCCGTATTGACGGCGACCACCATTAACGTCGCTGTCGCCAGCGCCAGGACTGCAACTACAAGCGCACGCATCACTGGCGCATAGATGTTGGCCATCACCCTTCCCCACACGTGGTTCTTTTCAGATAGCGGTGAGTTGGGTGAGTTGATCAATGATTCAAATCTTAGGCACGCTCGATTTCAGCCTTGACGGCGGAGAGCGACTCGGGCGTGTCCACATCGGTCAGCGCCGCTGCGCCGACCACAGGTATCTCGACGACCGCCTCGGCATAAGTGCCGATCAGGTGGCGTGCGCCTATGTCGCCCTGAATAGACATCAGGTCGTGGAAGAAGCGTCGCGACCAGACGACCGGGTTGCCGCGCCGTCCATTAATGCTTGGCACAATCACTAACGCGCCGCGCTCGGGATCGAAGGCACCGACCAACCGATCGATGAGAGCGGCATCGACCTGAGGCATGTCTCCAAGGCAGACAATCGCTCCATCAGCGTTCTCAGGCACGGCAGCAATGCCGGCTTTGAGTGACGTACCGAGACCTTCTGCATAGTCGGGATTACGCACCAAGCGCACCGGCAGGTCCTTCAAAGCCGCTTCTACTTTTTCGTGCTGGTGGCCTGTAACAACAATGACGGGCTTCGCGCGGGACGCTATCGCTTGTTCAACGGCAATGCGAACCAACGGCTTGCCGCCGATTTCCGCCAGCATTTTGTTGACGGCGCCCATGCGTGTGGAGCGGCCGGCGGCGAGCACAACAGCGGCGACCTGACGGCCAGCTTCGGGCGCGCGTTCCTCCCGCGGCTGAGGCCTTGTGACAATTTCCATTAAAAGGCCGCCGACACCCATGCCGGTAATATCGGCGCGCGTGACCGGAAGTCCCGCCAGCAAGCGCATCAGGATCCAGTCAAAACCATTTTCCTTGGGGCTACGCGCGCAACCGGGTGCGCCCAAAACGGTTTGTCCTCTCACATTCCCGATAAGCATGAGGTTGCCAGGATCGACCGGCATGCCGAAATGCTCGATCTCGCCACCCACGGCCTCAATCGCAGCAGGTATGACATCGCGCCGATCAGCGATCGCCGAGGCCCCAAACACGATCGCGAGCTCGGCTCCCGCCTTGAGTACGTCATCGATAGCGCGGCTGAGCGCCATCTGCTCGTGCGGCACTCGCTTCTCGGCGACGATAGAGGCGCCAGCCGGTGCAATACGAGCCGTCGTGATTTTAAGTGTCTTTTCGATGACTTTCGGTGACAAGCCTGGCAGAAGCGTCGAAACGATCCCGATCTTGCGTACTTTATAGGGCGCGACGCGAATAATTTTCGCGCCTCGTCCAGCCAATGCGAGCGCTGCATCGCGTGCACGGCCACTAACGGCAAATGGAATAATTTTTACGGTGGCGATCATCTCGCCTTCCACCACGGGCTTGTAAGCCGGAAGCGTCGCAACCGTGATCGCTTCATCAATGCGATTGAGCCCGTCGATTACGTCCTTATCGACCACCAGAACGCCAGCCTGCTCAGCAAATAGATTGCATCGCCCGGTAAAGGCGTGATCCGCACGCGCCCCTGAGCCTTTAATTGCGGAGGCAATATCTGCGGCGGCCTGATCTTCCGAAACGTCACCAGCATCGAGTCGCGCGACCGTGATTTCCTTTACACCGGCGGCCTTCAGCGCAGCGACTTCCGCAGGGCCGATCAACGTGCCCTTTTTGAGCACAAGATCGCCTTGGCGGATTGAATGCACCGCTGTCGCGCCTATCGCTTCACCCACAGGGACGGCGCCAAATTTCATCCCGCCTCCGCTTTTTGACGAAGCACCTGCGTGATCTCGCCTATAATTGCGACTGCGATCTCAGCCGGCGAAACTGCATCGATATCGAGCCCGATCGGCGCGTGAATGCGCGCAACGTCGGCGTCGCTCAAGCCTGCCTGTTTCAGCCGATCGACGCGTTTGGCATGAGTTTTCCTCGAGCCGAGCGCACCAATATAGAAACAATCATGGGCGAGCGCATGTTTGAGCGCGGGGTCGTCGATTTTCGGATCGTGGGTGAGTGCAACGAAGGCTGTGTAGTGATCGATGCCGAGCGGCGGCAACGCGATGTCCGGCCACTCCGCGATAACTTTCACGTCGGGAAATCGCTCGATCGAGGCGAAGGCGGTCCTCGGATCGACGATCGTTACATCGTAGCCGAGCAACTGTCCGATTGGTGCCAGTGTCTGGCTGATATGGACAGCGCCTGTGATCACCAGCCGTGGTGAGGGCACATAGACTGTCAGAAAGAACCGGCCTTGCGGCGTTTCTTCCATGCCGCTTTGCGCCATCCGCAAACGTTTTTCCAGCACATCCTTGAGCGGGTCTTTGGCCACTTCCGCTGCAGTCACCAGCCGCTGAGTGCCGCTGCTAATGTCGGTCACAAGCACCGCCGCGCGACGCCCATCCCGTTCGGCATTCAGAGCGTGCAAGACATCGATCTTCACGTCAGGTCACCTTCTCCACGTACACGCGGATGGTGCCTCCGCAAGACAGTCCGACCTTCCAGGCCGCCTCATCTGCAACGCCGAACTCCAGCATCTTTGGCTTCCCGCTATCGATAACGTCTATAGCCTCCGTGACGACTGCACCTTCGACACAACCACCGGAAACTGACCCAAGAAAATTCCCTTCGTTATCGATCACCAGATTGGAGCCGACCGGTCGCGGCGCAGATCCCCAGGTCTCGACGACGGTCGCTAGCGCTACGCCGCGTCCAGACTTCCGCCACTCCTCGGCGGCTTTGAGGATATCTTCATCGCGTGCAAGCATGGCAGTTCTCCGTCAGGCAACGTGTTTTAGCATCAGTTTCGGATCGTAGCCCTTCGCCGGCGCGCCCGACAATGCGCGCACCAGTTCGGCCATCGATTCCAGATTGTGAATCGGCCGTAATTCGTCGACATACGGCAGCATGGTTTGCACGCCCTTGGCGCGCGCTTCGAAGCCCGAAAAGCGCAAAAGCGGATTAAGCCAAATCAGGCGGCGGCAAGACCGATGCAGCCGGTCCATCTCAAAGGCAAGCGTATCGTCTGCGCCGCGTTCGAGCCCGTCGGTGATCAACAACACCACTGCACCTTGGCTGAGCACGCGGCGCGCCCATTGCTTGTTGAAAGCGCGCAAAGACGAAGCGATGCGGGTGCCTCCCGACCAATCCACGACATCTGCCGTACATGCAGCAAGCGCCTCATCAGGGTCGCGCTGCCGGATGGCGCGGGTCACATTCGTCAGCCGCGTGCCGAAGAGAAAGGTCGTGACGCGTTTGCGTGCATCGGTCACAGCATGCAGGAAATGCAAGAACAGCCGCGTGTACTCACTCATCGACCCCGAAATATCCAAGAGGGCGACGATCGGTGGCTCTTTCACCCTTGGACCAAGATATTTGAGATCGATGACGGCACCGCCCGCCTTCATGCTGGCACGTAACGTGCGACGAATATCGATTAGGTGACCGCGCCGACTAGCGGCCATGCGGCGCGTGCGCACCTCGTCGAGCGGCAGCGTTAGGCGCGCGATGGCTTCCTTGGCTGCCGCGATCTCGGCCACCGACATCTGTGCAAAATCTTTTTTCTGCAGCACCTCGCGATCCGACACGGTCAGCCGCGCGTCGATTTCCACGTCGGACTTCTCCTGCTGCCGCTCATTGAGCCCGGAAAACAATGCTTCGTGGACCCGTTGTGCGCCCGGGGGCGGCGCCTTCGGCGGGCCGGGCATCGCCTCTGGCAGCATCGAAGCGATCAACTTGTCGAGATATCCGCGCTTACGAAAGAAAATTTGAAATGCCTGATCGAAAAGAACGGTGTGCTCATGCCGCTTCACGAAGACCGAGTGCAATGTCCAATAGACGTCATCCCGCGCGCCCACGCGAGCAACACTCAGCGCTTCGAGAGCATCGAGCACCGCGCCCGGACCCTACGGGTATCCCCGCCGCCCGCAACGCGCGTCCAAAGTAGAGGATGTTTTCCGCGAGACGGCCCTCGGATTCGGCCATGGCGTCACTCCGCCGCCCGTAACTCCGACTTCACCTCGTCGAGCAGCGCCTTCACTTTGGTGCCATCGAGCCGGGTGATGTCGTCTTGATATTTGAGCAGCACACCGAGCGTGTCCGACACCGTCGCCGGATCAAGCGCGACAACGTCGAGTTCAGTAAGCGCACCGGCCCAATCCAGCGTTTCGGCTACGCCAGGCGACTTGAATAGATCCTCTTTGCGCAGTGCCTGCACGAACGCAACGATCTGTTCGGACAATCTTTTCGGGACGCCAGGTACCTTGGCACGCAGTATTTTCAATTCACGTTCGGCATTTGGATAGCCAACCCAATGATAGAGACATCGCCGTTTGAGCGCGTCGTGCACCTCGCGGGTACGGTTGGAAGTAACAACAACGATCGGCGCGTGCACCGCTTTCACGGTGCCCAGTTCAGGCACGGTGATTTGGAAATCGGCGAGCACCTCCAAAAGAAATGCCTCGAAGGCTTCGTCGGTGCGATCGATCTCGTCGATCAACAATACCGGAGGCCCGGCAGGATCAGGCTCGAGCGCCTGCAAGAGTGGCCTTTTAATCAAGAAGCGGTCGGAGAACACATCGTGTTCGATCCGTGTGCGGTCACCCTCGCCTTCTGCTTCAGCGAGGCGAATGGCGATCATCTGAGCGCCGTAATTCCATTCGTACACGGCAGATGACACATCGAGCCCTTCATAGCATTGCAACCGGATGAGCCGACGGCCGAGCGTATTGGACAATACTTTAGCGATTTCAGTTTTACCGACGCCGGCTTCGCCCTCGACAAAAAGCGGTCTGCCCATGCGCAGCGCGAGGTACAATACGGTCGCAAGCGAGCGGTCGGCGATATAGTTCGCCTTGGCCAGCAGCTCGAGCGTTGAATCGATCGAATTTGGGAGGGTCTTGTCTGCCATGCGGGGACTTTATCCTACCACGCGTGTGTCTTACATGTGGGGATCGAAGGGTCCAACAGCCAGGATGTGCCTATGACCAAGCCTGTTATCCTCGAAAAAGACGCCCTGCGCATGCCCACCATCGATCCAGGGGTGCGGATCGGCCATGTTCATCTCAAGGTCGCTGACCTGGAAAGGGCGCTGGATTTCTATTGCGGGGTGCTGGGTTTTACGCTCACCACCAGCCGGCCGGGCGCCGCCTTCATTTCGGCGGGGGGTTACCATCACCACATCGGACTCAATACTTGGGAGAGCAAGGGCGGTCCGCCGCCGGCCCCCGGCACCACGGGCCTTTACCATACTGCTATTCTTTACCCGACCAGAAAGCTCCTCGCCGACGCGCTCCGGCGGCTGATCGTTGCCAAAATTCCGTTGGAAGGCGCCAGCGACCACGGCGTGAGCGAGGCGCTTTATCTGCGCGACCCTGATGACAATGGCGTCGAGCTCTATTGGGACCGGCCTAAGGAGCAATGGCCGCAGAAGCCGGATGGCTCACTCCAGATGTTCACCCATCCGCTCGATCTGCACGATCTTTTGGCTGAAC
This sequence comes from uncultured Alphaproteobacteria bacterium, assembly GCA_963743405.1. Classification (GTDB taxonomy): domain Bacteria; phylum Pseudomonadota; class Alphaproteobacteria; order Rhizobiales; family Xanthobacteraceae; genus Pseudolabrys. Next base: position 225,654 of record CAVUPX010000012.1, on the reverse strand, counting down.
TCGATCGTCCCGAGAAATAATCCAGTCGACCGGCCGGGCTCGTCACCACGAACGCGAACTCAGACGCTCAGACGTACAAGTGCCATCGCGGCAGCGGTTAGCACCACCAGGAAAACTGGAAGATATTCGAGCACGGAAACCTGCCGATCGCGCGTTGTCCCGCCCTGCAACGCGAAGGAATGTGAAACGGTTCCCGGCCGTTCAATATTCTTCAGCTAACCTGCCGACGATGGCTAGGCGGTTGCCTTTGCGACCGCGCGGCGTGCCAATACCCCGACCAGATGCGCACGGTATTCAGGGCTGGCATGGATATCGCTATTCATTCCAGTTGCCGGAATGGTCATGCCCTCAAGCGATTTTGCAGCAAAGCGTTTCTTCAGGGCTTCCTCGAACGATTTGACCCGGAACACGCCGTTTGCGCCTGCCCCGGTGACGGCCACACGGATGTCAGAGCCTCGTTTCGCCACGAAAACGCCCACCAGCGCAAAGCCGGATGCTGGATGCTTGAATTTTTCGTAGGCCGCCTTCTTTGCAACGGGGAAACTCACTTTGGTGATAATCTCGCCGTCTTCGAGAGCGGTCGTAAACATGCCCTTGAAAAAATCGTCCGCCGCGATGCGGCGCTTATTGGTGATAATGGTCGCACCCAATCCGAGTACCGCTGCCGGATAGTCGGCGTTCGGATCATTGTTAGCGATCGAGCCACCGATGGTTCCACGGTTGCGCACCTGCGGGTCGCCGACCGAAGCCGGAACCGATGCAAGTCCGGGCAACACTTGCTGCAGCACTTGCGAATTCGCGGCGTCCGCATGGCACGTCATGGCGCCAATCACGATCGATCGCCCTTTCTGCTCGACGCCGCTTAACCCCTCGACCAACGAAAGATCGATCAGCGCCGATGGCTGTGCCAGTCGCTGCTTCATCACCGGCAACAATGAATGTCCGCCGGCCAACAGCTTGGCTTCCGGATTGCGCGCAAGCAGACCGGCCGCCTGGCGGACTGTTGTCGGACGATGGAAAGTAAAATTGTACATCGAAGTCTCCTGTAGTTACGCGGCCTGCCGAGGTTGCGCGTGCTTGAGCGCCGACCAAACCGCCTGAGCGGTTGCCGGCATGGCGAGTTCTTCACTGCCGATGGCATCGGTAATGGCATTGATGACCGCAGCTGGTGCCGCGATTGCGCCAGCCTCGCCGCACCCCTTGATCCCGAGTGGATTGGACGGCGACTTGGTTTCGGTTAGCCCAACATTGAACGACGGCAGGTCGTGTGCGTGCGGCATGGAGTAATCCATGAGTGATCCCGTCACGAGCTGACCTTCGTTGTCGTAAATCACACCCTCAAGCAATGCCTGGCCGATCCCCTGAGCGATGCCGCCATGGACTTGGCCTTCGACGATCATGGGATTAACGACCGTGCCGAAGTCATCGACCGCGGTCCAGTTGACGATTTCGGTTTTGCCGGTGTCGCGATCGACCTCGACCTCACAGATGTGACACCCGGCCGGGAATGTGAAATTGGTCGGATCGTAGAAGCTCGTCTCTTTCAGCCCGGGCTCGAGCTCCTGGCCGGAGAATTTGTGCGCGATGTAGGCGTTCAGTGACACGTCGCCCCATGCGGCCGATTTGTCGGTGCCGGCAACGGTGAACTTGCCGTCCTTGAAGACGATATCGCCTTCGGCTGCTTCCAGCATATGGGCGGCAACCTTCTTGGCCTTGGCCTCAATCTTGTCCAGCGCTTTTACGATCGCCGACATGCCCACCGCGCCCGAGCGCGATCCATAGGTGCCCATACCGAACTGAACCTTGTCGGTATCACCGTGCACAATGGATACGTTTTCAAAGGGAATACCGAGTCGCTCCGACACCAGCTGCGAAAATGTTGTTTCGTGCCCTTGCCCATGTGCGTGACTGCCGGTGAGCACTTCAACGCTGCCAGTCGGATTAACGCGCACCTCAGCGCTCTCCCACAGCCCCAATCCGGCCCCGAGCGAGCCAACCGCCTGTGACGGTGCGATCCCGCAGGCCTCGATATACGTCGAATAGCCGAGGCCGCGTAGTTTCCCTTGACGCGCCGCGTCACGCTTGCGTTTGTTGAATCCTTTTATGTCGGCGAGTTCCAGGGCCTTCTTGAGCGAAGCACCGTAGTCGCCCGCGTCGTAAGCCATGATCACCGGTGTCTGGTGCGGAAACGTCTTGATGAAGTTTCGCTTGCGCAAATCGACAGGGTCGATGCTCATCTGCCGCGCGGCGACCTCAACGAGCCGCTCGACCACGAAAGTTGCCTCCGGGCGGCCCGCGCCGCGATAGGCATCGACCGGCACCGTATTCGTGTAGACCGCATCCACTTCACAATAAATTTGCGGGATGTCGTACTGACCTGACAACAACGTCGCGTAGAGATAGGTCGGTATCGAGGACGAAAAGGTCGACATATAGGCGCCGAGATTGGCAATCGTCTTGACGCGCATCGCAAGGATTTTTCCGTTGGCGTCCAGCGCGAGTTCAGCATTCGTGACGTGATCGCGGCCGTGCGCGTCGGTGAGGAAAAACTCGCTGCGATCCGCTGTCCATTTCACCGGGCGGCCGACTTTACGCGCAGCCCACAGGCAGACGACCTCTTCCGGGTAAATGAAAATCTTGGAGCCGAAGCCGCCGCCGACATCGGGCGCAATCACCCTGAGCTTGTGCTCAGGCGTAATGCCGATGAAGGCCGAAATCACCAAACGCGCAACATGCGGGTTCTGCGACGTATTCCACAACGTGAGGTGGTCGGTGCCGGCGTCATATTCGGCGAGCGCGGCGCGCGGCTCGATCGCATTCGGCGCCAGCCGGTTATTGACGATGTCCAGCTTGGTCACGTGCTTGGCTGAGGCAAACGCGGTGTCCACGGCCTTCGCGTCGCCGAGCGACCACTCGTAAATCGTATTCTTGGGCGCGATCGTGTGGATCTGTTGACCGGACTTGGCCTTGGCCAGGTCGATAACAGCCGGCAGAATTTCGTAGTTTACATTCACTTTCTCGGCCGCGTCGCGGCCCTGCGCCTGACTTTCGGCGATCACCACCGCAACCGCGTCACCGACATGGCAAACTTTGTCGGCAGCGAGCGCCGGGTGCGGCGCCATCTTCATCGGTGTGCCGTCTTTGGAATGGATCATCCAGCCACAAATGAGATTGCCGATTTTGTCGGTGGCGAGTTCAGCACCCGTCAGCACGGCGACCACGCCGGGCATGGTCTTGGCTGCGCTGATGTCGACGTTTTTGATTTTGGCGTGTGCATGAGGCGAGCGCACGAACACCGCACGGGTCTCCCCCGGCCGAACGACGTCGTCGGTGTATTGACCTTTGCCCGTAATAAATCGGAGGTCTTCTTTCCGGCGCACCGCCGCGCCGATACCCGTCGCGCTCATGGCGGTCTCCTCCCGTTAAAACTTTTTCTACGCTATTCGGCAGCCTGACGTGCGCCACCCTTGGCCATCGCTTTTGCGCCTGCCGCAATGGCTTTGACGATGTTGTGGTAGCCGGTGCAACGGCAGATGTTGCCGTCGAGCTGTTCGCGGATGGTGTGCTCGTCGAGGTCGTTGCCGCGCCGGCGAACGATATCGAGCGCAGCCATAATCATGCCTGGTGTGCAGAAGCCGCATTGCAGGCCGTGGTGTTCGCGGAACGCCTCCTGCATGGGATGCAATGGGCCGTTCAATTCGGCGAGGCCTTCAATAGTGGTGACTTTGGCTCCTTCACACTGCAAGGCGAGTGTTGTGCAGGACTTGGCCGCAATGCCGTCGATATGGACCACGCAAGCGCCACACTGCGAGGTATCGCAACCGACGTGGGTGCCGGTCAGTCGCAAGTTTTCCCGCAAGAATTGCACCAGCAACGTGCGTGCTTCGACATCGCCGGTGACGGCTTTGCCGTTCACCGTCATAGACACGGCAGGCATGACCTTCCTCCCGATTTGGGGCCAAAGGCCCTCTTTTCGCCCCCCTCGGACCGGATGGCGGCGGTTGGACTGCAGAATTCGAGCCGATTTCGGCCCGATTGCAGTTTGGAACGTGAATAAGTCTGAACCTCGATTGTGGCCGCGGTCAAGGGATTACAAAGGCAAAAGACCGCCCAACGGCGCCGAGGGAGCCCTTACGTTTTTGCGACTGCGGCAGCAAAATTTTGAAAAAAGTCGTCGGCGATCTTCTTGGCGGCACCATTGACGAGACGTTGGCCGAGTTGGGCAAGTTTGCCGCCGATTTGAGCCTCGACATTGTAGGTCAGCAGCGTGCCGCCATCCTTATCGGCGAGCGCAACCGTTGCGCCTCCTTTGGCAAAGCCCGCGACCCCGCCGTCGCCCTCGCCTGAAATCTTGTAGCCGTTGGGGGGATTAAGGTCGGTGAGGTGAACCTTACCCTTAAAGCGCGCTTTCACCGGACCAATCTTGGTCGAGGCCACTGCCTGGAATTCGGTATCCGAGGTCTTGTTGAGTTCTTCGCAACCTGGGATGCAAGCCTTCAGAACCTCTGCGTCGTTGAGCTTCGCCCACACCACCTCACGGCTGGCGGGAAGCTGAACCTCGCCCGTCATCGTCATCGCCATCCAAGCGTCTCCATACACAATCGGCCAATTGGCCCTGCGACCCGGCTTAAGCCCTCCCGGCCCCTCTGAAAAGAGCTTTCCAGCAGGCGCCCGGCGCATTAAGGGTGTCCGCCATACCACGGCTAATAATCAGAATTTGTCTCAGGGAGGACCTTCATGCCGATGATCAACGCCGACGACGGCTGCCCGATCCACGTCCAAGTCGAGGGCCGCGACGGCGCACCCGTATTGATGCTGTCGAATTCGCTCGGCACCAACCTGAACATGTGGGACGACCAGGCACCTGAATTTTCAAAACACTTTCGTTTGGTGCGCTACGACCGCCGCGGCCATGGCAAGTCCGGCGTCCCGAAGGGTCCCTATTCCATGGAGCGGTTCGGACGAGACGTCCTCGCGGTGCTCGACGCCCTCAAAATAAAGAAAATCAATTGGTGTGGGTTGTCGATGGGCGGGATGGTTGGCCAGTGGTTGGGGGCAAATGCACCCGACCGGATCGAGAAACTCGTCCTTTCGAATACGAATTTCAATTATGCGGACAAACAGCCATGGGCCGACCGCATCAAGTTCGTGCAGGAAAAAGGTCTTGGCGAACTTGTCGAACCGAATATGGAGCGTTGGTTTACCAAGAACTTTCGTGATCGGTCACCGCAAGTGATCGCACGCATGAAAGAGATTTTCCTCGCGACCAACCCGGTCGGCTATATCGCGAGTTGCGAAGCAATCCGTGACATGGACTTCACCGCCTCCAATCCACGCATCAATGCGCCGACTTTGGTGATCGTAGGCAATCAAGATCCGGCAACCCCGCCAGCAGCGGGCGAGGCCATCGCAAAACAGATCAAGGGAGCCAAGGTTGCTGCACTCGATGCCGCACACATCGCGAACATGGAGCAGCCGAAGGCCTATACCGAGACCGTGCTTAATTTCCTCCATTGAGTTGAGGTGCGCGATGGACGACAAGGAACGCTACGAACGCGGCATGGCAAAGCGCCGCAAGGTTCTGGGAAATGCGTGGGTCGACCGCGCCAACGCAAAGAAGACGGCGTTCAACGAAGAATTCCAGGATTTTATCACGCGCGCCGCCTGGGGTGAGATCTGGACGCGGCCTCATTATGACGAGCGTACGCGTCGCATTTTAGTGATCGGCACGATGCTCGCGCTCGATAAATGGGACGAGTTCCGTATGCACGTGCGAGCCGCGCTCGTTGAGGGCGGCTTTACGGAGAACGACATCAAGGAAATTATTTTACAACAAGCGATTTATTGCGGCGTGCCCGCGGCCAACCATGCTTTCAAGGAAGCTGCCGAAGTCATCGCGGAAGTGGCAAAGGCGAAATAGCGATCACGCGGCCGGTGACACCCTCGTCATTTCCAGTTGAAAAGGCTTCAATGTAAGCCATGGCCCACGCGACGGGGGATTTTCCATGGCCGAGATCAAAGTGCGCACCGGCATGCCGAGCGTTCAGCTCGACAAATCCGAATTTAAGACGTCGATTTCTTGCAAAATTTTACGACCCGGATTTTGAGCGGCTTAAAGGCGAGATCGACAAAATCGCTGAAGTCGCCTGGGTCACTTACGACGAGTACCATAAAGCCCCGCGCGTAACGAAAGCGGGGCCGGAATTTGCCGACCCCGATTACGACATCTCTGTCGAATGGCTCGCCACGCGCGCCAATATTCAAACCGCCCAGCGGCAACACGAAAGCCGCGAGTCACCCTCACGCGTTTTGATCGTCAATGGTTCATCGCGCAGCGACCAGACTTGTCCCGGTGAAATGTCGAAGACTTATAGACTGGTCACGATGGCCAAGGAGGTGGTCGAAAAGACGCACGGCTTTGAAGCCGAAATCCTCGACCTCTCGCGCCTGACGTCGGAATACGGCCGCGTCATCTACCCGTGCAAAGCTTGCGTCTCGACGGCGCAACCCCTCTGTCACTGGCCATGTAGCTGCTATCCCAACCATGCTCTCGGACAGGCCGGTGACTGGATGGCCGAGATCTACCCGAAATGGGCCGCCGCTCATGGCGTCATGATCGTTTGCCCGGTGAATTGGTATCAGGCCCCCTCGTCGCTCAAGTTGATGATCGATCGTCTGGTCTGTGCCGACGGAGGCAACCCGGACCCGACCACGACCCACGGCAAAGATGCGGCCAAGGCCAAGGAGCTCGAACTCAAAGGTTGGCCCTATCCTCGCCACCTTGCTGGTCGTGTGTTCTCGGTCATCGTCCATGGCGACGCGGCCGGGACGGAGAACCTTCGGCGCATTCTTACCGACTGGATGATCGATATCGGAATGATTCCCTCAGGCCATTTGGCTTTGATTGACCGCTACGTCGGATATCTGACGCCCTACGCGACGAGCCACGACGACCTCGACAACGACACCGATTTCCAGGAAGACGTGCGCAATGCGGCACACGCATTGATACAGGCGGTGAAGGACCGGCGCAGTGGAAAGCTGGAGCCACCGGATCGCGGACTCCATGAAGCGCGCCCAAAATAACAGCAGCGCTAGCCGAATATTACCGCCAGATCGAAAACCACTTGGAGCCTTGCGCTGCAACCGCGGCCGGATTTGTGGGCCCGTTCGTCCAGATATAGTTGCGCTCGACGATGCAAAGCGCCGCGGCAAGCGCGGCAAATAGAAGCTGCAACGTGTGTTCACGCATCAGATCAGTGCTGTTGGACCAGACTGCCGGGCCAACGGAAACAATGCTGATAAGCACCACCAGGATAAGGCCGGCTTCCAAAATTTCAGAATTCGCTTGCCCGCGCGTCATGCAACGGAACCGGTCTGCGATGTGTACGGCGCAAATGCAGGCGACAGCGAGCTTCAGGGCTCCAAAGAATGCTGCGAGTTTAATCAGCCCGACCGGTCCAAGACCAAAGTCGCGACCAATAGCGAAGATGTATTGCGAACGCCAAACGTCATCCATTCCGTAACTCGGCGAAGTCAGGACGCGCAATCCGTCGTACCCCCAGAAGAGGGTGAAATAAAGCGCAATTGCGAGAACAATAGCCATTACGGCTACAGAAATTTTTTGCACGGGACCCTCCTCACGCTAGATTCCATGCGTAGGCGGTTCAAATTCGAATTTCAAAAGAAACCGAAACTTTACCTTACCCGTTAGCCTTCCAAGCCCGGCCTGTTAACCAAGTCAGGTCTTCGTCAGGCATCCGGCACGCTGCCGACGAAAAATCGGGTCATCCACCCCGGCCTTCGCGAAACGCTTGCGGGGTTGTGCCGGTCTGCTTGCGGAAAAAACGGGTGAAGTGCGACGGATCTGAAAAGGCCAGATCGTAGGCGATTTCATGAATCGCCTGGTTCGTGAATACGAGCTGGCGCTTGGCTTCAGTCAGGACGCGCTGGCGGATCAAATGGCCAGCAGTCACGCCGGCCGCCCGTTTGACGTGGTCGTTGAGCCGATCGGGCGTCATCGCCAACTTCTCAGCATAGAAACTAAGCAACCGCTCTTTGCGGAAATGCTCATCCACCAGTCGTCGCAATTCGTCGACACGCGCATCCGAACGCGACAATGTCACGGTGCCGCTGCGGGCGCGGCTCGCCGCCAGGCGCACAACCTCGATTGCGATGAGCGCCAGCAACCCGCGCATCGCCAGACGATGACCCTCTCGTGCAAGTGAATCCTCTTCGTACAAATCCGCGCACAGAGCAGACAGGCGCTTTGTCTCCACCGCGCTTGCCAGCGGCAACAGCGGTTCAGTTGCTACTGCTTTGAGGCGCGCCAGTGCTTCACCCGACTGGTCGCCGAGCGCATCGGCGACATCCTCGGTGAAGCTGACGACCCATCCATCAGTGATTTGCGGGGTGAACCGGAAGCCGTGCGCGATGGTCGCGGGCACAAGAATGACTGCTGGAGCTGCGAATTGGGCGGTTGCTGCTTCAAAACTCATCTCGCCGCCGCCCTTCTCAATCAGCAGCACCTGAAAAAGATTGCGATGGCGATGGGCTCTGATTGTCCAATCATGGACTGAAGAGCGTGAGGCGATCGTCTCAATATGGATGAAGTCAAACGCGGAGTTGTCCGGCGGATCGCCGTACAAATGAAACAGAGGCAACGCCGACACAGTGCCCATAGGCCAAGCATATGTGAGCCGGCTCGCAAAGGCCAATGACCACCTCGCGCACAAATGAAAACCCCGCCTTGCGGCGGGGCTTCCCTGACTTCAATTTAGCTTAGCGGTTCTGCTGTCCGCCGCCCTGCTGGCCACCCTGCTGGCCGCCTTGCTGCTGTTGGCCGGGCTTCTGTTGTCCGCCGCCCTGTTGGCCACCCTGCTGCTGACCACCTTGCTGCTGCTGGCCAGGCTTCTGGTTTGGATTTTGATTCATTGATCTTTCCTCTCCAATATTGGTGAGAAGCGCCAGAAAAGCGCTGGCGCTCCATGGCAAGAGATAATGCGTGGCCACCGCATTCGTTCCCGTTCAAATCCTCGGTCTAGTTTGAAGAACTGTGTTTGGAACTCGCATTCACGACGAGTTCCTTACCCGCAAAGCGAAGGACCAAGCCCGGCCGATATCCTTCGAGCCCACCGCCCCGCATGGCGCTCGCCGCTTCACCGGCATTTGGACTTGGTAACACGTCCCCGGCGCGGCGTTGCCGCACCCGCGATGCCCTGTTAAGCCTTTGATATCGGGAAGGCGCAGGGGACGGGGATGGAAGTCTTCCTCCAGCAATTCATTAACGGCATTACGCTTGGCTCGATCTACGGCCTGATCGCCATCGGTTACACTATGGTGTTCGGCATCATCGGCATGGTGAATTTCGCCCACGGCGACGTGTTCATGGTGTCCGTATTCATTGCTTTAATCGCTTTCCTTTTGCTGGTGAACTTTCTCGGGATTTCATCGATCGCTCTGGCGTTGTTCCTGGTACTGATCGTCGCGATGTTGTTCACCTCGCTGGTCAACTGGACCATTGAGCGGCTCGCCTACAGGCCATTACGCGGCTCCTTCCGTCTCGCGCCGTTGATCTCGGCAATTGGCATGTCAATCTTCCTCTCGAACTTCGTGCAGGTAACGCAAGGACCGCGCAACAAGTCGATCCCGCCAATGGTGCAAGGTGACTTTGTCCTGTTTACCCAAAACGACTACGCGGTGACGCTCTCCCTTAAGCAGCTCATCATCTGGGGTGTCACGGCTCTGTTGCTTGCGTGCTTTTGGTACTTGGTCGCCAAGACGTCTCTGGGTCGCGCTCAACGCGCTTGCGAGCAAGACCAGAAGATGGCAGCGCTGGTCGGCATCGACGTCAACCGCACGGTTTCGATGACATTTGTGATCGCCGCTGCGCTCGCCGCCGTCGCTGGCACGATGTACCTCATGTACTACGGTGTCGTCAGTTTCTCCGACGGTTTCGTGCCGGGCGTGAAAGCGTTCACTGCCGCGGTGCTGGGCGGCATCGGATCCTTGCCAGGGGCGGTTATCGGTGGATTGCTGATCGGGCTAATCGAAACCATGTGGTCGGCATATTTTTCCATTGACTACAAGGACGTCGCTGCTTTTTCCGTGCTGGCGATCACGTTGATCTTCTTGCCGCAAGGGCTGTTTGGCCGGCCCGATGTCGAAAAGGTCTGACATGGACGATGGCGCGCATGGCGGGCGCGTCGATATCACTCGCGCTCTACGGGATGCGGGTGTTACCGCCTTGGTCGCATTCGGCCTGTTCCTGCCGCTCATCGGATTTCAGACCGTTACGAATGTCCGTAATGATCTGATCCTGGTCACCCGTTGGCCTTTGCTTGTCGCCACGGTCGCCATCGTCGGGTTTGGTCGTCTCGCCTATTCAATCGCAATTGAGCCAAGGCTTAGACAACGCACACTTCAACGCGCGCAAACACCGGCGTGGCGCAGGCGGTTGCGCAAATGGTTCGCACCGTTTGCGGTCGGATTCGTCATCGCCTATCCGATAATCGTTGTGCTCAGCGTGGGATTCGGGGGCGCAGTGAAGTGGATCGATAACTTCGGGATCCAGATTCTGATTTACGTGATGTTGGGTTGGGGCCTCAATATCGTCGTCGGCCTCGCGGGGCTTCTCGATCTCGGTTACGTCGCATTTTACGCCGTAGGTGCCTATTCATACGCACTGCTGGCCAAAACTTTCGGCCTGTCATTCTGGATCCTGCTCCCGATGGCCGGAATCCTCGCTTCGTTCTGGGGGATATTGCTCGGCTTCCCGGTGCTGCGGCTGCGCGGCGATTACCTTGCTATCGTTACGCTCGCATTCGGCGAAATCATCCGCATAGTCTTGATCAACTGGGTGGACCTGACCAATGGCTATGCGGGCATTACCGGCATCCCGCGACCTACTTTCTTCGGACTTCCATTCAATGCCGACGATAATGGTTTCGCCGCCCGATTTGGTCTGGAATTTTCCCCAATTTACCGCACCATCTTTATGTACTACCTCATTCTTGCGCTGGCGTTCCTCACTGCTTTCGTGACAATGCGTCTGCGGCGTCTGCCGGTCGGCCGCGCATGGGAAGCGCTGCGCGAAGACGAAATCGCGTGCCGCTCGCTCGGCATCAACACCACCAACACCAAACTCACCGCCTTCGCGACGGGTGCGATGTTTGCAGGATTCGCCGGTTCATTCTTCGCCGCACGGCAGGGCTTCATTTCACCTGACTCGTTCACATTCCTGGAGTCCGCGACAATTCTCTCGATTGTCGTGCTCGGCGGCATGGGAAGCCAGATCGGTGTCGCTATCGCAGCGATTGCAATGATCGGCGGCACTGAGATCATGCGAGAACTCGACTTTCTCAAATTGATTTTTGGCGCCACCTTCGATCCGACCCAGTATCGGATGCTCCTGTTCGGCCTTGCGATGGTGCTGATCATGATCTGGCGTCCGCGCGGGCTGATCACAACGCGCGAGCCGTCAATAGTCCTGAAGGAACGCAAGACCATCGCCGCAGACTTGATCAAAGAAGGTCACGGCTAATGACAGCCGGCAACGACACGGTTCTGCGGGTCGAGCATTTGACCATGCGCTTCGGTGGGTTGGTTGCAGTGGACGATTTGTCGTTCACCGCAAAGGAAAGCGACATCACCGCGCTAATCGGACCGAACGGCGCTGGCAAGACGACCGTATTTAATTGCATCACCGGATTTTACAGGCCAAGCGAGGGCAGAATTGCGCTCCGTCATGGCGATGCCGCGGCTTGGGATTGGCTCGAAGCACTCACCGATAGCGGTGAACGCAGTCTCGCGCGCCCCGGCGGCGAGCTCCATCTTCTTGAACGGATGCCTGACTACCTGGTGACACAACAGGCGCGTATCGCCCGCACATTCCAGAACATCCGTCTCTTCCCGGGAATGACCGTGCTGGAAAACCTTCTGGTCGCCCAACATAACCGGTTGATGGTGGCTTCCGGCTATTCGCTTCTTGGCATCCTTGGCTTTCCATCGTTTGCCGCGGCCGAGCGCGCGGCCATCGAACAAGCGCGCACGTGGATCGACCGGGTTGGCCTCACCGCTCGCGCCGACGATGCCGCCGGCGACCTGCCCTATGGAGCGCAGCGACGCCTCGAGATCGCGCGCGCGATGTGTACGGATCCGGTCCTGCTTTGCCTCGACGAGCCGGCAGCCGGACTAAATGCGCGCGAAAGCGCTGAACTCAATGAACTCTTGCGCGCGATCCGCGATAACTACGGCATTTCGATCCTGCTGATCGAGCACGACATGTCGGTGGTAATGAAAATTTCCGACCATATCGTCGTGCTCGACTATGGCGTCAAAATTGCCGATGGCTCACCGGCTGCGATTCGCGACGATCCAAAGGTGATTGCGGCCTATCTCGGTGTCGCCGACAAGGATGTCGCAAAAGTTGAGGCGGAGGTCGGACTATGACCACACCGCTGCTCTCGATACGAGGCGTCAAGACCTTTTATGGCCGCGTGATGGCGCTCAAAGGCGTTGATCTCGATGTCAACGAGGGAGAAATTGTCACGCTGATCGGCGCGAATGGTGCCGGAAAATCTACGCTGATGATGACCGTTTGCGGCAATCCTCAAGCTCGCGAGGGCACGATCGAATTTGCCGGCCATGACATCACGAAGTTGCCGACGCATGAAATCGCGCGGCTTAGGCTCGCTCAAGCACCTGAAGGCCGCCGCATCTTTTCGCGCATGACCGTCCTCGAGAATTTGCAGATGGGCGCAATTACGGCGGGGCCATCGGACTTCGACCGCGACCTCGAACGTGTGCTCACGATGTTCCCGCGATTGAAGCAGCGCATCGGTCAACGTGGCGGCACGCTCTCAGGCGGCGAACAGCAAATGCTGGCAATCGCCCGCGCTCTCATGGCTCGGCCCCGGCTGTTGCTGCTTGATGAGCCCTCGCTTGGCCTAGCGCCGATGATCGTCCGTCAGATCTTCGACGCTATCAAAGCGCTCAATGCGGATAGCGGGCTCTCAGTATTTCTCGTCGAACAAAACGCGTATCACGCGCTGAAGCTTGCGCATCGTGGCTATGTGATGGTCAATGGATTAATTACGCTAACCGGCACCGGAGGCGAATTGCTCGAGCGGTCCGAAATCAAGTCGGCCTATCTTGAGGGAGGCCGGCATTGAACGACATCGCTACCGCCTTCTCAATCCCGGAATTTCTCTACGAGGAGCGCTCACTGGGCGTGTTCCTGTTGGTTACGATGATCCTGGGTGGCGGCGCAGCGCTGCTTGCAGGCCGGGCGATTGCAACGACTTGGCGACCCCAGTGGCAAGTGGTCGCATATGGTCTCATTCTGGGCGGCGCCGTTCGCTTTATTCATTTTAGTTTGTTTGGCGGCACATTACTGTCGCTGCACTATTATTTGGTCGACAGCGCTTTCTGCATAGCTTTCGGATTTCTCGGTTTCAGGATGGCGCGCCGCTCACAGATGGTCTCACAATATCGCTGGCTTAATGAAGCCGTCGGCTCGATGCGCTGGCGCCGCAAATTGCCCTGACGTAGTATTAAGACCAAATCAGCTGTGCCAGCTGTAGTTGGAGGGGAACATAGATGAACAAACTCATTCCGCTTGGCCTCGCGCTGAGCATCACCGCCGCCACTGCGGCAACGGCCACGGCTCAGGTCAAACTCGCCGTCGGCGGCCCGATCACCGGTCCGAGCGCCGCGACCGGTGCGCAGATGAAGAACGGAGTTGACCAGGCCGCCGCCGATATAAACGCCGCAGGAGGGATTCTCGGACAAAAAGTCGTCGTCTCATATGGCGATGATGTTTCCGATCCCAAACAAGGCGTGTCGGTCGCCAACAAATTTTCCGCTGACGGCGTGAAATTCGTCATCGGTCACTATAATTCGGGCGTCACCATCCCATCTTCCGAGGTCTACCAAGAAAACGGCATCCTTCAGATCACGCCGGCATCGACCAACCCGACGGTCACCGAACGCAAGATGTGGAACATCTTCCGGGTCTGCGGTCGCGATGACCAGCAGGGGCAGGTCGCTGGCGAATACATCGCAAAACATTTCAAAGGCAAAAAAATTGCCATCGTTCACGACAAGACCACCTACGGCAAAGGCCTTGCCGACGAGACGAGAAAAACAATGGGCAAGGCCGGAATGAAGGACGTGCTTTATGAAGGCGTGAACACTGGCGAGAAAGACTATTCAGCGCTGGTGTCGAAGATCAAACAATCAGGCGCTGATCTGATTTATTGGGGCGGCCTTTATACAGAGGGCGGCTTGATTGTGCGTCAGATGCGCGATCAAGGCGTGAAGGCTCCGCTGATGGGCGGCGACGGCATCACGTCTGATGAATTTGCGTCCATCGGAGGTCCGGGAGTCGAAGGCACATTGATGACCTACGGTCCGGATCCACGCAACAAGCCAGATGCCAAGAAAGTGGTCGAGGAATTCCGCGCCAAAAAATTCGAGCCGGAAGCCTACACGCTCTACAGCTACGCGGGCGTGCAGATCATCAAGCAGGCGGCGGAAGCGGCGAAATCTCTCGATCCCAAGAAAGTCGCCGAGAAAATGCATTCAGGCATGCAATTCAAGACCGTGCTGGGCGACATCGCCTATGACAAGAAAGGCGACATCACCAAACTCGATTACGTAATGTACGTCTGGAAAAAAGACCCGAGCGGAAAGATCAATTACGTCGAATGCCCGAACTCCGATTGCAGCAATATGAAGTAGGCAATCACGCAATACCATTTGAAAACCCGCCAGCCGGCGGGTTTTCTTTTTGTCAGCCGATTTTTCCAAGCACCGGGAAGGCCTCAAGCAGCCAAATGCTAAACTGATTGACGCTCCCGGTCAGGAACGCAATCCCGGTCAGCACCAGTAATGCGCCCATCGCCTGCTCGACGCGATGCAGATAATTGCGGAACCGCGAGAGAAACGCCGCGAATGGCTCGATCGCAAAGGCCGCGACGACGAATGGAATCCCGAGGCCGAGCGAGTACACAGCAAGCAGACTTGCGCCTCTCGCCACGGTCTGCTCTGACGCCGCCACCGCCAGAATGGCGGCGAGGATTGGCCCAATGCATGGTGTCCAACCGAATGCGAAGGCAAGCCCCATCAGATATGCGCCCCATAAGCCGACCGGCTTTGCAACCTCGAGCCGTTTCTGGCGATGCAGCAGCGCAATAGGTGTAACGCCAAGAAAATGCAGACCCATAATGACAATGACGATGCCGGCAATGATGGCGAGAGGGCCCGAATAAGCCTGGATCAGCGCCCCGATGACGCTTGCACTGGCGCCGAGCGCCACGAAAACCGTGGAAAAACCAAACACAAATAGTAAAGCTGCGGACACAGTTTCTCGCTTGACCTGCGGTTCTGACTCCTTGTCTGCGAAGCGTTCGAGCGAGGTGCCCGCCAGATACACCAGATACGGCGGCACGAGCGGAAGCACGCAAGGAGAAAGGAAACTGACCAGGCCCGCAACCACGGCAGCCAGGAAGGTGACTTCGCCATTCATGAGGCCTCTCATGCGACGCGACGGGTTTGCTTGCAAGCACCGCGTGACAGCTTCGCCGGAACGTGATCGGACGTGATAGGCTGTCTACCGGGAGAGAATATGGCGCGCAATTTGATCACTGATATTGCAGGCGTGCGGGTCGGGCACGCGGGTGATGCCAAGCTCGGGTCCGGGGCCACTGCTATCATTTTCGACACCCCGGTGGTCGCGAGCATCGATGTGCGGGGCGGCGGCCCCGGGACCCGTGAAACTGCCCTGCTCGACCCGGCGCAGACCGTGGAAGGAATCGACGCCATCGTCCTTTCCGGCGGATCAGCCTTTGGTCTCGACGCCGCGTCCGGCGTGCAAGCCTGGCTGCGCGAACAAGGCCGCGGCTTTCAGGTGCGAGAGGCGCGCGTGCCGATCGTGCCAGGCGCTATCCTATTCGACTTGCTTTCGGGCGGTGACAAAAATTGGGGCCGTTACCCGCCCTATCGCGAGCTCGGCTACGAAGCGGCGCGAGAGGCGAGCACCGATTTTGCGCTCGGCAGCGCCGGTGCGGGTCTTGGCGCCACAACCGTCAACCTCAAGGGCGGCATAGGCTCGGCCAGTGCGCAGACGAGTAGCGGGTACACCGTCGGCGCGCTTGCGGTCGCCAACGCAGCTGGCAGCACGACTGTCGGCAATACTCCACATTTCTGGGCGTCTCCGTTTGAAGAAGGAAAAGAATTCGGCGGGCGTGGCTGGCCTGTTCCCTTTCCCGCGGACGCTCTCGCATATCGCAGCAAAGGCGTGCCGGGTCAGAACACGACCCTCGCGGTGGTCGCAACCGACGCCGAGCTTACGAAATCACAGGCAAAACGGCTTGCAGTGATGGCCCAGACTGGACTTGCACGCGCGATCTACCCTGTGCACACGCCACTCGATGGTGATCTCGTTTTTGCGGCAGCCATGGGACAAAAGCCATTGCCGGATCCGGTATTTTCGCTCAGCGAGCTCGGTATGGTCGCCGCGAATGTGCTCGCCCGCGCCATTGCACGCGGAGTCTATGCGGCAACCGCTCTTCAGTTCCCGGGGGCGCTGCCGAGCTGGCGCGATCGTTTCGGTTAAAACTTGCGAACCGCCTGCGCGTTTGTGCGTTATCAAGTATGCCATCGACCGCCATCGCCAATATCAAATATGACGACCGGCGAAACCGGCTTACTGTCACTTTCGTGACGGGCCGAATCTACGAATATGTCGATGTTCCAAGCGAAGTCGCAGCTTCGTTTCAGTCGGCAGTCTCAAAAGGCACGTTCTTCAACAGCTACATCCGCGATCGGTATGATTTTCGGGAGATGACGTTGGCGCGCTAGCCGAACCGTTCGGCGCGATAAGGCGCCGGGTCGCAGAATGGTATTTCGGCCGTCATCATTTCCGCGATCATGCGGCCGGTCGCCGGACCGAGTGTGAGTCCCCAATGCGCGTGACCAATTGCAAGCCAAAGGCCGGCGTGACCGGGCGCGCGGCCTATCACCGGGCGCGAATCCGGAAAGCACGGGCGGCTGCCGAGCCATGTCTTGTCGTCGGCCCGGGCCCCCAACGGAAATAGTTCCCGTGCACGTGGCAAGATGCGGTCGAACTGCGCGGGGGACGGCGCCGAGTCGCGCGCCGCGAATTCGACGCCGGTTGTCATGCGGATGCCCTGCTCCATTGGCGTGATCAAATAGCCAGCCTCAGCGTCGAGGACCGGCCGCGAGAGCCCCGCATTGCCTTCTGCCCGAAAATGCCGGTGATAGCCGCGCTTCACCGCGAATGGCAGCTTTACCCCGAGCGTATTGAGCAAATCGGACGCCCATGGCCCCAGCGCAACCACGCATTCAGCAGAATCCAATGATCCTTGATTTGTCTCGACCCGCCAACGGTTACCCACGCGATGCAATGTGCGAGCATCGCCGGCTACGGTCACGCCGCCAAGCGCACCGAAGCGTTTGGCATAGGCGCGTGTTACGCCGAGCGGATTGCTGACGCTTGCCGCCTGCGGCCAGAATACGGCATGCGCAAACACCGGCTTGAGCGATGGCTCGATCGCCAGCGCGCCCGCTGTGTCGAGCGATTGAAGCGGCAAGCCGAATTTGGCGGCGAGATCAAATTCAGGGGCGAGAGCGCCAAAGCTCTTTTCGCCGCGGTAGACTTTGAGCCACCCGGTCTTTCGCAGGAAATGGGTCGCGTCCGCTTCGCCCATCAATGCTTCATGCTCTGCAACTGCGCGCGAAAACAGCGGACGGATCAATCGTGCGGTCTCCGCCAATCGGTCGCGACGCGACGCAGCCCGGAACGCAAGCAGCCAGGGCATGACCGACGGCAAGAATGACAAATGATAGTTTGCTTCGCCCGCGCGCTTGAACGCGATCCGCGCGAGTGCGCCCACATCCGAAGGAAATGCCGGGGGGAATACGGTGTTTCCCTCAATGATGCCGGCATTGCCATAGGAAGTCTGCTCGCCGATGCCGGCCCGATCAACAAGCGCCACGCTCATACCGCGCTTGACGAGGTGCACCGCCACAGACGTGCCGACTATTCCGGCACCGAGAACCATTACATCGGTACGTGCCACGTCCGATCTCCTGCCACTTTGGTCCTTATATATGGATTGTGGGCGGCAAGAGCGCTATCAAAGCTGCGCCTACCTGCGGCCGGAGTTTTCCTGCAATGAAACTGCTTGGTGCCCTCGCGGCCGCGCTTACTTTTTTTGGCCGCCACGGTACCCTTGTGGCAGCAGCGTCGATCTTTGTTGGCCTCGCGGTCCCCGGCCTCGCCGCGATCTGGAAGCCATATCTCGGCGAAGCAATCGTGGTCATGCTGACGCTTGCGTTCCTTCGGGTCGACCCTAAAGACTTGCGTCTTCATCTCAAGCAGCCCGGCGTGGTCGCCGCAGCGACCGTGTGGGCGATGCTTGTTGTGCCAGGCGTGCTCGGGATCGTATTCCTCGCCTTCGGGCTCGACCAACGTATGCCGGGGCTCTACTTCATGCTGGTGCTGCAGATGTCGGCGCCCGGCCTGATGTCGTCGCCGGCGCTTGCGGCGTTGCTCGGACTCGATGTCGCACTCACGCTCGCGACGCTCATCGTGTCGACCGCAATCACGCCGCTGACGGCGAGTTTATTCACCCATATTTTTCTCGGCACCGCCCTCGCGTCCCCGCTCGGCTTTGGGATCAAACTGTTCCTGATCATCGCGGGGTGCGCCCTCGCAGCGGCGATCATCCGGCGACTAACGGGGCAGGCTTTCATTTCAGCTCAGCGTGTGAGCATCGACGGCTTGAGTGTGCTCGCGATGTCCACATTTGCGGTCGCTGCAATGGACGGCGTTACCGACCATTTTCGCGCCGACCCATTACTTGTGATCGAGCTCACTGCACTCGCATTCGCGCTGACGCTGGGAATGCTCGTCCTGACCGGGCTTATTTTCTTGCGCGTCGGACGCGCTCGCGCGTTTGCGATTGGCTTGATCGCCGGCAATCGAAATATTGGCCTGATGCTGGCGGCCACGGGCTTTGCGATCCCTGACGTCGCCTGGCTCTATTTCGCGCTAGCCCAATTCCCTATTTATTTATTGCCACATCTGCTGAAGCCGCTGGCGAGGCGGCTTCAGCAAAACGCGGGCGCTTAAGCAATTGTCGAGAGTACGGACGCAGCTTGCGTCACCAATTGCGACTGCATTCGAATGAGTTCTTCGATCAGGTTGTTGTTGCCCGGCCCGGACGATCCGTTGTTCGCCGTTCCGTCATTCGATGAGCCATTGTTCGACGAACTGCTATTTTGAGTTGCTGGCGGTGTGGTCATGCTGACCGAGGTGCCGTCGGCATAAGAAATAGTCGTCGTCGTCGATCCATCCGAATTGGTAGCAGTTTGCGTACTGGCACCAGTGATGTCGGCGGAATTCAGCAGAGCCGACAGCCCGCCCTGTTGCGAACCGCCATTCTGCGAGGCGTCGCTATTGTCAACATGATGATGGTGGTGATGGTGGCCGCGCCCTTTGGAGAGCTCACTCGGGCTTACATCGCCGTCATTATTTGCATCCAGTTTGCCAAACAGTGCATCCGCACTCTGCGTATCGACACCAACGCCGCCGAGTGCTTGTTCAAATTCGGTCTTGCTGATTTGGCCATCACCATCGGTGTCCAGCTGTGAGAATAAGTCCGACGGGGATTGCCCCACGACAGCGCTCGCCGACTGACCTTGCAACGAAATGAGCGCCGCCAAAGTGCCAGATTCGAAAGTTGGCGCGGAGCCAGACCCCATCGGCGATATGCCCGATTGCGGTTGGCTGGCCCCTTCCGCTCCGGTGAGCGTCTGACCCAACGCCAGAAGCGGGTCGGTACTTGTCGCCCCGACACCACCGGAGCCGGATTGCAACAATTGTTGGAGGTAGGCCAGCGCATTGTTGGATGCGCTTACTGACATGGACATGACACGATACTCCTCAACGCGCCGCTCACTGCGGCGGTCGTCGCACCCGAACCGGGAAACGCAAGAGCCGCGCCAAGGGCCGGTCATGCGCAAAAACCCGCACCAGTCTTGCGGTTGTCCACAGTTTCTCGTGTGCGGATTTGATTTGCGTAGCCCAATCCACGGCAAATTTTGCCGATACGATTGAAGTAAATTGCCGCCCGCGGGATTGCGCCCTACGCGTTGCCCCCCGCCGCATGCCGTGTTACCCGAACGGCGTCTGGAGGCCTTGAATGCCCCGCCCGCTCGTTATCGCGCCTTCAATTCTTTCGGCTGATTTCGCCAAACTGGGCGATGAAATCCGCGCAATCGAGGCTGCGGGGGCCGACTGGATTCATGTCGACGTGATGGACGGCCACTTCGTTCCGAATATCTCGATCGGTCCCGCGGTAGTGCAAGCCATCCGGCCGCTTACCAAAAGGACGCTCGACGTCCATCTGATGATCGCTCCATGCGATCCTTATCTTGAAGCTTTCGCCAAAGCTGGCTCCGACATTATTACCGTACACGTCGAAGCAGGTCCGCATGTGCACCGCTCGTTGCAGGCGATCCGCGCGCTCGGCAAGAGGGCCGGCGTAACCATGAATCCGGCCACGCCGGTGTCGAGCATCGAACATGTCATCGACATGGTCGATCTCATTCTCGTCATGTCGGTCAATCCCGGCTTTGGCGGCCAGGCCTTTATTCCCGCTGCGCTCGACAAACTGCGCGAGGTGCGCACGCTGGTCGGCGCCCGACCGATCGATATCGAAGTTGATGGCGGCGTGACGTCAGAAAATACCGCGCGAGTCGTGCAGGCCGGAGCCAACGTGCTGGTCGCGGGCTCAGCCGTATTTAAAGGCGGCAACTACAAAGCCAATATTGCTGCGATCCGGAATGCGGCGGCGACCGCACGCGGGGAAGCAGCGTGACAATCGCGCGATATTCCCGTCCCGAAATGACCACCGTCTGGTCACCAGAGACAAAATTTCGAATCTGGTTCGAGATCGAGGCGCACGCGGCAGACGCTATGGCTCAAATCGGTGCCATCCCGAAAGAAGCCGCCAAAAAGATTTGGGAAAAGGGCAAAAATGCCAAGTTCGATGTCGCCCGCATCGATGAAATTGAGGCCGAGGTCAAACACGACGTTATCGCCTTCCTGACGCACGTTTCAGAAATCGTCGGGCCGGAAGCGCGTTTCATGCATTCCGGCATGACATCTTCGGACGTGCTCGACACCTGTTTCAATGTGCAACTCGTGCGGGCCGCCGATATTCTGATTGCCGATATCGATGCGCTCCTAGCTGCGCTCAAACGCCGGGCCTTTGAACACAAATTGACGCCGACCGTCGGCCGCTCGCACGGCATCCATGCCGAACCCACCACGTTCGGCCTCAAGCTCGCTTATGCCTATGCGGAATTCGCGCGCGCGAAAGAGCGGCTTGCCACTGCACGCAAGGATGTCGCCACTTGCGCTATTTCCGGCGCGGTGGGCACGTTCGCACAGGTCGACCCGCGCGTGGAAGCGCACGTCGCCAAAGCGATGGGGTTGGCCGTAGAACCGGTTTCGACGCAGATCATTCCACGCGACCGCCATGCCATGTATTTCGCGACTCTTGGCGTGGTGGCCTCGTCGATCGAGCGGC
Organism: uncultured Alphaproteobacteria bacterium; assembly: GCA_963743405.1. Lineage (GTDB taxonomy): Bacteria > Pseudomonadota > Alphaproteobacteria > Rhizobiales > Xanthobacteraceae > Pseudolabrys. The sequence continues at coordinate 204,031 of CAVUPX010000012.1, read as the reverse complement.
TAGCCACCGAGATTCGTCACTTGCAGCGCACCGAAGTGCTGGAAGCCGAAGAATTTTTCTCCGAAAAGCAGAAAGGCTCGTCGGCTATGCCGCATAAGCGCAATCCGGTGCTGTCGGAAAACGTCACCGGCCTCGCACGCATGGTGCGCGCGTACGCGCTGCCCGCAATGGAAAACGTGGCGCTTTGGCATGAGCGCGACATCTCGCATTCTTCTGTCGAACGAATGATTGGCCCTGATGCCACGGTGACACTCGACTTCGCGTTGGCGCGGCTTGCCTCCATTATCGACAAGTTGGTGGTCTATCCTGCCGCCATGCAAAAGAACCTCGACAAGCTTGGTGGTCTTATCCACTCGCAGCGCGTGCTGATTGCACTCACACAGAAAGGCGTTGCGCGCGAGGATGCCTATCGTCTCGTGCAACGCAATGCCATGAAAGTATGGGAAGGCGAGGAAGATTTCCTCGCGCTCCTCAAGGCCGATAAAGACGTGCGGTCCAAGCTCTCCGACAAGGAGCTCGAGGCTAATTTTAACCTCGACCACCACTTCAAGCACGTCGACACCATATTCAAGCGCGTGTTCGGTAGCGCCTGAACGCGCCCGCAGCGTTATGCCGCAAGCTCCGACCATCCTCGTCTTCGATTCCGGCCTCGGCGGCCTCACTGTATTCCGCGAGGTGAAGGCCGTGCGCCCCGATGCGTCATACGTTTACGTTGCCGACGATGCCGGCTTTCCCTATGGCGAAATGCCCGAAAGCGCCCTGATCACACGGATCGTCCATGTCATTGGCAAGGCGATTGCCGTCTACAGGCCCGACCTGGTGGTGATCGCGTGTAACACTGCATCTACGCTTGCACTTACCGAGTTGCGCGCCCGTTTTTCTGTGCCCTTTGTCGGCACGGTGCCTGCGATCAAGCCTGCATGTGCACAGTCGGTATCCAAGCGGGTTTCGGTCCTGGGCACGCAGGCAACCGTCGGCCGCGAGTATACGCGTGCGCTGATCCGCGAGTTTGCCGCCGGCTGTGACGTGCACCTGGTCGGCTCGCCGCGGCTTGCCGGCTATGCCGAGGCCGAACTCGCCGGGGCGGCTGTGGCTGACAGTGTGATCGAGGCAGAAATCGCCGGCTGCTTCATCGATGTGGACGGGCGGCGCACCGACACGATTGTGCTCGCCTGCACGCACTATCCATTGCTGCTTGAGCGCATTCGGAGCAATGCACCATGGCCTGTGACCTGGCTCGACCCCGCGCCGGCGATCGCCCGCCGGGTCGCAGACTTGATGCATGAGCGGACCGCAGCCGAAAATCCGCCATTGCCAAAATTTGAATTCACATCGGGCCGCCCGCTTTCGCCAGAACTGACCGCCGCGCTTGGACGCTACGGTTTTTAACCAAAAATATGCGGCCACACTTCGTGTGCGCCGCGCCAGATCATGTCGAGCGCGACGTAGAGAATAATTGCCAGGCCCACATAGCCAATCCAGCGGTGGCGGTTGAGCAGCTTGGCAATGAATCCAGCGGCGACGCCCATCAGTACGATCGAGAGTGCCAATCCGAACACCAGCGCCGCCGGATGGTCGCGCGCGGCGCCCGCCACAGCCAACACGTTATCGAGCGACATCGACACGTCGGCGAGTACGATCTGCCAGGTTGCCTGGGCGAAAGATTTGCGCGGTGCCTGCGCGGTGTCCGCCGCGTCCGCGCGATGGGCTTCCTGCCCGCGCAGTTCACGCCACATCTTCCAGCACACCCAGAGAAGCAGAATCCCGCCCGCAAGGAGCAGCCCGACAATTTCGAGTAATTCCAGCGCCACCGCCGCGAATGCCAGACGGAGCACGGTCGCTGCGGCGATGCCGACCAAGATCACCCGGCCGCGGCGTTCCGGCGGCAGACCGGCCGCGGCAAGTCCTATGACGACGGCGTTGTCGCCTGCCAGGACCAGGTCGATCATGATGACCTGGACCAGTGCTGCGATGGCGTCGGGTGTGAAGTCGAACAGGCTATCCATAGGGGCCCTTCCGTGGTCCATCAGTCCGACATCGCAGCCTTGAAGCTGCCAGAGGGGCCCGGCCTGAGGCCAGACAATGGCCGCCGAACGTCTCCCGGACAAGCAAAACCAGCTGTGGCGCAATGACTGGTGGTGCTGCGGTCCTGGATCACCCGGTTTGACAGGCCGCCGGGATGCCCCTAAAACCCGCGCGCCTGGTGGGTTTTAGGCCCGTCAGGCGTTTCGCGACCCGTGGCAAGACCTTGCGCTTACGAGGTTCTGCCTGTCGGTTCCGGCCCTGCCGGGACAAAGGAGGGCGCGATCCTCAGCAACAACAAAGACAACCGAGGACGCGAATGACCAAGCGCATGGAGTCCAAGTACAAGATCGACCGCCGGATGGGCGAGAACATCTGGGGCCGGCCGAAAAGCCCGGTAAACCGGCGCGAATACGGCCCCGGCCAGCACGGCCAGCGCCGCAAAAGCAAGCTTTCCGACTACGGCGTTCAGCTCAAGGCCAAACAAAAGCTGCGTGGCTATTACGGCAACATCTCTGAACGTCAGTTCCGCGGCATTTACCAGGAAGCCCGCCGGCTCAAGGGCGACAGCGGCGCGCACATGATCGGCCTGCTGGAACGGCGCCTTGATGCGCTCATTTTCCGCGCCAAGTTTGTGCCGACGGTCTTCGCGGCACGCCAGTTCATCAACCACGGCCACATCCTGGTGAATGGCAAGCGCGTGAACATCCCGAGCTACCGGGTCAAGGTCGGTGAAGTAGTCGAGGTGAAGGAAAAATCGAGGCAACTGGCGCTCGTTATGGAAGCCCAGGCTTTGGCCGAGCGGGATGTGCCAGACTATATCGATGTCGACGCGTCGAAGATGACCGCCAAGCTTTCACGCATTCCGGTTCTCACTGACGTGCCGTATGCAGTGCAGATGGAGCCGCACCTGGTGGTGGAATACTACTCGCGCTGATGCGCGAATCGGCCCGCTGAAGGCCGCCCCTTAAACCCGATCTATGGCCGGCACGGTTCGTGCCGGCCTTCGTTTTTGTACGACGGGTGGAGGTTTCTGAAATTCGTTGAGCGCAAGCCGTGCCAGTTTTGGCGCGCTTTCGGAGTTATCCCCGACTAAAGACGTAGTGCACAGCTTATTTTGTGGCTACATTGCGACAATTCGCTACATTTAGTAGGCGAAAAGCGCTAAGAACAACACGCGGTCCTCGAATCACAGGACATGCCTAGGGAGACTCCGCAATGAAAGGGATCGATACCATCAAGGAGTGGGTCGGGGCGTTGACGGAATTAGCTCTGATGCTGCTGGCATTGGCGATCGTGCTGTCGCTGCTGGTCGGTGCCAATTTACCGTTCTTCGGCGCCGTGACAGCGAACATTATGTCGTGGGTGAAGGACATGGGCGGGAACGGTCTCGTCGGTCTGATCACTCTCGGGATCGTCCTCTGGCTGTTCTCGAACCGGAAAATGGCCTGACGCCTGCGTGCGGCCAGTCTGATCAGTTTTGCTGACGCAATCCGGGTGGGGGGCTCCGCTCCCCACCCGTAAGCCGTATGTGTCATCAAGAGGTTCTGCCATGCTCAAATTCATGGCCAACGCGAAACAAGTTCTGTGGGAATTCGTCGAACTTGGCTTCGTTACTGTTCTCGCGATCATGCTGATCTACCTGATCCTCGGACAAGGCTCCGGGGGATTTGTGCTGTCAGTGGCCGATAACGTCACGAAATTCGCCAACGGCGTGCCGACGCCGAGTCTGGTCGGGTTGGCGTTGGTTTTGGGCGTCATCTACCTGATCATGAATCGGATGAAACGCACGCGGTAGGCGGTTATCGCGCAAACCCCCGCGGCTCCGCCCGCATGGCGGATCGCTTGGCGTTGGCATACAACCCGCAATCTCCGCCAGGACGATTGCGTAACTCATGTCGAACTTAAGCCGGCGAACGGTTCTTGCGACCGCAGCGACAGCCCTTGCAACACACGCGTTGCCCGCCATTGCGGCTGGGCCACACGCATTCAAGCAAGGCGCCTTCGAACTGACGGTCCTCAGCGACGGACACTTGGTATTGCCGGTGAGCTTTCTCGCGCCTGGCGCCCCGCCGGCGGAACGAGACGCGCTGCTGAAGGCCGCCGGACAGACCGCAGAGCAATACAACTCGCCGACAAACGTGACGCTGATACGGACGGCCCGCGACTTGATCTTGATCGATTTGGGGTCTGGTGACCGGTTCATGCCGACGGCGGGGAAGCTATGGGACAACCTCAAGGCGGCCGGTATCGACAAAAGCAAAATCACCAAGGTGATTTTGACCCATGGCCATCCCGATCATCTCTGGGGCGCGGTCGACGAGCTGGATGAACTCGTCATATCTGATGCGATGTTCTTCGTCGCCGGCGCGGAATGGGATTTCTGGCAGGGCGACAATGCGACCCGCGGCCTGCCCGCCGAGCGCGCCGGTTTCGTGACGGGCGCGCGGCGCAACTACGCCGCCATCAAAGACAAGGTGAAGATAGTTAAAGCTGGCGACGAAATTGTCACCGGGCTGCGCATCATCGACACACCTGGCCACACGCAAGGACACGTGTCACTCGAGCTTGGCGGTGGCGAAGGCCTGATTGTGGGCGGCGACGCCCTCACCCACCCGCTGATCTCGTTCCAGCACCCTGAATGGAAGCCAACTGCCGATCATGTGCCGGACCAGGCGGTGGCAACGCGCCGCAAGCTGCTTGACAGGCTCGCAACCGACCATTCGAAGCTCATCGGCTTCCATCTTCCGTATCCGGGTGTTGGGATCGTCGAGCGCAAGGACGGCGCGTATCGCTTTGTAGCGGCAGCCTAGTAGGGCGCAGGCACCATCAGAGCCACCAGCGCGCCCGCAACTGGCATCCAGGCCACGGCCAGCGCGAGTGCAGTCTTCCCGCGTCGGCTGAAAACGAAACCAGCAATCGGCGCTGCGATACAGGCGATCACTGCGGCAATGTAAGCGGCCGCAGCCAAAGCTCCGGCATGCATGCTTTCGGGACCGCCGCCGAACATAAATCCAGACACACCGATCAACAGCGCCGCGAGCGCCAAATCGGCGATCATCGCCAGAACGAGCAGAAATTTCGCCACGTGGCAATGCAGCGTCAGGCGGTCTGCTGGACCGACACGCCTTTTTCCTTCAGCGCCTGCAGCAATTCGCCGGCCTGAAACATTTCGCGGATGATGTCGCAACCACCGACAAATTCGCCCTTCACATAGAGCTGCGGAATCGTCGGCCAGTTGGAATAGCTCTTGATGCCGTTCCGGATTTCATCGGATTCCAGAACATTGATGCCTTTGTAGGCCACGCCCAGATGGTCGAGGATCTGCACAACTTGCCCGGAAAAACCGCACATCGGGAATTGCGGCGTGCCCTTCATGAACAGCACCACGTCGTTTGCCTTCACTTCATTGTCGATGAATTGCTCGATGCCCATGGCTCATCCTGTTGGGCGGCGCAGCCGCCTCGTCACCAATATATGTACCCCAAAAGTTACCGCCAACCCAAGAGGTCTGACGAAATTCACCGGCTTTTTGGGGTGTAAAAGGTGCCTTCAACCTCGAAAACGTCATCCTGGTTAAGTTTGGAAACCTCGACGATAGTGCGCGGCGGATAAGAGCCACCCGCCCACAGCTCTTCCTGGATCTTGTTGACGAGCGGACGCAATCGACCCATGTCGGTCACGAACACCGTCAGCCGTACACAATCCGTGAGGTCAGCACCTTCGGACGCGGCGACCAATTTCATGTTCGTGAAAGCCTGCCGAATACGTGCTTCGTCGCCGTCGACGAGGCGATTATTCGCCGGATTGATGCCGCGCATGCCTGCGACAAATACAAAGTCGCCGGCGCGCACCCCGACGCTCCAGGTTCCGGTCGGCGCGATCGCGCCTTGAGGCGAAAGGACGCGGACGCCGCCCATCAAGGCGTGCCGGTTTGCAAGGCAAGCGCATGGAGCACGCCGCCCATTTGTCCCTTGAGGGCCTCGTACACGAGCTGGTGCTGCTGGACCCGCGATTTGCCCTTGAACGAAGCGGAGATGACCGTCGCGGCGTAGTGATCGCCATCACCGGCGAGGTCGCGAATCGTCACCTGCGCGTCCGGGATATGCGCCTTGATCAGTTTCTCGATTTCACCGGCTTGCATGGCCATCGGCCGGCCCTCGCAGATCGCTCATAGCTCTCCGGCCATAAAGGCCGGAAGCCAGGCTTCGAAACGCTCGCGCAGAATCGTGACTAGGATGGGACGCTCGCCCGCAAGCGTCAATGTGTCGCCGCCAGTCTTTCCGACCGTCCATACCGGGACGTTTGCCGATCTGGCGCGCGTCTGGACGTCATGCGCTTTCGCCGCCGGAACCGTGACGAGATAGCGGGCCTGGTCCTCGCCGAACCAATGGGCGTGGGCGGGGATATCGGACGGCGCCGCATCCAACTGCGCGCCAATGCCGGACGCCATCGCCATCTCGGCAAGGCCAACCAGGAGGCCGCCGTCGGAAAGGTCGTGTACGGCCGTCGCCGTTCCGTCGAGGATCAAGGAGCGGACGAAATCGCCGTTTTCGCGTTCTTCGGTGAGATCGACCGGCGGCGGTGCCCCCTCTTCCCGGCCACACACGTCACGGAGGTACATGGATTGGCCGAGCCAACCCGTCGTCTCCCCGACCAGGAGGATCGCTTCATCGGCGCGCTTGAAAGCGAGCGTGGCCGACGTCTTGAAATCGTCGATGAGCCCAACACCGCCGATCGACGGTGTCGGCAAAATCGCGCGGCCATTGGTTTCGTTGTAGAGCGACACGTTGCCGGACACGACCGGGAACGCGAGCGCCTTGCAGGCTTCCGCGATGCCGCGAATGCAGCCGACGAACTGGCCCATGATCTCCGGCCGCTCCGGATTTCCGAAATTCAGATTGTCGGTGATGGCCAGCGGCTTGGCGCCGACCGCCGTGAGATTGCGCCAGCATTCCGCCACCGCCTGCTTGCCACCTTCGAACGGATCGGCCTCGCAATAGCGCGGCGTCACATCGGTGGTGAGCGCAAGGCCCTTCGGCCCGTCCTCGATGCGCACCACCGCGGCATCGCCGCCCGGCCGCTGCACCGTATTGCCAAGAATGACGTGGTCGTATTGCTCCCACACCCACCGCTTGGAGCAGAGATCGGGCGCCGCCAGTAATTTCTCCAGCGCCTCGATGGTGCCAACCGGCGCATTGACGCTGTCGGCTTCGATTTCCTCAAGCTTCGCCGCACTCACAAAGGGCCGTTTGTATTCCGGCGCCTGGTCGCCAAGCTCCTTGATCGGCAGATCGGCCATGACATCGCCGCCATGACGCACGATGAAACGCTTGGTCGGCGTCGTCTCGCCCACCACCGCAAAATCGAGCCCCCATTTTCGGAAAATGGCCTCGGCCTCTTTTTCCTTTTCAGGCTTGAGCACCATGAGCATGCGCTCCTGGCTCTCCGACAGCATCATCTCGTAGGCGCTCATGCCCTCTTCACGGCACGGCACCCGGTCGAGATCGAGCGTAACGCCGAGGTCGCCTTTGGCGCCCATTTCAACGGCGGAGCACGTCAGCCCCGCCGCGCCCATATCCTGAATGGCGATGACGCAGCCCTTCTGCATGATCTCGAGGCAGGCTTCGAGCAGCAGCTTTTCCGAAAAAGGATCGCCGACCTGTACGGTCGGGCGCTTTCCTTCGGAGTCCTCATCGAACTCTGCGGACGCCATCGATGCGCCGTGAATGCCATCGCGCCCCGTCTTTGAGCCTAAATAGACGATGGGCATGCCGACGCCGGACGCGGCGGCGTAAAAGATCTGATCCTTGCGGGCGATCCCGACCGCCATCGCATTGACGAGACAATTTCCGTCGTAGCGTGAATGGAATCGCACCGAACCGCCCACGGTCGGCACGCCGAAGGAGTTTCCATAGCCGCCGATGCCGGCGACCACGCCGTCGACAAGATGGCGCGTCTTGGGGTGCGACGGCGCTCCGAACGATAACGCGTTCAGGCAGGCAATCGGCCGTGCGCCCATGGTGAACACGTCGCGCAAGATGCCGCCGACGCCGGTCGCCGCGCCTTGATAGGGCTCGATGTAGCTCGGGTGGTTGTGGCTCTCCATCTTGAAGATGCAAGCCAGCCCGTCGCCGATATCGATGACACCTGCATTTTCGCCCGGCCCCTGGATCACACACGGGCCCTTGGTCGGCAGTGTGCGCAGATGGACCTTGGAAGATTTGTACGAGCAGTGCTCGTTCCACATCGCCGAGAAGATGCCGAGCTCCGTGAGCGACGGCTCGCGGCCGATCAGCTTCAAAATGCGGTCATATTCCTCCGGCTTGAGGCCATGTTCGGCGATCAGCGCTGGAGTGATGGGGGTTTCGTTGCGGATCACTGTTTCTTTCGTCATGGCCGGGCTCGTCCCGGCCATCCACGCCTTGGCTTACTTGGTATCAGCAAGGCGTGGATGCCCGGCACGAGGCCGGGCAAGACGCCGAATTTGGTCACGCGGCCTTCTCCAACGCCTCCACTAATCCCGCAAATAGTCCCCGCCCGTCGGTCGGGCCGATGACGGCTTCGACGTGGTTTTCAGGATGCGGCATCATGCCGAGCACGTTGCCTTGCTCGTTCACGATGCCGGCGATGGCGTTAATGGCGCCGTTGTGGTTCCAGTTCGGATCGATCATGCCGTCCGGCGACGAATAGCGGAACAGCACCCGGCCCTGGCCCTCCAGCCGCGCAATGGTCTCACCATCCGCGATGTAGTTGCCCTCACCATGCGCAACCGGCACGCGGATGACCTGTCCTGCGTTGTATCCGCGCGTGAAAGGTGTGTCGGAACGCTCCACACGCAAATAGACGTCACGGCAGATGAAGCGCAGATTTTCATTGCGCATCAGAACGCCCGGCAGCAGCCCGGCCTCGCACAAAATCTGGAACCCGTTGCAGACGCCGAGCACCAGCCCGCCTTTAGACGCGTAGCCACGCACCGCGTCCATGATCGGGCTGCGCGCAGCAATGGCGCCGCAGCGAAGATAGTCGCCGTAGGAGAACCCGCCGGGGATCACGACCAGATCTGTGCCGGCCGGAAGCTCATGATCCGCGTGCCATACCGCAACCGGCTCGCGGCCGGAGATCAGGCGAAGCGTGCGCGCCATATCGCGCTCGCGATTGATGCCCGGAAATACGACGACGGCAGCTTTCATCCCAAAACGTCCACGCGGTAATTCTCGATGACGGTATTGGCCAACAGCTTGTCGGCGGCCTGCTTGAGCAAGGCCTCGGCTTTGGCGGGGTCGCCGCCCTCGATCTCGATGTCGAAGACCTTGCCCTGGCGCACGCTGGAAACGCCGTCGAGGCCGAGCGAGCGCAGTGCGCCCTCGATCGCCTTGCCCTGGGGGTCGAGGATGCCGGACTTCAGAGTAACGGTGACACGAGCTTTCATAACGGTTTTTCAGGCGATTCCGGTCTCGACGACCTGACCTAGCACCCGCCACAGGCCGCCTCAACCGTGACGAACGAACACCACACAGGTCATCGCACCGGCGCCTGATTTCAAGGCAGGGGAGTTACACCAGACCCCGCTTCACCTCTCCCGTAGGGAGAGGTCGCTCGCCGGAGCGCTTGCGCAGGCGGGCGGGTGAGGCGTTATGACTTATCGATAGATCCGATCCCCCTCTCCCCAACGGGGAGAGGGGGCGCACCGCCTCAACCTTGACGACCGGCGTCCCCGCGAAAGCGGGGACCCAGGGCAACCGGCTCCGAGTTCGTGGCTCTGGATTCCCGCTTGCGCGGGAATGAGCGGATTTGGATGACGGCCGAGATACACCCCGCCAAGCAGCCGTGTTCAACCGCCTGAACCCGCGATTTCCTGCACGAGTGCGCTCAACCGCGCGCGGTCGACTTTGCCATTCGCGTTCCGGGGCAATTCGGCGACGGTGATAAAGCGAACCGGAACATGCGTCTGTGCCAGTTTCTCCCGGCAATGCGTTTGCAAGGCGCTTTCGTCAAGTGTTCCCGTGGGCACAACGAGTGCCCAGACCTCGTCAATGCCGAGCGCGTTCGGCGCGGTGAAGGCCACGGCCTCGCGCACGCCATAGTACATTGTGAGCACGTCCTCGATGACCATGGGGCTGACTTTATCGCCACCGAGGTTCAAAACCTCTTTTTTCCGCCCGGTGATGACCAGCATTTTCTCCGGTGTCACGTAGCCGGTATCGCCGGTATCGAAATATCGATGCTCGAACGGCATTTCAGTCTGGCTAGAGTCATCGAGATATCCGTCGACGCTGACAGGTGTCCGGACGCGAATCGACCCTTCGTGCTTTTCAGGCAGCAATTTCCCCTCGTCGTCGACGATTTGGACCGACACATCCGGCGCGATAAATCCCGCGGCGCCGGCAATGCCTTTCAAGACGTAAGCGGGTGCGGATGAGATGGTCGATGTTTCAGTTGTGCCATAATAAAAAATCAGGTTCGAGCACATGCGGGCACGCACACGTTCCGACAATGAATTGTGCAATGGGCTTCCGGCCGAGATAATGACGTCGAAGCCGCAGCGGAAATCGCTATTGGCATCATAGAAATTCAGAAATCCGCTGAGGCCGCCAGGCGATGCGATTAAACCTTGCACCTTGTAAAGCTCGAACGTCTGCAAGGTCTCCATTGGCGACGCGCCGGGAAAAAACATCGTGCCGCCACGCGACAACACATAGAGGATGTGCCGAAAGCCGCCGCTGGAACCGAGCCCGTAGTCGCTGAAAAAACGTGAGCACTCGGGAAACGTTTTTCCGAACACGTGATTGTACCGCGCGAGTCGCGCCAGCTGGTTGTTGTGCGTGAATCCGACGGCTTTTGCTTCGCCCGTGGAGCCCGACGTGAGCGCGATGCGGCAAATGTCATTGCCGCCGCCGTTATAGACACGGCTTTCGTCAACCGGCACGCCCTTGCCCGACATCCACGACATATCCACTGGGACGACTTTCGCGCTCTTCCCATTGCCGAACGACTGCGGCGTGTCGGTGACGATGACGTCCGCGCGCAAGCCGGGCGGAAAGGTGTCGCCCACCGAAACGGTGGCGGCGCCGATATGCATCAGACCCAACGCAAGCGCGGTGTGAAAGATCTGGTCCTTCACCTGGATCGCGACGACATGCCTGGGCGCAATGCCGGCGCGGATGGCACGGTGCCCGATGCTGTGAATAAACCGCGCGAGCCTCGCATAGCTGATGACGCCCAGCGCGGTCCCCGGCGCGCACAGGGCCGGCGCCGGCGGGTCGTGCCTCGCCTGAAAAAGAATGGGCTCGACGATGTTCATTGAGGGGCTCGACGATCGACAGTGGCCGGTTACGAACCGTTGCCGATACGCCACATACGCCGTGGGAAACGCGCGCGCGTCCTTCGATCAGGTGACGTGCAAAGATAAATAGAGTGCGAAGTAAGACCCTTCGGATTCAGCGCCGAGTGCGACAGGACGAGTTGTGGCACCCTCTCCGCTCATTCCCGCGCAAGCGGGAATCCAGGAGCAACACTGAATAACCTAAAAGACTGGGTCCCCGCTTTCGCGGGGACGAGCGGTTGAATGTATGGCCGCGCGATACAGCAGCCGTCATGGCCGGGACATAGGCGTGCGAAAGCACTCCGTCCTTTGGACGGCCATACCCGGCCATCCACGTCTTGCTTGTTGTGGAGCAGTCTTAAGACGTGGATGCCCGGCACAAGGCCGGGCATGACGCAAAATCAAAACTGCAATTTCAGGTGGAAGGCCTCAGCCCTTCACCAGCACCGGGCCGGTGCCTTGCGGCCGCTCGCCTTCGCTCATGATGCCGAGGCGCTTGGCCACTTCGGTATAGGCCTCGACCAAACCGCCGAGATCGCGGCGGAAGCGATCCTTGTCGAGCTTGTCGTTGGTCTTGATGTCCCACAAGCGACAGCTGTCGGGTGAAATCTCGTCGGCCACGACAATGCGCATCACGTCGTTTTCCCAGAGCCTGCCGGTTTCCATCTTGAAGTCGACCAAACGAATGCCGACACCAAGGAAAAGCCCGGAGAGGAAATCGTTGACGCGGATGGCAAGCGCCATGATGTCGTCGATCTCCTGGGGCGAAGCCCAGCCGAAAGCGGTGATGTGCTCTTCCGAGACCATCGGGTCGTTGAGCTTGTCGTTCTTGTAATAGAACTCGATGATCGAGCGAGGCAGCTGGGTGCCCTCCTCGATGCCGAGGCGCTGCGCCAATGAGCCTGCGGCGACATTACGCACCACGACTTCGAGCGGAATGATCTCGACCTCGCGAATCAGCTGCTCGCGCATGTTGAGGCGGCGGATGAAGTGGGTCGGCACCCCAATATCGTTGAGGTGCTGGAATACATATTCCGAGATTCGGTTGTTGAGGACGCCCTTCCCTTCGATCACTTCGTGTTTTTTGGCGTTGAAGGCTGTTGCGTCGTCCTTGAAATGCTGAATCAGCGTTCCGGGCTCCGGGCCTTCGTAAAGGATCTTCGCCTTGCCCTCGTAAATGCGGCGACGGCGGCTCATGGGCGTATACCGTGGTTTGTGAAAGTCCATCGGATGCCGTGGCTCCTTCTCGTACGACTTTGCAAGATCCGCGGCTGCGGGACCGGACTGGGAGCGCTGGTCGCGCCAGCGTCCGGACACGCTCGAAACCTAGCCGATCGGTAGGGGCAGCACAATCACGCCACCCTCACGTTTTCCACTTCCTAATTTCGCCGCAAAAAAGCGCGCGGATGTTGCCTTGACCCTGGTGCGGCGATATGCAAGGCGCGAATGAACGCACTAAGGTATATGCAATCTTAGTGATTGTAGTGAGGACGACATGACCACCACGTTCGACAAGCGCGAAGAAGGCTTCGAGAACCAATTTGCGCATGACGAGGAGCTGCGCTTCAAGGCGATGGCTCGCCGCAACAAGATGCTCGGCCTGTGGGCGGCCGGAATGCTCGGCAAAAGCGGCGCCGACGCCGAAACTTACGCCAAAGAGGTCGTACTGGCCGATTTTGCGGAGAGCGCGGAAAACGATGTCGTGCACAAACTGCTCAAGGACTTGCAGCCGAAGGGCGTCACCGAACAGCAAGTTCGTACGCGCATGGCGGAACTGCTGACCGAAGCGATCGCTCAGATCAAGAAGAGCGGTTGAGGTGTCGGCGTTCGACCTTGCCAGACGCCTGCGTGCGGGCGAAACGGTTTATGCTGCCTGGTGCATGATTGGCTCACCCATCGTCGCGGAAACAATCGCGCGCGAAGGTTTCCCCGCCGTCGTGCTCGATGCGCAGCACGGCTTGTGGGATACGGCGTCGCTCATCATCGGCACCGGCGCGGTCAATCATGCTGAGTCGACGCCGATCGTGCGCGTGCCGCATAACGATTTCGCACTGGTGTCGCGCGCGCTCGACTTTGGCGCCGAAGCTATCATCGCGCCGATGATCAATAGCGCCGCCGATGCCCGTCACTTCGCGGCGGCTGCAAAATATCCCCCGCTTGGCGAACGCAGCTGGGGTCCGTTGCGTGCCATGGCGATGCAAAGACGTACCGCGCCAGTCGACTACATGCGTGAGGCAAACGACGGCACGCTCACACTCGCGATGATCGAAACCGCAACGGCGCTCGGCAACGTCGACGCGATTGCAACAACGCCCGGCATCGATGGGCTGTTCGTCGGGCCGTATGATCTCGCCACCGCGCTCAGCAACGGCACCGCGCAGGATGTCGACGCGCCGCAGGTCGGGCAAGCCATCGACAAGATCTGTACTGCTGCAAAAAATGCCGGCAAGATTCCCGGAATCTACTGCCGGAATGCCGACGGCGCGGTCGCTATGGCCAAACGCGGCTTCCGTTTTGTTGTGGCAGGAAACGATCAGACCACATTGCGCGAGGCCACCGTTGCGCAGCTCAAGGCGTTGAAACCATAGCTGTCATTCCGGGACGGCGCGCGGCGACGCCTCTCCTCCGTTCATTCCCGCGCAAGCGGGAATCCAGGGGCAACAATGAGTGACATCAAAGGCTGGGTCCCCGCTTTCGCGGGGACGAGCGGTCTAATTCAAGGCCGCGTGCTAACGCTCCCCCGAGACGACAGCAGAGAGCTCATCGAGGACTTTGCCGACATCCCTCTCAACATCCGCCGCGCTCGCCTCACACACACGATAGCCGCGCGCGGCAAGATACTCGCGCCGCTCGGCGCGTGTGCGCGCGGCTTCCGCAGTTTCCTGAGGCGGTACGAGATCGATGACGCATTTGAGCGGAAAGGAAACAAAGTCCGCAATGTGAGGGCCGATCGGCACCTGCCGCTTGAAGCCGCGACCGGCAAAACGGCGGTCGTTCACCAGCGCCTGCCACAAGATGCGTTCTGCCTCCGTCGGATTCCGGCGCAACAGCTTGGCCAGACCTCGCGCAGGGCTTCGCTCGCCCGGCACCCGGCTTTGCTCCGCCAACAGATCGCGCAGCTTCTGGGACTCCGCTGCATCGAGCACGCCGCCGCGCGCCGGACCCTTGCGGCCCTGGATGAGCGCATTGACGATGCCATGGAGCGTCCGAATGTCCTGCTGGGTGGGTGACATACGCTGGAAGATATTGCGCAAGTTCACACTCATGGTGCCGCGCTTTTCCTCGGGACGAAAAAACTCGACGCGCTCCAGCTCACGCTCGAGCTCGGCGAAGAATGTATCGAGTTGTTGCTTGGGCGCCGGTGGCGATTTTTCCGGCATCGAAAACGGCAGTTCACCGCCACCGGCGCACTTGAACCATTCATAGGCGACGATCACAACCGCCTGCGCGAGGTTAAGCGAGGCGAAGGCCGGATTGATCGGCAGGGTCACGATGCGGTCGGCGAGCGCGACCTCGTGATTTTCGAGCCCGATACGCTCGCGCCCGAAAATGATCGCAACGCTTTCACCCGCTGCCACCCTTGGCGCCATTTCAGCCGCCGCCGCCGCTGCCGATACCACCGCTTTGGCCTGATCGTGATTGCGCGCCGTGGTCGCCAGCACAAAACTGCAATCGCCGATCGCGTCGTTGAGGGTGTCGTAAAGCGCTGCGCCATCGAGGACACGATCGGCGCCGGCAGCCATCACGCGCGCCCTTTCGTTCGGCCAGCCCTGCAGCGGCTTGACCAGTCTCAGGCGCGACAGCCCGAAATTGGCCATAGCCCGCGCGGCGGCGCCGATATTCTCGCCGAGCTGCGGCTCGACCAGAACGACGATCGGGGCTGGCGTTTCAATCCAGCGCTTGGTCTTGTCAGTGCCGGCACCCGGCATGCAGCCCTCCGTGTGCGCGGTATACCTGCCCCCTTCGGGATGGGAAAGAATGCCGGAAAATCGCGGCTTTCGCCGCCCGATTTGGGGTGCTATAGGGGCGCGCGCCGGAAGTCTTTCCTTCCTGTCCGCGCAATTTTCAAAAGGTTCTACCCGCAATGGCGAAGATCAAGGTGGCAAACCCCGTCGTCGAAATGGACGGCGACGAGATGACGCGCATTATCTGGCAGCTGATCAAAGACAAGCTGATCCATCCCTATCTCGACATCAACCTCCTCTACTACGACCTCAGCGTCCAGAAGCGCGACGAGACCGACGACCAGATCACCATCGACGCCGCCAACAAGACCAAGGAAGTCGGCGTCGCGGTCAAATGTGCCACCATCACACCCGACGAAGCGCGGGTGAAGGAATTCAACCTCAAGAAGATGTGGCGTTCGCCCAACGGCACCATCCGCAACATCATCGGCGGGGTGATCTTTCGCGAGCCGATCATCTGCAAGAACGTCCCGCGCCTGGTGCCTGGCTGGACGCAGCCGATCGTGATCGGCCGCCACGCTTATGGCGACCAGTACCGCGCGACCGACATTCGCGTTCCGGAAAAAGCCAAACTGACGCTGAGCTACGTCACACCCGACGGCAAGAAGGTCGAGCACGAAGTGTTCGAATTCCCCGGCTCGGGCGTTGCGCTCGCGATGTACAATCTTGACGACTCGATCCGCGATTTCGCCCGCGCCTCGTTCAACTACGGGCTCTTGCGCGGTTACCCGGTTTACCTGTCGACAAAGAACACCATCCTCAAAGTCTATGACGGGCGCTTCAAGGACCTCTTCCAGGAAATCTTCGACAAGGAATTCAAGGCCGAGTTCGACAAGAAGAAGATCACCTACGAACACCGCCTGATCGACGACATGGTGGCGGCGGCGATGAAATGGTCGGGCGGCTATGTCTGGGCATGCAAAAACTACGACGGTGATGTGCAGTCGGACATCGTGGCGCAGGGCTTCGGCTCGCTCGGCCTTATGAGCTCAGTGCTGATGACTCCGGACGGCAAGATTGTGGAATCGGAAGCGGCGCACGGCACGGTGACGCGCCATTACCGCGAGCATCAGAAGGGCAAGGAAACGTCCACCAATTCGGTCGCCTCGATTTTCGCCTGGACGCGCGGCCTCGCCCACCGCGCCAAGCTCGACAAGAACGACGCGCTCGCGAAGTTCGCCACGACGCTCGAAAAAGTCTGCATCGACACCGTGCAATCGGGCTCCATGACCAAGGATCTGGCGCTGCTGGTCGGTGCCGACCAGAAGTGGCTTTCCACCACCGGATTCCTCGATAAAGTCGATGAGAACCTGAAGAAGGCGATGGGGGCGTAACGCGGCTTGCGCCGTTGGGGGGCAAACAAGGAGCTGTGTCATGACAGCATTGCCCAAAGTGATGTTTGCCGCCGTATTGATTGCCGCGGCACCGGCTATTGCCGCTGAGCTGCCCGCCGCGATCGCTGCGCCGGGCGCAGCAACGGTCGCCACCTTCCACGCCGAGGGGGCGCAGATTTACGAATGCAAGGCCGGCACCGACGGCAAGCTTGCGTGGCAATTTCGCGAACCCGTCGCCGCGCTTTTTTCCGACGGCAAGACCGTCGGACGGCACTATGTCGGCCCGAACTGGGAGCACGTCGATGGTAGCGCGGTGGCCGCCAAGACTGCCGGCACCGCTCCGGGCGCCAGCGCAAAAGACATTGCGTGGCTCAAACTGTCCGTCACCGCCAACCGCGGCAGCGGCATTCTTACCGCCGTCACGACGGTGCAGCGGATCAACACTCAGGGTGGCAAGCTGGAAGGCCCTTGCGACAAAGCGGGCGCATTGCAAAGCGCAGCCTATGCCGCCGACTACGTGTTCCTGAAGTAGACCTAACCACCAAGGGCCGGCTTACGTAATCTCCTTCGCCGCGCTGCCAAAACGTTTGGCCGGAACGACTCCCTTGCCGACGCGCTTTTCCACGACATCCTTAATGCGTCTGGCAATGCGCGGGTCGCGCCGCATCAATGCGTGGAAGTCGTGCGCATCGAGCACGAGCAAATTGGTGTGGCCAATCGCGGTGACTGTCGCCGTCCGCCGTGTATGGCGAAGCACCGCCACCTCGCCGAAAAACTGACCTTCGCCGAGGCGCACCGGTTCTTTCTTGCCCTTGAACGTTATGTCGACCTCGCCGGAAGCGATGAAATACATCGCGTGGGCAGCTTCACCCTCGCGCACGATCACCTCGCCGGGCTCGGCGACCTGAGCCCGCAGCAATTCCATGACATCAGAAATTTCAGCCGCATCGAGTTCCGCAAACAGCGGCACGCGTGAAATCATGCCCCAGGTCACGATGAAGTCACGGCGGTGCATCTGTTCAGCGAAGGCGGTTGCAATGATACCGACCGGAAGCGCCATCAAAACGAGGCCGGCGAAGATCGTGCCGGTCGCGATCAGCTTCCCGAGCGGGGTCACCGGCACGACGTCGCCGTAGCCGATGGTGCCGACCGTCACAATCGCCCACCAGAAAGCGTCAGGTATTGTGCCGAGCTTGGCCGGCTGGACGTTACCCTCCACCAAATGCATCAGGGAGGCCGCGACCAGCGCGGTGCCGAGCGAAATGACCAGGCAGCCGAATAAAGCGCGCCGCTCGTTGTAGAGCACGTCCAGGAGCGAACGCATCGCCGGCGAATAGCGCGCGAACTTGAAGAAGCGCACCATGCGGAACACCAGCACGACACGCAAATCGCCGGGAAGGATCATGGCGAACCAGAACGGCAACACCGCGACGAGATCGACGATGCCGGCCGCGCTCAGCGCATATTTGAGCCGTGCCTGCGTCGCGGGTAAGTGCTTGTTCGGCCCGTGTTCGACCGATGACCACATGCGCACGCCGTATTCAATGGTGAAGACGACAAGCGAGAAAAACTCGATGGCCGCAAAGACTGCGCCATAACGCAGCTCATATTTCGGTATGGATTCGAGGGTGACTGCGAGCAGGTTGATCAGGATCAGGAGGATCAGTGACCGGTCGATCCAGTTGCTCAGGCTGTCGCCAACCGAGCCCTGTTCGAGCACGTGATAAGTGCGCCGGCGCAGATCCTTGAGGCGGTTGCGTGCCATACCGCGGTCGTCCTGCTGGAATCGCGAGGATATTAGATCAATCAGCCGGAGAGGGATTAGTAAAGCCGCACGGCGTAAATCGGCGGCAAGTGCGCATTGAGCAGTGTCCAGCCGTCGCCGGCATTCTCGCTCAACCACAGGCTGCCGGTGGTCGAGCCCATGGCGAGTTGCGTTCCGCTATCGTCGATATCAAGGCCGTGCCTGTAAACGAGGTCGTAGGCGTCTTTCTGCGGGAGACCTTCGCTGAGGCTGTCCCAGGTCTTGCCGCCGTCGCGGGTGCGCGTGACGGTGAAAGCGCCATCGCGCGGGACACGGAGCTCGTCCTTGATCGCGGGTACGAACCAGGCTGTGCGCGAGTCTTTCGGGTGGGCTGCGACCGCAAACCCGAAGTCGTCTCCCGGCAATTTGAGCTGTGACCACGTCGCACCGGCATCGGTGGAGCGGAAGATGCCGTTGTGATGCTGCATCCACATTGTGTCGGGCGCGGCAGCACAGCGCGCGATCCGGTGCGGGTCCTGACTCTCGCGCATGCCCGCCTGCTCCGGCGGCAGATAAGTTGCGACCAACCCATCGCCCAGCAACGACCAGCTGCCGCCGCTGTCGCGTGTCTCCCACACGCCGCCGCAAGAAATGCCGACGAACACGCGGCTGGAATCGCGCGGATCCGGTGCAATCGTGTGGATCCCGGCTTCATCGTAACCGCCGCCGAACCATTTCGCGCGCTCGGGCACGTTCCAAAGCGCGCTGACCTGCTGCCACGTGTTACCGCGATCGTCGGAGCGGAACAGACCGGCCGGAAGCGCACCGGCCCACAACCGGCCGGGCTCGTCCGCGCCACCGGCTTCGAGCGTCCAGATCTGAAACAACACGGGCTCGCCAGCAGCATCGGCCGCAAATGCCGGCGCCGGCAATTCGATCCAGGTTTTCCCGTCGTCGTCCGAGCGATGCAGCTTGCTGCCGAAATGCCCGTGCTTGAGCATGGCGTAAATTGTGCCGTCGCGTTTGTCATGAAGCGCCGCGGTCACCGCAACGCCGGGAAAATCTGTCCGCGCGATCGTCCATTTCCCGTTTTTGCGCACAAACGAGATGAGGCCCTTTCGGGTCGCTACCAACATCCGCTCACTCACGCTCAACCTCCTGTGCGCATGATCTTGTCCGAAAACCGGTAACCATCCCCGATCAGGTTGAGGACCTGCTTTTCGAGGATCATGCGCTAGCCTCCTGACAACGCTTGCATCACATAAAGGGTGGATTCTTTGCGAATGCCATGGCCGAGCGCCGCCTGGTTCGGCAAACGCACGCCGTCAGCAAAAATGCAGACGTGCTTGCGCAGACGGCCGTGCTCGTCGAGCACGTAGCTGCGCACGTGCGGACGCTCGGAAAAAAGCACCCCGAGCGCGTCGCCGACCGTTACGCCATCAACCCGCAACGGACCGTCCGGCACGACCTGTCGCAGCCAGCTGGTGAAATGCACTTCGGCCATCGCATTTGTCATCGCCGGGCTTGTCCCGGCGATCTCGCTTAGGGGACGCACCGCTTTGGCTACCTAAGAGGGATGGCCGGGACAAGCCCGGCCATGACCGCGCCGGAACTCACGTCACAATCTCAATCAGCCTCATCCTGAGGAGCATCGCGAAGCGATGCGTCTCGAAGGATGGGGGCTGTGTTCATCCTTCGAGACGCGGCCTTCGGCCGCTCCTCAGGATGAGGCCGCAGAGGAACTCAGCCGCCGAGCGCGGCTTCGATGGCTTTGAGAGCCGCGTCCGCCTTGGAACCGTCGGGACCGCCGGCCTGCGCCATGTCGGGCCGGCCGCCGCCACCTTTTCCGCCAAGCACTTCGGCGCCTTTCTTGACGAGATCCACGGCATTGAAACGCTTGGTGAGGTCGTCGGTGACGCCAACGACGATTCCGGCCTTGCCGTCGTCCGACAGTCCAACAATGGCGACGATCCCGGAACCGACCTGGCGTTTGCCCTCGTCTGCGAGGCTGCGCAGATCCTTGAGATCGATGCCGGAGACGGCGCGCGCGAGCAGTTTCACGCCATTCACCTGCCGCACGTCGGATGCCTCACCCGCCGCGGTGCCGCCACCGCCCATCGCCAGTTTCTTCTTGGCGTCGGAGAGATCGCGCTCGAGCTTTTTGCGTTCATCCAAGAGCGCCCCGATACGTCCGGGCATCTCTTCAAGCGGCACTTTAAGCTCCGCGGCCGCTGCTTTAACGACCTGAAGCTGTTTATTAGCGGTCTTGCGGGCGGCTTTTCCGGTCAGCGCCTCGAGCCGGCGGACGCCGGACGCCACCCCTGCCTCGCCGACCACCGAAATGAGTCCGATATCGCCGGTCCGCTGCACATGGGTGCCGCCGCAGAGTTCCACCGACCAGCCCAGCATGTTGCCGGAGCCCTCGCCCATCGCCACCACGCGAACTTCGTCGCCGTATTTCTCGCCGAACAAAGCGCGGGCGCCTGACGCGATGGCGTCATCCTGCGCCATCAGGCGGGTGGTGACGGGCGCGTTTTGCAGCACGATGTCGTTGGCAATGTCCTCAACCCGCTCGATCTCTTCCGCCGACATCGGCTTGGGATGCGAGAAGTCGAAACGCAGCCGGTCGGGCGCGACCAGCGAGCCTTTTTGCGCCACGTGATCGCCGAGCACCTGGCGCAAAGCTTCGTGCAAAAGATGCGTCGCCGAATGGTTCTGGCGGATCGCACCGCGGCGCGCGCGGTCGACCTCCAGCAGCAACGGCTCGCCGAGCTTGACGGTGCCCTGCTCCACTTTGACCAGATGGGCGAACACATCACCGGCTTTTTTCTGGGTATCGGTGACCGTGAGTTTGACACTGTCGCGGCGCATCTCGCCGGTGTCACCCACCTGGCCGCCGCTCTCGCCGTAAAACGGCGTCTGGTTCATCACCACCACGCCGCTTTCACCCTTCTTCAATTCGGAAACTTCCTTGCCGTCTTTCACAAGAGCAGCAACGACGCCCTCCGCGCTTTCGGTCTCGTAGCCGAGAAACTCCGTGGCGCCGATTTTCTCACGCAGCGCGAACCACACCGTCTCCTGCGCCGTGTCGCCGGAGCCGGCCCAGGATGCTCGCGCCTTCGCGCGCTGGCGCTCCATCGCATCCGTGAAGGAGGCGAGATCGACCGAGATGCCGCGCGCGCGCAGCGCATCTTGCGTGAGATCGAGCGGAAAACCGTAGGTGTCGTAGAGCGTGAAGGCCGTGTCGCCGTCGAACATCGCGCCTTTCTGCAGGCCTTTGCTTTTTTCATCGAGAATGGCGAGACCGCGCTCAAGCGTGCGGCGGAAGCGCGTTTCCTCGAGCTTGAGCGTCTCGGTAATCAGTGCTTCGGCGCGGAGCAATTCCGGATAGGCCTGCCCCATCTCGCGCGTCAGCGTGGGCACAATCTTCCACATCAGCGGCTCTTTCGCGCCGAGCAATTCGGCGTGGCGCATGGCGCGCCGCATGATGCGGCGGAGCACGTAGCCGCGGCCCTCGTTCGAGGGCAGAACGCCGTCGGCGATCAGAAACGCAGATGCGCGCAGATGATCGGCGATGACGCGATGCGAGGCTTTGTGCGGCCCGTTCGGAGAGACCTTGGTCAGGTCGGCAATGGTCTGGATCAAAGCGCGGAACAGGTCGATGGCATAATTGTCGTGCGTGCCTTGCAACACCGCCGCGATGCGCTCGAGCCCCATGCCGGTATCGATCGACGGCCGCGGCAGATCAACGCGCTTGCCACTCTCGAGCTGCTCGTACTGCATGAACACGAGATTCCAGATCTCGATGAAGCGATCGCCCTCCGAGTCGGCTGATCCCGGCGGCCCGCCCGGGATTTTGTCGCCGTGGTCGTAAAAGATTTCCGAGCACGGGCCGCACGGGCCGGTTTCGCCCATGGCCCAGAAATTGTCGTCGCCCGCGATGCGCAAGATCTTGCTGTCAGGAAGGCCGGCGATCTTTTTCCAAAGTTTGAAGGCGTCGTCATCGTCGATGTAGACGGTGATCAACAGCCGGTCCTTGGGCAGCGCGAAGTCCTTGGTGATGAGCGTCCACGCCAGCTCGATCGCGCGTTCCTTGAAATAATCGCCGAACGAGAAATTGCCGAGCATCTCGAAGAACGTGTGGTGGCGCGCGGTGTAGCCGACATTGTCGAGGTCGTTGTGCTTGCCGCCGGCACGCACGCACTTCTGGGAGCTGACCGCACGCGAATAGGGCCGCTTCTCCAGGCCGGTGAACACATTCTTGAATTGCACCATGCCAGCATTGGTGAACATCAGCGTCGGGTCGTTGCGCGGCACCAGCGCCGAAGACGCCACGACCTGGTGTTCGTTGCGGGCGAAGAAATCGAGAAAGCTTTTGCGGATGTCGTTGACGCCGCTCATGTCGAAACCGTGCGAGCCCCTCTGCTTTTGTTGCGCATGATGTTTTCCGAAAACCGGCGCCTATCCCCGATCAGATCGAGGACGGGCTTTTCGGGATCAGGCGTGCCCTTCGAGGGGTTAAATCCCCGTCCGGCTTCGTGTTTTCAGGAGGTTATTTAGCGGCGGGGGTCGGGTAAGTCTAGGAAGAGCCGGGATGGTCATTCCGGGGCGACGCGCAGCGGCGAACCCGGAATCCAGAACCGCCGCATGTCCCCGTTCTGGATTCCGGGCCCGGCCCTTCGGGCCGTCCCGGAATGACGGGCCCCCACAAAACGCCTTCGCCCCCGTCCTCGGTTGCGGCCGCTCTACGCAGCCGGGTGCCGACGGGGGCGAATGCCTAACGCATCACTCAATGATACGCGGATATGCGGATACGCGTCACCAAATGGTGCGGCGGATATCACTGGCGCCGCCGCCGCGCTTTACTTGCTTTCCGGCTATGAACGGCCGGTCTTTCCTTTTCGTTTCGCGCTTTTCACCTTCGGCACTTTGGCTTTGGCAGCCGCAGCCTTCGGTGTCTCGCTCTCGCTTTTGCTCTCGCTTTTGGCTTTGCCTTTCGCAGCTCCGGCCTTCCTTGGTTTAGCGGCCTTTGGCTCTGCGATCGGCTCGGCAACACCTTCACTATCGACGCGTTGGGCCGGCGCGGGCGGGACAGGCAGCGGCTCTGGCCGCTCCTGCGCCGGCTCTTCGCTCTTGAAGGCTACGCCTTCTTCGCGAAGACCGGCTCCGGACGGCAGCGTTGAAACAACGCCGTCCGGCAGCCCGTCATCCTTTCAAGCTTCGGCGGCGGCCTCGTCGTCGTCCTTATCCTTATCCTCGACCTCACCCGCCATGATGGCTTCCGCAATCAGGCCGGAATTCTGGCGTACGGCGGCTTCGATCTTGGCCGCAATGTCGGGGTTCTCTTTTAAAAATTGCTTGGCGTTCTCGCGTCCCTGCCCGATGCGCTGGCTCTCATAAGAGAACCAGGAACCAGACTTCTCGACGACGTTGGCTTTGACACCGAGATCGATCAACTCGCCGGTCTTGGACACGCCCTCGCCGTACATGATGTCGAATTCGACCTGCTTGAACGGCGGCGCCAGCTTGTTCTTGACCACCTTCACGCGGGTCTGGTTGCCGATCACCTCGTCGCGCTCCTTGATGGCGCCGATGCGGCGGATGTCGAGACGGACGGACGCGTAGAATTTCAGCGCATTGCCGCCCGAAGTGGTTTCCGGTGAGCCATACATCACGCCGATCTTCATGCGGATCTGGTTGATGAACACCACCATGGTGCGCGATTTCGAGATCGAGGCGGTGAGCTTGCGCAATGCCTGGCTCATCAGCCGTGCCTGGCTGCCCGGCTGCACGTCGCCCATCTCGCCTTCGAGTTCGGCACGCGGCACGAGAGCTGCGACCGAGTTCGACCACCAGCACGTCGACCGCACCGGAGCGCACCAGCGTGTCGGCGATTTCCAGCGCCTGCTCACCGGCATCCGGCTGTGAGATCAGGAGCTCGTCGACATTCACGCCAAGCTTGCGGGCGTAGATCGGATCGAGCGCGTGTTCGGCATCGACGAATGCGCAGATGCCACCCTTTTTCTGGGCTTCCGCGATCGTGTGCAACGCGAGCGTGGTCTTGCCGGAGGATTCCGGCCCGTAAATTTCCACCACCCGCCCACGCGGCAGGCCGCCAATACCAAGCGCAATGTCGAGCCCTAACGAGCCCGATGAAATGGCTTCGACATCCATGGTTTTGTCGTTCTTGCCAAGTTTCATGATCGAGCCCTTGCCGAACTGACGCTCGATCTGGCTGAGCGCAGCGGACAGGGCTTTCGACTTATCCATGGAAGGTCCTTCGACGAGACGCAGGGCAGGCTGACTCATAGTTGAGCTCCTTATGGCCGGGATTCGACCCCCCGACAACGCGGCCCCGCCGCACCGCCGGAATCGACTGAAGACAGACACCGTACACCATTTGTTCTCCGTTCGCAATATGTTCTTTTCGCGCTGGCTTGAATTTCTGCGGCCATGCCCACCCCAGAGTTGATCTATCTCAATGAGACCCACGGGGGTTGTGGGCAATATGGCGCCCATGTCTGTCCGGTCAAACCTCGCGGAGCGGCTGCTGGCCCATGCCACCACGTGCCAGAAGGCAGCCGGTTCATGCTGGGACAAGACGATTGCCGCGGAGCTTGAGAAGCTCGCCGAAGACTGCCGGCAGGCCGCCCTCGCCTGCGAGCCCGAACTCCTTCACCACGACGCGTCGAGCCGATGGAAGAATTAGCGCTGACTCACACATCGCGGTGACGTGGGAGAATATCGCCGACGGCCTCACGACTGACGGTCCGGTGACCTAAATTCTTCGGCCGCACCGGAACCAAGTCAGGTTTCCGACACTTGCGCTTACGGCATCAAGAATGCCGGGAAACTAAAGGTACCGCGTGAGAAAACTCCACGAATACCGCGAACACGCCAACGAATGCCGCAAGATGGCGCAAACCGCAATTCCGTCACATCGGCAGCAGCTTGAGCAGATGGCCGAGACCTGGGAGCAGCTGGCTGCAGCACGCCTGCGCGCGTTGCGAAAAGAGGGAAAATCCGAAGCGGACGAAATCCTGCCGCGCGTCTGAGCGGATCAGCAAGTCCATCCATGCAAGTCCATCAAATACATGATTGGCAAACGCGTGCAATTTCACCAGGAGACCTGGCACGAACTTCAGGTGCTCGCGGGTGAAAGCATGAAATCCTTTCAGGAGCTTGCCGACGAGGCCTTCAACGACCTGCTCAAAAAGCACGGCCGCCCGGCCAGCCTGAAAGAAGCGTTGCGCCGGAGCGCCGGCGAGAGCGCTGTGGTCATACCGCTCGCCCGCAAAGCCAACCGCCCGCGAAACAGAAAAAAGCGCTGATATCCACAAAGGCCGCCCTCGCCGGGCGGCTTTTTACGGATGGTAATTGGCGGCCGCTGGAAATTTAACGAAGCTGCTATGGAACACTATGGAACATCGGCCTGTTGTGCGCGTTCGTGTGCACGACAGAAAATCTGATCGGGAGGCTTTGCCATGACTCATTCGCTCATGACCAAGATCCTGTCCCTGGCGGCCGTGGTGACGCTGCTCACCGTCGCCGCTTTGATTGCAATTCCGAAAAGTGCAGGCGGAAAACTGGGCCCGCAGATTCACGCGGCGGCCCAACATTAAAATCCACGGCCGCCGCCGCGCCCTTGTCTCGTTGTCGCCCCGTTTATTAGCGCGTAGAACTCAAGCGGGGCGCGCAAGAAGCAAAAGGCTGCGTTGTGGATAGGTCCGTGGCCCAATTAAATATCGAGCACTACCGGCGTTTGCTCGCGGAGGAAACCGACGAGTTGCGGCGGCAGCTGCTCCTGCGTCTCCTGGCTGAGGAAGAGGCCAAGGTCCCCGCGCCCAAGGCCTCTAAGCCGGCCCAGAATTCCATTCCCTAGGATGCGCTGGCCTGTTGCTGCCAGGGACGCCAGTGCGTCGGGAGCACGTCCAGCCGCTCTTTTGAACTTGTGTTTATCCAGCCTCCCACAACGCGGCGGCAGGGAAAAACAAGTGCATGCGTGCCGTCCTCATCGATGACGGCAAGCTGCAAATCACAATTAAAGGGCGCGACCGCCACGGACTCCCACATTCCCCAACTTTAGGCGGCAATTCCAGGCTTGTTTTGACCTGGATCAACGGACGCCGACATAATTTGGGCCTCCTAAAATTTCCCCACCTGGTTTGATTTTTCTCAATACGGCCTGTTCGGAGAATTGTTTAATCGCGGGTGGGGGACCGCAGCCGGCAAAGATCGCCGCTCGGCACGGGGATTCGTGATGAAAACGGCTGTTATCAAGCGCTCGATCGTCGTCGATGGACACAAGACCAGCGTGTCATTGGAAGACGAGTTCTGGGACGGATTGCGCGAAGTCGCCGATCGCGAACACGTCACGTTATCGACGCTGGTCGGCCAGATCGATCACGATCGCGCCACCTGCAACCTGTCGTCCGCGATCCGCGTCTTTGTTTTCAATCGCCTGCGGACGCGCAAGGACGCGCAAGTCGCGAAGGACACGCAGGATCAGCCCGCCGCGGCTGTCGCAGCACCCCAGGTGGCTGCTGACTGATCTGCCTCGCCGCCGACTGCAAAAAATAACGCGTTCTGCGGGAAATCCTGCAGGTTTCGGGCGTTGTCTGCATGATCCGGCCCGCCATCGGATTTGCTTTTTTGCAGTGCAATAGGCTATATTGCACTGCACTGGTTTGTAGAATGCCGCGAGGCCGGGGGGCGCGGCGGATCGGAGTGCTATGAGGCCCCTAGTATTGTTGAAGAAGTGGACCGCTATCCCGGCGGTCAAGTATTCGCTGATCGCCGCTGCGAGCCTGTTGTGGCTCGTCGGCTTCGCCGATCAACTCCCCGACCTCACCCAGACAGCAAAATATGTTGGCATCTCGCTGCTGATGGTGACAGTCGCGGCGATCGGCTGACGTCCCGCGCTTAATGCGCGGCTCTACGCTGAGGTGACGCACCGTTGCGGTGCGCCGGCGCCTCATCACGCTCAATGAAAATCCAGAACCCGTCCGGCCGCGCGGATTGCACGCGGATGCGCAGCTCCCGATCCGGATCGCCATAGTCGCCCGGCCAGCCGAATTCGAGATCGACCGGGCCTGCGTCCGCCGCCCGCATAATCTCACCGCGGAAATCATCGGTTCCGGCGCAGCGCGACACTTCGAAAAAATTCTTTCCGACCGGCGACCCGCCGTAACCGGACTGGCGCGCTTCGGTCGCGCTGTAGAACAGCACCGTGCCCTGACGATCGAGCAGGATGACGCCAAAGGACAGGTTGTCGCGTTCGTGTTGGGAAAGCTGTTCGATGCGCGCGGCGATATCCGGCGCATTGAAGTCGACCGTCGTCATGGGTAATCCGTCTCCGCAGTTTTCCGGGCAGTTTTCTTGTCGTTATCTGTGCGCGCGCTGCGGACGCTGGCACGCACGCGCTTGAGTCGGCAAGCGCAAATTGAAATCAGTCAGTTCCAATTGCTTTGCGTGCAAACGATTTTCACGCGTGCCGGCGCGTCAGCCCAAATTCAATTCCTTGAAAAAGTCATTGCCCTTGTCGTCGATGACGATGAAGGCCGGGAAATCCTCGACCTCGATCTTCCAGATCGCTTCCATGCCGAGCTCGGGATATTCGTGCACCTCGACCTTCTTGATGCAGTGCTCGGCGAGCTTGGCCGCGCTGCCGCCGATGGACGCCAGATAAAATCCGCCGTGCTTCTTGCACGCATCGCGCACCTGCGCCGAGCGGTTGCCCTTGGCGAGCGAAATCATCGAGCCGCCGGCCGCCTGGAACTGGTCGATGTATGAATCCATCCGCCCCGCGGTGGTCGGGCCGAACGAGCCCGACGCGTAGCCCGCCGGTGTTTTCGCAGGCCCCGCGTAATAGATCGGGTGGTTCTTGAAATAATCCGGCAGCCCCTTCCCGGCTTCCAGCCGCTCGCGCAATTTCGCGTGCGCGAGATCGCGCGCGACGATCATGGTGCCGGTGAGCGAGAGCCGCGTCTTCACGGGATATTTCGACAGCTGCGCCAAAACTTCCTTCATCGGCTTGCGCAGGTCGACCTTGACCACCTGCCCGCCGAGTTTTTCCTGGTCGATGTCCGGCAGATATTGCGCCGGATGATGCTCGAGCTCCTCGAGGAACACGCCATCTTTGGTGATCTTGCCGAGCGCCTGCCGGTCGGCGGCGCACGACACACCGAGCCCGATGGGCAATGACGCGCCGTGCCGCGGCAGGCGGATCACGCGCACGTCGTGGCAGAAATATTTGCCGCCGAATTGCGCGCCGACGCCGGTCGACTGCGTCATCGCCAGCACTTCCTTTTCCATCTCGAGATCGCGGAAGGCGTGGCCGTCTTCGCTGCCTTTGGTCGGCAATTCGTCGAGATATTTCGTCGAGGCGAGCTTCACCGTCTTCATGGTGAGTTCGGCGCTGGTGCCGCCGATGACGATGGCGAGGTGATAAGGCGGGCACGCGGCGGTGCCGAGCGTGAGCACCTTCTCCTTGAGGAACGCCAGCATGCGGTCATGCGTCAAAATCGACGGCGTCGCCTGGAACAGGAACGCCTTGTTGGCCGAGCCGCCGCCTTTGGCGATGAACAGCAGCTTGTAGGCATCTTCGCCTTCCGAATAGATCTCGACCTGCGCCGGCATGTTCGACTTGGTGTTCTTCTCCTCGAACATGGAAATCGGCGCGAGCTGCGAATAGCGCAGATTGCGCCGCAGATACGCATCGCGCGCGCCTTCCGCGAGCGCGGCCTCGTCGTCGCCGACGGTGAACACCATGCGGCCCTTCTTGCCCATGATGATGGCGGTGCCGGTGTCCTGGCACATCGGCAGCACGCCGCCGGCGGAGATGTTGGCGTTCTTGAGGAAGTCGTAGGCGACGAACTTGTCGTTGTCGCTCGCTTCCGGGTCGTCGAGGATCTTGCGCAGCTGCTTCAAGTGCGCCGGGCGCAGCAGATGATTGATGTCGGTGAACGCGGCCTCGCTGAGCGCGCGCAGCGCCTCGTGGCTGACCACCAGCATGTCCTTGCCCATCACCTTCTCGACCTTGACGCCGCCGATCTCGAGCTTGCGATACGGCGTCTTGTCCGGGCCGAGCGGAAACAGCGGCGTGTGGTGATAGGGCGGGACGGATGGGGGTGTGACTGGGGCGTTCATGGGGTTTGGAACTCTTTTTTGCGGCAAAAGAGAATTATCAGAAGATTTTGCAGGGAGCGATAGCAACCGACATCGATATTGGCCCTTTGGGCCATTTTGCGCCAAACTCGCCCCAACAACGAGACACGAGGCGCCTGAAGACGCCGCGCTCAGGGAGAACACTCCAATGAAAACCAAAATGACAATAAAAATAACGATGAATCACGCGGCGCCGCTCGCCACATGCGCGTTCACGCTCGCTTTGATGGCGCAAGCTCTCCCCGCGCACGCGCAATACACCGCGAAGGACTGGCCGGAGGGCGCGATGAAGCAGCGCTTCACCGACACCTGCGGCGCCTGCCACGACATCAACCGCGTGCGCGTCGGCTACACGCCGGAAGGCTGGCTCACGGTCGTGCGCATGATGCAGAACATGGACACGCCCATTCCCGCCGAAGAATGGCCGGCGATGGCCGAATACCTCATGAAGAATTTTCCCGAGCGGCAGCGGCCGGGAGCGGTGATCATTTCCGGCCCCGTGAAGGCGCGCATCGATCTGTGGGACGTGCCGACGAAAGGCTCGCGCCCGCACGATCCGCGCGCAGCCAAAGACGGCTCGATCTGGTGGACCGGGCAGCTCGCCAACAAGCTCGGCCGCATCGACCCGAAGACCGGCGCGATCCGCGAATACACCTTGAAGTCGCCCTACAGCGGCCCGCATGGGCTCGCCGAAGACAAGGACGGCAATATCTGGTTCACCGGCAACAATCTCGGCCTGATCGGCAAGCTCGATCCGAAGACCGGCATCACCACCGAATATCCGCTGCCCGACAAGTCGGCGAAGGACCCGCACACCATCAACATCGCGCCGGACGGCATGGTCTGGTTCACCGTGCAGGCCGGCAACATGATCGGCCGGCTCGATCCCAAGGACGGCGAGATCAAGCTCGTCACCTCGCCGACCGAGAAGTCGCGGCCTTACGGGCTGATGATCAATTCAAAAGGCGTTCCGTATTTCGTCGAATTCGGCGCACCCAAGATCGCCAGCATCGATCCGCAGACCATGGCGATCAAGGAATACAAGCTGCCGAACGAAGGCGCGCGGCCGCGCCGCCTCGCCTTCTCCGATGACGACACCATCTGGTACACAGATTTCGCGCGCGGCATGCTCGGGCGCCTCGACCTCAAGACCGGCAACGTGAAGGAATGGCAATCGCCGAGCGGGCCGAAGTCGGAGCCCTACGGCATCGTCTTCACCAAAGGCGCGCTCTGGTACAACGAGTCCGGCGCCAAGCCGAACACCATCGTGCGGTTCGATCCCGGATCCGAGAAATTCCAGAGCTGGGCGATCCCCGGCGGCGGCGACATCGTGCGCAACATGGATGTGACGCCGGATGGCAATCCCGTCACCGCCAACAGCCTGGCCAATCAAGTGGGCATCGTGACGGTGGAGGAGAGTAAGTAGGGCGGGATTTCGATTGGCCCATCCTTCGAGACGCGCGCTGCGTCGGCTCCGCAGAAAGGTCGGAATGGACCCAGTTGCTTCCCGAAAAAGGCTGGATGCCCGCTTTCGCGGGCATGAGCGGAGAGGAAACTCACACCGCCCTCACCTTGCCTGCCTGTCCGAGCCCGCATTCCAGCGCCTTGCGGTCCCACTTCGCCAGATTGGCCGCGGCGTCGTAGGTGCTCTGCAGGAATTCCATCAGCGCCGCATCGGGATCGCGCGCGGTGCGCACAGCATCGTAGGGCAACAGAAACTCGCCAAGCTCCTTGCTGAAGACTGCGTCCTTCGGCTTCACGGCCGCCGCACCGAAGCCTTCCGGCGCCGGATAGGCATAGGAATAGAACGCGGCGTAATCGATTGGCCCGCCGCCGCCCGGCCAGAAACCGGCGCTCGACACTTCGTGCGAATAGGCCTCCTGCGCCACGGAATTCGGCAGATGCGGAACGCCGCCGGGATGGCGCGGCGCGGCGCGGCCGGAAAAGCGCGTCACAGCCAGATCAAAACTGCCCCAGAAGAAATGCACGGGGCTCGTTTTGCCGAGAAAGCCGGTGCGGAAATGCGCGAACACCTCGCTCGCGGCGAGCAGCACGCGCCAGAAGCGGTTGGCATAGCCGGCATCGTAGGCCGCGTGCAGCGTATCTTCCTCGAACGCAATGCAATCGGCGATCTCGCACGGCATCGTCGTGATGTGCACGTCGACGCCGAGTTCGCGCAGCGCGATCATCACGTCCTCGTAGAATTCCGCCACGCTCGTCGGCTTGAGCATGATCTGGCGGAACTGGCCGCCGCTGGTGCGCACCCACAGCACGTGGTCGATAAAATCGAAATCGATCTGGATGCTGCCGCCGCGCCACGGGATCGGCGATGTCGTCAGCCCGCGCGCGGTGACATAAAGCACGACATGCCACGAATGATTGAGCCACGGCGTGAGCGCGAGGCGCACCTTGCCGACGACCTGCGTCCACAGATGCAGCGTGTCGCGGGTGTCCTTCCACGCGGCATAAGGCAGTTCGGGCCAGCGTTCCTGATGGGGTGCCATTGATGAACTCACGATTGCCAATAGTCGATGATAACCTACTTCGATGGCTCGTCGACCGGGTCACTGCCCCACATGGAAGCGCACCGTGGTCGCGAGCGTGATCCAGTTGGCGTTTTCGCCGTAGACGTTACGGCCGTAGATCAGATCGACGTTGAAATCGTCGACCGGCCGCCAGCGCAACCCGACCTGAAAACGCGGCTCGGTCATGCCAATCGCATCCTGCCGCGCACCAAGCTGCCCGAAGACTTCGGCGGTCAGCGTCCAGATATTGTCGGGTGTGCGCCAGTCCAGGCCGGCGCCGTAAGTGAGGTAGTGCTGGTTGGCGACGCGATCCCACTCCCAGCCGCCATTGAGATTGATGCGCACCACGTTCGACAGCCGCAGCGTCGCCGGAACGGTGACAAACAGCGCGGCGTTTTGCTGCCCGGTAAAATCATAAACGGCCGCACCCGACAGAGCGAAACCCCAGCTGCCGATCGCGGTCGGCACCAGATTGGTCTTGAACTTCGGGATGGCGGCGGTCGCCCATTCCCCGTCGGCGCGCGCACGGGCGAGCTGTGTGCTCAGCTCCACCGGGCGAAACATATTGACGACGCAGGTGGGCGTGGTCGATGCGAAAAAATCGTGATTGCTGGCGGCCGACACCCACGATTCGACCTTGCAGGCCCCGGGTTCGCTCACGTCCGCCGTATCAACGACATAAGCCGCGCCTGCAGCCAGCGCTTTACCGGAATAGACTGCAGCCACCGCCATGACCGATGACAGGATGACGGCTCTCGCCGCGCCCGCGAACAAGGATCGCCCCCAAACCTGGGCCGCTTTGGCCCCCCACACATCCACGTGCGGTCGGGCGCGACGCTATTCCCCCCAGCCCCAAAAACAAAGAGGCCGCCATCCCCCTGGCGGCCTCAAGTGCCCCAATGACCGATGGGCGGAGCTAGTAGGATTTATGATTTATTCCGGCGCGCACGATGTTATCGGTCAGTTTGCAGCTGACGATATTGAGCGCCGGCCTCACGGCCAGTGTCGGTCCGTCCCCAAAATCAATGCAGAGATATTCGAACTTTGCGCTCAAGGTCTGGTAGAGCGCCCTGCCGATGCGGGTGAGAGTATGCATGGACTTATCTCCCTTACGCGTTACGTAATTGAATACGCCCAAGCAGTGGCCCACGACAATTACGCGGAGATAATTTCCACGGTATCCCGGGTTGAATTTTGAAGAGCGTGATCGAAAAAACACAAGTTCCAAGGTATTGCAAAACCGATTGGCACCTAATTACCAGCCAAGAGTTCCACTCAACGATCGCTTAACTCAATTCGGGTGCGGCATTTTGTTTTTTGTGCTTACGGCGTTTTTTTTATACCTCCGTTATTGACGGACTCGCTTCAATGACTTCGTAAAGGGAGCGACGTGATCCAGTTGCGCGGATCGGAGTGACTCACATGAGAGACATCATCTTCATGTTGGCTCCCATCGGGCTGATTATTTATTTCGTGGTGTATCCGGACCAGTTCAACGCATTCCTGTCCTGGGCGGGGCAATACGTCCACTAAGCGGCTGCTAATAGTCCTAGTGCCTGCGCGGATACGGGCATCGCTTTTTCCTTTGCGGGGGACAAACCAGACGATTGACGCGCGCCGCGCCATCTGTCATCCGCAACGTCTTCTTCTTTTCATTGCGTGACCCTCCAGCCCCGAAATGCCCCGAAGATCGTTCCGTATCGGCCGCTCATTCACCGGCCTCGGTCTGTTCGCGACTAGGCCGATCAAAAAGCGCGAAAAAATCGCCGAATACAGAGGTCCCCGCGTCGACGCCGCCGAAGCCGGCCGGCTCGAAAGGCGCGGCAACCGCTATCTGTATGAGATCAACCCGCGCGTCACGATCGACGGCACGCCGCGGAGCAATGTCGCGCGCTATGCCAACCATTCATGCAATCCGAACGCCGAGACCTATACCTATGGCGGGCGCGTCTTCATCCGGGCGATGCGCAAGATCAAGCCGGAAGAGGAAATCACCTACGATTACGGGACCGATTATCTCAAGTACGTGATCGGCCGCTCGCGCTGCCAGTGCACGCGCTGCCGCCGCCGGCGCGCGCGCAAACAGCGTGAAGCCCGCGCTTTGAAAAAGCGGCGGAAGATGCGGCTTGCGCGTATGCGGCGTATGCGCACCGCATAGTGACCCAGCCGGTGCGGCCGGCAACCGAGCAAGGCCCCCATTCGTTTTTGCCTCTGCCCGCCCCCCATCGCTCGTGCTAGGCAGGCGTGCGAATTCGCTGGGGCCTTCCTTGACCGCCGATAGCCTTGACCAGCGCGCGGGCTTGCGCGCCGACCGTGTCCCGCTGGGCATTTTGTTCATGCTCGGCGCGACCGTGATGTTCGCGCTGTCCAGCGCGCTGTCGAAATGGCAGGTCGCGAACTATTCCTTCGTTGAGGTGCTGTTTTTCCGCGCGGTCGCATCGCTCATCACTTGCGCAGTGCTCATCCTCCCGCGGACCGGCCTTCTCGTCTTGCGCACAAGACGCCTGCGTGACCATTTTGGACGGAGCGTTACACAAGCAATTGCGCAGAGCCTCATCATCATCGCGTTCGGTTTGATGCCGCTTGCCGGCGCCGTTGCGATCAACTTCTCCTCGCCTCTGTTTGCCACGCTCTTTGCAGCGCTTTGGCTCAAGGAAAAGGTCGGCCTTGCCCGCGCCTGCGCGCTCGCTGCTGGGCTTCCTCGGGGTGCTGCTGGTGGCGGCACCGGGCGCCGACAGCTTCCGCCTCGGCGCACTGTTCGCGCTCGCCAACGCGGTCCTTTTTGGCAGCGTCACCGCAGCGGTCCGCGGCATGACCACGACAGAGTCCGCGGAAACGCTCACAATGTATCAAATGATTTTTCTCACATTATTCTTCGGACTGGCGTTGCCGTTCTTCTTTTTATGGCCGACGGGGCCAGACACAGCGGCGATGTTTGGCAACGGCGTTATCAACGCGGTTGGGCAATACTGGTGGACCCGGGCATTGTTCCTTGCGCCGCCATCAGCAGTCGGCCCGTTTTATTACTTCATGCTCGTGTGGTCCGCGGCCCTTGGCTTCGCATTCTGGGGCGACGTGCCGACGCTCGCGCTCCTCGGCGGCTCCGCGATCGTCGTCGGCTCCGGTCTCTTCTTGCTCTGGCACGAAACGGGCCGCAAGACAGTTCCTGCCGACTAGGCGGACTCCATTGCAAACGCACAAACGATACGCCATGAACCGGAAAGCCGTTCCAAGGGAGTGAACCGATGAGTCTGAATATTCGCCGCGTCGTTACCGGCCACGATAATCAGGGCCGCGCCAAAGTCCTGATCGATGAAACGGTTAAAAACGTGTCGTCACAACGTCCCGGCGCGCTCTACAGCGTGATCTGGTCGAGCGAAGAACTTCCCGTCAACAATGACGGCGATACAGACCCTTCCGGCAAGAAGATCGGGACCACGATCCAAAACGGCAGCGTGTTCCGCGTTGTCAGCTTCGGGCCCGGTGTGGCGCCGCGCAACCATCGCACCGATTCAATCGACTACGCGGTCGTCATGTCCGGCGAAATCGACATGGAGCTGGACGGCACGACCGTGCACCTGAAAGCCGGCGATGTGCTGGTTCAGCGCGGCACCATCCACAACTGGGTCAACAAGGGCACGGCGCCCTGCGTCATCGCGTTCACGCTTGTATCGGCGAAGCCGGTGACTGCAGGCGGAAAAAGTCTTCCCGCGCAAGGCTAGACATCAAGCTCCGGATAGCGACGGAAGATTCCCATCTCGTTGAAGGCGATCCGCCGCGGTGACGCGAGATAGGCCTTGATGCTCTCGCGTTCGGCAACCTTGTCATGCACCGCAACGACACGCGCCACCTTGCGCTCTATGCCTTTCATCGCGTTCGGGAAAGCGTAGCGCATGCCTTCGACCAGTTGAAACATCGATAAGTCAGCATACGTGAGCTTGCGACCGAGCAAAAACGGCCCGCCGCTCTTTTTCAAGACCGTCTCAAAATAATCGAGATATTTCGGAGCGCGCTCGCCGAGAAAATTCGTCGTAAAGCGTTTGGCTTCTGGCTTCTGGTCCTCGTAATAAAGACCACTGCCGACCGGATGATGCGTGTCGTGGATTTCCTTCACAAAATCGGTAACTGTCAGCTGCAACTGATGCAGCCACAGCCGCCCTGCTTCTTCGCGAGGGCCAAGCTTGAGGCGTGGTCCGAGATAAAACAAAATATTGGCGACCTGCGCGATCACCAGCTTGCCAGCCTTGAGAAACGGCGGCGCGAATGGCGGACGTTTCTCACGCCCTCCGTTTATCATCGCCATCATGCGGTCCATGCCGCCGGGCTTGCGCGCCACGTCATCATAGGTGGCACCGGCGTCCTCAAGTGCAAGGCGGACAAATTCGCCGCGGCCCTGAATCTCGGGCCAATAGAAGAGTTGATAGCGCATGGGATCACCCCGAATACAGATGGATGCGCAGCTTCGCTCGCGCGCCGGAACTACCGCAAGGGGGTATTCGGTCTCGGCACGCCCGCTCCGGAGACACCGATTGGTCGCGGCCACAAAAGCAATAAATGCCGGCGACGCGCAGAAAATTCCGCGCCTTCGCCAGCATAAATTTAGTTCGAGTGCCCTAGCTAGTTCGCCGCGAAGCAGTAAAGCAATCCGTCGCCGCCCGTGCTGCGCAAATCGGCCTGCGAACAGCCGCCACCAGGACCACGGGATGGGTGCGATGAGTTCCATGACTTGGATGCGTCGTCGTCACTCAAACCCTGTCGGTCGTTATGGCCGAGCATGACGGCGCCTTGTGTGCTGCTCGTATAATTGTTGCACGTCATGTCCTTGTCGGGCGGAAATGCCTTACCGTCCGCCGTCGAGCCGGTCAGAATGTCATGACGGTTTGGCGTGTCACCGCGGCCGTTGATGACTTCGCCTTTTTCCGAAAGATTGTTTTGCTTGCTGAGCTTGTTGTTGGCGCTGTGCAAATCATCGACGCTGGTAGCGACGACGACACCTTTTGCGTTCATCCACGGACCCTTGCCGACGCGGTCGCGTGCATTCACGGCGCCCGCGCCTTGCGTTGACAGATAGGCGTGCCAGGTCTTGGCGCCCGCCCCGGCCGATTGCGCGAGCGATTGACAAAGCTGGTCTGCGCCAGCGATTCCGCCCAGGTCGGCACCTTTCCCGGGGCCCGCGCTGGTCACGAAGAATGACATATTCGCTTGTTGCGCTTGCGCAGGCGCGACACAAAGAACCGCAAGACACGCCGCAAGCGGAGCGCCCATCCGAATAACCGTCATCTTATTACCTCCCGGCATTGGCGAGGCCCGTTGCCTGCCATTGGCAGGCAAACCCCGGGAGAAAAAATCTATTCCATGTTCACGTCCATGTTCACGCGCGATTGATGCCGCAACTCAGCCGGGCTTTCCGGAATATTGCGCGTCGGTCACTGGCTCAAGCCATGTGACGTGCTCACCGCCTTGCGCTTCCTGCATGGCAATATGTTCCATGCCGTGTTCGGCCGTCGCTCCGTGCCAATGTTTTTCGCCCGGAGGGATCCACACGGTGTCGCCGGCGCGAATTTCACGGATCGGGCCACCCCAAGTCTGCACCCGGCCTATCCCTGAGGTGATGCAAAGTGTCTGTCCGAGCGGATGTGTATGCCAGGCGGTGCGTGCGCCAGGTTCAAAGCGCACCCAGGCCGACCGAATGCGCGCCGGATCCGGCGCTTGAATGACCGGGTCCTGCCATACTGTGCCGGTGAAACTCGGCGCCCCCATACGGCGCGAGGGCCGCGATCCGCAAGCAATGATGTCCATGTTGATTTCTCCCCTATGCCCGCAGTCTCCTGCCAAGGCTCGTCGAGATGCAATACTTTATTGCGCGAAACGCGAAAAAGCCCGGCGTCGCCGCCGGGCTTCGACTTCATTGGCAAACGATCACGGAATGTCAGACCGGCTGCAAATTGCCGGCGGCCTGCTTGCCGCGCTCGGTTACGATTTCGAAGCTGACCTTCTGGCCCTCGTTCAGCGAACGCAAGCCGGCGCGTTCCACTGCGGTGATGTGTACGAACACATCCTTCGAGCCATCGTCCGGCTGAATGAAGCCGTAGCCCTTTTGCGTATTGAAAAATTTTACAGTTCCGACAGGCATCAAGAGTTTCCTTTCACGCTTCCTGTTGAACGCCCCCGCGCTGATCGCGTTGGCGGTCACAAGCCAAGTTTTTGGGAGTTCACTTGAGCGCAGCCCAAAACCGGGAGCGTGGCAGCAAGTTGAGGCCGAAAACCAGGTTGCGGGCGGCGACATAGACGGATTTCGCCGGAACGTCAACGGTTCGGCTGCTGATTGGCGATGTCAGATAACGTTTTATGAATTCGTAACAGCAAGTCGTTAGCATTATGAGCGACCTTGGATCGAGTCTTAATAGATTCTGAAAATGGAGCCGCGCCAATTGAATGTGGCGGCGGTGGGGCGACATGCGCGGAGACAAACGAAAAGCAAGGCGCCATCGGATGCGCCGCGACGCATGGCTGGTGCTCGAGAGCGGCGAGCGGTGCGATTGCGCGGTATCCGATATTTCGGACAGAGGTGCGCGTATCAACGTCCACGATATTGACGCCATCCCCGACAGCTTCGTGCTGTTATTGGCTGAAAACGGCGCGGCGCGGCGCGAATGCCGCGTGATATGGCGCAAGCCACGCGAGGTTGGTGTCAAGTTCGATACCTGGCTCGATGCCCGCATACGGGCAACGCAAATCAAGCCCGGCGTCAGCGCGGACGCGGCATCGAAAATGGCCGAGGCCGCCGAAAACGAAACTTGAGATTCCTTATGACTGCTGGATCGCCGACAAAAGCCAGCCGCCTGCACGCGCGCGCATGAAGGTCCACAGTTCGGTGACCTCGCCTGGCGTCCCGCCTTCAACGGTGCGCCCGCTTGCACGTTCGACCATGCTGTCGGTGAGCGCAAAGCGCATTGCGACAGTCGCGTAGTCAACACCGTTTTCGCGCCAGGCCTCGGCGAGATCGCCTTGCTCGAGCTTCACGTCGCTGATTTTGTTCACGAGGCCGCGGCTCGAATTTTCAGCGAGCTGCTCGGAAAAATAAGACAACATCTCCGGCGTCACCTTCGCGCGCAGCGCATTGAGATCCTCCGCCGAGTAAGCGGCCTGGACATCTCCGAGCAAATGTTCAAATGCGTCGAAGTCTGATTTACCGATCGTCAGCGACTCCCCCGCGGCGGGCGCATTCGCTGCAAACATGCCACCGAGACCGCTGAACGATTGGCCAGTGGCCGGATGCGCGGCCGCATATGCGGGCTGGTTGCGGCGCTGCCACCAGGCAAACAACAAACGCGCGACGATGACGATCAAGCCGATTTGCAGCACCAGCCCCAGCATTGAAGCAAAGCCGCCCATGCCACCGAAGAGCCCGTGCCCAAACAGCAGTCCAAATAACCCGGCGCCCAGAAAGCCGGCCGCGAGGCCACCGAACAGCCCACCGCCGAACAAGCCCGGACGCGCTGCAGCTTGGCCGAGCGTACCTGCGGTTCCTGGCTGGGTGAGCGTGCGCTGCATCGGCGCGGCCGCATTCGGCGCCGTGTTCGTCGCGGGTGGCGCTGAGAAGGTGCGCATGCCGCGGCTGCCGCCGGAGAAGCCGCCGCCCGCACGGGCATGCGCATCGGCAGTCATGAGGGCAAACACGGTCGCAATCGCTGCAATCGCGACCATTAAGCGGTGGTGCGTCATGAACTGATCTCCCGGCAAATCGGAGGACACAAGCTATGTATGCGGTAGGCGTTATGTAAGAGCCGCACAAGCGCCACAAAGTCGCGGCGAATCCCCCTGCCAAATCACGGGAATATCATTTCGACCGTGGAACAGGCCGCGTTCCCAGCGCTTTCCTATGGCGAATGGAGAGCACCCAATGAAGGGCCTGGTCGCGCTAGCGTTCTTTCTCGTGTTAATCGCGGCCGCGGGCGCCAAGCCCGGACCCGTCGACGACCCGCGTCCAGCGCTTGCGCTGAACGAGGCGGACATTGCGATCGGCCCGCGGAAAGTCCCACGAGCCGCCACGCTGGAGCGCAACTATTTCGAGGCGCCGCAACCGCAATTCAATGCGGGCAGTTTTCCATGCCAGTTGCAACCAACCGTTTTCGAAAAGACGCGTCTCGCACAATTATGCCACTGACAATTCCAGCCGCTGGAACCAAGCGCCGATAAAACCGTTGTCGCGGGGAACTATCAACGCGCGGCAAACGGCCGCGACAACTGATGGGGCGCGACAATGCTCGGTACGATTTTGGTTATTCTGCTGATCCTTGCCCTGGTTGGCGCATTTCCGCGCTGGGGCTACAGCTCTGGCTGGGGTTACGGCCCCTCCGGTATCGTGGGTGTTGTGCTGCTCGTGGTGTTGATCCTCGCGCTGACGGGCCGCGTTTAGACGCGGTCATTGCACGAGAGTTTTTTTCACCTCGGCGACGAGCTGCTTGAGTGTGAACGGCTTCGCGAGGAACGCATACTGCTCCTGGCTTGGCAGGTTCTTGCTGAACGCTTCCTCGGCATAACCGGAAACAAAAATAATCTTCAGGTCCGGGTCGCGCTGGCGCAGCTCCTTGAGCAGCGTCGGCCCGTCCATTTCCGGCATGACAACATCGGACACCACGAGGTCGACTTTGCCATGTTTCTCGAAGGCCTCGATTGCCTCAACACCGTTACCCGCTTCCAGCACCGTATATCCACGCGACGACAGCCCGCGCGCATTGAGCGCACGCAAGCCTTCCTCATCCTCGACGAGGAGGATGGTGCCCTGCCCTGTGAGATCGGCGGCAGCGGCGCGCGCCATTGAATCGGCAGCGGCCAGGGCGCCTGCGATCGCCGGGACCTCCGCCGCCGGAATTTGTGCCAGCGCCTCTTCCGCGCCGGGCACATGGCGCGGCAAAAAGATTCGGAATGACGTGCGGCCCGGCCCCGAATCCGCATAGATAAAGCCGCCGGTCTGCTTAACGATCCCGTACACCGTCGAAAGTCCGAGGCCGGTGCCCTTGCCGACTTCCTTGGTGGTAAAAAACGGCTCGAAAATCTTGTCTATGATTTCGGGTGGAATGCCGGTGCCGGTATCGCTGACTTCGACCAGGACATAGTCAGCCTTGGGCATGCCCTTGTAGGCAAATTTGCCGCATTCTTCGGTCGAAATGTTCGAGGTTCGCACTGCGAGCTTGCCGCCATCGGGCATGGCGTCACGGGCGTTGACCGCCAGATTCACGATCACCTGCTCGAACTGCGAAATGTCCACTTTCACCGGCCACAGGTCGCGGCCGTGGACGATATCAAGCGTCACTTTCTCGCCGATGAGCCGCTTGAGCAGCATCCCGAGATCGCTCAGGGTTTCGCCGAGATCGAGCACTTGCGGGCGCAATGTCTGCTTGCGCGAGAACGCCAGCAGCTGCCGCACGAGCGCGGCCGCACGATTGGCGTTTTGCTTGATCTGCATGATGTCCTTGAATGACGGATCGGTCGGTTTGTGCGCATTGAGAAGGAAATCGGTCGCCATCATGATGGCCGAAAGCACATTGTTGAAATCGTGCGCGATGCCCCCGGCGAGCTGACCGACTGACTCCATCTTCTGTTGCTGCTGGACCCGATTCTCAAGTGTTCGTTGCGCAGTCGTTTCCAGCGCGTAGACGATCGCTGCTTCACTGTCGCGATCCTCTTCGTCGACAGCCAGCACAAAGAAATTGGCCCAGCGTTCGGCGCTGCCGAGAAGCGCCGCCTCGACGGGCGCAATATCGCTCTGGCCTTCCGCCGCTTTGCGTATCGCA
Source organism: uncultured Alphaproteobacteria bacterium (assembly GCA_963743405.1). GTDB lineage: Bacteria > Pseudomonadota > Alphaproteobacteria > Rhizobiales > Xanthobacteraceae > Pseudolabrys. The sequence goes on along the minus strand of CAVUPX010000012.1, from coordinate 162,153 downwards.
GCCTCGAGCGCGCCTCGATCGCGGCCCATGACCACCGATAGGATGGAACGCTCGTCGCCCTTGATGAGGCCTTCGAAGGTCGTGGCAAAGCGCGCATTGCTGCGCGCGATCCGGCCCGCTTTGTCAACGGTCGCGATTGCCATGGGCGTATTCTGGAAGAATCGCATGAAGCGCACCTCAGCGGCGCGCTGCGGGTCGTTGCCATCGTCTCTTGCCCGGTTTAGCGCCAGGGTGCGCGAGGCACCGGGCGTGCCGTCGGCGCCGAACGCCACTTTATGAAAGAGGCGCACCGGCACCGGTTTGCCGCCGCGCGTCTTGAGATCGAGATCGAGGACTTCGGTTTTCACCTCACCCGGTGCGGCATTCAACGTCGTGAGAAGCGCCGCGCCTTCGCCGGCGATGATATCGCCGAGCTTGAGCGAGCCCGCGCCGACTTGCGCGAGGTCGTGATCGAGCCACGCCGCGAGTGTCGCATTGAGATAGACAATGTCGCCGGCTGCATCGACCGAAAAGAAGCCCGCCGGCGCATGGTCCAGGTAGTCAATGGCGTGCTGGAGCTCCTGGAAAACATTTTCCTGACGTTCACGGTCACGCGTCACGTCGGCGATCGACCACACCGTCATGCGCGCGTCACGCCGGCTCTCGCCAAGCGGGCGCACGCGCATGCGCAGCCAACGGCCGCCTTCTCCTGCGCCGCCGGTAACCCGCACTTCTTCTTGCAGTCGACGGCCTTCGCGCGCGGCTTTGAGCAGGCGGTAGATCGACTCCGAAACGTCAGGATCGCCGATGAATACGCGTTCGATCGGCTTCACCTCAGCAATGCTGGCTGCGCCAATCAGATCGAGATAGGTGGCGTTGGCATAATAGACGCGGCCCGCCTGGTCGCTGACCAGAATGCCGTCGAACGCTCCGTCGACCACGGCCTTGAGCAAAGGATTGCCCTGGTCCTTCCCGGCAAATCTCAGGATGCCGGAGGCGACCGCAAACATTGCGAATACGCCGATAGTTCCAAGAGCCGCCAGTAAGGTAAGGACGTAGGCCTCCACATAGTCGCGGCCGACATAGATCAACCCGCCAGCGGCGGCGATCAATGCTCCCGCCACCAGCAACACCAGGCTGATTGAGCCGACCGGCGCATTTTGGCTTTTTTCAAAAGCCTTGCGCTCTTGCCCCTCGGCGTGACCTCGCGCCGGTGTCAGCGCTGCCGGATCATGACTTGCCATAGTCCCTGAGTGCCTTAAGCCGCCCTATTGGCGCAAGTGCCAGCCTCGCCGTATCCCGGGCTTTGGATAATTGGTCATTGTCAACGTTTGGCCGAAACCATCCGGCGCAGGCGCATCACATAACCAATCACCTCGGCAACAGCCTTATAGTGCTCGGGCGGGATTTTCTGGTCGAGCTGCACGGTAGCATGAAGGGCGCGGGCCAGCGGCGGGTTTTCCACGATGGGAATCGAATGCTCGCCGGCCACCTCCCTGATCTTGAGCGCCACGGCGTCGACGCCCTTGGCGACGCAGACCGGTGCGTCCATGCCGCGGTTGTATTCGAGGGCGATTGCAAAGTGCGTCGGGTTGGTGATGACCACGGCGGCTTTCGGCACGGCGGCGATCATGCGCCGGCGCATGCGGATCTGGCGCACCTGCTTCATCCTGCCTTTGATGGCCGGGTCGCCTTCGGTCTGTCTGAACTCTTCCTTCATCTCGCGAAGCGACATTTTCTGCCGCTCGTACCATTGCTGGTACTGGAACAGGTAGTCGGCCGCAGCCACGATCGCGAGCATGGCGACCACCGAGCCCAACAATTTGAGCGCCAGCGACTGACATAGCGGTATAATTAGCGATGCGTCGCTGTGTGTGAGCCCTTCGAGCCTTCCGCGCTCGGGCCACATCAATGCTGTGAGCACACACCCGACCAGAACAATCTTGATCAGGCCTTTGGCCAGAGTTGCGAGCGCCTGCTTGGAAAACATTCGCTTGAGGCCGGCGGCCGGCGAAATCTTCGAAAGCTTAGGCATCAGCGCTTCAAACGACCACACGAGGCGGTGCTGAATGATATTTCCGCAAAGCGCCGCGAGAATCAGGATCAGGAATGGAAGGGCGACAGCCGCAATCATTTCGCGGCCGAGTTTTTGAAACAGCCGCGGCAAGGCAGGACCGTCGACGCTGATATCGTGCGCATTGGCGACGATCCCGCGCATCATCGTCGTCAGGTCCCTGCCCATTGCTCCGGAAAATGCCATCAAGACAAGAGCAGCGCCGGCGATCACAAACCAGGTATTGACCTCCTGGCTCTTGACGACATCGCCGCGCTTGAGGGCCTCCTCGAGACGCTTTTGTGTCGGTTCTTCTGTTTTATCGGCGTCGCCGAGATCCTCAGCCATGCGCGCGCTCGATCAGCTGTGCGGTGCGAGTTCGGTGAGAACGCCTTCGAGGTAACCGACGAACGTACCCATCATCGCGCCGATGACCAGGAGCAGCAGCAGCAATCCAAGCAAGATCGACAATGGCAGGCCGATAAAGAAGACCTGCATCTGCGGCATTAGGCGCGACAACAAGCCCAATCCGAAATTGAACAGCAGGCCGAACACAAGGAACGGCGCCGAGAGTTGAATGCCGATGCGGAACGACGTCGCAATGATGCGTGTCACGTGTTGCGCGGCGTCGCCCATGAGTGGCAGCTCGCCCGGCGCAAAGATCGAATAGCTGTCGTTCATCGCCGCGATGACGAGGTGATGCATATCGGTCGCAAACACCAGTGCAACGCCAAGCACGGACAGAAAATTTCCAACCAGGAGGCCCTGTTGATTTTGCGTCGGATCGACGGCGGTGACGAAGCCTAGCCCCAATTGTTGGGCGACCACGGATCCCGTGATTTGCAGGGCTGAAAGCGCCAATCGCGCGGTTAGGCCCAATACTGCGCCAATGACGAGTTCCTGAAACAAAAGCACCAGTACTGGCCCAAGGGCCTTGAGATCGACCACATAAGCCTTCTGATGTGCCGGGAGAAGGATCGCGGTCAGCACCAATGCAATCGTAAGCCGTACACGTGACGGCAGGCTCAGCTCGCCCACGCCCGGCAGCAGCATCACCATGGCGCCAACCCGTGCAAAGGTGAGCAGAAATGCCGCCGCCAGCGCCGGTAAAAACGAAATGTCGACGCGCATTGCCCGCGCCTACCCGCTCACGATGCGCGCGGCGATCCGCATCATTTCGGCGTGCATTTTCTCGGCCATGAACGGCAATGCGATCAGGAGTGAAATAAAGATCGCCAGAATTTTTGGCACGAACGCGATCGTCATTTCCTGGATTTGGGTCAGGGCCTGCAAAAGCGAAATCGCAACACCGACCGCAAGACCAACCAGCATCACCGGACTGGAGACCACGATCAGCGTGTAAATTGCGTCGCGAGAAACGTCGAGAACTTCAGGTCCGGTCATTATCAATTCACTTGGGTTAGATTGGCATCTTCATGATGTCTTCATAGGCCTGGATAACGCGGTCACGAACCGCGACAACGGCGTCGATGGCCACCTCCGTTTCAGATACCGCAGTCACGACGTCGACGATATTTCCTTTGCCATTTGCAGCTGCGCGGGTCTGCGCATCTGACTTACGGCCCATTTCAGCGACCGAGCCGATCGCGTCCTTGAGTACGGCGGCAAAACTGGTGTCGCCATTTGCGTCACCGCCGGGCGCGCGAACGAGCGCGGATGCGGGGTCGGAAGCGATGCGCGCGACGCTGGCATAGGCACTGGCGGCAGCAAGCGGTGTGGCCATGATTTACGCCTTTCAGGCTTTGAGGATATCGATGGTGCGTTGGATCATGCGGCGCGTCGCGCTGATCACATTGATGTTCGCTTCGTAGGAGCGTTGGGCATCGCGCATGTCAGTCATTTCCACGAGCGGATTGACGTTGGGGTATTTGACATTGCCGTTGATGTCGGCAGCGGGATGTCCTGGTTCGTATTTCACGCGGAAGGCAGACGAGTCGGTCTGCACTTTGCCAAGTTCGATCAGCTGGGTATCGAGCGTGCGGTCGAGTTCGCTGCGAAACGTTGGCACCTTCCGCCGATAGGGATCGGCGCCCGGGCTCTGCGGCGTCGAGTTCGGCATTGGCGATGTTTTCCGAAATGATGCGCATCCGGCCGGCCTGAGCGCGCAAGCCGGACGCTGCGATCGTCAGTGTCTTGAGAAAATCCACCGTTGCCCTCCTCAGGCGGCGCCTTGCGCGCTCAGCGTTTGCCGAGCGCAGTCTTGATGAGATTGAGACTGCGGGTGTAGAGCGCGGTGGCCGTTTGGAAATCCATGTTGTTGGCGGCCACTTTCATCATCTCTTCTTCCAGGTTCACGGCATTCCCTGTCGGGCGCACTTCGAAAGTGGGCGCCTTTCCGTCGCGGTAAGGAATTTGGCTGAGCCCGACCCCTTCGATATGGCTGCTATCGGTGCGTACGAGCGACACGGTCGCGACTGTATTCGGCGTGGCGAGCGGCGCATCGTCGAGCTTCAACGGCGCGAGGTCACGCGCCTGGAATTTTGGGGTGTCAGCGTTCGCCACGTTTTCGGCCAACAGACGCTGGCGCGCCTGAGCCCAATCGAGCCGCGTTCGCAGCATGGATAAGATCGGAATGTCACCAATCGCCATTTCCAGCTCCCCCAGGGACGTCCTGCACCGCAGCGACGTCGCGCTAGGCAGACTTTGCCGGGCGTATGGTTAATGGCAGGTAAAAATTGTGGTGAGGGAACTAGTTGCAGCAGTCGCGACTAGTAGCGTAAATAGCCCGGAATTCGCGGCTGACTGCAAAATGCCACTATATTTGTTAATGCTCTGTTAGTATTCAGGGCGGCAAATTGTACCCAGCTGAATTAACCATTCGGGCGATTCTCAATACGATGCGTAGCCGCCCGATTACAATGAGTAGCCGCCCGAAGAACGGAGCACGTTGATGTTTGAGAGCTTGTTCGGCTCGGAAATGCCGCTGGCCGCCCGGTTCTTCATCGCCTTTTTGGTGGTGCTGGCTTTGATCGGGTTGACCGCATGGCTGGTGCGCCGTTTCGGCGCAAATCGCCTTGGCACGTCGGCACGTGGACGCCAGCCGCGGCTGGCGGTGATCGACGCGGCGACCGTTGATGGGCGGCGGCGGCTGGTCCTGATCCGCCGTGACAATATTGAACATTTGCTCATGATCGGTGGTCCCACCGATCTGGTGGTTGAACCGAATATTGTGCGCGTCGTCGGTGCCCGTGAAGTTGCGCGCGAACCGGCACGCACCGCCACTCCGGCCGAACCCACCGTACGCGCTGCCGCAACGATTGAGAACGGCTGGCCGCTGCAGCCTGTAGGCGAACCTGCGCCGGCGCCGCGGCCCTATCGTTCGGCTGCAACCGAGGAGCCCTGGCTCGCACCGGAACCGGGCGCGCGTGCGCGTCCAGCCGATAACCTCACCGGGCTTGCTTCCGAATTATCGACGCGACTGAACCCGCCCGATCCTGGTGGACAGGTTCCGCGCAGCGAACCGGCCCCGCGTATGCAGCCGCCGTTCACGGAACCAGCGGCGCCCGCGCAAGCTGATCACAATCTTGCAGAGATGGCGCACCAGCTGGAAGCCGCATTACGCCGCGCACCGGCGCCGGAAGTTCGCTCACCGGTTACCGATCCGCTGGCCGTACAGGCTACGCGCGCGCCGATGCGCGAATTGAAGGCCCGCGTCGAACCGAAATTCGAAGCCAAGCCAGAGCCGAAGTTCGACATCAAGCCTGAGCCGCGAAGTGAGCCCCCGGCAACGCCTGGCAAAAATCTCTACGAAAATCTTGAAGAGGAGATGGCCAGCTTGCTGGGCCGTCCACCTGGAAAACCGTGATAGCCACTTCCGACCGCCGTGTTCGTCTTGTGACGGTGGTGGTCGGAGTAGCGGGGGTCCTCGGAGCGATGACGGCGTCAGCCGCCGCTCAGGACATCAGCGTCAATTTCGGACAGGGCAATGGCCTGACCGAGCGCGTGATCCAGATGATCGCGCTGCTGACGGTGCTTTCATTGGCGCCATCGATTCTCGTGATGATGACGTCGTTCACGCGCATCGTGGTCGTGTTGTCGCTGCTGCGCACGGCGCTCGGCACCGCGACAGCTCCGCCCAATACTGTGATCGTCTCGCTGGCACTGTTCCTTACCGCCTTCGTCATGGGCCCGGCGCTGCAGCGCGCCTATGATACGGGCATCAAGCCGCTCGTTGCCAACGAAATCACGGCCGAACAAGCATTCGAGCGCGGCTCACAGCCTTTGCGCGCTTTCATGCAGAAAAACGTGCGCGAAAAAGATCTTAAGCTTTTTGTCGACATGTCGAAGGAAGTTGAGCCGGCCCGGCCCGAAGACGTGTCGCTTCGCGTTCTCGTGCCGGCTTTCATGATTTCGGAGCTCAAGCGCGCTTTCGAAATCGGCTTCTTGTTGTTCCTGCCGTTCCTGATCATCGACCTTGTGGTTGCATCGGTGCTCATGTCGATGGGCATGATGATGCTGCCGCCGGTGGTGGTCTCGCTTCCGTTCAAGCTGATCTTCTTCGTGCTGGTCGATGGCTGGAGCCTGGTCGCGGGCTCGCTAATTCAGAGTTACGGCGGATAACGGCGCCGCGCCATCAGGCTTCCCAAGAAGGGCTACAGCTTTCGATCGGCGTCATATTCGTCCGAACAGAATGGCCCGCCCTGAAAACGGTCGCCAATCGGATCGCTGGGAAGCTTCTCCTGCGCTGCCAACGCCTGAGTTTGAAAATCTTGCGAGCGCGCCAGCGGCCGATAGCCGAAACGGTGGGCGTTGCTGTTGTCCCACCACCCTGCTTCGTTGTTGGACGCACCGTAGAAAATCTCAAAATGAATATCGGGATGCTCAAGCCCGATCCGAATGAGTTGCGCGAGATCATCCGGCTTGACCCAAATTGACAGCCGGCGTTTGTCGAGCGGTGTGTCATTCACGTTGCCGATACGGATGCAGGTTACGCCTAAGCCATGCTTGTCGGCATAAAGCGAACCCAGCGCCTCACCGAAGGCCTTGCTCACGCCATAGCGGCTGTCCGGGCGAACGGTCACGTTCACACCGATTTTCTGCGCGCGCGGATAGAAACCGACCGCATGGTTTGACGACGCAAACACGACACGCTTGACGCCGGCGCGATAAGCGGCCTCGAAAAGGTTGTAGCAGCCGACGATGTTGGATTTGTGGATCGCGTCCCACGAGCCTTCGATCGAAATTCCCCCCAAATGTACGATGCCGTCAATGCCGGCGGTGATCTTTTCCACCTGGGCGTAGTCGGAAAGATCGGCGGCAATGAACTCCTCATCCGGGCCGATGTCCGCGGGTATGCTGATGTCACTAATGCGAATCTGCGGATAAACGCCTTTGAACAGCTTCCGCAGCCGCGTGCCGATGTCGCCAGCCGCGCCGGTGATCAGGATATGCATTTCTTTTTTCTCGGTTATAGTACGCGGATAATCATAAACCGGGAGGGCCGCCAACATGAAGACCTTCACCACCTTCCTCGCTACCACGATTGTGGCCGTTGCGAGTGCGCTTGCCAGTGGACCCGCCGCAGCGCAGCAAAAAATGGTGTTTAAAGCCTCCGACGTCCATCCGGCGGGCTATCCGACCGTGGTCGCGGTTGAGAACATGGGCAAGAAACTCGAGAAGGCCACCAATGGCCGGCTCAGCGTCGCGATGTATCCCTCGATGCAACTCGGCGGAGAGAAAGAAGCGATCGAGCAGGCGCAAGTCGGCGCCATCGCCATTGCGCGTGTGAGTGTCGGCGCTCTCGGCCCGGTCGTCGACGATCTCAATGTGTTCAATCTGCCTTACGTGTTTCGCAATACAACGCACATGCAGCACGTGATCGACGGCCCCATCGGACAGGAATTGCTCGATAAGGTGACGAACAGCGGTAAAGGGCTCGTCGGTTTGTGCTGGATGGATGCCGGCGCACGAAATTTCTACAACACCAAGAAGCCGATCAAGACCATGGCCGACCTCAAGGGCATGAAAGTCCGTGTCATGGGCAATCCAATGTTCGTCGAGATGGCAAACTCGATGGGCGGCAACGGCGTCGCGATGGGCTACGACCAGGTCTTCAGCGCGCTGCAGACCGGTGTGGTGGACGGCGCAGAAAACAATCCACCGAGCTTCGTATTCGACAACCACTATCAGGTCGCAAAATTCTACACGATCGACGAACACCTGATCGTCCCCGAAATGGTGGTGTTCTCCAAGAAGTCCTGGGATGCGATGTCGAAGGAAGACCAGGAACTGCTGGTGAAGTTCGCCAAGGAAGCGCAACTGGAAGAGCGCAAGCTTTGGGAGGTCTATGAACAACAGGCGATGGACAAGGCCAAAGCCGCTGGCATCCAGATTGTCCAGATTTCCGACGCCGACAAGAAAGCCTTCCAGGATGCGGTGAAGCCGGTATGGGACAAATACGGGCCGAAATATGCCGCGACGGTCAAGCGCATCCAGGACGTGAAGTGACGCGAAGTGTCATGGCCGGCCCGGTCCGGCCATGACGCCCGAAAAGGCCGCGGCACGCGGGGGAATAATGGCGACCTACTTCCGCAAAGCGATGGATGCGCTCTATTTCGTTTGTGTGCTGATTGCCGGCACGGCGCTGGTGTTGATCTCGGCCGTGATCCCCTGGGGCGTTTACACCCGCTATGTTCTCAACAGCGCCGCGTCGTGGCCTGAACCAACCGCCGTTCTGCTCACAATCTGGCTGACTTTTTTCGGCGCCGCCGCCTGCTACCGGCTCCGCTTTCATATGAATGTATCGTTTTTCGTGATGCTGATGCCTGTGTTCTGGCGGCGTTTTTTCGAGGCGCTGGCTGAAATCGCAATGGTGGCGATGTCCCTCTTCATGACGGTGTACGGCGCAAAGCTCGTTGTAGCGACGTGGCACAATTCGATCGCCGACTTCCCGGAATTGTCGGTCGGCGTGACCTACATGCCAATTCCGCTCGGCGGCGCGATTCTCTTTCTGTTTGTGATCGAGCGAATTCTATGCGGGGCGCCGCCGGCGCCAGCGAGCCATCACTGAAACTTTTTAGGACAAGCGAATGGACATCGCGGTTCTGCTGTTCACGATGTTCTTCTGCTTCTTCATTGGCGTTCCTATCGCCTATTCGCTCGCCCTCGCCGCCATCGCCGGCTGCCTTTGGATTGGTATTCCTCTCGAAGCGGTAATGCTGAAAATCTCCGACGGCGTGAGCAAGGTTGCGATGCTGACGATTCCGTTTTTCGTCCTCGCGGGAGCGATCATGGCGGAAGGCGGCATGGCGCGGCGCATGGTCGCTTTTGCGGACGTTCTCGTAGGCTTTACACGTGTTCGCGGCGGGCTATCGGTCGTCAATGTACTGGCCACAACGTTCCTGAGCGGGATTTCGGGCTCGGCGGTCGCCGACACGTCCGCGATCGGCTCGGTCATGATCCCGCAAATGGAAAAAAGCGGCTACCCGCGAGTCTTCGCCACCAATGTGACGATCACGGCGTCCGTCCAGGCGCTCCTGGTTCCCCCCAGCCACAACGCGGTCATCTATTCGCTCGCGACCGGTGGCACGATTTCGATCATCAGCCTGTTCATGGCGGGTGTAGTGCCGGGCCTGTTGCTCGGTTTTTCGATCATGGTGCTGTGCCTTGTGATTGCCTATCGCGACGGACACCCGAGAGGCACAGCCGTTCCATTGCGCGACGCGGTCAAAATCACCTTCGAGGCCGCCTGGGGCCTGATCACGCTCGTCATCATCCTTGGCGGCATTCTCGGCGGCGTGTTTACCGCGATTGAAGCGGGCGCAGTCGCCTGTGTTTGGGCGTTTTTCGTCACCATGTTCATCTATCGCGATTACAAATGGCGCGATTTGCCGGCGTTGGTGCACCGCACGTTGCGGACGGTCGCTATGGTGATGACGCTGATCGCTTGTGCGTCGAGCGTGGGCTACGTGATGGCGCTGACGCAGATGCCGGCAAAGATCACGGCGTTCTTCCTGACGATCTCCAGCAACAAATACGTCATCCTGTTTCTGATCAACATATTGCTGCTCATTCTCGGCACCCTGGTCGATATGGCGCCGTCGATTCTGATCTGCACACCCATTCTGTTGCCGGTGATGATCAATTTCGGCGTCGATCCGGTGCACTTCGGCATGATCATGATGCTCAATCTCGGCATCGGGTTGTGCCATCCACCCGTCGGCGCGATTCTTTTCGTCGGTTGCGCGGTTGGAAAGGTCACCATCGAAGAAGTCATGCGCAAAATCTGGCCGTTCTACGCCGTGATGTTTGCGGTGCTGATGCTGGTCACCTATGTGCCGGCGCTGTCACTCTGGCTGCCATCTGTGGTCGTGAGGCATTGAGACCCATGGACTGGCGAATTCGACTCGACCGTGCAATTGCCGGTGTGATCGACGGCGCGCAATGGCTGGCGCTGCCGCTGATCCTGTTGCTGTTCCTGCAGTGGCCGTTGCGGGACTTTTTTCGCTCGTATTCGCGCGAAGCCAATGATCTTGGCCAGATCCTGTTCGCACTTTTTGTTGCGGTGAGTGTTACCGCGGCCACCCGCGTTGGCACGCATTTGGCCGCGGACGCTGTTGCGCAACGCTATTCACCGCACGTTCGCCATTACATCAGGAAAGCCGGCGCGCTCGCCGGGCTCGTTCCATGGGCGATTTTTATTCTGATCGCGAGCAAGCCCATTGTGATCTCGTCGCTGCAGTTAAGGGAAACATTCCCGGACACCGCGAACCCTGGGTACTTTGTCATCAAATTGGCATTGTGGGTGATGGCGTTGACCATCTTCGCACAAGCGGTCCTCGATATTTCACGGCCCATTCCTAAGGACTATTCTTGATGGACTGGAGCGGTTTTGCCCTGCTCCTGCTCGTCGGCGTCGGCATTATCGGCACCGGTCTACCTGCCGCTTTTGTTCTGATCATCGCTGCATCCATCGGCGCGGTGCTCGGCCTCGTCGCGGGCACCTTCCCGCTCAGTCTCCTTTCGGCGCTGCCGGGACGCCTGATCAACCTGTTCGAAAACGATCTGCTGCAAGCCCTGCCACTGTACGTCACGATGGGCCTCCTGCTCGATCGGCTTCCGCTTGCCGACGCGCTCTATCGGGCGAGCAACGCTGTTCTGCCCCGCAAGCCCTCGGCGCCGCTCGTATCTGGCATGGTGCTGGGCGCCCTGCTCGGCCCCATGAACGGCTCCGTCGGCGCCAGCGTTTTGGGCTTGTCGCGGGTAATATCGCCTCGATTGGACGCTGAAGGCATCCCGGCTTCCAACCGCGATGCCATCGTCGCGGTGGCAAGCACGCTTGGCGTCCTCATTCCGCCGTCGCTGGTCCTGATCTTGCTCAGCGATGCAATGCTATCGGCCCACACGATTGCGGTCACGCAGACGGGCCGCATCGATCGCGTCATCAATACGCAGGATGTGTTCCACGCCGCGCTGTTGCCGGCGGGGCTTTTCCTGATGTTGTGCATGATGCTGGCGTGGGTGGCGGGCCGGAAAGCGACCCGGACGTTGAAGCCGGAGCCGCTGACCCTTAATCAGTGGCTGCTTGCAGGATTCTCGCTGGCCGCACTTGTGCTGCTGCTGGGCGGAGTCGCCACCGGATATTTCTATGCGGTCGAAGCAGCGGCCATGGGTGGCACCACGCTGCTTACTGCCGGTCTGGTCACTGGCCGGCTCGATGGCTCTGCCTTGCGTGGTCTCTTCCACGATGCAATCGCCATTACCGGCGCACTGTTTTCTCTGCTGCTCGCGGCGACCACGTTTACGCTCATCCTGCGGCTTCTTGGCACTGATCGTCTCGTGAACAACCTTGTCGGTGCTATTCCCGGCGGCGACGGCCTCGCGGTCGCCGTGGTGCTGGGTGTTATTGGGCTATGCGCTTTCGTGCTCGATGCTTTCGAGATCATTTTCGTGATCGTGCCGATTGTGATTCCGCCCTTGCTGATACGCGTTGCCGACGCGCGCTGGGTCTCGGTGCTCATCTTGCTGACGCTGCAAGCAAGCTTCCTGCTGCCGCCATTCGGCTATGCGCTCATGATGGTGCGCGGCGTTGCAAAAAATCCCGCACCTTTCCGCCCATTCCTACGCGCGCTTGTTCCGTTTTTGGTGGCGCAGTGGTTGCTGCTTTTGGTCGTTCTTCTCATGCCTGGTCTCGTGCATTTTGGCGAGAAAGCCGGAGAAATGACGCGCGCGCCACCGAAGGAGCTTTCGCCAGACGAACTCAACAAGCTCCTCAACCGGATGCTGCCGGCAATGCCGGACCCCGACAGCAAATAACGATACCCGGGGACAGCCTCAATTCTCGATGTCCGCTTTGTGCCAATAGCGGACATTCCGGCCGCGCTCCGTCAGCTGGATCAATTCGCACCGGCGTATGTGCAATACCAATTGACCCCCCAGGTGGTTACGAGCGTGATATCCGCAACAGGCCCTCCGGCGTGGGGCTGACTTGCAGCCGCCTTACACTCATCCAGGTTTTTAAATTTTCCAACAATTTGGGAAGTCACACCCACAGGTATGACTGAACTGCCAGATGAGATCACCCCGATTACGATGATGAGCGCGTACATCACTAAGCCTCCTTTTGTCAGCCGCTGACAAGCAACAAGGTGACGAATAAATTGCCATGGATCAATGCGCGAGCGCTCGCGTCCGCGCCCTGTTGATGTCCGCTTCTGGTCATAAGCAATCTGCAGGAGCCAAGTTTGCGCTATGTCAATGCCGTCACCGCTCGAGGTCGTACCTTGCCCCACAGCTGCTTACCTCTCCGCCGAAAACTCTGTTCCGGTAGTCTCTCTCATAGGAGTAATCGCCATGAGCGAAATAGAGAAATCCGAGAAAACCCAAGCGCAAATTCTGCGTGATGTCTTTGAAGGTATGAAGGGTCGCCAGCCGAAGTCGGATCAGGAACTCAAACAGTGGCTTGCCACGGATGAGGGCAAAGAGGCGACGCTCTTTGAGGCAACCGCACTTTCGACTTGGGGCGACAAGGCGCGGTCATAACTATAGGCCGCAGTCGCATTTTATGAATACGGCGTTTAGTTGCGCGCGGCTGTGCCGTGGCGCGCTGCGGCCGGGCTCTTGGATGCCCGCTAAGTGCCAGAAGCGGACATAAAGTCCAATGTCGTATCCACTCGCCCAGTCGAGGCTCCGGGTTTAGGATATTTACGGCGGCGCGAGACAGCGTTGTCAAAGTATGGAGCTGGGACAGTGTCCAGCATCACTCGCCGATCACTCCAGGGATTAATCACATGTGTGGCAGCACTTGTGACGGGGTTGGTACTGTCACTATCGACTGCATGGGCACAGAAATTTGAAATCAAGCCCGTCGCCGAGAAGAAAATACAGCACTTGCCGCCCGGACCGTTGTTCTGGCGGATCGACACCTTTCCCACGCTCGCGCAAGCGCAGGCGGCAGCGGGCCCGACCGGGCTTCCCGCCGAAGTGGCGGGCAAAGCTTGGCTCTTTACGCTGGGCCCGAAAGGTGGATCATCGGCTCCAGGTGGTAGCAAAGTGGCCGAGATCGGGCCGGTGCCCCCGATTGATGCGCCTGAGTATTTGCTCCGCATCAACAACACGGGCGGACCGCCGGGGGTCAAGACGCCGATACATACACATCCGGGCTCCGAAACTTTCTACGTGCTGACCGGACAGCTAAGCCAGAAGAGCCCGCACGGCGAGAACCATGTCGATGCGGGACAATCCATGCCCGGCCATGGTCCCGGCATGCCAATGGAAATCTCAAGCAGCGGCACCAGCGATCTCAATGCCCTGGTCATGTTTGTTGTAGATGCAACAAAGCCGTTCTCATCACCAGCCACGATGCCTTGAGGCACGGCCAAACGTCTGCGCTGGGTCATTAGCGGACATCAAACGAAAACCGTTGCGGCTGTCACATCAGCTTCATAATATGTCCATATGTCTAGACATATGGATGCAAATACGGCAATCGAAGCGCTCACAGCCTTGGCGCAATCAACGCGTCTCAAAGTCTTTCGTCGGCTGCTAAAGGCATATCCAGACCAAATCGCAGCCGGCGAAATTGCGCGGAGTTGCGGCGTTCCACACAACACGATGTCCGCTCATCTTGCCGTATTGACGCGCTCGAGTTTGGTCGCCGTGCGCCGCGAAGGTCGCATGATGTATTACTGCGCCGATCTTCATGGCTTCCAATCATTGGTACGTTTTCTAATGCGCGACTGCTGCAATGGTCGCACAGAAATCTGTGCCCCGCTGTTAGCAGAACTGAACTGTATTCCGAGCAAGCCCCGGGAGAAAATCCGTGCCTGACCGTGTCTACAATGTGCTGTTTCTATGCACTGGCAATTCCGCACGTTCGGTTATGGCGGAAGCGATCCTAAATCGGGAGGGACATGGAAACTTTCGCGCGTACTCGGCAGGTAGCCATCCAAAGCGACAGGTGCATCCCTACACGCTCAACCTTCTACGCCAGATGAAGTTTGACGTTAGTCAGTTCCGCTCCAAAAGCTGGAACGAGTTTGCGCGAGCGGACGCACCCAAGCTCGATTTCGTCTTTACGGTCTGCGACGACGCGGCAAACGAGCCCTGTCCGTATTGGCCAGGCCAGCCAATGACTGCGCATTGGGGTCTACCGGACCCAGCCGCCGCGACCGGGACGGAAGCGGAAATCCGGCTCGCTTTCGCCGACGCTTTCAGGATGCTCAATAATCGTATTTCCATCTTTGCGAGCCTTCCGCTTAACAAACTCGACAAGTTGGCGCTTCAAAAGCAGCTTGATGCCATTGGTAAGACAAAGGCTGCCACGGACACGACGGTGTCCAGTTGAGCCGCAAAGCAGTCTCGCTGACCCGGCGCATGGCCGCTGAAGGCCTTGGCACGGCCTTCCTGCTCGCGACCGTGATCGGCTCCGGGATCATGGCGCAGCGGCTGTCCGGCGGGAATGAAGCACTCGCACTCCTCTGCAACACGCTGCCAACGGGTGCCATCCTCGTAGTGCTGATCCTGATTTTCGGTCCGCTTTCAGGGGCGCATTTCAATCCGGCAGTGAGCATCGCTTTCGCGTTACGCGGCGAACTCCCATGGCAAACACTTGCAGCCTACTTGATGATGCAGATCGCCGCCGCAATTCTTGGCGTATGGGCTGCGCATTTAATGTTCGATCTGCCAGTGCTCCAAGTCTCAACAAAACTTAGGTTCGGGCCCGGTCAGTGGTTCGCGGAGTTTGTCGCGACCTTTGGTCTATTGTTGACCATCATTGGATGTGTCGCGCGCGCGCCTTCCGCGATCCCTTACGCTGTCGGGCTCTACATCACAGCGGCATATTGGTTTACTGCTTCAACCTCATTCGCCAATCCGGCCGTTACCATTGCTCGCTCATTATCGGACACGTTCGCTGGGATTGCTCCGACCGGCGTTTCAGGTTTCATCATTGCCCAATTGGCGGGGGCGCTGTCGGCGGTAGGCGTCGGTCGATGGCTTTGGCGCTCGTAATGTCCGCTTTGAGTCAAAAGCAGACATTTGCAGCGCAAAACGTCACGTCCTAAGTGCCAACAACGGACATGCGTTGGCCGTGGAGCTAACCTTTCCAAGTCGGCTGGCGTGGATGCACGACATCCCTAAAGGTATCGAAGCTCTTCCAGGCCGGCTCCGGCGCCTCACATTTTGGCTGCGGCGTGTAGATCGATGGCGAGACGATCTGCATGGTCGGAATATAGCGCGGGCAATTGGGAAAGATGGCACGGGCTTCGACCCGCACGATGAGTTGAGCACCGACAGTCTTGCCAATTAAAGGATCGGTGTCGCTCACCCGTGCGCTCCCATTGACCCTGAGCCGCTTCGGCTTGTCGTTCATGGCGATGAACAAAAGCCCGATATTCGGATTGACCACCAGGTTGCCAAGGCTTTTGAACATGCCGTTTCCGTCATAGTCGGGAAACGCAAGCTCCGATGGGCCAGTTATCCGCACGAAACCCGACGGCCCGCCTTTAAATGAGCAATCCGGCCGACCACGGGCATCCGCGGTGGCAACAAAGAAAAACGCGACGCTCTCAATCAATGCCTTATCATCGTCGTTAAACGTCACGCGTGTTAGTTTTTCTTCCAGTCGGTCCGCGATGCGACGACTGTCGAAGCGGTCTTGCAGGTTCCGGTTGCCGTCATGATACATGATGCTCATCGCAGCGCTCCCGTTGGATTGCCGTTCGTCAGCATACACTCTTCCAGGATTTACATGAGCCGCGACCGCCTTGGGTCAAAAAGCAGACATTTTGCGATGCGGAAGCGGTGTCCGCTTTGTTCCACAAGCGGATATCACGATGATCGAAACCCGGGAAATCAAACTTGAACGTGAGTGCCGGCTATTCAGCGGCGATGCAATCGACGTCATATTGGAGGATGAGGCTCGCCGCATCCGCAGCAAACGTCATCAATGCTGCGCTCCACTCATTTTCCTGGCGCGGCTCTCGATAGGCCAAAACGAAGGTGGCATAAGGTTCGCGATCGCGGAGATAGACAGGACGCGATTGCAGGGCGCGGATGCCGTGATCGAGACACAAACGCCGCCACTGTGGATCGAAGCGCTGCTCTTCCGCGATGTCGGTGCAGGTGATGATCGTACCGCGCGCGACCGCCTGCACGCAGCTGCCAAAATCGGACGGCGCCAATGGAACCTCAGCGATCGCGGCGGCAAACTCTGGCAGTCGGGGAAAGATCGCACGTTCGAGATGAGTGCGGGCCGGGTTGCAAATCGTCAGACCTGCAATCGATGCGGGGGCCAGCGCCTCGACGCGGCTGCAAAGGGAAATGAGAGCATCATCTGATGCTTCACGGCGAAGCACCGGAGACTTCCCTAATGATGCACCCGCATCTTGGCCGCTCATCGCAAACCCCTGAAGATCGCGCCGAGACGGCCACCGTGCGCTTTCGCCCTGCGGATAGCCAGTCTTTCGTGTCTGCGTGATGTCTGCATTACCCCCGTTGGCTCCGGAATGTCTGCTTTGGATCAAATCGCGTGCATTCGGCCCAGCTGTTCGGGTGGAACTTTGGTTCGAGCGGCGCGTTTCTCGGAAACATAGGCTCTGAGAACTGCGACGGGGTAGGACAGATGCAGGATCACCCACAAGAAAGTTCGTCGACCGGGACTGCCGAGAAACCCGGGTTTCCCGCCGCCTACGTGACCTTCATCCCGTTTCCTTCACAAACTGCTCGTGACCGCGTTCCGCGCATCCTCATTGTCGAGGACGAGGTTTTCATTGCACTGATGATCGAGGAAATGGTCCGAGAGATTGGCTACGAAGTTTCCGGCACCGTGCATAACATTGCGATGGCACGCCAGGAATTTGCCAAGAAAAACTTTGATGCCGTGCTTCTGGACATTAGTGTCGGTGGACGACGCGATCCAGAAACCGCAGACTTTCTATTGAAGGCTGGCGTCCCCTTCGCCTTCGTAACGGGTTACGATTACCTTGTTGAACCCCGCCACGAAAAAATCCCTGTGCTCCAGAAGCCATTCGTACCCGCGCAAATTCGCAGCCTGTTGGAAACGCTGGTCGGGCCTGCATCGTCAAGCAGCGAAATCGCTCAGGCGCAGACTGGGACCAAAGGCCGCAACGGCTGACCAACCGCTCACCTCAAGTCAGCGTAATGTCCGCTTTGCCCGCGAAAGCGGCCATTTCAGTCGCGCTTTTCAGTCGCGCTTTCGGCATCATCGCTACGCCCCCTCACACCGCCGTGATGGGGTTGCGATTGCCTTTGACCCAGACGTGAGTGCGAACACGCGCTTGTCAGTCAGTTTTGACCCACAATTAGCGTAGCGATCTATCGTCTGCGCAGTGCATTCCGGTTTGCCACTTCGAACTCGGATCGTTATTTATTTTGTGGAAGTATCACCGCAAACCAAGAAAGGGCAATCCATGACAAGTGCCAAGTCCGGTACCCTTGCATTCGCCGATTTGCGTGCGAGTGGGCTTGTCCGTCCTGCTGCCGAAAAATTTGCTGGGGCTTGGCTTGCCTGCTTTCTCGTAATGACGCGCTCCGATGTTTTGCGAGCATTGAGTTTCGAGCACGTACTCCGCGCTTCGGTTTGTGGGACTGTTGGCGCAGCTGTTGCGGTTGTCCTCCTTGCACAGATGGATCGGACGACTAACTCGCTTGCTCGGCAGGTGACAATCAGCTCGATAGCGACGTTCGCTGGCGATATCTTCGCGCACCCGTCGCACTTTCCACCTCAATGGGCGGAGCCGGTGGTGACGGCCACGGTATCTGCATGCATTGCCATCGCCCTTTGGTATGCGAAGCGGTGGGCTAAGAAGCTCTGAGCGAAGCAAAAGAGGGTTCACCGCGTCCTATTGTTGACGCGCCTCTCGCATTCCTTTGACGCGAGCAATATCCGCTTTACTGCCGAAAGCGGACATGGTGAGGGCATCGGCCTTTCAATAAAAACCCTCGAGCATTTCGCCCGAGGGTTTCCCGGTTACATACTAACTTTGGTTAGACGGCTTGCTTCCGCTTTCTACGTCGAGCGAGCAAACCAATCGCAGCAAGTCCCCCGGCAAAGAGCGGCAGCGCCGCGGGGAGCGGCGTAGCGCCGGTCGGCGGTGCGAAAATATTGTTGGTCACGAAGCTGTCCGGCGCGTCGTCTACTGTGATGCCAGGAGCGAGATTGAAGAGCGCCACGCCGATCGGGAAATCCAGACTGTTGCTGAACTGGGAGCTGGACGAGGATCCGGTAGCTGCTGCGCTCACACTTGCATCCAGGCGTAATTGAACGAACACGGCTGTGTCCAGGGCGACCAGCGCAGACGCCGTCGTCACGGAGCCGCCGGTAAAGATGGCGCCCGAGCAGCCCCCGTTGCCACTGAACGTGCTGCTGCACGTCGCAGGCGCCGTCGTGTCGAGGGTACTTGTGAGAAGGCTAACGGAGCCACCGATATTGGCTTGCATGCTGACACTGGCGACCGCAAACAGCCCGCCGATAGCCATCGTGCCTATCGCATCCAGGTTGAGCGAGACCGTCGTGCTGGTCTGTGTTGGGATCGACGAGTGGAAGAAGAAAACGTCGTTATAGATAGCCGTCCCTAGCAAATTGGCTCCGGCGGCAGGGCCGATCGCCGCGACGTTTGTAGATGCGCCGACGTGGCCGGCGCTAGCGCTGGACGCAACGTCGCCGGTCGCCGCAAAAGTTCCGTTAGTCTCGGAGCAAACCGCGCTGCTGGCGGCTGGCGTAGAACCAGTCAGATTATATCCAGCGGGAGTGCAGGTCAGGCCGTTTCCCCCGCCCTGCACCGTCAAAGTGATCGCGAATGATTGGGAACTTGCGATACACGTCAGAACAATCGCAGCGCAGATAGAAAACAAAAATGCGATAAAGCCGTACGTGACGTTGGAAAATCGAAAAGTCGAGGTCATAACGCGCCCCCGCGTTTAGTGATCCACACCACGACCCGATATAAACACGCCGTATCTATCGCGTAAATACCCAGTAAACATGCCTATTTATCAGGACAAGCGCCGTGCTGACCGCTGAAGGATGTCCGCTTTGGCAGACATTTGCAGCGCACTAGGCGATGTCCGCTAAGCGCCAATAGCGGAACTTCGGCCGCTTAGTCCCGTTGACAGTCATGACCTATCAAAGCGAGCCGAACACCAATCGGCGCAGCAACAAAATTGATGACACCTTCTACACATCGTGGATTGTCAGCGGCGGCGTTGCGATCGCTATTATCGTTGCCGTCTTCGCTTTCATAAGCGCAGGGGACAACCCTGATCTCAGCCTACCCCGGGGGATAATCGGGACCCCGCTTTAGCGGTTCTCCAATTGGCACCGCTAACGCCCGCCAGCCGTTAGGTCCGTGAATTTTTCAGCGCTGCTGTGGGCCGCGCCATGCAAACTTTTCCGGATTTTGCTGTTAGCGCGAGTGTCCCTTTCGCTAGTGGCAAAATAAGGCCCCGACGTCCACTCCATGTGGCGCGTCGGGGCCGAAATTTTCTGACGCATCTTCAGAGGACCAACTCGTGTCTTTCGTTCGTCAGGACCGACTGCTAATAGCTGACCCTGACACTTGTCACATCAAACTCTATGTGCACGCTATGCGGCGTTCGTTAATAATTCCGATCCTGATAATTGTGTGCGCGTTCGTTGCATTTCCGCCCTTACTCCACAAATTATTTCCGCCTAAATTACCCGCTGCAGAGTTGATCGTTCATGACTTCGCTCGGCAGTTGACAGATTTTACGTTTTCGGACGGTTCGGGGCGCAGCCTTACATTAGACCATTTCCGCGGCACCTTTATTTTAGTGAACGTCTGGGCGACATGGTGCGCTCCGTGCAAGGAAGAAATGGCATCGCTCAATCACCTTGCGCTGCTCCTTGCGAACAAAAACATCAAAATTGTGCCAATTTCGATCGACGTTTCTGGAGATCTAAGTGTGCGGTCTTTCTACGAAAGGTTGGGCTTGAACAATCTTTCGATTTACGTCGATCCCTCAAAGAACGTTATGGATGGGCTTCGGATAACCGGCATTCCCACCACTGTCCTGATAGGCCCCGATCAACGCGAAATTGGACGAATGGTAGGACCTGCGCAATGGGATGCGCCTGGTAGCGTGAAACATATTACTGAGACCGCCGGTCTATAATTTATCGCGTCGCTCCGCGCCGCAGTCGGGCTGATGTCCGCTTTGGGTCAAAAGCAGACATGTGCAGCGCAAAACGTCATGTCCGCTTTACCCCCGAAACTAGACGTGTGCGGTGCACTACATTATGTCCGCTAAGTGCAAATAGCGGTCATTCGCAGCGGCGGGGTCGCGGGTAAGGGCGACTGGCCTATTTTGCCCGGGCCTCAACGCACTCATTCACGAAGCGGGAGCGGTCTTCCATCTTTATCTTCTGCTGATCGGCTCGCTTTTCGCACTCACGCATCTTTTGCGCCTTGTCTCTCGGCATCATCTTCTCCGGCGCGGTGGCCTTCATCGGGCCTGGCACCTGCGCAGATGCTGTGTAAGCGAAGAACGCCGCAGCCAAAGGCAGCGAAATAAGGAATGTCATCAGACGATGTCGGTGCATTTATGCCGCCCACGACCAACGTTAGTAAAAATTACCGCGAAAGACGCAGCAGGTACAATCGCCTGAAGGATGCCGTGATGTCCGCTTTACCCCCGAAAGCGAACATTCGAGGGCGTGTTGACACCGAAGGATCTGCTTGATGGGCGCTGCTCGATGGCGTGACCCCCGCTTCGTCAGAGCCAAGGTACTGTGAGCTAAATTAACGAAGGCCGGTTCCGCGCGACGGCGACGTTCAAGCGTATTTCGCCCCACGCATTCTCGGCTTTATTTACGGCTACTGAGAACACTTGTTGAAGCGATGACGTTCATCGCGGCTGTCGCGTTACCACGGCAACGCCGTCAATTCGTGACGAACGAAATAAAGTAAGGTCGCCATGCCAAGCACGAAGACGACCGGCACGGTCCATGTCCTAAGCCTTTCCCGCAATTCCAGCACACGACAGGGCGGCCTGATCACAGACTCGACCGGGTTTTCTGAATTCATCCCTGCGGTTTCCGGGTCCGCGCAGGGCGCACCCATCATCAACCTTATGATGGTCGCGCCACCGGGCACCCAACGCCCGTTTACCCAACTCTCGATCCGGCCTCTGCCGTCTTCAAATTCGATCAGCCGACAGGGAATGCCATCGACGCGCACTGGTCCAATGCCGGTCTTCATCGCGAAGTGCCGTTGGCGGCTTCCGCAATGAGGCCGTCGAAGTTGCTGAGTATGTTCAGAAGCCCGCCTGCTTCCTCCGCGTATTCCGCGTCGGTCAACAGACCGGCGGCAAGCTGCGCTTTGAGGGCTTCGTGAATGCTGTTCAGGCGTTTTACAGTGCCGCCCAACGGCCCGATGCTGCCAGCCGTTGCTTTGATGGCGACAGCAATTCTCTTGTCCAGTTCGGTCGCAACGCCGCTTGCCTTCATCGCGTTCACGCTTCCGAAATGAGGCCGTCGAAATTGCGGAGTACGTTCAGAAGCTCACGGGCCTTGTTCGCGTATTGCGCGTCGGTCAATCGACCAGAGGCAAGCCGTGCGTTGAGGTCTTTGTGAATTCTGTTCAGAGCTTGCACCGTGCCGCACAACGGTCCGATGCTGCCAGCGGTCATCGACAGGGCGACAGCAATTCGCTTGTCCAGTTCGGTTGTCATGTCGTTGCCTCTATCTGCCCGCGCCTGCTTCCGGCACAAGAGTTGCGTGTTGAAGGCTTTGTGCGTCTTGCACCATCATCTCAAACAGGTCGCTGGCGAGTGTGGCCTCGTCCACGCCGATGGCTTCCGCGTGCAGGCGCAGCAGTGATCTGGTCCTTGGTGAGAGCAGCTTGATTGCGTGTGCGTTGGTCATGCTGCTTTACAACACGACAGCACCGGCCAGGTCTTGTGATTTCAAGCCAATGTTTTGTGAGGGCATTTCGCCGCGCTGATCGTCGGCGCCGTCGCGATCGGCAATGTCCGCTCTTACCCCGAAAGCAGACATGCGCGGTGCAACTCGGTATGTCCGCTTTGTGCCAATAGCGGACTCATGCACCGCAACAAAAAGACCGCGGTCAGGCGGCCGCGCGGTGCTGCGTTACCGAAATTCGCGCTCTTTGTTGAAGGGATGTTCGAGGCTGTAGCCATGCGCCGCGCGATAGCCGTCGTAGCGGAAACCTTTGTACTCCAGCACGACCGACAGCACGAACGCGATGAGCACCATAGCGATAATGAATTCCGCCAGCCCCGGCATGGCATATTGCATCAGGCCGGAGGTGACCGCACCGGCTGCGAAGAAGTACACGAAATAGCCTGCGGTCTTGTGATAGGCCTCGAACTTCCGCCGGCGCGGCGTCATGTTGTAGTGGTCGCCGAACCAGGTCTTGGGATCGTTCGGATCGGCGGTGTAGTAGTTCTTGCCGCCGTGGATGCCCCTGAGCCAGCCCCCCATGATCTGCAAACATCCCAGGGCGACCGTCGCAATGCCGAAGATTGAATGCAGCGAGCCGCTGAAGCCGCCGCTGACGGTAACAGCCACGATCGCGCCCGCGAGCGCCAGGCCGATCGAAAACATCAGCCCGTATTTGTGGACGCTGAACCACCACCAGGCAGCGTGCCAGATCGATACTTTCTCCCGGATGCCGTTTAGCGTCGGTTTCGGTTTTCCGAATCTGATGACGAGAATGCAAATCGGAACCAGCACGAACCAGATCGAGACCATCAGGATGGCGTGGTAATCCCAGCGAACCGGGATCGTTCGCCCCAAGAAATCCAGATAAACTTCCGTCGGAATGTGCGGTTGAACTGCGCTCATCTTCAATCCTCATGTCCGCTAAGTGCCAATAGCGGACATGCCTCTATTCGATTACTTCGTCGGCGCGGCCTAGCAACGGCAGGGAGAATGCCAGACCCTGCGCCTTCGCCGTTTTAAGGTTGATCACGAATTCGACCTTTGTGTTTTGCTCGACAGGCAATTCAGCTGGACTGGCGCCCCTGAGAATTTTTCCACTGTAAATTCCGATCAACCGGCTGGCATCGACTAGGCTTGGGCCATAGCTCATCAATCCGCCAGCAGTTACGTATTCACGCCATGGATAAATGGTCGGCAGTGCATGCGAATTTACCAATGAAACGAGTTTTTCGCGTTGGCTATGAAGGAACAAGTCGGCGCTGATCAGGAGTGCTTCAGTCCTGAGATCCTTGATTTCTTTGAAAGCCGCTTCGAATTCAGTGGTGGAGGTTGCGCGCACTATGTTCAATTGCAAATTTAAAGATCGCGCCCCTCCATAAAGTATTTCTGTTTCTGTGTCGGTATAGCGATTGGTCGGATTGACGAGCAATGTGATGATTTGTGCTTTGCGCGCTGTTTCACTTAACAACTCGATACGCTTTCCAATCAATTGAGCTTGCAGGGCCGCGATGCCGGTCAAATTGGCGCCCGGTCTGTTCAAGCTGGCAACAAGGCCAGATTTAACTACATCGACACCACTGTAAAAAATGATCGGAATTGTTGTTGTCATAGCCTTGGCCGCAAGTGCCGGTGGCGTGCCACCGATAGTAGCTATAACGTTGACGGGCCGACGGATCAGATCGGCCGCCAAGTCCTGCAGGTGTTCATTTTTGAACTCTGCCCAGCGATATTCGATCGCGACATTTCGATCCTCGATGTAACCAAGCGCATTCAGTCCTTGGCGAAAGGGAATTAAATACGGTTCGGCGTCGCTTTGAGCCGTGCCGGTTGAAAGATAGCCGATGACGGGCATCGCGGGCTGTTGGGCGTGCGCAGAGAGAGGCCAAATGGCCGCGCCTCCCACTAGCCTAATGAACTCGCGCCGGCTCATGCCCCGCCCAAAAGACAAAGACCATCCTACCCAGAAAAACCGCGCGGCCGGAAGGGGCCATTAATGTCTGCTATGGGTCAAAAGCGGAAATGTGCAGTGCACTAGGCGATGTCCGCTAAGTGCCAATAGCGGACATTAACGACATGTCCGGTGATGCTGCTACTGCGGGAGAGCGCGGCGTTTCGCTGAGCGCGGGTGTTCTGCAGCGTTGGCGGCATAGTACGGGCTCGCATTGCAGAAGCCACGATTGCCTCCCAAAATATTGCCTCTGCGGTAGCAGTCTTCGAACGAGTGATATTGGCAGTCCCAATAGTTACTACCTGGGCCCAATTGGATCACCGCGCACCAGGGGGCCTGGTAAGCCTGGACCGGCTGTAGCCCGAAAAACGCACCGGCAAGACCAGCGATGGCAACTAAATTCATGCGGGTCATCGTCAACCTCCGTGCTCCCCGAACCCGCTGATTTTCACGTCAACGCGGCGCGAAATAAATTGCCCTTTGGGGCACCAGGCGGATAGTCCTGGGGAAACTGGAGGACTCGGATGTCCGCTTTGTGCCAATAACGGACATTTCCGATATCACCTTGGATGTTTTGAGTTGCACGGGCTTGGGCGGAGATCCTCAAGTCAAGATGCAAAAAGCCGCGGATCGTTCACACGTTTGTGTCGTGTCATTACGAGAGTATCCGCTAGCCTCAAAGTCGCCGGGACAGCGGGGGGTTTGTGAATGCCATCCAGTATTGTTCGCAATTCAGCGAGACCCGACGACAATTTTAACGCCCAGCAAAAACTGGAATTTGATCGGTGGCGCGCCGCTATCGCGATAATCCAGCGGATGCGACAGGCTGGAATTCGTTGCGAACTATTTATTGATCACCACACGAGCAACTAATGAGTGCATCGAATTGCTGGCGCGCGTGGCAATTGCGGTTGACCGACAGATGTCATCTTCGTTCGAGCACCTCGACAGCAAGCATCGTTGGCAAGTGACGGGCGATCTCCTGCCAACTCTCACCTTCGTCGAAGCTCGCGAAGACCGACCCACTGTTTGTGCCGAAATAGATTCCCGCTGGATCGCGTTCATCACCAGCCATCGCTTGACGGAGCACAGTGAAGAAACAACCCTGCTGCGGCAGACCTTGGCGCATCGCCTGCCAGCTTTGCCCGCCGTCGCGTGACCGCCAGACCGCCGCGGCCGCGTCGGGTGGAAAACGTCCGGCCATGTCGCCGTTGAGTGGCAACGTCCAGATAGTATTCGGATCGCGCGGATGGACGCGGATCGGAAAGCCGAAAGTCGACGGCAACCCATTGGTCAGGTCGTTCCAGCTTCGGCCGCCGTCGGCCGAGCGCCAGACACCATGGTGGTTCTGCTGGTAAAGCACGTCGCTTGTACCCGGCGCACGTACCATGTTGTGAACGCAGTGTCCGACCTCACCGTCGCGTGGCGCGGCTGGGTGGTCGTGGTGACCAGATGCTTCGACGTTCGAGAGGCGGTTGCGGCGCTCCCAGGTCGCTCCGCCGTCCTCGGTAGCGAATACGCCGGCCGCAGAGATTCCAACCCAGAGCTTTTTCGGGTTGCCTGGATCAGACACGATGGTGTGCAGCACCAGCCCAGCGGCACCGGGGTTCCAGCTATTGGCAGACGGGTGATCCGTCAGAGCTTGTATCCGATTCCAATCTTTACCGCCGTTCTTACTTGCCAGAAGGTTCGCTGGTTTGGTGCCGGCATACAGCGTACCGTGCGCGTAGCCGAGCGACCAGATTTGAGCGAATGCGTCGGTAAACGGCAGCGGTTCGTCGGTCCAACCGATCATTTTTGCGAAATTGGGATCATTGGCGGCCCAATCGTCCATCTTTCCCTTTGTAAGTCGGGTGACCTTCCAACTCGTACCACCATCTTCGCTGCGCCAGATACCTGCGCCGTGCCATTCGCCGCCACCCCCCGCCCAAATGACTCCGGTCTCAGGATCTCCAATCACGTGATTGATTGGCCACCCGTCACAGTACGGACCCTGAATGACCCAGCCGCGACGGTCATTGTCGTCAGAAATCAAAAACGCGCCCTTAGTTGTCCCGACTAGAAGGGTCATGCGAGTAGAAGACACCATATTTTCGCTCGCCATCCGGAATAACGATAGCGCAATATACAGTTGAGGCAGAGTGGAGCAATGCGTGGCAGCGGAATGAATTTGAGTGGCAGCTTCGGGTCATTAGCGGACATTCTGCGATGTCCGGACCACGTCCGCTTTGTGCCGGAAGCGGACACGTGCAGTGCACTAGGCGATGTCCGTTTTGTGCAAACAGCGGCCTTCGGCAACCTTATTCGATCACCTCGTCAGCGCTCGTAAGCAGCGCTGATGGAATTGTGATGCCGAGCGCCTTCGCGGATTTCAGGTTGATCACCAGTTCGAACTTGATCGGCTGCTCGACCGGTAGATCGGCTGGCGTGGCTCCACGCAGAATCTTGTCGACATAGCTTGCGGCTCGCCGATAGAGATCTGTGAGGTTCGGCCCATAGCTTAAGAGCATACCTGCATGCGCGAACTGGCCCGTGTTGGTAATTGTGGGCAGGTGATGCTTAAGCGCCAATTCTGCAATCGATTGTCGAAGCAGATAAGTCAGCGGACCGACGACCGTCAGGACAGCGCCAACTTGCTTTGCGACCATCGCGTCAAACACACCATTCAAATCGTCCGCAGTCCGAATATCGGCGACCTCGAGCGCGACACCGAGCTTTTGCGAGGCTGCGTCGAGCTCTGCGAAGCCGACCTGGGATGATACCTGCCCGAGTACCCCGACCCGCGAAAGCTTGGGGACAATCTCCTTCAACAGAGCGAGGTATTTGGCCCACAGCTCAGGGCTTGCGTCAGCGCTCAGACCGGTGGTGTTTCCACCCGGCCGAGCCAGGCTCGCGACGAATCCAGATCTCACGGGGTCAGCCGCGAAGACCATGACAATCGGTATTGTCGACGTCGCGCCCCGGGCGGCCGCGACGTGTATGTTCGTACCGGTGACGATCACATCTACCCGCAGCTGCACAAGCTCGGCTGCAAGCTCCGGTAGCCGCTCTATCTTGCCATCTGCGTACCGACGCTCGAAGACGAGGTTTCGGCCCTCGATGTAGCCGAGATCGCGTAGCCCCTCGTCGAGCGCGTTGAACAGCGACGCCACAGACTCGGCTGTCGCCCCCAAAAGAAAGCCGACCCGATAGACCTTCGCGGCAGGCTGGGCCTCGGCGACAGACCGCGCCATGACAAGACCGCCGGCGAAGGTGCCGACGAATCTCCGCCGATCCATTGAATCCCCCATTAACTCCCCCAACGCGAAGTACCGGTCAAACTAGCATACTGGACGGGGAATTACCCGGCGATCTAACCGTGCGATGCCCGATTGGGTCAACAGCGGACATGTGCAGTGTACTAGCCTATGTCCGCTAAGTGCCAGTAGCGGACATCGTGAGCGGTCGACGCGTCACCAAAAAAACCCGGGCACTTCGCCCCGGGGTTTACCGGCCACGTACCAAATTGATCAGGCGGCTTGCTTTTGCTTCCTGCGCCAGCCGAGCAGACCCAACGCGCCGAGGCCAGTGAC
Source organism: uncultured Alphaproteobacteria bacterium (assembly GCA_963743405.1). Lineage (GTDB taxonomy): Bacteria > Pseudomonadota > Alphaproteobacteria > Rhizobiales > Xanthobacteraceae > Pseudolabrys. The sequence continues at coordinate 134,197 of CAVUPX010000012.1, read as the reverse complement.
GAAGAGCGGGAGTGCGGCGGGCAGTGGAGTTTCGGCGGCAGTGGAGGGAATAAAGTTATAGGTGATGCCAAGACTGCCGCTCCAGCCTGTGCCGCAAGTTGCTATGCCGGGCCCACAAGCGGACTGATAATGAAAATCAGCGGGAAAAGTACCAAGCCCGGTGAACGCGGCCACAACAGCGGCACTACTAGCAGTGGCGGTACTAGTAACATTCTGCACCGATCCGTTTCCCGTACCGATCACGGTGAGGAAGATGGTGGCATTAACATCTAGATTGGCAGTAAAGTTCACGAGGTTGGTTTCAGAAAATTGCCCCGCAAAGTCAAATGTCACACCTGAAAGCGTCCCTAACGATGGATCGAACAGATTATAGGAAAGGGTAGTAGATGAATCAGGCCCTTGTAGAGGGCCATAGTTTTGGGGCTGAAAGATTGTGGCAGCAGACGAAATTTCTGCGCCACCAACCAATATCGTCAGCGCAGTCAGTACCGCAATCTTCTTGAAAGAACTTATGTCTTGAGCCAGAGACACACCCGATTGTTACCAAAGACAACCTGACGTAGTCGAAGTGCACGTTCCTCAAATCAATCAGCGACATTGACCCAATAGCTACCGTCATACCTCTGACCGGCAAGAATTGTTTCTAAACCGTCGGGTGTGGCTGAAGGGTGGTCGTATATCTGCCGTACTTGGCGGACCTATACAAATCATCACAATAACTTCAACACACCGGAATCACGTAATGACGCCAATACTGTATGGGCATCCGTTTGCCTCATTCGTTTGGAAGCCGCTGATTGCGCTCTATGAGCGCGACGTGAAGTTCACATTCCGGATAGTGGATCCCAATCATCCTGAGAACCAAGCGCGTATCGCTGAACTATCTCCGACTGGACAGTTTCCCGCGTTGATCGATGGGGACATGGAGATCGCTCAAAGCAATGCCATTATCGAACATCTCGACCTGTTCCATGGAGAAGCTGCTCCGATGGTGCCGAACAATCCTCGCGAGGCGATCGAGGCGCGCATGATTGCTGACGTTTTCGATGATTACGTCCAGACGCCAATGCAACGGATCGTTGGCGACGCCCTGCGCACACAAGGCGAGAAGGATCCTCGCGGCGTCGCGGACGCGCATGCGACACTGGATCGCTGCTACGTATGGCTGGACCGGCGTATGCAAGAGCGCGAATGGGCGGCATGCGGCCGCTTTACAATCGCCGAATGTGCAGCTGCTCCGGCGCTATTCTATTCCGACTGGGTGCACCCGATCCCGAACAGTTATTCGGCGCTTAAAGCTTATCGGGTACGCCTTCTCATGCGACCGTCTGTCGCCCGTGTCGTTGACGAAGCACGTCCATACCGGAGCTTTTTCCCGTTGGGAGCTCCCGATAGGGACTAAATACCGAGCGCCTGCCGAGCCTAATAAAAAGACCGCCTCGCGGCGGGCTCTCCGAAATTGGATTTGATGTTTTGGTCACACGGCAAGTGCCTTTGGCCTCCTCCTCCACACCATCAGACCTAATGCACTAAGGCCGGTGGCGAAGAGCGGCAATGTGGCAGGAAGTGGCGTGTCGGCCGGCGGCGTTAAATCGGCTACGGCTATTGGGAAGTCGCTGACTGGCGCCGTAAACGGAACGGTATTGTTCTCGAAAAGTGTCACAAACTGCATTCCCCCGAAAGGTGGAGTGATGCTCGAACCTAACAATTCCCAGATGACAGGGCCGTTCACGAAACCGACCGTGCCGCTGGTCGGCTCAAAATCGATGACACTGGAGCTCGCCAGCAACGGATTTCCAAGCATGAAGGGGTTCGCACCGATAGAGATTCCGATGTCGGGGCCGGCATGAACCGCCAAGTTCCAGCCCGTAATATCGGTAGACGACAAAACTCCGAAATGGCCGTTCGTGGTGATCGTGCCGGTAACGCTGTTCACCCCCAAGACGAAATTAGTGACGTTATAAGTGAGGGCGTGACTTGGCGCCGTCACCCCGAACAGGAGCAAAAAGACAGACGCGAAAGCGCCCGCGAATAAATTTCGCGATGTCATGATGTACGCCCCCAGAGGCCTGACGGCCTCTTACACCCTCTGTTGCCACCTGCGCGTCCGGGCCACGGCGAAGGAGTTCTTGGCGCGACGCCGGTCAGCAACTGTCGCCACGGATAAAATCTGCATAACTGGTGGTTGGCTCGTCAAGGTGGCAATCGCCTTTATGACAACCGGGCTCCAGAAAATGCGTTTTTTACGCGGTGTTTATTTCGATTGCATTTCGCTCGCACATGATTTGAGCACTTTATATCCGCTTTGTGCCAATAGCGGACATCGCGAGGCGAGAACCTCGCAACGCTACGCATCGTTCAGAAATTCAACCGGCACGCCACGTTTAAGTGAGTTGCTGACGGTCGAGATGTCCCGCGTGCGCTGGATGATGCTGTTCACATCCGTGGATTTGTCGGCCGCCTCCACAGCCACTCGGATTTTCGCATGTGTCGCGAGCAGCGGGCTTCCCTCCAGGTCAACCGTGACATCGACCTCAATAGAGGTCAGATAGACACCCATCTCGTGGGCAACGTATTGCAGATCGTTGCAGAAGCAGCCGCCGATCGCGAGACCGAGGAGCTGTCCTCCATTAAACCCGAGACCCATGCCGCCGGCTTTTCCGTCCGGGCGGTCGACAACGATTGTATGCCCTTCCGCCCAGCCGAGCGCGGCTCGTGTATCCGGAATACTACGAAGGTGAACCGTCATTGAGGTCATGTGCACGCGCGTCCTTTTCGAGAATGAGTCGTGAAAGACCCGAGCGGTGGAAAAGAAACACTTCACCACCATTTTACAAACAAACCGCCGAGTCCAGCGAGCACAGCTATGCTCAATGTCCGCTTCGGGTCATTAGCGGACATGAGGCAAAACCTAGCCCTACTTGGCGCGATGCATCGACGGCGGTAGCATCTCTTCGTCACTAGCAGGGGGCGGCGCACTTACATAAAGACAGAGGTCCCCAATGAACGCCAATGCTCTATTTATGGGGCTTGCGCTTACGACAATTGTCGCGGCTGCTTCACCGGTATTTTCTCAGCAAGGTCCGCCTCCGTCAGAAAGAGCAAAACAAGTCGAAGCGCTGGTCGCCAAAGCTGCGGCACTCATCGATAATAAAGGGAAGGCAGCTTTCGAGGATTTCAGAAAGAAAGACAGCGAGTGGTTCCACGGTGACACGTATCTGTTTGTCTACGATATGAACGCGAACGTATTGCTCAATCCCGCTTTTCCGAAGCGTGAAGGAACTAACGTGAGTGGACAAAAGGATGCAAAGGGCAAGCCATTTCATAATGAAATTATAAAGACAGCTGAAACGAAGGGATCAGGATGGGTCGACTACATGTTTCCGAAGCCGGGACAGACTGAGCCTTCGCAGAAATGGACCTTCGTGAAAAAGGTAACAATCGATAGCGCTCCGGGCTTGGTCGCCTCAGGCTTCTACCCAGAATAATCATTGAACTAAACGAGACCAGGTCAGATGTCCGCTAAGTGCCAATAGCGGACATTAAATGGGACCGTATCCCGCCATTCATTCATGGCGTGCTAATTTGAACTCAAGTCAACCCGCAATGCTTTTTCACATCGTCAGTGTTGGCACAAACATTCCCATCGTCATCTTCAATCCATGCAGTAGTTGCGCCGCCTGTCTTTAGCGACAAACCGGCAACTTGCATTGCCGCTGCTAAGGTTGGGTACGGCTTTGCATCATTTATGAGGCCATCGGTGTCGGTGGTTATTCTAACGTGATAGGGCATATTTTGCCCTCCTACTAATTTGACGTTCACTCAACAAATTCTCTTAGCGACCATACCCTATTTGTCACAACAGCAGTCTATAGTCGGGGGGGTAATGCGCAGCGTCTTGTGCGCCTTCTACTCGATAACCGCATTCGTCGCGTCCGCTTTACCCCCGAAAGCGGACATTGGCGCTGCACAAATCATTAGATCCCCCAAGGGCCGGGCGTTTATCTTTGTAAGTTTCACCCGTCGCCGCACTCAGCCCCCCGGTACAACCCGGCAGCCTTGTAGACAGATGATTTGTTCAACATCGCAATTCCGGCTTACCGGCAGTCTATTGGAGCTAGTCGAAAAACAATTGCTTCCGCAAAGTTGTAGGCATTGGTTAAAAAGAACCTGGCAATTGAGAGCACAACCACCCTGGGCGATCTTATTCTTTGGAATGGGCGTGAAGTTATCGGCAAAGCTTATTGTAATTGAGGACGAGAGAATTATTGCTGCAGCACTTAGTCTCAACGACCAGAAAGGTTGATGTGCTTTCATGACTGCCTCCTATGAGAAGGCCGATGTCCGCTAAGTGCCAATAACGGACAATAACGACATGTCCGGTGCTGCTGCTACTGCGGGCGAGCGCGGTGTTTCGTTGAGCGCGTGTGTTCTGCAGCGTCGGCGACATAGTACGGGCTCACATTGCAGAAGCCACGGTTGCCACCCAAAATATTGCCTCTGCGGTAGCAGTCTTCGAACGAGCTATACTGGCAATCCCAATACACGCTGCTTGTGCCGTTCTGAATTACCGCGCACCACGGGGCCTCGTAAGCTTGGGCCGGCTGTAGCCAGAAAAACGCACCGGCATGAGCAGCGATAGCAACTAAATTCATGCGGGTCATCGTCGACCTCCGTGCTCCCCGATCCCGCCGATTCTCACGTCAACGCTGCGCGAAATAAATTGCCCTTTGGGGCACCAAGCCGGACAACCTTGCGATGTCCGCTTTGGGTCAAAAGCGGACATGTGCAGTGCACTGGCGCATGTCTGCTTTGTGCCAATAGCGGACATCGCGTTCGGGTTTGAAATAATGAAAGTGGCCGACTCGGTTAGCGCGCCAGCTGTTCCCGAACGGGCGGAACACCATTGAGAAGAGAAATCGCAGCCACCGCATCATGCGACGCGATTTGTGTCTGCTTGCTGTCGTGCGTAAATAGAACGCCGCCGATGGCGACACCCGCCAAAAATGCCGTGACGAAAACCGCCCCGATGATGTCCCCGCTGCGTGGAGGACTAGGGCTAACCCCCCACAGTTCTTTGTCTAAAAGTTCGAGGTCACGTTGGTTCATCTTTTCAAATCTTTGGCAATGGCCCTTATGAAACGCGCGGGGAGCGGCGGGCGTTCCGGTTCAGCTTCGGCGGCTCCGCAGTCCGCTTTATTAATTCGGCGAAGCGGCGACGAATTTGAGCATCGAAGGTCTTTTCTATGCTGTCACCATCCACGCCTTCACCACGCACCAACGCATCAAACTGGTGTTTCAGTAAATTCCATTTGTTAGTTTCGACGCCCATGTTCACATGGCGGCATCTGAATTGCTGCCGGCCGCTTATCGGCCCAAAGCGTTAAACGCCAGCATGGCCAGAAATAAGCCGGCTAAAGAGCAGCCAAAGAGCCGCGCCACCTTTCGTTCTTCCTTAGGCTGATAACGAACAAACTAAACAAACGTTCATAGGTCCCCTGCCTAAATAGCCGCCATTTTGGAACCGGGGAACGCACAACAGCCGCCTCGCGTTATTTTTCGGGCCGCAAAATCCAGCAACCGCTGTGCCTTGACGCTCAGTCAATCCGGCACGGGCATCCGTACCAACGGCGCGCCGAATTCGGATTTTACCGGCTGCAGTGTCATGTCCGATTCCGCGGCTACCTGTAATGGCTCGAACCTCCAAGCCAATTACGGTTTGGCGGCCGGAACCAACTCCGGGTGCGGCACAAAACAAAAGTCCAACATACCGGTCGTGGCTGATCCTTATTCCGGATTGGCGGGCCATATTTTGGCCAATAGCTGCGGCGCGGGTACAAACGCGTATCCACAGGAGCCGACCAAAAAGAAAGATCCACCGCTGCCCGCAAGCAATCTCTGGTCTGGCAGCAAGTCTCTCAATGGCTCCGTACAGGTGTGCGGAGACGTGCAGCTGACCGGGAACGTTGTGATTACCTCACCGGATAACCTGACCGGAGCCGTCCTTGTCATTCAGAACGGGCAACTGGACCTCAACGGCCACACGCTGAGCACCGCCAATGGCTCCGCGTTGACCATTGTGTTTTCCGGGACTGGTGGAAATTACACGCACGCCTTGACGGATAATTCGACGGGTCATGGCGGCGTCATCAACATTCAGGCGCCGAGCTCACCCCTGGCGTTGTTTCCGGGCGTAGCCATTTACCAGGATCCGGCCCTGAACAACGGTGTCGACATTACCTACAACGGCAACAATCCCACATGGGACATCACCGGCGCGGTCTACTTGCCGAATGCGAACGTCCAGGTCAGCGGCGCCGTCAACAAGTCGACGAACGGTGCGGACTGCTTTGTGATGGTCACAAACACGGTCTTGATCAACGGAACGAGCAATATCTACCAGCAAAGCCCGAATGGCGCCGGGTGCAAGGATGCCGGATTGATCATGCCGACCGCCAAAATCCCGAGCAGAAGCCAACTGGTCTTTTGAGCCTGCGAGCATTCCAATGTCAGCGGTCGATGAAGTTCTCTCCAACACCATGAGAAACCTGGCCGGAAGGGTCTCTGCTTTACGTTCGGATCAATCTGGCGCGTCCGCTTTGGAATTTTCCATGTTTGCCGGCCTGCTTATTTTTGGCCTGCTCAATACAGTCGACATTTCTGTTTATATTTACAAGCGAATGCAGCTTGAGAATGCCACCGAGATGGCAGCGCAGGCAGCCTGGAAGGCCTGTGACCCGTCCCAGGGTTATCTTCCGGCAACGACCAGCTGTCCCGGCTTGACCAATGCTATTACCGGTGGCGTTCAGAGCACCACGCTCGGTGATCAGGTCGCGATTCAAGCGGGCTCTCCATCAGAAGCTTTTTACTGCCTCAATGACTCGGGTGCGAAGCGCCAATGGCGGAGCCATGCATCGCAGTGATCAAAAACCTTATTCGACCAGCTCGTCGGCGCGGGCGAGCAGCGAGTATGGCACGGTGATGCCGAGTGCTTTGGCGGCCTTGAGGTTGATGACCAGCTCGAACTTAGTTGGCTGTTCGACCGGCAATTCGCCGGGCTTGGCGCCCTTGAAAATTTTATCCACGTAACTCGCTGCGCGCCGATACAGGTCGGAATAATTCGCTGCGTAGCATAATAGCCCACCCACATCGACAAACTCGCGAGTCGCATAGATCGTCGGCAGCCGATGTTTGGCGGCAAGTTCCGCAATCTGGCGGCGGCTCGCAATAACGACACTATCATTTCCAACTGAGAGCGCGTCGGCGCGCTCGGCCAGCGCGGCATTGAACGCGTGCTCGATATCTTCAGGTTTATGCACGTCGCATAATTGTGGCCGGATTCCCAGAGCAAGCGCCGCCTTCTTCATCTCATCCCACTGTGGGGGAACGCTGCGGTTCTCCATATTGTCGAGCAACGCGATTCTCGACATTTGCGGCATTAGCTCGCGCATAAACTCGATGCGTTTGGCGGTCAGTTCTGTGACGAAGGCGCTCAGACCTGTAACATTTCCACCGGGGTGCGCCAGGCTAGCGACCATTCCCGTCTCCAGAGGCTCGCCGATTGCTGCCATGACAATGGGCGTAGTCTTGGTGGCATTCCCGGCGGCAATGACCGCCGGTGTTCCCCGCGTCACTATAATGTCGACCTTGAGACCGACCATCTCAGCCGCGAGTTCGGGGAACCGTTCGATGCGGCCTTCTCCGGAGCGATACTCAATTATTAAATTCTGACCTTCCACGTAGCCGAGCTGCGACAAAGCGCCCCGAAAGGCTTCGACGTTGGCTGACTTTGCAGACGTTGTATCCAGTATTCCAACGCGCCAGACCTTTGTAGAACCCTGCGCATGCGCATAAAACGGCCGCGCGTCTGCCACTGCTATGCTGCCAAGAAGCGTGATGAATTCGCGCCGCCGCATGTCCGTCCTCAAACTCGGTGCCCATACTAAAGGCGCGAACCAACCCTTGGAAAGGGCGGCTGAACGTCCGGTTTGTTTGACAATTGAATCCGTGAGCTGAGCTTATTGCGCTTTCGCGCGCACTTTCGGCAACCGCGAGATTGAGCCGGTCGGCTCTTTGTCCGGCTTCATCGGCGTTCCGGCAGGCGCTTTCGGTGGCAACGGCGACGACCCCGCTCCGGACGTCTCAGGGGCAGTTTTTCCGGCCGGATCCGCCGCGGTCGCATCGGCCATCGGAGTTTTCGGTTTGTCAGCTGCCGACGAATCGGCGCCCGCTGCTCCTGCGGGCGAAACGGCGGATGACTCCGGATAGCGCGCACGCAGATCACGCAGGAAGGCATCGAGCGTATCGACGCTTGCTATCTTTTTGACGACGTCCTTGAACTCTGCACTTCCGGTACCGGTCGGCGCAGTCACAATGTCAAATGCGCGACGATCCGGACCATCGGAGAACTTGGCCTGATACTTTTCGCGCAGACGCGAAAGACCGATCGTCTCGTCGCCAAGCGCGTAACCAATTGCCGCACGAAGAATGTCCGCTCGTTCGCCGTCGTTCAAAGGTTCGAAATCGTTCCAGCGGGCGCCGAACAGAATTTCCATCTGCTCGCCCGCTTCTCGCCAGCGCTTCGCCGCCCAAAGGATATCGGAGCGAAGCCGCAGCGCTTCCCGTCCATCAACATTAGTGATCAGTTCCAGCGCAATATCATGGCGCCCAAGATTGGACATTGCGCGCGCCTCAAGCAGCAGGCGCTGATCGCGCAAATCGTTCGACAGATCGGAAAGGCGGGTCGATTGCAAGGTGGCGAGCGCACGATCGGGCTTGCGGTTCATCAGATAGACGACCGCGAGTCTGGTTGCGACCTGGGCCCGCGCGGCGCCTTGCAATCGGTGGTCGACCTGGTGTTGCAGCAACTCTGCTGCCTGGTCGAGCAGATCGACCGCGACGAGCCGATCGGCGAGCCGCCGGATCATCTCATCGCCGCGCCGGCCGATCGGCGTCAGCTCGCGGAAGTCATAAAAAATCCCCAGCGCTTCAACCGGCGGCAATGCATCGCCTTTGCCGCCAAGAAAAAGGCTTTCGAACGTAACCGCGGCCTCATCCTGAATCTTGCGCGTCATGTCGGAATTCGGATGAGCGAGCAGCGCCGTACGCATCACATGGAAAGCGTCACGATAGCGGCTGTCTTCGGTGTAAAGATGAGCGAGCAGCTTGAGCCCTTCCGTTTCCGTCTCGTCGCCACGCCAGACAGTTGTCAGCGTTTCAAGCTCACTGATGACATCCTTGCGGGTCATGCCCCCGCTTGCAAACGCCAGGGCGATTCCGCGCAAGCGTCCTTGCGCAGCGGCGCGGCGATTAGAAGAATACGCAGCGGCGCGATAGCTTGTGAGCGCGTCCTCGCTGCGGCCCAATCCCTCGTAGAGCCGGCCAATCAGAACGTTGATGATCGGCTCGAGTTCCGGCGTTATTCCGACGGTCTCGAATTCATTGGCAACCCGTGTGGCGTGGTTAAAGTCGCGAACTTCGACCGACGCACGAAGCGCCTCTTTCATCGCCATGCGCTGCAACTCAATGGGGAGCGCGCCAATGGCGGCAGCTACGTTTTTAAAGATATCGCGCGCTTCCGCCCATCGGCCCTGACGTGCGTAAGCGATTGCACGCCAAATCGGCGCATCCTGCTGGTCGCCCACCTGCGGCTTGGCCAATTCCTTGAGTGCGTCCTCCGGACGGTCAAGCATCACATCGGCGACGGCCGAAAGCACGCTCCCGGTCACATCTTCGGACCCCCGCTGATCAGCAAGCGCGACGTCGAGCACAGCCTTGGCCTCCGGTGCCATTTCCTTCGCAAGATAGAAGCGCGCGAGATTGAAGCGCGCCAGGCGGCGCTTTGGCAAAGGCGCTTCCGCTGCGAGGCCGATCAGCTCCGATTGGCGGGCATTGAACGGCGCATCGCGATCGAAGCCCCAGAGCTGGGTGTCAAATGTATAGGCACGATAACTGATCGAAACTTGCTGCTGGCCCAGCGAAGTTGCCGACAATGCCAGTCCACTCGGGCGGCCGATCGTGATCTTGTCAGCCGCAAGCTCTGCGGTGAGGTCGTCGGCAATCGGCTGCACGACGACGCCGTGGGTCGATGGCAACGCGTGCAGCTCGACGAACTCCTGCACCTTGAGAAAGCCACGGGCTGGCCCAAGCGCCGTCACGACCATGAGCCGGTCGCCGACATCGGGATCCTTGATATCGTGAACCGCGCGCGGGCCATCGAAGGGAATCGCGATGCTTGCACGATTCTTGCCGACGATGCTGCGGGCAACGCCCAGCGGACGCGTGGGCGGTGTCGCAGAGTCCGCGATTTTGAGAATCCAGGCGGGGCCATCGGCCTCAAAGCTGCTCATCCGCGGCCGTGCGAGCTTGATGCGCACAATCGCCGCGCCATCGTCGGCGTGATCGAATTTTGCCTCGCGTACGCCAATTTCGTCGTCGTTTTTCAGCGCGGCGAGGTCGATCGGCGCCGCGCTGTCGAAGACCAGCCACAGCGTATCGGCGCGGTGGAACACCGCAGCGGGAGTCGGCGTAGCAAAGGGGAATTCGACGCGCAGGCTGTTGCCCGATTGATGCACATTGGCGATGACAGCCGCGGCCGGGTTGGCTGCGGGGCGTGTGGATTCGCCAGCCGTTGCGCTTTGTGCCGCTGGTGTTGGCGCTTCCGGTGCGGCCGCCGCGGGCGTGGTTTCAACAGGTGCGGGCGTTGTTACAGCGGCAGGCACAGCGGATGGCGCAGGTGCTTCCTTGTGTTGAGGTGGCGCAGGAGAGGCAACAGGTTCGGGCGGCGTTTGCGCGGCTTCTTTCTTGGCAGGGATTGCGGCGGGAGGCGTCGCCGACGGCGCCATGCGCGGCAGGTCTGCCTCGCTTTGCTTTGGCATAGCCTTGGGAAGGTCGATTAGCGCCGGTGCATTTTTCGCCGGAACAGTTTCGGGCGATGCGATCGGCGTGGGGCCTCCCGATGTCGCGACTTTCTTCGCAGCCGCGCCACCGCCCTCCTCCGATTGCTTCTGTTTCGCGCCGTCGAGTCCGATATCGACCACAATGCTGCGATCTTCCCGGAACGCGCGAACGTCCGGCGTTCCGTTAAGTGTAAAGACAACAGCGACTGCGTCGAAATCGACCTCGGCTTCGATCGACTTCAACGTCGGCGGCAGCGACGCTTTGGCGTCGGCAAGATCCCACACGACCTGCTGGTCGAAATTGAGCGTCAGCCTTCCATCAGCGCGCTCCGGCACGACATTGACCGTTCCGGGCATTGTAAAGACGTAACGGATGAAGGTCGGCTGGGTCGCGACCTTGACCCGGACCATCGGCGGCTTTTTCTGTTTCTCTGCGGCGCGCTGCTGATGCAATTGGCGTTCGGCATCGCGCGCGCGGCGTACAAGCTCGTCGACAACTTCCTGCGGAATACCCGGCATCGGGCCTTTCCAACTTTCAGGCAAGAGATCGACATAGAGCCGTTCGGCCGCGACGATCGCGTTCACCTTCACGGGCCGCAACAACGCAATGCGGATTGCACTGCCGTCAGGGTCGCGGCGCGCGGCGCTTATGTATTCGGGAGCGTTGACATTGAGCTTTTCGATAGCGACGGCCACCGGTTTATTGAAAGTGATAATGACAATTGCGCCGGAAACGCGCGTCGTCGCTTCGACGGCCTCGTCAAAGTGAAACAACAACCGCAAGTAGCCGGCGTCGGTAGCCGCTTTGACTTCGCCCTTTATCGGCTCATCCGCGCGGACTGCGGAGATCGACGCGAGGCCAAACAATATAATGAAGGCTGATTTTATGAGTGCCACGGTGGCGACGGATCGCGCCCACGACGGACATTGCGCAAATTTGCGCGCAAACGCCCACCTCAGCTTAAATGATAAAGCCGCCATAAGGCCGTTCCAGCCCGCGAAAATACCGGTCACGACAGCGTACGGTTGGGCGTTTAATGTTGCGTTAACCGTCGCGGTCAGTTCGCGGTCTGTTTGCCCTCAATCTTGGGCAACTGGTCCGGATTTTGCGTTTTGGGCTGGGGGGTCGCGCGGTTGGCGAGCTCGACAGTCAGGCGTTCGGCTGAATCCGGCGACATTTGTGCAAGAATTTCCGACATCTTCCGCGGATTGATCTGGGTGGAGACGTCGACGAGGATTTTCAGATCCAGACGTTCGAATATACGAGCGGCTTCCTTTGCCTTCATGTTTTCGTACATCGAGACGATGCCTTTGAAGCGCTGGGTTTCCATCTGATCGCGGGTGCCCATCGCGGTATTGATACGACCCTCTGTATCCTTGAGTTCAGTGAACTTCTCATCCATGCGCTTTTCGGCAGCTTTGAGCAGACTTTCGCGCATTTCGAGCTCACGATTGCGCGTTTCAAGTTCTTGCCGACGTGATTGGAGACGCTCGAGAACAGCACGTTCCCCGGGCGAAGCGATGCGGCCAGGCTCAAGCGGGATTGCCGCGCCTGCGACTTCAAGCTTCGGCGGGTCGGGTGGTTTGTCACTCACCTTCAGGGCCGGGTCGCTCGGCTTTTCTTCGGCGCCCGTAGAACCGGTGATGTCATTATTTTTGGCTCCGACGCTTCTGTTGTCGCTGAAGTTGAACATTTCCTGTGCCCAGGGCTGCTGCCGCCCCGGCGCGTCGAGTTTACCCTGTTTGTCCGCGATGATGATCTTGGGATATTCCGGCACGCTGTCTCGCGTGGTGATCTGCATGGTGTCGCTATAACGCGCCTGCATCCGCTGAGCGAGAGTATAACCACCGTCGAAAACCAGACCCGACACTTTCAGCGTGAGCAGGCTGATCGTGGCGAACAGCACGACCGGAATAAGCCGGAAATCGCGCGCCAGTCTGTTCATGCGGCGTGGCTGCTTACGCGTGAGCGTGTGCGATCGGCGAAGGCCTGCGCCGCTGCTGCAACTGCCTTGGCATCCTGGACTGCGGGCGTTTCTCCCGCCGGTCGCGAGACGCCGGCGATGCGGACAAGACGGGCGAGTAACTCGTTGCCCGCGCTAATATGGACGTCGAGTTCGGCAGTGAGGAGTTCGCCTCGATCAAGACGCTCGGTCAAAGCGTGCTCTCCCTCGTGCATCGTTGACTTCAAGCCGGCGATGGCGCGATCGGCGATTTCAGTGGCAGTAACGAGCTCCGAAATCGTCGCACGCAGAGACTGCTCGTCGGATTTGAGCAGACGAAGTTGCTTATTGAGCCGAACGCAATACAGGATCGTGAGCAAAAGCAGGATCGAGACCATCGTCTCGACCAGGAAACCGTAATGGTAACTCACGGTACCTCCATTGGGGTGGTTGTCTCGTCGGCCTTTTCAAACATGGCAAATGTCGTCCGCGGTTTGCGCAGTGGTTTTGCGACTCGAACGGCGACGCGGTCTCCAACACGACCCATGCGACCTTCGGTGAGTGTGATGTCCCCGCATCGAACCGTCACCATCGCTTCAGGCTTGAGTTCGAGCATCAAGGTGTCGCCGACATTCAAACTCATCATCTGCCGAAGCGGCAATCGCGCCTCATACAGCACCGCATCGACGCCAATCCGCGCTTGTCCTATTTCGGTTGCGAGATGGCCCTCCCAGATAGGATCGCGGCCGAATTTCTCGCCCATGAACATCTGCAACAAAACGGCACGAATTGGCTCAATCGTGGCGTATGGCAGCAGCAACTCGATATTGCCGCCGCGGTCCTCCATATCGATGCGCAAACGCACCAAAATTGCAGCATTGGCCGGGCGTGAAATGGCGGCGAAACGCGGGTTGGTCTCGAGCCGATCGATGTTGAATTTGACTGGCGACAGCGGCTTGAACGCGAGTTCGGCGTCCGCCAGAACGACCTCGATCATACGCTTGACCAAGTTGGTCTCGATGGTCGTGTATGGGCGGCCCTCAACCCTGATTGTGCTCTGTCCGCGCCGTCCGCCGAGCAATACGTCGATGATCGAATAAATCAGGCTCGAATTAACTGTAGCGAGCCCGAAGTTGTCCCATTCCTCGGCCTTGAAAACCGCCAGAATCGCCGGCAGCGGAATTGAATTGAGATAGTCGCCGAAACGTACGGAGGTGATGCGGTCGAGCGAAACTTCGACGTTGTCGGATGTAAAATTACGTAAACTCGTCGTCATCAACCGCACGAGGCGGTCGAAAACGATTTCCAACATCGGCAGGCGTTCATAAGACACCATCGCCGAGTCGATAATGGCGCGGATGCCGGAGTTGTCGTTGAGCGATACGTCAGCAAGGCTAAAACCGAGGAGACTGTCGATCTCTTCCTGATTGAGGATGCGTTCCGCACCACCTTTTGCCGATTGCAAGCCTCCACTATCGTCAACCATCGACGCCCATTGGGCGGCGGCCTCATCAACACCCGGCGGCGAATTGGATTCCCCGTTTGATGGTGCTGCGCTCGAGTCGGATTCCAGCGCCAGGCCCCACTCTGCGGCGAGCGCATCTTGATCGATTTGGTCTTTTGTCGCCATTTTTTAAGTCGCCAACCTAATTTCTATCCAATCGTCACTGGACGACGATTTCTTTAAACAGAACCGCCGTAATGCGGTTAGGGGCAACAGCGGCATTGACCCTGCGCGTCAATTCTTCCTTGAGCCGATAAAGTCCCGCGGATCCATCGAGGTCGGTCGGCCGCAGCTCGCGCAGATAGGTTTGGAAAGCATCCATAACTCTTGGCATCAACGGTTGAATCTGCGGAACAAGCGTTGAGTCTGGAAGTTCGAGCACAATTTTGACTTTGAGATACTGAGTGCGATCTCCACCACCATTTGACAAATTGACCAATACGTCGGGTAGATCGACAAAGGTCGCGGGCTTGGCGACGACTTGTGGCTCTTTCTCGTGTCCGCCTTTAAAGAAAAAATAGGCGCCGCCGCCCCCACCGACGAGCACCAACAAACCGGCTCCGCCGATGATCATCCATTTCAGCGGCGGCAGCTTAAACTTCAAAAAACCGAATTTCGATTTTGGCGCTGCCTGTTCGCCTTCACCTTCCGGCTTGTCGTCTTCCTCTTCGACGTCCGCCGGCTTCGCCTTAGCTGCCATGGATGACCCCACTTCGCGGCGTTGAGGCGAAACGACGTGTGACGCCGTTTTTAGCCAAACATCGCGCCTGCGCGACCCACGCGCCCCTTAAGTCGAAGGTAGGTCCGTATGGTTAACAGATACTTTCTCGGGTGCCGCCGGGAGGAATGTTTTGCCGGGTCTATGCCCCGAACGGTTGTTTTTGCCGAACAGAAGCCACACCATTTTTTCCATAAGCTGTTGATTTTACTATCATTTTTTAAGTTGGCACGACCGCTGCAATGACTCTATCAGCCGCCGGCTTGGGAGAGCTTGCGGCGTCGCTGCGGACAAGGCCGGCCTCGGGAGGGTCGCACCTTGCCAAACTGCAAGGGGAGTTACCGATGCAGAATGCCCTTCTGATCGGACTATCACGGCAGGTCGCACTCGAGCGCGAGCTCGATGTGATTGCCAATAACATCGCCAATATCAACACCGCCGGTTTCAAGACCGATGGCGCGGTGTTTGAAGAATTCATCAGCCCGACGGCGCGTGCCGACAACTTTTTAGCCGCCGATCGACGGGTGAGCTTTGTGCAGGATCGCGCAACCTGGATCGATCTCAGTCAGGGACCGCTCGAACGCACTGGCAATTCATTGGATGTGGCAATCGACGGCCGCGGATTTTTGGTAGTGCAGACGCCACGCGGCGAAAGATACACGCGCAATGGTGCACTACAAATAAACAACACCGGCCAGCTGGTTACCAGCGAAGGCTTTCAGGTGCTCGGTGAAGCTGGCCCCATCACCTTTCAGCCGAAAGATCGCGAGATCACTATTAGCGCGGATGGCACCATAAGCGTGCGCGAAGGCAACAACGCGACGATCGATTCACAGCGTGGCCAGCTGCGAGTGGTGAGTTTTGCTCAGCCCGGCCGGATGCAAAAGGAAGGCAGCAGCACCTTAAAAGCGCCGAACGGCGTCACTCCACAAAGCGATAAAACATCACGAGTTCTGCAAGGCACCGTCGAAAAATCGAATGTGCGATCGGTCATGGAAATGACGCGCATGATCGAAGTGACGCGCACCTACACCCAAATCGCTGCCCTGCTATCGCAGCAAGCTGATTTGCAACGAACGGCGATCGAGAAGCTCGCCGATGTACCGAACTAAACGGTGGTAGCAGGAGAATAGTTTATGAGAGCGCTTCACACTGCAGCGACAGGGATGATGGCCCAGGAACTTAATGTTCAGGTCATCTCCAACAACATCGCCAACATGCGAACCACCGGCTACAAACGCCAGCGCGCGGAATTTCAGGATCTGCTGTACGAACAAGTCACCCGTGTCGGCACCCAGACTTCCTCACAGGGCAATATTCTTCCCGCTGGTATCGAGTTAGGCTCCGGCGTTAAGACGGTCGGCACGCCGCAACTCATGAGCCAAGGCGAATTAACGCAGACCAGCAAGGATTTTGATCTCGCCATTCGCGGTGAAGGTTTTTTCAAAATTCTTTTGCCCGATGGCCGTACTGCCTACTCGCGCGACGGGTCTTTCGAGCTCGATGCTCAAGGCCGGCTGGTGACATCTTCAGGAAATCTGGTGCAGCCAGGCATTACCATCCCGCAAAATTCCACAGCGGTCACTGTCAATACTCAGGGACAAGTGTTCGTGACGGTACCCGGATCCAATACGCCGAGTCAGGTCGGCCAGATTGAACTTTCGATTTTCGTCAACAAGGCCGGCTTACAAAGCATGGGCGACAACCTTTATCTGGAAACGCCAGCTTCCGGTACGCCCCAGAACGGCAATCCTACTACCGACGGCTTCGGCAATCTGCAGCAAGGCTATCTTGAGCAGGCGAATGTCGAGGCCGTGAGCGAGATATCGGATCTCATCGCCGCCCAACGCGCCTATGAGATGAACGGTAAGGTCATTACTGCAGCCGACCAAATGCTGTCGACGACTTCCAACTTAATGCGCTGAGGATTCGCCATGATCCGTCTACTCCTTTCTGCATTCGTAACATTCGCCTTGGCTGCAACTGCCAACGCGGAGGTCGCCAGTCAGACGAACCCAGAGCGGCCCGTATTGAAGTCGGATGCAATTATCAACGGCGACATCGTTCGCATCGGCGACCTCATCGAAAATTCAGGTATCGTTGCAACCGTTCCGATTTTCCGCGCTCCAGATCTTGGTTCCACCGGAACGATTTCGGCCGACACGGTACTTGAAGCAGTCCGCAGCCACGCGCTCATCGGCATCGATACTGCGGGCGTACGCGAAATAACGGTGACGCGCGCGAGCCGCGCAATCCCCACCAAAGATGTTGAAGATGCAATTGCGCGGACAATGTCGACGCGATTCGATCTTGGTCCGCCCGAAGACATCGTGGTGAATTTCCTGCCCGACATGCGAGTGATTTATGTCGAACCTTCCGCCAAAGGGCAGCCGCGAGTCACAAATATCGACTTCGACACGCGCAATGGGCGCTTCGAAGCCACACTCGAATTTCCTATCGGCCCAGGCAAACGCAGTGTGATGCGACTGTCCGGCCGCGCGATCGCAATGGTGCAGGTTGCAACCGTAACACGGACGATCGAACACGGCGGCATAGTGAAGGATTCGGACGTGCTGGTGGAGCGGCGCCCGCGCGCTGAGGTTGGCCGGGATGTTGTCACGAAGCGAGAGCAGGCAGCTGGTCTCGCGGCTCGCAACAGCCTGCAACCCGGACGCCCAATTCGTATTGCCGATCTAATGACGCCCGACCTGGTCCAGCGCAACGAAATCGTGACCTTGATCTACGAGGCACCAGGGATCTTGCTGACAATCCGGGGCAAAGCCACCGAAGGGGGCGCCGAGGGTGACGCGATCAACGTCATAAATGAACAGTCCAAGCGTACGGTGCAGGGCACGATCGTCGGCCCCGGCCGCGTCGCCATCAGGGCCACGTCGCGGCGCGTCGCTGCAAATATCAAACCAACGAATGTGCCATGAGTCTTCACGCCGGGGTATGTGCAAGCTGAGCGTCCCTTCGAACGTAAACCTAGTTCACCAAAGACACGGTTCCCGTGTGCTACTTGTGAAAGAAAAGTCATGAATGTTGTCTTGGTCATGCGTCACGCGGTTCTGGCCGCGCTCGCAAGCGCTCTTCTCAACGGCTGTGCCGCGATTGACCGGATAAAGACGGTTGGTCAACAGCCACCATTGACGTCCGTCGATAACCCAACCACACGGCCCGGCTACAAGCCGGTGCAAATGCCGATGCCGGCGGCCCAGCCCGCGGCTTACAATCCGAATTCTCTGTGGCGGAATGGATCGCGGGCTTTTTTCAAAGATCAGCGCGCGCATCAAGTCGGTGACATTCTCACCGTGAAGGTCAACATCACCGACAAGGCCAATATCGACAACGAAACCAAACGGACCCGGACCATGACCGAAGATTCCGGGATCGCTAACTTCTTCGGCAAGCCCAAGGTGCCGATCATGAATACTCCGGTGCCAACACGCATTTTCACTGCCGATTCGACGACTACGGGCAACGGCAAAGGGTCGGTAGACCGATCGGAGGAGTTGCGTACCAACGTTGCGGGCGTGGTGACGCAGATTCTGCCAAACGGCAACCTTGTCATCGAAGGCAAGCAAGAAATCCGCGTCAACTTCGAGGTGCGCGAGTTAATTGTCGCCGGCATCGTGAGGCCGGAAGATATCGAGAGCGACAACACCATCGATTCTAACAAGATCGCGCAGGCGCGCATCGCCTATGGCGGGCGCGGCCAAATCACCGATGTGCAGCAGAGTCGTTACGGCGAACAACTGTTTGATGTGTTCTTGCCGTTCTAGTCAGTCAGTTGCGTAAGTTTCATGCCTCCCGCGCCGTTTCGCATCGCGCGAGCGTAGACGGCGTCAATGACGCGGCCTCCGGCTGCTCCCCGGCCGGAGGCCGCGTGAGTTTTGGGCAAAAAAATGCCCGGCTTTGAGCCGGGCATTTCTACGCAACAAAAATAAGTTTCATCATCAATCGTCGCGGTAGACGCGCTCACGACGTTCGTGCCGCTCTTGCGCTTCCACAGACAACGTCGCAATCGGTCTTGCTTCTAACCGACGTAACGAAATTGGCTCACCGGTCTCTTCGCAATAGCCATAGGTGCCGTCATCAATCCGCGTCAGAGCCTCGTCGATCTTTGCGATCAATTTGCGTTGGCGATCGCGCGCACGCAGTTCGATGGCCCGATCCGTTTCCGATGAAGCACGGTCCGCGAGATCGGGATGATTCTGATTTTCCTCCTGGAGGTGCTGCAAAGTTTCCTTGGCTTCCTTGAGGATATCCTCCCGCCAGACGAGCAGTTTCACGCGAAAATATTCGCGTTGGCGCTCGTTCATAAACGGCTCTTTGTCGGACGGCCGGTAATTCTTGGTTTTGGCCAACATTTCCCACCTACTCCCTGCTTCTTTTGTTCTTGGGCGCTCCGCGTCACCCTGTTGCGCGGCTGGCTTATATACGTCCACTCCCCGGCGGACAATATCGGAGTACGGCCCCTCTCCTGGCCCGATATTGATGACAGTTCAATGACTTGTGGCGAATGGCGGAACCCGGAGGCCCGCAGACGGCGATTTAGCGGACGCCGGCTTTAGCGAGCTCCACTGCGACGCGCAGGTCGATCTCGCCGAGGACCCCATCAAGCCCCTTATCGCCTGATGTATCGGTTAGCCCGTCAGCGGCCACCTTGAGCCGGGCGACCGTGGATTGGTCAAGGCTCCCGTCAATCAACCCGAGTTTGAGGGCATCGAGCACATCGAGCGCATTGCGGCCTTTGGCGACCGCGCGTTTCTTACGTTCCGTGGGATCTTCCACCCCCTGGAGGGCGATAAGGGCATCGACGGTCGATATTGCTCGCAGCGAGCCAGCGGACGCAGAGTTTCGGGGTGCCTCCTGGTCGCTGACCGTGAATGAGCCTCCCGCCGTGCGGCGCGCAGCCGTCGGCGACGCCGCCAGTGCAGTTCCATTCGGCCCGTAGATGCGCATCGCGATTAGTCCCCACCGAAATCGGATCGGTCCCCGAATACCTTGAAGCCTGAGCCGGTATGGTTAATCCCCGGTAAATGGACCGGCAAAAATTACCGCTCTATGCGCATTCATGCCCCATGTGCGGCGTCGAACCCATCCAGCGGCAATCGGAAAATCGATGCATTCCCAACCTCTTGGGCAATGCCGCGGCGTTGGCACGGCGCTCGCATAGAGAATGCAGTCAACCGTCACATTGGGGAGCAGTGATGACGAGGACTTTGCAGGCCGCGTATCTGGCGGTGATCTTGGTCTTGTGTGTCCCGGTTAGCGCCGGGGCGACCTCGCGCATCAAAGACCTCGCGAGTATCGAGGGCGTGCGGCAAAACCAGCTGATTGGCTACGGCTTGGTGGTCGGGCTCAACGGCACCGGCGACACTCTCAACAACATTCCCTTCACCAAGCAGTCGCTCACCGCAATGCTGGAGCGGCTCGGCGTCAATATTCGCGGGCAAACTATTCGCACCGGAAATGTCGCCGCGGTAATGGTGACCGGAAACCTGCCGCCTTTTGGTACGCAAGGCACGCGCATGGACGTTACAGTCTCGGCCATGGGCGACGCCAAGAGCTTGCAAGGCGGAACTCTTTTGGTAACGCCGCTGCTCGGCGCCGATGGGAACGTTTATGCCGTTGCGCAGGGATCATTGGCAATCAGTGGTTTCCAGGCCGAAGGCGAAGCCGCCAAGATCACGCGCGGCGTACCCACGGTCGGTCGTATCGCCAACGGGGCGCTGATTGAACGCGAGATTGAGTTTGCCTTGAACCGCGTCGGCCAATTGCGCATGGCGTTACGAAATCCCGATTTCACGACCGCCAAACGTATCGCAGCCGCGATCAATGATTACATCGGATCGCCGACGGCGGAGCCAATCGATCAGTCCACCATCGTGATTACGCTGCCGACCAAGTCGACATCAAACATTGTCAGCTTCCTCACCGAAATCGAGCAGCTTCAGATCGAGCCAGATCTGCCGGCGCGCATCGTCATCGATGAGCGCTCGGGCGTCGTGGTGATTGGGCGCGATGTGCGCGTCTCAATGGTTGCCGTCGCGCAAGGAAATTTGACCGTGACTGTTTCGGAAACCCCCGAGGTCAGTCAGCCGGCGCCATTCGCTCGCCGTGGGCGGACAACAGTTGTGCCGCGCACCAGCATTGGCGTCCAGGAGGACGGCAAGAAAATGTTTCTGGTCAAGGAAGGCATTTCCCTGCAGCAGGTTGTCGATGGCCTCAATGCCATGGGCATTGGGCCGCGCGATCTGATTACCATCCTTCAAGCGATCAAGGCCGCTGGCGCAATTCAAGCCGACATCGAGGTGATGTGATGGCAACCGCATTCGCTCTTCCCACTCCTGGCCTAAAGCCGATCGACCTGCTTACGAACGGTGCCATTCAGGGAAAGCTTGCTCCGGCAAAGCAATCCAAAGCACGCGCCGCCGCGCAGGATTTCGAAGCCGTATTTCTCAATTCGATGTTTCAGAACATGTTTACTGGCATCGGCGGAGAAGGTCCCTTTGGCGGGGGTGGTGCTGTCGGTGTCTGGCGCTCAATGCTCACGGATGAGTATGCCAAATCGTTCGCCAAATCGGGCGGCGTAGGAATCGCTGATCAAGTCTATCGCACGCTCATTGCACAACAGGAGGCAAGGCGATGATGTCGCGCGACGCAAGAACATTGATTGCTGATGCAAGCCAGGCTGAAAAGGCAGTTGCCGATCTTGAAAATATCATGGACCAACTCGAGCACGCCGTTACCGAAGAAACTGCGCGCGTGCGCGCTGGCCGGCTTCGCAACGCGCTGGAGTTGGGAGAAGCAAAAATCGAATTCGCCCGTCTATATGCCATCGAAAGCGAGCGCGTGAAGGCAGCCAAAGACACGATCGCACAGTTATCCCCCGGAGCTCTCGATCGCCTGCGCCGGCGTCACGATTCTTTCCAAAATTTGCTGCGCACCAACCTAACGGTGCTGGCAACCGCACACGCCGTATCGGAGGGGATCATCCGCGGTGTGTCCGGTGAACTTGCGCGCAAGCAAGCGCCGTCGACCTACGGCGCCACCGGCCGCGCGCAAGTGCCAAGTTCGAAAGCGAGCCCGCCACTGGCGGTCAGCCGAACGCTTTAGTTGCTTTTTCGAAATTTCCGTCGAGCGTCGCGGCCGTGTGCAGCGTACGCAGGGTTTAAGCTTACGCCGTCACCGAAATTTTCAATCCCGTGACCGTATCAATTTCGGATCCGTCCGGCATAGTCATAATATTGTTCTTGGTATCGAGATAGGCGCCATTTGCCATCTGAATTATCGACGACGTGTCTATGACCTTCAACCCAGTTGTCGTATCGATTTGCGTCCCGTCTGATCTTGTCAAGATGTTGTTGTTGGTATCCAGCGTCGACCCATCCGCGAAAAAAAATCGTAGGGTCTAGCACGTTCGTCGGTTGGACCATTTGCTGCGTCGCTGACAACGCGTCTATCGAGTCCTGCAGCTGCTTTTGACCTGCCTGCTGGGCATTCTGCGCGGCTATCTGCGCGACCAGACTGGATGTGTTCGTGACGCTGCTTTGCGAAATCAGCGCAAATTGATTTGCGGTTTTCCCGCTGGAACCAAGGAATGAACTGATGCTGCCGTCACCGCCGGAGTTTTGCAGCATACCCAGTAGACCGCCGAGGTTACTCTGATTTTGAATGGAGCTCAGTGCTCCGTTAAGCCAACTCGAAGCGGAGTCCGCAGCTAAAAATATGCTGGCCTGGGTGATTGGGGATGCGCTGATAATTGACATACTGGCAAACGCAATTTGAATTCCGAAAGACTAGATCAAAAATATTAAGAAAGTCTGATCGTTAGCAATTTGCTAACCAAACTTTTTCTCGAAAATGGGCCTGAATTTATTGGCCTTTCGGCTTGATCCGACATCGCCGGCCGCAGTTATCGAAGCGATAACTCATTAACCATGAACTTTTACGGGCCGTTGGTGGGACTATGCGATGAATTTGCCGATCCACTGGATCACACGTGTGTAACTGCCAGTACGGCAAATAGACCAGAAAGGTACGTAAGATGTCTGACATCGTTCTATCCGCAGGCGTGCGGTCGAACCTGCTGCAGTTGCAGCAGACTTCCGACCTGATCACGCAGACGCAGACCCGGCTGGCGACAGGCAAGCGGGTCAATTCGGCCCTCGACAACGCAATCAACTTTTTCACCGCCCAGGGCCTCGACAACCGCGCCAACGACCTGAGCTCGTTGCTGGACTCTATGTCCAACGCCATCAACACGATTCAGGCCGCCAACAACGGCATCACCGCTATCACCAAGCTGGTGCAGTCAGAGCAAGCGCTTGCCAGCCAGGCCCAACAGACGACTGACACGACGGTGCGGGCGACCTTGGCCTCGCAATTCGACGCGCTAACAACCCAGATTGGCCAACTCGCCAGCGACTCTGGCTTCAACGGCGTCAACCTGCTCGGTGGCAACAACCTGACCGTAACGCTGGACGAAACCGGCAGCTCGAGCACGACGGTGAATGGTGTTGATTACACAAATGCGACAACGGGTCTCGGTATCGATAGCGCAGTGAGCGCTCATCAGCTCATGGGCGCTGAACTCCGACATCTCCGCTTCGTCAGCCCTTCTGACGACAGCGCTTACCTCGCTGCGGTCAGAATCGCAGACTCTCAGCTGCGAACTTGTCGATCGTGCAGATCCGCCAGGATTTCACGAAGGCGACAATCAACACGCTGCAGACCGGTTCTGTCCGACCTCACGCTCGCCGATTCGAACGAGGAAGGCGCGAACTTGCTCGCCCTGCAGACCCGCCAGCAGCTGTCAACCACAGCTCTGTCGCTGGCCTCGCAGGCTGACCAGAACGTGCTGCGCCTGTTCCAATAAGCAGCCTCAAACACGAATAAAACGGCGGCCTTTTTGGCCGCCGTTTTTTTTGCGCGCTGCGCAATTGTGGTTAATGAATACTTAATTTCCGGCTTTAACCGTCTGTCAACCCTAACGTTTCATTATCATCGCTAAGCGATTTGGCCCTATGCAGGCAAGGAGTTTGCCATGAGTGAAATTGTACTCTCTCCCGGCGTTCGTTCGAACCTTCTGCAATTGCAGCAGACGTCGGATCTGATCACTCAGACGCAGACGCGACTCGCCACCGGCAAGCGGGTCAACTCAGCGCTCGATAACCCGATCAACTTTTTCACCGCTCAGGGCCTGTCTGTGCGAGCCAATGATCTCAACGCCCTGCTCGACTCGATGTCCAATGGCATCAATACCATTCAGGCCGCCAATAACGGCATCACGGCGATAACCAAGCTTGTGCAGTCGGCGCAAGCGCTGGTCAGCCAAGCGCAGCAAACGGCGGATCCGACCGTACGCGCGACACTGGCGAGCCAATTTGACACGCTGCTGCCCCAGATCGACCAGCTCGCCGGCGATGCCGGCTTCAACGGCATCAATCTGCTTGGCGGCAATGATCTTACGATCACGATGAACGAAGACGGCACTTCGAACGTGGTTGTCACCTCCTTCAACGACACGACTGCGGGTGATCTGGCGATTAACGCCTCGCAGAACAGCTGGGCGGCAACGCTGATATCACCGCCGCCGGCGACAATCTGAAGACCGCGCTGACGACATTGCGGGCGCAGGCTCAGTCGCTAAGTTCCAATTTGGCAACCGTGCAAATTCGGCAGGACTTCACCAAGGCGATGATCAACACGCTAACCTCGGGCGCGGACAGTCTCACGCTTGCTGACAGCAACGAAGAGGGCGCGAACTTGCTCGCCTTGCAGACACGTCAGCAGCTATCGACAACAGCCCTATCGTTAGCCTCGCAAGCCGATCAAAACGTACTGCGACTCTTCCAATAGTCGCGTTCTCGTAGCCCGCCGGCGCGGCGCCAAAGGTTGCCGCGTCAAATTCAATAGACGGCCGCAAGGAGCGGCATCAAATGGGTCTCAAAGTCGAGCTGAAGGCCGGAGAACGCTTCATCCTCGGCGAATGTCTGGTCACCAATGGCAGCCAGCGCACTCGATTGCTTATCGAAGGCGACGCGGCAATCTTGCGCGAAAAAGACATCATGACGGCGGCGCAGGCCGACACCCCCGCCAAGCGGATCTACCTCGCGGTGCAATTGATGTATACCGCCCGCGATCCCCGCATTCACCACGAGACGTACTTCCTATTGATGCGCGACCTGGTGCAAGCCGCACCGAGCGCATGGCCCCATATTGTGGCGGTGAGCAATCACATCCTGGCTGGTGAACTATACAAGGCGCTCAAGAGCGCCAGAGCCCTTATTGCCTACGAAAAGGAGCTGATCGATCATGCAACACGCGGCGCAAACATACGACGCGGTCGCCAAACAGACCGCAAGACCGCGTGAGCTAGAAGCTGATCTGCTTCTAAACGCTGCGGCTCGTTTACAAGCTATCCGCGACGGCTGGGACGCTAAGTGGGCCGAGCTTGATGCAGCGCTAGTCTATAACCGAAGGCTCTGGTCGATATTCGTGACCTCGGCAACCAGTCCCGATAACCCGTTGCCGCCCGGTGTTCGACAGAATGTCGCGAACCTCGGCCTTTTCGTTTTCAATCACACGTTGGCGATCATGGCCAACCCGCGGCCTGAAAGCCTCGGTTCGCTGATCACCATCAATCGCGAATTGGCCGCCGGACTGCTCGGTCGCGCCTAAGCGGCACCCCATCAAATATTGAACTCAAAAGACCGCGGTCTGGCCGCGGTCTTTTTAATTT
Organism: uncultured Alphaproteobacteria bacterium; assembly: GCA_963743405.1. Classification (GTDB taxonomy): domain Bacteria; phylum Pseudomonadota; class Alphaproteobacteria; order Rhizobiales; family Xanthobacteraceae; genus Pseudolabrys. Next base: position 108,384 of record CAVUPX010000012.1, on the reverse strand, counting down.
ATTGGCGATGCGGCGGATATGGCGTACCGGCGTCTAAGGCTTGAGATAGTTTACCAGACTGGTCTGGAACAGCATCGAGGTAACCTGCAACGAAGCCTGCATGCGCGTTTGAAGCGTCAGCAGCTGCGCGCCAACATCCTCATTCGACACGCCATCGATTTGCTGCAGAAAGTCATTGAGCGTCGAACTGGTCTGCTGGTGGCGAGCCTTGGCCGCAGCTAGCGAAGTCTGTGCACTGGCAAGATCGGTTTCGATATCCGCAATGCTCTGGGTGCCGGTCGCACCCAGATTGACGGTCAGGCGTTGGTCGAGAGCGCTGCTCAGACCAACGCCATTAGGATTTGTCGGCGTAATCGATACGGCGGCCAGAGTGGCGACGTTTTGCACCAGGTTGCGAATTGCATCTTCATTAGCGCGCGCGCCGTACGAAACAGACAGCGACTGGTCGATACGCGCGGTTGCGGTCGAGCGCGCGGGGTCGGTGCCGGTTTCGCCAGTATACCAAATCACGGTATTGGCCGCTGTGCCAGCAGTCATGCTTGTCGCAGCATAGAATGGTGGTGATCCAGCCACGCGCTGAGGCGGATTGTTGGCGTCGGCGTTGAAAAAATCATTGGATGCCGCAACAGCTGATGCCGCAGTTAACGCAGTGCCGCCAAGTTTGCCTAAGGCCGTGGTGAGGGCCGCCTGGAAATTGGTCGCCGTGTCAGTCGGCGTTGCGCCAACAGTGAATTGGTTAGTGCCCGGCGGAGAATTTGCCGTGGCTGTCAACGTGAGGTTCTCACTGGTTCCGTCAGGCAGATTGAGGCGTAACGTGACCGTTTCACCGGGGTTCGGAACGGCAGAGAAGTCGATACCCATCGAGGGCGGCGAGCCGCTCGGCGCCGACACGGTGGCGCCGGCCGCATTCGTGGTAATGGACGCCAGTTTGAACCCAAACGGAGATGTTGAATCTTCCGTCAGCGATACTGAGGTCGGGCTCGGCGCACCAATCACCAGCCGCCCGAGCCCGTCGGCTCCAAGGTCTGCCTGGTTGCGCTCAGAAATGAGCTGTTTGAGGCCGGCGCGTGAGCCATCACCATTGAGAATACTATCGAGCGTTTCCACGGCCGGCTGGTCGGTGGCGCGGCCAGAAAAGAGATAACGATTGCCAGCCTGACTATTCAACAACCCAAGCACTTCGTCGAGTGATGACAGCGCGGTCTGCTGCGCTACGCCCGCTCCGCTGCCGTTGCTGACACCGTTGGCTTGCACCATCGCCGATTTCACCGTGCTGGTGATGTCGGTCATGTTGCTCAGCGCGGTGTTCATCAGATTGATGCGCGTCATTACATTGTCGATCGTGTCGTCATAGCCGCCAATCTGCGACAGTTGTGCATTCAGACTTACGGTGACGCCGCGGTCGAGCCCAAGCCCCGCATAAGTCGCTGATTTCTGGCCGGTACTAAGCTGACGCTGCAAATCGTCAAACTGCGCGCGCATCTGCGTCAGTTGCTGGATAGCAAGCTGCGATTGGACACCGATCGACGAGACGCTCATGCCGTCCTCACATCTGGATCAGGGCGTCGAACATAGCCTTCACCGCCGACAACACGCGTGCGTTGGCGGAGTATGAATTCTGCAATGTGAGCAGGTTTGCCATCTCCTGATCGACATTAACGCCCGACGTGTCGTTGAAACGCTGCTGTAGTGAATTCAACACCACATCCTGGCCCTGCTTGAGGTTGTCGGCTGAAGTGGCCGCCTCGCCTTGTTGGCTGATGACCTGACGCAAATAGGTGGTGAGCGATCCAGTAAATGGTGCAGTAACGGTGCCGATGCCCGTATTTGGTGAAAACGTCAGCGACGCATTGAGTGAGCTGCTGCAATAGGAAATCCGGCCGCGTACTGTCGCCGGCGGCAGTACCAGCTTTGAAAGCGACGAGCGTAGACGGATCCGCCGCAACCTCGGGGTTGACGGCAATACGACCCGCTAAGCCAAGGCTTTCGAAACCGTTCCCGGTGATCGCCCCTGTGTAGGGAGACGATCCGTCGGTAAACAGCGGGAATTCTGCGCTGCCGCCAGCAAGTGTGGTGGCCGTCGAGGTGGCCGAGACCGAACTCACGTTCGTGTTGCCGGAGCCGTCGTCGAGGACTTCGAGAGTCGTCGCCGCCGGGTTTGAAGCTATCATCCCGGTGCCGGTGAATGCGCTGTTGATCTGCGCGATTACCGAACCCATGCCGCCCGAAAAATCGATGCCGAATACGGTGTCGTTCGGGGTGGAAGTTGCGGTATTTGAAAGTGGCAGAGCCGCAGGGTCATCGACCCGCACTAAGCGTGATGGTGTGCGGTGTATTCGTTGAAGTGTCCGTATAATTGACGGTGATTGAATTTCCGGCGGACAAGCTGCCGATATCAACGTCAAAGCCATTTTGTGGCAGCGCAGACACCGGGGTGCCCGCGATTGTCTTGTCCGAAACCGCAGATGCCAAACCGGCCGCAAGGGCGTCGAGCTGATTTTGCGCCTGCACGAGATCTTGATCGCGCATCTGCAGGTAGGCTGCGATGGTTCCGGAACGGATCGCGTGATCCTGAATCAAGTCAACCGGAGCGCCGTCCGGTGGAATGAGCGTTATGGTACCAACTCCGCGCTTCGTAGGGTCCGCACTCCACTGCGATGCCGGCGTGATGGTGCCCACCGCATCAAAGGTTAGTTTCGCGGCTTGCGTTCCGACCAGCTGGGTGCCCGAACTTGTAAAGATGTTTACCTGGCTGCGATCTCCCTGCACGACGTTGATGTCCATCAGCTTCGACAACTGGTCGATATAGGCGTCGCGCTGGTCCATCAAAGTTGCAGTGGCGCTATCTCCTGGCGTAGAGGCAGCAATCTGCTGATTGAGCGCCGCGATTTGGCTCATCGCACCGTTGGCCTGATTGACTGCGTCGGCAATTCCAAGCTCCGCATTGGCACGCAAGCTCTGAACGCTGTTGCTCAACTGATTGAGTTGCTGCGTCAATAGTTGCGCACTGCTAATGACCGCACTGCGCGCGCTTGGATCATCTGGACTGGTCGAGAGCGATTGAACGGCGGTCGTAAAATTGTTGTACACCGACTCCAGCGCGGTACTTGCTCCTGGCTGGCCATAAATGTCCTGCAATTGCGAGTACATATCCGCGCGAGTGTTGGCGTAGGATGCGCCAGCGTTTTCGACCCGCAACTGCCGCTGCACGTACAAATCGATTTCACGTTGGATGTCGCTGACCCGGACGCCAACGCTCGTATTGCCACCCGTCGCGATTTGATTCACGGCCTTGCGCGTGTAGCCCGGCGTGTCGGCGTTGGCGACGTTTGCCGCGACCATCGCGATACTGGCCTGCGTGACCTTGAGGCCTGAGAGGGCGGAATTGAGCGCTTGTGTCAGACTCATATTCCGGCCTCGACTACTCTGCGATTATGTCCGGCACTCACGGACGACTATCGAATGACATTCAGCAGATCTTGCGACATCTGATTTGCCGTCGTGATCACCTTGGTGTTCGCGGAATAGGCCTGCTGCGTAACAATCAACTTGGTGAATTCAGTCGCGATGTCGGTATTCGAGGCCTCCAGTGACTGTCCGACTATTTTGCCGGACGAACCTGCGAGCGCCGGCCCTGAAGCGTCCGTCAATTGATAGGCGCCACCGTCGAGGCTCTTGAGGTTGTCTGGGCTATTGAAGTGGACCAGCGGGACTTGAGCCAATGCAACATTTTGTCCGTTAGAGAATGTTCCGATGATATCTCCCGCGTCGCTGACTGCGATTGAGTTGAGCTGACCGGCAGCGTAACCGTTCTGTTGCAAGTTGTTGACTGTAGCCGCGCCGCTTGTATTGGCGAATTGTGTTATCCCGCCCGTAGGGCTCTTTATTGTTATGTTGCCAAGCGAGGTACCGTTGATCGTGACACCGGTGAGCGGGATCGTCGTGACGGGTGGATTCAACTGACCGGTCGTGCCGTCAAACGTAAAGTTAATCCCGGCATTTTGCCACGCGACCGTGGCCCCCGTCGCCGTTGAGTTTGTTTGATAGAATAGTTGCCATGAATCCGTGCCGCCAGCGGCGACACTGTCCGTCTTCGCCCATCTCAACTGAAGATTGGCGGGCGTGCCGATCGGGTCGTAGACGGTCACCGAGCCAGCATCGATCGACTCGTTCACAAACGTGGAAACGTCAGTGCCGATGACCTTTCCCGTTCCAGCAACCGTGGGATCGGCGCCGGCCGTGAAATCCGCAGGGTTAAGCAACTCAGAATTTGGCGTTGCTGGGTTAAACGCGTTTGTGGCTGGATTTGACGGAAGATTGATCCCGTAATTTATCTGGTTCGTCGCGCTGGCCGGCAAAAAGTTGCCCTGGAATTGCAGGGGAGCCGCAACGCTTCCGGCCGCATTGCCGGTCGTGGGATCAATCGGGATACCTTCGAGATAGTAGCCGGCGCCATTCACGAGGTAGCCATTGGCATCCTGCTTGAAGTCGCCGCGACGTGTGTAGCTGTTAATGCCCCCGAAGAGCGGCTGGTTGCCGGTAAACCCTGTTGGAGATTGTACGACGAAATAGCCATTGCCGTTGATTGCGATATCCGTGGTGGAGTTCGTGCTCTGGATTGTTCCCTGCACTGTGTTCGTGGAAACTGAGCTTGCGATCACACCGCCGGCGATTTGGTGCGAAGGAACCGAATCTCCCGGGATGAGATCCGAAAATTTCGTGTCGATGCCTTTGTAGGCAGTCGTCTGAGAGTTCGCGATATTGCCGGATATGTTTTGCATGGCGAAGGACTGCGCCTGCAAGCCACTCACTGCAGTTGTAAGAGCGTCGAACAAACCCATGACTTCATCTCCGCAAACGAGACACACTTCGCCCCACCGGGGCTCTGAAAGCGAATTCTTGGATAGAGCATGGCAATAGCCGTGCCATATATTTTATTCAATAATATCAAATAGTTACTTGTTATGACGGCGGCGAGAACGACGCGAAGTGGTTCTTTCTTCCGCCGAGCGGCAGATTTTGCCGGGGCAAAATTCCCGTCAGTCAGCAAATTGGAAAAGGTGGTTGCGCGTCAGCAAACTCAAGACGCGCTGCTGGACTCCGGCGTGAATTTCAACGCCACGCCATTCATGCAGTACCGCAAGCCGGTCGGCTTTGGTCCGTCGTCGAACACGTGACCGAGATGACCAAGGCAACGCGCACAATGCACTTCCGTGCGCGCCATGAAAAGCGAACGATCCGTTTTTGTCTCAACCGCATTGGCCAATGGCTGATAGAAACTGGGCCAGCCAGTGCCACTCTCGAATTTTGTATCGGACGAAAACAACGGCAAATCGCACCCGGCGCAAGCGAAGATTCCCTTACGCTTTTCGTTGTTAAGCGGGCTAGTTCCGGCTCGTTCGGTACCGTGTTGGCGCAGTATCGCGTATTGGTTCGCCGTGAGGCGCTGGCGCCAGTCGGCATCAGACAAGTTGCGATAGTCGACCGTACCGCTTGTGGTCATCGTTTCAGCCTCGCCAAATTTGGTGATGAGAGCGAGCGCCGAAAACCCAATGCCCGCCGTCAACAGAGCGCGTCGGCTCGTCATCTAACCATCTCCAACTCGCGAATTCTCTAACTCGGAGATACAGGTTTTATGCGTAAGCGCTATTCAACTTGTCATCACCAATCTATCACGTTGATGCGAGGTGGCCTCGACCTAAATATCGAGACCGCAGAGGCGCTAACGGGGCCGCTGTCCGCAGAAACCTAGAAAAATGAGGCCAAATCGTTACGCGACAGCCAACCGCCCGAGGCGAGTTTGGCTTTGTTTCTCCGCCACGCACCACAGACGGCTGTCCGGCCGAAGCGGATATGAACTGTGCCACTCCTCGAGCTTTTCTCGATAGAGCGAAACGTAAGCGTCATCGGAGAGTGTTTCGATGTTTTCGAGATCGAGGCCAAGGCCTATCTCGTGATAAACGTCTAGATTGTGCAAATCCGGTATCGGCAAATTTCCGCGCCGGAAATCGCTCCACATCTGCCGGTACAGATCCTCGAGGTCACGAACAAGCCTTGAGGTATTGAAAAGTAGCCCGTTATCTCGCCCCGCGATCAGCTTCGCCTTTATTGCGACCAGCTTCTCTTGATTGTGTGCGAGTTCGATTGCTTTCGCCACATAGGCATCCGGCGTCGGGCAGCAAAGTTCGCTGACACCGGCCGCTTGGACTACGGAGGAGCATACTCTGGCCGCGAATGTTCGGCCGGCAAACGTCACAATCGGCACGCCCATCCAGAGAGAATCTGCAGCGGTGGTGTGTGCGCCATAAGGGCTGCTGTCGAGAAACAGATCCGCAAGCGGATAGCGCGCGAGATGATCAGGATTGGGGAGCTTCGGCGCGAATACAATTCGATTTGGGTCAATCCCAGACGCCGCGGCGGCTTGGCGGAGTCGTTCATTGGTCTCGTCCGTGGCGCTCAGCAACCAAAGGACGCTGTCAGGCACACTACCAAGGATCATCATCCAGCGTCGGAACGTACGCGGTGTCGTCTTTTGCGAACCGTTCAATGAGCAGAAAACGAATGCGTTTTCTGGGAGTCCGGCATCTGCGCGCAAAGGGCGCTGCGCAGCAACGACCCTCTTGCGGTCGTTGGGCTGGTAACACGCAAGCCGTAACACCGTCTCTGAATAATAAATCTCGTGCTCGGGCGGAATGATATTGGAATCGGCAATTATATAGTGGTGATACGGTGTTCCCAGCGTTCCAGGGAACCCGAACCAATTCACTGCGACGGGCGCGGGCCTCCGGGCAAATACTTTGGTGCGCGCATCTTTTGTGTAGCCATTGAGGTCGACCAGAATGTCTATTCCATCGGCCGCGATCTTCGCAGCGGCCTGATCATCATCAAGGCTATTAATGTCGACCCAATGATCGACAGCCTTCATGACCCGCTGCTGCGTACCATCGGTACGATTGATCCCACAATAATATGCAAAAACCTCGAATTTCTCGCGACTATGCTGTTCGATCACGTCCGTCATCGCGAAGCCGACGGCATGCTCACGCAGATCGGATGATACGTAGCCGATGCGTAGCCTGTCCGGATCGCGCCTGCCTGTGGGCGAATGTTGCATGACCTTCGGCATGCCGATTGCATTTTTCGCGTACTGATGGGCCTTTGCCAGCTGAAACATCGGATCGTCGGTGAGGCACTGCAGCGACAGCGATGATATCCCATCCAAAAGATCTCTTCGGCTGACGCGATCCCATTCGGCAATCACTGGCCATTTGCATTGGCGCTGGCGCAACGAAATCCAATGTTGCAAGACCTTGGTCTGGCGCGGATTGATATCAAGGCTCTGCTTAAGGGCATCCTCGGCCGGCGCATCGTTGTTTGCGCTCTCTAAAACACGCGCAATCTGCTCCAGCGCGCTGACTTTATGGGCTACGGATTTGCCATTGATAGCGGAGAGATCCTGGACAAGTTTGAGCCATTGGGTGACCGCCGCGCCGGCCTGCCCGCTGTCCTCGAACACACGCCCAAGATTGATATAGCAAGGATGAAAATCCGGCTTGAGGCGAATGCATTCTTGGAAAGCATTTATCGCGCCCGGCCGATCTCCAATGGCCGCCAGGGCGACGCCAAAATTGAAATAGGCGGCATGCAAGAGACCGTCGCCCGAATTATGGGCGATCCAGGTCTTGTACAAATCGGCGGCGAATTGTTTTTGACCAAGGGAATCAAGCTGTGTCGCGCAACCAATGAGGTCTGCGATCGAAAGTTGATGGCCTATCGCCCGACTTATCGAATCGTTGAATAGATCCGTTGCGGCTTTCACGTCGACTGGCTCGGATAGCATGATGACGTCCCATAAGCGTTGAAGATGCTAACCCGATGCGGCCACTCATAGCCGCATCAGGATGCGCAATACACTACGCGTTACAGTACGCCTTACGTCTGCGACGTCCGGTGCCAGGGCCAACACAGTTACCCCAGGCCGTTGTTCGGACCTACGCGTTACCCAACGAGGGTTACCAAGGCATCCAACTGGGCGATCGACATAGCCTCGATCTGCGCCGGTGTGAATGCATTACCCTGCGTTGTCGTCAAGGAGCTAATCTCAGTTGTCGTCAGACCAGCGATCGCAGCAATGCTGAGCGCGGGTATGGCGGTCGTGCTGGTCAGCGCATCGAAGTTAGCCGTCGACATGGCGTTGATTTGGTCACTCGTCAACGCTCCGGCCTGAGTTGCGGTCAACGCGGCCATTTCGGTTGTCGTCAATTTGTTGATTTGCGAAGTCGACATTGCGCCGAAGTCCGCGGCACTAAAGATGTGGACTTGCGCCGCGGTCAGGTTACCGAGCGCCGTTGTCGTCAGGCCCGCTACCTGTGTCGACGTCAACTTGGATGTGACTAGCGAATCCAGATTGGTGGTCGTCAAGTTGTTGAGTTGCGTTGAAGTCAAACCACCCACCTGCGTCGTCGACAGCGCGCCGATCTGCGTGGTGGTCAGGTTGTTGAGCACCGTCGTGGTGAGCGTGCCGACCTGCGTTGCGGTCAGCGCATTGGCCTGCGTGGTCGACAGGTTCTGCAGCTCGGTGGTGGTCAGCTGTACGATTTGCGAAGAGTTCAGCCGGGCGCAACTCGGCTCGCCGTCAGATTGGAGATCTGGGTCGCCGTCAGGGCGCCGAAGGCCGTCGTATTGAGGCCGGCCACCTGCGTGGTGGTCAGCTTGGCGACGCTGAGGGAGTTGAGATTGGTGGTCGAGATGCCGTTGAGCTGGGTCGTGGTCAGACCATGGACCTGCGTCGCTCGACAGCGCCGCGATCTGCGTGGTGGTCAGGTTGTTGAGCACCGTCGTGGTGAGCGTGCCGACCTGCGTTGAAGTCAACGCATTGGCCTGCGTGGTCGACAGGTTATGCAGCTCGGTCGTGGTCAGCTGGCCGATCTGCGAGGAGCTCAGCCGGGCGATCTCGGCCGCCGTCAGGTTGGAGATCTGGGTGGCGGTGAGCGCACCGAACGTGGTGGTAGTTGAGGCCGGCCACCTGCGTGGTGGTCAGGTTGGCGACGCTGAGGGAGTCCAGGTTGGTGGTCGAGATGCCGTTGAGCTGGGTCGTGGTGAGACCCTGAACCTGCGTCGTCGACAGCGCGCCGATCTGCGTGGTGGTCAGGTTGTTGAGCACCGTCGTGGTGAGCGTGCCGACCTGCGTTGCGGTCAGCGCGTTGGCCTGCGTGGTCGACAGGTTCTGCAGCTCGGTGGTGGTCAGCGTACCGATCTGCGAGGAGCTCAGCCGGGCCACCTCGGTTGCCGTCAGATTCGAGATCTGGGTCGCCGTCAGGGCGCCGAAGGCTGTCGTATTGAGGCCGGCCACCTGCGTGGTGGTCAGCTTGGCCACGCTGAGGGAGTTGAGATTGGTGGTCGAGATGCCGTTGAGCTGGGTCGTGGTGAGACCCTGCACCTGCGTCGTCGACAGCGCGCCGATCTGCGTGGTGGTCAGGTTGTTGAGCACCGTCGTGGTGAGCGTGCCGACCTGTGTTGCAGTCAGCGCATTGGCCTGCGTGGTCGACAGGTTCTGCAGCTCGGTGGTGGTCAGCTACCGATCTGCGAAGAGCTCAGCCGGGCGACCTCGGTCGCCGTCAGGTTCGAGATCTGGGTCGCCGTCAGGGCGCCGAAGGCGGTCGTATTGAGGCCGGCCACCTGCGTGGTGGTCAGGTTGGCGACGCTGAGGGAGTTGAGATTGGTGGTCGAGATGCCGTTGAGCTGGGTCGTGGTGAGACCCTGGACCTGCGTCGTCGACAGCGCGCCGATCTGCGTGGTGGTCAGGTTGTTGAGCACCGTCGTGGTGAGCGTGCCGACCTGTGTTGCGGTCAGCGCATTGGCCTGCGTGGTCGACAGGTTCTGCAGCTCGGTGGTGGTCAGCGTACCGATCTGCGAGGAGCTCAGCCGGGCGACCTCGGTCGCCGTCAGGTTCGAGATCTGGGTGGCCGTGAGCGCACCGAACGCGGTGGTATTGAGGCCGGCCACCTGCGTGGTGGTCAGGTTGGCGACGCTGAGGGAGTTGAGATTGGTGGTCGAGATGCCGTTGAGCTGGGTCGTGGTGAGACCCTGAACCTGCGTCGTCGACAGCGCGCCGATCTGCGTGGTGGTCAGGTTGTTGAGCACCGTCGTGGTGAGCGTGCCGACCTGCGTTGCGGTCAGCGCGTTGGCCTGCGTGGTCGACAGGTTCTGCAGCTCGGTGGTGGTCAGCGTACCGATCTGCGAGGAGCTCAGCCGGGCCACCTCGGTCGCCGTCAGGTTCGAGATCTGGGTCGCCGTCAGGGCGCCGAAGGCGGTCGTATTGAGGCCGGCCACCTGCGTGGTGGTCAGCTTGGCCACGCTGAGGGAGTTGAGATTGGTGGTCGAGATGCCGTTGAGCTGGGTCGTGGTGAGACCCTGCACCTGCGTCGTCGACAGCGCGCCGATCTGCGTGGTGGTCAGGTTGTTGAGCACCGTCGTGGTGAGCGTGCCGACCTGTGTTGCGGTCAGCGCATTGGCCTGCGTGGTCGACAGGTTCTGCAGCTCGGTGGTGGTCAGCTGGCCGATCTGCGAGGAGCTCAGCCGGGCGACCTCGGCTCGCCGTCAGGTTGGAGATCTGGGTCGCCGTCAGGGCGCCGAAGGCGGTCGTATTGAGGCCGGCCACCTGCGTGGTGGTCAGGTTGGCGACGCTGAGGGAGTTGAGATTGGTGGTCGAGATGCCGTTGAGCTGGGTCGTGGTGAGACCCTGGACCTGCGTCGTCGACAGCGCGCCGATCTGCGTGGTGGTCAGGTTGTTGAGCACCGTCGTGGTGAGCGTGCCGACCTGTGTTGCGGTCAGCGCGTTGGCCTGCGTGGTCGACAGGTTATGCAGCTCGGTGGTGGTCAGCGTACCGATCTGCGAGGAGCTCAGCCGGGCGACCTCGGTCGCCGTCAGGTTGGAGATCTGGGTGGCCGTCAGCGCACCGAAGGTGGTGGTATTGAGGCCGGCCACCTGCGTGGTGGTCAGGTTGGCGACGCTGAGGGAGTCGAGATTGGTGGTCGAGATGCCGTTGAGCTGGGTCGTGGTGAGACCCTGCACCTGCGTCGTCGACAGCGCGCCGATCTGCGTGGTGGTCAGGTTGTTGAGCACCGTCGTGGTGAGCGTGCCGACCTGCGTTGCGGTCAGCGCGTTGGCCTGCGTGGTCGACAGGTTCTGCAGCTCGGTGGTGGTCAGCGTACCGATCTGCGAGGAGCTCAGCCGGGCGCACCTCGGCTCGCCGTCAGGTTGGAGATCTGGGTCGCCGTCAGGGCGCCGAACGCGGTCGTATTGAGGCCGGCCACCTGCGTGGTGGTCAGCTTGGCCACGCTGAGGGAGTCGAGATTGGTGGTCGAGATGCCGTTGAGCTGGGTCGTGGTGAGACCCTGCACCTGCGTCGTCGACAGCGCGCCGATCTGCGTGGTGGTCAGGTTGTTGAGCACCGTCGTGGTGAGCGTGCCGACCTGTGTTGCGGTCAGCGCATTGGCCTGCGTGGTCGACAGGTTCTGCAGCTCGGTGGTGGTCAGCGTAGCCGATCTGCGAGGAGCTCAGCCGGGCGACCTCGGCCGCCGTCAGGTTCGAGATCTGGGTGGCCGTGAGCGCACCGAACGTGGTGGTAGTCGAGGCCGGCCACCTGCGTGGTGGTCAGGTTGGCGACGCTGAGGGAATCGAGATTGGTGGTCGAGATGCCGTTGAGCTGGGTCGTGGTGAGACCCTGAACCTGCGTCGTCGACAGCGCGCCGATCTGCGTGGTGGTCAGGTTGTTGAGCACCGTCGTGGTGAGCGTGCCGACCTGCGTTGCGGTCAGCGCGTTGGCCTGCGTGGTCGACAGGTTCTGCAGCTCGGTGGTGGTCAGCGTACCGATCTGCGAGGAGCTCAGCCGGGCCACCTCGGTTGCCGTCAGGTTCGAGATCTGGGTCGCCGTCAGGGCGCCGAAGGCTGTCGTATTGAGGCCGGCCACCTGCGTGGTGGTCAGCTTGGCCACGCTGAGGGAGTTGAGATTGGTGGTCGAGATGCCGTTGAGCTGGGTCGTGGTGAGACCCTGCACCTGCGTCGTCGACAGCGCGCCGATCTGCGTGGTGGTCAGGTTGTTGAGCACCGTCGTGGTGAGCGTGCCGACCTGCGTTGCGGTCAGCGCATTGGCCTGCGTGGTCGACAGGTTCTGCAGCTCGGTGGTGGTCAGCGCCCCAACTTCCGCCGAAGTCAATTTGCTGACTTGCGTTGCTGTTAGCGCACTGATTTGGGTGTCTTTAAAATTCTGGATTTGCAGCGTGAGCAGGGCATTAATGATGCTCGGCGAAAGCGCCGCGACCTGCGTCGTAAAGAACGCTTGGATGTCGGTCGTATTCAACACGTTGACCTGGGCGGCTGTCAGTGCAGCCACCTGGGACGTGTTCAAAGACTGGATATCGGTAGTCGAGAGGCCTGCAATGGCGGTGGTTGAAAGCCCGGCAATTTGATTGGGCGTGAGCGACGAAATAACAGTCATCTAAACGCACTCCTGTGCGACAAATCCGTCCTGCCGGCTCATCCATCGCGAATGGATGACAAACGCCCGACCATGGCTGGACACAGTTTTTGCATAGACAAGTTAATCCTCTCTAACTCGCGCGCTTCCGCACGCCGTTTGTTAACCTCTCCTAATTTTTTGCGTACGAGCACTTCGGACGAGCCGCACACCGCTCAGAAAAAATCAGAGCAAAAAGAATCACTTGGCCCAAGCCAAGAAGCGCTGGCGGCATACATCAAGGGCCGCTAGCCTGAGGACGAGACATGCTCGAAACATTTTTGGGGTCGCGGGAAAGTTGTCCCAACACAGCGGCGTCGCGAGGGAATTCATGCGATTTGACGGCACCAAAGGCTATGTGGCGACTGACGATCTAAAAATCGCAGTCAATGCCGCGATTACGCTCGAACGGCCTCTCCTGGTCAAAGGCGAACCCGGCACCGGCAAAACTGTTTTAGCGCTTGAAATAGCCCAGGCGATCGGCGCGCCGCTCATCGAATGGCACGTAAAATCCACCACCAAAGCGCTCCAGGGCCTTTACGAATACGACGCCGTCTCGCGGCTTCGCGACAGCCAGCTTGGCGATGAGCGGGTTCGGGACATCCGCAACTACATCAAGCGCGGCAAACTTTGGGATGCTTTCGTTGCCGATGAACGCCCGGTGCTGCTGATTGACGAGATCGACAAAGCCGACATCGAGTTTCCGAATGACTTACTTCAGGAGCTCGATCGTATGGAGTTCTTTGTCTACGAAACCGGCGAGACCGTGAAGGCGCGTCGGCGGCCGATCGTCATCATCACCTCAAACAACGAGAAAGAATTGCCGGATGCCTTTTTGCGCCGTTGCTTCTTTCACTACATTCGATTTCCCGATACCGAGACCATGCAAGCCATCATTCAGGTGCATTTTCCTAATATAAAACAAAGGCTTGTAGCAGAGGCGCTGAGGCTGTTTTATGAAATCCGGGACGTCCCCGGAATGAAAAAGAAGCCGTCAACATCCGAACTTCTCGATTGGCTCAAATTATTGATGGCGGAAGATATCGGCCCCGAAACCTTGCGGGAGCGCGACCCCAAAAAACTCATCCCGCCTCTCCATGGCGCGCTTCTTAAGAACGAGCAGGACGTGCACTTGTTTGAACGCCTCGCTTTCATGGCGCGCCGCGAAAGCCGATAGGCGCCTTCAGCCCTACTCGGCCGCCACGGAATCCTTTTGCGCCAAACGCGCGTATTTGCGCGCGCGCGCCTCGGCGCGGTACCGGGCAATTCCCTGCTCAATTCGCTCGATCGGCCGTGTTCCCCAGTAAATGCCTTGCGCCAACATTCGCCCGACCACACCGCCGGCCCACACCAATTCATAGGGTGCAAACAATTGCCAACTTTGGTCGCCGTCAACGACGCCGCGTGCAACGAGCTCACCGCCCATGGCACTTGTATTAAGCCCATGCCCGCCAAAGCCGCTAGCCAACCATACACCGCGTTCGATTTCGCCGATCTGCGGCATGCGGTGAACGGTGCGGCCCAGCGTCCCACGCCACAAATGCGCGATTTCGACGGTTCCGAGATCCGGGAAAGTCCGCCGGACGTCATTGACCAATCCCCGGCCGACGAAACGCGGATTCGCTTCCCACGCGCGCATTCGTCCGGACCATTGAAGACGGTCCCCTCCGACAATCCGATAATGATTGTCGGCACGATTGGTATCGCTGACCGCCCCGTGATAGCGCACGACCTCGTGCAATATTTCCCCAATCGGTTGAGTAACCATCACGAATGTCGTGACCGGCAATAGCGTCGCCGCAAGCTGTGGCATCAGCGTGCCAAGGTGAATGTTGCCGGCGAGCACGACTTGTGCCGCACGTACGCGTCCGGCGGGAGTCACGATGCGCTTGCGCACGCCTGCTGGATCGAGCGAAATCGCCGGCGTTTCCTCGAAGATTCGGGCGCCTGCCTTCTCCGCCAACGCCGCAAGACCGAGCGCATAGTTGTACGGATCTATGTGAAAGGCTTGGCGATAGTGCACCGCGTCGAAATAATGCGGGCTAGGCAATTGTTCGCGTACGCGAGCCGCTGGCCAGAATTCGACGTCAGCGCCGATCCAACGCATCCGCTCGACTTCAGCGTGTAGATCGCCGGTATTGTCGGTCTTCGACACATGCAGCCAGCCATTGATCAGATCGACGCCGGGCATTTGCGTACCGAGAATCGTGCGCCGGACGTACTCGAGTCCCTGCTCCGACAGTGCCCAAAGCTGTTTGGCGTGATCGAGTCCGATACGCTCAATGATGTCATTGATATCTTCGGAAAATCCCGGAAGCACAAAGCCCATATTGCGGCCAGACGCCGCCCAGGCCACGTGACCTGCTTCAAGCACCGCCACGGACCACCCGCGCTGTGCGATCTCGCGCGCGACGGTTAGTCCGGCGAGCCCTGCTCCGATCACACAGACGTCGACATCGAGATCGAGGTTCAGGCGCGGACGGTTCGGGCGAGCAACCCCTGTGGCCTCGTACCAGCCCCCCGCTGTGCTATCAATTTCAGTCATCAGATCCCGCTGCGCAGTTTGCGCCGAGGCACGCCGGCCGATATCCATAGTATGACCATGCGCCGCCTTTTGCTATTTCGCCACGCCAAGGCCGAACGCTCGGAACCCGGCATGGAAGACCGTGCTCGCAAGTTGACCGAGCGCGGACGTAAGGATGCCGCCAAGATCGGCGCTTATATGGCCACCCACGCTTTGATACCTGATTGGGCGATCGCGTCGCCTTCCGCGCGTACCCAGGAGACCTGGAAGTTGGCCGGCGGTGCGTTCCGGCCCCGGCTCCCCGCAGACACGATCGACAGCCTCTATGACGCAACGCCCCATGACATCCTCGAGGCGGTCAGACAGGCTCCCGCCACGGCGCGGACGCTTCTCGTTATCGGTCACAATCCGGGACTTCATGAACTCGCACTGATGCTTGTCGCTTCAGGCGACATCGAAACGCGCGAACGCCTCAGGGAAAAGCTGCCCACTTCAGGCCTCGTTATCATCGATTTCACACCCGAGGACTGGGGAAAGTTGCATGCCCGGTCGGGCCGCCTCGAGCGCTTTATAACCCCAAAATCGTTGGATGCCGCAGCGAGTTGAGACAATAACTCTCACTCAACCTCTATCCAAAAACATGTCATGATCCCGCCGTTGCAGCGAAATTGAGGGGCGCTGTTATGTACAAAAAGATTCTGGTGCCAGTTGATCTTGCCGATACCGACCTGGCTAAACCTGCCATAGCCACCGCCATCGAGATGGCGAGGACATCTGGCGGGTCCGTGCGTCTGGTGAACGTCTTGGCAATGACGCCAGTGATGCTGGCGGAATATGTACCACCCGACTTCGATGTGCAGCAGCGTAAATCGGCTGAAGAGGCGCTCGGTATTATCGCGCGCGAATGCGGCCTCGATGCTGCGCATGTTTCGGAAACCGTGCGCCAGGGCGGCATCTATCACGAGGTTCTCGAAGAGGCGAAATCATTCGGCGCCGACCTTATTGTGATGAGCTCGCACCGGCCCGCAATGCGCACTTATTTTCTAGGCTCCAACGCCGGCCATGTCGTGCGCTATGCCAAGTGTTCGGTCCTCGTCGTGCGACAGTAGCCAATGCGAACACAAAAAGAGGCCACCTATCGCGGTGGCCTCTTCTCAATTCGACAAATCCGCCGACCTATCAACGCTTGATGTCGATTCCGATCAAGGCGCGCAATCATTATAAGGGAATGAGTTCTTTCGGCAGTACGTCAGGACGATATGTGCCAGGCCGATTGCGACGAAGAAAGTTTCCGCCATACCAAATAAACATCGCAAGAAAGGCGACGACGAGCGCTGCTCCGCTCAACGAACCGTTTTGCAGAGCCCGGACAATTAACCCGGCGAGCCCAAGCGCTACGCAGGCAAAAACGAGCAACCCGGGCCAATAAACAAATGGGCTACTGCCTTGTTCGAAACGCGTGGACGTCGGCGCATCCGATATTCGATGATGGAGTGCCCGCACGAAGTCTGAATAGGATTGATCCAGCCGTTCCTGCTCGAACATGCTTTTGCAGGAGGTGGAGATAATCTCCAATTTGGCCGCCCCCTCTGCCCATACCTCCGTGACGAAACGGTGCGATTGCATGCTTGTCGGCCGGTACGACAGGCGCAGACGCCGAATATTGCGGTATGGAATGTGGCCCGACCTGACGCCAGCGTCCCAGTCGATCCCATCATCCGAAAGGTTGAAGGCCCGGATTGGCCCCATTACCGAAGGCCGATAAGCGTAGGTGGCGTCGTTTCCCTTACTACCCGAGGGGCTGTCGGCCACGCGCTCTCCTCGCTCGCCGTCAGACCTATTATCGGCGCTATTAATTTTGGGCCGAACCGGCCCTGTATGAAACTCACAGGCATCTCTGCGAGTGTTTCCAACGCCAAAGGTATATAATAGCTTAACCTTGATAGCGCGGCGTTCGGGGCTTTTTTGTAGCGTTTGGGGTTGGAGGCGGGGCCATGGCTAAGTTGTCGGATCTGTTTGGCCGAAAAGGCGTTGCGGCCGGGGTCGACAAGCTTACGGGCCGCCCAATCAGCAGAAACGGCAACGGCGGCGACCATATCTCCATTGAAAGTACGTCTGACGTCGGCTCGCGGATGGGCGAGGAAAACGAAGTCCTTCGAAACCTGCTGACCGATACCGGCCGCAAGATCAACGAACTCGACGACCTCAAGGAAGCCTTCGATAAACTGGTTGCGCCATTCAATAGTACGCTGCGTGCGCTGGAGCAGGAAAAATCTCAGACATTAAGCCTGTCCGGAACGCTCGCAGAAGCACGTGCGGCCTATGAGACGCTCCGGACAGAGTTCTATCAGGTCGACCGAAAAGCAACGACGCTCGAGGCCGAAGTAGAAAAACTCCGCGAAGATCTCGAACTATCCCGCGAAACCAATCGCGGACTGGAGAGCAGCCGTCTCGAACTCAGTGACGACATTAATGCCCGGCGGGCGCAACTTGCCGAGCTTGAGCGTCAACTCGCACAGGAAACGGCCCAACGCCGAGCGCTGAGCGAAGCCAGGCGTAACCTACAGGAACAATTCGACGGGGCTGAAAAACGCATTGTCCAACTAGAGGGCGAACTTGCGGCCGCGCGCGAAAAGCTGGCGCTATTGGAAGATGAAAAGCGTTCTCTCCAGATTGCGGTCGATCAATCGCTGAACGAAACCGCACGATTAACGCGCCGATTGACTGAGAGCGAAAATACGTTGACCGCCACGCGCGCTCAACTCGGCAAGGTCGAGGCAAGCTTTGCTGAAGCTTATGCCGAGCGGGGACGGCTGGGCGCTGCGCTTGATGAGGCCAAGGAGCAACACCAGGCTGAACGCAACAGCTTGAACATGAGGCTGGACGCGTTGCAGTCACGCGCCGCAACTGCCGAACGCCTGCTATCCGAGGCGCGGCAAAACCTTATCGCCCGAACCGAAGAAGTGCGCGCATTTGACCGCAAATCGGTCGAAGCGACGATCGCGCGAAACAATTCGGAAAAGCGCCTCGCCCAAATCGAAGCGTCGCACGAAGCGCGTGAGCGCCAGATCAAGGATCACGAACAAGCCCGGATCGCCCTGACAGAGCGCAACAGTGCATTGACGAAAACGTTGAAGGTGCGCGAAACGACGCTGGCGCGCGCGGAAGAAAAAATCGCTTCACTGACCGAACGCAATGGACATCTGGAAGCAGATATCCAGGTCAGCCGCACCAATATTGAAAAGCGGGTCGAGGACCTCAATTCGGCATTGCAGCGCGAGCGAATGGAGCGAGCGGTCGTCGAAGGCGCGTTGGAAGCAGCGCGCAAGGACAACTCTCGCC
The DNA here is from genome assembly GCA_963743405.1 of uncultured Alphaproteobacteria bacterium. Taxonomy (GTDB): domain Bacteria; phylum Pseudomonadota; class Alphaproteobacteria; order Rhizobiales; family Xanthobacteraceae; genus Pseudolabrys. Next base: position 90,000 of record CAVUPX010000012.1, on the reverse strand, counting down.
TCCAAAGCGAAGTGGCGGCACTACGATCGACACTCCGCCGGGGTGCGCCGCTCGAAGACGCGCCGGTTCCTCCTGCCGAAGCCGCCAACGACGAGGCGCCTCCCAAGGGCAAGAAGGGCAAGCACGTCGAGGCCTCGTAAGTAGACCTTGAAGGACCGCTCTGCTCCACGAAAAGCCATGGGTTTTAAGGGCGGTCGGAGAGTTCGCGGCGCCTTTCATCGCAAAGCACAATGACAGACATGGTGCGCCGCCCTATATGACGGCGATGCGGACGTTTCTCATCATCGCGCCTTTGTTTGCAATACTGGCTTTGGCGATCTGGTTCGCCGGTGCCGCCTGGGCCCACCTCGGCGGCGATGCAATTCCGCTGTACGGTTATGTCGCTATTGGCGGCGGCGTTCTGGTTTCGCTTCTGGTGGGTGGCGGTCTGATGGCGCTGGTATTCTACAGCAGCCGGCATGGCTACGACGACGAAGCGAACCGCTTTGACAAATAAGCGCCTGAAACCAGCGTACCGTGGCGATTTTACAACTTTGGTCGCAAACCGCCAAATTATGATTTGATTTTTTAATGCGCCGACTACTTGTTTTTCCGATAACGCGCTTCTTTAGTACGCCCGCAAACTTCTGCACCTGATGAACCAAAAATAAGAAATACCGCAGCTCGCGCCTGGGGAGGCACCATGTGGAATCAAGTCTATAACCCGCTGAACAGCACATTCTTGTCGACCTGCGCAGCAGCGCTGCCGGTCGTCACGCTCCTTGTCCTGATTGCGTCTAACAAAGTAAAGGCGCACATCGCGGCATTAGTTGCGCTCATCGTCGCAAATTTCGTCGCCATCGCGATCTTCACGATGCCCGCCGATATGTCCTTGCGCGCAACCGTACTCGGCGCGGTCACCGGCTTCTTCCCGATTGGCTGGATCGTCCTCAACGTCATTTTCCTCTATCGGCTGACGGTTGAGAAAGGCGCGTTCGAAACGCTCCAGACCACCATCGGTGGTGTCACCGAAGACCGGCGCCTCCAACTGCTGCTCATTGCGTTTTCGTTTGGTGCGTTCTTCGAAGGCGCGTCCGGTTTCGGCACGCCCGTCGCAGTGACCGGTGCAATTTTGATCGGACTGGGCTTCTCGCCGCTCGCTGCGTCGGGCTTATCGTTGATCGCCAACACTGCGCCAGTTGCTTACGGCGCGTTGGGTACGCCGATCGCCGGCCTTTCTAGCGTGACCGGTATTGATCCGTTCCTGCTAGGCGCCATGGTCGGAAGGCAGCTACCGTTCTTCTCGCTGATCGTTCCGTTCTGGCTGATCTGGGCCTTCGCAGGATGGAAGGGCATGAAGGACATTTGGCCGGCAATCCTGGTAACCGGCGTATCTTTCGCAGTTCCGCAATTCCTGATCTCAAACTTCATCAATCCGTGGATCGTCGATATCGGCGCGTCGCTCATATCAATGGCCTGCCTGATCGGCTTCCTGAAAGTGTGGCAGCCAAAGGTGGTTTGGACCTCGCCCGCCCTGCGCAGCCACGACGATTCAGCCTCTACGATGAGCAAGAAACCGGCGAAATCATCGAAAAGGCCGAGCACCGCGGAAGTATGGGCATCGCTGCTCCCCTGGATCATCGTCTGTGTGATCCTGTTGCTCTGGGGTACCAACGCGGTCAAAGGCATCCTCAATGCCTATGCGACGTGGAATTTCCCGGTCCCCGGGCTCCACAACATGATCAATAAAGTCGCGCCGGTCGTGGCGACGCCAACGAAAGAAGGCGCTGTGTTTGCTTTCACGTGGCTGTCGTACACCGGCTCGGGCATGCTGATCGCGGCGATTATCTCTGGCTTCCTGATGGGATTTTCGCCGGCAAAGCTGGTCGTCGAATACGGCAAGACCATCAGGATCTGCGCGTATTCGCTCATCACAATCTCGGCGATGCTCGCGATCGGCACACTTACGCGTCTGTCGGGGATCGACGCCACGCTTGGCCTCGCCTTCGCCGGCACCGGGGTGCTCTATCCCTTCTTCGGCACCCTGCTCGGCTGGCTCGGTGTCGCCCTCACCGGCTCCGATACGGCGTCAAACATCCTGTTCGGCAATTTGCAGAAGATCACGTCCCAGCAATTGGGCCTGCCGCCGATCTTGATGGCGGCCGCAAACTCGTCCGGCGGCGTCATGGGCAAAATGATCGACGCGCAGTCAATCGTCGTTGCCTCGACCGCCACCAACTGGTTCGGACACGAGGGCACAATCTTGCGGTTCGTGTTCAAGCACTCGATCGCGCTGGCGTGCCTCGTCGGCGTGCTGGTCATGCTCCAGGCCTACGTGTTCACCTGGATGATTGTGCAATAAAGCACAGTTCCCGCGAGGAATTACCGCAATACAGCCCTGCATCGAAAGATGCAGGGTTTTCTTTTTGCCTGAGGTATAGTTGCGCAAGCCAAACGGATTGGACACTCAATGAGCAAAACCGCAGTCCAGGAACAATTCGGCAAAACAGCCGCCCATTATCTCACCAGTAAACCGCACGCGAAGGGCAAGAGCCTGGAGCGGCTGGTCGAACTGACATCCCCAAAAAAGGACTGGCGCGTCCTCGATGTCGCTACCGGGGGCGGTCATGTCGCGTATACCTTCGCGCCGCATGTTGCGCGGGTGTGGGCGACCGACATCACCCAGGAAATGCTTGACATGGTGAAGGCAGAAGCCGCCAAACGCGGCCTTGATAACGTGCGCACGACCTACGCCAAAGCTGAAGCGCTGCCCTTCGAGGACGAAAGCTTCGATCTCGTCACCTGCCGCATCGCACCACATCACTTCGACTCGATACCGGAATTTCTCGCTGAAGTGCGGCGCGTGCTCAAGAATGCAGGGCTGTTCGCGCTGGTCGACAATGTTGTACCGGCAGGAAGCGTCGGTGACTATGTGAACGCGTTCGAACGTTTGCGCGATCCCAGCCATTTGCGCGCCTGGACAATGGACGAATGGCGTCACGCGCTTAACGTTGCCGGTCTCCAGACCACACACGATGAGCAGATTTATAAGACGATGGAGTTCAAGAGCTGGGCCGCGCGCTATGACGCCACGATGCAGGCACTCCTGCGCGCGATGCTGACCGAAGTGACCCCAGAGGTCGAAGCGACTTTGGAGCCACAGGGAGTTGGAGCTGACCTGACCTTCCGCCTCTGCGAAGGCTTGTTTATTGCGAAACGGGTCTAAAAAACCATCTCGGCAGTGACCCGGACGGTAGTTTTGAGTCCGTTCCGGTTATTCACAGCGCGGATTTAGGGCATTAACGGCCGAGACGCTTCGGGCCCGCACCCGGTGGATAACTTGCATCTAGGCGACCATAGGCCACCCCCAGTTCCAGCCGGAATTCGGCCCTGACACTCGCATTAATGATTTGAAAAATAAGAGCTTTTTGGCCCCGCCGGGCGTGCGTTAACCTTTCATTTACCCACCGCGATTTATATTCCGTTAGGATTGATTAACAGTGATTCGGCGTCGCTTCGGGCCGGGCGAATCGGCGCAATGGGGATCATGTCAATGAGCAAATTCGGGGGCTTTTTCGCCCGCAAAGCCGGCCTTTACGACAAAATGGCTGAGCCAACGGCGAGCAACGCTGCTTTACCCGACAATCCGCTCGAACTCGACGAGGAATTGTTTTCAGCGCTCGGTGCCCAACTCGGCGGCGAGAACGAATCGCTGCGCAACCTGCTGCTCGATGCCAACGCCAAAATCGGCGAGCTCGACACCATCAAAAGCGCGGTCGGAAAACTCGTTGATCCCGTAAGCAAAGCGCTGCGCGCTTTCGAAGCTGAGAAATCCGAGAAGATCAGCCTTCAGACGGTCCTGAACAATACCCGCACAGCGTATGGCAAACTTCGCAACGAGGTCGCCGAGCTGGAGAAGAAGGCGAATTTTTCAGAAAAAGAATGTCAGGCGCTGCGCCAGGAACTTACGACCACACAAAACCTTCTTCGCTCGCTCGAAGCTACAAGAGCCGAAATCGCCATCGATATTGCGGCCCGTCGCGCGCAGATCGTCGATTTGGAGGCGCGGCTCGCCCAGGAAACGGGTGAAGGCAAGGCACTTCGCGAGGAAAATCGCCGTCTCGACGAACGCCTGTCGGCGGCGGACAAACGAATTGCATCTCTCGAATCCGAACTCAACGCGGCACGTCAGCGCCTGTTGATGATTGAGGACGAGAAACGCTCCCAGCAAATCTCGCTCGACAAAATGAGCGCGGAGGCATCGCGCGTCTCACGCAAACTTGCTGAAACGGAAGCAAGTCTGACCGCTACGTTAGGGCGGCTGCGCCATGTAGAGGGCAATTTCGCTGAACTCAGCACTGAACGGGCGCGGCTCGCTGGCGCGCTCGACGACGCAAATGAGCGCCATGAGCATGAGGCCACAACGCAACGCATGCGATTTGACGCGTTGCAGGCGCGCGCGGCGGCGAGCGAGAAACTCTTGGGCGAAGCACGCGAGCATCTTCTGGCGCGCGCTGACGAAATCCGTACATACGACCGGCGCGGCGGCGAGTTGGCGCTCGAGCGTGACTCCTTGCAGGCGCGTATAGCCGATCTTGAGACCGAGCGAATGCAGCGCGAATCTGAGTTCAAAGAAATGGACCAAGCGCGCGCCACGCTCATGGAGCGCAGCGCTGCTCTCACCCGCGCCTATACCGCCAAAGAAGCCGCGCTGGTTCGCGCCGAAGACGCGATTGCAGCATTGAGCGAGCAGCTCGCGGCGGTGGAAGCGGCGCGCGCGTCCGAAAAGCAGGTCGCCGAGCAGAGAATCGAGGATCTCGGTGCTTCGCTTCGCCGCGAGCAAATGCAGTGCTCGGTGGTCGAAGGTGCCTTGGAGACCGCCCGAAAGGATTTCGCGCGGCTTATGCGCGAGGCGATGGCACTCCAGCGCGAAGCAGGCGGAACCCGACAGCCCCACACACCTACGGGCCGCGAACGCCGCCTAGGTCGCCTCATTTAAGGAACACTTCTGCAGCGCCGGGCCTCAAAGCCCGGCGTTGCTGCTTTGCGCCACCTGCGAAGTTCCATCCCGCCGTCAGGCAGGGATAGGAACCGACACAACCTGGAACTCACCACAAGCGGTGCAGCTGTAGGTGAGAAGGTCGGTTTTGGCCTCGGTCGGATGAGGCTCGCTCCCGATCAATCGCATTAACCCACTGCAATGCTCGCAAAGTAGTGGAGCCAGGCTCGTCGCGTCTTTGATCTCGATCTGTTTCATGCGCACCACGGTAAGGCGCACGCAATCGGCGTCAATTCTGTTTCTTTGCAACCATTTCTTACGCAAACCAGCCCTTTGGAACCATTTTATCCAAACACAGTTGTCCGCCCACTTGCATCCTTGTCTGGGAATGAGTAAAGTACTCATATTGAGCTATAGGCTAACTTATGTCATGCGAGGGGTGTCATGGCGAACGGCGGTACAAACGGCAGTAGCAGGGGTGAGCGGCTTCAGATCATGCTGTCTGCGGACGAGCTGACGGTGCTGGACGATTTTCGCTTTAAAAAGCGCATGCCGAGTCGTGCGGCGGCGATCCGAGAGCTATTAAAGCGGGGGCTATCGGCTGAAGGATTTCAGGCCGCAGCGTTCGGCAGCAAGTCGGAGGATTTTGGGGTGACGGGTAGGACGCCGACCGGCCGTTAGCGCGCGAGTTCGCGTGTGGCGCGATCGAGTCCGTCGAGCGTGAGAGGATACATCCGTCCGCTCATCAGCTGATGCACCATGCCAATCGAATGAGTGAACGGCCATTCCTTCTCTGGCACGGGATTGAGCCACACACAGGCCGGATACGTGCGCGTCACGCGCTCCAGCCATCGGGCGCCGGGCTCGTCGTTGTAGTGTTCGACGGAACCACCTTGGGCAGCGATCTCATAAGGCGACATTGAGGCGTCGCCGACGAACACCACCTTGTAGTCGTGCGGGTAGGTATGCAGACGTCCCAGGTCGCTGTGGTTGCCTGGAAGCGCCGCCGGTTTTCCTTCCACACGCGTTCGTACAGGCAATTGTGGAAATAAAAATACTCCATGTGCTTGAATTCGCTGCGCGCCGCCGAAAATAATTCCTCGGTCGCCTTGATGTGCCAGTCCATCGAACCGCCGATGTCGAAGAACAGCAGCACCTTCACGGCGTTGTGCCGCTCCGGCCGCATTTGGATATCGAGATAGCCCTTGTGCGCGGTGCCTTTGATAGTGCCGTCGAGATCAAGTTCTTCGGGAGCACCGGTGCGCGCAAATTTGCGCAGGCGACGCAGTGCTAGCTTGATATTCCGCGTACCGAGTTCAACCTCGTCGTCGAGATCCTTGAACTCTCGCTTGTCCCACACCTTGACCGCGCGGAAATTACGATTGCCGTCCTGGCCGATACGGATGCCTTCCGGGTTGTAGCCGTAGGCGCCATAAGGTGAGGTGCCGGCAGTACCGATCCATTTTGAGCCGCCCTGGTGGCGGCGGTCCTGCTCGGCCAGACGCTTTCTCAGTGTCTCAAGCAGTTTGTCGAGCCCGCCCATGGCTTCGATTTGCTTTTTCTCGTCTTCGGTGAGGTATTTCTCCGCGAGCTTCTTCAACCATTCAGCTGGAATCTCGGTTTCAATGGCGCCTTCAAGCGTCTCCAGCCCTTTGAAAACATGACCGAACACGCGATCGAATTTGTCGAGATTACGTTCGTCTTTCACCAGTGTTGCGCGCGACAGGTAGTAAAAATCCTCCACCTGGCGCGATGCGAGGTCGGCGTCCATGGCCTGCATCAGCGTCAGATACTCGCGCAGCGTCACCGGCACGCCGGCGTTTTTGAGCTCGGTGAAAAAGGTGACGAACATAGGCGACAATTTGCCCTTGGCAGGGCCTTCGTCAAGCGGAGGCCGCAACGCCTTGGATCACGGCCAAACATCGCCTAAGCTCCGGCAAGTGACAGTGGAAGCAGTAACCGTCCTGTTTGGGGGCCGCGTGACCGGACAATTGCGGACCGTATTGCTGGCAGGCGCGCTGGCTTTCGGCGCCGCGTCTGCGGGCATGGCCGACCCCGCTATGGATGCGGTCATGAAAGAGCTTGTTCCCACTGGGAAACTGCGCGTAGCAATCGCGGTTGCGCCGGCGCCTTCTGCGCTTTACGCAATCAAAGACGGCGCCACCGGCAATTATCGCGGGGTTACAGTAGAACTCGGCGCAGCGATGGCGAAGAAACTGGGCGTTCCCGTCGAATTTTTGCCGCACCTTGCATCCGGCGAAATCCAAAACTCGGCGGCCAGCGGCAAGTGGGACGTTACCTTCATGCCAGTTGACGAAGAGCGCAAAAAATTCGTCGACTTCGGCAATGCTTATCATCTGCTGCAAAGCACGTACCTGGTGGCGCCGGGCTCGAAGCTTTTAAAAGTCGAGGACGCTAACGAAACGGGCGTACGCATTGGCGGCGTCGCCAATACTGCGACCTTCCGTGCCGCCCAACGCACAGCGCCTAAGGCTACGTTTGTCACCGTGCCGGGCGTCGATGCCGCGGTCGCTGCAATGAAGGCGGGCGAAATCGATTGCATCGCGCTCTCGCGCGAGTCCCTCTCCGGGCTCACCGGAAAAATCCCAGGTTCGCGCGTTCTCGACGGCGGTTTCCTGAATTCATCCACTGCGGTCGCGGTACCAAAGGGCAAGCCGGACGCACTTGCTTATGTCAGCCAATTCGTCGAGGACGCGAAAGCGACCGGCATGGTGCGCAAGGCTTTCGACGCTGTGGACCTGAAAAATTCACAAGTGGCACCCGCGGGTATGAAACCATAACCGCGGCATGCTATGCGCAGATGGGCGGCGGCATTTGCCGCCTGATTTTTTGGAACAGACCATGGCCGTTGCACCTGTGTTGAAAGAACTCGCCCCGAGTGGAAAATTGCGGCTCGCTATCGCCGTAGCACCAGCTCCGTCCGCACAGTTTGCCATCAAAGATGGCGACGGTTTCCGCGGCGTCGCAGTCACACTCGGACGGGCGCTGGCGGCGAAGCTGGGCGTGCCACTGGAAATCATCCCGCATCAGGCTTCGGGCGAAATCCAGAATTCAGCATCCGAGAACCGATGGGACGTCGCTTTTCTGCCCGTCGACGACGAGCGCAAGAAATTTGTCGACTTTGGCAACGCCTATCATTTGTTGCAAAGCACTTTTCTGGTCGGACCCAGCTCGAAAATTCAATCGGTGAAAGACGCCGACGCCAAGGGTGTGGGCATCGGCGGTGTTGCCAATACCGCGACTTTCCGCGCCGCCAAAAAGGCGACGGCCAACGCCACTCACATCGAATTTGCGGGTGTTGATGCCGCTGTTGCGGCCATGCGCGACGGCAAGATCGAAGCGATTGCGCTTTCGCGCGAGTCACTATCCGGCATCGTCAGCAAGATTCCGGGCTCGCGCATCCTCGGCGATGCTTTTCTCAACTCCAGTACGGCTGTCTGCGTGCCGAAGGGCAAGCCCGCAGCGCTCGCATATGTCAGCGAATTCATCGAAGAGGCGAAGGCATCCGGCCTCGTGCGCAAGGCGCTGGATGAAATGAGCCTCACATCGTCGCAAATTGCGCCGGCGGGAATGAAACCTTAAGCGGCCCCCTTCCGCACAGGAGACGCGATCTCGGGTGTGTGGATGTGCTCCGGCCGTATTCCGAGCGCCAGCACCCGCCCCGGAATGCGACGCAATAACGGCCACTGCAGCAGCTTCATAAAAAAGGGCGCCTTCGGCCGCTTGCCTGCGAGCGCAGGGCTGATGATGTTGTTTTGAAGCAGTATTTGGAGGCGCTGCGTAAAACGCGTGGGAAATTCCCGCCGACGCTGCACAGCGTTGAGCGTTTCAACTGTCACAGCTCCATCTCGCAAAGGCTGTGCGAGGATATTTGCGGCAGCCACCGCATCCTGCACCGCCAGATTGATGCCGACGCCGCCAATCGGTGACATCGCATGCGCGGCATCACCGATGCAGAGCAGCCCGGCCCGATACCACTGGCGCAGCCGGTCAATTGCCACCGTCAACAATTTCACTTTGTCCCAACTTTCAATCTCGTCCAAACGGTCGCGCATGAACGGCGACATCTCGCCTACGATTTGACGGAATTTATCGAGCCCGGCGCGCTTGACCGCGTCAGCGGTTCCTTTTGGTATGACATAAGCGCACTGCCAATAATCATTGCGATTGAGCATCACCATCATGCGGCCGCCTTCGATATGGCCGAAGGTCTCCTCTGAATCGCCCGGCTGACGCGATAGCCGAAACCACATCACGTCCATCGGCGCGCCGTAGTCGTCGCTCTCAAGGCTCCCTTTCTCGCGGACGATGGAATGGCGGCCGTCGCAACCAACGACGAGGTCGGCGCGGATTTCGATCTCGCCGTCCGGGGTCTGCGCTCGCACACCCGCAATGCGCCCGTTTTCCTCGATCAAATCGGTTGCTTCCGCGCGCATGCGCAGGTCGAACGTTTGGTAGCGCTTGCCGTATTCGGCGAGGAAGTTGAGGAAATCCCATTGCGGCATCAGCGCGATGTATTTGCAGTGCACCGGCAAGTGGTCGAAATATCCGACGACCACACGATCGTCACCGATCTGCAAGGAAATCTGACGGACGACCGTATGCGGCAGTTTGAGAAATTCATCGAGCAGGCCGAGTTCGTACATCATCTCCAGCGTCGAGGGATGCACGGTATCGCCGCGAAAATCGCGCAGGAAATCGGGATGCTTCTCGAGCACCGTGACAGGAACGCCCGCGCGCGCGAGCAGGAAGCCCAGCATCATTCCGGCGGGCCCGCCGCCGACAATGCAGCAGGTGGTTTTAATCGAAGCCACGCTCACTCTCCGCGTCGCCATCATAAGAACCGTGCGCCCTGCCCGGTTCCATGCGCCAGGAATGCTCGTATTTTACGCCTGCTTGTCCGGTGTCGACACCACGAGACCGTCGAGCTCCTCGGTCACCTTTATTTGGCACGACAACCGCGAGCTGGGCCGCACCTCGTAACCGAAGTCGAGCATGTCTTCTTCCATTGGCGACGGGCCGCCGACTTTTTCGCGCCAGGCTTCATCGACATAGACGTGACAAGTTGCGCAGGCGCAAGCGCCGCCGCATTCCGCCTCGATGCCGGGAATATTATTGCGGAGGGCCGTTTCCATCACGGTCGAGCCAAGCTCGGCATTGACTGTGCGGGCGTTGCCGCTGGAGTCGGTAAAAGTGATCTTCGCCATACGGAGAATTAGCAGGGAATAGCCGCGCCGGATTTGACGCGGGGTTTCTATATAGTCATTCCCGCGAGGGCGCCATCCCCGTCATTGTGCGCGGATCAGCGCAGCAATTTCCTTCCGGGCCTCGTCAATTGTTTGCGCCAGCTGATCGATCGCATGGCTGCATTCGCCCGGGCTCCCGGCTGCGATTAATTCCACAGCTTCCGCGGCGCGTGCGACGCGCCCCGCCCCAATGCCGGTCGCCGATCCTTTCAATGTATGAGCGAGCGTAGCAACCGCGGCCGGCTGGCTCGCGCGCATCCGGTCGATGAGCAATTCGGCCTGGCGGTCGAACAGCTGCAATACTTCTCGTTCAAGGCTTCGATCGCCGAAAGTCATGCGGGCCAGATGGGCGCGGTCGAGCACCGCGCTCTCGAGCCTCGCTTCCGGCGAGCTTTCAACGATCCTGACCGCGGCTTGCGCCATGCCGGCCTCCCATATCTTTTTCTTGGCGGGCAGTTTGACCTGACCGGGACCAAATCCAGGTAAATGCGAGGCCGTGCGGCGATGGCTTGCAGCGGACAAGCGCGCCGGTGGTTAACTGGCGGTATAGCCCGTGCACCGTCGCACGCGGCCATGACAGGTATTTGGCCGTGCCCTAGCCGCAATTTGGCGGCCAAAATCGAACCGTCGCCCGTGCGAGGGAACCGCGTTTGCTATGGTTAGCAATCGGTTAACGATGATGAAAAAGTCCTTACCAGCGGTAGTTTCTTTCGCATTGCCAAGGCGATAGGATCACTTCCGGGCGATAAATCGGGGACGTTTGCGGCGGGTTGGCCGCAGCGATGCCATGTTTCCTGGCAGGCTTCGGTTATCGTGACGGTTCGGGCCGCGGCGACAGTCCGGCGTAATGACGAGGCGACAACCGAAATGGCGAATATTCCACAGAAAACTAAAGACGCGACGGAAGAGGCGCTCAACGCCATCCAGGACGCCCTCAACATTCGTGCGCCCGATACACGGGCCGGGTCGCCTTTGGCCGGCGCCGATAGCGATGCCGGCGGCTCGTCAGCGTCTGACATTTCGTCCGACCTGTTCCAGCAGGATGTTCCGCCAACGTGGGCCGCTGGCGAGACATCGCCGCGCCGCGCCGCAAATGACGACCGAGCAGGCATAGGCCAGATCCTGCAAACCTTACGCCACCGATCGGCGCGCGCGCCCTACATCGCGGCCGGTGTGGCCGGATTTATCTGGGCCGCTGGCGGTCTCGCCATCGTTTCGGGAACCGACCTGCAGATTGCGGCGCATGGCGGCTTTGCCATGCTGATCGCGGTCGCCGCAGCAATCGTCGTACCACCCATCTTTTTCTTTGTGCTCGCACATATGTTCAACCGCGCGCAGGACATGCGTGTGGTCGCTGAATCGATGGCCGAGGTGGCCATGCGCCTCGCCCAGCCTGAAACGGTCGCACACGAGTCCATTGTTACAGTCGGCCAGGCTATCCGCCGCGAAGTCGCTGCGATGGGCGACGGCGTCGAACGTGCCCTCGCCCGCGCCGCCGAACTGGAAGCCCTCGTTCACAACGAAGTCTCCGCACTAGAGCGCGCCTACAACGATAACGAAGTCCGCATCCGCGATTTGCTCACCGAATTGACCAACCAGCGCGAAACTTTGGTCAATCAGGCCGAACAGGTGCGCAATGCTATCGCCAGCGTTCACCTTGACCTTGCGCATGACATTACGTCGGTCGGCGATCTGGTCGCCGATAAGGTCAACGAGGTGGCGCAACGTGTTACGCGCTCACTCACCGAGAAAGGCGAGCACATTACCCTCGCGCTCGGCCATGCCGGCGACTCCATGATTGACGCCTTGAGCGAGCGTGGATCCACCCTGCTCGACCGCCTGGAAACGACAAGCGACCATGCGACCACCGCTATCTCGTCCGCCAGCGACCGGCTCTCGGCCAGCCTCAACTTCAAAACCGAACACGTCCATGACGAGTTTGCGGATCTCGCGGCTCGCCTGCAGCAGATGATGACGGCGCGCCTCGACCAGGTTGCCCAGGGCTTCGCGCAAAAATCTTCCGTCACAATCGAGACTATGGCGAACCGTTCGCAACAGTTCACCGACGCCATCACAGACACAAGCGCCCGCCTGGCCGAGACGATTGCGGCCCGTGCCGACGAAGTGAATGCCACGCTGAGATCGACGGGAGATTCGCTTGTCCTCGATCTTTCGCTGCGCGGCGGCGATGTTGTCTCGAAACTCGAGGAGACCGGTACCCGCATTACCGACACTATTACCAGCCGCAGCAGTGCGGTCGCGGACACGTTCCGGGACAGCGCGGACACGCTGGTGACAGCGCTCAACAGCCGTGGCGAAGCAGTTAAAGACATGCTGGCCGCACGCCTGCAGGCCTTCGAGAATATGTTCAATCAGGGCGGCACCGAGCTTTCCGAAAAAATCGCGCGAGATGCCGGCAATCTCGGCAATTTGATTACTCGCCACATCACCGAATTTGACCACACCGTGAAAAATTACGGTGGCGAGCTGGTGGGACGATTGGGCCAGCGAACCCAGGACGTCGCAGAAGCTCTGCGCAACTACGTCGACACATTTGATCAACGCGTGACGGGCCGCGCCGGCGAAATTTCCGGCACGCTCGATCAGCGCCTCGGACAATTTGAAACGCTACTTGGCTCGCATGTGTCCGACCTTGCCAAGACATTGAGCGAAGGCGGCAAAGAAGTCGTCAGCGCGCTCGATCAGCGAATCGGCGAGGTGGCAGGCACAATCAATTCGCGTGGTGCCGAAGTGGCGGATACGATCGGCGCCAAGATCGGCGAGATTGACCAGACGTTGGGAGCACGCGCGCTCGAGGTCGCCAATAATCTCGACAGCCGTATCGGGCGCTTCGAGGAGCTGTTGATCGGCCGCGCCGAAACCGTAACCACCCAGATCGAAACCCGCAGCAAGGCCGCTGCAGACGCGCTCAATGCACGCCTGGAGCAATTGAGTGAGGCAATCAAGGTCAACTCTGCCGAAGCGGAACGTTCGCTCGGCCAGCTCGCACTCACGACCACCGAAGCAATTCGCACGAGTGCCGGCGACGTAGAACGCACTCTTGTCGGGGTGAGCGAGGAAGTCGCGCGCAGCTTTGTCGGCAAGGCCGACGAAATCGCGACCAGCGTCACCCGGCGCACGAACGAAATGACGACCGTTCTGTCCGAAAAGAGCGGCGGCGTGCTTTCTGCCATTACCGAGAAGAGTGAGCAATTCACTCGGGAAGTCACCACTGCGACAGATCAGGCGGTCAAGGCCATCGAAGAGCGGGGCTTCGCCTTTACGCGCACGATGATGGACAACAGCACCGAGATATCGCGCATGATTAACAGCGCGGGCGAAGCGGCCACCAATGTCGTTACCCGGACGATGAACGATCTCAATGACGTCACGCAGAAGGCGATTTCCCAGTCAAAGGAAACCGCCAGCTCGACTGTCAAGGAGATGCTCGAAACGCACACGATGCTGCGCGCAGACACCACCGCTTTGTTCGAGCGGCTGCGCGAAGCGAACATCATGCTGCAAGAAGTGCTCAGCGGTGCGCACGAGAACATGGGTGCTCTGGAGAACACGCTGATGCTCCGCGTGTCCGAGTTTGTTACTGCGATGAACGACGTCACGGCATCGACAGGAGATGCAACCGGCCGGGTTGAGACGAACATCGCCAATTTCCGCGACATCACCACCCAGGTTATCGGGGATCTCAGCCAACTCGCCCGCCAGTTCGATATTCACGGACGCGACCTTGCGAAGGCCGTGGACATCATCGATCACAGCAATCAGCGCAGCGAAGACAGTGTAAATGAGCGCCGCGTCCAGCTCGATTCACTTGTCGCAACGCTTGATATTCGTACCGAGGATCTCGAAAAGCGCCTCAACCGTTTCTCCGGCCTTCTCGACGAGTTGCTGGAAGCCGCTTCTACGCGGGCGCGCGAAGTCGCCCGGCTTGTCTCGGAATTGAGTGCTGAAGGCACGCGCGCGATCAGCGACCAATACGAGCGCGTTCGTGAAAATGCCGAAGAAGAGCGCCGGCGCGCGTCGGAAGGAATGCGGGCTATATATGAGCAAACGGCCGGCGAAACCCAGACTTTGTTCCAGACCGCCAACGAGCGTTTTGCCGAAGCCGCGCAAGGCATGAAGCAAATGGCTGCTGAAATGCAGCGCGAGCTTGAGTCGACCCGCACCGAGCTTCGCCGCGGCGTGTTCGAGTTGCCGCAAGAAACGGCCGAAAGCGCCGCACAGATGCGCAGGGTCATCGTCGACCAGATCGAGGCTCTCGCGGAACTCAACCGCATTGTTGCGCGTCATGGCCGCAATCTTGACGCTGTCGAACCCGTACGCCGTGTCCGCGAAGAACCGGCGCTTGCTGTTGTCGGCGGACGCAATGAAACTCCCACGCGCAACGAAATTGGGGCGCGCAACGAAACAATACCGCGCAGCGAGATTACGCCACGCAATGATAGCCCTCCGCGCCCCGCGCAGCGCTCCGAACCCGCGAATTTTGCTCCGCCACCGCGGCGCCCGGCCGAAGCGCCTTCGGCCACCTCAGCCCCGGCCGCCCCGGCGCGAGGCTGGCTGTCCGACCTGTTGACCCGTGCTTCACGCGAGGATGGCGAGCTGGCCCCGCGCGAATTCCCACGCGAACAGATGCGTGAAAGCCCTCGCGAGCCTGCGCCTATGCGTGGAAACGATGAGCGTACACCGCGCCATTCAATCGAATCGCTGGATTCTCTCTCGGTCGATATCGCGCGCATGATTGATCACGATGCTGCCGCTGACCTGTGGGATCGCTACAAGCGCGGCGAACGCAACGTTTTCACCCGCCGGCTTTACACCTTGCAAGGCCAGCAGGCATTCGACGACATCCGCAAGAAATATCGCGCGGATCGCGAATTCAAGCAGACGGTGGACCGCTACATCAGTGAGTTTGAACGTCTGCTCGACGAAGTTTCTCGCGACGACCGGGGTCAGGTCGTGGCGCGCACTTATCTCACGTCGGAAACCGGCAAGGTTTACACCATGCTGGCCCACGCTGCCGGGCGTTTCGACTAGCCAAATGCGGAGTTAGCGACCTGCCGGCACGAATTCGCTGCCGGCGGTCGTGGACCACGGCGGCAAATTTGGCGCACGTCAGAGAAAAACCGTTTCTCCGCTCCGCAGTGCCCGCTTGATCGCGTCGATGACGCGAAGATTTTGCAGACCATCGCGGGCGGTAACGACCGGATCGGCCTTTCCGCGGATGACAGCACAAAAATTTTCGAGTTGCCTCTCCAGCGGGTCTGCTCGTTGCACCTTTACAGTCTCGATCTGAAACCGATTTGACCAAGAGCGTTCAACGGTCTCGGCATAAGTCCTCAGCCGCATCGTAGGAATCGCCAGCGAGCCGTGGGTGCCGGCGATAACGTAACAATCTTCTTCCGGATAAGCCGCAAAGCTGGCGTCTTCCTGCGTCGTTTGCTCCCAGCTCCGGGGAACCGCGGCCGTGTCGGACAGCATCACAGTGCCCAAGACGCCATTCGCGAACCGCAGGCTTATGGCCGCCGTATCTTCTACGGGAAACCCGCGGACTGAATTGGATGCAAAGGCCTGAACTGCCGTGATCTCACCGCACAACGCGCGCAGGTCTCCAATCTCATGAACCATATTGATGAGGATCGGACCACCCCCGGGCTCGCGGCGCCATGGGCCATCGTCGAAATAGCGATCAGGCTTGTAGAACATTTCGGTGCCAACCACGGCGACCAGGCGTCCAAGCCGGCCGCTCCGAATGACGGACATCGCTTCTTCCATGATCGGGTTGTGCTGGCGATGGTGGCCCGTCAACAATTTGACGTTGGCGTGCTCCGCCGCCTCGCACAACCGTTGGCCGGACTCGATTAAATCAGCGAGCGGTTTTTCGATCAACGCCGGAATGCCGGCTGCAATGCAGGCCAGGCCATGCTCAAGATGCAAACCGTTGGGCGTGGCGAGAATGATGCCATCTGGCCGCTCATGTGCAAGCAGGCCGGTCAACGATGAAAAGAGAGGAACGCCCGACTCACGCGCGATTACGGCCGCACCGGGCGCCGGGTCGACAATCGCCATCAGTCGGCAACCGCGGCTTCGTAAGACGAGATCAATGTGCCGCCGTCCGATTGCTCCGGCGCCGGCAACCGCAATGCGGAGCTGGTGCTCCTCGGTCAAATGCGGGCCTCCGCGTCACGCACGGCCAGTGCACTCGCAAAGGCACGCCGTAAGCGCGCGAGATCGGGCTCAATTCCGGTAAAGAGCCGGAAGGCTTCGACCGCCTGGTGCACACACATTCCGCCGCCGTTCATCACGCGGGCGCCCTTCGCGGCAGCGGCTCTGATGAAAGCCGTTTCAATCGGCGTGTAGATGACGTCAGCAGCCCAGTGCGCTGCCGTCAGTGCGGAATCGGGTACCGGGTTGCCAGGGAAGCCACGCATGCCGACCTGTGTCGCGTTGACGACACCGGCCGCGGCCTTGATATCGCCTTCGAGGTCGTTCGCAACGCGGCAGCGAGAGGCGCCGTAATCCCGTGCAAGATCGGCAGCGAGGGCGGCCGCACGCGTACCATCAAGATCATGGATGACGAGGCAGCCGACATCCAGATCCATCAATGCAAATGCGACTGCGCGCCCGGCGCCACCCGCACCAACCAGCACCACTGTTGCGCCCCGCGCGCTGTTGCGTCCAAACGCTTCTTCGAAACTGTGGCGCCACCCTATCCGGTCAAAGTTATAGCCAGTCGTGCGGCCATCCGGCGCAATCGCGACAGTATTGACCGCACCGGTCTGCCTTGCCTCGGGGTCCACCGCATCGAGCAACGGGATCACATCCTGCTTGAAAGGATAGGTGATGTTTGCACCGGCAAAACCCGCGATCTTGAGTGCATCGAGCAATTGCGGGAGCCGCCGCCCCGGCAGGCGATCGACGTCCACCAAATGATAGTAGCCGTTGATTCCAGCAGCCGCGAAGGCGTCTGCGAATAGCGCCGGCGACAGCGACCCCATGATGTTCGCGCCAATCAATCCAATCAGCACCCTGGGCTGCATCAGAATACGTGCTCCGGCACCGCCAACCCCCCGCCGAGGAAAAGCTGAGCGATCCGCGGGTCTGCAAGAATGTTCGCCGCTGTGTCTTCGATGCGGGTCCGCCCTTCGGGCTACTTCATGATACCCGGCCGGGCATCAATTGTTGTCGAGCTTAAGAGGGCTCCGGCAGGCGTCAATAACCAAGACGCACAGGGCCGCCGTAAATCCAGCGCGTACCGGGTGCGACCGCTGAATTGGCTACAAAATGGGTTTGGTGCTAGTGGCAAACCAAGCCTGTAGAGATACAATAACAGCCGCAAAATGCCATTAACCCTTGAGCTTGCCACCGAACGCTGGCCGATTGCGGGCTCCTTTGGCATCAGCCGCGGCTCTAAAACCGAAGCGATCGTCGTGGTCGCAGAATTGGGCGACGGAAAAGCGCGCGGCCGCGGCGAATGCGTTCCTTATGCTCGCTACGGCGAAAGCGTCGAGAGCGTCCTCGCGCAGATCAATGCCATGCGATCACAGCTGGGCGCCGGCCTCGATCGCCGCACTTTGCAAACGGCGATGCCGCCGGGTGCCGCACGCAACGCGCTCGACTGCGCGTTCTGGGACCTTGAAGCAAAGCAGAGTGGCCGCGCCGCGCATGAAGCCGCCGGCCTTCCCACACCCCATGCCGTCACGACCGCCTTTACGATCTCGCTCGCCGCACCTGCTGACATGGCGAAAGCTGCGAAGAAAGCGTCCAGCCGCACCCTGCTTAAAGTGAAACTCGGTGCCGAAGGCGATGTGGAACGCATCGCGGCAGTTCGCGCGGCTGCACCCACGGCAACGCTTATCGTCGATGCCAATGAAGGCTGGAACGAGCGCAACCTCGCCGCCAATTTTGTGGCTTGTGCGGAAGCCGGCGTCGCACTGATCGAGCAGCCCTTGCCCGATGGACAGGATCAGATGCTGGCAGGAATTCGCCGGCCAATTCCGGTCTGCGCGGACGAAAGCGTCCATGATCGGGCATCGCTTCCGAAGCTCGCGGGCAAATACGACGCGGTCAATATCAAGCTCGATAAAACGGGCGGATTGACCGAGGCACTGGCAATGGTTGCCGAAGCGGAGCGGCAGAAATTTTCACTCATGGTTGGTTGCATGGTAGCGACGTCGCTGGCGATGGCGCCTGCCATGTTGCTTGCGCAAACGGCACGATTCGTCGACCTCGATGGGCCACTGCTGCTGCGCAATGACCGCGCAAACGGCCTGCGTTACGTCGGTAGCCTGGTGTATCCGCCCTCGCCCACGTTGTGGGGCTGAGTTCAGGTTATGGAACTCACAGGCTCGTAAGTTGCCCACAGAATAACCGTCCTGGTTCCGCCAGCCGCCTGAATTCGTTCATGAAATGTGCACAGCCTTTAGTCGGTCGGGTCCATTTTTGCCCAAGCAAAGCTTTCCGTTCCGCGTCCAATTGGCTTAGACTTTGATCAAGATCGCGCCGCCGCGTCGGCAGGGCGACATAACGGGACGGGGATATGCGAATTCGGGGTGGTGTGCTGCTTGGCGCCGCCGTGGTGGCGTTGAGCGTAACGTCGGCATCCGCAACGATGCGGATCTCGGAGGATCGCGGCGGCCAGATCGGTCATTACTTGCAGACCTTCTCGGCAGTGCGTTCGTCCGGCGAAAGTGTCGTCATCGACGGAAATTGTCTGTCGGCTTGCACGCTCGTGTTGGGCCTCGTCCCGCACGAAAAAATCTGCGCCACGCAGCGCGCGCGCTTAGGCTTTCACGCCGCCTGGATGCCTGACCGCGATGGCCGTCCAGTAACCAGCCCGCTCGGCACCGAGGCGCTCTGGAGCATTTATCCGACCTCGGTGCGGCGCTGGATCAACCGGCACGGCGGACTGTCACGCAAGATGATCTACATGCAAGGCCACGAACTCAGCAGCTTCGTGGCGAGCTGCGATCGAGGCGAGAGTTATCAAGCTCGCTCAGATCGCCGCACGATGCCGCAACCGGTGCGCTACGAATCCGCAAACGCCTCCGGCGACCGCCACTAACGCCATCGCCGCGTAGGCGCGGCTGCCAAAGTCGCCGTACAGGATTCCTGATACCGCCATCGCGGCTGCCATCGCAAGACCAAGCGCGATCGCGAGGTAGCCCTGCGCGGTCGCTGCCTTCGCTGCCGGTGCGCGACGCGCAAGAAACATCAACGCGCCGAGATGGGTCGCTCCGAACGACAACGCGTGCAGCAATTGCAGCCAAGGCAGCACAAGCTCCGGCGGATCAAGCGCCATTCCGATCCAGCGCAATACGGCACCGGAGGCGCCGACCATCAGGAGCACCGTGGGCTCGAAGAACGGCGGCAGACGCGCTTGCAGCGCAAACAGCACGATCTCCGCGGCAACACCAAGCGCCCACAGCGCGGCAATGACGGTGCCGTCGAGTCCTGCGGCATGCCATTGCACAGCTGAAAAACCGTAGAAGACAGCGTGGCTGGCTTGAATGAGGCTTGCGGCTGCAAGCACAGCGATAAAGGCCGGGTCGCGCAACGGGCTCTGCGGTGACGCCGGTGACCGGTTCGGCTCCGGCGCCGCCGTTGCGAGTGGCGGCAGGGCCCAGGCTGCCAGCGCTACCAGGCCGCTGGCTGCGACCATGAGCCAGATCAGATCGCGTGCCGGAATCGCGTCGGCGGCAAAGCCGGCTGCGAAATTGCCAGCGATGAACGCAAACGAGCCCCACAGACGCACGGGGCCATAAACGCGCCCGTGCGCCATAAGTCCCTTAAGCGCATAGGTCTCCGCCAGCGGCATCAGCGGCGTGGATGCCAGCGACGTCAATGTATAGGTGATCAAGATCGCAACTGCGCCCGCCGACAACCCGACAAGCGTGTAGCCAGCTACGCTTCCCACCCCCGCCAGGATCAGCGCTGCTCGGACTGCATCGCGCCGGTCGGCTTCGCGCGCAATGACGGGGATTGCCAGAACGCGGGCGACCATCGGTACGGCCAGCACAATGCCGATCAGCCTTGCATCGACGTCCTTGGCTTTGAGCCAGACAGGGAAAAACGGCATCTGGATGCCGGGCAGAATAAACAACGCGACATAGAGCGCTGCCAGGCGCGGCACAAAGCCGGACGACGGTAAGGAATCTTGCCGCATCGCCCCGCCGAAGCTCCCGCTAATACACTGTCAATGCTGGCATTTTCGAGAATCCATACCCCTCGCGAAACGCGGCGATGCTGGCCGAATCAAGCCACATGATTGATAAACAGGCCGGCAAGGATTGCACATGCCAAGCGAGACCACTGCACGGGCAGAACAATCACAATCGACGACGCCGGATGAAGGCGACTACCAGGCATTCTGCGCAGCGGTCTCAGCGAGCGCGCGGGGCCGCGCATTTCTTGCCGAATATACCCGCCGCAACCGGAATGCGGATACCGAGCTGCTGCTCAGGGCCATCGAGAGACTACAGTCGTTGGTAATGGCCAATGCACGTCCGGAAACATCGGACCCTATCAAAAAAGAACTGCTCTCATTGCTCGACGACATCAGCACGGCGCAGACCGAACTGCAGGCCAGCATTCTGGCCATCAGGGCTGCGAAGTTTGCGGATCTGATTGCACTCGTCGAACGCCGTATCACAGATATCGTCGCGCCGGCGCACGCTGCGCCAACGCCACAAACGGATCCAACGCCCGCATTCACGAACGCGGCACCTGACGACGCCGAGCGTACGCATCTTACGGTGGTGCCGCTGCCCGAGCAGCCGGAATTGCCTATTCCCTCACCGGCCGCCGTGCAGCAGCCAGCGATCGCGCTCGTCCGCGAGGAAGCGATCATGGCAGAAGTGTCTTTTGTGGAGCCATCGCCCGCGCCCGACGCACAAAACATCCAGCGCGCACCACAAACGGGCGAATTGCCGACGCCAGATCTGCCGATATCCGGGGTGTCCGGCATAGCGCGCTCGCAGCGACCGGCCGATCCGCTGGCGTCGATCATGGCGTTGAGCGAGGAGGAGCGCCTCGCTTTATTTACGTGAGAAGCCTTGCGGTCAATTGCCGATCAGGCGCGCGAATAATTCAGCATCCACATTGCCACCCGACAGGATGCCGACGACGACCTTGCCCTTCACATCAAGCTTGCCGGCAAGCAGCGCGGCGAGGCCGATCGCTCCGCCCGGCTCCACGACGAGTTTCAACTCGTTGAATGCATAGCATACCGCGCGCGCAACCTCAGCATCGCTCACCGTCGTCCCCTGCCCTATGAGTTCGCGCGTGATCGGGAAGGTCAATTCTCCCGGCGTGTTGCTCATCAGCGCGTCGCAGATAGATCCGCTCATGCGTGCGTTCGCCTCCCGCTTGCCGCTCCGGAAAGATCGCAAGGTATCGTCGAAGCCTTCAGGTTCGATCGCGTAAAACTTCGCAGCAGGCACCCGCGCTTTCACTCCGAGCGAAATGCCCGCAGCCAATCCCCCACCGGAAGCGCCAACGACCACGATCTCAGGCTGGAGCGAAAGCTTCGCCAGATCCTCAACAATCTCGGCGCCGATCGTGCCTTGTCCCGCGATGATGAGAGGATCGTCATAAGGCGGCACCAACGTGGCACCGCGCTCCGCCACGATTTTCTTTGCGATGGCAGCACGGTCTTCGCGATCGCGGTCGTAAGGCACAACCTCCGCGCCCAGCGCCAGTGTACGCTCGCGCTTTGCCCGTGGAGCATCGCTCGGCATTACAATGGTGGCACGCAAACCAAGTAAACGCGCTGCCGCGGCCACACCCTGCGCGTGATTGCCGCTCGAATAGGCCACCACGCCGCCCGCACGCCGATCCGGCGGAATCGAGGACACCTTGTTGTAGGCGCCACGGAACTTGAATGATCCGGTACGCTGCAAGGTTTCCGCTTTGAGAAATACGCGCGCCCCGATCGTTTCATCCAATACCGGGGAACTAATCAGCGGCGTCCGTACCGCAACGCCGGCAAGCCGCTTTTCCGCTTTTTCAATGTCGGCGGCGGTCGGAAGGACGGTGTTGTCGATGGCACCCATGGCAGCAAAGCTAGCGCCGCACCGCATTCGGCGGCAAGGGCACATCGCCCTTAGGCCGCGATCGGGGACGGTTTTTTACGACTGGCCTTGGCCGCTTGGGCGACGTGCTCCAGGAAAATGCGCGCGCTCGCGGCCCAAGTCATGCTCAATGCAAATTCGCGGCAATCCTCCCGCCGGCATTCCAATGCATTCAAGCAGGCGCGTTGCAGATCTTCATCGAGCGCACCAACATTTGCTTCACCGATCACATCGCGCGGCGCACGCCGCCGGGAATGCCGCTACCGGCACACCACTCGCCAAGGCCTCCAGCAACACGAGCCCAAAAGTGTCGGTGCGGCTCGGAAACACAAACACATCGGCAGCAGCATAAATTTCAGCCAGCGCCTCGCCATGCCGTGCACCGACGAACACTGCATCGGGGAATTTCCGGGCAAGCGAGCTCCTCCCCGGCCCGTCGCCGACGACAAGTTTGGTGCCGGGCAGATCGAGCTTGAGGAAGGCTTCAACATTTTTTTCCACTGCCAAGCGGCCGACGGTTAAAAAAATCGGCCGTGGCAAACTAATGTTGGCGCCTGCCCTCGGGCGAAACAACTCGGCATCGACGCCACGGGGCCAAAGTTTCACATTCTTGAATCCGCGCGATGAGAGCTCGGATGCTAGCGTCGGGGTGGCAGCGAGCACCGCAGCGCCGGGAGCGTGAAAACGGCGCAACCATCCCCATGTCAGCTCACTGGTCCAGCGCTCGGGCACCGGCAGCCGTTCGGCGAGATAGTCAGGAAAACGAGTATGAAAACTGGTCGTAAACGGCAGGCCGCGCCGCAGACAGACGCGGCGCATAGCGTGGCCGATCGGCCCCTCCGTCGCGACATGGATCGCGTCCGGCTGCGACACCTTAAGACGCCGCTCGATGTCCCCAGGCCTAACTAACGCCAATCGGATTTCCGGATAGCTCGGCATCGGCAAGGTCCAGAACTGGTCGGGACTTAGAAATTCCATCTCAGCCCCGAGCAAACAGGCCTCACGCGCGACATGGCCCAAAGTCCGTACGACACCATTGACCTGAGGGTGCCATGCGTCGGTCGCGACAAGGATTTTCATGCGTGTTTGCTGCCCTTGCGGCTAAGCTGCATTTGCCGTCGGCCGATGCGGGAGCAACTCGGCCGGTTCGCTATCACGGCCATCATGCGTCCACGTAATGATCTCGAAGCGACCGTCGTAGCCCTCGGCGACTGCCGTGCAGCTTTCCACCCAATCGCCGCAGTTGATGTAACGAAGGCCGTAATCATCATGCATTGCGGCGGTGTGGATGTGGCCGCAGATCACGCCTTCGGCGCGATGGTGCCTGGCCTCCGTCGCCAACGCCTTCTCGAACGCGCCGATATAGTTGACCGCGTTTTTCACCTTGAGCTTGGCCCATTTGGACAGCGACCAGTAAGGCGCGCCAAGCACGCGGCGGAATGTGTTGAAAATCCGGTTTGCGGTGAGCGCGAATTCGTAAGCCTTGTCACCCAACAGCGCCAGCCAACGCGCTTGCGTCACCACAAGATCAAAGATGTCGCCGTGCACAACCAAGAAACGGCGCCCGTCGACGGCTTGGTGAATCGTATTCTCTACGACCTCGATGCCGCCGAAGTGAGTGCCATAGTATCCACGCAGGAATTCGTCGTGATTGCCCGGAATATAAATGAGCCGCGCTCCCTTGCGTGCCTGACGCAAGAGTTTCTGCACCACGTCGTTGTGTGACTGCGGCCAGTACCACGACGAGCGCAGCGCCCATCCGTCGACAATATCGCCGACCAGATAGATCGTTTCAGCGTCATGGTGGCGGAGAAAGTCGAGCAGCCGGTCGGCCTGGCAGCCGCGCGTTCCCAGATGTACGTCGGAGATAAACAGCGCGCGAAATCGTCGCGTGGCGTCGTCCGTCACGATTCGACGATGTCCGATGCAATGACCATGCGCGACATGTACCAGTTCCCCGTTTCAATTTTATGACAGCGCTGTTTACCAATTTGACACGATCGAAATCACGCCGCCGCTTGTTGCGCTTCGGCGCGGCGGAAACGCACCAGCGTGTACACACCGAATGGTTTGACCTTGCGTCGTTCAATCAACTCGGCGCCACCATGCGCTTGCGCCCACGCCGCCAGACGGTGGAACGGAAACTCCGGCCGTAGGCCCAGTTTGTGCGCTTTCCGCGCGAGTAGGCGCTCAACGGCGGCAGCCAGACCGCGTTCGGAATAAAGGTGATTGACGAGAATGATTTGCCCGCCCGGCCGAACCACGCGCGCGCATTCAGACAATACGCGCTCGGGATTTTCCACCAGTGTAATAACAAATTGGCCGACGACGCAGTCGAACGAGCCGCCGGGATAGGCCAGGTCATGCGCATCCATTACCGCGAGTTCCTTCACGAATGGATAGCCGCCGCGTGAAACGCGAGCGCGGGCGCGCGCAATCATCGGTTCGGAAATATCAATGCCGGTGATCTCCGTCGTCGCATCGTAGTCGTCGAAGGACAGACCCGTCCCCACGCCGATTTCGAGTATCCGTCCGCCTACATTCCGTGCGGCGCGGGCCGCGGCGCGTCGGCCGTTGACGAATACAGGCCCGCAAAGCGCATCGTAGATCGGCGCCCAACGCGCATAGGCCTTTTCCATTACGTCTTTGGCTGGATCATGCAGCATCGCTCCCCTCCCGAATCGGGTGTGCAATTCGCCCCGGAGGTAGCAACCGTTTGCAACAGTTCGGCGACACGCACGCACCCTTGACGGTCGCGCGCATGGCCCCGACACTCGCGCCGACGCCCCGCTCAATACGAGGAAATCTCATGAATCTCGGAATTGCCGGCCGCAAGGCCATTGTTTGTGCGTCGAGCCGCGGGCTCGGCAAGGCCTGCGCACGCGCTTTGGCGGAAGCCGGCTGCGAAGTCGTGATCAACGGACGAGACGCCAAGAAACTGGAGGCCACAGCGGCGGAGCTTGCGAGCATCGCCGGCACCAAAGTGATCGCGATCGCAGCCGATGTCGCAACGCCCGAAGGTCAAAAGGCGTTGCTCGCCGCCTGCCCCGAGCCGGACATCCTGGTCAATAACAATGCTGGGCCCCCAATGCGTGATTTTCGCGAGCTCACCCGCGCACAAATGATCGACGGCGTCATTGCGAACATGGTGGTTGCAGTCGAACTGATTCAGAAAGTGATCGATCCGATGTGCCAGCGCAAATTCGGCCGCATCGTGAACATTACGTCGGGCTCGGTGAAGATGCCCCTCGCCGGGCTCGATCTCTCATCTGGCGCGCGCGCCGGTCTGACGGCTTTTCTCGCCGGCGTTGCACGCACGGTGGCGGACAAGAATGTAACCATCAACAATATATTGCCCGGCGCGTTCGATACCGACCGGCTGCGCGGCATGCTGAACAAAACCGCCGAGCAAAAAGGAAAGACTGCCGCGCAGGTCGCCGCGGACCGTATCGCCACCATTCCAGCCAAACGGTTTGGAAATCCCGAAGAGTTCGGGGCGGCGTGTGCGTTCTTATGCTCGACGCACGGAGGCTACATCACCGGTCAGAATTTGCTGATCGACGGCGGAACATTCAGCGGCGCATTCTGAAATGCGAAGGCCGGCGTTACCGCCGGCCTCGCATCCCCAGGCCCAATGCAGGACTATTTGGTAATCAGCGCCGTCTTTGCCGGCGCCGACGGGATGAACTGAAATACGAGCGACCCGGAAATAATATCGACATGTGCGCTGACGTCGCCAACGTAGGGGATGGGCGATGCAGGATTGAACGACGGGTTGCCCGAGGCTGCCGTGATATTGATCGTCGGGTCCTTCACAATGAGGTGCGAATAGGCGAGGTCGAAGTGCATACCCGGCATGAGCTGCCACGATGCCCCGACCGACAGCCAGAAGCGGTCATTATCCGGCAGGCGCGGGGTACGGACCTGATCGACGATCGGCGAAATTTCGTAGCCGAAGCCGCTGCGCAACGTCAGCCGTTCATTCCATTTATATTCTGCGCCGGCCGAGAAGAACCAGCCATCTCGATATTGCAAAGGCAACTTCACTGCCGTGCCCAAAATCGTTGCCGCAGCGCCGCTTGGCTGCAATATCGTCGCGGTACCGATGCGGCTCCAGTTCGCCCATTCCGCGGTACCCAAAAGCGTCCACTGAGAATCAAGACGTTGCCGGATGCCGAGCGAAACAGTATCCGGAAGATCGAGCGTAGTGTTAACGGAACCGGTCGTTGCAGCAGGGCCCAGCGGGACCGTCGTTGTCAGAGCACCATTGATTTTCTGGTTGACACCCGAGCGCCAACCGATACCGACCGTCGTTGTTGGCGTCGGCGTAAGCGTGACGCCGGCAGTAAAGCCGTAGCCCCATCCGCTGCCGCCGATATTAAACTCAGGGCCCGGTGTTGGACCAAGTCCGTTGTTCACACTGGCCGAAGCGTATTGGATCTGCACGCCTGCGCCGACGCTGATCCAATCATTGATGCGATAGGCAACGGTCGGCGTTGCGTTGTAAAAACGAAGAGTTGTGTCGCCGGAATAGTTGC
Source organism: uncultured Alphaproteobacteria bacterium (assembly GCA_963743405.1). GTDB lineage: Bacteria > Pseudomonadota > Alphaproteobacteria > Rhizobiales > Xanthobacteraceae > Pseudolabrys. The sequence continues at coordinate 63,131 of CAVUPX010000012.1, read as the reverse complement.
GGCCGGCCCACGCATCGGGGAAGGTAACGGAGAGTCCGAATGGTGCGTTAATAGACATTCCCAACCACAGATTCGGGTTGAGTTGCATTGAGAAATAGCTGCCGGGAACGAGCGCTGCTACGCCGCTGTTTCCGACCCCACCCAAGCCTGCGAGTAAGCTTCCAGCCGACGGATTTTGATTTGCATAGGGAATGATGCCGGCAATATCCGATTCAATCGAGATGCCACGGACCTGAGTTATGGTCGCCGGGTTCCAGAACATTGACGATAGCGCCCCGCCAGCAGCAATGCCGGCGAAGGATGAGCCCTGCCCGTAAGCGCTCTGCTCGCGGATGGCGAACCCACCGGCGTTGGCCTGCGCAGTCGCAATCACCAAAAGTCCAAGCGCGCTGCCCGCCCGTAAGAAATTCTTCAAACCTTGGAGCTGCATTTCCCCGTCCCCCAGAATATTGCGCTGTCCCACGGCGCTTACCAACCGAACAAGAGGTTACGCGACGCGTCGTCATCGTGGCGGTAAATATTCATTGGGTGAGACGAACTTAGAGAAAATTACCGCAGCTGTTGCGGCTATGACACAGCCAATTTGTTGCACTGCGGCAAAACCCAGAATTGATGGTCCAGGCGCACGAAGTCGTGCGTGTCACGGTCCGTCAACGCTATGGAGCAAGAGCCGCGTGTGGCCACCCCCAGAAGCCGATTTAAGCTGCTTCCGGTCCTTGGCCGCGCGGAAAACGACGCCGATGCGTGTATCCGAGCGCCAGATCACATGGCAGGGCTGTCTGAACTTATCGTAGTCAATGACCAGACGAATTCGTCCGGGACGCCGATCTGGCTTGCAACTTCCAGGCAGGCCCCGGCGGGCGAAAGATTGCGGACGCGGCAGCTGATGCCGGCAGCGCGATTGAACACAATAGTGCCGGCTTTCAGGGTGCGACCGCGTTGAGCTTTGCGTCTCTCATCCATGGATGCCTCCGTCGGTATCGGCGTTCGCGCGACCGCCGCGAGAAATCGCCGCTGGCCTAAGCGTCTGACGGAAACGGCTGTCGCATCCTAGGTCTGCCTATTTATCGGGCGATGAAAGTGATCATCAAAAGACGCGCAAAACCGCAAGAAAGCGCTAACCATGCGGGCACGCGTGACAAGCCGCAGATTCTGTTGGCATTTGTGCCCCAACCGCCCCACGCACCTCCTGCAAAGGAGGGTTGCCCCGTGCCCGCGGCCATGCATGATGGCGCCGACCTTCCAATTTCAAAAACAAACGCTCACGGGAGACATCTGAACATGAAGCTTGTCCGCTTTGGCGCGCCCGGCCGCGAGAAACCCGGCATCATCGGTGACGACGGTAAAATCCGCGACTTGTCGCGTATCGTAAAAGATATCGACGGCGCGATGCTTGCCTCCGGCGGCCTTGCCAAGATCAAGAAGGCAAACCTCAAACGGATGAAGCCCGTTTCGGGCAAGCCACGGCTCGGCCCCTGCATCGGCAGCGTGCGTAACTTCATCGCCATCGGTCTGAACTATTCCGACCACGCCGCGGAAGCCGGCATGCCGATCCCGAAAGAGCCGATCATCTTCAACAAGGCGCCGACCTGCATCTGCGGACCGAACGACGACACCATCGTCCCGCGCGAATCCGGAAAGCTCGACTGGGAAGTCGAGCTCGGCATCGTCGTCGGCAAGCGTTCGCGTTATCTCGCCAAGGATAAAGCGAAGGACGCCATCGCCGGTTATTTTCTGTCGAACGACGTCTCCGAGCGCGTGTTCCAGATCGAGCGCAGCGGTGGCCAATGGAACAAGGGCAAGAGCTGCGAAACGTTCGGCCCGATCGGACCGTGGTTCGTCACCAAAGATGAAGTGAAGGATCCGCAGAACCTGAACATGTGGCTCGACGTCAACGGCGAGAAGCGTCAGCGCGGCAATACGAAGACAATGATATTCGGTTGTGAGCACCTGGTTTGGTACTGCTCGCAGTTCTTCGTGATGGAGCCGGGCGACATCATCATCACCGGTACGCCGCCGGGCGTCGGCCTTGGCATGAAGCCAACACCGATGTTCCTCAAAGCGGGCGACGTCGTGACGCTCGGGATCGATAAGCTCGGCGAACAGAAACAAAAAGTGGTGGTAGGAAAATAATTGCGCCGCGTGCGCTCCCTTCCGTCATCGACGGAAATATTGATCTCGCGTCATCCGCAAACAGCGGCAGACTGATGGCAGTATCGCGGTGAAAAATAGCCAGCCGTAGTCGGCTGGCACACCGCGCTACCGCCAAGCCTGTTTGCAGCACGTGCGTCGGCGCTTGCCGAATTTGTAACGTATTGCAGCCCCAATCCCCGTCTTCAATCAGCATCGCACGTTCCGTTTTCGCATCTCGATCGCGTCGCTTTGTACGAATTGAGGAGGGAGACGCATGGCAGAACGTACGGCAATGCTGGCTTCGGCCACTGTCACAACAGCGCTGGTCGCTGCTTTATTCGCGCAATCGTCCCGGAGCCTCCGCGCCGAAGAAGAATGCATAAGCAAACCGAACGCGCCGGCGCCGCAAGGCCAGCATTGGTACTACCGGATCGATCACGCAAATAATCGCCAGTGCTGGCGTTTGGAGCCGCAAGGACTTCCTGTTCAGAAAAGCGCCCCGCAAGCCGAGAAACAATCCACGGCCGACGCAGCCGCACTATCGGCAGCGTCGCCGCGCGCATCACAGCGTGAAACGACAGGAGCTTCGCCTAGCGAGATCGCACGGGATTACCAGCGCTCTTGCATCGACCGCGCCGACGCCTTGGCCCGACGCCTCGAAATCATTGGATGTGCAATCGTTCTTGCAAGCGGGTGCCGCAGCCGGCACCAATGGCGGAGGCACAATCCGCCAGCGCAATCGATGCTGTCCCCGTGACCAGCAACCGCATTTTGAAAAACGTGAGCGAAGCTTCCCCGCCGTTGAACACAAACGCCTCGGCCAGCGTGAGTGATGCTTTGCCCCGGGACACCCGCACGCGAGAGCCACAACGGCTCACAACCGCGCGGTCTGCTGCCTCGGCGCGCGCCGGTACAAACGATCGCCGAAGTTGATCACACCTTCGCTTTGCTCATGGCTGTATTTGCGGTCCTCGCCGTGACCGGCCCCATTCATCACTACACGGAACGGCGGCGCCGGCGCGAGACCAACAATTTTCACGTCCCCCAATGGGCGCGTGTTGTTGCTTTGAACGCGCCCAAACCCCGCGCGCGATTGCCGTTTGCAATGGAACCAAAGCACTGGAAAACGGCTTGCCCCTTCAGCGGCGAGGCCACCCGACCAGACCGAAAGGCTCGCTCAGGTGCTCCAGCAACTTGTGGACCGCATGCAGGACCGGCGGCAGGCAGCAAGCACGGTCTCGGCTAGCGGGGTCCAGCCCCGGGATCGGATATCACCCGTGCGGCAACAAGCCGGTGCCAGATGAACAACACGACCAGGGCGCCAACGGTAGCACCGATGAAGCCAGCACCTTGGTCCGGGCGGTACCAGCCAATCGCTTGACCGATCCACGTGGCAATGAATGCGCCTGCAATTCCGAGGACTGCAGTGAGAATAAAGCCCTGAGGGTTGTTCGGGCCGGGCGACAACATGCGCGCAATTATTCCTGCCACCAAGCCGATAAGAATAATCCAGACGATTCCCATGCGTGCTCCTATCTGTAATAGCGAGACCGCTTAGCCGACGGCGCCTTCAATCTCTAGCATGCCTCAGAGCATGCGTCCGGCTTCCTGTTCAGTCGGCAACCTTCCTTCCGGCGTTAGTTGATCAACGGCCTGCGGCAAATATTCGCTGAGGCCATGGAGCAAGTCATCGCGCGACATGCCGGTTTGCGCCACGAGTGCGTTGATCTTGTCTGCTCCGAGAGCTCGAGCCAAATCGTTCGGCGATATTTCTTTGTTAGGCCCGGTACCCACCCACGAACTAGCGGTTTCGCTATGGCCATTCTGCTGAAACTGTTTGAGCAGATCGCTCAAGCCGCCGCTCAGGACGCCGCCGGCAGCACCCGTCGCAAGCAAGCTACCTAATCCGTTGCTGAGCAGATCACCTAGTCCGCCGCCACTATTCGGCGCGCTCGTGTCGATCGCCTTTCCGCCTGGGGGTATGCGAGTAGGTTGACCGGGTGATGGCTGACCGCCTGAAAAACTTTTGACCGCTTTGTAAGCAAGCAAGCCGAGGATCGCCATTGTCATCGGCGACATTCCTCCGCTGCTGCCACTGCTCGGCTGACGTTGTCCGCGCGGACCATTCTGCATTCCGTTGAGCACATCAATCAGGCCCATGGTCACCTCCTGTTCGCACTTTGACTGGTCTCGTCACGGTATGTCGCTGCGGTGACGACAACATGGCGGCCGTGCGATTCAGCGCCGGCTCGCGCACTATTTACCCGCTACGATATTGCGACAGAGGTACACTCAACGCTCTAGCAAGGACGGTATCGAAGTACTGCAAGCACCTGTGTCACAACAGTGGAGGAGATGTCATGAGTATTTTTGGAAGTATTATGGGCGCGATTTTCGGTCACAGTTCAGCTCAGGCGAGTGCCTCGCCTACCCTCGCACCAAGCGCGCCTCCAGCACAGACCGTTGATGTCGCCGCCATCGTCGACAAAGCAGCCGCGGCAACGGGTGAGAAACTTGCGTGGCGGACGTCCATCGTCGATCTGATGAAGGCACTTAATCTAGACAGCAGCCTGGCTGCGCGAAAAGAGCTCGCCAAAGAATTGAAATACACGGGCGACACCAATGACTCTGCGACCATGAATGTCTGGCTGCACAAACAGGTTATGACGAAACTCGCCGCCAATGGCGGCAAGCTCCCGGCCGATATCAAGGCCTAAACGGCCAACAGGAACGCAAACTGCCCGGCGCGTCGTTTAAAATCGCGCCGGGTTCAGCCAACGGGCCTGGAATTCTCTTAGCGCCTGGTCACGGCTTACGGCGTATCCACGATTTTGCGTGCTTTCCGGCCGGACCGTGATGACCCAGAACCATGGCTCACCCGGCGGCGCCTGCGGTGTGAGCGCAATGCGGCCCACAGGTCGATTGCCGTCGAACACATCATAATCGTCGGCCGACCACTCACCGTCGCTGTTTCTGGCGGCGCGTATGAGGGTCAGCATATTCATCCCGCCTGCATTTTCGATCCCACCGTGGGAAATTTCGTAACCTAACGAACATCCTCTGTCAGCACCGCGCGGGCGAAAAACCCACGCTGCCCACGCTAGCCGCTCCCGGCGCGCGTGCTATAGTTCACCAAAAGAAACATCCAAAACGTCCGAAATTGTAGATGCCGAGGGGGGATGCGATGAAAACCAAGTTGTGGCTGGGGTGCTTGGTGCTGGGCGTGGTTCTGTCTGCACCGGCCCGGGCCGAGACCATCAAGATCGGAATCCTGCTGCCCTATTCGGGCGCCAACGCCGATCTCGGGGATGTCCAGGACAAGGCGATCGACCTGTACATGAAGCTCCACGCGAAGGATATCGCGCCACATAAGGTCGAACTCATCAAACGCGACGAAGGCCCGCCGTCCGGCGCGAACGCCAAAACTGCGGCAACCGAGCTCATCACCCGCGACAAGGTCAATCTCATTCTTGGCGTTGTGTTCTCGCCGTCGGCGATCGCGATGGCGCCGGTCATCACGCAAGCCAAGGTGCCTTTCATCATCGCCAATGCTGGCACCGCATGGATTACGCAGCTATCGCCTTACATTGTGCGCTTCTCGTTCAGCATGTGGCATGACGGCTACGCGATGGGTACCTACGCGGAGAACAAACTCAAGTGCAAGACGGCGGCGACCGCCTATACCGATTTCCCGCCCGGCAAGGATTCAACGGAAGCCTTCAAGACCAGCTTTGAGAAGGCCGGTGGCAAAGTCATTGACGCGATCCCGATGGGCAATCCGGCGCAGGTCCCCGACATGACGCCGTTCTTCCAGCGCGTGAAGGACGAAAAGCCCGATTGCCTCTTTGTGTTCATCCCGTCGGGTTCGCATGCCTCGGCGGTGGTCAAAACTTATGGCCAGCTCGGCTTGCGGCAGGCCGGGATCAAGCTCATTGGACCGAAGGACGTCGTACCCGACAGCAAGCTGCAGACCATGGGTGACGCCGCAATCGGAACGATCGTGATGAGCTCATACAGCAATGACCTCGACAATGCTTCCAACAAGGCCTTCGTCAAGGCTTGGCATGAAGCCTATGGCCCTGACAATTATCCGGACTTCGAGTTGGCGAACGCGTGGGATGCAATCGACGCCGTCTTCCACACGATCAAGAAGCTCGACGGCAAGTTCGACGCCGATTCATTCGTCGAGACTATCAAGCACTGGTCGGGCGATGGTCCGCGCGGCAAGGTCAGCATCGACCCCGAGACGCGCGACATCGTGAACGATGAGCACGCGATGGAAGTCATTCGCAAACCGGACGGCAAGCTCGGGACCAAGATCCTGGGCAGCATCCGGCAGGTAAAAGATGAGTGCAAGATCCTGAAAGTCGGTCGCTGCGGCACGCAGTAGCCGTCAGTTGAGGTTGTACTTAATCTGAGGACGGTGGACATCCCAGGTTTTGGGATCAATAGTTGCTGTCCCAGATGGCACATCCCCACAAACCGTTGACGGAGCAGTATGCCGATTTCTGGCTCGCGCGCGGCGCGGTTGCCGTTATCGTCGCGCTTCAGATCGGCATCGTAAATGACCTGATGATCGGGCCGCGCTGGCTCGCCCCGACAATGGAGCTTGCGCTTCTCATTCCGCTGTCGATCGCGACTGCCTGGACGCAGAAGCGCGCACGCAAGGCATCCACAAACGAGCAATGGCAGCTTGTCGGGCGCGATCGAAAAGTGGTCCGGTGGCTCGCCATCACCCTCACCGCTGTCGTCACGCTGATGAACTTTGGCGCGCTGACGCGATTGATCGCGGCGATGCTGGCCGGCCATGCCGGCACCGGGCAGACCTTGCTCCTGGATGCCGTCAATATCTGGCTCACCAACGTCATAATTTTCGCCCTCTGGTACTGGGCGCTGGATCGTGGTGGCCCGGCAGGAAATGTGGTGGGCCCAGGCAGGGGAAGCGATTTTTTATTTACCCAACAACAGCCCGTGGCCGACCCAGAGCGATTTGCCGATTGGTCTCCAGGCTTTCTCGACTATCTGTTTCTGGCCTATACAAACGCGACCGCGTTCTCACCCGCAGACACGTTTCCACTGACCGTGAGAGCAAAGATGCTGATGATGGCGGAGTCCGCCATTTCGCTCGCGACGATTGCGCTCGTCGCATCCCGCGCGGTCGGCATCCTGAACTGAAGCTTGCGCGTCCGCGCCGGGCGAGAAGCTAGTTTGATTTTGGAATCGACCCGGTTTTGGAGACGTCCGGCGTGCGAAACATATTTCGGGCCGCCATCGTTTTCCGGCGGCATTCGGCATAAGCCGCTGATCCCGGCTGGTCTCCGTAAGAACGGCAGCGGGCATCATCAAGCGTAGACATGGTTTTTGTGTCTTCTTGCTGCTGCGTCGCCTGCTCATAGCCTGCCGTCCCCGGCGCGCAGCCAATTTGGCCGGTCCCCGTCATGCACTCGAGCGAATTCTTGGCACAGCCCACATTAACGATGCAGGTCAGCGCAATTATCAAAGGCGTCAAGCGCATTCCCGCCCCACGGTCAGGGATTGTTTGGCTATGAAAGGTAGTCGGTGGTGATTCTACCAGTAAAAAATGACTGTATTTATCCACCAGCCGTTTTCGGAGCATGGCGAAGGCAGGCGGATTTTGCGGTTTGCGGCAGGCAGATTTCTGGTGGCAATACGGCATATAGCGGGCTCGCGCCGCCAAGGGATACCGCGCGGAAGCCATTGAATTTTTGAATTTTTGCCACTTTCGCGGAACAGATTTCGCGGCGCAGAGTTTCTGAAGCGAATATGAGCCAGGCTTGAGCCGACCATGTCGCCGACAATTGCCGTCCCCGAAAGCCGAAGATGCCGGACGCGCGCGGTCGAATGCCGCACGATGGCAGAGTTATTCCGTGTTCAAATTGCACGCGATCAGCTGCTGAGAGCAGCAGCCGGCTATGAGCAGATGGCGCGCGACGCCATGCAGCGCGAAATCGCACAGGGCATTTCACATCTCAGATCGATTGCCACAAGCCGCCATCCGGCGCGCTGATTTCGCGTTGAGCGCAGATCTTCGCGCCTCGCGTGCGCACGGACGGATTCCACTCAAATATTTTCATCGGACCATGGCGACAGGCCGCCTTTGCGGGCGCAACCGTAGCCTTGGCAAAGGTAAGAAAGATCACCCTCGCACGGATAGCCAGTGATCGGGCAAAAGAACGGTGAGGCGCTCTTGTTGTCATTGGATGGAGCGGCCACTCCGCGCTTTGGATTTTCCAAAAGCGATGTCTTCAACGCCGCCTCCAGTGTAATGCCTCAATCAGGAAACCGCTGTCATTGGATCAATGACCGTGAGAATTTCCGTGACATTGGTTACGGGGAAACCGGCCAACCGGGAGTGTTCACGAACCAACGCCTCGCTCTCGGCCAAATAGATGCAGAAGGTTTTGTCGGCGGCGATGTGTGAATGGACCCATTGTACCTTTCCGGCAAGCTTGCTGAGCGCAAGCTCCTTGAGCTGCCCACGGTTCAGGCTGCCGACTTTCGGTATGTCACGTTCAATCAGATAGCGTTTCATAATCGTGCGTTTCGTCTTTCACGTTCGGATTTTAAAAAATGGTCCGGTGGCAGCAGATGCGCATGTCTTTCAATGACGCAGCGCGCTTGGTGGAGCCGCGATTCATGCAGCGCCTTCATGAAGCGGGCAAACAAGTGGGGCCGTTGGCCAGTGCGCGCTCGACCGTCCGTGGCCGGGGCACCGGTGAGACCATAGGTAATAGTAACCATCATGGTTTTCCTTCTCGAATACGACGAATCGGTTCTAGCGAGTGTCTTTGAGCGTAAAGTCGCGGCGGCTCAGCGCTTCATCATCACAACTTCCAGATACTCGCTTGGCACAACCATTGTGCCGTCTTCCGCTTTGTTCATCCGCGCGATGAGGTCGTAGATATCCTTCTCCAGGCGCGTCTGATGCACCGTGTCGAGCGCGGCGAATGCTTTGAGCACCGGGCCATAGAAGGTCTTAAACACCTCCACGAAGTGCGTCGGCGACCGGTACCGGAAATTGAAAATGCGCGGCTCGGTCTTGATCCAGCTCGTGCCTGACGCAAACATTTCGGTGAGACGCGCGCGCGTCCCCCAAAGCGCCGGAGATTTTGCGGCCGCTGGGGGCGGCAGGTATTTGCCGAGTGTCCTGAAGAGTTGTCCGATAAACCCGTCTGGGGTCCAGTTCGTGAGACCGATTTGGCCGCCGGATTTGCAGACGCGCAGCAGCTCCGCCGCGGCTTTATCTTGATTGGGCGTGAACATCACGCCGAATGTGGATATGACGGTATCGAAGGAGCCGTCGGAAAATGGCAAGTTTTCGGCATCCGCTTCTTTAAATTCGATCGGCAACCCTTCGGCCAAGGCGCGGGCGCGGCCGATCTCCAGCAGGTTCGCCACGTAATCTGTCGAGACCACGTCGCACCACCGCCGCGCAGCGGCCAAGCTTGCCATTCCATTGCCGGCTGCCACATCCAGCACTTTTCGTCCGGCGCGAAGATCGAGCGCTTCGCAAAGCTCTTCGCCCACAATCTGCAAGGTCGTGCCCACTACGGCATAGTTGCCCGACGACCAAGCAGCCTGCTGCCGGCTCTTTATCGCGACGAGATCGGGAGACGCGGCTGCTGCTTGCTGCGCGGTCGGCTTGATTGCGGCTAATGTTGCTGTGGGCATCGAAAACTCCTGTCCTATTTCCAACACGATTGAGTTGTGAGTACCGCTGCCAACCGCAAAAGACTTTGTCCGGAGCTTGATTTGTCCTTGAGAGAAGCTTGATTATTTCCTGAGACTGGTATTGCAGTGTGGCGGGGGCCCATAACGTGCAATTTCTCTTTGGCGATCATGTGCTTGACGATGACCGCCGCGAGCTTAGCCGCGGCGCCGAGCCGATTGCCGTCGAGCCACAGGTCTTCGACCTGTTGATCTACCTGGTGCAGAACCGTGATCGCGTCGTCAGCAAGAATGATCTCATCGATTCGGTTTGGGGTGGCCGCGTCGTTTCGGATTCGACCTTGACGAGTCGCATCAATGCAGCGCGCAAGGCGATCGGCGACAGCGGCCAGAAGCAAATGCTGATTCGTACAATTGCTCGCAAGGGCCTCCGCTTTGTCGGCGACGTGCGTATAGAATCAAACGGGGCAGAGTCCGCAGGTGGCATCGCCAGGCCGCCGTCCGATGCCCAAGAGACCTCGCGCTCCGCATTGCCGCTGCCCGACCGTCCGTCGATTGCTGTGCTTCCCTTCGTCAACATGAGCGGCGAACCTGAGCAGGACTATTTTTCCGACGGTATCAGCGAGGACATCATCACTGCGCTGTCCAAGCTTCGCTGGTTTTTCGTGATCGCGCGCAACTCGTCGTTCACGTACAAGGGCAAATCTGTCCATATGAAGCAAATCGCCGAAGAACTCGGCGTTGGCTATGTGGTTGAAGGCAGCGTGCGCAAAGGCGGCGACCGCGTGCGCATCACTGCGCAGCTCAACGACGTCACTACCGGCAGCCACATCTGGGCTGAACGCTACGATCGTGACATCGCTGATGTGTTTGCAGTTCAGGATGAGATTACCGAAGCCATCGTCGCTGCGATTGAGCCGCAACTTTACGCCGCAGAAAATTTCCGCGCGCAACGCAAGGCACCCGATAGCATGGACGCGTGGGATCTGGTGATGCGTGCATTATCGCATTACTGGAGGCTGACACGGCAAGACAACGTGGTCGCGCAGGCGCTGCTCGAAAAAGCGACCGCCATCGATACCAACTATGGTCAAGCGCTCGGCGTGCTTGCCGCCAGCCATACCTTCAGCGCTCACATGGGCTGGTCGGATATGGCGACAGTTATGCCAATCGCCGAACGTGCGGCACTCGCCGCGATACGGGCGGATAGCGAAGACCCCTGGGCGCACTGCGCACTGGGTAACGTCTATCTCTGCACGCGACGGTTCGACGACTCACTGGCCGAATACGAATTGGCATTGCGGCTCAATCCAAACTTCTCGCTCGCGCAGGCTTATTACGGTCTGACGCTCTCCTATTGCGGGAGGTGGGAAGAAGGTGACACGGCCGCACGCCGCGCGCTGCGGCTTAGCCCGCGCGATCCATTCTCGGCGATATATTGCGGGATCATCGCCTACTCCCAATTCGTCGGCCGCAACTACAACGAGGCGATGCGCCTGGCGCGAGAGGCTATTCGGGAGCGTAGTGATTTCGTCGGTGGCCACCGGGTGCTCACCGCCGCCGCAGGAATGGCGGGACTGGACGAGGTTGCCAGTGCCGCTTTACAGGAATTGCGGCGCGTGCAGCCCAATATTTCGATCGCGTGGCTCGCAAATGATATTCCGTTCCAGCACGATGCCGACCGGAAGCACTATCTGGAAGGCTTCCGCCGCGCCGGCTTGGAATGAGCTCGATCAAGTTCGTGCACGGCCTTCATTTCCGCGCGTTGCGCTCGCGAGAAATGCGCCCAAGATGTGAAAGCACGATCATCGCGCCGATCACCAAATACATCATGATGATCTTGGGATTTCCAGAAATGAGAGCAAACATGGAGTCACTCCTACCTTTTCGATCGAACGACTCCCCTCCTCTATTTCCCACCGGTCCAAATGCAGTCCCCGCTATGGACCGGGTCCAAGGAGACGCTAGCGCCTCCCCGTACGATCGAATGTGAAGCGGATCACGCCCAAGGTTTTCATTTTCATGCAGATTGTTGGGGTGAAGGCGTGACGCCTCTCACATTCCTCCCTTTACCCCGCCAGTTTTGGCGGGGTCTTTTTTAGGGCAATCGAGCCGGTCGAATGGTCGGCACCTCAAAGGGCGGAAAGGGCGCGGGCCGACAATTTCCCCTTTGTCGAGCTTAGGTGCCCCGGCTCGACAAATTTTATGCCGATTTAATCGCTTTCCGGCCCTACCGGGGTGGGCATCTCAGGAACTTTAACAGTTCGTAAACCATGCTCGCGCACCATCCCTGTCTACACGCATTCGCTGGTGGGGACTTAGCCCGTGCGGACCAATCGCAGCTGGCTCTGCATTTTCGGGGCTGCCTTCTGTCTTATCACCGCCCCGCTTCATGCGGAGGATGGTGTATTCCAAGACAAAATTTTGTTCGGCCAGGTCGCGGCGCTTAACGGACCGGCGCAGGCGCTTGGCCAAGGAATGCGCGAAGGCATTCTGGCTGCGTTTGAAGAGACCAATCGCAACGGCGGCATCAACGGCCGCAAACTTGAGCTCAAGTCAATCGACGACAGTTACGAGCCCGAAAAAACCATCGTTGCCATCAACAAAGCGATCAGTGAAGACAAGGTCTTTGCTCTTCTCGGCGCGGTCGGAACGCCAACCTCCAAGGCAGGCCAGCCAATCGCCACGGCGGCCAAGGTCCCGTTCATCGGCCCGTTCACCGGCGCGGAATTTCTGCGCAACCCCTTCAACCGTTACATCGTGAACATTCGCAGCTCGTACTTCCAGGAGACAGAAGCCTGGATTGAGCACCTGACCACAGACCTCGGTATTACAAAAATTGCGATCCTCTATCAGGACGACGCCTTTGGTCTTGCCGGCCTCGCCGGCGTCAAAAAAGCAATGGCCAAGCGCAACCTCGCGCTCGTCGCCGAGGGAACATTCAAACGCAACACGACTGCGATCAAGTCGGCCCTGCTCGAAATCATGAAGGGCCAGCCCCAGGCTGTCGTGACAGTCGGGCCATACAAACCAATTGCAGAATTCATCAAACTTGCACGGCAGCTCAAGGTCGATGCCACCTTCGTCGCGATTTCATTTGTCGGGTCGGATTCGCTCGCGCAGGAACTCGGCAACCAAGGCACTGGCGTCGTCGTGAGCCAGGTCGTGCCATTCCCATGGGACACATCGCTGCCCGTTGTGAAGTCCTATCACGCCGCCCTCGCGGCAGTGAATGCGAAATCGAAGCCGGGGTTTGTTTCGATAGAGGGCTATTTCGTCGGCCAGCTCGTTGTCCAAGCTTTGAAACGGATTCCAGGCGAGCCAACACGCGAAGCGTTTCTCAACGCGATTGAGAGCGGTCCTTTCGATCTTGGCGGCGTAAAGCTCGAATTCGGCCCAACTCAAAACCAGGGATCAAACCAGGTTTATTTTACCGTGCTTCAGGCCGATGGCTCGTTCAGCCCGGTGACGAAGCTCGTAAAGACTGTTGCAAGATGACGCCGAGCGGATATTCGAAAAATGCGCACCGGGTGGGTTAAATTTTCGATGGGACACGGTCCTGATAACGCTCAAAATTCGGGCTGGCTGTCGACGATTCGTGCTCGTCTGTACCTCGCTTTTGGGTTTGCCGCCGCCCTGACAATCATCGGTTCGTCGATTGCCTTTTATGAATTCACCGTCATTGGCATGACAACCAACGAAATCGTTTCGCGCAGCTTGCCAGCCACGACCGTATCGCTTCGTCTCGCAGAACAAGCCAGCAGCCTGGTGTCCTCAGGGCCGCGCTTGATGGCCGCCAGGACGGATAAAAGTCGCGACGAAGCGATGGGTGAAATTCATCAGCAAGAAAAAAATCTGGAAGATGGCATATCGCATTTAAAGACGCTCGGTATTGCGAATGCGGATGATATCGAGGCTAACCGAAAAGCCTTGTCGGAACGGCTTCATACGCTCGATCAAACGATATCAAACCGCATCGTCATGTCGAATGAGCGATCGTATCTGGCATCGTCAGTGCGAGCGGCGCACGAGGCCCTGCTCATTGGCCTCGCCCCGGCGATCGATGACGCCAATTTCGACCTTATGATGAATGCGAAACAAGAGGGCGCTGCTGCCCTTGATACCAGACTCGAATTACTGCGGCGACTTTTAGAGACGGAATCTGAATTGAATCTCCTCGCCGGACTTTTGACAGAAGCTTCTCTCGTTAACGATCCGAGCCGTCTGGAGCCTTTGCGAGATCTGATCGACTCCGCCCAAAGAAAAATTGCCAAAAATCTGAACGCTATCCCCGACGGTGCCCAGCGAGATAAGCTTCTCTCTCTTTTCAAGCAGCTGGGCTCGATCGGAGCCGACGACGGAATCATGGCTGCGCGTGCCTATGAACTCAATCAGCAGCGCGATGCCCAATTTGCATTCGATGCCGCGCAATCCGAAGCTTCCAGACTCAAATATGCCGTCGATGGTCTCGTCGAGCAGCAGACGCGCACCGCCCAGGAAATTTCCAACTTTGCCAGCCGGCAGATCCGGTCCGGGCAACTTATTTTGACCATCCTTTCGATCGCTGCGGTCTTGAGCGCAGCCTTGGTGGCGTGGCTTTATGTTGGCCGCAGCGTCGCTCGCCGCCTTGGTTCCCTCAGCGATGCGATGCGGCGTATCGCCGACGGCGACCTAAACGTTGATATTCATGACACCCGCGGTGACGAAATCGCGGATATGGGGCGAGCGCTTCTATTTTTCCGCCAGGCCACTGCCGAAGCGGCGACAGCCCGTCGCAAGGAAACCGAACAGACCCGCACGCTCGAATCGCGGCGACAGCTTGTCGAGACAGCCACGCTTGAATTTGAGCAGGCCGTATCCAATATCGTGCAAACTCTCGACCGCGCGGCCGCGGCAATGGACAGCTCGGCACGCGATATGGCGCATAGCGCCACACGCAACCAGGAGCAGGCGCTGGAGACCGCCGCAGCGTCCGAGCAAGCGACCACCAATGTCGGAATTGTGGCCACGGCTGCCGAGGAAATCGCACAATCGATCGAGCACATCGCGGCCCGCGTTGCCAATTCAGCAACGGTAGCAAGTCAGGCGAGCGGCGAAGCCAAGGCAATCACCGAGGCAGTCGCGAGTCTTTCGGCATCGGTCGACGAAATCGGCGAGGTCAGCGATCTCATTAGCAGCATTGCCGCACAAACAAATCTGCTCGCGCTCAATGCGACGATCGAAGCCGCTCGCGCGGGGGAAGCCGGCCGCGGCTTCGCCGTCGTAGCCCAAGAAGTAAAAGGCCTTGCCACCCAAACGGGCAAAGCCACCGAGGAAATCACGCGACATATTGTGTCGATCGAGCAGACAACGGATCGATCCGTTCAGGCCATCAAGAAGATTGCCGCAACGATCGAACAACTGAGCGAAGTTGCCAACGACGTCTCGGTGGCAATGCGTCAGCAGGACTCGGTAACGCAGGAGATCGCCCGCAATGCTGGCGCGGCGGCAAAGGGTACGCGCGACGTTTCTGAAAATATCACCGAGGTTTCGAACAGTGCCGTCAAAACAGGCCACGTTGCCACGACGGTTCTGACCGCGGCGGGTGAACTGGCGGGCCAGTCACACTTGCTGCGCCAGGAAGTCGAGCGCTACCTGGCACAGCTTCGTGTGGCCTCATAGCAACTTCCATTTCGTTTCCAGGCAATTGCGCGGTTAAGCCGTAAATAGCAGAGAGGCTGCACAGCCACGCATCCCCGGCGTGCAGCCCTTCAATTGCAAAACAGGAAAAATTTCGAAACGTGACGCCGAGCTAGCGCATCGACACCGTCATTCCACTCAGATCGACGGCGAGCTCAAAGCCCACTTGCCGCCCCCGCAATTCGAGTACGACACCGTTTGCATTCCGCAGACGTGCAACTCTGGCGCCGCCTGCGATCGCGAGTCCGGCGCCGACTGCCGTATACGTACCGGCGATGTCCCCCGGTCTTCGCAGATGATAGGCGCGGCCCACAAAGTCTGCGCTGCTGACGCCGATTGTCCCAACACTTACTCCGCCAACGCTGAACGGATAACTTCTGCCTGCAAAGTGCAACGTGCCGTTGCCGCCTCCGATACCAATAATAAACCCTGCCCTCGAAACGGTGACCCGGACCGAGCCCGTCGCTGCATTCGATGGTGAAGCTACTGCCGACAGCAAAACGGCCGCCGCCACGACGACCGCACAGAACTTCATCGCACGATAGAAACCCGACATGACCGCCTCCGAAAATCATTACAACGAACGCACGAAGTTACCGTAACACCGGGTCATGTCCGTTCCAACCCGCGGTAAATACCGCCGCTGCACTACCTGGTGATCGGCTAACGATCTCACCCGCAACCTGAAGAAGCGGCCGGTCAACTCCGGTTTAGCGTGATCGAAGCCCTCACGACCTGTCCGCCGCCATGCGAGTCGATGGTCACGCTTTGGCGCTTGTTGCGCGTCACCATGACAACGTCGGCAGCAAAGCCCGCGCTTTCGATGTGAAGCTCAAGGCGGTCACCCTCCGCATTGCCAACGGCTGTGCCCCCTACGCTGCGCGTGCGTTCGGTCCAGCGGCCGCTCACCTGGTTTGTTTCGTCGGCGCTAAACTCGCCAGTCATATCGAATTTATAACTGTCGCTGGCACACCGCAGCTGCAGAGTGACTTCGCGCTGGCTGCTGCCGCGTTGACTGTAATTCGCGTTGCAACGAATTTGCTCGGCCGCGCCGTTTTCTGGCCGTAGCGTGCCCGCTCCCGACCACACCCCGGCAAAACCGGCGAAGGGGCCCCCTTCCGCCAATGCGGTCGGCAGCGGCACCACGAAAGCCGAAGCCATGAGGGCCAAAAAGCAGCGGAGAAAGAAGGCAGACGAAAAGCGACTGAATGTGCGTTGCAAGGCTATGTTTCCCATTCAAAGTTCGTGTTGAAAAGACGATGGTAACGGGTGGTACTGGTACCAAACAAGCGTGCATATCCGCCATTTGGGCAATCTACTGCAATTTCATCAGAGGCTTACCCGCTACTTTCTATCTATCCCGTGGCAGGAAAATCTTGAAGGGCCGCTTGATCGTCCCGGAACAGGCGCGAGTGATAGTCTTCCCGCCGTCATTCCAGGTTTGTGTCCCCTTAAGGTCGACGTGACGGCGCACGAAAGTGCCGCCGTATTTCGCCTCATACTGGCGGTTGCCGCCCTTCCAGGACCCCTGCAGGCTTATGTTGTCGCCAGTCAGCGTTCCGGTCCCCTGCTCTGGCGTCGCCTCGGCTGCGTCTCGTAGTCGCACGATATGGCTGTAGTGCACCGCACTGCCTGATATCGTCACCTCAATGGCTCCACGGCTCTTGCCGAGCGAAAACGGCAGTTGGTCGCACACCATTGTGCCGCGATAGACCGCGTCGCGCACCTGTGCCGTTGCCGGCAGAACTGCCATTGCAATCCCCGCCGCAGCAATAACGCAAATCGTTCCATTCCGCCCCATTGTGGATTCTCCGCTGAGATTTTCTGTTATTGCCGGCCGTGCTGCAACCAATCACCGCATGCCAATCAAACTCTCGTCGTATCGAATGCGGCAGGTTGCTTGCGTCTCAATCCGATAATACTGCATACTTTTAAAAGGCCACGCTAAAGGGGAGCACATCATGTCTCATTTCGCCAGAGGTTTGTCCGTAAGCTTTGTTGCGGCCTTGTTCGCCAGCAGCGTCATTCTCATGACAACTCACGCCGAAGCGGCGAAAATATCCCAGGCCGACAAGAAAGCTCTGGCCGAGGCGACGTCGTCTTGCAAGGCTGAGGCGAAAGGCAAGAAGATCAGGTGGCCTTCGAGCCGCACCTACGTCAAAAACTGCGTGACCGAGGCCCTCAAAAATCATCCAAACATCAGTGTCATTCAGTTGTACATTGACCATCCGGATATGATGCGGCTGCCCGTAGAGCAAGTAAAAGACCTGATGTAGGCAAAGCCCGAGGCCACCGCAAACGATGGCCTCTTTATTTCAGCGAGCCGCCAGCGTCGCGCTGGGTACAGCCAGGCCCGGCTGACGGGGTTCCTGTGATTGCAGCTTTGTCTTGTACTCCTCGAGCACGCCTTCGAGCCGCGAAATATTTTGCAGAAGGCGCTCGCTGGTCAGACTCAGCAAATAATACCCGAATTCCGGATTTTGGAAGTAAAGCTCGAGCAACGTTTCATAGGTGATGGTCAGAACATCACCGTTCTCGATGCACTGGATGGTCTGTGTCCGGCGATTTTTTGGCGCGACAAAGCCAAGCTCGCCCATGATTCTGCCGGGTGGCAGCTCGATGCCAATTTCAGTGACGAGAAATTTTCCGGTGACCGTCAGAAACATTTCATTGGCGACGTCACCCTTGCGGAATAACACCTCGCCCTTGCGATACTTGCGGGGCGTCATGTAGGGGCGAAGCCAGTCCATCGACAAGTCGCCTTGCGCAGATGTTCTGGCCTTTTTAACCAATGAAAGCATCTGCCGAAGGCGGATGACGTTGACCGGCAAAGACAGAAGATAAAGCAGGAATGTCCCAACGGCTCCGGCGACGAGCCCATAGGCCATAAAAAAAGCGATGCTGATAATGCCGATCACGCGCAAGGGCACGATCGTGCGCATCATCAGCGTTGCGACGTAAAATGCGGCTCCGGCCAGCGCCAGCATATTTGCGGCGTTGATATTCTCCAGCGCGAGTTCACCCAAACGGTGCGTCACCTCATTGTATGTGAGGTGGCTGGGATCGAACCCAAACTTGAGAAACAGCGTGTCCACATACTGCGTGGCAAAATCGACAGCGCCACTAACAGCTAAATTCAAGATTTGCGCTAACCATGCTTCCCCCACGAAATCTGCCGGTGGCACAAGGGACCCATTTTCGAACCGCATAATATCGCGCGCCCGTCCCGTAATCGAGTGAACTCGCTCACACCCGCCCCAAGGGCCTCGCTAATAGCGCAAATACGGCAATTCACGCTACTGCCCCTGCATTGGCGTAGTAATTGAGCCGTATGACAAGTTTTATCTATCGGGCTTGGCAATTCGTGACCGAACCGTGGGTCTGGCAGGTCACAGGTGGCCCTTGTGGCTGGGTCACAGGCGTGCCGGTGCGTTTTGACCGTTCACGGCTGACGAACTTCATGCAAGCAACGAATTCCGGGGTCCCCTCGTAGAACCCGTATCCTCGGCAGGCGAGCGTTTCCTTGTCGATTTCGGTTTCGGGGCCCCAGGGGTGGCCGGCACAGCCCGACAGGCCAAATATGACACCGGCGGCGGCGATAGCCGTCTTTACCGGCCGCGACATCGTCTGAAAGCGCCAGTGTCCTGGAAGCATGGCCGATGCGACCCCCTTCATCGCCCAGAGCGATTGCGACCATATCGCAATCAGGCGTTGCTAGGAATGCGGGGAGCGCGCACCTCGTTCGCCGGAACGCCGTCAGCCGGCAGACGCTTCGCGTAGTCACCACCACGCTCATAGGCCGATGCGTGGATGAACGACTTCGGCGGAATGGTCCGCCTTCGGGCCAGATTGGGTCGGCGCTCCCAGACCCGTTTCGTCCAATTGTAATGGCGCTTCCAGACAATCTCGGCGAGCCACCAGAACCCCGTCAGCGAATCATGCAGCGTCGCATTTGGATCCGGAACCGCGTAGCCACCACCGCGCTTGCCGAGAACAAGGTCCATTTGGCCCGGATCGATGAGAAGGCCAGCCGCGATGGCCTCCTTGAGCATCCACTCCAGCGCTATCTTGGATAGCCCGCTCTCAGCCTCCGCATAGCCGCCACCGACATCGCAATGGACCCCCGGAAACCAAACCTGTTTGAGATCCTTGGGTCCGCTTTGCGGCGGCGCTCCCTTGGGAATCCAGAGATTGGTGCGAAAGAACGCACGGCGCTCGTCGATCGATATTGCGTGGCGGCCGATTTCAATGTCCGGATTGTCGCTTGTGTACGGCAGCCGTAACGGATTTTCATACCAGCCGACTGAACTCACCGTGTCCCACACGCCGACGAACCAAGGCGTGCAGACCCGTGTCGAGAACGTGCTTTTAAAATCAGCGGCAAGATTGAAATAACTGATTTCTTCCGCACTCTCCACACCACCTTCACTCTCGATAGTATGGATCGCCATCAGCATGCGGATCGCATAAGGCACCAGAGGCTCGTTGTCTTTCGGGATCAGCCCGTACATCCGCAGCAGCGAGGCCACCGCCCTCACCGTGTAAGCACCGCGGCTGAATCCAAACAAAAAGACGCGGTCGCCTTCCTCAAAATTCTTCATCAGGAAAACGTAGGCGTCGCGAATGTCGGCCTCCAGGCCATAGCCAAATGCCTGACCAAGAAATCGCGTTACGATGCGGGTCACCCGCGTCAGCGCACCCGGCGGCTCCATCGTACCGAGACCCGGATGATAGAAAGCGACTTGCTGCGTGGGGTCTCGGGCGAGCGTGAAGAAAAGCTTGACGACATTGGTCCGGTGCTGCGCAAACTCGTTTGCGGTGCCGTCACAGCATATCACCACGTTTTTTGGCATGGCGTTGTCCTGAGCGCAGATGCACAGTTGCGCGTCACGTCCTGGGCAGTATCGGCTCGATCAAGCGGAATTTTACAAAATTTATAAATCGATCGAAACCGTTCCGTGGCAGCACGCGTTGGAAATGGCCGGTCAGCGGGGTCAGGCAGGTCGGATTCATCGCAATTCCATATTTCAGGGCCGAACCTGTCACCAGCCGTCCCGATTGCTCGTCGACTTGCGCATTTGTGTCGGCATGCGTCGCAACCTTGATCGCCTTTGCAACCGCAGTGGGATTTGTCTGACCGCCGGCACCGACGGTTCGCGCTCCTTCAAGCCGGAGATCGTATTCAACGGTCGCTTCCAGGATCTGCTGGCCTTGGCACACGTAGCCGCCAGCGTTGAGGTATTCGACGACTGCATCGTTGCAGTCTTCCTGCGCCATCAACTGGCTGTAGATCTTGTGGTTGGTACCAAGCGCGATCTCATAGAGGTGGACGTCTGAGAGCGAATAATGAACCTTTGTCACATATTTATCACCGACATCGCCGTGGCCGGAACCGACCGTCCCGCTATCAAGTTTGACCCCGATCGAGTAGTTGCCGGCGTGAAGCTCGTCCGCGAGCGTGCTGGTGCTGGGTGATTCCACAACCGCATCCTTTAAATCTTCCTTTTTCACGCTGCATATCGTCTTGAAAAATTTTACGTTGGAATCGACGTAATACAGCGAACCCAAACTCAAAAGATTGGACGGCGGGGTGATCGGCAAATAGCCAAGTGATCGCAGATTATCGTTGAGCTGATCCTCGCCCGGGCGCGCGGTGAAATACCAGACGGCCGGAACCACAATTGCGATCAGCGCAAGAGCACCGGCAACAATGTACAACGTCCGCATTGTCCGCATGACGGCCTCCATTTCTCAAGCTGGACTAAAGCTCAGCGATCCGGGCAGCAGACGCGGCCGCACTGGAAATATCCCTTCGGACAGGCCAACGCCGCCGCGGACATTGCCGCCGAAAGCGTGAGGACGATCACGACGAGTTGCAGGATATTGACGAGGGTCTTACGCATGGCTCTTCTCCATCGGAATAAGAGAGAATGTGCCAACTGCAGCACGGAAGCTGTTTCACGAGGGCCCAATTGGGCATCTCGCCATGACGTATCTTATTCCCTCACTGCGCGAGGTTCTGTAACCCACTTCACATTTGGCGAACTAAGATTGTCCTTTTTCTATTCTCAAAATTTTTTCGTTTTCAGGACTGTTCAAATTTTCATCGAGATATTTCACCGAGATATTTCTCTGCGGCCGCCAACGCGACGTGCCAATTGGTTCCATGTTCCCCATTGGGTGTTCCATGGAACGAGTTTCCCTGGCCGCAATTGATTAGAAAAGGGCGATCATTTTGTGGAGGAACTTATGCGCGCGACATTGCAAAAAATCGCGCTTGCGGGTGTAGCGACAATCGCAATCGCGGCAGCTACGACAGCATTGCCGACGGCTGCCCAGGCGCAGCACTGGCACGGCGGCGGCGGACACTGGCATGGCGGTGGCTTTGGCTGGGGTTTTGCGCCCGGTTTCGCACTTGGCCTCGGCGTCGGAGCCGCCCCGTACTATGGCTATGGCGGCCCTTATGGCTACGGCTATGGTGGTCCTTATGCCTACGCTGGTGACTGCGTCATGCGCCGCCGTTGGGTAATCAATGCCTATGGTCAACGCGTCTTTAGATGGACCCGCGTCTGCTACTAGGCGGCATGCCGCAAAGTTGCGGTTTTCGGTACGAGCGGCGCCACAAGGACATGGCCGGGCATTGCCCGGCCATTTGCATGCTCCATTTGCATGCTCCATGCCCGCCGCGAAGGCGGCGAAATTACTGTGTGCGGGCGGGCAGATCGTCGCCTTTTTTAATTAAAACCAACACCATTTCTCTAAGGGCTTCGCCATAGACCATCCGTAATGATGCGCTCCGACCAGGATACCTCTTTGCCCCGGGGGCTCATGATGGATCAGACTAAACAGCAGTCTATGCGCGCGGATATTTTGGCTTTTCCGCATATGTCGCGGAAAGAAGAACAATTGTTGCAGACCGTGCTCAACAACATGTCCCAAGGCGTGTTGATGTTTGATTCCGAAACACGCCTAATATTTTGTAATCAACGTTATATAGAATTGTACGGGCTTTCGGCGGACATCGTTAAGGCTGGCTGCCATTTGCGCGAGCTTCTCCAGCATCGCATCGACCTTGGGATCTTCTCCGGAGATCCGGACGAGTATGTCGCCAGGCTCAGGGATGGCATTGCTGAAGGAAAGACATTCAACCAGGTCGTAAATCTTCCAGATGGCCGGGCCTTTTCGGTCGTCAACAAGCCAATCCCGGGCGGCGGCTGGCTCGCCACCCATGAAGACGTGACCGAACGTCAGCGCTCCGAAGACCGCATTGCGCATATGGCCCGTCACGATGCACTGACCGATCTCCCCAATCGCGTACTATTGCTTGAGCAACTCAATCACGAGATCAAGCGCGTCAAACGTGGCGAGTGCCTCGCCGTATTGTGCCTCGACCTCGATCAATTCAAGAGCGTCAACGACGCGCTCGGACATCATATCGGCGACGAACTGTTGAAGTTGGTCGGTGAGCGCCTGCGCGGGTGCACCCGCGAGCTCGACATCGTGGCGCGCATGGGCGGCGATGAATTCGCCATCATCATGACGCAGATGGAACAAGCCGGCGACGCTGCAACGCTTTCCAAGCGCATCCGCGACTCGGTCATCAAGCCCTACCAGGTCGAAGGGCATCAGATTGTCACTGACATCAGCATCGGCATTTCAGTTGCACCGATGGACGCCGTTGAATCAAACGAACTCCTGAGAAACGCCGACATGGCGCTCTACGACGCCAAGGGCGACGGCCGCGGGACCTTCCGGTTCTTCGAGCCTGAAATGAACACCCGTATGAAAGTACGGCGCGAGCTCGAAATGGATCTGCGCAAGGCGCTGGCGAGTGAACAATTCGAACTGCACTATCAGCCGCTCGTCGTTCTGGAAACGAATGAAGTGAATGGTTTCGAGGCCCTGCTGCGGTGGAATCATCCGACACGCGGCCTCATTTCGCCGGCAGACTTTATCCCGATCGCCGAAGAGACCGGGCTCATTGTTCCACTCGGTGAATGGGTCCTCAAGGCGGCCTGCAATGAAGCGGTCGACTGGCCCGAGCACATCAAGGTCGCGGTCAATCTCTCCCCGGCTCAATTGAATTGCCGCAATCTGGTCAGCATGGTCAATTCCGCATTGGATGAATCCGGCATGCCGCCAAACAGGCTACAGCTGGAAATCACCGAAACCGTGCTGCTGCAGAATACATTCACGACGCTGGCAACGCTGCACGAACTCCGCAAAATGGGCGTGCAGATCGCGCTCGACGATTTCGGAACGGGGTATTCCTCGCTCAGCTATCTGCGCAGTTTCCCATTCGACAAGATCAAGATCGACCGGTCGTTCATTCAGGATCTCTCCAACGGCGCGGAGCCGTTGGCGATTGTGAACGCGGTCGCGGGTCTCGCTAAATGTCTCAATATGACGTCGACGGCGGAAGGCGTTGAAACGCAGCAGCAAATGGATGTGCTGCAGTCGATCGGCTGTACCGAGATGCAGGGTTACCTGTTCAGCAAGGCACGGCCGGCCAGCGAGATCAGGCAGTTTTTTGCCCAAGGTCCAATCGTTAGAGCGGGCGCAGCCTGATAGGCGGCTCTCTCGTCTAAAACGGCGAACTCGTCCCCGTTGTCGCGGGGACGAGCACGACTTCACAGCATTCTCACCCGCGGTCGGCGATCGCCATCAGCCTAAAGCGACATTCGTCAACTTTGCGTCCCCCAGGCTCTGCGAAGATAACAGCCGCGTGCCGCATTACGGCACCGTGCGGGGCCAATGGTACGCGGAACGAGGACGCTGGACCGGCATTCTCAATAACCACGGCGACTGATACCCTGAATGACTGCGAAAGCGCGAGGGTGCAAAGACCCTGGGGGAGAACCATGAGAAAACTCGTCATTGCGATGGCGCTGACGGCACTGTGCGGCATTGCTTGTGTGCAAGCGCAGACCTACCCATCGCGCCAAATCACACTCGTGGTGCCGTTTCCGCCAGGCGGATCGACCGACGTTGCCGCACGCATCATGGCCGAGCGCATGCGAGCGCCGCTCGGCCAGCCTGTCATCGTCGAGAATATCGGTGGTGCCGGCGGCAGCATTGCGGTTGGCCGCGTCGCACGCGCAGCGCCCGATGGCTATACAATCGACATCGGCCAGTGGGACACCCACGTCGGCAGCATTATTTACAAGCTGGATTACGATCTGCAGAAGGATTTTGAGCCGATCGGCCTTGTATCGGTCAATCCGCAACTCATGGTCGCCAAGAAAGATCTTCCGGCCGACAATTTGAAAGATCTGGTCGCCTGGATGAAGGCAAATCCGGGCAAGATCAACTTCGTCAACCAAAATGCGGCGGCAAACGTGACCGGCGTTCTGTTCGAGAACCTGACCGGTCAAAAGGTCCAGTTCATTCCCTACCGTGGCGCAGGGCCTGCCATGACCGACCTGGTTTCCGGGCAGGTCGATCTGCTGGTGGTACAAGGCGCAGTCGCGTTGCCGCAGATCCGGGGCGGAAAGATCAAAGCGATCGCCAACCTGTCGCCGCAACGCTCCGCGTCAATGCCGGACATCCCGACGTCGGACGAAACCGGCGTCCCTGGGCTCTATATGTCCGGGTGGTTTGGTTTCTGGGCGCCCAAAGGCACTCCGAAAGAAATCATCACCAAGCTCAATGCAGCGATGGTGGAAGCGCTCGCCGATCCGGCAGTGCGCGCTCGTTTCACTGAGCTCGGACTGGACGTTGCTCCGCGCGAGCAACAGACGCCGGACGGCCTTGCCGCATTCCAAAAGGCAGAGATCGATAAGTGGTGGCCAATCATCAAGGACGCCGGCATTAGCGCGCAAGCGCAATGAAAGCGTTCGATTCTGTCCGATCAGACCCGCGCTGCCTGCTTGGCATCGAGCTGCGCTTTAAACTCGTTGATTGATTGCGCTTGCATGAGGCCTTTTCGATAGATCGAACGGGCGTGGTAAACGCTCTTGTAGTAATCGCAATTCTGGCAAACCGGGTGAAACTTCCCGTTCTGCTGGTCTTCGATCAGCTTCATGTAGACCGGATTCCGCGTCGAGACGATTTCGCGCAATGGCTTCTCATTCAAGTCGCCGATACGCAGCGAGGCTTCGACGTCTTTCACACCACACCCGTTAACGATGCCGGTCGCCATGACCTGTACGGACGTGAATAACAGTGTGCAGGCGCCTTTCTTATAGGTCTTGTCGGATCCGGTGATATCGATCGCCAGGCCTTTGACGTCGTCCTGTGAAATAAAGCCACCCCAGTTGCTGTACACATGCGACGTCCGGACCTTGATCCCGGCGGTTTTGAATCGCTCCAGGAGTTTCATCATCTCGCTGGTCGGCTGACTTGGGACATCGCGTGTCGACCGGAACCCGAAGTCGAGCAAAAACTTTTTCCGATCGAGCAGACGGAACAGAGATTCGAGATTAGCAATGAGCCTTCGATAAAGGTTCTCGGTCGATTTCGTGATGGCCAAGAACGTCTCCAGATCGTGGCCGTAAATACTGATCGTCATTTGAGAGAGTTTTTTGAGCTCGATTAGCCGCTCGACATCCTTGGCCTTCGGAATCGTGAAATTTGTGAAAAATTGGTAGCTCGTGACTTGCGGGTTGTCTTCGAGAATCTGAAATTTGTTGAAGGCGTGATGGTCCATGAAGACGTCGCCAGTACAGGGCGTCAGCTCAAACCGCCGGTACCCCATATCCACCGCCTGAACGATGAGATCGGCAAAGAGCTCGTCCTTCATCGCAATCTTTGCGCTCTGCTTTTTTTCGTACGCGCAAAAGAGGCATTTGAGATTGCAGGCGCTGCACGTCTCAATGTGAAGCATGTCCGGCTGCGTCGGCACGAATTCCCGGCCGAGCAGTCGATTGAAATTGACCTCAAGGGACGAAAGAACGTTCTTGGCCGATTTGGCGACGACAGCTGGATTCATTGTTCGATTGCCCACAACTTATGCGATGCCATTCATCGGCGTGTCCGCAGATAACACCCTAGCACTTTGCGGCTGGACAGTAAGCAAGAAAAGGTATTCGCGGCCGGCGCGAACCATATAATCTCGCGCAGCTATGAGTCCGCAGTGCAATTCATGGAGGCGTGTGATGGTGCCTGAAGTAATTTCGCTCAATCAGCTCTCGCTTGTCATATCCCAAGCCGCCGCTCCCGCCTTCCTTTTAGGCGCCGTGGCGTCTTTTCTTTCGGTGCTGGTATCGCATATGAGCCGCATCATCGACAGATCACGCGCGATCAGCGCCACTCCGGACGACGACCCAAATAAGGCCGGACTCAACGCCACTTTGCCTCAACTGAAGTTGCGAGCAGCCCTGGTCAATCGGGCGATCTACTGGGCGGTCGCAAGCGGCATTTCGACCTGTCTTCTGATGATAGCTGCTTTCGGAAGCGCATACTTCGGGATCAGGCACGAACCTGGCGCAGCCATTCTTTTCACTTTGTCGCTCGGCCTTTTTACATTTTCGCTCATCTCATTCGCGCGGGAGGTAAGGGTTGCCATGGCCCATACCGAGTTCGGCTGAGGCTGACGCCTGCGGAGTATCTTCCGCCGGGGCTTCCCTGGAATGACTGCAACCGTACTGTCGCAGGCTATGTGCATCGCTGAAGAATTAACGGAAGTCCCTTAGGCTCCCCTCGCCCTTAGCACAGACTCGATCGAGATCCGCGACCACGGCGCTGATCGCTCACGAAACGCGGCATAGGAGGCGTGCACTCTTCCGGTCATTGCGCTGCGCCCGGCCAGTTCCCCGAGGACATCATCGGCCTGCTTGCGCGCTGCGGCGATCATGTCGACCGGGAATGCCGCAAGTTTCACATTGTGCTCGCTCACGAGCGCGGCAAGCGCTTGTGCGTTAAGTCGCTCCATTTCGGCCAGCGCATAATTTGCTTCGGTTGCGCATGCGTGCGCAACGATCGCCTTAAGCTCGTCGGAGAGCGCATTCCAGGCTTTCAGCGAAACGATACATTCGCCGGTACCGTTCGGCTTGTTGAAGCCCGGGTAATAATAAAACGGCGCTACGCGATAGAGTCCGAGCGCGATGTCGGTGCCAGGCCCGACGAATTCGGCGCCGTCGATCACGCCCGATTGCAGGCTCACCAGGATTTCGGCGGGCGGTGTGGTCTGTGGTGTGGCGCCGAGCCGGCGATAGACTTCGCCACCGAGGCCGAGCGTGCGCAGCTTGAGCCCGCGCAGGTCAGCGAGGCTCTTGAGTTCGCGCCGGAACCAGCCACCCATGCAAACGCCGGTATTGCCGCCCATAAACGGCTTTACGCCGAACGGCGCATAGAGTTCGTCCCATAATGCCTGACCGCCGCCGGCGTCGATCCACGCCACGTGCTCGCCGGGCGTGAGCCCGAATGGCACCGTCGTAAAGAACGCCGCCGCCGGCATCTTGCCCTGCCAGTAAAAAGAGGCGGTGTGGCCGATGTCGGCGACACCGTTGCCGACGGCATCCAGCACTTCGAAGGCAGGGACCAACTCCCCCGCGGCGTATACGGCAATGTCGAGCTTGCCACCCGAGAGCGCGCGCACGCGGTCAGCGATGCGCTCGGCCGACATTCCGGGACCCGGCAACCGCTTCGGCCAGGACGTCACCATGCGCCATTTTTGCGCCTGGGCCCGTGCGATTCCCGGCGCGGCGAGCACGCCGGCGGTGGCCCCTGCCGCGAGGGCGAACGTTCGTCTCGTCGTCATGGCGTTCTCCATAACTCATGAAAATGATGCAGCGGTCCGTGGCCGTGGCCGATCTTGAGCGTATCGGCGCCGGCAATGGCCGCAGTGACATAGGCTTTGGCCTCACGGACTGCGGATTTGAGATCCAGGCCTTTGGCAAGCCCCGCCGCAATCGCCGAAGACAAAGTACAACCACTCCCGTGCGTATTCTTGGTCGTGATGCGCATTGCCGCGAAGCGGGTGACGCTGGACGCATCGACGAGGAGGTCGACGCTTTCCGAACCCTCGCCATGACCTCCTTTGATCAAGACAGAACGCGCGCCGAGATCGAGCAGCGCGCGCGCCTGCGATTCCATTTCGGCTTCCGATCGCGCCGGTGCGTGCTCGAGTAGCGCCGCGGCCTCCGGCAAATTGGGCGTTACGATCAGCGCGCGCGGAAAAAGCAATGTGCGCAGGACCTTGACCGCGCCGGGCGCCAGCAGCCGGTCTCCGGACGTCGCCACCATCACCGGGTCGAGAACAATGTTTTTGGCACGGTGGCGATCGAGACCTTGCGCCACCACCTCAATGGACGCCGCCTGCGACACCATCCCGATCTTCACTGCATTGACATCCAGATCGGAAAATACGGCATCGATCTGTGCGGTGATGAAACCGGCTGGCACGTCGTGAATCGAGGCGACGCCTTGCGTGTTCTGCGCGGTCAACGTCGTGATGATTGACGCGCCATAGACACCAAGCGCAGCGAACGTTTTAAGATCGGCTTGAATGCCGGCGCCACCGCTCGAATCCGACCCGGCGATGGTGGCAGCGATAGCGGTCATGCCTGCCCTCGCCGCGCGAGCGCGCCATCGACGACCGCGCGCAGATCCTGCGCGGCCTTTTCCGGATCGGGCGCCAGCGACAGCGCCGAGATGACCGCGACGCCGTCCGCGCCGGCAGAGATCACGTCGGCGGCGTTGCCGGCATTGATGCCGGCGATGGCGCAGATCGGAAAGCCGGATTTGCGCGCGTGGATCACCTCGATGATGCGGCGAAGGCCGGTGAGGCCGACGGGCGCCGACGTATTGTCCTTGGAGGTGGTGGCATAAACGCCTCCGATGGCGACATAATCGAGCAACGCGAGCGGCGCGGCTTCGGCCTGTTGCACCGTCTTGACGCTGAGCCCGATGATCGCGCTCCGCCCCAGCAAGAGCCGTGCATCGGGCACCGCCATATCATCCTGGCCGATATGGGCGCCGTCAGCTTCCGCGGCCAATGCGACATCGACGCGATCATTGACGAGCAGCGGGATGCCTTTGGGCTCCAACACAGCCCGCAGCGCTCGCGCCTGCTCCACCATTGCGCGCGTGGACCCGTGCTTGTCGCGCAATTGTACCAGCGTTGCGCTGGCTGCGATGCGTGCCGCGAGATCAGGCAGCGCGCGGCCGCCCGCAACCGTTGGGTCGACAAGAGCGTAGAGCCTGAGATCGATGTCCATCAGCTGACCTTTGCGCGCGCGACGAGTGCCGCGCTATCGAGACCATAAAGCGTGTCAATGATCGTGGCAGCAAAGCTTCCGGGCCCCGCCGATTTTTCGGCCGCGATCTCGCCAGCAACCCCGATGATCAGCAAGGCAGCGCTGGCCGCCTGAAACGCATCGGGCTCGATCGAGAGACACGCCGCAACCAGTGCCGATCCCGCACAGCCCATGGCGGTCACTTTCGCCATCAAGGGATGGCCATTCGAAACGGCCGCAATCCGCTCACCGTCGGTGACAAGATCGGTCTCGCCTGAAAGCGCGACAACGACCCCGCTGGTGCGGGCAAAGGCCACCGCCGCATCGCGCGACGGTGCTTCGCCCGAAAGCGCGGAAAACTCGGCGTGGTTGAGACGCAGCACAGTTGGCCCGCGGCCAATCAACTCGCGGGCAAAAGCAGCGCGCGGCGGAATCCGGTCAACAAACACCGGATCGAGCACCCACGGCAGTTTATGAGCCGCCGCGGAATCGATTGCGATCATCGTTGCCTGGCGGCGCTCACGATCGAAGGTCCCGAGGTTAACGAGGAGCCCTTGCGCACTCGCAACGAAGGGGCCGATCTCCTCGGGCGACAATGTCATCGACGGCACAGCGCCTGCGGCCAGCAGCACGTTGGCCGTGAAGTTTTGTGCGACGGCATTGGTGATGCAATGAATGCGCGGCGCACGAGCGCGCACACGCATAAGAATATCGGCGGCGGC
Source organism: uncultured Alphaproteobacteria bacterium (assembly GCA_963743405.1). GTDB lineage: Bacteria > Pseudomonadota > Alphaproteobacteria > Rhizobiales > Xanthobacteraceae > Pseudolabrys. Next base: position 32,731 of record CAVUPX010000012.1, on the reverse strand, counting down.
TTGCGCAACGCTGTTGCGCGACGGTGCTTGCGGGTGATGCATCTCTCATCCCTCCGCCGGCATGACCCGGATCAGGTTCGTTGGGTTGGCTTGCGCCTCTCAGCCCGGCAACGGCCGGACACCCCGCGAGATTGCTGGCCAATACGTAGTCTGCGTCCACCCACAAGGCAAGACCGTATGGACGGCCCGCCTTGCCAGCCAGCCCCGATTTTGCTGGATTGCGAGCATCCTTGCGGAGCCGACCGATGACCCCCTTCTTCGTCCAGATCAAATGTGAACTCGGAAAATCCTACCAGGTGGCCAACGACCTGGCCGAAGCCGAGATCGCTTCCGAGATCTATTCGACCGCAGGCGACTATGACCTGCTGGTGAAATTTTATGTCGATAGCGGCACCGACATCGGGCATTTCGTCAACGAGAAGGTTCAGTGCATTTCGGGCATCAAGGACACCCACACCATTATAACCTTCAAGGCGTTCAAGGCCTAAGGCGGCGCTTCCACCTCACGTACGCGCTGGAGACCGAGCTGACGTTCGCGCCAGATGACGAATAGCCCCGCGGCCGCGACGATGGCCGCACCCACGTAGACCAACGTGCCGGGCAATTCGCCGAAGAACCAATAGCCAAGCAGCAGCGCCCACAGCATCGACGTGTAATCGAAAGGCGCGACCACCGAGGCGGCCGCGTACCGGTAACTTTCGGTCAGAAAAATATGCGCAAGCCCGCCAAGCACGCCGAGGGCGATGAGCGCGGTCAGTTCAGGTGCGGTCGGAGAATGCCAGGCAAACGGCAGCGTCAGAGCACCGGCGATGGCACACACCAACGAAAAATAGAACACAATGGACGATGTCGTCTCGGTTTGCGTGAGCCGGCGGGTCTGGATGACCGTGCCGGCGTTGCAGAAGGCCGACGTGAGCGCGAATATTGAACCGGCCGCCGCCGCCGTGCCAGCGACGCCGGCATAGGCATTTACGTCGAAGTGCGGGATCAACATGACGATGACACCGGCAAAGCCGACCAATACCGCCGACCAGCGATAGATCCGCACGCGTTCTTTCAGGATCATCGCGGCGAGCGCCACGGTGATCAGCGGCGACGCAAACGAAATCGCCGTCGCGTCGGCGAGTGGCAGCCGTGTGAGCGCCGAGAAGTTGGTGAACATGCCGCAAACGCTGAGCATCCCGCGGCCAAGCTGGCCGAATGGCCTGCCCGTTCGCACTGCCGTGCCAAGTTCGCCGCGCATGGCATAGATCACGACCACCGGCAAAATGGCGAAGGCGCTGCGAAAAAACACCATCTGGCCGACTGGCGCGACATCGCTCAACTGGCGCACCAGCGCCGACATGGCGGCAAACAGCAATGCGGAAATCAGCTTTAAGCCAATAGCTTTGAACGGATGCATGGACGATCCGAAGATTCATCCATTACATACGTCAAAATTTCCAAAATGCGCAGCTATTTGGGCGCCGCCAGCGACTTGAGATAAACAGCGATGGCCTGGCGATCGGCGGCGCTTAATTGCCTCGTATTTGCGACCACCTCGACCATCAGACCGCCAACGCGATCAGAATCCGGCGTCATGCCGGTGTCCAACGTCTCGGCGAAATCCTCGACTGTCCAATCGTGCAATTTGCGCTGAGTGATGTCAGGAACACCGCCTTGGCCTGACGGACTTTGGCCACCCGTGAACCGCCGTCCAGCAATAACGGCACCAAGAAAATTGCGCGGCGAGTGGCATTCGGCGCAGTGACCGGGTCCGTTGACGAGATAGGCACCACGGTTCCACTGCGCAGACTGTGCAGGGTCTGGCGAAAAGGTTTTGTTGCCGAGGAACAAAAGCTTCCACAGTCCGAGCGTGCGACGGATGTTGAACGGGAACGGCAAATCGTGGTCGCGCACCTTGCCGGAGATAGCAGGCAGAGTTTTAAGGTAAGCGAACAGATCGCGTAAATCATCGAGCTGCATCCGGTGGTACGACGTATAGGGTAGCGCCGGATAGAGATGCTCGCCCGCAGGCGACGTGCCCTTCACCATGGCGGTCAAGAACTGTGCTTCGCTCCAGGCACCGATGCCATCTTTGGAATCAGACGAAATATTCGGAACATAGAACACTCCGAATGGAGAATTCAGTGGGAGCCCTCCGCCGAGCTGTGTGCTGTCTTTCTGCTTCGGCACCGCGTGGCACGACGAACAACCGCCGATCAAAAACATCGTGCGGCCATTGCCGAGGTTCGGCGTGCGTGACGCAAGCGCATTCGGTGCAATCGTCTCGGGAATCGTGAGGTACCAGAAAACAGGCACGCCCAGGACGGCCGCAGCAATGGCGACAGCAACAAGCTTGCGAAACATCCGGCAGGTCCCGCGAATGGTAAAACTTAGATCATCAAGGCTGGTTGTGATTTTCCTCGAACTTTACCGCTATTGCTGCGAAATCCGATAGTCCTTGTGGCAATTGTCGCAAGCGTTGCCGACAACCGGAATGGCGGCGCGCAATCCGTCGAGTGACGATTTGGCTTTATCGCGGTTTTCGGCAACGACCTTCGCAAACTCCGCCGCTTTTGTGTCGAAATCTGCCTTCGTCACCCAAATCTTTGAAGCAGCGCGTGTCTTTTGGCCGGTCTTCGAATTATCGGGGAAAAGGTCGGGCAGTTTTTTCGCAGTGTCCGCCCATTGTGCGAAAGCAGCGTCGACCTGGGCAGCATCGTACGGCAACTGCCCCTTCATCATGCGCACGACTATAATTGCATTGTCGTTGTTGCCCTTCATCAGGGCCATACGCGCTGCGATTGGGTCAGACTGCGCGATAACGGCGCCTGCTCCGAGCGAGACAAAGGCCACGGTGAGCATCACGCCGGCATGTCTTTTCATCGATGATTTCTCTCGTTTTACCCGTGGCAAGCCAACCAGACAAACACTTGGTCCATAAGGATTATTCCGCTCCGGCAGGCCAAATGATGGGGTCTCGATCACGACTTCGTGATCACTCAAAAATCTAGGCCGCGGTCGTCTTTCGAGCCTGAGCGATGGCTTGCCATATCCGCTGCGGCGTCGCGGGCATGTCGATGTGGCGGATGCGATGGCTGCGCCATAGTGCGTCAACAATCGCGTTCATGACCGCGGGGCATGAGCCGATTGCGCCGGCTTCACCCGCTCCTTTGACACCGAGAGGGTTCGTCTTGCACGGCACGTTTCGCGTCTCGAAGACGAAGTCGGGCGCATGCTCGGCGCGCGGCATTGCGTAGTCCATGAAGCTCGCGCTGAGCAGCTGACCGGTCGATGTATCGTAGACCGTATCCTCCATCAACGCCTGACCGATGCCTTGCACGGCACCGCCATGCACTTGACCCGCAAGCAGCAGCGGATTGAGCGTGGCGCCGAAATCGTCGACGACGACGTAACGCAAGATGCTGGTCGTCCCGGTGTCGGGATCGATCTCGACTTCGGCGATATGCGTGCCGTTCGGGAATGTCGGCGGTTCGACGCTGAATTCCTCAGCCGCGCGCAATTTGTCAGACGTACCGCGTGGATGCGCCGCAAGGTCGGCAAAAGTAATCATCCGGTCAGTACCGGCGACACGCACGGTGCCATCCGCAATTTCCAGATCGCCCGCCGCAGCCTCAAGAGCATCGGCCGCAATTTCCTTGATTTGGCTGGCGAGCTTCTTGCTCGCGCGATCAACAGAAACGCCGCCCACGGGGATAGAACTCGATCCCCCTGTACCCGCGCCGCTCTTGATCCGATCGGTATCGCCCTGAATGACGCGCACCCGCTCGGGCGGCAGATCGAGACGCTCCGAGATGAGTTGCGCGTAGGAGGTTGCATGCCCTTGTCCGGTCGATTGCGATCCGATGAGCAAGGTCACGCCGCCATCGCGATCAAGCGTCAGCGTCGCGGTCTCCGGCCCGTTGTTGCCGCATGCTTCAATGTAGGTGGCGATGCCAATTCCGCGTAAACGGCCAGCGCGCTTGGACTGGGTCGCACGCTTGTTGAAGCCATCCCAATCGACAAGCTCCTGCGCGCGAGCAAGCGCACCGGGAAAATCGCCGGAATCGTAGATTTTTCCCGTCGGCGTTTTGTAGGGCAATGCCTTCGGCTTGATCAGGTTTTTTCGCCTTATCGTATCGGGCGCAATATCGAGATCGTGGGCGGCAGCGTCGACAACGCGCTCGATCAAATAAGAAGCCTCGGGCCGGCCAGCGCCGCGATACGCGTCGACCGGAACGGTGTTGGTATAAGCCGCACGGAGCCGAATGTGTGCGATCGGGATGTCATAGGATCCTGTCGCCATGCCGACGCCGAGCCATGGAATGTAAGGCCCGTAGCACGACAGATAAGCGCCCATGTCGGCGATGATATCGAGTTCGAGCGCAAGGAAGCGCCCTTTATCATCGACCGCGAGCCTGGCCGTGGAGATGTTATCCCGGCCGTGACTATCGCCGAGAAAATGCTCGCTGCGGTCGCAGACCCATCTTACGGGTTTTCGCAGGCGCTCTGCCGCAACCGCCGCCAATGCGTATTCGCGGTAGGGAAACAGCTTGGTGCCGAAACCGCCGCCGACGTCCGGTGTAATGACCCGCATCTTGTCGGGTGGCAGATTCATAACGCCGCAAATGATGTCGCGAATGATATGGCTGCCCTGGCTGCCGAGCGTGAGCGTATAGCGCTCCCCGTCATATTCAGCGACCACGCCGCGCGTATCGAGATAATTGGTGACAAGCCGCTGGTTGACGATGGTCAGCTCAACAATTTTCGCAGCTTTGGCGAACGCCTCTTTGGTCGCGGACGCATCACCCGCGCTGGTTTCGAATGCCAGATTGCCGGGGCGATCCGCCCACACCTTTGGCGCATTTGGCTTGAGCGCGGCAACAGCCCCGATCACATGGGGCAGCTCATTCCACTCGATTTCAATCGCCTCGGCTGCATCTTTCGCCGCATCGATACTGTCGGCCACCACAAAGGCAACGGCGTCGCCGACGTGCCGCACCACATCTTTGGCCAGGATCGGATAGACCGGGACCTTGATGTCCACGTCGGGAAGCACACCCGGTGTCGGCAATGGGCCAAGTCCGGAGATATCCGCAGCCGTCAGCACGAGACGCACGCCCGGCGTGGCCTTCACCTTGGCAAGATCGCCAATTCGAAATCGCGCATGGGCATGCGGCGAACGAACCATCACGGCATGGAGCGGGTTCGCGGGCATGACATCGGCAATGTACCTCCCGGCCCCGCGCAAGAGCGTATCGTCCTCTTTGCGTGTCAGCGGCTGGCCGAAGCCAAATTTCATTGTCATGGGGGCCGTAGGATTGACTATTTAGATTGCCGGGGAAGTTTCCGTTCCGCGCGGCGTGCCGCCAAGTGTAGCGCAATCCACCGTGAAACCACATAGAACACGGGCGTAAAGATCAGGCCGAACGTGGTCACGCCGATCATGCCGGAAAACACCGCAGTGCCGAGCGTTTGCCGCAACTCGGCGCCAGCACCGACCGCCCAGACCAGCGGCGTCACGCCGAGAATGAAGGCGAAGGACGTCATCAAGATCGGCCGCAATCGTAAATGCGCCGCCTCCACCGCGGCATCGAAACGATCGCGGCCCGCGTCTTCAAGCTGCTTGGCAAACTCGACAATCAGAATAGCATTTTTCGCCGCAAGCCCGATGAGCACCACGAACCCGACTTGCGTCAGAATATTATTGTCCTGCCCGCGCAAGACCACGCCGACGATGGACGCAATCAGACACATGGGAACGATCAGGATGACGGCAAGCGGCAGTGTCAGGCTTTCAAATTGCGCCGCCAGCACCAGGAACACGAACACGACCGCGAGGACAAAGGCAAAGGTCGCGGTACTGCCTGCCCGGATTTGCTGGAAGGCGAGCGTGGTCCACTCGTAGGAAAAGCCTTGCGGAAGAACCTCTGCCGCCAACTGCTCCATGATCTTGATCGCCTGGCCCTGGCTGTAGCCTGGCGCGGCTGCACCATCCAGTTCGGCAGCGGGATATAGATTGTAGCGCGGCACGCGGTAAGGCGCAGTGACCGTGCGCACTGTTGTGAAAGCGCCAAGCGGCACGGTCTCGCCACTATTATTGCGGACGCGGATCTTCAGAACATCTTCGGTCGTGCTACGGTTGTCGGCACGCGCTTGCGCCACCACGCGATAAGTGCGGCCGAACAGATTGAAGTCATTGACATACGACGACCCGAGATAGATTTGCAGCGCCGCGAACACGTCCGGCACGCTAATGCCAAGCAGCTGCGCCTTGGTGCGGTCGATGTCGAGATAAAGCTGCGGCGTCGTGTTTTCGAACAGCGAGAAAACCTGCAGCAGGCCTGGCGTCTGCGCCGCGCGTCCCATCATCGCGTAAACTGCGTTCTGCAGGGCCTGCGACCCGCGGCCGGCGCGATCCTCCACCATCATGCGGAAGCCGCCGGCGTTGCCAATGCCGGAAACCGGCGGCGGGGCTGCGACGAAAATCAGGCCGTCATGGATCGCCGACAGGCGCTGGAACAGCTGCCCCTGGATTGCACCAGCGGATTGCCGCGGATCTGCCGCCCGCTTCTCGAATGGATCGAGCGTGACGAATACCGCACCGGCATTCGGGGCGTTGGTAAAGGTGGCACCGGAAAAGCCCACGATGTTGACCGCGTGCGCGATTCCCGGGATCGACAGCGCAATCTCCACCGCCTGCCGGTTGACTTCATCGGTACGGGCGAGCGAAGCCGCCGGTGGAAGCTGTGAAATAATGATGAGATAGCCGCGGTCGAGTTGCGGAATAAAGCCGACCGGCGTTTTACGGAATTCGTTCATGCCAAAGGCGATGACCCCGGCATAGACCACCAACACCAGCACCGGGATGCGCACAAGCTTCGCCGAGAGCTTGCCGTAGCCGCGCGTCAGCATGTCGAAATAACGGTTGAACACGTTGAAGAAGCCGTGGATCGGCTTGCTCCACCAATGGCCATCTTCGGTCTCGCGGCGCGGCTTGAGCAGCAGCGCGCATAATGCGGGCGACAGCGTCAGCGACACAATGAGTGAGATGATGGTCGCACCCGCGATGGTCAGCGCGAATTGACGGTAAAACTGGCCCGATATACCGGTGATGAAGGCTGATGGGATGAAGACCGACGACAGCACGAGCGCGATGGCAATCAGCGCACCGCCGACTTCGTCCATGCTTTTGACCGCGGCGTCGTGCGGGCTCAGGCCTGCCTCGATATTGCGCTCGACGTTCTCCACCACCACGATGGCATCGTCGACGACAATGCCGATCGCCAGGACGAGTCCGAACAGCGACAGATTGTTCAGCGTGAAGCCGAACAACGTCATGATGAAGAAGGTGCCGATCAGCGATACCGGAATGGCTACAATCGGAATAATTGCCGCGCGCCAGGTTTGCAGGAACAGGATAACGACAAGCACGACAAGGACAATCGCTTCACCGATGGTGGATTCGACTGCATCCACCGATTGCTGAATGAACTCCGTCGGATTGTAGACGATGGTGTATTTCAGCCCCGGCGGGAACCGCTTTGCCAGCTCGTCCATCGTGTTCTTGATGTTTGTAGCGGTCGAAAGCGCATTGGATCCGGGACGCTGAAAGATGCCGATCGCGATCGCCGGATCGCGGTCGAGATAGGAATTGGTCGAATAGTCCTGCGCGGCAAGTTCGACTGTCGCGACATCCTTCAGCCGCACCACGGCATTCGCCGTCTGCTTGATGACGATGTTGCCGAACTCTTCGGTGTTGGTGAGCCGCCCGAGCGTTTGGACTGAAATCTGGAACGCGGCGGGTTTGTCGACCGGCGGCTGGTTGAGCACGCCGGAGGCGACCTGCACGTTTTGTCCTTGCAGCGCGAGAACGGCGTCAGTCGCTGTGAGGCCGAGCGATTGCAACCGATCGGGGTCGAGCCAGGCCCGCATGGCGTAATCGCGGCTGCCGAAAACGATCAGCGAGCCGACGCCGTCGACGCGCGTCAGAGCGTCCGTGATCTCGATCGTCGCATAGTTGGAAATGAACAGCGTATCGCGCGACTTGTCCGGCGAATAAAGATGCACGACCATCATCAGGTCGGGCGAACTTTTTTGGACGGTCACACCGATGTTGCGCACGTCCACCGGAAGCCGCGGCTGCGCGATGGCGACGCGGTTTTGCACCTGCACCTGGGCGATATCGAGATTGGTACCGATGTCGAAGCTGACTGAAATCGTAAAGCGCCCGTCGCCGGTCGAATTCGACGACAGATAGATCATGTTCTCGACGCCGTTAATCTGCTGCTCGATCGGCGTCACCACGGTGGCGGCGACAACGTCGGCGCTGGCGCCGGGATATTGGCCTGTAACGGTGATGGTGGGCGGAGCGATTTCCGGATATTGGGCCACCGGCAGCCGTGTGAACGCCACACCGCCGAGGATCACGAAAATAATCGAGACCACGGAGGCGAAAATCGGCCGGTCGATGAAGAAGTGCGAAATACGCATGCGCTGACGCCGCTTTTATTTCGACTGTTGTGGCGCGCTCCCGGCGGGCGCTGGTCCCGCAGGCTTGGCACCCTGTTCTTCCGGCCGCACTTTCTGGCCGACCCGCGCCTGCATAAGGCCGCTCACGACAATGCGGTCGTCGGGGCCGATGCCATCCTTGATCACGCGCAGATTGTCGGACGTCAGCTGGCCGAGCGTGACGTATTTCTGCCGTGCGGTATCCTGCGCGTCGATGACGACGACATATCTGCGCGATTGCTCAGTCGCGATGGCGGCGTCAGGCACCAAAAGTGCCTCGTAAGGCGGCGATGCTGGCACGCGCACGCGCCCGAACATGCCCGGCGTGAACACCTCTTTCGAGTTTGTAAATACGGCACGGCCACGGATCGTGCCGGTCGCGCGGTCGATGACGTTATCGACGAAATCCATGCGGCCTTCGTGGTCAAAATCGCTTTCGTCGATCAGTTTAAGCGCCACTTGCACGCCGGCATTCCGGCTGGCCACATCCTGGCCGCCCTCCTGCGCAAGCCGCTCATATCGCAGGTACGCCGCTTCATCGAAGGTGAATTCGAAATAGATTGGATCGGTCGAAACAATGACCGCGAGCAACGTTGTGTTGCCGCCGGTACCGCCGGTGACGAGGTTGCCGGGAGACACGCGTCGATCGCCGATACGGCCATTCACCGGTGCCCGCAATTCGGTGAATTCGAGGTCGAGCTCGGCCTGGCGGACGGCGGCTTCGTTGCTGGCCACCGAGGCCTTGGCATTGCGAAAGGCTTGGGCGCGCTGTTCGAATGTCTGGTCGGTGATTGTCTTGTCGCGTACGAGCGTCTGGCCGCGCGTGAAGTCAGATTCGGTAAACGCCACATTGGATTGCGCCTGCACGAGGTTGGCGCGCGCCTGATCGAGCGTGTTCTGGAATGGGCGCTTGTCAACGGTGAACAGCAAGTCGCCCTGCTTGACGATTTGCCCGTCCTTGAAATGCAATTTGTCGAGATAGCCCGAAACGCGTGCGCGGACCTCAACCATATTTATGGCAGTGAAACGGCCGACATATTCGTCGTAATCGAAAACGGTGCGCTTGACCGGCGCTGCCACAGTGACCGCGGGCGGCGGCGGACCACCTTGCTTCTGGCGCTTCGCCACAGCTTGCGACCAAAGTCGCAAGCGCCAACGGCACCGCGAGCTTTCTGGCACTGTCGATCAAGGAAATTGATGAAATGAACCGTGTCGAATTCATGAATTCCTGCAGCAGGATGTAACTAACGCGGCCTGTCCCCATAGCGCCCGAGGGTAACTATGTCCACTTCGCCCGTTCGGCAATAGCACCAGGAATATTGCTTTATTGACGTGGCTTTGCGCGAATTGCTGCAACCCAATCGCGTCCGAAAAAGGCCATAACGGTTCCGCCATAAACGGCAGCCCCGGCCGTCCCAATAATCGCCAGCGCGGCAAGATCGCGCGGGCCCTGCCAATCCGCCAGCCAGCGGGTGACGTACGGACGGCATAGCCACAGCACGACGGCGAATACGAGTCCGGCAATCGCGAGCCTGAGGATCGATTGACGCAGCCGTTTATCGTGCGCGGCGTGACCTGCGCGCCTGGAAAACCAGACGACCAGACCAAGATTGATCCAGGCGCCAATCGACGTCGCCAACGCGAGGCCGACCTGCGCAAGCGGACCCATGAGCAGCACTTTGAATGCGATGTTGACGGCGGCCGCGATCAGCGCGGCCTTTACCGGCGTCGCTGTGTCGCCACGCGCGAAGAAAGTTGCGACGGCGCTGCGTATCAAAACGAAAGGCAACAGTCCGAAGGCATAGGCCGTCAGCGTACGTCCGGCCACCTCAGCATCGGCGGCCGTGAATGCGCCACGTACGAACAGCGCGCGCATGATCAAATCGGGAATAATAAAAAACGCTGCAATGCAGGGAATCGACAACAACAATGTGAACTCGATAGCACGGTTTTGCGCTTGCGCCGCGCCGTGGTGATCGCCGCCGGCGATGCGGCGCGACATTTCAGGAAGGATGACGGTGCCGGCGGCAATGCCGATGACTCCGATGGGCAGCTGATTCAGGCGGTCAGCATAGTAAAGCGCAGACAGAGCGCCAGCCGGCAAAAAGCTTGCAATGATCGTGTCAGCAAACAATGCGAGCTGCACGCCCATGGAACCGACTGTCGCCGGACCAAGCGCGCGGAAGAATTGCCGTACGTCGGCGTCCAGCTTCGGCCAGCAGAACGCCGTCATGGCACCCGCACGCCAGGTATCACCACCAACCAGCAGTGCTTGCAAAATTCCGGAGATGAGCACACCCCAGGCTGCAGCGTGGCCGGGCGTTGGAAAGAAGACGACAAGCGCAAGCGTCATCATCATCGACAAATTGAGCAAGGTCGATGCGGCGGCGGCAGCAGCGAAGCGCTGCAGCGCATTGAGGATGCCTCCCCAGAGCGTCACAAGCGTGATCAGAAATAAATAGGGAAATGTGATGCGCGTGAGATCGGTGGCAAGAGCAAAGCGCTCGGGGTCGCGGGCAAATCCGGGAGCAAGCAACCCGATAACGGCTGGCGTGAACAAGAGCGCAGCCGCCAGCAGTGCAATCTGGCTGGCGACCAGCAGCGTGAAAATGCGGTCGGCAAAAAGGTCCGCGCGCTGAGCGCCGCCTTGCTCGCGAATGCGGGCATAGGCCGGCACGAAAGCGGCATTGAAGGCGCCTTCGGCAAAGATGGCGCGAAAATGGTTGGGCAGCCGGAAGGCCACGAAAAATGCATCGGCCACCGGACCGGCACCGAGCACAGCCGCCAAGATGATGTCCCGCGCAAAGCCCGTGATGCGTGAGAGCAGCGTCAGCCCGCCGACGGTCAGAATGCGTTCAATCATCAGGGCTGTCCCTGCTGCCGGGCGAAAAACACTGCGAATTAGCGGTCTTAACGTTTACGGCAGGATGCCGATAGTCAGTTCCGTAGAACTGCCTTAAGACAATTCGTCGCCGGAACAAAGAGCCCCAGACAGCCGCCACCAATGCCTTCACCAATCATCCCCATCCTGCTGGCTGGCGGCGCCGGGACCAGGCTTTGGCCGGTCTCGCGGGACGCCCTGCCTAAGCAATTCCTGCCATTGGTCGGCGACCGGTCGACTTACCAGGAAACTCTGCTGCGGGTGCGGGACCCGATGTTTGCGCCGCCGATTGTCATAACCGGTCCTAATTTTCATTTCTTCGCCCGCCGGCAAGCTGAGGAGGTGGGCGTTGATGCGACCGTCGTTATAGAGCCCATACGGCGCGATTCGGGACCCGCTATCGCCGCTGCAACGGCGATCGCGGCCCTGCGCGATCCGCAGGCCGTCGTGCTCGCGCTCGCCGCCGATCACATTATTTTGGACGTCGAAGGATTTCGCGCGACTTGCCTTGCCGGCCGTGCTGCCGCGGAAGCGGGCCGCATCGTCACCTTCGGCATCAAGCCGACCGAACCCAAGACCAGCTATGGCTACATCCTTCCCGGCGAGGCTGTCGGCAAAGGTGACGTGCATGCGGTGAAAAGCTTCGTCGAGAAGCCCGATACCGCGACAGCCACGCGTTATGTGCGCGAAGGCTATTTATGGAATTCCGGAAACTTTCTCTTCCGCGCCGACGTGTTGCTGTCGGAGCTCGAGCGGCTGGAGCCGGATATGGCTGCTGCGATCAAGGCGGCCGTTGCCAACGCGAGCGATGACCTCGGTTTCTTGCGTTTGCAGCAGGAAGCCTTTGCGCGCGCCCCGCAGAAATCGATCGACTATGCCGTTATGGAAAAGACCGACCGCGCCGCTGTCATCGCAGGCGATTTCGGCTGGTCGGACATTGGCAGCTGGGACGCCCTGTTAGACATCGTAAAACCGGATACTCAAGGCAACGTCCTGCATGGTCATGTCGTAACCATGGACGCCACAGGCTGCGTCGTGCATTCGGATGACCGGCTGACCACCGTCCTTGGTGTCAACGACCTGGTCGTTGTGAGCACTTCAGATGCTGTGATGGTGGTACCGCGCGCGCGCGCCCAAGAGGTCCGCGAACTGGTCGCGAAACTCAAGGCCGGGAAAAGACCGGAGGCGACCGACCACAAGCGCGTGCACCGGCCCTGGGGCTATTACGAGTCGATCGACGTCGGTGAGCGCTTTCAGGTCAAACGCATCGTCGTTATCCCCGGCGGCATACTGTCATTGCAGAAGCACCGGCATCGCTCCGAGCATTGGGTGGTCGTGCGCGGGACCGCCGAAGTCACCATCAATGAGCAAGTTCGCGCGGTTCATGAAAACGAGTCGGTCTACATCCCCATCGGTAGCGTTCATCGCATGGCCAACAAGGGGAAAATCCCGCTCGAACTCATCGAGGTGCAGACCGGCAGCTATCTCGGTGAAGACGACATCGAGCGCCTCGAGGACGTCTACAAGCGCAGCTGAGCTGCAGCGCCGCTTACTTTCTCAGCGCACGGCGGGTTGCCTCGATGATGCGGTCTTGGGTCGCCGCGTCGAGGTAGGCATGCATCGGCAGGCTAATAACCTCGGCGGCCAAACGATCGCTCACCGCGACGCCGTCTTTGCCAGCCGGAAAATGCTTATAGGCCTGCTGCCGATGCAGCGGGATCGGATAATAGATCGCGGTCGGTATTCCTTCGGCCTTGAGGGCCGTTGCAAGCGCGTCCCGGCGTCCGCCGGCGACGCGGATGGTGTATTGCGCCCAAACCGACGTAGACCCGGCAGGAACGGTTGGAATAATGACGATATCGCTTAGTCCCTCATTGTAGCGGCGGGCAGCCTTGTTACGAGCCTCAATTTCGTCCGGGAAAATCTTCAACTTCTCGCTCAAAATCGCCGCCTGGATCGTATCGAGGCGCGAGGCGAGCCCAATGCGCACGTTGTCGTACTTGTCCGTGCCCTGCCCGTGCACCCGCAGGCTTCTGAGCGTGTCGGCAAGGGCATCATCGTCGGTGATGACGGCGCCGCCATCGCCATAGCAGCCGAGTGGCTTGGCGGGGAAAAAACTGGTCGCTGTCGCGTGGCCGAAAGTGCCGAGCCTGCGATTGTCGCAAATAGCTCCGAAGCCCTGCGCGGCATCGTCCAGCACCAAAAGGTTTTCGGCCTTTGCTGCAGTTGCAATGGCTTTATGGTCGGCCGGCAGTCCGAATAGATCGACAGGAATCATCGCCTTTGGCTTTAATCCAGCCTCTTTTGCGGCGGCGATAGCGCCAGCAATTCCCTTCGCATCGATATTGAATGTCGCCGCATCGACATCGACAAACACAGGCGTTGCGCCGACCAAGGCCACCACTTCAGCGGTCGCGCAAAAGGTGAATGAAGGGCATAGCACCGCATCGCCCGGACCAATCCCCATCGCGCGCAAGGCAAGAACCAATGCATCAGTACCGCTTGCGCAAGTAACCACGTGCCGCGCGCCACAAAAAGCGGCGAGCTCCGTCTCGAAAGCCTTCACCTCCGGTCCAAGAATGAACTGGCAATGGCTCAACACGCGCGCGACCGCGGCGTCAATCGCGGGCCCGAGCCGTCGGCGCTGCGCGGCGACGTCAATGAACGGAATGGATGGCAAGTTGGTGCGCAAATTCATAAAAGCGTCCGCAATAGAGCATCGCGTCCGTCAACCGACGACGGCGCGCGGGCCTTTCCGTTGCGCGGGCGCAACAACAGTCGGGCGCGTGGCAAGGCAGCGCGTCGCGATCTCAAGGCTTGCAACAGCCTCTTCGCCGGTAACGGCGGGCGCCGCTCCCGAACGGACGGCGCGCAGAAAAGCGAGCAGCTCCGAGCGGAGTGGTTCGGCATGCCCTACGGACAGATGCCGCATTGAATAACTGCCGTCCGGCTGGAAGCCGAAGCATTCCGTGACCTGCCGCGTCAGAAGGTCCCCCATCACGTACTTGCCGCGCGTAGCGACAGTCACGTTGCGGGCCTTAAACGGCGTCAGCCAATTGGTGTTGATGTGAGCCAGGACGCCTGATGCCGTCCGGAATTGCAGAAGCGCAATATCTTCGCGCTCTGCAACCGCACTCGAAAGCTGCGGTTGCACTTCGATGATGTCGGAATCAGTGAACCAGCGAATCAGGTCGATGTCGTGCACGGCAAGATCAATGACCACGCCCACATTCGACATCCGCGGCGGAAATGGTCCAACGCGCGTAATGGCGATCGAAAGGATGGCTTCGCCGCGGATTGCGTCTTTGATCGCTTCCACCGCCGGATTGAAACGCTCGACATGGCCCACCATCAAGGTGACGCCGGCACGGCGCGCAGCCGCGATGATCTCGCGCCCCTCCTCGACCGTCGACGCGATCGGCTTTTCCACCAGGACGTGGATGCCACGCGAGATACAGTGGAGTGCAATGTCACGATGGAGATGGGTCGGCGCCGCTATCGTGATCGCATCGACGTCGCGCTCGATCAGTTCGCTAACGTCAGAAACAGCGGCGCAGCCCAATGTGCGGGCAACGAATTCCGCCTGTTTCCGATCAGGGTCGGCGACCCCAACGAGTTCGGTGCCGGGCAATCCGGCAAACACACGAGCATGATTGCTGCCCATGACGCCGACGCCGACGACACCGACACGCAATGGACGCTCCGCGCTCGCTACTGCAGCCTGCATGTCTCGATAATATCCCCGCGCCCCAGTACTTCAGCCTCTCATCCACTAGCATGGCACCGGGCGGCTGGCGACTACCCCGATACAGCAAGATGAACACGTTTTGATTCATTCTGTGACATAGTGGCCCATCAGTGAGTTAGCTGGTGGCCCCGATTTCTAGACAGCACAACCATAGGTAAAAACGGGGGTATCTCGCGGGCGGCCGCTTATCAGTAGCCTCGTTCGACTCAGGCGCCGATGCCTAGACACAAAACAATGACCGCGCTCGACGATGTCCCGCTTAGCACGTCGCCATTTTCCAGACGGATCTTCGCTGTAGCCGCCGCCATGAAATTACCGAAGGTCTTGGATGCTTTTGAGCTTCCCGTCCACAAAATGAAGGTAGCTACCTTCATAGGCCCAAGTTATTTCCTTTATGCCGCCCCTTAGAATGGCGTCTGATGTACGGAGTGGCTTTCGCTCACACGACAATAAAGCTTCCGACGTGGTCATCCCTATTTTTAATTCACTCAATTTCGCGCAACTCGCACTCTCTTCTGTAGGTTCACCATGCAAGGCGCACGCAGCGAGGCACAAGGCGCACGTGCCGACGCATATTAACGTTGTTGTGGCAGCCGATCGCATCAGCGGGGGCCCGGCACTTAACGAACTGATAGATTACTTAAATTAGAATATCCGTCGCATTAATTATCTAGGCAAGCGATTACGGAACATCGCGGAGACATGTAGCGATTTCCGCTTCTGGCACAAAGCGGACATCATGCGCTTTTGGCCGCGAAACACTTCTGCCAGTGACTAAACGCAGCTTTAGTTCCGCAATCTGCGAAATTTCGGCGCGGCCGCGAGGCGCGGTGACGGCATCGCCACATCGCGTGCGAGGCCCAGTGCCATAAGCGCGCGAATCGTAACCCAGGTAACATCAGGCTCCCGCCAGTCGAGACCATGTCGGGCGGAGCGAGGGTCTGCATGATGGTTGTTATGCCAACCTTCACCGTTGGCAATAATTCCGACGAAGATATTGTTACGGCTGTTATCCGGCGTGTCGTAATTGCGGTAACCCCACAGATGCGTGATCGAATTGACCGACCACGAGATATGCCATACCGCGACGGTCCTTACTGCAACGCCCCACACAAAAAGGCTTAAGCCGAATTGGATGGCATCCGCTGTTGTGCCACCTGTGAGGCTGACCGAAACAAAGCCTGCCACGAAAAAGACCGCCCAGGAAATCGCTACAACTTTGAACCAGTTGTCGGACTTTTCCAGCCAAACGTAGAACGGGTCTTTGAGTAGATCTTTGGAATATCGACGGATCGTCGCCGTGGTATTGCTGTTACCATATTTAATCATCAGCCAGCCGAGATGACCCCACAGAAAACTTTTCAGCGGGCTGTGAGGGTCCGGCTCTTTGTCGGCCTCATGATGATGCTGGCGGTGCCAAGTCACCCACACTGTCGGTGACTCCTCCGCACAACATACGCCCAGAATGGCAAACGCACGTTCCATCCATTTTGGGCAAGTAAAGCCGCGATGTGTCAAAAGCCGGTGGTAGCCAATATTTATACCCAGCGTACCGAATACGTAGAGGCCGAGTATAGCGAGCACGACCCCTGTCCAGCTGAAAAACCAAGGCACACAGGCGAGAAGCGCTGCGACATGAACGACAGCAATCGGCCCGGCATATTGCCATTTGATACGCCAAGCATGTGGCGCAGCCAAAGTATCTGCGTCGTTCACAAGTGAGCCCTCCACAATTGCACCATAACACCGGGTTTCCTCGTCTAGCCATCTACGAACGTGCTTAACACCTCGCCGATCAAGGGCGAGAGGGCGCTTGCCGCATTGCCGCCACCCGGGTTTGGAAGTCCGTCCGCCGCGCGGCCGCAAGCCTTGGGGTCATCGCGTGCGTTGTCGCAGGGGCAATCGGCATTTACTGCGGCGTCCTGCAATTGATCGGCAACGTCCATGTCGTTGTGGAGAAGCAGTTTTATCGTTCAGCGCAGCTGGATAAAACGAACCTGG
This sequence comes from uncultured Alphaproteobacteria bacterium, assembly GCA_963743405.1. GTDB lineage: Bacteria > Pseudomonadota > Alphaproteobacteria > Rhizobiales > Xanthobacteraceae > Pseudolabrys. The sequence goes on along the minus strand of CAVUPX010000012.1, from coordinate 15,608 downwards.
CCCGAGTGGTCCAAGAATACAAAATAAAATCGATCCTCAACCTTCTCGGCACCAGCCAAGATAAATCTTGGTACGTCGATGAAATTGCGATTTCTGAGGCATTCGGAGTCGAGCATCACGATTATGGAATAAGCGCGAGCGAATTTGTCTATTCGACCAGAATTGACGAAATACTAAAAATTTTACGCAATGCTCCTAAGCCGATCCTGGTCCATTGTAAAAATGGGGCAGATCGAACCGGGCTTGTCGCGGCTATCTACCTTGCGGAAATACATGGCGCAGCCTTCGATGAAGCGTCAGGCCAGCTGTCGCTCTACTATGGCCACTTTCCGTGAAGCGTTACAAGCGCGCAGCGCGCGTCGCCGCCACCTGTGGAGAAATACCTATTCGGCCGCGCGCGAGGCGGGAACCGCAAGCCGCAAACCAGCCGCAACAGCATCGTCCCGAAATGACTTCACAGCCATGAGGGAAAGCTCCGCTGCGGTCTTGGTTGCAAGTGCGGGAAGTTTTTTGAGCACATCGGCAGGAGCCGTGATGATATGGCAGCCCATCGCGTCGGCCTCAACGACATTGAAGACCTCGCGCGTTGACGCCCAAATGATCTCGACATTGCGAGTTTTGCGCGCGTGGGCAATGGCATCCTGCATGATTGGCCGATAGTCGATCCCGAAATCGGCCAGCCGGCCAGCAAACACGGACACGCAAGCCGGCGCGCCGCCATCCAGCGCCTCGATTGCGCGGGTGACCTGCTCACCGGTGAAGATGGCCGTCATATTGATCTTCACGCCCTCGCGTGAAAGCGCGCGCACCGCCTCAAACAGCGGTTCGCCGCGTGTGTTCGTCACCGGCAACTTCACGTAGACATTCTTGCCCCAGCCAGCGATCACGCGCCCTTGCGCGACCATTTCCGGGACGTCATCGGAAAACACTTCGAATGAGATGTGCCTGTCCGGCACGGCCGCGACGAGATCGCGCGCATAGCCTGCATAATCACTCACGCCCGCCTTCTTCAACAGCGAAGGATTGGTGGTGAAACCCGCGATCCACGGCTGCTTGGCCATTTCCACGATCTGCGCCTTGTCGGCGCCATCGGTGAATAGCTTGACCTTCAATTGAGTGAGTTTCGGAGCAGTCATGGCCGTCTCATCCTATACCTTCGTGCCCGTCGATACTTCGATCACCACTATAAAACGATTGCCGTCGCGATCCAATGCGGCCGGATGATATCTCGTCGCGCCGGCCGACCGGTTCCCAGCGCAACCCGCTCAGCGACGATGATATGCCCGGTACCATTCGATAAAGCGAGTGATGCCATCAGCGATCGGCGTCGCCGGACGGAAGCCGACATCGCGCATCAGATCGTCGACATCGGCATAAGTCGCGGGGACATCGCCTGGCTGCATGGGCAACAATTCCCGCTTCGCCTTTTTGCCTATCGCCTCTTCAAGGAGGCGCACGACTTCGAGAAGCTCGACAGGCTTGTTGTTCCCAATATTGTAGACGCGCCACGGCGCGCTGCTTGAGCCCGGATCGGGCGACATATTCGAAAAGCTTGGATTTCCCGCAGGCGGCCGATCCACCATGCGGACAACCGACTCCACGACATCATCAATATAGGTGAAGTCGCGCCGCATGTTGCCGTTGTTAAACAATTTGATGGGCTCGCCGGCGCTTATTGCCTTGGCGAAAATCCACATTGCCATGTCCGGCCGGCCCCATGGCCCATAGACGGTAAAAAACCGCAAGCCGGTCATGGGAAGCCCGAACAGATGCGCATAAGCATGCGACATCAACTCATTCGCTTTCTTCGAAGCGCCGTACAGACTTAATGGATGGTCGACATTGTCGTGCACGGAGAACGGCATTTTCGTGTTCGATCCGTAGACCGATGAGGACGACGCGTACAGCAAATGTCGGCAGCCATTGTGACGGCAGCCTTCGAGAATGGTCGTGAAACCCGTCAAGTTAGCATCCACATAGGCGAATGGATCGACGAGCGAATATCGAACGCCCGCCTGGGCCGCGAGGTGAACGACATATGGAAAGCGGTGCTCCTTGAACAACGCCGCGATCCCTTCGCGATCGGCGAGGTCAAGTTTGACAAACCGAAATCGATTGGATTTCGCGAGCTCCGCACGGCGGGCTTCCTTCAGCGTCGGATCGTAGTAGGCGTTCATATTATCGAGGCCGATAACATCGCGGCCATCGCGCAGGAGACGCTTTGCGACGTGGAAACCGATGAAGCCCGCGGCTCCGGTCACGAGGATTGGACCGTCAGCCATTGCGCTCGCCCCGCTTCGGTTTTTTCGCCATTAGAGGCGCCACAGTTCGATCCCTTCGGGCTTTTGATCGCGGTCGAGCTTTGCCTTCACGTCGAAGACGATGCCTTGACGGTCCTTGAGCAGTTTGGCGACCAACGGCCACCCGCCGGCCAAATAGTCCTTGTGGGCCACCGCCAAAATGATCGCGTCTGCCGGCCGCAACGCCTCCAGCGGAGTTAACTTAATACCGTATTCGTGAGTAGTCTCCTCCGATGACGCGATCGGATCAGCAATTTGGACGCCCACACCAACCCGCTGCAGTTCGCGCGCGATATCGATCACTTTCGAATTGCGGATATCCGGAACATTCTCCTTGAACGTCATGCCCAGGATCGTCACGGTCGGATTCGCACGGCCTTTGTGCAGCAACGCATGCATGCACTCGCGCGCCACGCGTTCGCCCATGCTGTCATTGATGCGGCGTCCTGCGAGAATGATTTCCGGATGATAGCCGGCTTTCTCGGCACGGAACGTCAGATAATACGGATCAACGCCAATGCAGTGCCCGCCGACCAGACCCGGCTGGAAATTCAGGAAATTCCATTTCGTCGAGGCCGCGGCGAGGACGTCGCCGGTATCGATGCCGAGCTGATGAAAAATCGCCGACAGTTCATTCATAAACGCAATGTTGAGATCGCGCTGTGTATTTTCGATGACCTTGGCAGCTTCGGCCACCTTGATTGACGGGGCGCGGTGAATGCCGGCGGTCACCACTGAGCCGTAGACGTCCGCGACGATATCGAGCGTACGCGCATCTTGAGCGGACACAACTTTGATGATGTTTTCGAAGCGGTGTTGCTGATCACCCGGGTTGATCCGTTCTGGCGAGTAACCGACGGTGAAGTCGCGGCCGCCGACGAGCCCCGAAATCTTTTCCAGCACTGGCAGGCATTCTTCCTCGATCGTGCCCGGATACACGGTTGATTCGTAAACGACGATGTCGCCCCGTTTGAGCACCTTCCCAACGGTGTCAGAGGCCGACAGGACGGCACCGAGATCCGGCCGGCGGGCCCCGTCAATCGGCGTCGGCACTGTCACGATGTAAAAATCCGCTTCTGCCAGCCGCGATGGCGAATGATCGAAAGTCAGCGTTGCCTGCTTAAGGTCGGTGGCCGCAACCTCGCGTGTCCGGTCGCGCCCACCACGCAATTCGTCCACGCGCCTTTGGTCGATATCGAAACCGATCACCGGCACTCCCGATCGCGCAAAGGCAACCGCGACAGGCAGGCCGACATATCCAAGGCCGATGACAGCGATCTTTCGTTGATGCTTCAATCGAGGCTCTCACTTCCGCGCGCCTGTTTAGCCGGATCGCGGTCCAGGCGCCAATGGATTTCGTCCTATGATTTGCGGCCGAGCAGATGGTCATAAAGTGCAACTATATCCGTGCCGATCCGCTTCGCGGAGTATTCGCTTTCGACCAAGCGTCGCCCAGCCTCTCCGAATTCGCGTCGCAAATCCTTATCGCTTGCAAGGCGCCCAATGGCCTCGGCAAGCGCCTCGGCGTCGTCCGGAGGCACAAGGATCGCGTTGACACCCGGGCGAGCGATTTCACGACAGCCGGGCACATCGGTCGCGACGATCGGTCGCCCGAAAGCGGCCGCCTCCAATAAGCTCTTCGGCAAACCTTCGCGCCGCGACGGCAACACGGCGATGTGCGCAGCTTTCCAAACGTCGCCAATATCCGATACCTGGCCGAGCACCTCGATCCCGGGCCGGCGCGACCATTCCGCGATTTCTTCTATTGGAATTGAAACCGGGTTAGCTGGGTCCGGCTCGCCTGCGATCAGCAGACGCACTGGTTGACCTCGGCGCACGAGAATTTCGTGCGCATGGACGAGGGTGCGAACACCTTTGTCATCAAGCAATCGGCCAACAAATGCCATCGTTGCGGGACCGGCCGGTTCGGGCAACGGCTTGAGCCTATCCGTTTCGACCCCGGAACCGGCAATTGTGAAAATACGATCGTCGGCAACACCTAGATTTTTTACCGCTGCGCGATCGTCGGGGTTTTGTACGAGTACCGTAGCGCGCGCGTGTCCCAACACGCTTCGAAGCACAGCGCGAAAGAATGGCCGCACCAAGCGTGCCTTCATTGTCGCAGAAGTGAATACAAAGCCAAACCCGGCGACGGCATTCAAACGGGCACACGGAAGACCGATGGCGGCGAGAGACCCGACGATTGTCGGCTGCAATGCAACATGATGCACAAGATCCGGGGCGATCATACGATAGAGTTGGCGCACGACACGCATGTTGCCGAAGATCGCAAACGGATTGATGCTCCCGCGCCGCCAATTCATTGCATGCACGCGAAAGCCAAGGGCTTCGATTGCGTCGCCGTCGTTCTCGACATGTGTAATGACGTGAACGTCGTAGCCTGCCGACTGTGCAGCGCGGGCCATCGGAATTCGATGGGACATGAAGTACCAGTCCTGGGTCACGAGATAGACCAGCACCGGCTTTTGCCGCGGCGAGTCTAGGCCTGAGGGCGAAGCCATTGCTTTTTCCCGTGAAGACCGGCCTTATGCCGACGCTTTGAGTGAAACACCATAATGAATTGCCTGGTCATCGCAATTAGTCCGCCAGACAGCTAGAACGGCGGGGTCGTTTCGACAAGACCGCGCAAGCCGGCTTCACTGAGACCATTTTGAGATTGCGGTTGTTGGATCTGACGACGCGCGTTAATCAATAGGCGGCAACGCGAAATTTTTTGAGCCCTGGACAAGACGATGTGCGGCATTGCGGGCGTACTGAATTTAACGAGCTCGCGCGGCCAGCTAGAGCAGCAACGCAATTGCGATGGCTGAAAGCATCGCCTACCGCGGCCCCGACGACCACGGCATTTGGAGCGATCTCGAGAGTGGCATTGCGCTCACCCACCGGCGCCTGTCTATCGTCGACCTTTCGCCGGCAGGCCATCAGCCGATGGTCTCCGCCAATGGCCGTTTCGTCGTCACGTACAACGGTGAAATCTACAATTACCAAGAACTGCGCCCAGAGCTTGAAGCGCGCGGCACAAAATTTCGGGGGCATTCCGACACCGAAGTGATGGTGGAGGCATTTGCCGCATATGGCGTTGAAGCGACGGTCAAGCGTCTCATTGGCATGTTCACGATCGGAGTGTGGGATCGACACGAGCGTACGCTGACCCTGGTGCGCGACCGGCTCGGCATCAAGCCTTTGTATTGGGCAAAATTCGGCGGGCTTTTTCTTTTTGGTTCCGAGCTCAAAGCATTGCGCGCCCATCCTGGATGGACCCCGCGCATTGACCGCGCTGCCGTGGCGGTATTCATGCGGCATAATTGCATTCCGGCACCGCACACAATTTACGAAGGCGTGCACAAACTTGAGCCCGGCACCATTCTCACATTGCCGCCAAACGGCGAACCCCAGATCGGACGCTTTTGGGATGCGCGGGCCATCGCGCAGGCAGGTCTCGCCAATCCGCTGCAAGCTGACAACAATGAAATTGTAAACGGTCTTGAGACTTTACTGCGCGATGCGGTGAGCCGCCGCATGATAGCTGACGTACCGGTTGGTGCTTTTCTTTCAGGGGGAATCGACTCGTCCACAGTGGTGGCGCTGATGAAAGCCGCGAATTCTGGCCCGGTGCGGACCTACACGATCGGCTTCGATCTTCCTGGGTTTGATGAAGCTGCGCATTCTGCCGCGGTCGCGCGCCATCTCGGAACTGATCATACCGAACTCACGGTGACTGGGAGCGAGGCACGCGACGTTATTCCGCAACTGCCGAACATGTACGACGAGCCGTTTGCGGACTCATCGCAAATCCCCACTTATCTCGTTTCGAAAATGACGCGCCGCCATGTCACCGTCGCCCTTTCGGGCGATGGCGGCGACGAATTATTTGGTGGATACAATCGTTACCAGCTCGCGAGCGGGATTTGGCGCTCAATGTCGCGGCTTCCGCGCCCGTTGCGTCGTGCCGTCGCCGGAGTGCTGACGTCTGTAACGCCTGACCGCTGGTCGCAGGCACTCTCAATTCTCCCCCCAGCATGCGACCGCGCCAGGTCGGCGACAAGCTTCACAAATTCGCAGCGGTCCTGTGTGCAAATGGCGATACGGATTTATATCGGCAGCTGGTGACACATTGGGATCCGAAAAAAATGGTGCCCGGCATTACCGAACCTAAGGGCATTCTTTGGGACAGCCAGATCGACCGGGAGTTTCCGGGCCTGCTTGAGCGCATGCAGTTTCTCGACCTGGTTACTTATTTGCCCGACGACATTCTCACCAAGGTCGATCGAGCCAGCATGTCGGTGGCCCTTGAGGCCCGCGTTCCCCTGCTTGATCACAGGGTTGTCGAATTCGCCTGGCGAATTCCGCGATCGACTTTAATGCATGACGGCGTTGGCAAGTGGCCATTGCGCCAAGTGCTGTACCGCCACGTCCCGCGCGAGTTGGTCGAACGGCCGAAAACCGGCTTCGCGATCCCGCTCGGCGAGTGGCTCCGCGGCCCACTGCGCGATTGGGCCGAAACATTGCTTTCGGAAAATCGCCTGCGCGACGGGGGTCTCGTGAGTGTCGCCGACGTCCGTCGCACCTGGGCAGAACACCTCAGTGGCCGGCGGAACTGGCAATATCCGCTTTGGGACGTTCTAATGCTTGAAGCGTGGCGCGAGCGTTGGGGATAACGGTGGGCTGCGGCGGTCCGCTGGTAGGGGAAGATACTTGATAAAGCAAAGCGGGGGCTGCAGTGGCTTGGCCGATTGAATTTGCGGGACTGGTATTCCTCGCCGCCGGCGCACTCAGTTTCGTTCTTTTGCTCTGCCTCAAGCCAATGCTTCAGCGATATGCATTGGCAAAGCCCAATGCCCGCTCGTCACACAAAACGCCGACACCGCAAGGCGGCGGCATCGCTGTCATTGTGGCAGTCGGTGTTGTCCTTGCTGCCGCGGCTATCTTTTATCCCGCTGGGATAGATGAAGCCTGGCGGTTGGCCGTGATATTTACTTCTGTCATCGCGCTTGCCGTCATCGGAATTGCCGATGACGTTCATCCGATCGCCGCCCTGCCAAGGTTGATCCTGCAAGCCGCCGCGGTTGCTCTTGTCGTGGCCGTGCTGCCGGACAATCTGCGCGCGCTCTCTTTCTTTCCATGGTGGGTCGAACGGATCCTGATGTTTGGCGCGCTGCTCTGGTTCGTGAATGCCGTCAATTTCATGGACGGCATCGACTGGATGACCGTGGCCGAGGTCGTGCCGGTCACCGCCGGCCTTGCTATCTTTGGTTTGATGGGCGTGCTTCCTGCGGGCGCAACGTTGGTCGCTGTTGGCCTGTGCGGCGCAATGATCGGTTTTGCGCCATTCAACAAACCCGTCGCTCAAATCTTTTTGGGCGATGTCGGCAGTCTGCCCATTGGATTGTTGCTGGGCTGGCTCCTCGTGCTCCTCGGCGGACAAGGTCATCTTATCGCTGCTATATTATTGCCGCTCTACTATCTAGCGGATGCGACCGTTACACTGCTGCGCCGTTTCGCAAATGGCGAAGCCGTCATGCAACCGCACCGCAGCCATTTCTATCAACGCGCCCTCGATAACGGGCTGAGCGTTTACCAGATTGTCGGCCGTATTTTCGTAGTGAATGCTGTCCTCGCGGCATTTGCCGCAGCGACCATTTTTAGGACCGCTGCGACATTTCAGCTGGCGGTGCTGGCAGCGGGCTGCGCCCTCGTCGCCGCGCTACTCTGGAGCTTCACCCGCGCTGGCGTGAAGCGATGACATTCGCAATCGGCTCCATCTGAAACTATTTTCTCATTTTTGCCAGCCGCAGATTTGCCATCTCCGGCATGAGACTATTTCCGAGCTTTAAATGCGATTCGCCGACCCCAATAGAAAGCCCAGTGATGCAAACACCGCATCCCAGCGTGCGATAAGCTTTGCCGCAGATCCGTGTTTTCCTTCGGCATATGCACGCGGCCGCGTCTTGCAGCATCTGAGCCGTGCCGCTTCGTCCGACATCATCCGCTCTAATGCTGCGATCCATTGCGATTTATTCTCACATGCTAGCTCGGGCGTCTCCGACCTCATTGCATCGCCCGCCGATATGCGGGCGTCGCAGAAGTTATGACCGGCAGGCCCATCCGCCACTGTACAATAAAGCTTATTTTCAGGCTTTCCGGCCGCAAACGGATCATCAAGATTAATCGGGACCACAGCAAGGTCACACGACGATATAATCTCCGCGCAAGTTTCCTCCTTCCAGTCATGGAAATGGACACGATCAAAATATCGCGCCAGAAGTCTTCGGCTATCTACTCGAAAAAATCCGCTCTGAAAGCCGGGTCCTCGGGAGCGCTGACAACGTGCAGTTCGAAATCCCTGCGTGTCGCAGAGCACGCGAAGAATTGGCGCCAATGTCAGCAGTTGTGAGAAGGTTCGAGCCCAGACCTTCCCAAACCAAGCGGAACGGCCGATTGGCCGTATATTGCGTCTTGATCTTGGTAACGACAGTTGAGTGGATGTCGAGAATGACGTGAATATTGCGGCAGAACTGGCTGATGATCTTCTTTTGTTCATCGGTCGTAGCAGACGACCGCATCAGCGCGCCTGCACATTGCTCTCACACTAGAGAGATAATCTCGTAATCTCTTGTGCTTGCCGAGGGCATACCACGCTGGGCCGCGCAAAAGCTGCCTCCAATTAGTGCGCGGAACCGATAAGTACGAATCGATCAGATCGTAGACGACCTTTCCTTGCCGATAGTTCGGACCAAATACTTATGTCCGCGACTTCGCTCAAGATCACGACGTCGTAACGTTCATCAAACCGCGCCAGTTCAAATGGAAGATTGCGCGCTTGTGCGTACGCCACAAATCGCCGCCGGTCGCCCGGCGCCTTGAGCGTTGGATTGTAAGGCACGTAGCCGATGCGAGGGAGAGTACTCAAACCGCAGATTCCCTTTTGAGAACATCCATTAGGGGTACTTTGCTGTTGCGATGCAATGAACGCATCGAGTGTTTCGCCGAAAGGAGTTACGCTTTCAACGCCGACTTGGCTGCCATCTCCGAATATTTTGCCAACGCCACCCGTATCCCAATAAATTTGCGTTAGCCGCCTCGCAACTGGACGAATTGGCCTCCCAGGAGCCAGTCGCGTCAACCAGCCCGACATTCTACATACCAAGTGCGCGGTCAAAAAATCTCAATCAATCGTTCCTGCAATTCTGGCTAAAGGTGCTAAGAACTTCCAGCTCGACAGGTGTGAAAGAAATATTCGCAAATAGGTGCAGCCGGCCGCTAGAGTTGCCTGTCAGGAAACCCTTCAAAACGACATAAAAATCATGGTCGATACCCGCAGGATACTTACGATAGAATTATAAAACCGCAAAAATTGAGCTCTCGCCTTCGGCAAAACGATAAAGGTATATGACCCCCACTTCTCGCGTTGCCATTTCTGCGAAACCGCTCTAGTCAAATTATCCGCGCAGTCCAATTTCGTCCCATATAAGACATGACAGCACAGTCTAGATTTTCCGAAGAGGCGTGGCCCGCGCCACGATCACCAGTATCTGCAGCCTGGTCCGATATTATCAGTGGTGCAGCAAAAAGCTGGCTATGGATGGCGCTGGCATTCCAAGATATAAAGCTTCGTTATCGCGGCTCTGTCCTTGGCCCATTCTGGCTCACGATTAGCACCGTCGTTATGGTGGCGTCCATGGGCGTCATCTATTCGACGCTCTTTAATATATCTGCGAAGCACCTATCTGCCATATTTGGCTATTGGCTTGATCGTTTGGGGTTACATTTCTACTGCCATATCGGAAGGTTGCCAGACCTTTCTCAGTGCGGAAGGCATTATTCAAACTGTGCCGCTGCCGTATTCCGTCCATGCTTATCGCGCCGTCTTCCGGAATCTAATCGTTCTCGCCCACAGCCTTGTCATCATTCCGCTGGTACTCTTAATATTTCAGATTCCCGTAGGCTGGCGAATACTTGAAATTGTTCCCGCATTGATTCTTTACGCGCTCAATGGCGTGTGGATCAGTGTTTTTTTTGGAATGCTAAGCGCCCGGTATCGGGACGTTCCTCCAATTGTGGCCAATTTCACCCAAGTGCTTTTCTTTTTAACCCCCATCATTTATCCAGAAAGCTTGCTTGGGAAATGGCGGGCTGTTGCAGATCTTAAACCCGGCCTTTGCTGCGATTGACGTCGTGCGTGCACCGCTGCTCGGCGTCGCAACCAGTACCTATTCTTGGCCAATGCTCCTGGTTACGACGGCGGCCGGATGTTTGGGAACCTTCATCATATTCGCCCGCTTCCGCGCGCGGATCGCATACTGGACGTAACTACGATGACGTTCTTACGCCTCAGAGACGTAAAAGTTGAGTTCCCGCTCTATCAGGGCAGTAACCGATCGCTCAAAAAAACCATGCTCGCCAATACGCCATTTGGCGACCTGAAGAAGGACGCGATGAATCGCGTCAACGTCGTAGCGCTGCACGACCTAAATCTCGATATCGAGAACGGCGATCGGCTCGCCATTATTGGTCCAAATGGAGCAGGAAAGACAACCCTTCTCAAAGTTCTCGCTGGCATTTATCAGCCCGCAGCGGGTCGAATCCAATCATCGGGGCGGGTCACCGCGTTGCTTACAACTTCGGTTGGATTGAATGCGGAGGCCACAGGGCGCGAGAACATTATTCTTCGTGGAATGTATATGGACATTCATCCGCGCGAAATGCGCGCCCGTATTGATGAAATCGCGGAATTTACTGAGCTTGGTCCATATCTCGATATGCCAGTGCGAACTTATTCGTCCGGCATGATGGTGCGGCTGTCGTTCGCTGCTTCCACCTGCATTGCATCTGAAATTTTGCTTATGGATGAGTGGCTGAGTGCCGGGGATGAGAGTTTCCTAGACAAAGCTCAAAAACGCATGGAGCATTTTGTTGGCGCATCAAGCATTCTGGTTTTAGCATCGCACTCCGTCGAGCTTTTGGAACGATGGTGCAATCGTGCAATCCTCCTTGATCACGGGGCCATTGTTGAAGCCGGCAATGTCAAGAACGTTACGGAGGCGTATAGAAAAATGGCCTCTTCTAGAACACACCCTTAATCGGCCCAAATGGCTTTGATTGGTTTATTTTCCTCTTTGCCGTTTTCATATCTTTTTCTTCAGACAAGTATTCCGCAATTGCCGCCGCAATATCGATTACAGCCTTGTTGGGTTCTGTGTCTTATCAAAGTGTGTTAATAGAAATTTTTTATAGAATTGCGATCCGAAGCCAAGTCTGCCACACCCATACGCGGAAATGCAGACATTTCGCTAAATTTGCGAGCCAGTCAAAAATGGTTGCTTGAGAGTACGATCATTCTCGCTCGCAGGCGACCCGGATGAGGTATTGGCCATACGCGCTTTGCCGACGCTCTCGCCAAGATGGATCAACTGGGATCGCGTGATAAAACCGCAAAGAAAGGCGATCTCCTCCGGGCAAGCGATACGCTGGCCCTGGCGTTTCTCTAGCGTGCGCACGAAGGTGGTGGCTTCAACCATGCTGTCGTGCGTTCCAGTATCAAGCCAAGAAAAGCCGCGTCCCATCTGCTCGACATTGAGTTGCCCTCGGTCCAGATAGACCTTGTTGACGTCGGTGATCTCCAGTTCACCGCGGGCCGACGGTCTCAGATTGGCAGCGATGTCGACCACCTGCTGATCATAGACGTACAGTCCGGTTATCGCCCAGTTGGATCGCGGTTGGGCGGGTTTTTCCTCGAGCGACAAGGCGCGCCGCCCCTGATCGAACTCAACGATGCCGTAGCGCTCCGGATCATCGACATGATAGGCAAACACGGTCGCGCCATGCTCTCGTCGAATTGCCGCCTCGAGCAGTTCGGGAAGGCCGTGGCCATGGAAAATATTGTCGCCAAGAATGAGAGCGGACGGGCCGCCCCGCACGAAATCCGCACCGATGATGAACGCCTGCGCAAGTCCCTCCGGTCTCGGGCTGTTCGGCGTAGGACAGTGACAGACCCCACTGCGCCCCATCCCCCAGCAACCGCTGAAACAACGGCAGGTCGTGTGGTGTCGAGATGATCAGGATCTCCCGGATTCCGGCGAGCATCAAAGTGGCGAGCGGGTAGTAGATCATTGGTTTATCGAAGATTGGCAGCAATTGCTTCGAAACTGACCAGCGTCGCGGGGTACAGGCGCGTGCCGCTGCCCCCCGCAAGAATGATCCCCTTCACTACAACCTCCTCAATTTCATCCCAATGCATCCGCTCGCTGACCTGGCGAAGAGCCGACACCCTGCTGCCACAGAATGCCCCACAGTGCCCGCGCAACCATCAAGTCTGTCGCGCCTCGGGTAAACTGAAGTGAATCTCTTCATGAGAGGCCCCCTTCCTGAAGAAGGCGCGACACGGAGCCCGGTAGTGACTGCCGCCAGGAGGGCAGACGAAGGCCATAAACGGCTGCCAGCCTGCCACCGTCAAGGCAGGAATTGGCGGGCCGGCCCGCCGGCGTTGGATACGCGGAGGTGGCGATGCGATTGACCTTGGCAAACGGGCCGCCCACAGCCTGAGATGCGGCGAAGATCGCTTCGGCGAAGTCCGCCCATGTTGCCTGGCCACCGCCCGTCATGTGAAAAATCCCCCTGAGTTCCGATGCTGCCGGTTGTTCGAGCAGGCGCCGGGCGACCACGAGAATGCCGTCAGCGATGTCCAGCGCATTGGTCGGCGCCCCGAGCTGGTCGGCCACCACGGAAACTTCCGAGCGCTGGCCCGCCAGCGACAACATGGTGCGGACGAAGTTCTTCCCAAACGGGCTGTAGACCCAGGCGGTGCGAAGAATCACGTGGTCGGGCTGGGTCGCCGCGACGGCCAGCTCGCCGGCCAGCTTGCTGCGTCCGTAGACGTTGATCGGATTGACCGGATCGCTTTCGACATAAGGACGATCGAGAGTGCCGTCGAAAACATAGTCGGTCGACAACTGAACGACCGGTATTTTCAGGCTTGCAGCGGCGGCGGCGACCGCCTCGGCCCCGCGATGGTTGATGGCGAAGGCACGCTCGGACTGCGCTTCCGCGAGATCCACAGCGGTGAAGGCGGCGGCGTTGATCACGAGATCGACCTGAAGGGCCGAGAGGGCTGCCGGAATTGTCTCCGGGAGGGCAAGATCGATATCCGGACGCGCCAGCGGGAGGATTTTCACTCCAGCCGCGCCTCCGCGCTCGATCAGCGCACGCGCAACCTGTCCTTGGCGACCTGTAACGGCGATCCGCATCTGCGCTCTATTCAAAATAACTTGGCAGGGACTTGAATGGCGGCAGCTTCGCGTCCTTATCGGACAGAACCACATTCTCCCGGTCGATCGGCCAATCGATGGCCAGATCGGGGTCGTCCCACGCGATGCCGAGATCGGCCTGCGGCGAATAGTAATTCGTCACCTTATAGAGCACATGGGTGTCGGGCTCGAGCGTGCAGAAGCCGTGTGCAAAACCAACAGGAATCAGTAGTTGCCGGCCGTTCTCCGCCGACAGCTCCTCGGCCACCCAGCGGCCGTAAGTCGGCGACGAGCGTCGCAGATCGATGGCTACATCGAAAATGCGGCCACGGAGCACACGAACGAGCTTGTCCTGCGCCATCGGAGAGCTCTGAAAATGCAGTCCGCGAATAGTCCCTTTCTCGGCGGACCATGACTGGTTGTCCTGCACGAATTCCAGCGTAATCCCATGCTCGAAGAACCGGGCGCGATTATAAGTCTCGCAGAAGCTGCCGCGAGGATCGTCAAACGATTTCGGAACGATAATTTTCACCGCAGGAATGGCAGTCGGCGTGATTATCAGCATCCCTCCTCCCGAAGTGCGGTGACTAAACGGCAAGACCCAGACGTTCGCCGCGATAGACGCCTGATCGCACTCGCTCCCACCACGGCCGGTTGGCGAGATACCATTGGACGGTTTCACGCAATCCGTTCTCGAAGCTGTAGCGCGGCGTCCAGCCAAGGTGCTGTTCGATTTTCGAAGCGTCCATCGCGTAACGGGCGTCGTGGCCAGGTCGGTCGGTCACAAATGTAATCAGATTGGCGCGGTCCCCGATCGAAGCATCCGGCGCCAGTTCGTTTACCAGCGCGCAGATCGATCGCACAACGTCGATGTTGGTCCGTTCGCTGCGGCCACCGATATTGTAGCTCTCGCCGATCCTTCCCCGCTCCGAGACAAGCAGCAGGGCTTCGGCATGATCCTCGACATGGAGCCAGTCGCGGATATTCATCCCGAGTCCGTAGACCGGGATCGGTCTTCCCTGGAGAGCGTTGATAATGGCGAGCGGAATGAGCTTCTCCGGAAAGTGATAAGGCCCATAATTGTTGGAGCAGTTGGTCATCACCACCGGCAAGCCATACGTGTGATGCCAGGCGCGGACGAGATGGTCGGATCCAGCCTTCGACGCCGAATAGGGGGAATTCGGTTGATACGGCGTATCCTCGCGAAATAATCCCTCCGCGCCCAACGATCCAAAGACTTCATCGGTGGAGATATGCTGGAAGCGAAAGGCTTGCCTGCGGGCTTCCGACAAGGTTCGCCAATAGGCGAGCGCGGCCTGCAGCAGCGAAAAGGTTCCGACCACATTGGTCTGGATAAACTCGCCTGGCCCGTCGATCGAACGATCGACATGGCTCTCCGCAGCCAGATGCATGATCACGTCGGGGGCGAATTCCGTCGACGATGCGGCGCATCGCCTGAACATCGACGATGTCGGCTCTCGCAAAAGCGTATCTGGGATCTGACGCCACAGGGCTCAGGGAGTTCGAGATTGCCGGCATAGGTGAGCTTGTCGACTACCAGCACGCAATGCGGTGTTGACCTGATCAGCCGGCGAACAACGGCTGAGCCAATGAAACCCGCGCCGCCTGTCACCAAATATCTCAAACTAATCCTCCTTTACCATCAGCAGAAAGGCACCTGCACAAATCAAATACCAAGAGGTACATAGGCTCGGCAACATCGGATTGACCAGCCCTCTGGGTTGAATGTTATTTCGGCGTTGGTCGGTTACCCAGCGTGGCCGACGGAGCCGACCATCGTAGCGCATCCTGACGCGCGGTGAAGCCCTGGGAACATTTCTGGTGTAGTTGGTTTGTGTCGGAGTGAGGCGTGTGGCCAGATGGCGTTGTAGTGGCGCCGCCAGCTCTCGATGATGATCTGAGCTTCTCTCAACGTGCCGAAGATCTCGCCGCTTAGCAGCTTTGGCGCCGATCGCGGTGACTGGAACGCCCTGGCGAGAAACTAACGTCCGTTGTCGGATGGTCCGGGATGTCTCGGAGGATA
>CAVUPX010000011.1:0-20066 GCA_963743405.1 uncultured Alphaproteobacteria bacterium | reverse complement strand
TTGACCGCTGCTCAGCTCGTCGCCTTTTGTCGAGATCGACAATAAATCAATGGCCTAGGTTTCGATGACAGTCGATTGGTAAAGCGTCCGCACATGGGCGTAATTTACGATGTCTGCTTTACCCTCGAAAGCAGACCTGTGCAGTGCACCAACCCATGTCGGCTTTGTGCCAAAAGCGGACATTGCGCCGTTCGTGGTTGACTAGGCGGGCGGCAGCCCCAAGATGAGCCGATGTTGAATTTGAAACCAGTTTCCCCCGAGGCGACGCAGTGCAAAATCTGCGGCGCGCCCTCCCCACTCTTCGGCGTCGTGGACTTCAAAAAATCTTGCGTGCAACCGCGCGGCGCCAAGCTTTCGGGCTTGCCAATTTACTATCGCCGCTGCGACGCTTGCGGTTTCGTCTTCACCGATGCCCTAGACGACTGGAGCGCAGCGGATTTCAAGGCCCACATCTACAATGACGACTATATCGCGGTCGATCCCGACTACAAGGATGCCCGGCCTCGCGCCAATGCAGCAATGATTCAGCAGACTTTCGGCGCACACAAAGCTCAGTTACGCGTACTCGACTATGGCGGTGGCAACGACGTGCTGTGTTCCGAATTGCAAGCAGCTGGCTTCGCCACAGCGGTTACTTATGACCCATTTGTGCCGGACTACGCGCAGCGGCCCCAGGGACAGTTCGATCTCATCACCTGCTTCGAGACGCTCGAGCATTTGCCGGACCCCGTGGGAGGCATTGCCTCCATTCTGGAAAGCTTAGCGGAGCCGGGGTTGGTAGTATTCTCGACCCAACTTCAACCGCCACCTAATGAGTTCGCACTTCTCAATGTTGGTTGGTGGTATATCGCCCCGCGCAACGGCCATGTCTCGATTTTCAGCCCCAACGCGCTCGCACTTGCCTGGCAAAAACACGGTTGCAAGGTAGCGTCTGTCAACGACCATCTGCACGCAGCCTTTCGCACGCTACCAGAATATGCACGGCATCTGTTCAGATCACCGGCGTGACCGACACTCCATAAGCTGAGACCCAACTGATCCCGTTCTTGCGCCTATAGCAGACATTGCGCCGCCTAACCGGTGGAGTTAAGTGGTAGCGTCTTAAGCGACGACCGGGCTAATCGCGTACCTAAGAAGTCACTATTGTAAGGTGTCTGCATGACCAACGAGGAACAGAGCAAACAGCACCCCTTCCATGCTGTATCCGGATTTCGCGTGTCCGTTCCCCCAGATCGCCCAGATCTTTTGTTGCTTGAACTAAAGACGTTAGACGCAGGCATAGTCCGTCTTTCGATATCAAAAGACTCGGCACTTTTATTCGGCCAACAAGTAGCGAGAGCTGCAGCCGAGTAGTGGTTAGCGTCATCTTGGTGCCATTTCTCACACGGACTTTTTTACTTGCCATGTCCGCTTTGGGTCAAAAGCGGACATGTGCAGTGCACTAGGCGATGTCCGCTTTGTGCCAATAGCGAACTCATGCAGCGCAGCAAAAAGAATTGTTATTCGATCACCTCGTCGGCGCGAGCGAGTACGGACGGCGGCACGGTAAGGCCAAGTGTCTTGGCGGTCTTGAGGTTGATGACCAGTTCGTATTTGGTCGGCGCCTGCACTGGCATGTCGGCTGGCTTTTCACCCTTAAGGATGCGATCGACATACGCTGCGGCTCGCCGTTGCGGATCGTTGGTATTGGGCCCGTATGAGATCAGACCGCCGTCTACGGGGTAATAACGGTAAGGATAAACCGACGGCAGCTTGTAGCGTGCAGCGAGACTGATTATGAGCCCGCGATGAGCCGCCGCACCGCCCGGGGTTACGATCACGCCGCCATTCCCTGAACTTGCGAACGCCACAACGGTACGCTCGATTTCGTCTGTATCGCGCACATTCACCGGCGTGAGTTCGATCCCAAGGGATTGCGCTACCGATCGAACTGCGCCGAATTGCCCAACCCCTGCCGCGGTGGTGGGGTCGCGAAACACCAATGCTCGCGTCACGTTGGGAGCAATTTGCTTGAGCAATTCAGCCCATTTTCCACTCATGCTGTATTCGAAATTCAAGAAGCCGGTGATATTGCCGCCAGGGTGCGCCATGCTCTGTACGAAGCCGGCACCAACTGGATCGGGAACGTTCACGAACACAATCGGGATGGTACGAGTGGCTTGTTGCAGCGGCGCAACTGTAACGCTGCCTACGCTTACAATTACGTCCGGCGTGAGCGCGATCAATTCCGTCGCGTAGCGGCGAAGATGGTCGAGATCAACCCCAACGTTCCGCGTTTCAATCTTGACATTGCGGCCGACCGCCCATCCCAACTGCTGAAAACTCTCCGCGAAGACCGCTTCCCGTGTTTTCGCCTCTGGATCGTCAGCCGCAAGGATGTCGAGCATGCCAACGACGCGTGTGCGCTCGGTCGGTTGTGCCTTCGATGCAATCGGCCAGCCTGCCGCACCGCCAAGGATACCCAGAAATTCCCGTCGCCTCATGTGCACCCCCAAACCACGGGGCAGCGTATCAGGTCAAAAAAGCTATGTCCGCTTTGGGTCAAAAGCAGACATGTGCAGCGCAAAACGGCATGTCCGCTTTACCCCTAATAGCGGACATGTGCGGCGCAACGAGGGATGTCCGCTTTGTGCCAATAGCGGACATCTCGCGACCAGTCTCCTTTGCTCCAACGGCAACGCGGTCACGGAGAACTGGCCAAGAACTGGTGAGTATCGCAAGGGGAGCCGTGGGAGAGCGCTCGAGTACTTTTCAGTTCGGAATAACAATATGGTCTGGCGCCAAACCAGCTTGATGGCACTCGTGCATCATGGTGTAGGCTGCTTCGATATGTTTGGTGAAAAGTTTCGTATCGAACAAAGGCGTAGTAAGACGATTTTCAGCTAGCTTATGTTTGATAGCCGCTAGTTTTTCAGGATGTATTGCAAGATCAATCGCCATGCTCTTATAGGCTTCTGGCGTTGTTGATATGAGTTCGGGCAGACGAATCGCATTCAGCAGGCTTGCGACAACTCTGCCCGAAAATGTTTCCCCGATACGGGTCAACACGGGTAACCCAGCCCAAAGCGCATCGCTCGCGGTCGTATGAGCGTTAAAGGGTAGAGTATCTAAAAATAGGTCTGCCAATTTATGACGTGCGAGGTGCTCAGGTAGCGGCATACGCTTCGCAAAAATCAGACGCTCCGGGCTTACCCCTCGTGCCAAAGCCTCCTTTTTTAAGTTGCTTGCTGCAGCCGCATCGGCTTCCAGTAGCCACAACGCGCTGCCTTCGACTTGGGTCAGTATTCGCATCCAACAATCGAAAACCCGCGGTATAACTTTGTAAGTATTATTGAAACAACAGAACACGAACCCTTGTGAAGGCAATCCCACATCAGACCGGGTGAATGCTTTATCCGAAATGACGCGCTTACGGTCATTCGGCTGATAAGTATTGGGCAGGACAGCAATCTTTTCCGAATAGAACATCCTACTATCATCAGGAATTACTGTCTGATCAGCAATGATGTAATCAATATAATCTGCGCCCATTGTTCCTGGATAGCCAAGATAACCTACCTGAATGGGTGCGGGACGTGAGGCAAAAACGTTAGTTCGCGCATCTTGTGTGAAGCCCTTTAGATCAATCAGTATATCAATTTCTGTTTCCCTTATGCGTAATGCAATCTCCGCATCGCTTAGTGTGCTGGCATCAATAAAATGCTCAAAAGCGCGCTTTAGACGCTGTCGTATTTCAGAATGATCATCAGGTCCGATTGATATTGCTGTTACTTCAAATCGCGATTTGTCGTGGCATTCAAACACACCCGCCATAAGTTGTGACGTCGCATGTTCGTGAAAGTCAGTAGACACATAAGCGATACGAACCCTATCGTGTTTGTATATATCTTTTTTCCAAATTGGCCGGTCAGAGGGAGGAAAGTTTTTGGCCACCCAAGATTTAGCGCATTCCAACTGTTCTTGTGCAGAGTCAGAAACGTTGAGAAAGTAGAAAGGTTGTGATTGTGCTTTTTCATTTCTAATTGATGCAACAAGGCGTGGATGTTCAACGGAGAAATTATTCCAGTCGCAAAGCTGCATTTTACAACGCAGCCGTTCGCTCTCAACAAATTCCAGATCAGGCTTGAGAGCAAGCGCGTTGTCATAAGCAAGGAGTGATTCCTTATAGCGCTGAAGCATGGCAAGCATATTGGCGCACCCAGCGTGCGCTTCCGCTAAATTCGGCTTAAGTTGTATCGCTTTATTATAGGCAGCAAACGCATCGTCGTAGCGTTTAAGGCTACGCAACGCGTTGCCGCGACCAAGCCACGCCTCGCTGAAATTTGGAAAAAGCGCGAGTGCTTTATCAAAGCTCCCAATAGCCTCATCGAATCTTCTTTGTTTAAGAAGGCAAAATCCGTAATTGACATGACAAGGTGGAAATCCAGGGTCGATTAATAGCGCCGCGCGAAAGAACTTGTCGGCATCATGAATTTTACCATTGCCGGAACAAACGATCCCCAGCATGTGGAGCGCGTCGAAGTGTTTGGGATCGTCCCAAATGATTTTCCGGTAAAGGTCCTCTGCCTCGAGAATCCTGCCGCTTTGATGAGCCTGTACCGCCCGCTCAAACAGTGGTGTCATGAAATGGGCACCTTCATTGAAGTGGAGTTGCGCTGCCTAAAACACGGAGAAATTCGCGTCGCATCACGGTCACCGCCGAGGAACAGGCAGAGCATCATAACGGTGAAAAAAAGGCGCAGTAAGAGAGAGGTTTGATGTCCGCTTTGGGTCACATATGCGGTGCAAACCGGCAGTTCCGACATGACTATTGGTGTCACCCGCTTCTAAAGGGTTTCTTTTCGTCCGTAGCGTACTGCTGGAACTCGAAATCGCCGGGCGCCTGGAACGTCATGGTGCCGGGTTGGTATCGCTCTTGTAACGTGCGATACGAACGGCCCTATCGGATTCTCCACATGCTCAGCAGAACCCTCATAGCACTCGCGGTCCTTCTGGTATTTCAGAGCGGTCCACCGCATGCACAGGAACCGTCATTCGCAACGTTTGCTTCCGAGTTATGGCCGGATGCGCAAGCCAAAGGTGTTACCCGAACGACATTCGATCTCGCGCTAAAAGGGGTCACGCCCGACCAGCGTGTGATCGCAGCCACGCAGCGGCAGCCGGAGTACGGCAAGCCCGTCGGTGATTATGTCAACGCGATTGTTTCAAACCGCCGCATCGCGGACGCCCAGCTCAAGGCACGCGAGTGGGCGAAAACTTTTGACGACGTCGAAAAGAAATATCAGGTCGAACGGTGGGTGCTGCTCTCGTTGTGGGGCATGGAGTCCGACTTCGGCACCGAAAAAGATCGATGGGACGTCTTTCGCTCGCTCGCAACACTTGCCTACGTGAAGTATCGCCATCCTTATTTTCGCAACGAGTTGATCGTTGCGATGCTCATCATGCAGAACAATCACTTTACCCGCGACAAGATGGTCAGCTCATGGGCCGGTGCGATGGGTCAAAGCCAGTTCATGCCGTCGAACTTCGTCGACTATGCCGTCGATTTTTCAGGCGATGGCCGCATCGACATCTGGGGCAATGTGCCGGACGTGCTCGGCTCCACCGCCAATTATTTGCATAAATGGAAATGGAATCCGGCGCTGCCCTGGGGCTTTGAAGTCAGCGTGCCGAACGGATTCGACTACATGCGCAGCCGCGCAACATTCGCGGACTGGCAAAAACTTGGCGTGCGCAGAGCTGACGGCAAGCCATTTCCATCCGCCGGCCAGGGAATCCTGTTTTTCCCAAGTGGCGCAAACGGTCCTGGATTTATCGTCACAGAAAATTTCGATGTCCTGAAGGAATACAACAACTCGGACGCCTACGCGATTGCAGTCGGCCACCTCGCCGATCGCATTCACGGCGGCGGCTTGATCAAGACCGCTTGGCCAAAAGACGATCGTCAACTCTCTCGCGATGCGCGCATCGCGTTACAGAAAAAACTGTCGGAGCTCGGTTACAAGGTGAACGATTTCGAGGGTCATATCGATTTTGATTTGCGCGACAATATTCGAGAAGAGCAGAAAAAATCCGGAATGTTGCCCGACGGCACGGCGACAGCAGTCTTGTTGGAGAAGCTCGGCATCAAAGCGCGATAAGCAGCCCGCCGGCGAATGTTGCAACCGGCCGATGTCCCGCTAGCCAAAATAGCAAAAAATGGCTATAACAACTATTGATTGTATTTGCAGCCAACCGGTCTCTTTCATGCCCCATTTCGCTGGTCTGACACGGCTTCTTAACCCGCTCATTTGACAGTAGGGGTCACCTTCCCCATGTTCCGGGCCAAAGATGCGGCTGATTCCGCCCTGATTCTCACTGGCTCTGGCGGATAACCCACTGGATTTTCATGGATATTGTCGTAGTCGAGTTGCCGTCCAAGGCGAAGACAATCAATAAGTACCTCGGCTCCGGCTACGAGGTGTTGGCCTCGTTTGGCCATATCCGCGACCTGCCTCCCAAAGATGGCTCGGTCGACCCGGATAATGACTTCCGCATGCTCTGGGAGGTCGACGCCAGGTCAAACCAGCGGATGAACGATATCGCCCGCGCGCTCAAGGGCGCCGACAAGCTGATCCTCGCCACCGACCCGGATCGCGAAGGCGAGGCAATCTCCTGGCACGTGCTTGAGGTGCTGAAGGAAAAGAAGGCACTCACGGACCAAAAGATTGAGCGCGTCGTCTTCAATGCCATCACCAAGCAGGCGGTGAGCGAGGCGATGAAACATCCGCGCCAGATCGACGGCGCGCTGGTCGATGCCTATCTTGCCCGCCGCGCGCTCGACTATCTCGTCGGCTTCACACTCTCTCCGGTGCTCTGGCGCAAGCTGCCGGGTGCCCGCTCCGCTGGCCGCGTGCAATCGGTTGCGCTGCGTCTCGTCTGCGATCGCGAACTGGAAATCGAGAAATTCGTCGCAAAGGAATATTGGTCGATCGTTGCCAAGCTGGCGACCCCGCGCAACGAAGTCTTCGAAGCGCGCCTTGTCGGCGCCGACGGTCAGAAGATCCAGCGCCTCGACATCGGCTCCGGCGCCGAGGCCGAAGCGTTCACCCGCGACCTCGAGGTCGCAACCTTCAAGATTGCCAGTGTTGAGGCGAAGCCCGCCCGCCGCAACCCGCCACCGCCCTTCACCACATCGACAATGCAGCAAGAGGCTAGCCGCAAGCTCGGCTTCGCCCCGGCGATTACCATGCGTCTCGCGCAGCGGCTCTACGAAGGCGTGGAACTCGACGGAGAGACGACCGGTTTGATCACCTATATGCGCACCGACGGCATCGACATGGCGCCAGAGGCGATTGCCGACATCCGGACCATGCTGGGCCGTAACTACGGCAAGGAGTACGTCCCTGCGTCGCCGCGCGAATATCACAACAAATCGAAGAATGCGCAGGAAGCACACGAAGCCGTGCGCCCGACCAGCGCCAGCCGCACGCCGGCGGAGGTCGCAAAATATGTCGATCGCGATCAGGCTCGGCTGTATGAGTTGATCTGGAACCGCGCGATCGCAAGCCAGATGGAATCCGCGGAACTCGAGCGCACCACGGTCGATATTGTTGCCTCGGCAGGATCGCGGAACATTGAGTTGCGCGCCTCCGGGCAAGTGGTGAAATTCGACGGCTTTCTGACTCTCTACCAGGAAGGCCAGGACGAAACGGCCGATGACGACGAGTCGCGCCGTCTGCCGGCGATGTCGGAAGGCGAGTTGCTCAACAAGCAGGCGATCGCCTCGTCGCAGCATTTTACCGAGCCACCCCCGCGCTTTTCAGAAGCTGCGCTGGTCAAGCGAATGGAAGAGCTCGGTATCGGCCGTCCTTCGACCTATGCCTCAATTCTGCAGGTGCTGCAGGACCGCGGATATGTTCGCATCGACAAGAAGCGTCTCATTCCCGAAGATAAAGGCCGCGTCGTCGTCGCGTTCCTCGAAAGTTTCTTCACGCGATACGTTGAATACGATTTCACGGCCAGCCTCGAAGAAAAACTCGACGAAATTTCAGCTGGCAAGATCGAATGGCGCGCTGTGCTCGCTGAATTCTGGGAGCAGTTTGTCGGCTCCGTCAACGAGATCAAGGAAGTGCGTAATCGCGTTGTGCTCGACGCGCTCAATGACTTGCTCGAGCCGCATATTTTCCCGGAACGCACCGATGGCGTGCACCGGCGGAAATGCCCTCAATGCGAAACCGGCCAGCTTTCGCTAAAGACCGGACGTTTCGGCGCCTTCGTCGGCTGCTCGAACTATCCGGAGTGCAATTTCACGCGGCAGATCACGCCCAATGCCGACGGCGTTCAGGGCAAAAAGGTGTTGGGCGAAGACCCGGTCTCCGGTCTTGAAGTGACACTGCGTGGCGGCCGTTTCGGGCCCTACTTGCAGCTCGGTGAGCAGATCAAGCCGCCGAAGGCAAAGAAGGGCGAGAAGAAACAGGAAGTCGAGAAGCCCAAACGCGCCAGTGTTCCGAAAGGCGTTTTGCCCGACGACATCGATCTCGAAAAGGCGCTCGGTTTGCTCGCGCTGCCCCGCGAAGTCGGATTGTCTCCCGAGGACGGCGAGCCAATTCTCGCCGGGATCGGACGGTTCGGTTCTTACGTCAAGCACGGCAAGACGTATGCAAACCTGGAAGACGGCGACGATGTGCTGACCATCGGCCTCAATCGCGCGGTCACGCTAGTCGCCGAGAAGAAAGCCAACCCGGCGAAGGGCCGCCGCTTCGGCGCCGATCCCGGCAAGGTCTTGGGAGAGCACCCGGATCAAGGCGGGCCAGTTGTCGTTAAGAATGGCCGCTACGGGCCTTACGTGAGCCATAACGGCATCAATGCAACGATCACCGGCGATAAGACGCAGGAGACGATCACCCTGACCGAAGCGATCGTGCTGCTCGATGCCCGCGCCGATCAACTCGGCTCGCAACCACGGCGCGCGGCCGGCCGCAAGAAGGCTGGCGCGTCATCGGAAGCGCCGAAGGGCCGCAAGAAGAAAGCCGCCGAGACAGCGGATGCGGGTGAGAAAGCCGCCAAGCCGCGCAAGAAGGCGGCGAAAAAGGCTGCCAAAATCTCGGCTGCCGAATAACTGGCGAAGCCGAGTTCTAAACACTACATTTCTTTCAATCGCGCCTCAATTTTTACGCATGATCTTGTCCGAAAACCGGAAGCCACTTTTCGGGATCATGCGCGCGGCGCAGGACTATTATTTTGAAAAAGCACGCTAATAAAACACCCTCCCTTCCCTCAAAGGCCGACATTCTCGCCTTCATCGGTAACAATCCTGGCAAAGTCGGCACCCGCGAAATTGCTCGCGCATTCGGTCTCAAAAACGCGCTCCGCGCAGATCTCAAACGTCTGCTGCGAGAACTCGCCGACGAAGGTTCGATCGAAAAACGGCGCAAAAAGCTGCACCATGCCGGTGCCCTGCCCTCGACCGTCTTCGCAGACGTCACCGGGCGCGACAACGACGGCGATCTCATCGCAACCCCGGACGAATGGGATGAGGACGCCCGTGGCGCCGCTCCTAAAATCCACATTCACACGCCCCGCAAGGCGCGGCCTGGCGAAGCCGCGGGGGTCGGCGATCGTATCCTTCTGCGAGTGGAAGAAATCGAGGCGGAAGGCGACATCCGTTACCGTGGCCGCATCATCAAGATCATCGATCACCCAAAACACAGAGTGCTCGGAATCTTTCATAAAGTCGCGCACGGCGGCGGACGGCTGGAACCAGTCGACAAGAAAATGGTCGGTAAGCAGCTTGTCATTCCGGCCGGCGCGACCGCCGACGCCGAGGATGGAGACCTCATCGCGGTCGAAACATCGCGCGCACCACGATTGGGCCTGCCCACCGCCCGGGTTGTTGAGCGTCTTGGCTCTCTCAAAAGCGAACGCGCGGTCAGCCTGATCGCGATTCACGCCCATGGCATCCCCTCCGTGTTCCGCCGCGAGACGCAACTCGAAGCCGATGCCGCCAAACCGGCGACACCCCAAGGCCGTGAAGACTGGCGTCATGTGCCGTTTGTCACCATCGATCCGATCGATGCCAAAGACCATGATGACGCCGTCCAGGCCGAACTGGACACGACTTCGAACAATCGTGGCGGCTTTATCGTCAACGTCGCCATTGCCGACGTTGCTCACTACGTAACTCCGGGCTCCGCGCTCGACCGCGAAGCGCTCACGCGCGGCAACTCGGTCTATTTCCCGGACCGCGTGGTGCCGATGCTCCCCGAGCGCATTTCGAACGACCTCTGCTCGCTGCGGCCGCACGAGGACCGTGCTGCGCTCGCCGTGCGGATGGTGATCGGCGCCGACGGCCGTAAGCGGTCGCACACCTTTCACCGCATCCTTATGCGATCGGCCGCGAAACTTTCCTACCAGCAAGCACAATTGGCGATCAGTGGACGTCCCGACGAGGACACCGAGAAATTCGTCGAGCCGATGCTCGCGCCACTTTATGCGGCCTACGAGGCAACGGCGCGGGCGCGCGTCGAGCGACAACCTCTCGATCTGGATCTGCCGGAACGTAAAATTCTGCTCAAGGGCGACAGCACCGTCGACCGCGTGATGACTGTTGAGCGGCTGGAAGCGCACCGGCTGATCGAGGAATTCATGATCCTCGCGAATGTCTCGGCCGCCGAAACGCTCGAACGTGCGCGCTGTCCCCTCATCTACCGTGTGCACGACGAGCCCGCGATAGAAAAGGTGCAGGCGCTTCGCGAGTTCTTGGCGACCCTCGACATCCCCCTTGCCAAGGGCGGTGTGCTCAAGCCCGAAGCTTTCAATCGCATTCTGGCACGCGTGAAGGGCCGGGACGCCGAGCAACTCGTCAACGAGATCGTATTGCGGACGCAGGCGCAGGCAGAGTATTCAGCCGAAAATTACGGTCACTTCGGTCTCAATCTTCGCCGCTATGCACACTTCACGTCGCCAATCCGCCGCTATGCGGACCTGATCGTGCATCGTGGCCTGATCCGGGCTTTAAAACTTGGTTCCGACGGCCTGCCAGAAAGCACCGACCAGAAAACACTGGCCGAAGTCAGCGCACAGATTTCTGCCACCGAGCGACGCGCGATGTTGGCCGAACGCGAGACAAACGACCGGCTGATCGCGCATTTTCTTGCCGATCGCATCGGCGCGCAATTCGACGGCCGCATTTCAGGCGTCACCCGCGCAGGGCTATTCGTAAAGTTGCGTGAAACCGGTGCCGATGGCTTCGTTCCGGCGCGAACCATTGGCGACGAATATTTCCGCTACGACGAAAAAGGCCACGCCATGGTCGGCTCGCGCTCTGGGGAGACCTACCGGCTCGGCGATCCGGTGACGGTCAAGCTGGTCGAAGCCGCGCCGGTTGCCGGGGCACTCCGCTTCGAACTGATGTCAGAAGGTCGGTCCGGACGTCCGAACCGCCGCGCGCGCCAGGAAACGCGGCCAAACGATCGTTATGTACCGAACCGGCATCGCGGCAAGCAACGGAAGGGACGATGACGAAAGATCTCGGAAAAATCTGGGCTGAGCGCATGACAAAGTCAGAGCGCGATACGTCATTTCCCGACAGCGAACCGCGCGACGCCGCAACGTTGATGCTGATCGACCGCTCCGGGGCCAAGCCGAAGGTGCTGCTTGGCCGCCGGCACGCCGGGCACAAGTTCATGCCGGGGAAATTCGTCTTTCCGGGCGGCCGCATCGAGCCCATGGACCGGCTGATGACCGCAGTGAGCGAGTTGCACCCGGAAGCACAAAAGAAACTCACCGTGCAGGTTGGAGAGCCGACCGCCGAATTTGCCCGCGCATTTGCGTTGGCGGCGGTGCGCGAGACCGCAGAAGAGACGGGCCTTCTGCTCGGCGTGAAACGCGACGAGCCCCCGGCGGTGCCCGGCGAAATCTGGACCGAGTTTGCAAAGGCCACGGTGCATCCCGATCTCGGCCAAATTCATTTCGTCGCGCGTGCCGTAACGCCGCCGCGGCGGCCACGCCGGTTCGACACGCGCTTTCTGACCGCAGACGCATCGGCAATCGCCCATACCATCGAGGGTGTGGTCGGGCCGGACTCCGAACTGGTCGAACTCACCTGGGTGCCGATCGAAGAAGCGGCTCAGCTCGATATGCCGACCATCACGGGCATTGTCCTCGAGGAGCTGCTGGCAAGGGTGGAGGCAGGCATGGGCCACCAACTTCCGGTGCCGTATTACTTCATGGTCGACCAGCAGTTCTTCCGGGAACTGCTGTAAACACTCGAAAACAGTGCTTTTCTTGACATTTGCCGCTTCGGCGCTAGTTTCCGCGCCAAAGGCATCCCCGCCACCGCACGAGATGATTTAAGGAAAATTCCATGGCCAAAGCCGCCAGTCTCAAGATCAAGCTGGTCTCCAGCGCCGGCACCGGACACTACTATGTGACCCGGAAAAATTCGCGCACGCAGACCGACAAGATGAAAAAGAAAAAATACGATCCGATCGCGAAAAAGCACGTCGAGTATAGCGAATCCAAGATCAAGTGATTGCGGAGGCACGATGCTTCGCACGCTCTTTGCCGCGCTGCTGCTGTTACCGCTTGCCTTCGCGCAGGCCGGCGCCGCCGAAAAGCATAAGCTCGCACTCCAAATCAGCGACAACGACGCGGCCAAGATGAACGCCGTTCTCAACGTCGCCGCGAACGTGTCGAAATATTATTCCGACAAGGGCGAAGAGATCGATATTCAGATTGTGGCCTTCAATGCCGGGCTCCACATGCTGCGCGAGGATACGTCCCCGGTTAAGCCGCGGCTGAAATCGTTCAAGCAAGGCATGCCGAACGTTTCTTTCATGGCCTGCGAAAATACGCTCGAGGCGATGACCCGCACTGAGGGCAAGGAGCCCCCGCTGGTCGAAAATGCGGAGCGTGTGAAGGCAGGTGTCGTGACGCTGATCGAACTCAGCGAAAAAGGCTGGACGATCGTTCGGCCCTAGCGGA
This sequence comes from uncultured Alphaproteobacteria bacterium, assembly GCA_963743405.1. Lineage (GTDB taxonomy): Bacteria > Pseudomonadota > Alphaproteobacteria > Rhizobiales > Xanthobacteraceae > Pseudolabrys. The sequence goes on along the minus strand of CAVUPX010000011.1, from coordinate 7,100 downwards.
CGCAATTACCGAATTGGTGGCCGGCCGGAAGCGGCAGCATGAGGAGGCCACTCGCACCGCTCCCAAGCCGGCCGAAACCCCACAGACCCAGGAGATGCGGCGGACCTGGCACCAGCAGGGTTTTCAACAACCAGCGTAGGGCGAGTCGGGGGCAGTGTCACCCGGCCTTATCCCCTCGTTTATCCCCTCGCCCGGCAGCTGCGCCAAGTTCGCTAAGTCTCTAGGCGCCCAAGCGATTTGCGGCAGCGGCGGATGTCAGCCGGGTGCAAACTCGGGCGGCGCAACTGACGATGCCGCACCCGGGGCAGTTGCCGGCATCGATGTGCACGCAGCCGCCTCACCGACAAACATGCACGTGCGGCCGGTCGCGGAGCAGGCGTGGATAATGATCGGGACCGTGTATGCGTTTTGACTGAATTTATCGGCCGCTGCGACTTGCGCCGAAGTGTCTGCACTCCGAAACAGCTTCAGCGTGCCGGGCGCCAGGCGAAAAAGGTATCGATCTTCCCCGGCGCGAATTGTGTCATTCACCTGTAACGCGTCGACTTCGAAATCAAATTTTTTCTTGTCGCCCGGCGTCTTGGGTACAAGAGAAAGCGACCTCGAATAAACTGTGACTGCCGTTGCGTTCAGAAATGCGGCGTAGATCTTCTGCCACTCGCCCGCGTCTTTTCCGGCCGAAGAGACGCATTGGCCGTCTTGTTCAAAATCAATTTGCTGGATGACTGCCGGTCCCAGCCCGAGGTTTTTGATGCTCAAGCTCATATCCGCAAAGACCGGCAACAGTGACGGCCGCGGCTGGATTGAGATTTCTTTGTATTCAAGATCGCGACGTTGAGCGTCGACGGTGTGGTACAACGACAATGCAGCGATGAACATTGAGCTCATCGCAACGATCGTAGGAGCGGATTTTGCAAATGCTCCGAAGAACCGCTTCAGCAAAGGCACCTCCCTCGCAACTGGCTAAGTTCGGCTCCTGCCGTAGCGTCCTATTTTCTCGCTGTGTCCCCTGCCGCGACCTCAGGCGGCGTCCGGCACCACACGATTTCGGCCGTCGCGTTTGGCGCGATAAAGCGCCTGATCGGCCCGCTTGAGGATGGTCGCCGCAGTGTCCGACGGGTCGGAAAGTGCGGAGATCCCGATCGAAATCGTTACTTCGATGCTGCGTTTGCCTTGCTCGACCGTAAACGGCTCACTGGCAATGCGCCTACGCATACGTTCAGCAACCATTGTCGCCACGGCCATATCGGTTTCGGGCATCACGATCACGAATTCTTCGCCGCCATACCGGCACGCGAGATCGATGTTGCGGATTGCCTTGCGAATTCGCAGCGAAAATTCGCGCAACACGTCATCGCCTGCGTCATGGCCATAGCCGTCATTGATCGCTTTGAAATAGTCGATGTCGACCACAAGCACCGTGATCGGCTTGCCGCGCGCCGCCGATTGCTCCACCAGCGTGCCAAGATGCGTTTCCATGTAGCGGCGGTTGAAGAGGCCCGTTAATCCATCGGTGATCGCTGCCTCGATCGACATCTGCACGTTGTCGCGCAGCCGCTCGGTGTACCGCCTCTTTTTGATCTGCGTGCGCACACGCGCCAGCAATTCGTTATTGTCGATCGGGCGCGTCAAGTAGTCGTTCACGCCTATTTCCAGCCCGCGTGCCAGCTGCGCGCCGTTATTGGCTTCTGCAAGCGCCAGGATCGGGATATTTCGGGTGCGTTCGAGCGAGCGGATCTGGCTGCACAGACGGAGGCCGTCGAAGTCCTTCAGACTGAGCGAGGCGATCACAAGGTCATAGTCGCCTTCGGTGGCACGAAACAACGCCCCGTTCGGATCGACTTCAACGTCAACGACGTGTTCCGCTGAGAGGGTGGCCGTCAGACGCTCGTAAGAGCTTGGCCGGTCGTCCACAACCAGCACGCGGCCATTGTGGCCAGTTTCCAGCACTGCTTCGCGCTCCGGGCTCTGGATGCCGATTTCCCTCGAGGTGACCGCGCGCATGCGCAGTTCATCAGTGACCATTTTCAACCGCGCCAGCGAACGCACACGCGCCAGAAGCGCAATGTCGCTGACCGGCTTGGTGAGAAAGTCGTCGGCGCCGGCTTCCAGGCCGCGCACGCGGTCGGACGGCTGGTCAAGCGCAGTCACCATAACGACGGGAATGTGATGGGTGAGCGGATTGGCTTTGAGTTTGCGACAGACCTCGAAGCCATCGAGCTCCGGCATCATCACATCGAGCAAAACGATATCGCACTCGGCGCGCTCACACAGCGCCAACGCCTCGTAACCGTTGCACGCGGTCGCGACGTCAAAATATTCAGCCGACAGCCGCGCCTCAAGCAGCTTCACGTTGGCCGGGATGTCGTCGACGACGAGAACGCGGGCTGTCATCGATGCACCTTCAACCCGCACCGAGGAAGTGACGGATGGTCTCGATGAATTTGGCAACGGAGATCGGCTTGGAGAGGTAGGCTTCGCAGCCCCCCTCGCGGATGCGCTCCTCGTCGCCCTTCATGGCAAACGCCGTGACCGCCACGACCGGGATCGCTTTGAGGTCGGGGTCATCTTTGAGCCATTTGGTTACTTCGAGGCCCGAAACCTCGGGCAACTGGATGTCCATCAAAATCAGATCCGGCCGGTGCTTGCGGGCGAGATCGAGCGCTTCGATCCCGTTGCGGGTGCCGATAGTTTGGTAACCATGTGCTTCAAGAAGGTCGTGGAAGAGCTTCATGTTGAGCTCGTTGTCTTCCACGATCAGGACGGTCTTTGGCATTCCCCGGCCCGCCCTTTTGTCCCCAATGCGCGTTCAGTCGCGTCGGCGCAGTCGCCACTGCGGCCCCGCTCGGGCATGATCGGCACGGTAGTGCCGATTTGTTACGGAAATCCAAACTTGGCCGATTCTTCTTTGATGAATTAGAGAGGTTTGGCACGCTTGACACGTTTTCGTTCTAGGGTTTGGCACCCTTGCTCGATTTGCGGGACTTTCGTGATCCCGGTTTGAGCCGCGGCCCGCCCCTCGGCTTTCGCCTTGGCCTCAGCGACCCGGCGACGCTCCCACTTGTCGCGCTTCTTGGTCGCGGTCAGGGCACTGTGCAGGCGGTTCATCTTTTTCAGATAGTGCTGGACCACCGCCGCGGTCCGGTGACCAAGGACCGCTTTCAATTCATCGATTGTGCAGCCCGCCAACGCTAGCTCGATGCCCGCGTTAACGCGAAGTCCGTGCGTGGTGTAGGTGCCCGGAGGCGAAACCTTGTCGACCCAGCGGGTGATCATTTCCGACAGGCTGTCGCCGTTCGCCCATTTCCGGTGACGGCTGCTGTTGAGGATGTAGTCGCCCTCTTGATGCGGCGCTTCGCGATCGCCTTCATCATCCGTTCGGTCGCCACGATGAAGATGCGCTCGCCAGTTTTCCCTTACTCGAATTCCGTCGGCTCCACCGGCACCGATATTTTGCCGTCGACAATGTGCTGCTCTCGAAGGGTGGTCGCATCGTTCACGCGCTGGGCGGAGCCCAGCAACACCTCGATCGCCGTACTGATCTCGATCGGCGCGATCGCGAGCGCCGCGTCGAGCACTTCACGCGGCCACGGCTCGTAAGCGTGCTGCTTGTCTTTGTCGTGTAGCTTTTTCAGTCCATGGCAGGGGTTCGAACCCTTCAGCGGCACGTCATCCATCAAATTGTGAAGCGTCCAGTCCCACAATTTGCTGAACGCATACACGTGTGAGTCGGCAGATGCCGTGGCCGGAATTTCGTTGCGGAATTTGATGACAACTTGCGGGATCAAGTGCCGCATCATTGCCGGACCCAGCTTACTGCTCTTGATGTTGTCGAGGTACCGGCGATAGCCGCGCTTGGTGTTGTCCGGCATTTTTTCGAATTCATCGGACTCACGAAAGCGATCGACGCACCAGCCAATGCGGCCCTTGAGGAAGAGCGTCGCGGTGTTGGCGGTCTCGCCGATATTCTTCAACGCGCCTTCTAGATACCGGCAGCGGAGCCGGGCGAGTTCAGCTTCATAGGCAGCGCTGCCGGGCGTGCCGGGCAGCGGCCACTTGCGGCTGTAACGCTTCGGCGTGAACGGGCGATCGAACCAGCGGCGTCTGCCGTGGCGATCAGCCCACGAGGTGACGTCCGCGTCGGCATCGACGACGGCGCTGATCATTGCAACTGAGTTCGTTCTTCAACCTCTTCGTCTGAAATTCCCATCGCCACAGCGCAGGTGTTGCGCTCTGCTCTCGCCTCTCGCTGCTTCAAGTTCTCGAACGCGGCATCGAGATCGAGCCGATCCCAAAGCCGCATTCCCCTCACCTTCATGCCCTTCGGCATTGCGCCCTCGTCGACCAGATCAAGGAATGTCGAAGTCGCCATTCCAACATACGCAGCGGCACGATCGGCGCGCATTCCTCTGGGCGCGTATGCAAGGTGATCCTGCAGTTTGTCGTTATGCACTTCACGCTCACCGGTCCTGCGCTGAAGTCCACCCTGGGTCAGCGCTGTTTGCAGCTTGTGCTGCCGTGGTTCAAAATGGAGGGCGCGAGGTGTCTACTCGACATGTTGCCAGCCGTCATCTCGCCTATCGTCGAATACATCGATGAACGGGTTGCCGAAGAGCGCCGGGAAAACGCTGTTGCTGCGGGCGATCGCGCCAAGGGCGAAATGCCGCTGCGGACAATGACCCAAAGCGGACATGGCGCAGTTTGCACGAACCCATCAATTGACGTGGTAGTCCCCGAAGGGGACCCTTCCTCAACGTAACATTCCTCCGGTACGATACCTTGCCCTGTCCAATCTCGCGGTATTTGGAAACAGTAAATTGAGAAAGTTTTTACACGTCGGCTGCGGCCCGGCTAAAAAATCGAATACCACGCGCGGTTTCAATACCGATGCCTGGCAAGAGATCAGGTTTGATATCGACCCCAGCTGTTCGCCCGATGTCGTTGGAACAGTCGTCGACATGTCAGCAGTCACCGACAAATCGGTCGACGCGATATTTTCATCGCACAATATTGAACATGTCTACCCGCACGAAGTTGGGCAGGTCTTGAGTAAATTTTTACGGGTGTTGTCGGAGGACGGTTTTGTTGTTCTGACATGCCCGGACCTGCAGGCGGTTTGCGGATTTGTCGCAGCGGATAAATTGCTTGAGCCAATCTATCAATCGCCGGTCGGGCCGATTTCTCCACTCGATGTCTTGTACGGTCACCGCGCGGCAATCGCGGCTGGTAACCACTACATGGCGCACAAATGTGGATTCACCTTTTCAGTGCTGAGTAACCTTTTCCTCAGCTGCGGCTTTAAGAGCACCTATGGCGGTCGCCGACCGCATTTTTTTGATCTCTGGATCATGGCATTCAAACAAACAAGAACAGAAGCCGAAATGAAATTGCTCGCGCAGGAACATCTTCCATAATAGCATCAAATTCAAAGCATCGGCGCTGATCAGCCGAGCCGACGGGGGATCGGATAAGGTGGCGGGATATCCGCTTATGGCACTTAGCGGACATCGGTGTTTGCGCTGCACATGTCCGCTTTTGACCCAAAGCGGACATCAGCCTGCATCTCATGTTGCATAACGAAGCCGCTCCGAGCCCCTATCAAGGTACTCGTTTGAGCCATACAATACGTCATTCTGGGCGGGAGTGATTCCGCTATCAGAGATTTTAAAATAGCAAAACGCGAGAGGCGGGACCTTTAACGGGGCCCCGCCTCTTTTCGAAATGTTTCCTGAGAAACGTCTGTTCTACGGTTTGGCACGGAGGGTGGATAAGTCCGACAAACATCGGACAACTTTTCATCGGTTTGGCACGCTAAGCCGCTGTGACTAAAACAAGTGCCGGAAAGTTACGGAAAGGCAAATTTACTTGATGAAGCAAAGCCATCCGTTCACACGGGAACAGGCAGAAGGGCTTGCGATTCAGGCTCTTACCTTCATTGCCGGGGATGGTGAGCGCCTCGGGCGCTTCCTCGCTGTAACCGGCATTGGTCCGGCTGAGATTCGCACGGCGGCGCGTGAGCCTGGGTTTCTGGCCGGCGTACTCGAGTATTTGGCCTCGGACGACAGACTGATCGCAACCTTTGCAAGCGAAGCCGGCATTGACCCGGCCGATGTCGACAGGGGGCGTACAACGCTTGCCGGCCGTCCCTGGGAGCGCGAGATGCCATGAATTTTTGTCGCGACTGCCTTGCCGACACGCCCGCTCAGCCGGTGCGTTGCGCGCTTTGTGGTTCGCCGCGATTGGTGCGCCACCCCGACATCGACGCGCTCACCATCGCCCATGTCGATTGCGACGCTTTTTACGCAACCATCGAAAAGCGTGACGACCCTTCGCTGGCCGACAAACCGGTGATTATTGGTGGTGGCAAGCGCGGCGTCGTGGCAGCTGCATGTTATGTCGCACGCACTTACGGAATTCGCTCAGCGATGCCGATGTTCGAGGCGAAGCAGCGTTGCCCGCACGCTGTCGTGATAAAACCGAACATGACAAAATATGTACAGGTCGGACGCGAAGTGCGCAGCGCGATGTTTGCGCTCACACCGCTGGTCGAGCCTCTGTCGATTGATGAGGCATTTCTCGATCTCACCGGCACCGAACGGCTGCATGGCATGAGCGCTGCAAAAGTGCTTGCAAGGTTCGCCGCCACAATTGAGCGCGACGTTGGCATCACCGTTTCGATCGGACTCTCGGCCAACAAGTTTCTTGCCAAGATTGCCTCCGACATGGACAAGCCGCGCGGCTTTGCTGCGCTCGGACAAAGCGAAGCTGTCGCGTTTCTTGCGCCCAAATCGGTCGGTTTCATCTACGGCGTTGGCACGGTGAGTGCAGCCAAGCTAGCGAACGACGGCTTTCGCACGATCGCCGACCTGCAACGCGCCGACGAGCGCGATTTGATGCGCCGGTACGGCGAGGAAGGCGCGCGCCTCTGGCGCCTCGCGCGCGGAATGGACACGCGCGCGGTCGACCCCGGGCGCGACACCAAAAGCGTTTCGGCAGAAACCACTTTCGAGCGGGATATTGGGGATTTCCGCCCCCTCGAACAGCATTTGTGGGATTTAACCGAACGCGTATCGGCGCGCCTCAAGGCCAACGCGCTCGCA
>CAVUPX010000010.1:0-272589 GCA_963743405.1 uncultured Alphaproteobacteria bacterium | reverse complement strand
GCTATCCTTTTCTCTTTCGCGTAGTGGGCTTCGATGGCTGCCATGATCCGACGGGCCTAACCTCCAGGGCTATCAACCAAAACGCGTAGATTGCTTTGGGTATTCATTCTCCCTATCAGCACGCAGCGCATCGTCGCTTTGTGGCGTCCAGCTCATAGACTCGGCGATCTTCTCTCGAAGCGCGTCAGCAATCGGGTCTGGCATCGTTGGTGCTTCTTCGGTGTCAGCCGGTTCCGCCAGTCTGATGGCCGAGATGGCCCCATCAAAGCATTCAGATGCGCGATTTCTTTTTGTGTTCGGTACCACGTCTTGCGGTACTCCCACGGCCAGCATCCGTAGAAAGCGCGCATGCTGCCGAACATGATGATCAGCAGCAGTCCGGCAAGGATCGATGATGCAAAATTGTCTTCGGTCATTGGGTTTTACCTCGGTCGGTCACCCAATTCCATTCATGGTACGCCAATGCCGTTCTGCCAGCAATGGTTCCATCGTTGCCAAGGTGACCAAGCGGATTTTCAGGGAAAATGGGTAGTTTACTGCGTGCAAACCGCGACGCTCATGTCCGCTTTGGGTCAAAAGCACACATGTGCGGCGCAAAACGCCATGTCCGCTTTACCCCGAAAGCCGACATTAGTCAGCGCGATAGCATCGGCATTTGGCTGACCGTTTGCTCATCTACGCCAGAAATCCTTAAACCGCGTCGGCGACAGCTCAGTGTATCGGACGGTGTGCTGAATGTTGCGGTGGCCGAGATACGCCTGCAACGCGCGCGTGTCGTGCCCTTTGTTGGCCAAGGCGTAGCCGCAGGCGTGCCTGAGCATGTGCGGATGCGCCTTGAAAGCCAACTTGGCCTCGACCCCTGCCCGCTCGACCATGCGGGCGAACCCGGCGGTGCTGAAGGGTGCTCCGCGCTCCGACGTGAATACGAAGGGTGACTTGGGCTCCTGCTCGCGCTTGAGCCGCCGCAGCGCCCGCAACTCGTCCCCGAGGATCGGATGGGTGCTTGGCGTGCCCTGCTTGACCCTGCGGACGTGCAGCGTCCCCGAGGCGAACTCGATCTGGTCCCAGCGCAGGTCCACCAGTTCGGAGGCCCGCAGGCCGTGCCGGTAGGCCACGAGGATCATGGTGGCGTCCCGGTGGCCCCACGGTTTCTCGTGGCGGCTTTCATCAGCCGCTCGACCTCGGCCTCCGTCAGGTACTCGCGGGTCCGCAGGTCGGCGTTGGGGGGCCGTCTGGGCCTGACTGTTCGGTTTACGGTGGCTGGCGTGACCAGCCTGAGGTGCCGTTTGGCCATGCGTTTCGCGCTCCCCGGATGCCTTACTGTTCGGACAATGCCCCTTCTCTGAACAGTCCGCTAGCCGAAAGCCACCTAAACAGGCGAATCATTTTCGACTCAAGCTGCACTGTTCCACCCGCGCCAGCGTCCGAACGGGTCCCTCTCCGCTGACATTTTTCCAATAAAGCTTCCCGCCCCCGACTTCAAAAAATCCCAAGAGCCCCGCCGTTGTTGTTTGACTTTGGATTGGCTCGTGGCCGCCTTTATGTCCGCAATCGGGGGTAAAGCGGACATCGGCTTGTGCGCTGCACATGTCCGCTTAGACCCAAAGCGGACAATCAGCATGGACCTAATTGCGCGGTGAGATGCACTAAACATCACGTTTGTTAGCGCACAAACCAATTTCTCGGCATGATTGCAGCTCGTTCCTTGACAACCAAGGGTCCGAGGGCGACGATACCATCGTGGCGTGGGGACTTGGGGGCTAATTCACATGAAATTCGGACGGATTGCGCCTTCGCAGCCGGCGCAATGTTTTGCGAACTCGGACCAAACGTGTGCGCTCAGGCGGCAACACCTGTCCCCGCGGCATTGCCACTCTTTGCGAGTGGTGCAGGCGCCCTTGGCTTTTTGGGTTGGCGCAGGAAGAAGAAAGCGCAGACTGTCGTACTGGGGGCGCTGAAGAAAACGCTTCTACTCATAGCAACAACTGCAATCTTGCATGTGCTGCTGGCAGTTGGCTCTACCGCTAATGCGACCTCCATTGGCCTCAACCCACTGATCGTACTACCTGACATTTCCTTTCAGTTGTCGATATTGGGAGAGGCAAACGGGCGCCGGAACGTTTAGTTACCTGCAACCACGCCAAATGCGGGCACGGACCTCTCCAGCCCCCAGTCTATTCCCACCGAATGAGACCCATTGGCGAACGGGCAGTAAATGGCGTTTTTGCCAACGCTGGAAGACAGCCCTCGATCATGCCAAGTGTAGTAGCCAGTGCAGCTGTAGCTAGCAACGCCGGGGTTATTGGACAAGCTACCGCAAGTGCAAGTCTTGACTACTATTTCTACGTTGTCGCCCTACCCACTGCTAGCGACCCGCAACACGCGCAATTGTTCATTACGGCGACCGGCACGAACCATGTCGGCGCGTTCACTGGTAATTTCGCCTTGGATGAGAATGCGGCCACTTTCCTGCACGTTTATGGGAACGAAGGTGCGGTTATTTCAGAGAACGGACAATCGTTTTCACTCGTAAATGTTCCTTTTACCGTTTCGGCATGTCTTATCACCGCCTCGTCATGTCCAATTTATAGAGTTGACATGTCAGCATCAGCGGGAGTGGGTTTCCTGATGGCCTCTTCGCGGATGCAACCGTTGATCCAATAATCACTGTGAACGATCCAGATCACTACGCCATTGTGTTTAGTGATGGAATTGGCGATGGACTTGCTACGCCTCTGCCAGCGACACTCCCGCTCTTCGCCACCGGCCTCGGCGCGTTGGGTTTGCTCGGCTGGCGCAGGAAACGGAAGGCTGCTGCTCTCGCAGCCTAATCAAAACACAAATCGGATTTTGGAGAGACCGCCGCGAGGCGGTCTTTCAGTTTGTGAGCGTCCGCTTTTGGCACAAAGCAGACAGCCCACGTTGCGGCGCACATGTCCGCTATTGGGGGTAAAGCGGACATGCCGTTTTGCAGTGCGGATGTCTGCTGTTGACCCAAAGCGGACATCAACCGGATGTCAGAAAATACCAAATCTTTGGCGAACAATCACAAGACGCAACATACCGAAGTCATTAGTTCATCGGGGTGGCGTGGGTTATTCAGGAATCTTCAATGTCTTTGTCTCTTCGTTTTTCGGCCGCCGGGCGCGGCGTGCTTGCCGCGTGTTCGTTTGTGGCGCTTTTGGCAGCACCGACAGTCGGCAGCGCCACAACATTAAACGCTACGGATGCCCTAGGCACCTATCAGTTCTCGTTATCCGATGCCTTCGGTTCGGGCAATTTCGGCACGGTGACTATATCGAGCCTCGGCGGTACGAAGGTCGATATAGCGGTAAACGTTTCCCCCAATTACCTGCTCGATACCGGGTCACACGAGCTCTTCACCTTCAGTCTCGCAACCGGGGGGACCGTCGTTCCTGGTTCGCTGACCGGCACCGGCGTTTCACACTTCACCCTTAGCGGGCCGGTGTCTCCGGTTGGCAATGCTCCCTTCGGCAACTTTACCTGGGAAATTACGAGTAACTGCACACAGGGAAATTGCGGTCCTACAAATGGGCAGAGCTTCGACTTTCAAGTCCAAGACTTTGCGGGGATCGGTGAGCGCCACGAGTCAGTACAATAATCAGGATGTCTGGTTCGCGTCAGACATAAGCCGATACGGCTGCACTGGTGACGGATGCACCGGCGTGGTCGGCGCAGTCCTGCTCCCGGGTGGCAGGCAGGGTGGCGAGACGCCTCTTCCCGCGGCTGTTTGGCTAATGGGCACCATCCTTGGCGGTGGCGCAGGCGTCGGTGCTTGGCGCAGACGCAAGCAGAGAGTAGCTGCCTAAACAATTTGGTTTTGTGGCCGATCAACCCTCGGGCGAAAGCCCCGGGGTTTTTTGTTGACGCGAACGCCGCTCACAATGTCCGCTATTGGCACAAAGCGGAATCCCTAGTTGCGCTGCACATGTCCGCTTTTGGTCTTCTTTGAACAGTCTGCCAGCCAAAGCCATCTAAACAGGGTGAGTTATCTTGACTCAGCTTGCAATCGCACTGACCGGCCACGCGCGCGTGCACGGGTCCCTCTCCGCTGAAATTTTCCCCAAAAAAGCCCCTACCCCCGACTTCAAAAATACCGCTAAAGCTCGGCGGCTGTTGTTTGAATTGCCCGTTTGACGCCCTGTCCTGGTATATCAATATTCACTTTCAAAAGTGCAATTTGCACATTCGTGCTTGCACGCTCAAAGATCATCTTCCTCGTCGTTAAAGGGTCTGGCGCTCAAGCCATATTGGAACTCGAGCAGTAGTTCTGCGGCTTTCTCTTTGTTCTGTTCTCGCATCACCTCAACCAACACGTCTTGCGCCGTATCCAGCCATGCGTAGACGAGCGCGCTTGGGAGCTTCTCATCGATGATTTCCAGTGCCCGCGCCGTAATGTCTGGCTCACGCACAAATCCTACTCCGACATTTTTCACCAACTGTTTGGCTAGCTTGAGTGCCTTCTGTTCTCTCCAATCACTTGGGGCCGGCTCATCGCTCGCAAATTTTCCCTGCTGACAGGTCCATAATGCTTTCCGCCAAGAGGACTACGAGCGTACGTCAGGGCACTCTCGCAGAACTTTCGCCATGTTATTGACGGTCCGGAGTGAAACGGTCGTCAGCTCGCTAATCTGTTCATATGTTTTGCTTTCCTGCTTCAACAGCCTAAACGCAGCATCAAACTTGTCACCTCGGGTCATCCGTAACTTGTCTTTAATGTTCAGGATCAGCGCTTGGTCCTCAGCTTCCTTGACGGTGCCCTCAAAAAACTTGACAGGTATGCGCTTCCGCCAACCCGCAAGCTGATACGCTTCTAGACGATGGTGCCCCTCCAATAAGTAGAACTTCTCTCCTATCGGAGTGACAACAAGGATCGAATGGTTTCTTTGTTGCCTTCAGGACACGAACGAGTTCCCGTAAGTGGTTGTAACTCTCTGCGAGGTTCTCATCGCGGTTTCTCCATTGAAAACTTTTTCCGCCACATGGATGCTGCGGAACGACAGAGCGTCGGGTCTGTCCTTACGCCGCTTACATCGCCTCTCAATATCCAATAACTCGGCTTCAGTTACCTTGGAGGTCATCGGTCGGTTGGTTCGCCGCGGCATCTCACCTATCCAAGTTCATAGCGTGGAAACTTCTTCATGGCCTCCGCCATTTGAGCGAGCGTCGGCTTACCGTATTTTGCACCTTCGTTAGATTGAGCGTGACCCGTGATGTAGTTGGACGTTCGTTCGGTGATGCCTGCCTGGTCAGCGATTTGTTTAAACGTGTGGCGCCAACCATGGTTAGGCCGCACTTCCTTGTCTGAAACTCCCAAACTTCGCACCCACGCAGCGAGGCGCTGTCGTGCCTGCGCGTAGCGCGGCTTCTTTCCTGCATTGCCCTGTGGAGGATTATAGAAGAGAGGCCCATCTTCGTGCGCTGAAACAAAGTCAAGGAAGCCTTGCGCGATCAAATGCTCATGCAGTGGCACTGCACGCGCGTATCCCGTCTTCACGGTGCCAGCGTCCGGGGTGATTAGGATTGCATGTATACCGTCACGCTCGATCACGTCTTTCTTCCCCAGCTGCGTTATCTCGCCGACTCGCGCACCTGTATAGGCACTAAGCCAAGGAACCCACCGTTTCACCGCATCGTCAGGCGTCCTTGTATCGGCAATCTGAAGCGCTGCTTTTAGAATGAGTTTCTGCTCGTCAGCATAAAGCGCTGACGTGTCACGGACCTTGGTCTTTCGCGGAACCTCAAAGGGTACGTCAGCAAACGGATTGCGGCGAACGATTTTCTGCCTAAGCGCCCACCCGAACACGGTGCTGCTTGCGTTAAGCCACGTCTTAGCCACCGTGCCCGCAGATCGATTAAGCGAAACCATGCCCTTAATCCAAACCCTGGCTTCGTCGGCTGTAATTGACCCAGCGCTTCTGCCCTTGAATTGCGCCTCCATTTCGCGAAAGACGTATTGCCAGCTTTCAATGGTGTCGCGCGCGGCTTTCGCTCAGCAGCCCAACCGTCGAAGAGCTGCAAAGGCGTCTCGCCAGCTTCGGCTCCCTCAAACTTCGGGAACCTCTCGCGGTAAGCGTCGGATGCGTAGTCGCCCTCTGCAATTCTCTTAAAGCGCTGCAGTGCTGCAGCAAGGTCTTCGTACAAGAAGTCAAGAAACCGCGAGTGCGTTTCATTGTTGAGCACTAAGCTTTTGGCGGCGAGAAACTGCGCAGTCTCACCCGCGTCCGCTAACAACGGACGCATAGCCTTTCTAAGGCTCTCATCTTCTCGCCAGAGTTCATCAGGGTCATTGGCTTCCCAACGCCGTTCGCCAGTCTCCTGACGCATCGCTTCGTGAATACCGTCACGGACGCGCTCCCATTTCTCAATGTCATCTGTGAACGGGTGTCGAGCGACAAACCAATCGTACCACTCGCCTGCTAAAGCGCGCGTCTGCTGGTCGCGTCAGCGAGATGCCCTCGCCGTTTCGCTGTGCGCGGATGTTGGAAATTTTCGTTTCAACGTGGGCCGACCATTCGTGGAACTCACGTCTCGCCACAGCCGGCTTCGTGCGGGCCTTGCGGAAGAATTTGTCCTCAACGCTTCGGCCATGTAGCCGCCCGTACTCCTCCCTGACGTCGTCGGGAAGACGCTTGCGAGCCCTGTAATTTCCCTTGCTGTCCTGCGTAAGACTGACCATCCGCACCGCGCGTCTGTGTACGCGCTTGTGTACTCGGCCGCCCCCGAGTTCTATAGCATTACCAGTTAGTTGTGATAAATCAGCGCTCGAAGTGGGGAGCTGGTCGGAGTGGCAGGATTTGAACCTGCGACCCCCACGTCCCGAACGTGGTGCGCTACCAGACTGCGCTACACTCCGACTGAAGGCCGGACTTATAACCCCGGCATTCCTAAACGCAAGCTTGAGAGAGCCAATGACGGCCGAGCCAGGAACGCGCATTTTAAGGGCCGATCGCGAGGCGATTGAGGCCGCCGCGCGTTGCCTCAGCGCAGGCGGGCTGGTCGCCTTTCCGACGGAAACGGTCTACGGGCTCGGCGCCGATGCGCGCAATGGCGAGGCAGTAGCGCGGCTTTATGCTGCCAAAGGACGGCCTTCATTCAACCCGCTGATCGCACATGTTGCGGATATCGCCGCGGCCCGGCGCGTTGGTGTTTTCAATCCTGCGGCTGAAAAACTCGCGGCGAATTTCTGGCCGGGGCCGCTGACGTTGGTGTTGGCTAAACAACCGGATTGCGGTGTCGCCGATCTCGCGCTCGCCGGCCTCGACAGTGTCGCGGTGCGTGTGCCGGAGCATCCGGTCGCGCGTGACTTGCTCGCGGCGTTCGGCGGGCCCGTGGTGGCGCCATCCGCGAACCGCTCGGGCCACGTATCTCCAACCAGTGCTGCTCATGTGCTCGCCGATCTGCGGGGACGCATCGATCTCATCGTCGACGCCGGACCGTGCACCGTCGGTGTCGAGTTCGACGATCGTATCCTGTCTCGAGCGGCCGGCACTCCTTCGCCCCGGCGGCATTGCACGCGAAGTCATCGAGCGCGTCCTTGGCAGCGCGCTCGCGATTTCGCCAATCGCTGATGAAGCGCCGGTGGCGCCGGGCATGATGACGTCACATTACGCTCCGAAGGCTGCGCTACGTCTTGACGCCGATGCTTCGCAGCCCGGGGAAGCACTGCTTGCCTTCGGCCCGACGGCGGCGCCGGCGGGCGCAATGCTCAATCTGTCGCCCCGCGGCGACCTGATTGAGGCGGCGGCAAACCTCTTCTCCCATCTCCGCGCGCTGGACGCTTCCGGAGTGAGGCGCATCGCGGTAATGAAGGTGCCAGACGATGGCCTGGGCGAGGCGATCAACGATCGCCTCAAGCGCGCCGCCGCACCGAGACAAGGACGATAGCCGGAATGAATGAACAGCTCCGCCGAGCGCCATCGCCCGACCTACTGCCGCGCTTTGCGAGCATTGTGGGCGACAAATACGCCATTACTGATCCGGCGGCGCTTGAGCCTTTTCTGATCGAGGGCCGCGGCCTTTATCATGGCCGTACATCGATGCTGCTGCGCCCCGGTTCGGTTGCCGAAGTTCAGGCGATCCTCAAGCTCGCCAACGAGACCAAGACGCCTCTGGTGCCCCAAGGTGGCAATACGGGCCTGGTCGGCGGGCAAATTCCATTCGATGGCGAGCTGATTCTCTCGCTCACACGCCTGGATAAAATCCGGGAAATCGACGCCGCGTCCAACACCATGACCTGCGAAGCCGGCGTCGTGCTCGCAAAAGCACAAGACGCGGCAACGGCGGCCGACCGGCTGTTCCCACTCTCTCTCGGGGCCGAAGGCAGTTGCACGATCGGCGGCAATCTGTCCACCAATGCCGGCGGGACCGGCGCAGTCGCTTACGGCATTGCGCGCGACCTCGTGCTGGGGCTGGAAGTCGTGCTCGCCGACGGCCGGCTGATGAACTTGTTGTCGAAACTCAAAAAGAACAACACGGGCTATGACCTCCGTCATATTTTTGTCGGCGCCGAAGGCACGCTCGGCATCATTACTGCTGCGGTAGTCAAACTGTTCCCTCGACCGCACGCGGTCGAGACTACATTCGTCGGCGTGCCCTCCCCGCAAGCTGCCGTGACGTTGCTCAATATGGCGCAGGCACGCGTTGGTGGCACAGTAACAAGCTTCGAATTGATCGTGCGCGATGTGATCGAATTTGCGGTTAAGCATGGCCATGGCGTTCGCGACCCGCTCACCGGCAAGCATCCCTGGTACGTTCTGATGGAAGTGTCATCGCAACATGGCGATGGCCTGCGCGAGAGCATTGACCAATTGCTTGCCGATGCCAGCGCGCAGGGGCTCGTCGAGGACGCGACCGTTGCGGCCAGTATCGATCAGGCGAAAGCGTTCTGGCATTTGCGCCATATCCTGCCGGAAGCGCAGAAGCCGGAAGGCGGATCGATCAAGGCGGACGTGTCGGTACCGGTCGCGTCGGTGCCGGATTTTCTGGACGAAGCAAGCGCGGCCGCCAAAGCCATCGTTCCGGGTTGCCGGCCGGTGCCGTTCGGTCACCTCGGTGACGGCAACGTGCATTTCAATGTTAGCCAGCCGGTCGGCGCCGATATGGCGCAGTTCCTTGCACGCTGGGGCGAGGTCAACGACGCCGTCAACAAGATCGTCCTCAAGTATCACGGCTCGATTTCGGCTGAGCACGGCATCGGCAAGCTGAAGCGTGATTTACTGCCGAAAGTGAAAGATCCGGTTGCACTCGAACTGATGCGCGGCTTGAAGCGCATGCTCGATCCCAACGGCATTCTCAATCCCGGCAAAGTTCTGTAGCGACGCTCTAGAACAACGCCCCCTGCCCGTCGTCCTTCTTGACGCGCTTGGCACGCTGGCGCGGTACCGATGGCGCCGGGGGCGGCACGGCTTCGGCGGGTGGCGAAAACCGCTCGACCAGCTTCGGATTGTCATTGGCGGTACGATTGACGGCAGTCGAGACCTCGTAGGCATCGAGCAGCGCTTCCGGCGCCGGCGCAATCAGCGCTGCAGCCGTTTCAGCGTCGACATTTGTGCAATCGAGCCACAGATCGAATGCTTCGGGCGGGATAATCACGGGCATCCGCTCATGGATCGTCGAAAGCGCGCGATTGGCCCGCGTGGTAACGATGGCGGCCGTCTCGAGCTCCTCACCATTGGGCCCGGTCCATGTCTCCCACAGGCCGGCAAAGGCCAACGGCCCGCCCGACCTGGCAGTGACATAGTAAGGCTGCTTGCGTACCCCGGCAGCTTTCCACTCATAAAAGCCGTCGGCCGGAATGAGGCAGCGCCGGCGTTTCATTGCCGCCCGGAAGGCGGGCTTATCGGATACAGATTCCCCGCGTGCGTTGATCAGCAAGGTGAAGGTTTTGGGGTCTTTCACCCACGACGGCAGCAGGCCCCAGCGCACCAGCGCAAACTGACGCTTGCCCTCGGACAGGCGAACGATGGCAATTGGCTGGGTCGGCGCCACATTGTAGCGCGGTGGGAAATTGGGCTGTTCGGCGTAGCCAAACAGGGCCCGGATCGCCTCCGGCGCTGAAGTCACCGTA
This sequence comes from uncultured Alphaproteobacteria bacterium, assembly GCA_963743405.1. Taxonomy (GTDB): domain Bacteria; phylum Pseudomonadota; class Alphaproteobacteria; order Rhizobiales; family Xanthobacteraceae; genus Pseudolabrys. Next base: position 262,499 of record CAVUPX010000010.1, on the reverse strand, counting down.
TAACGGCCGCACATTGACCAACCCTCAAATCCTGCGCGCTTAAGCGCAATTTAACCCCACATCATAACACTGGCAGCCGGGCAGGCTTCGGGGATGGGGCTCAATGAAATATCAGGATTGCGCTGGCGCCGCGCAAGCCTCGGACGAGACTCGTGATGCCGATATCGAAACGCGGCTCTCCGATGCCAACATCAATCCGGCGACCGGTCTTGCGACCGACTATCTCAACCGCTTCAGCGAAGCGGTGATGCTGCTCGACATGCTCGCGAGCTGTCCGGAGTTTCGTCCCGATTTTCTGGCCTGGGAGACTATGAGCTACCGGGAGCATTTCCGGACTTCACACTTCAAGACGCGCGATCTCGCCGTTGCTGCCTATGACACGGCCAATCCGGATCTGCGCAACAATCTCGATACGCTGGCCGTTACGATGACCGTCGTGCTAGAGGCAACCCGTGCGGCGATGGACACCGAGCGGCCTCCGGAGACAATTACGGCGCTCGCCGAAAATGCCATCCGTTGGTTGAAGCCGCTGATCGCGCGCGCAGGTGCGATCATCAATGGCGAAACCGATGGAGGATGCTCGTCGACGCCGCAGGAAGTCGTCGATAAACTTATGAAACGATAGATCGCGTGGCCGACGAGAGAACTTACCCACAGCGCCCGTATCTCGCAGTCAGCGCCGCCATCATCCGTGACGGCAAGGTGCTTGTGGTGCGGCGTGCGCGCAATCCAGCGATCAATCTTTATACTCTCCCCGGCGGCGCCGTTGAAAACGGTGAAACACTAACCGGTGCCGTCGCTCGCGAAGTGCGCGAGGAAACATCGCTCGACATTGAACCGGTTGCGCTTGCCGGACATCGAGAGGCGATCGTCCGCGATGCGCACAACCGGGTCGAGCGGCATTTCGTCATTTTATGTTTTGCCGCGCGCTGGCTTGCGGGCGAACCGGTCCTCAATGAAGAGCTCGACGATGCACGCTGGATCGACCCATCCGAGCTTGCAAGCTATCGGACCACCGACGGGCTCGCCGAGATCGTCGCCGCCGCCGCTGCGCTTTTGGCGAGGGCGCCCTGATCTCCCGTGCCTTGCGATTGCCATCCAGCCGGCGCATATCATGCGCACAAAGATTTCGGGAGACCACTTGAAAAGGCTATTGACCATCGGGGCTATTTTATTGTGCGTCGCGCTGCCCGCGCGCGCGCAAAATGAAACGCCCGCTCCATTTGATGGCGAGCTGGAAAGGCTCGCCGAAGTCATGGGCGCGTTGCATTATCTGCGTGCGATCTGCGGCGCCAATGAGGGACAGAAATGGCGCAACGAAATGCAGGCTCTGATTGACGCGGAAGTCCCGAACGGCGAGCGCCGCCGCAAAATCGTGGCCAGCTTCAATCGTGGTTATCGCGGCTTCCAGCAGACGTACCGCACGTGTACCCCCGCCGCTGACCTCGCCATTCGCCGTTACCTCGACGAAGGTGCGAAAATCGCCCGAGAAATCACGGCACGATACGCCAATTAACCTTTTGTTTAATGTGCGCTAACGGTCCCCGGTCGCCGTGCTAACGTCCGTTTTGGGACGTGAGTTGGCGTCCGCAATGGACGTCCGGGACGTTAGTGACAATGACAATTGCTGAGAGTTCGACAAACGCGCGCGAGCCGATATCCGACCGCGAGCAGAAAATTGTTGCGCTGGGCTATTTGCAGGAAGCCTGGGCGGAAGCGCGCCTCGATGGCATCGACGGCGATTGCCTAGCGCAAGCGTGCCTGTTCGCCGCCTTGGCCGAGTTCGTGACCACTTATGGCGAAGAAGCCGCGGCCAAATTTACCGAAGGCTTGAGCACGCGCATCCGCAACGGCGAATTCTCGCTCGACCAGGCGCGGCAATAGTTTCCAGAAATTGTTTAGGCGGCCAGCGTTTCCAGAAACCGCACGCGCTCGCCTTGCGCCGGTGCAGTGAGACTGCCCTCCCACATCACTTTGTGACCGCGGACGACCGTGCCCACCGGCCAGCCGGTGACGGATACACCGTTGTAAGGCGTCCACCCCGCGCGCGACACTACCCATTTGTCCGTGATTGTTTCCCGGCGCTTGAGATCGACAACCGTGACATCGGCATCATAGCCTACGGCAATGCGGCCCTTCGCCGCCATGCCGAACACCCGTGCCGGGCCTGCGCTGGTGAGATCGACAAACCGCAGAAGTGAGAGCCGGCCGGATTTGACGTGATCGAGCATGATCGGAACGAGCGTTTGTACGCCGGTCATGCCGGAATGCGTCTTCGGATAGGGGTGAGCTTTTTCCTCGCGCGTATGGGGCGAGTGATCGGAGCCGATGCTGTCGACGACGCCTTGTGCGATGCCGTTCCAGAGACCATCGCGGTGGCCGGCGTCGCGGATGGGCGGATTGAGCTGGGCGTGCGTGCCAAGCCGCTCGTAACATTCAGGAGCGGCCAGCGTGAGATGAGCCGGCGTCGCTTCCGCCGTTGCAACGTCTTTGTGGTCACCCAGGAATGAAGCTTCGTCTCTTGTCGTGACATGCAGCACATGGACACGCTTGCCGGTCTCGCGCGCAAGCCGGATGAGGCGTTGAGTGGACATGAGTGCGGCTGTCGCATCCCGCCAGACGGGATGCGAGCGCGGATCGCCTTCGACACGAAGATTCATACGTTCACGCAGCCGGTATTCGTCTTCGGAATGAAATGCCGCCCGGCGCCGAATCGCCTTGAGCACCGCGCGTACGCCTTCGTCGTCCTCGATCAACAGCGACCCGGTGGATGACCCCATGAATACCTTCACGCCAGCGACACCCGGTAGCCTCTCCAGTTCGCCGAGATCTTTGGTGTTCGCGCGGGTGGCACCGACGTAGAACGCGAAGTCGCAGTGCATACGATGATGCGCGCGCTTGACCTTATCAGCGACCGCCGCGGCCGTGGTGGTGAGAGGGTCAGTGTTCGGCATTTCGAAAACAGCCGTGACGCCGCCGAGGACCGCGCCGTGCGAACCGCTTTCCAGGTCTTCCTTGTGGGTCAGGCCCGGCTCACGGAAATGAACGTGGCTGTCGATCACCCCTGGCAAGAGATGCAGGCCGCGGCAGTCAATCACCTCACCCGCGGACGCTCGCGACAGGTCGCCGATGACAGCGAAACGGCCGGCGCGGATACCGAGGTCGCGCAAGCCCTCACCGTCGTGGTTGACCACCGTGCCACCCTTGAGGATCAGGTCGTAGCTGTCAGCCATTCACGCCCTCATGCTGAGGAGGCCGCGGAGCGGCCGTCTCGAAGCATGAGGGCTTATCGCCCGGACCTCATCCTTCGAGACGCGGCCTTCGGCCGCTCCTCAGGATGAGGGGGGCTGCGAAGACCGTGTTCAGCGCTTACGTTCCGCCGAGAGTTCTGGCAAGAGACTATCGCGTGAGGCCCCAGAGATTTGGCATGCAGACAGCACTCCTCCCCGACCGCGGTGTGGTCAAAGTGACCGGCGATGACGCCCGGCGCTTCCTGAATGGGCTTGTGACCAACGATATGGCCAAGGTGGCGCCGGACAAGCCGCGCTTTGCCGCGCTGCTTACACCGCAAGGCAAGATCATCGCCGATTTCATCATTGCAGAGGCGTCCGCCGAAGACGGCGGCGGCTTTTTCCTTGACTGCCCACGGGCACTGGCGACGACGCTGGTGGAAAAGCTGAATTTCTACAAGTTGCGCGCCAAGGTGATGAGCGAGGATTTGTCCGAAGTACTTGGTGTGATGGCAGTTTGGGATGGCAACGGCGAAAGCGACTACGGCCTTTGTTACCCCGACCCACGCCTTGCAGGGCTGGGGTCACGCATCATGCTGCCGCCGCATCTCGCCGCCGAAGCTGCCGCCGACCTCGGTGCGACATACGTCGATGCCGACGCGTATGAAGCCCATCGCATTGCGCTTGGCGTGCCGCGCGGTGGCTTCGATTTTATGTATGCCAACACATTTCCGCACGAAGCCAACCTGGACCAATTCAACGGCGTCGACTTCGAAAAGGGCTGCTACGTCGGACAGGAAGTTGTCTCTCGTGTCGAACATCGCGCCAGCGCGCGCAGCCGCGTGGTGCCGGTCACCTATGATGACTATGCGCCAAGCAGCGGATTGCCGATCACGGCGGGCGACAAGCAGATCGGCACGCTGGGCTCGACCGCCAAAGGCCGCGGCCTCGCGCTCTTGCGCCTCGATAAGGTTGAAGACGCGCTCGCGGCCGGAACGCCGCTCGAAGCCGGTGGCATCATCATTCGCGCGGTAAAGCCGACTTGGGCGAAGTTCGACTGGCCTGGTGAGACGAAAGCCCCGGTATGACCAAATCCGTTCTCCATCCGGACGGGCTCACGCGCTGTCCGTGGCCGAAGCAGGACCCGCTTTACGTCGCCTATCACGACGAGGAATGGGGCGTACCCGAATTCGACGACCGCGCGCTTTATGAAAAGCTAGTGCTTGACGGTTTCCAGGCCGGGCTTTCGTGGATCACCATTTTGCGCAAGCGGGATAATTTTCGCCGCGCTTTCGATAATTTCCAGCCGGAAAAAATTGCGCGCTATCCTAGGCGAAAGGTCGAATCGCTGATGAAGGATGCCGGGATCGTGCGCAATCGTGCCAAGATCGAGGGCGCTGTATCGTCGGCCCGCGCATGGCTCCAGATCATGGAAAGCGGACCGGGATTTTCAAATCTGCTGTGGGAACACGTCGACGGCAAACCAAAACTCAACAACTTCCGCACCACCAAGCAGGTGCCGGCGGAAACCGCGCTGTCGCAAAAACTTTCAAAAGAGCTGATTGCGCGCGGCTTCAAGTTCGTTGGGCCGACGATCGTCTACGCGTTCATGCAGGCCGTCGGCATGGTCAATGACCATCTTGTCACATGCTTCCGTCACACAGCCTGCACAAAGCTCGCCAGAAAGCGATGAGCGCGTCACGAACGCCGGCACGCGGTTCGAAATCTGCACTGCGCGCATGGCAGCGCATGCTTTCTGGCCGGCGCCTCGACCTCCTCGATCCATCACCCCTCGATGTCGAAGTTGAGGACATCGCACATGGCCTCGCGCGCGTTGCGCGCTGGAACGGGCAAACACAAGGCGGACATATTTTCTCGGTGGCGCAACATTCACTGTTGGTCGAAGCGTTGGCGCGAGCAAAGGTCCCCCGCCTTGACCGCAACGGCCGTTTGGCTGTGCTGTTGCATGACGCGCCCGAATACGTGGTGGGCGACATGATTTCACCATTCAAAGCAGTGATCGGCGACAGCTACAAAGCCGTCGAAAAGCGCCTGCTCGCAGCTATCCACTTGCGCTTCGGCCTGCCGGCAAAGCTGCCCGAAAGCCTGCAAAATCTGATCAAGTCAGCCGATCGCAGCGCCGCCTATCTCGAAGCCACGCGCCTCGCCGGCTTTGCCGATGACGAAGCGCGGAAGTTTTTCGGGCCTCCGCCGAAATTTTCAGCGGCACTCGAACGCGACTATCTCAGCCCATGGCCGGCTGGAATTGCGCAGGCACGTTACAGTGAACGCTTTGAAAAACTTCTGCGGCCGTGAGGCTTTTCATAACGTCATTCAGGTCATACATATGTTGAAGGAATCGCTTTTATACTGCTCATGATTCATGTTTGCTCACTCGCGCGGCTCCAGGCGACGGTCGACGAGACCGGGGCGCGCCATATCGTCACCCTGCTGCGGCTTGTTGACCGCGTGCAGCGACCGACTCATATCGCGCCCGAGAACCACCTCGTGCTTGCGGTCGATGACATCACCACACCGATGGACGGCTATACCGCGCCTGCCCACGAGCATGTCCAGCGGTTGATCGATTTTGTCGGCGCATGGGATCGCGTGGCGCCGATGGTGATGCATTGTTTTGCAGGTATCAGCCGTTCGACTGCAGGCGCCTTTGTCGCGGCTTGCGCGCTCAATCCGCAGCGCGACGAAATGCAGATTGCCTGGGACATTCGCCGCGCGTCGCGGACGGCGCAGCCGAATTCGCGCATCGTTTCCATCGCCGACCGTCTGCTCAAGCGTGACGGCCGCATGATCCATGCGATCGACGCCATCGGGCTCGGCCATGCGGCAGCCGAGGGCGATCCATTCCGGCTCGATATCGCGTAGGCGAGTGAGGTAGACTGATAGCAGTCAGATGCGGGGGGCGTGGTGAGCAGTAAGACCTATGGTGTCGTCACACCGGAAATCCTCTTATCCTACGACGGCCTTGGTTTCCTCAAGGCAATCATCGACGGCAAGGTACCGAACCCGCCGATCAGCGAATTGATGGGCTTTCACCTTACCGAAGTGGAACAAGGCCGTGCGGTGTTCGAAGGCGTGCCGGAATTCCACCACTACAATCCCATCGGCACCGTGCATGGTGGCTTCGCCGCGACACTCCTTGATTCTGCGCTCGGCTGCGCAATTTTTTCCACGCTCGCCAAGGGCGACACATGGACGACGCTCGAGCTCAAATTCAATTTGGTGCGTCCGCTTACTAAGGAAACGGGTCCGGTTCGCGCCGAAGGCCGCATCGTGCATCGTGGACGGACGGTCGCGACTTCGGAAGGCGATCTCAAAGATCGCGCGGGCAAGCTCTATGCCCACGCGACAACGACGTGCATGATCTTCCCGGCGAAAGCGTGAACGTCAGTTATTGTTGTTGTCAGCGGCGAACGACGGCCGCAAGCCGAGCGGGGACGGATTGCGCGGCCGCTCTATGCTGTGGGCCAAGATTGTCCGGCCCCCGTGGCGCGTAAATTCGCAGTAGGCAAAGCCCATTCCGGAAACCGAACCACGAAAGGTGTTATCGCTCGTGCGCTCGAGACTGAAGCAAGGCTGAAACGGCATCCCGCGCAGCGAAGCGCAGACGGACTCGCCCTTCACCTGCAACGTGTTTGCCGGGAGGTGTGCATAGCGCACGGGGCCTGAGCCCTGGAATTGGACGGACCCCGCGACAGACCCGTCGGAATTCACGCGGCCCTGTCCGCGCGTCCCTTCAAAGCACGTGTAGCTGAACATCTTGCCGATGACGAAGCGCCGGGCCTCGTCTGCGCTCATTTCGCCCGCAATGGCCGGTAGCGCGGCCAACAGGCCAGCCGTCAATGCAACACAACGCAACATTCCCCGTACTCCGACTGACGCAACAGATTACAACATCCTCGGCCCGATTTTTAGGCCTAACAAAGTATGCACGCCTTTCGTCGACAAATCCTGAACGCGTTTACCCGATTTTGACCACGATCCGGCCACGCACCTGGCCGGACAGGATCTCGGGAGCCGCGCCAAATACGTCGGAAAGGCCTATTTCGCGTGAGATCGAGGCCAGTTTTTGGGGATCCAGGTCATTTTCCAGGCGTTTCCAGGCCTCCCGGCGGCGTTCCACAGGGCACATCACGGAATCGATGCCGTAAAGGCACACCCCGCGCAAAATGAACGGAGCGACCGAGCCGGGGAGGTCCATACCGCCAGCCAGGCCGCAGGCCGCTACCGCCCCGCCATAGCGGGTCATGGACAGCACGTTTGCAAGGGTGGTCGAACCCACCGCATCGATAGCGCCGGCCCAGCGCTCCTTGGCGAGCGGCTTGGCAGGCCCTGCAAGTTCCTTGCGGTCCACAATTTCGGTTGCGCCAAGGCTTTTCAGGTAATCCGCCTCTTGCGGCCGGCCGGTGACCGCATGCACGGCAAACCCCCGCTTGGCGAGGATAGCGATGGCGACTGAGCCGACCCCGCCAGCCGCACCGGTGACCGCGATCGGTCCATTTGTCGCGTGAAGTCCGTGCCGCTCCAGGGCCATCACCGCCAACATAGCGGTATAGCCCGCGGTGCCGATCGCCATAGCGTCACGCGCGCTCATGGTCTTCGGCATGGGAACCAGCCAGTCGCCCTTCACCCTCGCCTTCTCGCCGTATGCGCCCAGGTGCGTTTCGCCACACCCCCAGCCGTTGAGGATGACCTTGTCGCCTGCCTTCCACGCAGCGTTGGTGGACGACTCCACCATGCCGGCAAAATCGATGCCGGGAATCATCGGAAACCGGCGCACCACCGGCCCCTTGCCGGTAATGGCGAGCCCGTCCTTGTAGTTGAGGGTTGAATATTCGACGCGGACGGTCACGTCGCCGTCCATCAGATTGGCTTCATCAAACTGTGCGAGCGCGGCCTTGGTGCCGCCCTCTACCTTCTCAATCACGATTGCTTTGAATGCCGCCACGCGCGCCTCGCCGGTTGAGCCCGGCATTCATGGCGCGTGCGCGGCGTCCGTGCAAGCCGCCTCAGGCCGGCGCCATGGCCGCGCGCGCGACCGGCTTCTCCACGATGGGCAGATTAATGAGTGCCGACATCACACCAAAAAACACCGACAGCCACCAGACCGGATTATAGGACCCATAACTGTCGAACACGAAACCGCCCAGCAGCACGCCGAGGAACCCACCGACCTGATGGCTGAAGAAGGCGAAGCCGAACAACATCGCAAGCCATCGGGTGCCGAACATCACAGCGACCAGTGCCGAAGTGGGCGGAACGGTCGAGAGCCACAGCAGACCAGTAACGGCGCCGAAAATCAGCGTGGTGACCGGGCTGGCCGGCAACGTAATGAATACGATGATCGAGAGCGCACGGGCAAAATAGATAATCGACAGGATGTAGCGCTTCGGCATGCGATTGCCGAGATAGCCGGACACCAACGAGCCGATAATGTTGAACAGCCCGATCGTGGCAAGCGTCCAGCCGCCGATCTGGGCGGAAAGCCCGCGATCGATCAGATATGACGGCAAGTGCACGGTTACGAAAGCGAGCTGGAAGCCGCAGGTAAAGAAGCCGAGCACCAGCAGAACATAGCTGCGGTGCCCGAACGCTTCTGCCAGCGCTTGTTGATATGATTGCGGCGGACGCGAGGCCGCCGGAGACGCTGCGCCGCCGCGCGGCGTCGCCAGCGCCATCGAAAGCGGCAAAATCAGCATCGTAACGCCGGCAAAGATCGTCAATGCGGTCTGCCAGCCGAATTGATCCATCAGCGCAACGCCGATTGGCGAATAGAGGAACTGCCCGAACGAACCCGCGGCAGTGCCCGCTCCAAACGCAAGTGAGCGCCATGATTCCGGCAACAGCTTGCCGAATGCGCCGATGACGAGGTTGAACGAGCAGCCGGATAGCCCAAGCCCGATCAATACGCCGGCGGAGAGATCAAGCATGCCGGGAGTCGTGGCATGCGCCATCAGCGCCAGGCCGAGCGCATAAAACGCGGCGCCGACCATCATCACACGGTTGGCGCCAAAACGATCGGCGATGCCGCCGGCAAAGGGTTGTCCAATGCCCCACAACAGATTCTGGATGGCGAGGGCCATCGAGAATATGTCGCGGCCCCAGTGGTGCTCCTGCGACATCGGTGTGAGGAAAAAGCCGAGCGAAGATCGCGGCCCGAAAGCGACCATCGCGATTAAGCAACCGCAGATGACCACCACGATAGGGGTGCGCCAACCGATTGCTGCTGGCCTGTCAGTGGTCGCTTGTATGGACATTCGAGGCATCTCCGGCGCGATACGCGCGGAACATATAGACTCGAGGGCCTCATCCAAAACGAAAATTCGTGATCGTGCGCATTTGCGGCACGCATGGCTTGCGCGGCTGCAGCTATTTGTGAGCGTTCTGGCGGAGCGAGGCCTGGCCTTCCTCTGACTTAAGCCATTCAAGGCTATGGCTTACCGGCCCTTTTGCTTCCTCATTCGCGGCTTCCTTTTCGGTGGTCGCCGCGTCGCCCCAAGTCGGTTCATCGTCGCCATCACCCCATGCGCGGGGGCGATAGAAGGTATGCACGCCGAGCTTATAAACTTTCCTCATCTCGTTAACCCAGTCCGGATGCACCCAGTAGGCGTGGTAGTGAGTCGACTTCGCGACTTCCGGCATCCATAGTTTGCCGTCGAGCATATCGCGCGCGATACGTTTGGCGCGCTCCCATGCATCGGGTTCGTTGACGATGTCCGGAATGCCGTCGCAGGCGAAAGTGAACTGACACGCCAGATGCCGGCCAGCGTTCTGATAAACGACGCCACAGACGTCATTCGGATAGAACGGCGAAAACACGCGGTTCATCACCACTTGCGCGACCGCAATTTGTCCACGAACCGACTCGCCGCGCGCTTCGAAGTAGACCGCATTAGCGAGGCACTTTTCGGCCTTCGCAAGCGAGCCGCCGGTGAGCGCCAGCCGCTCTGCGGGCGAGTGCGGCCGCTGGTCGTCACCCGTAACCTCGCCTTTGTTAGCAACACTCTCGCCGACTTTATGCTCATCGTCCGGCGAACGCGAAGCAAGCGCGGATTCTTTGATATCGGGGTCGCCGCGCGAGGCAAGCACGACCGGGGCTTCGCCAGGCGCCCAAGGCGCAATTGCCTCAGCGCCGCCTATTACCGGACTCGCGCCGAAGTAAATCTGCGCTGCGTCCTTGCCGGTGCCCTTCTGCGGTGCCACGGGTGTCAAATTGGATGGCGGAATATCGGTATAGGGCAAATCGACATCCGGCGTCGGCGGACGTTCGTCCGGAACGGTTGGCAGCTCATATTGTGAGTACGGTTCAAATCGGCCAGCCGTTTTTTCCTTCTCCGGCGCCACGTCAACATCGGCTTCCGGCGTCGGTTCGATTGCGGGCACGGGTGGTAAAGGCGGCAACGGTTCGCGCGGCCGCGTGACAAGCGCATCCCTCTTGGCCTTGCGATTAGCCTTGGGAAACTGCAATGGCGCCGTTGGGTCACCGAGCGGCTGTTTGCTGATCGACCCTGTGATGTCGGATGGATCGAAATTTGCCAGCGCATAAATCGGCGGATGCGGAATGGCAGTGCCAACCGGTCTCGGCAGGCTGAACATTGCAGCGTGGATGGTGCCAAAGGGCGACGCGATGAGATGTTGTTGCCAACGTTTCGCTACGCCAGGCTGTCGCGCGAGCATTGCGCCGAGGTCCTGAAATCCAGTCCTCTCGGGAAGCATCGCAATGAACAGCGATCCAATGGCAATGAGCGCGGCGCCCATCCGCCGCCGACCCACAGGCGAAACTGCTTCCCGGTCACTCAACGCAACACCGCAACGTCCTGCTACCGCCTTGCCGCCGGGTGGCGACAATGCGACAGATTTTTTTATTGACTGATTAACCTTGCGAAGGCGTTAACCTCGGCCCGGTTCGTATGGGGGTTGGTAAACGTTGAACTTCGGCCGCAGCGCAGCGCATCAGCCCAGCAGACACCGCATGCTGCTTCTGCGCTGAACCGGACTGTTTTGCGTCCTGATGTTGCAGTATTCACGGTAATAACCGGGAAATAAAAATTAACTATATCGCAATTGCTGCTGCCCAATATTGCAACCGGACTCTTTCGTGGGCCAGCATGTTCAATTCCATCCTGCCATCGACTGTTATGGGCCAAGTCGTGCTCATCGGTGTGTGCCTGGCGGCATTTGTGGTATTCGCCGTTTTCCATCAACGGCTGCGTGCACAAAATCGTCGGCTCTCCGCCGCTCTCAACAACATGTCGCAAGGTTTGAACATGTTCGATGCGCAGGGCCGCATCACGTTGCTCAACACTCGCTATTTGCAGATGTACAAACTCTCGCCCGATGTCGTGAAGCCAGGGTGCACGCTCAAAGGCCTGATTGAATATCGCAAACAGACTGGCCTGTTCGCCGGCGACGTCGATAGCTACGTCCAGAAAATTCTCGACGCGATGGCGCAAGGCAAGAGTCAGGGGCACTACGTTCAGGCGAGCGATGGGCGCATCGTACTTGCCAAGAACGAACCATTGCCCGGCGGCGGCTGGGTTTCCACCCATGAAGACGTCACCGAGCAGCGCCACGCCGAGCAAGAGCGCGCCGCCATCAGGAGTCAGGACCAGCGGCGTGCGACCATCGATTCCGCTATTGCTTCATTTCGGCCGACGGTCGAGAAGCTGTTGTCCAGCGTAAGCGGGAGCGCCACCGCTATGCGCTCGACCGCGGGCGCGCTGTTCGGTTCTTCCGAGCATACGTCGCAACGCGCCGAAAGCGCGGTGCATGCTTTCCACGAGGCGTCGGTCAACGTTGAAACCGCGGCAGTGGCTGCGGACGAATTGTCGCGCTCGATCAGCGAAATCAGCCGTCAACTCACACACACGAATAGCGTTGTCGGGATGGCGACCAGTGAGGCGCGATCAACAGATGGTGAAATCGCCGGGCTGGCCGATGGCGCACAGAAAATCGGCGATGTCGTCAAGCTGATACGCAACATCGCTGGGCAAACAAATTTGCTGGCGCTCAACGCCACCATCGAAGCCGCCCGCGCCGGCGAGGCCGGGAAAGGCTTCGCCGTGGTCGCCTCCGAGGTCAAATCGCTCGCCGTGCAAACCGCCAAGGCAACTGAAGATATCGCCAATCACATTCTCTCGGTGCAAAACTCCACCTCTGGCGCAGTGGAGGCCATCCGGCAAATCGCCACGCGCATGCACGAGATCAATGAGAATACCGCTGCGGTGGCGGCATCAGTCGAACAGCAAAATTCGGCGACCAGTGAAATATCGCGCAACGTCGCCAGTGCGGCCGAAGGAACCGGGCACGTGGTGTCGGTGCTGGGTGATGTTGCGGGAGCGGCAACACAGACCCGCGCTTCAGCGGAAGTCGTGCGCGATGCCTCGGAAGCGGTGGAACATGCCGTTGCTGACCTGCGGCTCGAGGTCGAAGACTTCCTCGGCAAGGTCGCAGTGTAGGGACCGCCTTACGCCTGACTCGCCGCGGTTTTTCCAAGGGCCGCTTGTGCTGCCGCAAGCCGTGCAATCGGCACACGGAATGGCGAGCAGGACACATAGTCGAGGTTCGCTTCGTGAAAGAAGGCGACCGACGCCGGGTCGCCGCCGTGCTCGCCGCAAATACCAACTTTCAACTTGGGACGAACTTTGCGGCCGCGCTCGACGCCGATCTTGACCAATTCACCGACGCCCTCCTGGTCAACCGAAACAAATGGATCGGCCGGCAAAATACCGCGCGCGGTGTAGATACCGAGAAAGCTCGCCGCGTCATCGCGCGAAATGCCGAAAGTAGTCTGCGTCAGGTCGTTTGTGCCGAAAGAGAAAAATTCCGCGCTTTGTGCAATCTCGCCGGCCATCAACGACGCGCGCGGCAACTCGATCATTGTGCCGACCTGATAGTCGACTTTGACGCCCTTCTCCTTCGCGACCGCCCGTGCCATGGCGTCGATACGCGCTTTGACCAGATCGAACTCAGCTTTTGTCGCAATTAACGGCACCATCACTTCCGGCACGACGGGTTTGCCGGTGCGCTTGGCGGCTTCCACCGCGGCCTCGAAAATCGCACGCGCCTGCATTTCCGCGATTTCCGGATAGGCGATGGCGATGCGGCAGCCGCGGAATCCAAGCATCGGATTGAATTCGGAAAGCTCGCTGGCGCGGCCCGCAAGTTTCTTCGGGTCCGCGCCCATGGCGGCAGCGACTTCTGCGATTTCCTCTTCGCCATGAGGGAGGAATTCGTGAAGTGGCGGGTCGAGCAAGCGGATGGTCACCGGGCGGCCAGCCATGATCTCAAACAATTCCACGAAATCAGCGCGCTGCATGGGCAGAAGTTTCTCGACCGCCGCCCGCCGCGACTTTTCGTCGTCGGCGAGGATCATTTCACGCACCGCCTGGATACGGCCCTCATCGAAAAACATGTGCTCGGTACGGCAGAGGCCGATACCTTCGGCGCCGAAACGTACGGCCGCTTTTGCGTCATTGGGCGTGTCGGCATTGGCGCGCACGCCGAGCTTGCGCACCTTGTCGGCCCAGCCGATTAAGGTCGAGAATTCGCCAGAGAGCTGGGGCTCGATCATTTCCACTTTGCCGACCAGGACCTGCCCGGTCGACCCGTCGACGGTGATCTGGTCGCCCTTTTTGAAAGTCTGGCCGCTGGCGGTCATGGTGCCGGCGGCGTAGTCGACGCGCAAAGAACCGGCGCCGGAGACACAAGGCTTGCCCATGCCGCGTGCAACGACAGCGGCGTGCGAAGTCATGCCGCCACGTGTGGTCAGAATGCCCTCCGCCGCGTGCATGCCATGAATATCCTCGGGCGATGTTTCCACACGAACGAGAATGACTTTCTTTCCGTCGGTTTTGAGCTGCGCCGCTTCATCGGATGAAAACACGATTTCGCCACTCGCGGCGCCCGGCGAAGCCGGCAGGCCGGTGGCGATGACGCGTCGGTGCGCACGTGGATCGATAGTCGGGTGCAACAACTGATCGAGCGAGAGCGGATCGACGCGCAACACAGCATCGTTTTTTGAAATGAGGCCTTCATTAGCGAGTTCGACCGCAATGCGGAGCGCGGCCTTCGCGGTGCGCTTGCCAGAGCGCGTCTGGAGCATCCATAGCTTGCCTTGCTCGACGGTAAATTCCAGGTCCTGCATGTCGCGGTAGTGGCGCTCAAGCACATTGTAGATGCGCTTGAGTTCGGCATAGGCCTTCGGAAGCGTGTACTCCATCGACGGTTTGTCGGAGCCAGCCTCCTTGCGCGCAGCTTCGCTGATCTCTTGCGGCGTGCGGATACCGGCGACGACGTCTTCGCCCTGCGCATTGATCAAAAATTCGCCGTAGAGCTTCTTCTCACCGGTCGATGGATTGCGCGTGAAGGCAACACCTGTTGCAGATGTGTCTCCCATATTGCCAAACACCATCGCCTGCACGTTCACCGCCGTGCCCCAGCTTTCAGGAATATTGTGCAGCTTGCGATAAGTAATGGCGCGCTGGTTCATCCAGGATCCGAACACAGCTCCGATGGCGCCCCAAAGTTGCTTGTGCGGATCCTGCGGAAAGTCCTGGCCCAACTCGTCCTTAACGCGTTTTTTGTAGCGCACGACCAGTTCGGCCCAATCGTCGGCCGAAAGATCCGTGTCGAGGCTGTAGCCCTGCCGCTCCTTGTGGTTGTCGAGCAACTCTTCGAAATGCTCATGGCCAACGCCAAGCACCACGTCGGAATACATCGTGATGAAACGGCGATAGCTGTCAAAAGCGAAACGGCGGTCGCCGGACTTCTTGGCAAGCGCCTCAACGGTCTCGTCGTTGAGACCAAGATTGAGCACTGTGTCCATCATGCCCGGCATCGAGGCACGGCCACCCGATCGCACCGAAACCAGCAGCGGATTGGATTTGTCACCGAACGTCTTGCCGGTAATGCGGCCGACCTTTGCGAGCGCTTTCGCCACCTGAGCGCTCAGATCCTTCGGATACTGCTTGTTGTGCCCGTAGTAGTACGTGCAGACATCCGTGGTAATCGTGAACCCGGGCGGGACCGGCAGGCCTAGATTGGCCATTTCAGCGAGCCCGGCGCCCTTTCCGCCCAGCAGATTGCGCATCGAGGCCTTGCCCTCGGCACGCCCATCGCCGAAGCCGTAGACCCATTTGCCCTTGGACAGGCCGGCAGCGGCCTTCGGCTTGCGCTGCAATGCCTTCCGCACCGTTCGTTTCTTGCTTTTTGCGCTGACGCGCGAACGTTTTCGTTTTGCCATTGGTCAAGCAACGTTGGTGGGACGACGGTCCTTAAAAGCACCGCCGAACGGCCGGATGCAAGTCAGGAATTCGACCTAGTGGAACAGCCCAAAACCGAGCAAGCCAACAAAGATCAGATAAACGGCGACAATGATGTTGAGCAGGCGCGGGATGACGAGAATAAGAATGCCTGCGATGAGCGCAACGATGGGCTGCAAATGCGCAATACCAATGGTCATGACCTAAATCCCCTTTGCTGACCTTCAAACAAATCGCCAGACGATAGCTGGTTCCTAGGATTTTGTGCCCTAGTGACATGTCATGAGTTGACGGGCCCGCACCAGCCCGGCAAATAGCGGGCATCGAGACTCTTTGCCAATTTCATTGCCTTTTTGAGGGAGGCCCCAAAGTCCCGTTGCACCGCCTTGCGATCCATGCGCCGCCGCAAGAAATCTGCCCACAAAAATTCGCTGAATGGCGTGGTGTCCTTGGCAAATCCGCCGACGCGCCGAAGTTCGCCGGCAAGACTTCGGAATGGATCGTCCTTGAGTTTGCCGATCGCTTTCGGGATTTTTGAGAAATCACGGCGGCGGCCGTTCTCATCATAGGGGTGCACCCAGCTGTGATGATCGAGCACAAGCCAGAAGTCATCGGAATCGAGCTCGCTGAGATCGGCCACGACAGTGCACAACACCTTTTTCACCCCCTCGGAGTGCAGCGAAAGCGCGAGGTGATGGTGGTCGATGACATAGTGACGTCTCTTGGGACCCAGGATCACCGGAATCATGTGGTCACCCAAGAAATTTCCGATCTTCTTTGCGCCTCGCCTGCGCAGACGTTTGCGCTTCTCTTTGACTTCATACATCCCGACTGAAATCTGCGTCGGACGCAGGTCTGCGATTGAAACAGGAGTGAGAACGGGATCGCGTGCATAAGCTGACATGGACACACCCATTGGCTTTGCCAAATGGCGGGGCCGTCAGCTTAGCCTTCTATTTTGGAAAAATCAGCGACCGCGCGGGTGGCTTCACGGATCTCGTTAAGAAGCTTGAGGCGGTTTTCCCGTAAGGCTTTGTCATCGACGTTGACGGTCACTTTTTCGAAGAAAGCATCTACCCGCGGCCGCAGCTTGGCCATTGCACGCATGGCAGCCGCAAAATCCTCCTTGCCGACAGCGGCAGAGGCCTCCTTCTTGGCGACGTCGACTGCTTCAGCCAATGCCTTTTCTTCGGCGAGTTCATAGCGCTTTGGGTCAGGCGCGCCGGAATAATCGCGCTTGTCTTTCTTTTCTTCGATACGAAGGATGTTCGACGCGCGCTTCTCGCCGGCGAGCAGGTTCTTGCCGTCGTCAGTGTCGAGGAATTTGCCGAGCGCGTCGACGCGATCAACAACCGATACAAGTCTGTGACCCTCAACCAATGATCCGGTCGCTAATACCGCATCAACGAGATCATGCCGCGCTTTTTGTTCGCGCAGTTGGACGGTTAGACGATCTTCAAAAAATGTCATGAGATCGTCGAGCTTGCCTGCAACTTTTAAATAAGATGATCCAAAGCCCTTTTCCACATGACCTTCAGCAATGCTTCTCAAGCTTAGTGACAAACGATTCTCTAATATAATCCTGATCGTCCCCAAAGCCGCGCGCCGCAGTGCGTAGGGGTCCTTGCTTCCAGTTGGCTTTTCATCGATCAGCCAAAATCCCGTAAGCGTGTCGATTTTGTCGGCGAGTGCGACGGCAACCGAAACCGGGTCCGCGGGGACAAGATCCTCTGGCCCTTTCGGCTTGTAATGATCCTCGAGAGCATGCGCGACCGCTTCATTCTCATTCTGAGCCTCGGCATAGTAGCGGCCCACCAGTCCTTGCAGCTCTGGAAATTCACCGACGACCTCCGTTAGCAAATCCGCTTTGCAGAGCTGCGCCGCCCGCTCCGCCTTTGCCCGATCGGCGCCGACAACATCGCTAAGCTGCCCGGCGAGCGACACGATGCGCGCGATACGCTCAGCCTGCGTCCCCAGCTTTTCGTGGAATACGATGTGCTCGAATTTCGGCAGCCTCTCTTCGAGCCGCTTCTTCAGATCCGTCTCGTAGAAGAACTTGGCGTCGGATAGCCGTGCGCGAATGACGCGCTCATTGCCAGCGACGATCGCCTTGCCGCCATCAATCGCTTCCTCGTTGGCGACAAGGATGAATTTGTTGACGAGCTTTGCTGTCTGCGGATCACGCAAGACAAAACATTTCTGATTGTTGCGGATCGTGGCGCGGATCACCTCATCGGGGATCGACAGGAATGCCTGGTCGAAAGTGCCCATTAACGTCACTGGCCATTCGACCAGGCCTGAGACCTCGGCAAGGAGAATCTCGTCTTCCACCAATTCAAAACCTTGCGCAAAAGCCAGGTTCTTCGCGTCCATCAGGATGATATCCGCACGCCGCGAGGCATCGAGCACGACTTTGGCTTTCTCGAGCTTGGCAACGTAATCATCAAAACGGCGCACCTTGAATGGCGCAGGCGCCATGAAGCGGTGGCCGCGCGTTTCGTCACCATGCTTTGATGTCGTCTTGTCGTATCTTGGACCGACGATTTCCGGCTCTTCGGTTTCCGGACCAAAGATCGCAACGACTGAATGCAGTGGACGCACCCATTTGAATCCGTGAAGCTGAAAATTTCCTCCCGAACGCAGCTTCAGATGTCCTCCAGAACGGAGTCCTAAGGCGGACTGCGGTCCCCAGCGCATCGACTTTGGCCATGGAAACGTCTGCAGTACTTCGCGTGCATGCACTCCTTGATCACATCGATGGTCGCCTTACCCGGCTTCTCGATCAGCGCAATATAAAAATCGCCTTTCTTGTCGGGCTGTACCTTCGCTTCGCTGATCGATTTCAGGCCGGCCGCTTTCAGGAAGCCGGCGATTGCGCCTTCGGGCGCGCCAACACGCGGCCCCTTTTTCTCCTCCTTGATGTCGGGCTGGCGGGCTGGAATGCCATGCACCGACAGCGCGAGCCGGCGTGGCGTGGCAAATGCCTTGGCGCCTTCGTAGGCGAGGCCCGCATCCACCAGCCGGTCCGTCACCAGCTTGCGCAAATCCTCAGCCGCGCGCGCCTGCATTCGTGCAGGGATCTCCTCAGACAGGAATTCGAGCAGAAGATCGGGCATGCCGGCCAGAATGTGAAAAAATCAGGTCGAGTGGGGTCTGCCTAGCAAGGCAGCATGCGGCTGTCACCCTTGCCGCGCTAGGCTTTACCAGCCTCCACCGCCGCCGCCGCCGCCACCACCTCCGGAGCCACCACCGCCGCCGGAAAAACCGGACGACCCGGACGACACGGGGACCGCGCTCGCAAGGGCCCCGCTGATGCCCGCAACCGAAGACGACACTGCGTTCCCGAAATTGCTGCCCGACCAGCCGCCACCCGAGCTCCAGCCTGGCTGGTAGGTGCTCATCGGATCTGCTTGTCCGGGATGAGCGCGCCTCAGAGCCGCGGCGAAGGCGTCGGACCAGGGCTTTTCCACATCGAGCGCGACGGCATAGGGCAGCAACGCCTCGAAACGATCCGAAGTAATTTCAGGCCCACTCATGTTGAGACGATCGGATTCGGCCGTCTCGAGATACAGCCGAAAACCCTTGAGCTGGTCCATAATCGGACGGCCGAGCGCTGTCGGCGCGCGCATCAGGTAAAAGAACAGACCGTTGACTGTCGTAAACGCTGTCACCAGCACGAAAGCGAACGGATAGTTCTCGATGTACGACCACAGCGCTGGCAGCGCGTCTTTCAAATTATTCGGCGACACCACCTGCAAGATCGACGTCGAGATAGAAACGAAAACCGCAAAAAAGGCGATTGATATGATGCTACGCACCAAGGTTGCGAACTTGGCGTCGGTTAAAAATATTTGCAGAATCTGCACGCCAAATACGCCGGCGACAAACCCGGCAATGCCAAGCCCGAATAGGATTGAAATGTCCTGGTCCTGCAGTCCACCGAACGCGATCACTCCAATGACGACGGCGACCGTCATGGCCAGTCCCGCGGCAACGTAACCGAGATTGCGGCGAAAGAAGCCGGTTGCGGCTTTCCGCCTCAATGCTCTTTGTAAAATTATCGCCGGCCTTAGCCACGGCGTAGCTGTGTGCGCTGCTGATCGTGGCCGCGCCGCCCTCATCGTTCACCCAGGTGAGAATGGCGCCCTCGCCCGCCGGCAACGAATTGAATCCAGCGGGCGGCTTCTTGCCGGTCGACTTCAGCGTCATCGATCCGGCGCGATCGTCGAACCGCAAAAGGCCCTTTACCGCGAGGGACAAAGCGGCCGCCGTGAACGCCCGCCATTTTTCGCGGCCAAAACCCCAATCACGAATGTAATTAGCGAGCGCTGGCGATATTCCAGCGGGTGGTTCAAACAGCGGGATGATGGCACCGCCTTTGGGATCGCGCCCCACGGCAGCCCATGCCGCAAGGTAGAAGCCGAGCACAAGTACGAGGCCGAGGCCGCCGAAAATCCATTGCCGGTTATCGAAAATCTCATACCACAGCAGTGCATTCTGGCTTGGCGGATCGACAGCGTCCTTAGGGATTTCGGCGACGACGGTCAGGCCTTCGCCGGGCGCCAGACGGCGCGTGGTCTCTACGCTGAGCGTTCCAAGAGCGCCGAGGCTGCCTCGCCAATCGGTGCCACGCGCGCCGACCCGTCCGGTAAAGGCGGACCAGCGCACGGGTTCTCCCCCCGCAACAAATTGCAAATTGTAGGACGCCGACAAAATCGGGAAGCGCCAGAAATTGCCGGTCACGTTCCAGTTGAGTTCCGGCTTGCCATCGAACCAGCGGACCTGACGGCCGGTCTTGTAGCGAAAAACGTAAGTGTGCTCGCCGTAGGGGACAATCGTGTCCTTGTCGCCAGCGTAAATACGGATGATGCCGTGCTGGCGCGTTGTGGAATACTTTTCCGGTCTGCCATCACGCTCGACACCAAGCAGGCTGAAATCGACTTCGCGCAAGGTGCCGCCGGCGTCCCGGAAAGTCAGTGGAAAGTCGCGGTAGATGCCGTGCCTGATTTCCCGCCCTTCAGCCTGGACTCGAACAGTCTCTACGACGTTCATCTCACCGTTTCTGGCAAGACGGACATCAGAATCAAATGACTGGATGGCCTCGGCTGCGAACGCAATGCCCGAAATGACCAACAGGGCCAGCACAAACAAGGACAGCGCCGCCATTTCCAGCGCGCGGCGCGGTCGGGCGAGCACTCCCGGGCGATCGATCATCACGCAGGAGAGCCCGGCTGCAGGCTGACCTGTGGCACAGCGCGGTCGCCGTCCGATGCTTCGAAATATTGGCGCTGGCCAAACCCAAAAAGCCCGGCAATAAGATTGCTTGGGAAGGACTGCGCCAGCACATTCTGATTGCGGACCGTCCCATTGTAATAACGGCGCGCCATTTGAAGTTCCGTTTCCAACTGACTCAGTTGCTGCTGGAGGTCGAGGAAATTGCTGCTCGCCTTGAGATTGGGATAGTTCTCCGCCAGCGCAACGAGTTTGCCGAGCGCAAGCGACAGAGCACCTTCCGCTTGCGCGCGGCTCGCGACATCATTGTCGGGCAGCGCGCGCGCCGCTCCGCGCAGCCGCGTGACCTCGTCCAGGACAGACCGTTCGTGTCCGGCGTAGCCCTTGACCGTTTCCACCAAATTGGGAACCAGATCAGAGCGCCGCTTGAGCTGCACATCGATGCCGCTCCAGGCCTCGTTCGCCATTTGACGCGTGCGCACAAGGCTATTGAAGGTAAAAACTAAATAAAGAAAGAACGCTGCAGCGACGACGAGAAGGATCCAGAGCAGCATGGCCTTTGCGCGCCCCCACGCCAGATGATTCGATTATAGCACGCCGACCATGATTGGCTCGCGGCCGTCGATTTTCAAATAGCTCATGCCGCGCCTCCACCAACCGTTGCGAGCCAGGCCTCGCCGCAGGCCTTCGCCAATTCGCGCACGCGCAAAATGTAGCTCTGGCGTTCGGTGACCGAGATAACGCCGCGCGCATCCAAAAGATTGAACACGTGGCTTGCCTTGATGCACTGGTCATAGGCCGGCAACGCCATCAAGTGACGTTCTTTCTTGCCGTCAGCCCAACCGGCAGCGAGATATTTCTGGCAAGCGGCTTCCGCCATTTTGAATTGCTCGAACAGCATTGTTGTGTCGGCAAATTCGAAATTGTGCCGCGAATATTCCTGCTCGGCTTGCAGGAACACATCGCCATAGGTGACTTTCATCTCGTCGGTGCGGCCATTGAAGTTGAGGTTGTAAACGTTGTCGACGCCCTGCACGTACATCGCGAGACGCTCGAGCCCGTAGGTGAGTTCGCCGGCAACCGGCGCACATTCGAATCCTGCGACCTGTTGGAAATAAGTGAACTGGGAAATTTCCATGCCATCGCACCAGCATTCCCAGCCGAGCCCCCATGCGCCAAGTGTCGGGCTTTCCCAATCGTCCTCAACAAAACGAATGTCGTGGACCTTGGGATCGATCCCGATTGTCTTGAGCGAGTTGAGATAGAGATCCTGGATATCCGGCGGCGACGGCTTCAGGATGACCTGGAATTGGTAATAGTGCTGTAGCCGGTTTGGGTTCTCGCCGTAGCGCCCATCCTTCGGGCGGCGCGAGGGCTGCACGTAAGCGGCATTCCAGGGCTTCGGTCCGAGCGCGCGCAATGTCGTGGCCGGGTGAAAGGTGCCCGCCCCCACTTCCATGTCGTACGGCTGGAGGATAACGCAGCCCCAGTTTGCCCAGTATTGCTGCAACGCAAGGATGAGGCCCTGGAATGACCGAGACGGGTCCAGGTCGCCTTGATGCGCGCGCTCGCTGGCACGAAGTTTGGCTTCAGCCATCGGATGGATACTGATTCTTAAGCACGGGAATAGATTCGACCCTAGTGGCGGCCCAATTGAGGGTCAAGTCGCGGGCAATTTACGCGTTGTTGAACACGCACTGTTACCCACCAAAGGAACAAGAAGGGACGTGGGGATACAGCAATGCTCGCTTTTCAGCTCATTGGTTGGGTGCTGATCGCGCTGTTCTTCGGCGCCATGATCGGCTGTCATCAGCGGCCGGTCAAACGCTAACGACCGCGCGGCCGATCACCAACTTGGTAAATTTTTTAAAGCCGATATTCGCCGGTCGCCGGATCACGGCGTAACGTCGGGCGACGTTCCGCATCAGTAATTTTCGCCTTCACCCGCCGCGCCTGCTCGAGCTCATCGTTGATCCGGCGCGCTTCCTTGACCGCCCAATGCACGATCATGGCTCCGCCCATTGCGGCGATTGACCACTTTACGAGCGGTGACAGCAGAAATGTGGGCATAGGCAGCTCCGATCCGGTAGCAACGGGTAAAGCGTCGTTTGCGAAGGCGGCAATTTCGGGGCGCCGTCCACATATGCGGCATCACGTCCCGGCTGGTCGAAAGATCGGCAAATAAGCTAGCCTCATCTGGGGTTATTTCAATAGAGGCGCCGCAACGGCCATCACGAATGGCCGCCCGGCCCGTGGAGGAGCCATGAGCAGCCGTACTACAGCCCACTGGGCGGTATCGACCTTAGTCGCGGGCGGGCTGGCGCTGTGGTCCTGCGTCTGTGGTGCGGCAGACGCGTGGCCGACTCGCCCGGTGCGGTTCATCGTGACGCTCGGACCGGGCAGCGGCGTTGATATCGGCGCGCGGCTGATTGCCGATAAACTTTCGGCGCGCTGGGGCCAGCCAGTTGTGGTGGAAAATCGCCCCGGCGGGGATGGCATCCTCGCCATTACCAGTTTTCTCGGCGCTCATGACGACCATGTCTTGCTGGTTTCTCCGGTGAGTTCATTCACCGCCCACCCCTATTTCCACGACAAGCTTCCGTACGAGCCGCGCGACCTCATTCCAATTGCACGCATTTCAAAGACTGTCGTCGCTGTGAGCGTCCCGACCTCGCTGAACGTCAATTCGCTGAAAGAACTGGAAGCGTTGGCGCGTGCCAAGCCCGGCCAATTGAACTGGACCACAGCGACCGGCTTCACCGACTTCGTGTTTGCCGGATATTTGCACACCGTCGGCCTCAACATGGCGAAAGTGCCGTACAAAAATCCGGCCGGCGCAGTCACCGATTTGGCAGCCGGAGTCATCCAGGTCTACATGCCGGCTTATGCGATCGTGCGCCCACAGGTCGAAGCAGGAACAGTGAAGGTCCTCGCTGTTACCAATCACGAACGCGCGCCTGCAATTCCTGACATCCCGACAGCACTCGAGGCAGGTTACCCTTCGCTCGAATTCGACGGGCTGGTTGGGCTATTTGGACCGCCTGGAATTGCCGACGAGGTGCGCAACAAGATCGCCGACGATATCCGCGTGGTCGCGTCCGATCCTGAGATCGTGAAGAGACTGACCGCGACCGGACAAATCGTCAGCCCGGGAAACGCCGCCGAATTTGCTGCCTCGATCGAGCAGCAACGGGCACAAGTCGCGGCGGTGGCGAAATTATTCGGCAACAAGCCGATCCAGTAAGCAACGAGCGCTCGGGCCGCCTTCTATAATCCGTAGCGGCCCCACAACGCGCGTATCTCCAGCGCCGAAATGAAATCATCAGCAAGACCTGGCTGACTGCCGAACGCGTTGGCGAGATTAACTCCTGGCAAACGTCGGCCGAACAACGAACGCTCGGCAGAAATGAGTGGCATATGCACCTTCTCGCCATAGCGTTCGCGCAATGTCGACCGTAAATCGCCAACGCGATCCGCAAGTCCAAGCTCGATAGCTTTCTGCGCCGCCCAAAATTCACCCGAGAACAGCATTTTGTCGGATCCATTGAGCCTCGAGCCGCGGCGCTCCTTCACCAGCGCGATGAAGTGTTCGTGGATGTCCTGCTGGATCGCCTTGATCCGTTTTACATCGTCTGGCTTCTCCGGCAGGAACGGGTCGAGCATCGCTTTGCGGTCGCCGGACGTGTAAAGCCGGCGCTCAATCCCGACCTTCTCCATAAGTTCGTGAAAGCCGAAGGACGCGCCTACAACGCCGATCGATCCCACAATCGAGAAATCGTTGCAGATGATTTCGTCGGCGGCGCAGGCAAGCATGTAGCCGCCTGACGCACCGACATCTTCCACGAACGCGAGGACCGGCAGTTTCTTTTCCTCAGCCAGCTGCCGGATGCGCCGAAAGATCAGATGCGATTGCGAGGGCGAGCCGCCCGGCGAGTTAATGACCAGCGCGACTGCGCGGGCGCGCGGGGTGCCGAAAGCTCGTTCTAGGGACCGGGCGATTGTGGACAGCAGCAGCCCGGGCCGCAGGGGGCTTACGACCCCTATGACACCCGCGATGCGCACGACAGGAACGACAGGGATGTCACGGCGGAACCGCCGCGGAACGAGTCGAGCGAGTACATTGATGGCGGATTTACCGAGATTCGATTGGGGCGGATTCACAGAACTGGCCATTTCACTCAGATAGGCAGCCAATACCCCCTAAGTCAAAGGTTGGCCGATATCCAGAAGCTATAGGTATCCAATTATTGCATCGCATCAAATTTTGGCGATCTGCACTGAAAGTACCCAATGTTGCCTATTTTTTAACTTTGGAATGCTTTTTGCAATGCAGTAGGCGCCACCCTCGAGTGGTCATTTGGATGAGGCGGATCGATGGATCCTAAAATCGCACTCCTGTTCCTGTTGATCGGCGCCGTTATTGTACTTTCTCATCTCAGCGACGAGAATTTGGGCCGCATGCGCCGCCAACTCGCTGAAAGGCGTTGGCGCGAATTTGTGCCGCGGCGGCGTAGAGCTTAGGCAGACCCGCCTTGGCGCTCACGCGTCCGCAATGTTGAGCGTTTTCCCTTCGCGTAACACTGCTTCAGCTGCCGCCGTCGGCTGGCCGTGTTCATCATTGAGTGTAAGAGCAGGATAAGCGGTCTGCGGACCGTTAGCGGCTTTGGTCGCGCGCGCGAGCACGCGAATTGCCGGCTCGCCTTCACGCGGATGCACCGGCAACAAGGCGATGCTGCCGAACGCGGTGCGTAGCGCATCGATGACCTCGTCGAGGCCGTCCGCACGCCAAATCAGCGTCAATACGCCGTGCGGCTTTAAAAGCCACGTAGCGCTGCCGACCCAGCGCGCGAGCAGTCCGGGTACGCCGACATGCGCAAGCCTCCGGCGGGGATCCGGCGAAACATTCTGGCGCCGCGCATCGCGAAACGGCGGGTTCATCAATACGCGGTCAACTGTGCCCGCTGAAAGCCCGGCAGTTTTGAGTGCCTCAATATTTTCGGCATCAAGCGCAAGTGCATTGGTTCGGCCATCCAATCCATTGAGTTTCGCATTGCCTGCCGCAAGCGCGCATAGTTCGGCGTCGATCTCGATCAGCGTGACTTTCAATTCGGGAATGCGCACAGCGAGCGCAAGGCCGGCCGCGCCAACACCGGAGCCAAGATCGACCGCATGTTCGCCGGCGCGTGCCGCCGTCGCGGCCGCCAACAGGATTGCATCATGTCCGACACGATGCCCACGCAACGGCTGGCGCACGCGTAGCCGGCCGCCGAGAATAGCATCTTCGCTGAATTCGCTATCAGTTCCCATCGGGACGCAGCTCATGGCCGAGCCCGGCGTCTTCCAGAAGTTTCCGCGCTCGCAATTCATGGTCCTCTATTACGAGTACCCGGCGCGGCAGGACGCCGAGTGAGCCTTCCAGCACGCTCATATTCTGATCGAACACCAGCGGACGAATACCGGCGCTTTCCAGCAATGCCACCACCGCCGAGACCAAAACCGCATCGTTGGTACGAATAAGTTCGCGCATGACCCTACGTCCAGGCTACATAGCGGGAATAGTGGGCAGCGGCAGGTGTTGTTCTGGTCGCCACTTGCAATCCTCTTGCCCGATGCGGCCGCGTCAAATTGCGGTGATACGACAATCTACCGCACTTGCCGCATTAGCACAGCGTTTCTATGCTTGCGTTTTCTCAGTGCGGGAGATCAGTTTTGGCCGTCGTCCTTCCATTCGAAAATCCGAATCCCGCCTCGCTCAATCGTCTCGCCGACCTGGTGGCACCGGACATGGAGCGCGTCAACTCGACGATCCTGGCGCGCACGGGCTCCGAAGTTGCCATGATCCCCGAGGTTGCCAATCACCTCATCTCTTCGGGCGGCAAACGGCTGCGCCCAATGCTCACTTTGGCAATGGCCCGGCTCGCAGGCTACTCGGGCGACGGGCATATCAAACTCGCAGCCGCCGTGGAATTCATGCACACCGCTACGCTTTTGCACGACGATGTCGTTGACGAAAGCGACATGCGCCGCGGTAAAGTTGCCGCACGCATGCTGTGGGGCAATGAAGCCAGCGTACTGGTAGGCGATTTCCTGCTCGGTCAGGCATTCAAGATGATGGTCGAGGTCGGCGATCTGCATTCGCTCGACATCCTCTCGTCCGCAGCCGCCGTGATCGCCGAGGGCGAAGTGATGCAGCTCGGCACCGCCAAGAATACAGCCACGAACGAGGATGAGTATCTGGCCGTCATCCGCGCCAAAACTGCTGAATTGTTCGCGGCGGCTTGCGAAGTGGGGCCAGCGCTGGCTGCAAAGGAGAAGGCCGAGCTTGCAGCCTGCCGATCGTTCGGCATGAACCTCGGAATTGCTTTTCAGCTCATCGACGACGCTCTCGACTACGGCGGAAAATCCGCCAAGCTCGGCAAGAATATTGGCGACGATTTCCGCGAAGGCAAAATCACCCTTCCGGTCGTCCTGTCATTCCGGCGCGGCACTGAAATTGAACGCTCATTCTGGAATCGGACGCTCGCTGACGCAGATGTCCGTGATGGCGATTTGGATCAGGCTATCACTTTGATGGCAAAGCATCACGCCATCGAAGATACGGTCGGCCGAGCGCGCCACTATGGCGCAATTGCAACCGACGCATTGGCGCTCGTGCCCGCATCAGAGATGAAATCAGCGTTGGAAGAAGCGGTCGCGTTCTGCATTGGTCGCGCGCACTAGGGCGCACAACAGGCTTCAGCTATTTATACCGGGAGCTGAACCGAGCGTCGTTGGCTTCACCCACCAATTGTTGTGCTCTTTCACAAGGCGTTGTGCCGCCGCAGCAGCTTCCTCACGGGAGCCGAAGAGCGCAAAACATGTCGGACCAGATCCTGACATGCGCGCGAGCTTAGCGCCGGACAACCCACGCAGCGCGGCAAGCACCTCTGCAATGACGGGCTCACATGCGCTTGCGGCAGATGTGAGATCATTGCCGTGCTGCTCCAGAAATTCGATCAATGCGTCAACGTCGTGCGGCACACCGGCAATATCGCTGCCATGTTTTCCACTCCTGAATTTGCCAAACACATCCCGCGTCGCCAGTGGCACGCCAGGATTGACGAGCACTGCCGGAAGCGCCGGCAAATCGAGCGGATCGGACAGCAATTCGCCAATTCCGCGCATAATGCGCGGACGCGGATCAAGGCAGACGGGTACATCGGCGCCAACGGCGTGTGCCGCCGAGAATAGGCGTGGATCGTCGAGTGCCAGACCGTTGGTACGAGCTATGAGACGCAAAGCTGCCGCGGCATCCGCCGATCCGCCCCCGAGGCCTGCCGCTACCGGCACGTTCTTCTCAAGCAGAAAATGCCCGGCTTTGACACCGGCGATGCGTCCGCGAACCGCTGCAACCGCTTTGAAAACCAAATTTTCAGCAGCCGATCCCGTCTTGCTGGCAAACGGGCCGGTGATCTCGAGCCCGTCTTGAGAGGTTCGAAGCGTAAGCGTGTCGGCGATATCAGCGAATACGACCAGGCTTTCGAGTTCGTGAAAGCCGTCAGTGCGGCGGCCGATAACCCGCAATGTCAGATTGATCTTGGCGGAAGCCTTTTCGACCAGCGTCGCGCTCACTCAATGAACCTGTCCGTTCGCGCCGCAATTAGCCGCCGTCGCCGCTCTTCTTACCAGCTTTCGCCTGCGACGATGTCTCCTCGGGCAACCCTGACTTGATCTTCTCTTCGATCTTGGGAAGGTCCTCGGGATCGGGCTTGAGGTCGCGCGCGTGGGCCCATTGGAATTTGGCCTCGAGCACTCGCCCGACGCGCCAATAGGCGTCGCCGAGGTGATCGTTGATGGTCGGATCTTCCGGCTTTAACTCGATGGCTCGTTCAAGTTGCTTGGTTGCTTCATCGTAGTTGCCTAGCCGGAAATATGCCCAACCAAGCGAGTCCACGATGTAGCCGTCATCCGGACGCTGCTGCACGGCCTTCTTAATCATGTCCATGCCTTCGTCCAGGTTGATCCCCTGATCGATCCAGGAATAGCCAAGATAATTGAGCACGTGCGGCTGATCCGGATACAGCTCGAGCGCCTTCTTGAGATCTGCTTCAGCCTTAGGCCACTGCTTTGACCGCTCATAGCAGATGCCGCGGAAATAGTACCCGACCCAATTGGACTTTTCCGGCGTGGGGACAGCGGCGATTCCCTTGGAATAAACGTTGGCGCACTCGGCAAACTTTTTGTGCCCGCGCAGAACGTTGCCAAGCGCCATGATTGCTTCTTGGTCATCCGGGTGCTGCTTGATTAGCCCCTCGAGATGCTTCTGCGCTTCGTCGGCCCGATCAAGACTATCGAGATTGGCGGCCATCTGGATGGCGGCATTGCGATGCAACGGCGAATTCGCCGGCACGCGCTCGTAGACTTTGATCGCTAGCTCGGGCTTCTTCAGCGATTCATAGAGATCGGCAAGCGACAGCAACGCCAACGGATGCGTCGGCGCCAAAAAAAGCGAGAGCTGGAGGTAGACCAGGCCGAGATCTTCGCCACCACGGCGGCCGAGCGAAGCACCGAGGCCGTAGAGCGCTTCGGCGGCACCCATTTGCGCATTCGAAACAAGCGGCGGCAATTTCTCGCCAGCCTTAAGCTTATCCATCGCCTCAACCACGAGCGGATGACGCGGCAAAGCCTTGTCGAAGGTCTCGAAAATCACCAGCGCTTCTTTTGGCGAACGATTGCGCGATGTCCAGCTGCCATAGGCTTCCACCACTCTCAGCGCAGTGGAGTCGAGCTTGTAGGCATGCTCAAGACGTTTACCGGCTTCCTTCTCGTTGCCGGCGATGTCGTAGATCAGCCCGGCATGCAACTCCTTGAAGATCGCGTACCAGTCTGGGCCAGCGAGATGGTCGATGGCTCCGACGGCGCCCTTGGCATCATTGGTGCCGTACGAAGCCCATGCCGAAAGCAACGTTGCTGTGAGATCTGTAATGGGTCCGCGGATCGATTGCGCCAAATCGCGGCGTGCCGCGGGATATTGCTTCCGCTTGATTTCGCCCACGCCGAGCACCAGCCGTGCGACACGATCGTTCTTGTCGGCCTGAGATACACGTTCGGCGAATTTCACCGCCTCATCGACGTCGCCATCGACCAAAAATGACAAGAAGGCCCGATCCAGCAATTCACCGTTGGCGGGATCGCGCTTAAGCGCGGAGCGGTAATATGCGGCGGCAGCTGCGGCGTCGCGCTGCTGACCGGCATGGCGGGCGGCGAGATAACTGCCCGAAGCTGTCGAGCCGCCTAAATCCAAGGCACTCAAGGGCTGCGCGGAGAGTTGGTAGGGTGCTGCCGCGAAAAAGGCGGCAAGCGCGCTGCCGACGATGCAGCGGCCTAAGCTCGAAGACGTCACGGGCGATGCTCCAATGAAGCGGCTGGCCGCGGGTGCGCGCGGACCGCCGATGTTGCGCAGAGAATGGCCTTTTTGCGCCGCTCCCGCAAGAACTCCCGGACGGCGCGCGTGGAATCAGCTTGAAAGGCTCGATGTGGCGGTATCGTGACGGCGGCGTCCAGCGCAAATCACATATTCGGGTAGTTCGGCCCGCCGCCGCCCTCGGGCGGAACCCATGTAATGTTTTGGTTGGGGTCCTTGATGTCGCAGGTTTTGCAGTGGACGCAGTTCTGCGCGTTGATGACGAATTTCGGCGACCCCGATTCTTCCACCCATTCGTAGACGCCGGCCGGGCAATAACGTGCCGAAGGACCAGCATACACGTCGTGCTCGGATTTTTTCTGTAATCCAAGGTCGGCAACATGCAGGTGAACCGGCTGATCTTCTTCATGGTTTGTGTTCGACAGGAATACCGATGACAGCCGGTCAAACGTCAGTTTGCCGTCGGGTCTTGCATAGGCAATTGGCGCGCATTCCGACGCAGGTTTGAGCGACGCGTAATCCGGCTTGCCGTGCTTGAGTGTGCCAAACAACGAGAACCCCAGCGTACTCGTCCACATGTCGAGCCCGCCGAGCGTGATCCCAAGTAGCGTTCCGAGTTTCGACCACAACGGTTTGGCATTGCGCACCTTCCACAAGTCCTTGCCGATCGCAGATCCACGCCAACCGGCTTCGTAGTCCGCCAACTCGTCGTGACTGCGGCCGGAGGAAAGCGCCGCGGCGGCAGCTTCCGCCGCCATCATTCCGGACAGTATTGCGTTGTGGCTGCCTTTGATGCGCGGCACGTTCATGAAACCCGCATCGCAGCCGATCAGGACCCCACCTGGGAAGGCCAACTTCGGCACCGACTGGTAACCGCCCTCGGTCAGTGCACGCGCGCCATACGCAAGCCGCTTGCCACCAGCAAAGGTGTCGCGCACCAACGAATGGGTTTTAAAACGCTGGAATTCCTCGAAGGGCGAAAGGTATGGATTGGAATAATTGAGATGCAAGACAAACCCGACCGACACCAGATTGTCATCGAGATGATAGAGGAAAGAACCACCGCCGGTCGTGCCATCAAGCGGCCATCCGAAGGTGTGCTGCACCAGACCTTTGCGATGCTTCTCCGGCGCGACCTGCCAGAGCTCTTTCAAGCCGAGCCCGAATTTCTGCGGCTCGCGTTCAGTCGCAAGGCCATACTTCGCAATCAATTGTTTGCCGAGATTGCCGCGCGCGCCTTCCGCAAACAAAGTGTATTTCGCGCGTAATTCCATGCCGCGCGTAAAATTGTCTTTCGGCTCGCCGTTCTTGCCGACGCCCATATCGCCGGTCGCAACTCCCGAGACCGCGCCGTTCGCATCGTAGAGAATTTCCGTGGCTGCAAAGCCAGGATAGATTTCGATGCCAAGGCCTTCGGCTTTCGTCGCCAACCAGCGGCAGACATTGCCAAGCGAGACAATGAAGTTGCCATGGTTGCTCATCAGTGGCGGCATCATAAAATTGGGAAGCCGCAGTGCTCCGCCGGCCGACAGATAATAAAATCGATCGGCGGTTACGGCGGTTTTGATCGGCGTATCCTCGGCGCGCCAATCCGGCAACAACCGGTCGAGCCCAACCGGATCGATCACCGCTCCTGACAGGATATGGGCGCCAACCTCGGACCCTTTCTCCACCACGACCACAGAGATGTCCGGGCTGATTTGCTTGAGGCGGATGGCGGCGGCGAGGCCGGAAGGGCCCGCGCCAACGACAACGACGTCAAATTCCATTGCCTCGCGGGCGGGTAATTCGGCCATGACGCTCTCCCCAGCCAATTGTCCACTTTTGCACACGGGGCGGCAATCGCGCAGCCCTCATGCTAGTGTGCATAAATGATGGGCCCGAGCGACAACACGGCGCGCGACCTGCTCGAATTCTACGCTGCGACCGGCGTAGACGCCCTCTTGGGCGAAGAACCCGTCAATCGCTTTGCCGAAGTTGATGCGCCGGCATCCGCTCCTCGCATCGCGCCGCAAGTCGCACCGGCGACCGACATCGAACCCAAAAGCCGTGCGTCGGCGACGGCCCCGCAGGCTCCCGACGAGGCTGCGATGGCGGCGCGCGCGGCGGCGAAAAGCGCAAAGTCGCTCGAAGAGTTGCGTACCATTCTCGAAAAGTTCGACGGTTGCGCCCTCAAGGCGACCGCATCGCAACTTGTCTTCGCCGACGGCAATCCATCGGCGCGACTGATGTTCGTCGGCGAGGCGCCCGGCCGTGACGAAGACATCGAAGGGTTGCCCTTCGTCGGCCGTTCCGGAAAATTGCTCGACCGCATGCTCACGGCTATCGGCATGGACCGGTCATCGGTCTATATCGCCAACATCGTGCCCTGGCGGCCGCCCGGCAATCGCACGCCGACGCCGCAGGAATCGCAGATATGCCTGCCATTCATCCTGCGTCAGATCGAACTCGCTAATCCCGACATCCTGGTGTGTCTGGGAGGCCCGTCCGCGCAGACACTCCTTGGCGTCAAGGAGGGAATCACCAAAACGCGAGGGCGCTGGTTCACCTTTGACACCGGCAATCGCGAGATCCGGGCCATGCCGACGTTCCACCCGGCATTCCTGTTGCGCAGTCCACTGCAGAAACGGTTCGCGTGGCGCGATTTCCTGGCGATCAAGAAAGCGCTCGATCAGCGGTAGGCGACCAGAATTGCGCCGGCGGCGATCAGCGCGACACCGAGCCAATTCGGCGCCGTGAGCTTCTCCCCAAGAAAGAGCACGCCGAACATTGCGACCAGAACCACGGATAGTTTGTCGATCGGCGCGACCTTGGCGGCCTCGCCGATCTTGAGCGCGCGGAAATAGCAAATCCAGGACGCGCCGGTCGCAAGCCCCGACAACAACAGAAATAGATAGGTTCGCGAAGAAATCGCGCCCGGCGACTGAAATTGCCCCGTGGCCAACAAGATGAACGCGAGGGTCGCGAGGATAACGATCGTACGAATGAACGTCGCAAAATCGGCATTGACGTGCTCAACGCCGATCTTGGCAAAAATCGCTGTGAGCGCAGCAAATACTGCAGACAAAACAGCCCAGAATTGCCACGACGACGCCAGGTTCATCCCGCCACCCCAAATTTGATTGCGAACAATATTGCCAACACGACCACCGCCGGCGAGGCTTCCCGCGCTTTGCCGCCAATCACTT
Source organism: uncultured Alphaproteobacteria bacterium (assembly GCA_963743405.1). GTDB lineage: Bacteria > Pseudomonadota > Alphaproteobacteria > Rhizobiales > Xanthobacteraceae > Pseudolabrys. Next base: position 229,165 of record CAVUPX010000010.1, on the reverse strand, counting down.
TTGCGAGCACGTAGGTAATGAATCCGAGCCCGATGCCGGTCGCGATCGAATAGGTCAGCGGCATGGTGATTGCCGTCACCACTGCCGGCGCATATTCGGTGATGTCCTCCCAATCAATCTCGGCAAGACCGCGGGCCATAACGCAGGCAACATACAGCAAGGCCGCGGCCGATGCGTAAGCGGGGACCATTCCCGCCAGCGGCGCAAAGAACAGCGCCAGCAAGAAGAACAGCCCGACAAAAGCTGCGGTTAAACCCGTGCGCCCGCCTGCAGAAACACCGGCCGCACTTTCGATATAGCTGGTCGTGGTTGATGTGCCGATCAGGGCCCCGAACATGGCCGCAAAACTGTCGGCGATCAGCGCCTCTTTCATGCGCGCGAGCTTGCCGTTTTTCATCAGTCCCGTGCGGTGGGTGACGCCGATGAGCGTGCCGGCATTGTCGAATACGTCCACGAAGAGAATCGAGAATACGACGATCAGAAACGTGAACTCCCCGATACGCGAGAAGTCGAGCTGCAGAAGTGTTGGCGCGACCGACGGCGGCATAGAAATGATGCCACTGAACTCCGCAAGTCCGAACGGCAAGCCAATCGCCGTGACAACGAGAATGCCAATTAACGTGCTGCCCATGACGCGCCGATAATTAAGCCCGGCAATCAACACAAACCCGAGAAGCATCAGGATCGCTTGCGGGTTCGTCAGATCCCCGAGAGTGACCAAAGTCGCCGGATGGCTGACGACAACCTTGGCTTCCTCGAGCGCGATGATTCCCAGAAACAACCCGACACCGGCCGACACGGCGAGTTTCAGGTTTTGCGGAATTGCATCGATGACATATTGCCGAATCCGGAACACGGAAATCAGAAAGAACAGCACGCCCGAGCAAAACACGGCCGCAAGCGCTTGCTGCCAGGTGTATTTGAAGGTCAGCACCACAGTGAACGCGAAGAACGCGTTGATGCCCATTCCCGGCGCAAGTGCGATCGGATAATTGGCGTAAAACGCCATGACGAAGGTGCTGACCGCGGTGGCGACGCAGGTAGCAACAAAGACCGCGCCCGGATCCATCCCCGCCTTGCCGAGGATGATGGGGTTGACGAACACGATGTAGACCATCGTGAGGAACGTCGTCGCACCGGCGATGAATTCGGTGCGAACGTCAGTGCCTTGTTGCGCCAGCCCGAAATACCGCTCGGCCATGACGGCGATCTGCGGCTCGTTTTTCCTTGCGGCTGGCGCGTGCTTCGCGCGCTTGGCCATCAACCCCTCCCGCCGGCTGCCCCAATTGACCCAAGCCTAACGCGGCTACAGCCCGCTCGTCCGATGCGATTCATTGGGTTGTGGATACTGCGGCCCACGGATGCCGCTTCGATTTATCGCACTTTGGGACGTAATCATCTCGCCACGATCGATGACTCGCGAATATAATCATGCCCTAAGTCTTGCTCGGAGCTCGCCATGGATTTTGATCCAGTCCTGCTTGGCCGATTGCAGTTTGCCTTCACCATCATTTTTCACATCATTTTTCCGAGCTTCACCATCGGGCTCTCCGCCTATATCGCCACACTTGGCGTGTTGTGGCTGCGCAGCGGCAACGAACGCTATCAACATCTCATGCGCTTCTGGACCAAAATTTTCGCAGTCTCGTTTGCGATGGGCGTCGTCTCCGGAATCGTATTGTCCTATCAGTTTGGCACCAATTGGAGCCGCTTCTCAGTCTTGGTCGGCAATGTGGTCGGCCCCTTGATCGGCTATGAAGTGCTGAGCGCGTTTTTCCTGGAGGCGACCTTTCTCGGCGTGTTGCTGTTCGGTTTCAATCGCGTGCCACCTTGGCTCTACGTGCTTTCAGCTGTGATTGTCGCCGTCGGCACCGCCACCTCCGCATTCTGGATTTTGTCCGCCAACAGCTGGATGCAGACGCCGAGTGGCTATGAACTACGTGGTGGCGTCGCCTATCCGGTCGATTGGCTTGCGATCATCTTCAATCCGAGTTTCCCCTACCGCTTTGCGCATATGCTCAACGCCGCGTACCTCACCACGGCCTTCGTCGTGCTCGCGGTCGGGGCGCGTTACCTGGTTGCGAGGCCGGCACATTGAGGAAGGCCGCACGATGCTGCGCATGGCGATTGGTTTGGCCGCCATCCTTGCACCATTGCAATTGGTGCTTGGCGATCAGCATGGCCTCAACACACTCGAGCATCAGCCGATCAAAATCGCCGCAATGGAAGCGCATTGGGATGGGAGTAAGCCCGGCGATTTTCACATTTTCGCATGGCCCGACGAAAAGGCAGGCGAGAACAAGTTTCAAATTTCCATCCCGAAAGGTGCGTCGCTTATCCTCACGCATCGCATGAACGGCCTCTTCCCCGGGCTGAATAGCGTGCCCGAATCCCAACGCCCGCCCGTTAAGGTCGTCTTTTTCTCGTTCCGTATCATGCTGGCAATCGGGTTCTTCATGATCGGCTCTGCGTTGTTCGGCGCGTTCCTTTGGTGGCGCGGAACACTGTTCGAGACACGCTGGTACTTGCGTGTCATGGCACAATGCTGGTGGCTTGGATTTGTCGCGGTGATTGCGGGCTGGGTGGTGACGGAAACCGGGCGGCAGCCTTGGATCGTTGAAGGCATCCTGCGCACCGCCGATGCGACTTCTCCGGTGCCAGGTGCGACCATCGCCGGCACACTCGTTCTGTTTATCATCGCGTACGGCGTCGTGTTTTCGTTTGGCATCTACTATATCAACCGCCTGATCGCCCAAGGCCCGACCGGACCGGCAGCCGAAGCGATCGGACAATTTTCCGGCAAATCCGATCTCCGCCGCGCATGAAGCTGGGCGCACAGCGGTAGGGCCGACTTAGTTTTTCGCGCTGATCGCAAGGAGTTAAAACCATGGAATGGTATCTCCCGGTGATCTGGGCCGCGCTGATCGGCACCGCCGTCGTCATGTACGTAATCCTCGACGGCTTCGATCTTGGCATCGGCATTTTGTTCCCCTTTGCGCGCAACGAACGCGAGCGCGACCAGATGATGCGATCGGTCGCACCATTCTGGGATGGCAATGAGACCTGGCTGGTGCTCGGCGGCGGCGGATTGTGGGTGGCGTTTCCGAGAGCCTATGCGGTCGTGATGCCCGCGCTCTATCTGCCAGTGATCGTCATGTTGCTTGCGCTTGTGTTCCGTGGCGTGGCGTTCGAATTCCGTACCGTCTCACGCAGCAAGACCTGGCTGAGCGTGGCCTTCACTATGGGTTCGACTGTTGCAGCGTTCGCGCAAGGTGTGATCCTGGGCGGACTAATCCAGGGCATTCCGGTGCGTGACGGCGCCTTTAGCGGCGGCTCGTTCGATTGGGCAACGCCGTTCGCTTTGCTCTGCGGGCTGTCGCTGGTTGCCGGCTATGGGCTGCTCGGTGCCACGTGGCTTGCGATGAAAACCGAAGGCCCCGTAGCCGAGCGCGCCCGCGGGCAAGCAAAGACGCTCCTGCTAACCGTGCTCGTCTTCATGGCCGTTGTGAGCATATGGACGCCGCTCACTGAGCCGCGGATCGCGGCACGCTGGTTCGCGCTGCCAAACTTCTACTTTTTGTGGCCGGTGCCGGTGGTGACCGCGCTCACCGCTTACCTTGCCTGGCGCTGGATTGAGAACGGGCGCGAAGTGCCACCGTTTCTCGCAACAATTGTGCTGTTCTTGCTAGGCTTTCTTGGGCTGGCGATTTCAAATTTCCCGTATCTGGTCCCGCCGTCATTGACCATTTGGGATACCGCCGCAGCACCGGCGAGCCAGATTTTCATGTTGCTCGGCACGCTCCTGCTGTTGCCGATGGTGCTTGGCTACGTTGCGTTCATCTACTGGCTCTTTCGCGGCAAAGTGCGCGAAGGCGAGAGTTATCATTGACGTATATGATCCCGAAAAGCGGGAATCGGTTTTCGGAAAAAATCATGCGCACGTTTTTAGGGCGTCGTTGGCCGCTGCATCGCCCATCCGAGCCGGATGAGCGGCAATAGGCCTTGCACCGCGCGCGGAAACGACCGCGGCACTTCTGGCGCCATTTCGGGAAATTGCACCTTCAGGGTCTCCGGCGGAGTGCCGTTGTTATCAGCGGCCGGCCACACCAAAATTCCGCCCTGCGCGCGGATATCAGCGGCGCTTGCCCAAGGGCTGCGTTCCGGCGCCCAAGCGAAATAAAGATGCGGACGGCTTGGCGCGCTGAGGGCAACCAGTGGTGCGACCCGCGGGTCTCCGCTCAAATACGTGAGTGGTTTACCCGTGCGGCGCTGATAGATATCGGCGTAAAAGTGGCCTTCAGGATTCGCAGGCTGCGCAATTCTGAGATCGATTCCGAGCGTCCACGGGAATACCGCGATCGCGACGACTGTCAGCACCGGCGGCGCGAACAGCAGGCCGAACCAAGCGGAAGACACGAGTCGTTCTCGGTAAAGCAGAACCTTGTCGCCGGCGGCGACCACGACGGCGAGCCCCGAAAGCACGACCAGCGGCGCAACACGGTCGAGCGGACCGAGCCGCCCGCTGGCAAAAGCGACCGCGATTGCTATCAATGACGGCGCCACGGCAAAAACATAGACATAGATCTGAGCGAAGGACCCGACCGGATTCCGTTCGATCTCGGGCGCACGCTCGCGCGGATGCCGTGGCCAGCCGCTTGCCAATGTGACGAGTAAAGCAAGACCAACGATGCGTCAGCACCAACACGACGCACAACCATACTCCCGCCGACAGCCGGCCAGTCGCCGCCAGACCCTCGTTGATACCTTCCATCACGAGAGAGCGCTCGCTGCTGAGCCAAGCGGCATGAGGAAATATCACGATCCACAGAAGCAGGAGCGCGATCCACGGCTCAGGATTCAGCAATGCTGATCGCCCGCGCGCCAGTTGCAAGCGTGAACGCAATCATGAGCGCGAGCAAAATTAATCCGGCGTAACTTGCGAGGAGCAGCAGACCGAGATCGAGGGCAAGCAGGAACCAGTAGCCACGCCTGCCCTCACCGACCGCGCGCCAGTAATACAGCAGCGCGAGCGCCCATAGCGGCGCAGCCAAAATTGCCGGTCCAAAATTCGGGCTCGGCACCGTGAAAGCGGCGATGCCGACCATCAGCAGCACCGCGAGCACAGCGTGGCGGGTGCCGACGATGCCGCAACCGAGGGCAAACACGGCCCAATAGGCGATGACGATGCAGGCCTGCGCCAGCGCATAAAGGCCAAAGCTTCCGGCCACTTTGAAGGCGATCTCGCCGAGCCAGAACGCCAGCGGTGGCCCGAGATAGCTCCCCAGCACGAATTCGTGGCCGACTGCGAGAAGCAGCGGCACGTCTCCCGGCGGCGCGCTGTAAAACAGCGCCGGGATTAGGGTCCAAAGTGCAGCCTGAGTAAGCGCTACGGTCCAGAACACCACCGACGGGCGCCCGCGCAGGAATTCAATGAGCAGGGAGACGTAATGCATTGGCCCGGGCGGGGTGATAACGGCGTGAACCGGGGCAGCAATAGAGAAGGCGCGCTAAAGAGGCAATAACTCGGCAATCACCTCGTCGGATGCGCCACCTAATGCGGCCAGCCTGGCTGCCACCGGAGCAAACGATTTTCGGTGATGAATAGTCGGCCCGAGGCGTGCGAGAGCCGCAAAATGCTCCGGCACGCTGTAGCCCATATGCCGCTCGAAGCCGTAACCGGGGTGTGCCAGGCCAAGCCGGATCATCAGTCGATCGCGCGTTACCTTGGCCACTATCGAGGCCGCCGCGACCGATAGAACCAATGCGTCGCCAGACACAACCGTCTGGCAATCACATCCGCAGTCGATTTTCTGGTTGCCGTCGACAAAAACGAGCTTAGGCCGCACGGGAAGCGCCTTGACGGCGCGGCGCCAGCGCCCAGAGCGAAGCGCGCAGAATGTTGTCGCGGTCGATACGTTCTACGGCGCCAAATGCCACCGCCACCTGCGCAGTTGCGCAGATTTTTTCATAAAGCTTCTCGCGCGCGGCAGCATCGAGCTTCTTTGAATTGTTGAGGCCGCGCGGAATACGGTTCGGGTCGAGCACGACTGCTGCCGCCACGACAGGGCCGGCAAGCGGCCCCCGGCCTGCTTCGTCGCAGCCAGCAACCGGAAAAACCCCGTTGTTGAGCGCGCGCCGCTCTCGCCGGAAGGTCGGGCGCAAGATCGGCTCATCGAGCGGCAGACGCCGATTTGGTTTTGATTTCTTGGCCATCGCCGCGGAGAGTGCGCCAGCGGCCACTCAAGTCAATGCTGGGGACCGCAGCGTGTGGATGGCGGGGACTATTCCGGTGACCGTTTAGAGCAGGCTCAGCTGTTCCGCGCCAGGTTTCGGCTTGCGGAAATGCTCGGTCGTGAGCGAGGTGCGCGCGACATTAAGCCCGAGCTTTTCGCAGGCCATCTCGAAACGGCGTCCGATCATCCACGCATAAGGTCCGGTGCCCTTCATGCGCGTACCCCAGGTAGAATTGTAGTCCTTGCCGCCTCGCATATCGCGAATCAATTTGAAGACGTGGTTGTGGCGGTCGGGGTAATTTGCCATCAGCCATTCGCGAAACAGGTCCCGCACTTCGAGTGGCAGGCGCAGCAGAACGTAACCTGCCTCTTTCACACCAGCCGTTCGCGCCGCTTCCAGGATGCGTTCTATCTCCATGTCGTTGAGTGCCGGGATCACCGGCGCAACCATGACCGTCGCCGGCACGCCGGCCTGGCTCAAGCGGCGCAAAGTCTCGAGCCGCCGCATCGGCGTTGCCGCACGCGGCTCCATTTTGCGGGCAAGTTCTGCGTCCAGCGTGGTCACAGACAACGCAACCTTCGCAAGGTTTCGTTCAGCCATGCGGGCCAGGATGTCGAGATCGCGTAAGACCAGCGCCGACTTTGTGACGATGCCCACAGGGTGACCGGCACGGTCGAGCACTTCCAGGATGCGGCGCATCACTTTGTACCGGCGCTCAATGGGCTGGTACGGATCGGTGTTGGTCCCGATCGCGATGACCTTCGGTTCGTAGCCGGGCGCCGACAATTCCTTTTCCAGCAGAGCCGCCGCTTCCGGCTTCACCAGCAGCTTGGATTCGAAATCGAGCCCGGGCGAGAGTCCAAGATAAGCGTGGGTCGGCCGCGCGAAGCAGTAGATGCAGCCGTGCTCGCAGCCGCGATAGGGATTGATGGACCGGTCGAAGCCGATATCGGGGGAATCGTTTCTGGTGATGATCTTTCGGGTGGCATCGACCGTGACCGAGGTCTTGAAAGGCGGCAGCTCGTCGAGGGTGCGCCAGCCGTCGTCAAAGGCAACGCGCGCAAGCGATTCATAGCGGCCTGAAGCGTTGCTCTGCGCGCCGCGACCGCGCCTTCGCTCATGGTCGACAACAACGCCAAGAAGCTAGCTGACCTCGTCATAGCCGCCCGCCGGCGTGGAGGGCAGCTCCTTCACCGGCGGGCGTCTCTCGGCTGCGTTTGATCGAGCCATGGCGTCACCTTAGCGAGGGCATGTGAACGTAACAAGAACGAAATTTGAGCGTCCCAAGACATTTTCCTTCAAAGTTCCATCTGGTTACAATCGCAACAAGATTTCAGCCGCGTGCACGTATTATTGGGCTTTCCGGCTATCGGCGGAATGCAAAACCCTACGAAAATAACGCTCTGACCAACCGGCCCGAACGGGCGGCGTCTATTTACGTCGCACAGGTGACCGAAGACCAATATTTGGGCACTTTAGCCGCCATGTCGTGGCTCGGTTGTCCGCTCCCACATGATATGGTGCCAACCATATCCACACGGCTGTGGTTCCATGCTGAGCGCCATTATTGCCACCCACGAATTGGAGCGCGCCCTCGTGCCGACCCTCGCCGCGCTGGTTCCCGCGGCTGCCGCCGGCCTTCTGGCCGAGGTTGTCGTCGCCGACGCTGGGTCAGCTGACGCGACGGCCGAAGTCGCCGAATTCGCTGGCTGCCGCTTCATTAGCTCGAAAGAGCCTGTTGGGAAGCGCCTGAAATCAGCAGCCGCGACCACGCGCACCCCGTGGCTGCTATTCTTACGCGCAGGGACCGTGCCGCAAGCCGGCTGGATCGAGGCGACCGGCCGCTTCGTGCAGGCGACCGATATGCGGGAGGGTGCGGCCTGCGCCGGCGTCTTCAGGCCGGTCGCCGCCACGGATTATATGCGGCCGCGTTTTGGGGAGATCCTGGCCCTGCTCCGCGCCACGCTCGGAGGTATCCCGCAAGCCGATCAGGGCCTGCTGATTGCGCGCCGTTTTTACGAGGCACTCGGCGGCCATAATCCTTCTGCCGATGCCGAAGCGACGTTGTTACGCCGGCTCGGCCGTAGGCGAATGGCCATGCTGCCTGCAGCAATCGACATCGTCCGCTAGCATGCGCCGGAAATTAATTGACTAAGTCAACTATCTGGGCGACCCTGCCTCCCGCATGGCAAGCCAGCAAACAATCGCAGCAGTCCGCCGCTTCAACCGCTTCTATACGCGCCAGATCGGCGTCTTGCGGAAAACCTATCTCGACAGCCCCTATTCGCTCGGCGAAATGCGGGTGCTCTACGAGTTGGCGCAGGGCGATCGGCTCACCGCTAGCGACGTTGGACGCACGCTCGATCTCGACGCCGGCTATCTCAGCCGCCTGCTGCGCAATTTCGAAAAGCGTGGGCTGGTCAGCCGCCAGACTTCGGCAAAAGACGCCCGCCAAAGCCATCTCGCCCTGACCGCGCGCGGCAGGAAGATGTTTACTCAGATGGAACAGCGCTCGCAGCAAAAAGCCGGCGCCATGTTGGACAAACTTGATACCGCCCAACAGAACCGCGCACCGTTGCGTCGATGCGGACGATTGAAACGCTCCTCACCGCCACTGAGGATGCAGGCTCCGACGCAAGACCCGGCTACCTCCTGCGTGAACCGCGGATCGGCGATTTCGGCTGGATCGTCTCCCGTCATGCCGAGCTTTATGCGCAGGAGTATGGCTGGACGGATCCGTTCGAAGGGCTGTGCGCGCAAATCGTTGCCGATTTCGTCAACAACTTCGATGCCGAGCGCGAGCGCTGCTGGATCGCGGAGATGAACGGCGAAAATGTCGGCTGCGTCATGCTGGTCAAAGACGAACAGCCCGGGGTTGCCCGCCTTCGCCTTCTTCTCGTCGACCCGAAGGCGCGCGGCCTCGGGCTCGGCGCGCGCCTGGTTGACGAATCCGTACGCTTCGCGCGCGGTGTCGGGTACACCAAGATAACGCTATGGACGCACAGTATCCTTTCGGCAGCACGACACGTTTACGAGCGTGCGGGCTTCACGCTCACATCGAGTGAGCCTCGGCACACCTGGGGCAAAGACGTCGTCGCGGAGTATTGGGATATGGATTTGTAGTGCCTTCAAGAGGGCGAACGAACTAGGCGGTCGCACCTTTCGCTTTGGGCCGGCGCAAATGCTCATCGAGCCGCGGCAAGATCTCCACGAAATTGCAAGGCCTGTAACGATAATCGAGCTGATGCACGAGGATTTCGTCCCACGCATCCTTGCAGGCGCCGGGCGAACCCGGCAGGCAGAAGATGTAGGTTGCATTGGCAACACCGGCTGTGGCGCGCGTCTGGATCGCCGAGGTGCCTATTTTCCTTTCGCTGACCAATAGAAACATGGTGGCGAAGCCGTCCATGCGTTTTTCGAACAGCGGCTCAACCGCTTCGGGTGTCACGTCGCGGCCAGTAAATCCGGTACCGCCAGTGGTAATGACGACGTCGATAAATTTGTCGGCGATCCAATCCTTCACGCGTTGGCGGATCGCCTTGACCTCGTCCTTGACGATCGCACGCTCGGCCACAACGTGACCGGCGGCACGAATGCGCTCGATGAGGATTGTTCCTGACTTGTCGTCGGCTGCCTCACGTGTGTCGGACACAGTGAGAACCGCGATCTTCAGCGGCACGAATTGTCGGCTGTCATCGATGCCCGCCATTGACGCGTCCCTTAAAGCGAAGCCGCCGAGAAGGTATCGCAAGACGATATTTTGCCCTCTTTCAGCCCGATCGTGAACCAGCGTTGCCGGTCCGCAGACGAACCATGCGTAAATGCGTCGGGTACGACGTAGCCCTGCGCCTGCCGCTGCAATCGGTCGTCACCGATCGCCGCTGCCGTCTGCAGGGCCGCTTCGACGTCACCCGGCTCGATCGACTTCCAGCGCTGGTTCGAATGATTTGCCCAGACGCCGGCGAGACAGTCGGCCTGCAATTCAACGCGCACTTGGATGCGGTTTGCTGCCGCCTTGCTGCCAGCCGCGCGCTGCGCATTTTGTGCCTGCGGCAATATGCCAAGTAAATTTTGCACGTGATGGCCGACTTCGTGCGCGATCACGTAAGCTTCGGCGAATTCGCATGCCTTGCCACTGCAACCGCGGAAGCGGTCGCGCATGTCGCGGAAGAATGAGGTATCGAGGTAGATGCGCCGATCGGTCGGGCAGTAGAATGGCCCCATCGCCGCTTGTGCGAGACCACATCCCCCCTGCAACGCTCCTGCATACAATCGCAAGCGTGGCACGCTGTATTGCTTACCGCTGTTTTGGAAAATTTCGGTCCATGTATCTTCGGTGTTGCCGAGGACGGCGGCGACGAAATCGCCCATCTGATCCTTTGGTGCGCCAACGGGCCCGGACGGCTGCTGATAGGGCTGTTGGGAATGCCGGCCACTGTTCACAAGTTCTGCGCCGCCGATCAGGATGCTCGGATCTATGCCGAGCGCCCATCCGATCAGGCCTAGAACGACAACGGTTCCAATGCCGAGCCCACCGCCCCCGACCGGGATACCAATTCCACCACCGTCGCCGCCGAAACCGCCGGAGCTGCGATCGTCTTCAACATTGTCGCTGCGACGGAAGTCATCCCAACGCATGACGAATTCCTCCTGAAATCGTTAGGACAATCATCGCCGAACTGCGCGCGCACGTCCAACGCGGTGCGAGCTTTACCTCTCCGTCGCATCTCAGTCACAGCTCCTAAGCCCACGTTAATTAGGCAGAATTTGCCCAGTTGCGAGGTGCGATCATAAACCGCTTTTTTACTTTGCGCGATCAAGATGCAGGCCTGTCGGTTGTAGGTCCCGCGTCGCCGACCGCGTCACGTGAGTCAGAGTTCTGAGTCATGGTAGTGTCGCGTCGCGGGGCGCCCTCACGGGCGCCCCGTGGAGTTTCAGAGAGCCCACAACCGCACCGCATTCTTGTCGGCGACTGCGTCGCCGGAATCGCGAAGTTGCCGGCCGCCTCCGTTGATCTCGTCTTCGCAGATCCGCCGTACAATCTTCAGCTCACAGGCGACCTGAAGCGACCGGATGATTTGCGCGTCGACGCGGTCGATGACCATTGGGACAAGTTTGCGAGCTTTTCGGCCTACGACGATTTCACGCGGCGCTGGCTCACTGCATGCCGACGCGTGATGAAGCCGGCTGGCACCATCTGGGTCATCGGCTCGTATCACAACATCTTTCGCGTCGGGACGATCATGCAGGATCTCGGCTTCTGGATCCTCAATGACGTGATCTGGCGGAAATCTAACCCGATGCCGAACTTTCGCGGCCGCCGTTTCACCAATGCACATGAAACGTTGATCTGGGCCTCGCGCGATTCCGATGCTCGTGGGTACACGTTTAACTATGAAGTGCTCAAAGCCGGCAACGAAGATATTCAAGTGCGGTCCGACTGGACGCTGGCGCTGTGCACCGGCGACGAGCGTCTGAAGGGCCGCAACGGCAAGAAGCTGCATCCGACGCAAAAGCCCGAAGCACTGCTCGCGCGCGTGCTGCTCTCGAGTTCGCGTCCCGACGATCTGGTCCTCGACCCGTTCTGTGGCACCGGCACCACTGGCGCGGTGGCGAAACGCCTTGGCCGCCGTTTTATCGGGTGCGAGCAGGACGCGAAATACGCCAAAGCGGCCGACAAGCGCATCTCAACGACCAAGCAGCTGGAAGCGCCGGCACTCGCGCCGTTCGTATCTGCTCGGGAAGCTCCGCGTGTTCCGTTTTCAGCACTGATCGAACGAGGGCTGGTGATGCCCGGCGCCCAATTGGTCGACGCCAAGAAACGCCACAAGGCGATGGTGCGCGCAGACGGCGCGGTATCGCTCGACGGCACGGTCGGCTCCATCCACCGCATTGGCGCGCTGGCGCAAGGCCTCGACGCCTGCAATGGTTGGACGTTCTGGCACGTCGGAGACTCCGAAAGGGCTCACGTCTGATCGATGCGTTTCGCGCGATCGTGCGCTCCGAAATGTCGGAAGCGGCGGAGTGAGCGCGCAAACGACCGCACGCATTTAAGCTCAGCTCAGGTTTAGGCGGATATCACCTCGGCAAGAAGCTCCAGCGCACGTTTCGTGAAAGCGTCCATGTTTGCCAACCGGTCAGCGCTACCGGTCTGTAACGTAAGTGTCCGTTCGTTCGGGCCGGCGATAGCCAGGCACGTGTGCCCCGCCGGATCGCCATACCGATTGCCGCTCGGTCCGCTCGCACCGGTTTCTCCCAGTCCCCAAGTCGCGCCATGTCGCTCGCGCACGCGCCGCGCAATCAACAGCGAGTATGGCTCGGTGGCGGGCCGCAGGCCTTGCATGTCGGCATCCCCAATACCGAGCAGCGCTGTACGCGAGGCTTTCGTATAGACCACCGCGCCGCCGACAAAATAGGCCGACGCGCCGGGTATTGCGAGCAAAGCCGCAGCGACGAGACCGCCGGTCGAGGATTCCGCGATCGCAATAGTCTCGCTACGCGCGATCAAGCGTGCCGCGATTTTTTCTGCAATCGGCAACAGTGATTGCATAACTCAAGCCGCCACTTCGCGGCCGAGCTGGCAAAGCACGCGGAATACGCCGAGATCGGCTGTGGGAAACTCCTTCGTCATTTTCTCTGCGAGCAATTCGGCGTCGCGCTGGCGCAGCGTGTCGATCATCAACGCGCCTTTGATTTTCTTGTCGCCGCCGCGCAGTTTTTCTTCCATCGATACCGGCATGCCAGCGGGATCGAGTGCAATCCAGATTTCGCCGCTCGCCACGGCGGGGTCTTGCAGCGCCACATCGAGACGGTTGAGCAAAGCCGCCTCGTTCACTTCCGTGTTGAAGCGCACAGTAACGACATAGGCTCCGCGAAATCCGCCGCGCCGGACGGTCCGGCGACACACGGTCCGATTCATGTTGATGAACACTTCGGACATGATCAGTTTTGTCATCGGCGTCGGATTGTCCAGCCGTTCGAGATAAGGCTTCGACGTGAGGACATCAGGCGATTCGACGAGATAGAAATTGAAATAGCCGGCGCTTCCGGAAATGGCTTGATGCCGCCGACCGAACAAAAAGCCGGGAACAGCGAGCCGTTCGAGCAGATGCTCGCCTTGGAACCACGCCTCGAATTCAGCCTCGCGCCCGGCACGGCAGTCGTTCCAGATCGCAAGGACTCCTGGACGTTTTTCCTGGGCCATCGTGGTCACCATTTACTTCGCTGCGACCACCATGATCTCGACCTTATAGTCGGGCGTGGCGAGTTTGGCTTCGACTGTAGCTCGGGCAGGAGTGTTGCCGGGTGATACCCAAGCGTCCCACACCGCGTTCATTTCCGCGAAATTCGCCATGTCGGTAATCCAGATGTTAGCCGATAGCAGCTTGGTCTTGTCGGTACCGGCCTTGGCGAGAAAGTCGTCGATCTGCCTGACAATATCTTTGGTTTGATCGCCGACACTTTTGCCTTTCGGATTGTCTGCGACGATTCCGGCGAGATAAACGGTATTGCCGTGCACTACGACTTTGCTCATGCGCGGCCCGACGTCGTGACGTTGAATAGTCATTGTGTTCCTCGTTTGTGGCCGTTCAATCAGGTTTCAGTGCATGCGCCAATACTTTGCGCATGACGTTGGGCAGCGCTTCATCGGGAAGATCGCCGACTTTAACCCATCGTGCGCGCTCTGGCGCCGCCGTCGTTCGCGGCACCTTGGTGGCAAAAACCATAAGCTCAAGCGGAAAATGAGTGAACACATGCCGCACGATGCCGGGTAGCCGTCGCCATTGTACTTTGGCTTGCAGACGCGGCGCCGCACGCCGCGCTTTTGTCTCGTCAAAATCGTGTGCCCATTCGCTGCCCGGAACTTCCGTCATCGACGCGAGCAGGCCCTTGTCGGGACGCTTACGCAGAAGCACGCGTCCATCTGCGCGAAGGGCGACGAATGCGCATCCGCGACGCAATTTGCCTTCGCGCTTCGGGGCCTTGCGGGGAAAGGTGTGCTGGTCGCCGCGCGCATAGGCGACACATGCGGCATTCCATGGACATAACGCGCACATCGGCCGTTTGGGGGAGCAGATCGTCGCGCCGAGATCCATCAAGGCTTGCGCGAAGTCGCCGCTGCGGCGCGCCGGAAGCAAGGACGCCGCCAGCGTCTTGATCGCGGGCTTCGCCGCCGGCAACTGCTCCTCGACCGCGAACAGCCGCGACACAACACGTTCGACATTGCCGTCGACCGGCACCGCCGCGCCATCGAACGCGATCGCCGCGACCGCCGCCGCCGTATAATCACCAATGCCCGGCAGCGTGCGCAGCGCATCCACTCCGTCCGGAAACCGCCCGCCGTAGCGCTCGACCACCGCGCGGGCGCAGGCGTGCAGATTGCGCGCACGCGCATAATAACCGAGCCCTGCCCAGGCGCGCAGCACATCGTCGAGACCGGCATTTGCGAGAGCCTCCACAGTCGGCCAGCGCAGCAGAAAACGCGCGTAATAGGGCACGACCGCCTTCACCGTGGTCTGCTGCAGCATGATTTCGGACAGCCACACACGATAGGGCTCCGCCCTTTCGCCCCGCCGCACGCGCCAGGGCAAGACGCGGGCGTGGCGGTCGTACCAGGCGAGCAGATCGCCGGCTTCCGGCGAAGCGGCTTTCTTCCGCCGGGGCAATCGGACTGCTACGGTCATGACGCCGACCTTGGCATATGACATGTCCACATGAGCAAGCCCTCGCGCAGTTTTCCCCGGCCACTTTCAGATCTGCTCGGCGCCACTCTGGGCGACGCGCTCAAGGCGCAAGGCTTTGCCTCGACCGAAATCATTTCCCGCTGGACCGATATTGTGGGTACCGAGATCGCGACCCACAGCGAACCGCTCAAGATCACCTGGCCACGCCCCATCGGCAACGAGACGCCGGAACCCGCCACGCTCGTGCTGCGGGTCGAAGGGCCAGCCGCGCTCGAAATCCAGCACCTGTCCACCGTCATTCTGGAAAGGGTCAATCGCTTCTTCGGCTGGCAGGCCATCGGGCGCATTGCCTTGCGCCAGGCCCCGCTGCGCCACCGCGAGCGGGTATCACCGCAGCCCCCGCCGGATCCGGACATTGCCGCGCGCATCGCTGAAGCCTTGCCCGAAGTCAAAGACGAGGACCTGCGCCAGGCGCTCGCGCGGCTTGGCGCCGCAATCAAGCGAAATTGAGCGTCCCGGGCGCCTTGGCAGGCCGGCCCGGCATTGCCACAATTATGCTATCCAGCTAGCCAATGCCCCACGGACCGGCATTCCAGCCTTAGGAGCCTCAGTTGCAGATCACCCGCCGCGAATTTTGCCAAAGCACGGCCACCGTTGCTCTCGTGACAGCCGTGCTCGGTGTCTCCTCCTTGTCTCCGTTCCCAGGCGGAGCGTTGGCTGCTGACACGGTCCCGATCGATGAGCTGATGAAGCCGGAAGCGCTCCCGGACATGGCGATGGGCAGCGACAAGGCGCCGGTTACCGTCATCGAATATGCATCGATGACGTGCCCGCATTGCGCGCACTTCCAGGAGACGACATTTCCCGAACTCAAGAAGCGCTACATCGACACCGGGAAGGTTCGCTACATTTTCCGCGAGTTCCCGCTCGATAATCTTGCCGCCGCGGCGTTCATGCTGGCGCGCTGCTCCGGCAAGGACGACAAGGACAAATATTTTGCGCTGATCGACACGCTCTTCCGGCAGCAGCGGCAGTGGGCGATCGAGAAACCGATTCCGCCACTGCTGGCCATCGCCAAACAGGCGGGCTTCACGGAGCAGACCTTCAACGCCTGCCTCGCGAATCAGCAGGTGCTCGATGGCATCGAAAGTCTGCGTCAGCGCGCGGTCGACAAGTTCAAAGTGCAGTCCACCCCCACCTTCTTCGTCAACGGGACGGCCTATCCGGGCGCCCTGTCGATCGAAGAGATGGCCAAGGCCATCGACCCCTATCTCAAGGGCTGACAAGGGTTTTTTCGGTTTGGTTGCCAATTGCGGCAGGTCATTACCGCCCCAATTTCCCCCCGGTCATTCCGAAAGGTCTGGAAAACCACCCCCGCGGTCCGCACGGCAGTTGCCCTTGCGGGCGCGGCGATTTATTCTCCGGGCGGACGCGGCATAGGGGTCGCCAAGCCGGGGCCAAGCCTCGGAACGGCTTGCTGAATTGTTCAATGTAAAACCTGATCGTACGGCGGGCTGTCGTCCCGCTTTGCGCACGATCCCGGAAAAGCGGGAACGGTTTTCGGGAAAGATCGTGCGCCAACAAGAAGACTGCATGAGGCCTTAGCGAATGAAGCTCACACGACTGCGCCTTCTCGGCTTCAAGTCGTTCGTCGAACCGACCGATTTCCAGATCGAGCCGGGCTTGACCGGCGTGGTCGGGCCGAACGGCTGCGGCAAATCGAACCTGGTTGAAGCGCTGCGCTGGGTCATGGGCGAATCCTCGCACAAATCCATGCGCGCCTCGTCCATGGACGACGTGATCTTTTCCGGTTCCAACAGCCGCCCCGCGCGCAACAATGCCGAGGTGGCCATCACCATCGACAATTCGACGCGCTCGGCGCCGGCCGCCTTTAACGATCAAAATTCGCTGGAGATTGCCCGCCGCATCGAGCGGGAGTCCGGTTCCAACTATCGCATCAACGGGCGCGAGGTCCGCGCACGCGACGTGCAGATTATATTTGCCGATGCCTCTACGGGCTCTCGTTCACCAGCGCTCGTGCATCAGGGCCGCATCGGCGAAATCATTCAGGCCAAGCCCGAACAGCGCCGTCGTGTGCTGGAAGAGGCCGCTGGCGTCGCCGGGCTGCATGCCCGGCGTCATGAAGCTGAGCTGCGGCTCAAGGCAGCGGAGACCAATCTCCTGCGGGTCGAGGACGTCATCGGCCAGCTCGCAGCCCAGGTCGACGGCTTGAAGAAACAGGCGCGCCAGGCCATCCGCTATCGCACGGTGTCCTCGCAAGTCCGCAAGGCGGAAGCGACGCTCTACCATTTGCGCTGGACGGCCGCGAACAACGAAGTGACGGAAGCCGACCACGCGAAAGACCTTTGCGTGCGCACCGTCGCCGGGCGTGTCGAGGCCGAAGCCGAGGCGTCGAAGCGTCAGGCCCTCGCGGCGGCCGCTTTACCGGAACTGCGCGAAGCAGAAGCGCGTGCCGGCGCCGCTCTGCATCGCCTCAATGTCGCTCTCCAGGACCTCGACCGCGAAGAGGCACGCGCCAAGGACCGCATCGCCGAACTCGATTTGCGGCTTGTCCAATTCGCGGCTGACACCGAGCGTGAGCAACGGCTCGGCGCCGACGCCGAACAGGCGATTGCGCGTCTTGCCGCCGAGGAAGAAACCATCCGCGCCGAAGCGCGCGAGAGCGCCGGCCGCCGCAGCGGTATTGACGCTAAAGTTTCGGAGGCCGACGCCGAGCTTTCCGCCGCCGAAAAGATTTTCAGCGATCTTACCACCGCGCTTGCCGACCTCACCGCGCAACGCAACCGCTTCGAAAATGCCGCGCGCGAACAGAGTGAGCGCATTACGAAAATTTCCTCGGAAATCGAGGCGATCGAGCGCGAACTCAAGACCCTTCATAGCGCCGACAGCGCGCCCCTCGCTGCCGCGGTCGAAGGCGCGCAAGCAGCGCTGACCGAAGCGGAAGCCGCCGCAATCGCCGCCGAAGCCGCGCACAACGTCGCGCGGAACCAGCTGGAAACCGCACGCGAGGCATCGGCAGAAGCCGAAAAACGCGTCCAGCGGCTGGAAACCGAGGCCAAGACCCTTTCCAAGATGCTGTCGCTTGAGACCCGCAGCCTGTGGCCGCCGGTGATCGACCACATCTCCGTGGAGAAAGGCTACGAAAAAGCGCTCGGCGCTGCGCTCGGCGACGATCTCGATGCACCGGTCGATCCGTCCTCGCCCATGCATTGGACCGAGGTGACAAGCGAGGCCGGAGACCCGGCCCTCCCCGACGGCGTTGAGTCCCTCGCGCACTACGTGAAAGCGCCGGCCCAACTGGCGCGGCGGCTTTCGCAGATCGGCGTGGTCGAACGCGACACAGGCATCCGGCTTGCCGGCGCTCTCAAGACCGGTCAGCGGCTCGTATCGCGCGAAGGCGATCTCTGGCGTTGGGATGGTTTCGTTGCAGCCGCGCACGCGCCGACGGGCGCCGCCCGGCGGCTGGCGCAACGTAGCCGCTTTGCCGAAATCGATGCCGAACTCGAAGGTGCGCGTGCTGACGTTGCAGCCAAACGCCGTGATTTGGAGACGGCCCAAGCAGCTTTCGAAGCCGCTGGCAGCGCCGAAACCGAGTTGCGCACGCGCGAACGCGACCTCAACCGCCAGGCGGCACGGCTTTCGGCACTGGCCGAGGCGCGCGCGCGGCTGAGCATGAGCCGCGACGAAGCGACAACGGCCAAGACAGAAGCCGAAAGTGCGCTGCGCGGATTTGCGCCGGCGTCCGATCTTGAAACGAAACTCGCGCACGTGCGCGACGACATTACGGGCAAGCGGGCGAAACTTGCCGAGGTGCACGCCGAGCAACAAGCAATCGTGCGCGAAGCTGAACTTGCCGACCGGCGCCTGGCCACGCTTGCCGCCGACAAGACCGGCTGGGTCGAACGGCAGCAAGGTGCACGCAATCAGATCGCCACGCTGGAGCAGCGCACCGCCGAAGCCAAGCGCGATCGCACCGAGCTTGAAAATGCACCGCAGGTTTTCGCCGAAAAGCGCGGTGCATTGATCACTGAAGTTCAAACTGCGGAAGCAGCGCGGCGAGCCTGCGCCGATCGCTTGCAGGAAGCCGAAAATGCACTGGCCGAAGCGGACCGTGACGCCCGCGCCGCGTTTGAATCCGCAAGCGCCGCGCGTGAGGACTTGGCCCGCGCCGAGGAGCGGTTCGAAGGCGCCAAGCGCCGGCTCTCGGATATCGGCCGCGAGATTCATGACATGCTCGAGATCGAGCCGGCGGCCGTTGCGGAACTCGCCGAAATCAAGCCGACCGATCCACTGCCGGATCTCGCCGACGTCGAAGAAAGACTCGAACGCCTGCGCCGCGAGCGCGAGCGGCTGGGCGCGGTCAATCTGCGTGCCGAAGAAGAACTCCGCGAGGTCGAGGCCCAGCACACCTCGCTGACCACCGAGCGCGACGACCTGGTCGAGGCGATCAAGAAACTGCGGCTCGGTATCCAGAGCCTCAACCGCGAGGCGCGCGAACGGCTG
The DNA here is from genome assembly GCA_963743405.1 of uncultured Alphaproteobacteria bacterium. Taxonomy (GTDB): domain Bacteria; phylum Pseudomonadota; class Alphaproteobacteria; order Rhizobiales; family Xanthobacteraceae; genus Pseudolabrys. The sequence continues at coordinate 209,723 of CAVUPX010000010.1, read as the reverse complement.
CTGACCTCATTTGAACAAGTGAACAAGCATTTCCAGCATCTGTTCAGCCAGTTGTTCGGCGGCGGCACCGCCGAGCTACAACTGATCGAGAGCGACGATCCGCTCGAAGCCGGGCTGGAAATCCTCGCCAAACCGCCCGGCAAAAAGCCAGCGACGTTGTCGCTGCTCTCGGGCGGCGAACAGGCGCTGACGGCACTGGCTCTGATATTCGCGGTGTTCCTGACCAATCCGGCGCCGATCTGTGTGCTGGACGAAGTCGACGCGCCGCTCGACGATCACAACGTGGAGCGCTTCTGCGATCTGCTCGACGAAATGATCAAATCGACGGACACGCGGTTCGTGATCATCACGCACAACCCGATCACCATGGCGCGCATGAACCGCCTGTACGGTGTGACCATGGCCGAACGCGGTGTTTCGCAGCTTGTGTCGGTCGATCTGGAAGCCGCAGTGCGGTTCCGCGAGGCGAGCTAGTTCAAGCCGCCTCGATTGTATGCGGCCGCGCGGGCTCAACCAGCCGCGGCTCACCCGCAAGCCAGGCGGAACTGACGCTCCACGTGTGGTCCTGCCAGCACGCCGGGCAGCACATGTGGGCGGCGATCTTCGGCAGCTTCCGGAACACGCTCGGTTCGGTCTCGATCGCGGTCGAGACCGGACGGCCTGTGACGGGACACCTGATCATCACCGAGCTCATGGGCTTCGCCCTCCGAGTTCGTGCCCCCTTGCACCCTTGGGGGATGGAACCGAGGGAACGTGACCGCATAACGACCGCGGGACGCCCTGTGGATAAAGTTTAGATGGTGGCTTTCGGGGGCGGGAACCAAAGCCCGGCGTCGACGTTAATGGGGCGTGTATTTCAGCCGGGCGGCTCCCCCCTTACCCCCCGAATAGCCGTCTGGCGATAGAGACCCCGGGTTTAGGCTCGGGGTCTTTTTTTATTGTCCGCGCTTGGTTTGACCGCTCGTCCCCGCACCCGGGTCCGGCTTTGCCGGCCCGAGTGCAGGCTCCAACGGGGACGCAGCCTTCCTTTTTGACTGGAATTCCCGCTGACGCGGCATGAGCGGAGTAGTTGCGTACCGCCTTGCCACCGGGCACCCCTACCCGGATGCCGTTAGCCGCACGCATCACTAATGGGATAGACTTGGCCTAAATAGACTTGGCCTAATTCGCGCCGTTTCCCCACTCAGGAGCCGTTCCATGTCCACCACCGGCTGGGTCGTTCTTGGTGTTGTCGTCGTGATCGTGATCTGGGCGATCAGCGTCTACAACAGCCTTGTCGCGATGCGGCAGAGGACCAATCAGGCCTTCGCCGATATCGACGTGCAGCTCAAACAACGCCACGACCTCATTCCCAATCTCGTCGAGACGGTCAAAGGTTATGCCGCGCACGAGCGCGGCACGCTCGAAGCTGTCATTCAGGCGCGCAACGCTGCGGTCGCAGCACCCGGTGTCGAGCAGAAGGTGGCCGCGGAAAATGTGCTCAGCGGCGCACTGCGCCAATTGTTCGCGCTGTCGGAGAATTATCCGAACCTGAAAGCCAACGCGAACTTCCAGCAACTGCAGAGCGACCTCTCCGATATCGAGAACAAGCTCGCGGCCTCCCGCCGCTTCTTCAACAGCGCGGTTCAAGAATACAACACCGGCATCCAGCAGTTCCCGGCCGCGCTGTTCGCCGGGATGTTTGGATTCTCGCAACGCACGTTCTTCGATCTTGGCGAGGACCGCCCCCAGCTCGAGCAGGCTCCGAGCGTGAAGTTTTAGAGCTACTGATTGACACTCGTCATGGCCGGGCTTGTCCCGGCCATCCACGTCTTGAGCTGAAGTAACTGGCCTGAAGTAAGACGTGGATGCCCGGCCCAAGGCCGGGCATGACGCTGGAGAGGCCGAGCGAGACATCATGGCCGCGTACGGACTCTATACGCACATTCAGTCAAACAAGCGCCGGTCGATCGCGCTGCTGATCGGCCTGTTCTTTCTGGTCTATGTGATGGTGTTTGCCGGCGCGCTGCTCGCCGAGGGTCTCAGTGTTTATTCTTCGTACGACGCCCCGCCCATCGACTACCTCATCCGCGCGGCTCTATACGATTTCATCAAGGCGCTGCCTTTCGCCACCATCGGCACGGTGATCTGGATCGCGATCGCCTACAAATTTCACCAGCAGATGATCGATGCCGTCACCGGCGCCGAGCCTGTGACCCGGCGGGAAGAGCCGCGGCTTTATAATCTGCTGGAGAACCTGTGCATCTCGCGCGGCATCACCATGCCGACGCTGCGAATCGCCGACGATGATGCGCTCAACGCCTTCGCCACCGGCCTCAACGAGAAGCAATATTCGATCACGGTGACGCGCGGGCTGATCAACGCGCTCAACGACAAGGAAATCGAGGCCGTGCTCGGCCACGAGCTTACGCACATCCGTAACGGCGATGTGCGGATGCTGGTGATCGCGGTGGTAATCGCGGGCGTGATCTCGTTCTTTGGCGAACTCGTCTTCCGCATCTTTTTCCAGAATATGATGTGGGGCGGCGGCCGCCGATCGAGCGGCGACGGGGACCGCAAGGGCGGCGCTGGTCTCGCCATCATCATCGCTGTCGCAATTATTGCGGTGGTCTGGGTGCTCTCCATCGTGATCCGCTTCGCGCTTTCGCGTCAGCGTGAGTTCCTCGCGGATGCCGGCTCGGTTGAGCTCACCAAAAACCCCGACGCCATGATTTCCGCGCTACGGAAAATCGAAGGGCGTGGCGAAATTCCCGGCGCCAATTCCGCCGTGATGGAAATGTGCATCGATAATCCGCGCGTGGGATTTTCGAATGTTTTCGATACGCATCCACCGGTCGAAGCGCGTGTCGAAGCGCTGGTGAAATTCGCCGGCGGGCACGATCCGGGGCCACTGGCCATCGAAACCACAGAGCCGCAGGGACAAGTGACCGACCAGTCCGGCGACAGTCCCGATGCCGGCCCATGGGGCGGCGCAGCGCAGGAACCCACCCCGCAATCGGGCCCGTGGGGACAGGAGCCCGGCGCGCCGACAGGACCGTGGGGGCCGAAGCAAGGTTAGTGTCAGGGATAGAAATCGCGGTGAACGCGGAGACGGAACTGCCAGTTGTCGACGTCTCCCGCAATCGTGGCACCGCCAATGGCTGCGCTACCCAAAAAGCCTGCGAATACTGGTGCGGTGTGCAATTTGGCGTACAGGACGTCGAGGCCCATGTAGAAATCTTTTGTGACATTCCACTGGGTGCGCGAACCAAGCCACCAGGTCGACCAATCTTCGCTGAAGCCGGCCGCAGGGCGAGTGGTACTGCCGACTATCAAACTGCTTGCGGTGTCGTCGTAGCTCACCGCCGCAAAACCACCGTAGAGCGATGTCCGCCACCGGGGATTCCAAAAATGTTCGTACGCCGCATTGGCATTCCAGGCGGTGGTCAATGACAGGTCGGTTGCCGTATTGCCCGCAAGGGTGCCATAGACCGCGTCGCTCAATAGGCCAAACCCTTCAGTGCTGCCGTTGACTTTGGCCCAGTTCGTATCGGGTGTATGGAAGACATAGCGGAGAGCGCCTTGGGTGTAGTTGACCTGCGCCTGCAGATAGTCGCCCTGGCCAATCATCGGCGCGTTCAGCTTGACGCCGGCGCCAATTGCAAATCCCCATTTGTCGGCGGGATGTCCTGAACTCGGAACCGGGTCGCTAAAGTAAGTCGCATTGACCTGGTGCAGAGCGCCCATGATCTGGGCCGAGCCCCAGGCCTGATCGATGCGTAGGTTCGCGACGATATCGGGTGCCTGGAAACCGCCATACTGGCCGGCACCACCAGCGAAGGGGCCCGGAGCAAACGGCGACGCGCCTGCGTTAATATTGATGATCTGCGTCATACGCCGCATTTCTGCCGCGAGTGTTCCTGAGAAGCCGTTACCGAATTGCGCGGTGTAGCCCGCAACCATCCACCCGCCGTCGCCGGTGTCGGACGCCGGAAACGATCCCCAGTACGAGGTCGCCGGCGAGCTGTAGAAATCGAAGAACGATTGCGCGAGGCCGAACGTGAAGCCCGCCCATTGGATGAAGGCGCGGTTGGCGCTGAACTGGTTCGCCGCCGTATTGAGGCCGACGTCGTTGGTGTTGATGCCAACGGCAATGTAGCCACGAACCGTCCCGTACTCAGTCTGATTACGGGCGTCCGCCGTGATGTAGCCACGCGCACGGAACGTGCTGTTGTTGGTGGTGCGGTCGTTGGCGTTTGCGTTCGCCCAGCCCCACGCGAAGTTTCCGTTTGCGCCGTACGCATATTCAGCGCGCACCCAGCCGCCGATCTTCAGGCACATGTCGGTGCCCGGGATGTAATAGAAACCGGCGCCATAGAGGCTGCAGATTTTGACATACTGCACCGGTGCCGCCTTCACCGGCAGATCGGCCGCCTGCGCTGCAGTGACTGCAACGAGAGCCGCTGTGGAGCCAAGAAGAAGGCTCATCCCCATTTTCATTCTCAATCTCCAATTTTTTTGCCGTGCGCTTTTAAGTGCGCGTGCGGAATCTCAACCCGGCGCGAAAATTGAATATTGTGATCGGGAGTGCTTGGGCCGAAGCGTTACCGGCTTCGTCAAGAACGACAAAGTGCAGGCTTCAGCGGGCGGCGATGCGTTCGCTGACGTGCCGTTGCATTTCGGCAACGCAGGCGGACTGGTTTGTAATTTCCGCTCATTCCCGCGCAAGCGGGAATCCAGAGCGCGATCGTAGGGCCGGAGAATTGCCGCCCCTGGGTCCCCGGTTTCGCGGGGACGAGCGGTTACAACGCGACCGGCCTAATGCCCCTCGAACGAAATCAGCGTGCGCACCGGCACGTCCATCTTGCGCAATTTGTCGGCGCCGCCGAGCTCGGGCAGATCGATCACAAAACAGGCGGCCAGCACATTGGCACCGAGTTGGCGCAGCAACTTCACGGCGCCTTCCGCGGTGCCGCCGGTGGCGATGAGATCGTCGACCAGAATGACGCGCTCGCCCTTTTCCACCGCGTCCTCATGCATTTCCATTTCGTCGAGGCCGTACTCGAGCGAATAAGCAATGCTCACTCTTTTATGAGGAAGCTTGCCCTTCTTGCGGATCGGGATGAAACCGGCCGACACCTGATGCGCCACCGCGCCACCGAGAATAAACCCGCGCGCCTCGATCCCCGCGACCTTGTCGATCTTCATGCCGGCCCAAGGCTGCACCAGCTCGTCCACCGCGCGGCGGAATCCGCGCGCGTCGCCGAGCAGCGTCGTGATGTCGCGGAACATGATGCCGGGCTTCGGATAATCCGGGATGCTCCGGATAGCCGCGCGCAGGTCATTTTCAAGGGAGGGTGAGGTCATGGGATGTGCAACGCTGGAAATTTGAGAAGACGGCCCCTCAGTCGTCACGGCCGGGCTTGTCCCGGCCATCCACGACTTTAGCAGAGTAGCAGGGAAAAGACGTGGATGCCCGCAACAAGTGCGGGCATGACGCGGTGAGAGCTGCCGAACTTTGCCCGCTCATACGGCCGGCAGCCAGCGCCGTGGCGACTCGCGCTTGTCGTCGTAAGCCGCCTCGAACACCGGCGCAGCAAGCGTCGATTTAATGTGCAACGTGGTTTGGCCTGTGTTGGAAAAACCATGCTTGCGGCCGGCCGGCACGATGACCAGTTGCCCGCTCGTCAACGTTGTGTGTTTGTCGTCGACCCACACGTCGGCCTGTCCTTCGCGCACGCACAGCACTTCCTCGACCGCATGCAGATGCGTCGGCGCGCCTTGCCCCGGCTCGCACCATTGCTCAAACATGCACAGTTGCGTCGCGCCATTGGCCGCCGAAGCCTTCATGCGTGTCCTGACGCCCGCGCGCCATTCCTCGCGCGGCTGTTGTTCCAGATCGACGATGTGCAAATCTACCGCTGTAGGCATGTCTACCGCCGGCTTTCCTTCAGATAGCTCTCGTCCACGAATTTCGCCGGATCGAACCGCACATCTCGCCCCATGGCCCCATCCTGCTGCATGATATCGAACACGCGGCGCAGACTGGCGGGAACGACCGAGAGATCGCGCGACATGATGTCCATTTTCGCCGTGTCCTCGATGGCGCGGCGCGCGAACGCAACCGTGGTGCGCAGTTCCTTGGCTGCGACTTCGGCGGCCTCGTCGGGATGTGCAAACATATATTCCGTGCCCTTGCGCAGCGCGCGCAGAAAGCCGACCAGCTCGGCACGGTTCGCCTTGGCCCAGTCCTCGTCCACCATCACCGAGGTGAATTGATAGTCGGGCACCAGCTTGGCGATCGGCCCGAGATTGCTGAAGCCCGCCGCTTCCGCCTCGTAACTCAGCGGATAAGGCTGCAGGCCGGCGTCGATCTTCTTTTCCTTGAGCAGGCGCTGGCGTGTCGGTGAGCCGCCCACCGCCTCGACTTTCACGTCACTCAGCTTAAAGCCGCCGGCCTTGGCGATATCGGCAATGAAGAACGTGGTGCCCTCGTGCATCGAGACCACGCCGATGGTCTTGCCCTTGAGGTCGGCGAGCGTCTTGATCTCGGGCTGCGCGATGATGAAGTGCGGCGGCCGCTTGGCGCTGCCGGCGACGATGCGTACCTTGCCGCCCTTGTAGGCGTCGGCGATCGTGCTTTCGATGGACGCTATCGCGATCTGCTGCTCGTTTTTGCGCAGGTCGACGAAGATCGGCTCCGAACTGTCGTAGACTTTCATCTTCACGTCGAGCCCTTCGGCTTTGAAGAAGCCCTGCTTCTCCGCCATCCAGGCCGGCAGATAGAAAACGGTGCGCGAGACCACTGCCATGTTGAGCGTGGTCTCGGCCTTGCTCGGAAGCACCGTCAGCGCCAAGCCTGCGGCGACCAGCCCACCCAGAAACCTGACTTTTTCACTCAACGCGCTCTCCTTTGGCAAGGCTAACGTCCAAGCACCCTGCCCGCAACGGCATCGAGCTTTTTCATCAGCGCAGGATCGCGTGCCTCGGGTGCGGTGATCAGCGCAGTATCGAGCGCGCAATCCGAACCGATTGGGCATGGCTCATGCTCGCGCGGAAAGTCGCGCGCGAGCCGCGCCACCAGGTTTTTGGCCTTCTCGGCGTTTGCGAGGAGCACCTTGATGATGTCCTGCACAGTGACGGCGTCATGATCGGGGTGCCAGCAATCGAAATCCGTCACCATCGCGACAGTCGCGTAACAAAGCTCGGCTTCGCGGGCGAGCTTGGCCTCCGGCATGTTGGTCATGCCGATCACCGAATAGCCGAGGTTCTTGTAGGTCATGCTCTCCGCATACGTGGAGAATTGCGGGCCTTCCATGCACACGTAAGTGCCGCCCCATTGCGGCGTGATGCCCTCCGCCGTCGCGGCGTTGCGCAGATGCGCACGCAAGTTCGGCGACACCGGATGCGCCATCGAAACATGCGCCACGAGGCCTTTGCCGAAGAACGAGCTCTCGCGCTTGTGGGTGCGATCGACGAATTGATCGACCAAAACGAATGTACCGGGCGGCAATTCTTCTCTGAACGAGCCGCAAGCCGACAACGAGACAAGGTCGGTCACGCCGGCGCGCTTGAGCACATCGATATTGGCGCGATAGTTGATGTCGGAGGGCGACAGGCGGTGGCCCTTGTCGTGGCGCGAGAGGAACACGACGGGAAGACCCGCAATCTCCCCGATGCGCAAGGGCGCTGACGGCTCACCCCAGGGACTGGCGACATGCTGTTCGCGCACATTCGCAAGTCCCGGCAGATCGTAAATGCCCGAGCCGCCGATGATACCGAGAACTGCCTTGGTCATGACAACTCAACCTTGTCATGGCCGGGCTCGTCCCGGCCATCCACGCCTCGCTCACTCTAAGCTTTAAAGACGTGGATGCCCGGCACAAGGCCGGGCATGACGATTTCCAATCAGGTCGTCGGTCGACGCAATTTCAATGCACCGCCGACCACACCTTCTTCTTGGTGAAGTACATGAGCCCGGCCAGCACGATCAGGAAGATCATGACCTGGAAGCCGATGCGTTTGCGCGCCACCAGGTGCGGCTCGGCCGCCCACATCAGAAAGGCCGAGATATCCCTGGAATACTGCTGCATGGTCTGCGGCGCGCCATCGTCGAAGGTCACCTGCCCGGCCTGGAGCGGCGGCGGCATCGCGATGTTGTGGCCCGGGAAATACTTGTTGAAGTGCCCGCCCTCCGGCAGCTGGAAGCCTTTCGGCGGGTCTTCGTAACCCTGGAGCAACGCCGTGATATAGTCCGGACCCTGCTCCTGATATTGCGTGAACATATCAAACACGAACCAGGGGAACCCGCGCTGGTAAGTGCGCGCCTTGGCGAGCGTCGACATATCCGGCGGTGCGAGACCGCCATTGGCAGCCTTCGCCGCGAGTTCATTCGCAAATGGCGGCGGGAACGTATCGGCCAGACGGCCGGGGCGCTCGGTTGGTTCGCCCTTGTCGTCGAGATCCTTGATCTTGTATTCGGCCGCAACGGCCGCGGCCTGGGCCTCTGAGAAACCCGGACCACCGGGATCGGCGAGATTGCGGAAAGCCAGCATCTGGATCGAATGGCAAGCCGAGCAGACTTCCTTGTAAATCTTGAAACCGCGCTGGAGCTGCGCCGGGTCATATTTGCCGAACGGCCCCGCGAATGACCATTTCTGTCTCGGCGGAGCGACCTGTTCCTCGGCCTTCGGCGCGGACATCGCGAACGTCGCAACCGTGCCAGCGAGCGTCAGAGTGAGAATGGTGCGCTTGATCATCATGACTGCCCCGCTCACGCTTTTGCGCCCAGAACCGATTCCGAAATCGAATTCGGGAGCGGCTTGGTTTTCTCGAAGATGCCGAGCAGCGGCATGACGATCAGGAAGAAGGCGAAATAATAGACTGTAAAGACGCGCGACAGGATCACGTAGATGCCTTCGGGCTGCTTCGACCCGAGCCAGCCGAGACCGATGCAGGCGATCACCCACAGCCAGAAAAATTGCTTGAACAGCGGCCGGTAGCGGGCCGACCGCACGCGCGACGTATCGAGCCAGGGGATGAAGGCAAGCACCAGGATCGACGAGAACAGCGCGATTACGCCCATCAGCTTGTCGGGGATCGACCGCAAGATGGCGTAGAACGGCAGGTAGTACCACTCGGGCACAATTTCGGCCGGCGTCACCGCCGGATTGGCCGGGATGTAGTTATCCGCATGGCCAAGGAAGCCCGGAATGTAGAATACGAACCATGCATAGAGAATGCAGAACACGGCGATGAAGAAGCCGTCCTTGGCCGTCGCGTAGGGCGTGAACGGCACGGTGTCCTTGTCGGACTTTGGCTCGATACCGGTCGGATTGTTCTGGCCGGCGACATGCAGCGCCCAGACGTGAAGCACCACCACGCCCGCGATGACGAATGGCAACAGGTAGTGCAGCGAATAGAAGCGGTTGAGTGTCGGATTACCGACCGCAAAGCCGCCCCACAGCCACGTGACGATGGTGTCGCCGACGCCGGGAATTGCAGAGAACAGGTTGGTGATGACCGTCGCCGCCCAGAAGCTCATCTGGCCCCAGACCAGCACGTAACCCATGAAGCCGGTTGCCATCATCAGCAGGTAAATGATAACGCCGAGGATCCAGAGCACTTCGCGCGGCTCTTTATATGAACCGTAGTAAATGCCGCGGAACATGTGGATGTAGACGGCGAGGAAGAACATCGACGCGCCATTGGCGTGCAGGTAACGCAACAGCCAACCGAAGTTGACGTCGCGCATAATAATCTCGATCGACCTGAAGGCGAGATCGACATGCGGCGTGTAGTGCATCGCCAGCACGATGCCGGTGATGATCTGAACGCCGAGCATGAACGACAGGATGCCGCCGAACGTCCACAGATAGTTCAGGTTTCGCGGCGTCGGATAGGCCACGAAAGAAGAATGAATGAGGCCACCAATCGGCAACCGCTTCTCGAACCATTGCAGAACTTTGCTCTGCGGTTGATAGGTCGAGTGTCCGCTCATGATTGAACCTTGAATACGACGTTTCGCTCAGCCGATTTGGATTTTGGTGTCGGATACGAACTTGTAGGGCGGCAGGAACAGATTTTTCGGCGCCGGACCTTTGCGGATTCGGCCCGAGGTATCGTACTGCGAGCCGTGGCACGGGCAGAACCAGCCGTCATACTCGCCCTGATGCGCAAGCGGGATGCAGCCGAGATGGGTGCAGATCCCGATCAGCACCAGCCACTGGTCATGGCCCGGCTTGACGCGCTCTGAATCCGGCTCCGGATCCGGAAGGGTCGCGACGTCGACGTTCTGCGCTTCCGCGATCTCTTTTTTGGTGCGGTGGAAAATGAAAATCGGCTTCGAGCGCCAGAACACCTTGATGATCTGCCCATCCGCAATTGGAGCGAGATCGACCTCGATCGGTGCGCCGGCCGCGATGGTCGAGGCGTCCGGGTTCATCTGTGCGATCAGCGGCACCAGGGTCGCTGCGGCCCCTACCGCCCCCACGGCGCCGGTAGCGATATAGAGAAAGTCGCGGCGCGTGTGCTCCGCCGAAGACACGGTCGTCACGTCTTGGCCCTCTCCCCCGGCTGGCTTGTTCATCCGCCCGCGGCTGGAGCCCGGGACCGAAATCCCTTGGGCGGCGGGGCGGACCGGTTGCGGCAGCCCTGCAAAAGACAGGTCAGCGCGTCGGCCGCGTTCTATTGGCACCCTTGCAGTACAAGCGCAAGCCCGCTATCGCGCCCGCGAGGATTAGTCGCATAAATCATTCGTCTAGAATGGCCTAGCCCCGACACCGGACATCGCAGACCCGCCATGCGGATCGCCCTTTACGAGCCGGACATCCCACAGAATACCGGCACGATTCTCCGGCTTTGCGGCTGCCTGGGCATTGAAGCGCACATCATCGAACCGGCCGGCTTTCCGGTGACCGATCGCGCTTTCCGCCGGGCCGGCATGGATTATCTCGACCAGGTTGCCCTCACCCGGCATCGGTCTTTCGCGGCTTTCGAGGACTGGCGCCGGCACGAACGCCTCGGTCTCGTCCTGCTGACTACCGCCGCCACCCGGTCGTACCTCGACCATACATTCCGGGCCGACCAGGTCCTGCTGTTCGGGCGCGAAAGCGCCGGCGTGCCTGAACCTGTGCACAAGGCTGCCGATGTGCGGTTGTGCATTCCCATGCGCCAGGGCTTGCGGTCGCTCAATATCGCGATGGCGGCTGCAATGGTCGCCGGCGAGGCTCTGCGCCAGACGGGCGGCATGCCGGGGTGATTATATCGGTCATGGCCCGATGGGTGACCATGGCAATCCTGCTGGTCAGCCTCGCCACACGCGAGGCCAGCGCTGCGCGCGTCTTGCTCGCTGAATTCATGGCGCGCGCCCCGGCCGAAACAAATCAACCGGCGATGTCCACCCTCGCACTGGAAGCCTGCGTCCGCCGCGCGCAAGAACTCGATCGCACCGGCGCAGCCATCGACTATGAAATTGCGGCCATCGACCGCGAGGCGGCAGAAGCCCTGTTCTTGCAAAAGCAGATCAACATGGACCTGCCGATGGTCGGCAATTACGGCGAGCCGGCGCTCAACGAGTTCCAGCGCCGGGTCATCCGCCATGAAGAGCTGGCAAAAAAATTCCAGGCGGAATTTCCGCTCTATCAGAAAAAACAAAAAGCCTATGAGGCCGCGGTCGATGAATTCGAACATATCATTTGCACGAACCGATATAACCGTGGCGATCTTGAAGCGCTCAAAAACAAACTCGACCTGAAATAGCGCAGCTACTGCCAGGCTGATTGCTTTGACCGCACGTGCGCTCCGCGCGTCCAGAGGCTATACTCATGGTCCGGAGTGAATAATGGACGCAGGACAACTGGAAACCCGCAAGACGCGTGCGCGAACGTGGTTCGAGGCATTGCGCGATGATATCTGTGCGAGCTTCGAGGCGCTCGAGGACGCGCTGCCCGCGGACGCTCCTTATGGCGATCGCGGCGCCGGGCGATTTGTTCGCACACCATGGCAACGCAGCGACCACACAAGTACGCCCGGTGGTGGCGGCGTTATGGCGCTGATGCGGGGGCGTGTGTTCGAGAAAGTCGGCGTGCACTGTTCAACCGTGCACGGTGAATTCGCGCCGGAGTTCCGAAAGGAGATCCCGGGTGCCGAGAAAGACCCGCGCTTCTGGGCTTCGGGCATTTCTTTGATCGCGCATCTGCACAATCCGAACATCCCGGCGGTGCACATGAACACGCGTTTTGTCGTGACCAGCAAATCCTGGTTTGGCGGCGGCGCTGACCTCACGCCGGTGCTCGACAGGCGCCGTGTTCAGAATGACCCTGACACCATCGCTTTTCATGCCGCGATGAAGACGGCCTGCGATTCGTACGCGGAGATCGCGCCTTACGACAAATACAAGAAATGGTGCGACGACTATTTTTTCCTAAAACACCGCAACGAGTCACGCGGCATCGGCGGCATCTTTTATGACTACCTCGAAACCGACTGGGACGAGACGTTTGCCTTCACGAAGGATGTCGGCCGCGCGTTTCTCCGCGTGTATCCCGGATTGGTGCGGAGGAATTTCGCGACGCCATGGACTGAGGCTGACCGTGAAGAGCAATTGATCCGCCGTGGCCGTTATGTCGAATTCAACCTGCTTTATGACCGCGGCACTATTTTCGGCCTCAAGACGGGCGGCAATGTTGAGTCCATCCTCTCTTCCATGCCGCCTGTTGTAAAATGGCCGTGATGTTGGCGTCGGAACTTCATTCGTTCATTTAGTTATGTTGTTGGGCGCACGGGATTATTGGCGCTGCGCAATAAGCATATAATTTCTCTCCGCCAATTTCCCTGAACTCCTTGCGTCGCTAACCGCCAGGTGGCAGAACGCTGCCACTTTCCACTTGGAATTGAGCGACCAGTCCGCGGATTCATTCTTGCGGAGGGGGCGATGCCGGACAACGATTTGTTCCTGCAAACGATCGAAGCCGTCTACGCAAGCGGGCTCGAGAGCGACCGCTTGCCGGAGGCGTTGGATGCGACCAGCCGCCTGCTCGGGGCAGCCGGTGCGACGCTTGAAGTGCTGGACAAAGCGACACAGCGGCATCGCGCGTTTTATGCCGCAGGCTTAGCGGATGTCGCGCGCGCTCCGTATCTTGAAGAGTTCGCGGCTCTCAACCCTCGGTATCTCTTTATTTCGCGCCTGCAGCCCGGTTGTGTGGCGTGGGATCACCAGATTTTGGACGAAGCCGCCATGGGCCGCGATCCATTTTATGCGGAGTTCCTGCCGCACGTTGGTTTGCGCTATTTCGTAGCAGCGGTGCTCGAACACACTCCGGAGACGTTTGCAGGCGTCAGCTTCCAGCGCACACGCAAGCAAGGTCACGTTAACAAACGCGAAATCGCGCTCATGGAGCGTTTGACCCCGCATTTCCGGCGGGCGCACGACGTCGCGACGCGTTTGGGGGTCGTCGGCGATCGCCGGGGCGTGCTTGAAAATGCGCTTGAGTGGCTCGCCGATGGCGTCGCCTTGCTGCGCGCCGATGGAAATATTGTTTACGCCAACGATACCATGCACGTGCTTGCAACTCGCGGCGACGGATTCCGCATTCACGATCGCACCATTGAATTCGCGTCCCCGTTTGTGCGAAGCCGATTCGAAACTGCGCTTGGTGCGATGCGGCGGATTGGCGATCCGGCGAGTGACGCGTGCCCGACAGATTTTCCCGTTCCCCGCAGCGGCGGTATGCCGGCGTATATCGTGTCGATGCGTCCGCTCGTGCGCGGGAGAAATCGCGCCACCCAGCATACCCAAGCCGATGTCATGCTGCTGATACGCGATCCGCTCTGGCGCAACTCCGCGACAAACCAAATTTTGCAGGAATTGTTCAGCCTCACCAATGCCGAGGCGCATCTGACGCAAGCATTGTGCACGGGCATAACGACCGGTGCCTACGCCGCCGAGCGTGGCGTGAGCCTCAACACCGTATATTCGCACCTCAAGCGGATTCGCGAGAAGACCGGTTGTAAGAGTATTCCCGAACTAATCCGTAAATACGGCGAGTGCAACGTTCCGTTGCGCCCAAGCTAGCGGCCGTTTTATGCAGGAAAACAATCTGCTCCTACGGACGATTAATGCGATCTACGCGAGCAGCCTCGACAGCGCGTGTGTTTCGGAAGCCTTGCAGGCAACCAGTTCGTTGCTTGGCGGAGTTGGCGCAACTCTTGAAGTGATCAGCAAATCGGAGCGGCGGCCTATCGAGTTTTGTTCGGCTGGCTTGCCCGCCGTCAGTGGCACGCAATATGTCGAGCATTTCGCCGCACTTAACCCTCGTATTCCGCTCACGCTTCGCCAACCCGCAGGCGAAGTGGCCTGGGACCGTCAGCTCTTCGATGAAGCGCAAATGTCGCGCGACCCATTTTATGCTGAATTCCTGCCCGAATTGGGGCTGCGTTACTTCGTTTCGGTCGTGCTCGAACAGACCCCTGACAGACTGGCTGTTGTTGCCGTGCAACGGACCCGCAAACAAGGTCATGTAGGCAACCGCGAGATCACGTTGATGCGCCGTCTCTATCCACATTACCGGCGCGCTTATGATGTCGCGGCGCACTTGAGATACGACGGCAATCGTACCGGAATATTGGAAAACGCGCTCGAGTTGTTGACTTACGGCGTCGCTCTCCTGCGCGCCGACGGTGAGATTGTATACGCCAACGATGCCCTGCGTGCGCTCGCGCAACGAGAGGACGGTTTCCGCATTCTCGATCGCACGCTCGAATTCGCGGAGCCGGGTGCGCGCCGCTGCTTTGGCGCCGCGCTCGGTGCAGTGGAGCGCATCGGCGATCCCACCCACGACGCACAAATAACCGATTTCCCGGTACCGCGGAGCGGCGGAATGCCGGCATATTTAGTGTCGGTACGCCCGCTCATACGCTCGACAAGTCGCACCACGCACCATGCGGATGCAACGATCATGGTGCTTGTGCACGATCCGCTCTGGCGAAACGCCGCGACAAGCCGAATCCTGCAAGAGTTGTTCAGCTTGACGTCCGCTGAGGCGCATCTGGCACAGGCCTTGTGCACCGGCACCACGACCAGTGCTTACGCCGCCGAGCGCGGCGTAAGCCTCAACACGGTTTATTCGCACCTCAAAAAAATCCGCGAGAAGACCGGCTGCAAGAGCGTGCCGGATTTGATCCGCAAATTCGGCGAGCTGAATGTACCGCTGCGGCTGAGCTGATCCAGTTCAGCGCAGCGCACCCCACACCAAAAACACACCGCCGATGAGCACAACGGCATCGAGCACCGCCGTGTGCACATGCACCGGCATGCGTTCGACAAAGGCCTTGGCGAGAAACGCGCCGGGCAACGCAACGATACCGATCAAAAGCGCGAATGCGAGCACTTGAGCGGTGATAACGCCCGCTAGTCCGAACACCGAAATCTTCACGATGCCAATCACGATTGAAATAGCGGCATCCGTGGCAATGACACCGGCGCCCTCGACACCAGTGGCCATCAACAGCGACAGCAAGATCACGCCTGACCCCGCGGTGCCGCCGACAACCACGCCATAGCCGACCGAACCGAGTGCCAGCCCGGCGTCGCCAAACTTGACGCCGTGATATTTCAGCAGCCGCCGCAATGGCACGCTCAGGATCAGCATGCTGCCGATCACCAGCGCGGCGCCCGCGCTTGAGAGGCGGGTATAGCCCCAAGCGCCGAGCACGCAGGTTGGCACCGCGCAGACCAGCACGATCGCCGCGCGGCGCCAGTCGGCAAATTTCAGGAATGCAAAGACGCGGCTCGAATTGGTGAACATCGCCGAGATGGCGATAATCGGCACCACCGGTTCGGCGCCCACGAGCGGGACCAGCACCAACGGCATCAGCGCGCCAGTGCCATAGCCCGAAATCCCGCCGACGATGGACGCAAACATCGCGACCGCCGCCACCGGGATCAGCTGCCAGAATGAAATGTCGTGGAAGCCGGCGAATAGATTCATGATCGCCAAAGTCATAGCCGGAGTGGCGGCGCGCTTCTACTGGCGAGGAGCGGTCTTACGGTTGCCCCGCCTTGGCGCGCACCGTATCGTCCGCAATCGCATCAAGCGCAGCCTGATCGCCCGGAAATCCCGCCAGGATCCAGGCCTGCTCTGCCGCGGCAATCGCTGCACCGAGCGCCGGGCCCTGCGCTACGCCGCGCTTCATGAACTCTGCCGCCTTGAGCGGAAAAACCGGCGCGGTCCAGCGCTGCGGCAGCGTGGCAAGTGCGTGCCACTCGGGGTCATGCGCGGAGGCCTGGGACCGCGCCCAGCCGAGCAGCACACGATCGGTGAATTGCTGCGGCCGCAGGTGATACAGCAGCGCCTTCGCCGCCCTCTCTCCGTAAATCGGCGAAATACGGCCCCAGCTCTCTCCCATGGAAGCCAGGCGATCGCGCTCGCTGTTGGCAAGCCGCAGCTTTTGCCACAACCGCTCGGCGTCCTCCGGGATAGAGACTGCGAGCGCACCCAGCCGGCGCACCGCGTTCGGCTCCGCTCCAATTGCCGCTTCCGCCTTGGCCATGTTCTCGAAACTTGCGAGGTAACTCACCCCTCCAAGCACGCGCAGCAGCAACCCCGCGTCTGTCATGGAAATCAGCGTCGGCACCGCGTGCGGCGCGACGACGAGTTTCATAATTTCCATGCGCAGGCGTTCGCGCGACAGCTGGTCGAGCCCGTCGCGGCCGGCAATGCAGGCGGCAAGGCCCGCCGCATCCGGGTGATGGCTGGTGCCGTAGGCTGCGTGGAAGCGGAAGAAGCGCAGGATGCGCAGATAATCCTCGGCGATGCGCTTGGCCGGATCGCCGATGAACCGCACGCGCCGCTCGCTTAGATCCTCGAGCCCGCCGGCATAGTCGTAAACCGCGCCGTCACGCGTCGCCGAAAGTGCATTGATCGTGAAATCGCGCCGCTCGGCATCGGCCTTCCAGTCGCGGCCAAACTCGACCTTGGCGTGGCGGCCATAGGTTTCGACATCCTTTCGCAGCGTCGTCACCTCGAACGGCTGCTTGTCGATAACGACGGTCACTGTGCCGTGCTCGATCCCGGTCGGGACCGGCTTGAAGCCGGCGGCGGTGACACGCTTGACGACCTCTTCCGGCACCGCCGTGGTCGCGACGTCAACTTCCGCGATCGGCATGCCGAGCAGCGTGTTGCGCACCGCGCCGCCGACGACGCGCGCCTCTTCGCCATCGCTATCAAGTACCCCAAGCAACCGCGGAAGCGCGCCCGTGGTGAACCATGCGGCGTCACCCAGCTTGCGATCGGTGCGGCCGGCTTGCGATCCCATTACTTCGTGGTCCCCGGCACGAATTTGCCGTCCTCGATATGCGCCGGCACGTAAGTCGAGCCGGGCGGCGCGCCGGAAAAATGCGCGAAAAAGATAAAACTGCCGACCACGAGCACCAGCGCGGCGATCGCCAGCGTCGCCACGCGCGCGACAGGCCAGGATTTGAAATCCAAAACGCCCGCTTTCGTCGTCCACAAAAATACCGCGTAGAGCACGAACGGCGTCAGGAACAGGGCGATCTCGGTGAACACCGGGCGGATCATCGGTAAATCCGATCGTAGAGATTCCGCAGAATACCAGCCGTCACGCCCCAAATGTAGCGCTCGCCGAAGGTGATCGCATAGTAGTGCCGGGTCATGCCGTTCCAGTCACGCGAATGACGCTGGACATTCGTTTGATCCATCAGAAAGGCGAGCGGCACCTCGAAGGTATTGTCGACCTCGCTGGTATTGAGCTTAAGCGTAAAGCCAGGCTTCACGCGCCCGATCACCGGCACAATGCGATAGCCGAGCGTGGTCATATAGAGATCGAGATAACCCAGCGGCTCGATACTCGCGCGGTCGAGGCCGATCTCTTCTTTCGTTTCGCGCAGGGCCGACGCGCACGGGTCTGCATCGCTTTTTTCGATCTTGCCGCCCGGAAACGAAATCTGGCCGGGGTGGTCGGGCAGATGTTGCGCACGCTGCGTGAGCAAAACTGTCGGTTCAGGATGGTCCACGACCGGCACCAAAACTGCCGCCGGTCGGATCGGCCGGACCTCCGCAATCTTGCGCATCACCGGATCGGCATCGTGGTCGCCGCGCGTGGGCGTCACGTTCGCGTCGGTCAAGCCGCGCGGTACGTCAAGCGTCAGACGCTGGCGTACCCGCGTGAAGAATTCAGCCGCCGTCAGCGTGCTCGCCACCGCCTCTTGCATCAAGCGAACTCCCGCACGGCACTTGCTTCAGCCATGGCGAAAAACTCGCCACCAGACACAACACCGAACATTGCCTTTCCATCAACATCGCGTTCTTCGCCCAGGGCGACAAGATCGTAGAACAGGGCGCGCGTAACCTTGGCCCACAAGTCGCGCCGGACATGCAAGTAGGGCTTGAGGCCGCCGTTTGCGGGTTGCAGCTCGAAGCGCAAAGCGTGCCCAGGCCCGGCGGCAACCCAATCATCGACATTGGTTCGAAATTGAAGAATGGGCGAAACGCCGCCGGCGGAGGGGTTCATTTCCACGGCGAGAAAGGGCGCGTCTTCGACAACAATGCCTACCTTCTCCACAGGCGTGACGAGGAAGTACTTGTCGCCTTCCCGTTTAAGGACAGATGCAAACAATTTGACCAAAGCAGGCCGCCCAATCGGCGTCTTCTGGTAAAACCACGTCCCGTCGGCCGCGATCCGCATGTCGATATCGCCGCAAAAGGGCGGATTCCAGCGTTCTACGGGCGGCAGGCCCTTGTTTTCGCGCGGCAGCGATGCCGTCAGCGCTTCCAACCCGCCCTGCCCTGCCTTCGCCATTGTTTTCCTTCGATAATCGGGACGCTGCGGGCCTGTTCGCATCTTCGTGATTCAACCGACCGGCGAACAGAAGATAGCGTAAGCTTGGTTACAGAATGAGGCAAATTCGGCCCGAATAGCGCACCGAAATAGACGCTGGTGTGTTTGTTGCATAGCGCCCGGCGAGGCTCCACTCGGGCGATGAAAGGAACCGGAACCATGGCGAAGGCTAGCGGCGAGAGCCTCGAAAAACTGGAAGACATGATCGTGCGCGCAGCAGAATCCACGGCCGCGCACGTCCGCGCCGCCAAAGCCGCTATCGGCTCGGTGATCTTTGGCCAGGATGTTGTGGTTGAGCGGGCACTGGTCACCGTGCTTTCGGGAGGCCATGCGCTTTTGGTCGGCGTGCCCGGATTGGCCAAAACCAAATTGGTCGAGACCATGGGGATCGCGCTCGGCCTCGATGCCCGCCGCGTGCAATTCACCCCCGACCTGATGCCGTCCGACATTCTCGGCACCGAGGTGCTGGAAGAAAGCCCGGGCGGAAAGCGCAGCTTCCGCTTCATCGCCGGTCCGGTGTTCGCCCAATTGCTGATGGCGGACGAAATCAACCGTGCGTCACCGCGTACCCAATCGGCGCTGCTGCAAGCGATGCAAGAGCAGCACGTCACGGTCGCCGGTGCGCGTCACGACCTGCCCAAGCCGTTCCTTGTGCTGGCCACACAAAATCCGCTCGAACAGGAAGGCACCTATCCGCTGCCGGAGGCGCAGCTCGACCGGTTTCTGATGGAAGTCGACGTCGACTACCCCGACCTGGAGGCCGAGCGCAAAATTCTGTTCGACACAACCGGCGCCGAAGAGAGCACGCGCCAAGGCTGCGATGACTGCGGAAGACCTTCTGTCGGCACAACGTCTCGTTCGCCGGTTGCCGGTGGGAGAGTCGGTCGTCGAGGCCATCCTGGCGCTGGTGCGCTCGGCGCGCCCTGGCCCTGACGCCGGCGATCTTGGAAAATTGATTTCGTGGGGACCCGGACCGCGCGCCAGTCAGGCGCTGATGCTTGCGGTCCGTGCACGCGCGCTTCTGGACGGCCGCTTTGCACCTTCGGTCGACGACGTGCTCGAACTGGCTGAACCTGTGCTCAAGCACCGTATGGCGCTGACCTTCGCCGCGCGCGCCGAAGGCGAAACCATCCCCAACGTGATCCGGCGGCTCAAAGCGCGGATCGGATAGCCGCGATGGCGGAGGTAAAGCCGAACGACATCGAGACCAATACGGTACGGCAAGCGACAGTTGGCGCACGTAAGCTCGCGGACACCATGCCGCGACTCATTCTTGAGGCGCGACGCGTCGCATCGACCGTTATTCATGGTCTCCATGGTCGGCGTCGGGCCGGACCGGGTGAGAACTTCTGGCAATATCGCCGCTTCGTATCGGGCGAGCCTGCGCAGAATGTCGACTGGCGACGTTCCGCCCGCGACGATCATCTGTATGTGCGCGAGCGGGAATGGGAAGCCTCGCACACCGTCTGGATTTGGCCAGACCGCTCCCCGTCAATGGCTTTCACGTCGACATTGAGTACCGACAGTAAGTTGGAGCGCGCCCTGGTCGTTGCTTTCGCGCTGGCTGAAGTGCTGGTGCAGGGCGGCGAGCGGGTTGGCATCCCGGGCCTTTTGCGCCCGACCGCGAGCCGTAACGTGATCGAGAAAATCGCGGAAGCGATCCTGCACGACCAGACCGAGCGCGCCAGCCTGCCGCCGTCGTTTGCTCCGTCTCCGCTATCCGAGGTCGTGGTGTTGGCAGACCTGTGGGCTCCGATCAGCGACGTCGAACAAACGATCGCCCAGCTTTCCGCGACCGGCGCCCACGGCCATGTGGTCCAGATCGTCGACCCGGCCGAGGAGAGTTTCCCCTACTCCGGCCGCGTGGAATTCATCGAGCCGGAGGGGGCCGGCAGTGTGACAGCCGGGCGCGCCGAGACCTGGCGTAATGACTATCAAGGAATCGTCGCGCGCCACCGCGCCGCAGTCCGTGCCGAAACCGATGTGCGTGGCTGGACCTTTGCCATCCACCGCACCGACCGGCCGGCGAGCGAACTCTTGCTGGTGCTGCACTCGCGCATGGGCGACAACGCGCAGCCTGTTGTCATTAACAGCCGGCACGCGCCGGCGAACCCGGCAAGCGCCGCATGATTGGTTCCCTACCGCTCGGCTTTGCGCAGCCGCTGGTATTGCTCGGCTTGTTGAGCTTACCGGTCCTGTGGTGGCTTTTGCGTTTGGTGCCACCGCGCCCGCGCCGTATCGATTTTCCGCCCACACGTCTTCTGTTCGAAATCGCACCGAAAGAAGAGACACCGGCGCGCACACCTTGGTGGCTCACGCTACTGCGGCTGACTTTGGCGACTCTCGTCATCGTCGCTGCTGCCGGACCACTGTGGAATCCACCGCTCGCAACGGCGAATAGGGCCGCTCCGTTATTGATCTTGCTCGACGATGGCTGGCCCGCGGCCGCATCATGGGATGCGCGGCTGCGCACCGCTGATGAAATGATCGCTCGTGCCGAGGCCGACAATCGCGGCGTCGCCGTCCTTCCGTTATCGGAAACGGCGCGTGATATTTCCCTGCAGCTTGCCGGGGCGACCCGCGTGCAGATCAAGCAAATCACGCCAAAGCCTTATGGAATCGACCGCACTGAAGCGCTGCCGCTGATCGAACGCTTTCTCTCAAGCGCGTCGGATATCGAGGTCATCTGGCTCTCGGACGGCATCGATCTCGGCAAGGGAAGCGTTTTCGTCGAGGGCTTGAAGCGAGTCATCGGCAATCATCCCCTCACGGTTGTCGATGGTGGCATCCCTGTTCCGCACGCGCTCGCCGCCGCCGATAACGCGGCTGGCGCGCTCACGGTGAAAGTGCTTCGTGCGCAAACCGCGCCAGGCGATACCGGTTTGGTGAATGCCACTGATCTCAAAGGTCTCTCGCTTGGGGAGGCACCGTTCAACTTCAAATCCGGTAGCGGCGAAGCCGAGGCTGTTATCGATTTGCCGGTGGAAATCCGCAATGACGTCGCGCGGCTTGAGATCGTCGGCGAGCGCTCAGCAGGCGCCGTGCAGCTGCTCGACAAGCGTTGGCGGCGGCGCACTGTCGGCGTTGTATCCGGGTCGACGGCCGACCGCTCACAGCCGCTGATCGGTGCGACCTACTATCTTTCTCGCGCGCTCAATCCATTCGCCGACGTCAGCCTTTCTGAGGGCCTGGCGCCGACGGAAGCGATTTCTCGTTTCCTTGACCGCCATTTGCCGATGCTGATCCTCGCCGACGTGGGCAATGTCACCGAAGCGGTCGATCGCCTCAACAAATGGATCGACAACGGCGGCGTGCTTATACGCTTCGCGGGGCCCCATCTCGCCGGCGCCGATGACAGCCTCGTGCCGGTAAAGCTGCGTCGTGGCGGCCGCATTCTGGGCGGTAGCCTGAGCTGGGATAAGCCACAGCAGCTCGCCGGTTTCTCACGCGAAAGTCCGTTCAACGGCATGGCGGTTCCGAATGATGTGACCGTGACCCGTCAGGTGCTGGCGGAGCCGGACTCGCAGCTCACCGACCGGACCTGGGCGACACTGGCCGATGGCACGCCGCTCGTCACTGCCGAGCGCCGGGGCAAAGGGCTCCTTGTGTTGTTCCATGTGACCGCCGACAGCCGTTGGTCTGATCTGCCGCTATCGGGAGCCTTCGTCGATATGCTCCGGCGCCTCGTGGCACTGGCCGGATCGAGCGCCGCAGCGGAAGGCGAGAACGTCGCCACCGCAAACGCCAGCGGCCGCGCAGCGCAAGTTGTGCCCCCGACGCGCGTGCTCGACGGCTTCGGCGCGTTTTCGGCGCCGCCGCCAACGGCGCGCCCTATTCCAAGCAATTACACCGGGCGCGCCAGCCTCGATCATCCGCCGGGCTTTTACGGACCGCCCGAAGGCCTGGTCGCGGTCAACACGCTGGCGCCAGCCGATCGCCCTGCTTTGCTCGATGTCTCTCCGCTCAACGCGCGCATTGATGCCTACCGGCACGGAGAACCGCTCGATCTGCGAGGACCAATATTCCTTGTTGCGCTCGCGTTGCTCGTGCTTGACGCACTCGTTGTGATTTCGCTCTCTGGCGGCATCGGCAACTTGCGTCCGCGCCGGCCTGCAGCAGCGGCATTGTTAGCAGCCGGCCTGATTGGCGCATTCGCTCTGCATGACCCGGCACAGGCGCAACCTGCGCCGCCGCAACAGCAGATACCGCCGCTGACTGCGCAGCAGGAAGACTTCGCCATGAAGGCGACACTGCAAACGCACCTTGCTTACATCATCACCGGAGATCCGAGCATTGACGAGGTGAGCAAATCCGGCTTGCAAGGCCTCACGTTGTTCCTTGCACAGCGCACGGCACTCGAAGCCGGCGACCCGATCGGACTCGATCCGGCTCGCGACGAGCTCTCCTTCTTTCCGCTGGTTTATTGGCCGGTGTCGCCGAACGCACCGAAGCCATCGCAGGCTGCGCTCGAAAAAATCGACAGCTACATGAAACGCGGCGGCACAGTGCTGTTCGATACCCGCGATGCGGTCGACGCGCCGCCCGGTCCCGGAGGAGAGATGCGTGGGCCGGGCATGGTCGCGTTGCGCTCGATCTTATCCTCTCTCGATATTCCCGAGCTTGAGCCGGTGCCGCACGACCATGTGCTGACCAAGACTTTCTTCCTGCTGCGCGACTTTCCGGGACGTTTCACAAACGGCCAACTTTGGGTCGAGGCGCTTCCGGCCGAAAATGAGGATGAAGAACCCAATCGCCCGGCGCGTGCCGGCGATGGCGTGTCTTCGATCCTGATCACCTCGAATGATCTTGCCGGTGCCTGGGCGATGCGCCCGGACGGCCAACCGATGCTGCCGCTCGTGCCTGGCGAAGCGCGGCAGCGCGAATTTGCGTTCCGCGCCGGCGTCAACATCGTGATGTATGCGCTGACCGGCAACTACAAGGCCGATCAAGTGCATATCCCGGCGCTGCTCGAGCGGCTGGGACAGTAGGAGACCGCTTGTGAACCTCGGCGTCTCATTTGCTCCCTTGGTGCCCTCCTACGTGGTGTGGGCCGCATTCGGCGTCGCCGCGCTGATTTCTATATTGCTGCTCGTCGCGCGCAGCCGTGGCGCGCCGTTGCGCGCGCTCGCACTGGGTTTGATGGTGCTTGCGCTCGCAAACCCCTCGCTGACGCGCGAGGATCGCGACCCGATCCCTTCCGTCGCTGCGGTCATCGTTGACAAGAGCCCGAGCCAGGATTTCGGCGATCGCAATCAACAAACCGAAGCCGCACGTGCCGCACTGGTCGAACGGCTCAAGCGCATTCCAGGCCTTGAAGTGCGCGTCGCCGAAGCTGGCGCCGCCGACGGCGAAACCGACGGCACCAAGCTGTTTTCAGCCTTATCGTCCACGCTCGCCGACGTGCCGCCCGACCGGGTTGCCGGCGCTATTCTGATTACCGACGGCCGTGTGCACGATGTGCCGGCCGATGCATCCACGCTCGGTTTTGCAGCGCCGCTGCATGCCCTGATCACGGGCCACAAAGATGAGATCGATCGCCGCGTCGTGCTCACGCAAACGCCCCGGTTTGGCATTGTCGGACAATCGCAGACCGTCGGCTTCCGCATCGAGGATCAGGGCGCCAATGCCGGCACCGCTGAAGTCACCATTCGGCGCGATGGTGAGGTGTTGGAAAAACTTGCCGTCACGGTCCACACGGATACCAAGATCAATATACCGATCCCGCATGCGGGACCGAACATTGTCGAGGTTGAGGCCTCTCCGCTGGATGGCGAACTCACGCAGGTGAACAACCGCGCCGTCGTCTCGATCGATGGCGTGCGTGATAAACTGCGTGTGCTGCTGGTGTCCGGCGAACCGCACGCCGGCGAGCGTACATGGCGCAATCTGCTGAAATCCGATGCCTCGGTAGATTTGGTGCATTTCACCATTCTGCGCCCGCCGGAAAAGCAGGACGGCACGCCGATCAACGAGCTGTCGCTGATCGCATTCCCGACGCGCGAGCTGTTTCAGCAAAAGATCGGAGAATTCCAGCTCATCATTTTCGATCGCTACGCGCGGCAGGGCGTGCTGCCACTTATTTATTTCGACAACATCGCAAAATATGTGCGTGATGGTGGCGCAGTGCTGATAGCGGCGGGACCGGATTATGCAAGCGCCACCAGCATCTGGCGCACGCCGCTCGACGGCATTTTGCCAGCCGAGCCGACGGGTGATGTCACCGAGCGCAGCTTTCAGCCGCAACTGACCGAAGCCGGCCACCGTCATCCGGTGACGCGCGATCTCGAAGGCTCGGATACCGACCCACCACATTGGAGCAATTGGTTCCGGCTGGTCGACATTAAACGCAGCACCGGCACCAACGTGATGCAAGGGCCCGACGGCAAACCGCTTCTGGTGCTCGCTCGCGAGGGCGAGGGCCGCGTCGCACTCTTGTTGTCCGATCACATTTGGCTCTGGGCGCGCGGCTATGAAAGCGGCGGCCCGCATCTGGATCTTTTGCGGCGGCTGTCGCACTGGCTGATGAAACAGCCAGATCTCGAAGAAGAGGCCTTGCGGCTCGTCGTGCATGGACGCGACATCACCGTGCAGCGGCAGACGATGGCCGACACGGTCAACCAGGTCACGCTGACCTCGCCCACCGGCGCAACGCGCGTTCTGGACCTCCAGGCCGTCGAACCGGGATTGTGGCGCACATCGCTCACCGCAAACGAGCTTGGACTCTGGCGAGCGACCGACGGCAAACTTACGGCGCTCGCGAATGTCGGCCCGGCCAATCCACGCGAATTCGCCGAGGTGACATCCACCACCGACGTCCTGCACGCACTGAGCAATGCCACGGGTGGAGACGCACGCCGACTTGCAGATGGCTCTAACCTCACGATCCCGCGCGTCGTGCCGGTTCGCACCAGCAGCACCTTCAAGGGCGATGACTGGATCGGACTGAAGATGCGTGACGTTAGTGTCGTGCGGGGTATCGGCGTGCTGCCTGTCTTCGCCGGCCTGATAGGGCTGCTGCTGCTGGTTGGCTCGCTGGCAGTGACCTGGGCCCGAGAAGGCCGCTAGGCCGGCTCCCAATCAGGCCGGATCATGCCTGCAACTCCCGCGAAGGCTCCCGCTGAAAGCTCGGCCACCAGAAGTCGTGCAGGGTCCACTGGTCCCGGCATCTTGACCTGGCCTTTTGGAATTCGTTTGAACCCGGATTTGGCATAGATCGGCTCGTCGCCGACCAGCACCACCAGTTTGTGGCCGGCCGCTTCGGCCTCTTTCAGTGCGCGCTTGACCAGCGCCGTGCCGACCCCATGCGAGCGGAAAGGCGGCTCGACCGTGAGCGGCCCCAGCAGCAGCGCGGGCGTATCGCCGATGCAGATCGGCGTCAGCCGCACTGAACCCACCATCAGCGTTCCGATCCGCGCGGTGAATGACAGATCGAGCACATGAGCCCTGCCCTCGCGGATACGAAACGCCGTGCGCACAAAACGCCCCGGGCCAAACGTGCGCTCATGCAGCCGCTCGATCGCCGGCTCGTCGGCGGCGGTCTCCGGCAATATGGTCAGCGCAGGCTCGCTCATGGCATGCAAATATCCGTATCAGGCGCTGCCGCTTAGCATTTGGGCGGATTCCGGTCCATCGCCCGTGGCATTCGACGCGCTAACAGCCTAAATGAAGGCCGACGAGGTTAAGGAGAGCGGCATGGGACTTCTGGTCGATGGCGTGTGGCAGGACGATGTTTCGCGTACCAAAGACGGCCATTTTGTTCGGCCAACAACGCGATTCCGCAATTGGGTCACGCCCGACGGCAGCCCCGGCCCCTCCGGCGAAGGCGGCTTTGCGGCCGAGGCTGGCCGCTATCATCTCTATGTTTCGCTGTCCTGCCCGTGGGCGCACCGCACCGTCATTTTTCGCAAGTTGAAGGCGCTCGAGAATGTCATCTCGATGTCGATCGTCTCGCCGGACATGCTCAAAGATGGCTGGACCTTCAACAAGGCTGAGGGCTCCAGTGGCGATGATGTGAACGGCAAGAGCAAGCTCTCGGAAATCTATCTGCTCGCCGATGCACGCTATTCTGGACGCGTCAGTGTGCCGGTGCTCTGGGACAAAAAACGCAAGACCATCGTCAATAACGAGTTACCCGAAATTATCCGCATGCTCAATTCGGCCTTCGACGCGTTCACCAACGTGCACACCGACTATTATCCTGAAAATTTGCGTGCGGAGATCGACCGCCTCAACGATCTGATCTATCCGAACATCAACAACGGGGTCTATCGTGCCGGCTTCGCCAGTTCGCAAGCTGCTTATGAGAGCGCGTTTCGCAATGTCTTCGATGCGCTTGAAGAGATCGAACAGATCCTGTCGCAACACCGCTATCTGGTTGGCAGCACCATTACGGAAGCCGACTGGCGGCTGTTCTGCACGCTGATCCGCTTCGATGCCGTTTATTATTCTCACTTCAAATGCAATTGGCGGCACATCTACGAATATCCGAACCTTTCGAATTATCTGCGCGACCTCTACCAGGTACCGGGCGTGGCCGAGACCGTGAGCATCCAGCAAATCAAGCGGCACTACTACGGAAGCCAGCGGCAAGTGAATCCGACCGGCATCGTTCCAGTTGGACCACAGCTCGATTTCGCGGCGCCGCATGACCGCGCGCGGCTCGGATAAACGCGACCGCGTGGTCAGTGCATCGGGAACTCGCCTTTCGCCATCATCAAATGGTGCGGCTGGTGATGGCCACCTTCCACCATGATGCCCATAAACCCGAGCGCCTTGAGCTTAGCGAGCGGCTGGGCGTCACTTGCCATCACTGTGATCTTGACGCCATTCGGCAGGTCTTCGCTCTTGGCGTTCCAGCCAATCTCGCGCAGTTCGGTGACATGCGCAGGCACCATGCGTTTGATTGCTTCCAAAGTGCGGCCATCGCCAGTCACCGCGATCTCGATTCCGTAATCGAGAGCACGCTCAACGGCCGTCGCTTTTAATGTCACTTCGTTCATGTCGATGAGATGTTGCCGTAGCGCCGCGATGTTGACTTTCGACCAATCGGTCGCCGGATCGGTTTGCAAGATTTGGACGATTTCCTGAATTGTGCCGAAGGCGTCCTGGCCGGGCATGGTCGGCGCACCGAGGGTGCGCTGCCCGTGCATGCCCGTTCCGCCTTGCATGCCTCCGTGCATGCTTTGGCCCGTGCCGCCTTCCGACATCTGCCCCTCCATCATCCGCTGGTGCATCTGCGCCATGGACCCGTCCGAGCCGTCTTGCGCCATTGGCCCATGCCGGCCTATCGGACCGCCAGACGGGGCTTGCGCATATGCGTAAATGGTTGCGGCAAGACCCGCCGCTACTGCAATCGTGGTCTTCCAAGGAAATTTCGACATCGGGAGCCTCTCGATTGGTGGCGCATAATCATATCGGCACGCCGGATAGATCACGGGCTGCGTTATGCCCCGATTGCCTCGTTAACCCGCGTCGTGAAAGCCGTATATGATCTCGATCATATGCGTTTGGGCTTTAAGAGAATGATTTTGCCTTTGCCCCGCTTTATTTCGCCATTGCGCTCCAATGCCGCCAATGTGCGGTAAAGCGCCTCGTGTGTGAGACCGATCTCGGCGGAGAAATCTTTCAACGAGCCGCTTAGCGTGACCAAGCGTCCGTCAGCGCTTGCATTCAGCGCGAGATAGTGTCGCACGCGTTCGCGCGCCGAGCGGATATTGCGTTGCTCAATGCGCGTGCGCAGATCCATGACCTGGCGTGCGAGCTTTTTGGAGAATGCATTTGCGGCTTTGGGGTCGCGGTCGAAAGCAGCCAATACATCACGCTTCGGATACACCCTCACCGTCGCATTGGTGCTGGCGATGGCGTCGCAATGATATTGCGAGGAAAACAGCGATGCCTCAGCCAGCGTTTCGCCAGGCCCGGCAATATAAAGCACGATCTCGTGCCCGGAGCGATCGACCCGCGCGAGCCGCACGCGGCCGGCAAGAACTTCACACAGGCCGGTAGTCTTGTCGCCCAAACGGAATAGTGACTCGCCAACTTTCAGTTTGCGATCCACCGCCATCGCGCGAACGGCAACAGGCAGCCAATCCTTGACCGGCATGTTTATCTCCCCGGCTTAGCATTCCGGCGTACACGCCGAGCTCACCACAATTCGCTAATCGCCGCACCGCTGATGACC
Organism: uncultured Alphaproteobacteria bacterium; assembly: GCA_963743405.1. Lineage (GTDB taxonomy): Bacteria > Pseudomonadota > Alphaproteobacteria > Rhizobiales > Xanthobacteraceae > Pseudolabrys. Next base: position 180,706 of record CAVUPX010000010.1, on the reverse strand, counting down.
TCTGAGATGCGGGCGCGTGTGGCGCGGCTGGTGTCGTCCGGCAAGGCATCTGGCGCGAAAAATCCGTGTGCGACAATTTCATGATTGGGTTGCGGATTGCCGTCCTGCCGAAAATCCCGGACGATGTACAACGCAACATGATCGCGCGGGGACGTCCGCCTGTTGAAGTAGAAGCCATACAGCTGCGGCACAGAAGCGATCTGAATGTTGCCTTCCTCGGCCAGCTCACGCGTGAGGGCTTCGAGAAGTGTCTCACCTGTTTCCACACCGCCGCCTGGCAAATGCCAACCGCCAACGTATGAGTGTTTGACCAGGAAAATGCGGCCGGTGCCGTCGATGACCATGGCCCGGGCGCCCAGCGTCGTCCCGCGCGAGAAGCGCCAGTAAAAGTGCAGAACGCGGCGGATGGCCGGTTCAAGCGCGCGGCGTAGGCGTTGCAGGCGCATGGGACGAATTCTCAAATTTCGACGCGGTGACGCTTTATCAAAAGCCTTGAGGACAACTGTCAAACAAGGCTGTTCTCAGTTTAGAATACTTCTAATATAAGCGAGTGACCAAGCGAAAGGATCTTCAGTGAAACGTTTTGCAGACCTCACCGAGCAGGAAGTGCTGGCGCTAGCCATCACCAATGAAGAAGAAGATAGCCGCATCTATCGCGGCTTTGCCGAAGGCCTGCGCGAGAAATTTCCCTCCTCCGCCAAGGTATTCGATGAGATGGCAGAAGAAGAAGTGCATCACCGCACGATGCTGTTTGATCTGTATCGAAAAAAATTTGGCGAATATCTACCGCTCATCCGCCGCCAGGACGTCAAGGGCTTCCTGCAACCGAAGCAACCGCTTTGGTTGACGCGGCCACTCGGCCTCGAAGAGGTCCGCAAATTCGCCGAGAACATGGAATTTCAGGCTGAGCGCTACTACCGCAAAGCCGCCGCATCGGCACGCGATGCTTCAGTGCGGCAATTGTTGGTCGAACTCGCCGAAGCGGAGGCTGGCCACGAGAACCTTGCGCACAAACTAAGTCAGCAAATTCTCACCACGCGCGCCCGCGCAACTGAAGATGAGACTGCGCGGCGCATGTTCGTGCTTCAGTATGTGCAACCCGGGCTCGCCGGCCTGATGGACGGCTCGGTATCCACGCTGGCACCATTGTTTGCCGCCGCGTTCGCTACGCACAACACGTGGGCGACGTTCCTGGTCGGCATGGCGGCCTCTGTCGGCGCCGGCATTTCCATGGGCTTTGCAGAAGCGCTCTCGGACGACGGCTCACTCACCGGCCGCGGCACGCCCTGGCTGCGCGGCGCAGTGTGCGGCGTAATGACAGCCATTGGCGGGCTCGGCCACACTTTACCCTATCTGATCCCTCACTTTGTAACGGCGACCGTCGTCTCCGTCATCGTAGTAGCGATCGAGCTCGCCGTGATTTCGTGGATCCGGACGCGCTTCATGGACACCCCGTTCCTGCAGGCCGCCTTCCAGGTCGTCATCGGCGGCGTTCTTGTATTCATCGCCGGCATATTGATCGGCAGTTCGTAGCGGGCTACTCCCGCTCTGATGTTCGCGCTCGCCCATCTTTCCGATCCGCATCTCGCGCCACTGCCCGCGCCGCGTTGGAGCGACCTCGTCGGAAAACGCGTGACTGGATACGTCAACTGGCAGCAAAAGCGGCGTTTCATCCACGATCCCGCCGCGTTGGCCGCAATCATTTCCGATATCAAGGCGCAAGCGCCCGACCACATTGCGGTCACCGGAGACATCGCAAATATCGCACTGGCCGCGGAATTTCCGCGTGGGCGCGATTGGCTGGAGAGCCTGGGCCCCGCGCGCGATGTCACCTTCGTGCCCGGCAATCATGACATCTATGTGCGCGAGGCCGCCGCCTTCGCCGCACGCCAATGGGGCGCCAATATGTGCGACGATGAGGGTGTCGGCGGATTCCCCTTCGTGCGCCGGCGCGGCAATATTGCGCTGATCGGGCTTTCAACCGGCGTGCCAACCGCGCCTTTCCTCGCAACCGGCTGGCTCGGAACGAAACAACTCGCCGAATTGGCGGCGACACTCAACAAACTCAAAGACGAAGGTCTGTTCCGGGTGATATTGATTCATCATCCGCCGGTGAGCAAAACCGGGCGTCACAAGCGTCTCCTCGACGCCCCGATATTCAAGCGCGTGATCGCCGCGCATGGCGCCGATTTGTTACTTCACGGACACGACCACGTTCACATGATCAATTGGCTGCAAGGGCCGAACGGCACGCGCATTCCCGCGGTAGGGGTGCCATCAGCCTCAGCCGTGCCCGGTCGCGACAAGGATGCTGCTGGCTACAATCTCTACAGGATCGAAGGCACGCGCGATGCGTGGCAATGCGAGCTGATTTCGCGCGGCCTCACCGCCTCCGGCGAGGTCGTGCAAAAGGAAAGGCTGATGCTGCGAGGTTAGGGATGCGGCGTGCTGAGCAAGGCCAACGCAAACAGCGTGACCACGCCGATGACCAGCCCGAGCAGGAAAGTGCGGACGGTGCGCCAGCGCCGGTGATGCCGGCTATGCCGCAATACTGCCTGCGCGACGCCACGTCCGGCGTCATCAGCCAACGCCCGCTCTCGCTCGACGAGCCTGCGCGCGACATATTGCGTGATTGCTGCCACCAGCTCGGACGCTTCGTATGATTCTGTGAGCACTGCGCGTCCATAGCGCGTGTCCTGCACGAAACGGAATTGCCGCTTGTCGCGGCCCATCTCGACATGCGTGACGACGTCGATCCACAACCTCGGAATGTCCCCCTTGCTCACACCGCGGTCGAACAGTTCGACGTCGTTGGGAACTTCGTTAAACAGAGGGTCGAGTGCTTCATTGAGAAGCTCAAGACGCGCCACGGCAGCGTCGCGCAAATCGACCACAACGCCGGAGCGTTCGGCCGCCTCGATGCGCGCTTCGCGCACGGCGTCCTTAAGCGGGTGCTGCGTATCCGTGCTTTCCGTTTCTGGCTTTTTGTTTTCCCACATAGAGGCAATCTAGCAACGGCGGCGCGAAGCGCAAAGCCGAAAAGTGTTAGTTTTCAAGAAGTTTGATGGCTATGCGCCGGTTAATGGGCGGGAACCACGCCATATTTGCGCGCCCAGCCCAAGCCCTCCTCGGTGCGCGCGCGCGGGCGATATTCGGCGCCGATCCAGCCCTGGTAGCCGAGCTTGTCCACCGCTTCGAACACCGCCGGGTAGTTGATCTCGCCTTCGTCGGGCTCGTGCCGCGTTGGCACCGCCGCGCATTGCAGATGGCCGACGACAGGTAGAAATTTTTCAAGGCGATGGATCAAATCGCCGCCTACGATCTGCACATGATAGAAATCGAATTGCACGCGAACATTCGGCTTGGCAACTTTGGCGATGATGTCGGCTGCATGTTCGACGTGATTGAGGAAATAATTGGGACGGTCGCGCCCGTTGATCGGCTCGATCAGCAGCGTGACCTTCGCCGCGGCCGCCAGATCGGCAGCACGCGCGAGATTGTCAATGAAGACACGGTCCGCTGCCGGGCGTTGTTCGGGTGCAACTTTGCCGGCAAGACAATGGATCGCGCTAGCGCCAATCGCGCTCGCATAATCGAGCGCACGCGTAAACAACGCCTGCCAGTCCTTCTCGCGTCCCGGCACAGCGGCAAGGCCGAACTCGCCCTCGCGGCCGCCCGGCGGTGTGTTGAGTCCGAGGATCGTGAGCCTATTCTTTTCAATCGCTGCCCTCACCGCTGTCGCCGGGACGTCATAGGGAAATTGCAGCTCGATGGCTTTGAAACCCGCGGCTGCCGCCGCGTCGATCCTCTCGAGCAGCGGCCGGTCGGTGAAAAGATAACCAAGATTGGCAGCAAACCGTGGCATAGACCCCTCAATGCTCACTTGCGCGCGGACGCGCGGACGTATTCATTAGCTCCGCAAGCCGAGTAACACCACCCCGGAAAAATAATGTCCGCCAACAGCGCATTCCATATTGCAGTCCTATCAGGTGACGGTATCGGGCCGGAGGTGATGGCCCCGACCCTCGACATTCTGCGGCGGATCGAGGCAGACACGCCAAGCTTGAAATTCCGCTTTACGGAAAGTGCGGCAGGCGCCGGCCACTACAAAGAAACCGGCAAGTCGATGCCGGAGTTGACCATCAAGCTGTGTGAGGAGGCCGACGCGATTTTGCTTGGCGCCTGTGGTCTGCCAAGTGTGCGCTATCCCGACAACACCGAGATTATGCCGCAGGTGGAGTTGCGCTTCATCTTCGACCTCTACGCCGGCGTGCGGCCGGCGCGGCTCATTCCCGGCATCCCGAGCCCGATTGTCGGCGCAGCGGAACGCGGCATCGATTTCATTCTAATCCGCGAGTTCGACTGAAGGCCTGTTCGCTTCGATGGGCAAAGGCGTGGTCACGCACGACGAAGCACGTGAAACGCTGGTGATTACGCGCAAAACGTCGCAACGCCTTTTCGATTTTTCATTGCGGCTCGCTGAACGCCGCAAAAAGCGAGGAAAACCTGGGCTCCTCACCTGTGTCGACAAAGCCAATGCTTTCAAGGCTTACGCTTTCTTCCGCTCGATCTTCGATGAGCGCGCCAAGAATTTCCCGGGGGTCAAGACCGACCATGTCTACGTCGACGCCTGCGCGGCGCTCATGGTGCGGCGTCCTTGGGATTTCGACGTCATGGTGATGGAAAATATCTTCGGTGACATCCTGTCCGATCTCGCGGCCGGTTTGATCGGCGGCCTTGGCATCGCACCATCGGCCGATATCGGCGACAAGCACGCGGTATTTCAGCCATGCCACGGCACGGCGCCCGACATCATGGGCCAAGGCAAAGCCAATCCGACCGCAATGATCCTGTCGGCCGCCATGATGCTCGACTGGCTTGCCGACAAACACGATCATCAGCCGGCTGCGGACGCGGCGCAACGAATTGATCGCGCAGTCGACAAAGCCTATGCCGGTGGCATCAAGCCGATGGAATATGGCGGCAAGGACGGCACAAAAGCGATCGCTAACGCCGTGCTCAAGGCGCTCGATTAGGGAGGCTGCATATGTTGTTTTCGGTATTCACGCTCGATAGTCCTGATGCGGTCGACAAACGAAAGGCCGTTCACGGTGCGCATGTCGCGCATCTCAAAAGCGCAAAGGACTATGGCGTTACGATCACCGTCGGCGGCCCGCTGGTGTCGGACGATGGCGGCAGCGCGATTGGCAGTCTGATGGTTCTGGAAGCGCCCGATCGCGCTGCGGCGGAGAAATTCAACCGCGCGGATCCATTTCACCAGAATGGTGTTTGGGGAAAGGTCGAGATCCGCCGCTTTGATCGGAAAGAGTGAGACGCCTCTCTCCGCTCGTCCCCGCGAAAGCGGGGACCCAGCGCAAAAGTTGCATTGATATTTGAATTCTGGATTCCCGCTTTCGCGGGAATGAGCGGCGCGTGTTCCTAGAGTCCGACGAAATCCTTGATCGCGGCCAAGAACTGATCCGGTTGTTCCAAAGGCGGGCAATGGCCGCAACCCGGCAGTTCAATGTATTTGGCGCCGGCAACCTTTTCCGCGATTTGCTTGTTAAGCGCAGGCGGCGTCGCCTGGTCGTACTGGCCGCAGACAACCAGCGTCGGGACTTTCAGGTGATGCAACAGCGGCACCAGATCGGTTTCCTGCAAAATTTTGCAAGCGGCATGGAAGGCCTTCGGATCGATGGCGAGCAAGACTTTTTTGCGCTCGTCGATTTTTTCCGGATGTGCCGCAAGATAAGCCGGCGAAAATACACGTTTGGCGGCGATCTCGGCGATGCTTCCGAGCCCGCCGTCGGCGACTTTTTGCGCCATCACGGCAAATGCCTCGCGTCCCTCGGGCGGAAAACCCGCCGCCGCATCGCTGAGCACAAGTTTTGATATGCGCTCCGGATGCGCGAGCGCAAAGGCAAGCGCAACGGTGCCGCCGAATCCGTTTCCCATAAGTATCGCGTCGTTACGGATACCGAATTCCTCGAAACCGTCTTCGATGGTCGCGATATAAGCATCCATCAGCGCCAGCAACGGGGGTTGCGAACCGTGAAATCCAGGCAGATTGATCAACGTGACGCGATGCTTGGCAGCCAGCGCCGGAAGCACGGGATCGAAGGCAAAACGATCAGCAAGCAGCGAATGCAGCAGAACCAGATCAGAACCTTCGCCAGTGCGCACCGCGGTAAGCGTGCCCCGTCCGGCGCTCAATTGTTCTAACTGCATTGGCACCTCCCAAAGACGTCCGAAGACGTGTATGCCCGGCACTTGGCCGGGCATGACGTCGCAACGTTTACGGTTGCGGCTAGTTCCCTTCCCGCCAGAGGCCGAGCGCTTCCTGCGCCGGGCGGTCGGAAATCGAGAATAGCACCGCGTCCTCGTTCGTCGTGTGCGCGTAGCGCTTCCATGGCGGCACCACGAACACATCGTTGACGCCCCATTCAAAGGGCTTGCCGTCGATGACGGTGGTGCCGCGCCCTTCGGCGACCGCAAAAATCGTCGCGTCGGTCGAGCGATACGACTCGCCTTTGAAGCCTTTCGGCAGCAACGCGAGATTGGCGCCCATGGTCGGGAGAACCGGCCCGCCATTGATCGGATTGGCGTAGCGCACGCGCGCGCCATGCCGTTTGTCGACGTCGCCTGTGTCTTTCAAGCGCTGCAAGATCGGCCGCATCTTCGCGTAGGGATAGTTGATCACCGGGCTGCGGTTAAGATGTGCGGGCGCGCCATCGGGCAAAACGCCGGAGGCATAGCGATCGAAAGAGTTGCCGTCGGCATGATTGGTCTTTTGCATCTTCTCGTCGAAGTGGGTGGCAAACGATGTTTCGAAATGATTTACCGTTGGCATGTCGAGCACGTCGAGCCACATCACCGGCTGCTTGCCCGGGTTGCCGTGATCGTGCGGCGCCCAGTTGGCGGTGATGATGAAGTCGCCGTGCTTCATCTGCGTCTTCTCGCCTTCGACCGCCGTATAAGCACCCTCGCCTTCCAGCACGAAGCGAATGGCAGAAGAAACGTGTTGATGCGCATCGGCGATCTCACCGGGCAGGATCAACTGAATGCCAGCGAATAGAGAGTTCGTAATCCGCGCTTTGCCTGGCATGCCGGGATTTTCCAGCACCAGCACGCGACGTTCCGCCTCTTCGGCACTGATCACGTCGCCCGCTTCCAGCATGAGCCGTTTGACTTCGCCGAACTTCCAGACCGTCGGTTGAAGGCTGGTCTTCGGCTCCTTCGTCACCAGATCCTTCAGCACCTCCCAAAGGGGCGCCATGTGAAATTTGGAAATCTTGTCGTAATAGGCTTGCCGTGCCACCTGCACGTTGTGCTTGGAACCAGGTTGCTCGGTTGCGGTTGCGACCGCCATGGGCGTGCTCCTCGGAAGCTCGATGGTTGGTTTTGCAACTTTATAGCGCAGATCGGACCGGGCTGGAACCACCCGTACCGCATTGCAGATAGCTAGTTATTGACCGAGCCGCCGTCCACCACGAGCGATTGGCCGGTGACAAAATCGCTATCGCTGGACGCCAGGAAAACGAGGGCCCCAAGCAAATCTTCAGGGAAAGCGTCGCGCTTGAAGGCGCGGCTGTTTCGCACCGGAATGCGCTCTTCCTCAACATGTCCTTTATTCTCGAGTCCGGTATCGCTCAGGATGAAGCCGGGCGAAAGAGTATTGACCGCGATGCCGTATTCGCCGAGCTCGCGAGACAACGCGCGGGTGAAGGCAAGGATTGCACCCTTCGACACGACGTAAGGCAGCATGCGCGGCACGCCTTTGTAGGGCGTGCCGGAGCCGATGTTGATGATCTTGCCACTGCGCCGCTCGATCATATGCGGCGCGACGTGGCGAACCATCAAGTACGTCCCGCGCACGTTGATCGCCATCACGCGATCCCACAGTTCCGCATCCCACTCGTTGAAGGCTCTCGGTTTGAGCACGGAATAAAGCGCAGCGTTGTTCACCAGCACATCGATCTGGCCGAACCGCTTGATGGTTTCCGCAACCAGAGCCTTCACCGCATTCTCGTCGCCGATGTCGAATGTCAAGCTGGCGACCGAATTCGCGCCATGACGGCCGGCGATTTCCTCCGCGAGCTCACGGCCGTCGGCAATGTCAGCGATCATCACACGCGCACCCTCGGCAGCGAGTGCTTGCGAATAGTGCCGGCCGATCCCCTTTGCACCACCGGTGACAATTGCGGTTTTCCCAGCAAGTCTCGGCATGCGTGTCTCCCGGCTATGGCGTGATGGCCTTGTAGCGGCCGCTCTTCTCTTCGTACAGTCTTGCAACGGGAAGAAGCTCGCGACAAGCGAGCGCGAGGGGAGGAAATTTCATGCCGCGCGATACTGCCGACCGTCTGGCGATCCGGGACCTGATCGAAAACTGGGCACTTTGGCGCGACGCTCGCATGTGGGATCGGTTTCGCACAGTTTGGCACAAGGACGGCCAGATGTGGGCGACGTGGTTTCAAGGCTCGTTTGAAGAGTTCATCCGCGTCAGCCAGGAAGGCTACGACCGCGGCGTGCGCATCATGCATATGCTCGGCGGTATGAGCATCGATATCAAAGGCAAGCGTGCCATCGCCCAAACCAAGATGACGATCTCACAGCGCGCAAAGATTGAGGGCGTTTTGTGCGATGTCGTTTGTAGCGGACGTTTTTACGATTTCCTGGAAAAGCGAAAAGGCCGTTGGGGCATCGTCTTGCGCCGGCTCGCGTATGAAAAAGACCGTATCGACCCGGTTGAGCCCGATGCAAAACTTACGCTCGACAAGACGTTGTTAGCGCAATTTCCGGAAGGCTACCGGCACCTGGCCTATTTGCAGAGCAAGATCGGATACAAGATCAAGGACGAGCTGCCCGGCCTCGATGGGCCGCCACTTGATGCGCTCTACGCCAAAGGTGACGCCTGGCTCAAGGGCCGCAAACTCTAGCGCCCGGGGGTTGGCTCACACGCCAAGAAGTGCAATTTTGATCGCAGGTGGTCGCACCAAACAAAACCACCGGGGGGAGCCGCTATGTCGCTTGCCGACAAATTCAACCTGTTCAACGAATTCAACATCCTGCGTATCACTTGTGCGGTGTTTTTCATTCCTCATATCGTCGCCAAGATCACAGTGCCTGCGACGCTTGAGTTCTTCGTCAAGGCCGGCTTCAAGCCGCCTGCGACCTGGATGTACATTGCGGGCGCGGTTGAGACTCTTCTCACCATCGGGCTTTTCTTCGGCATCTACACGCCTTATGTCGGCTTTATCGCCTTCATCCATCTCCTCGTCGCTGCTGCAGCAACTTACAGGGTGACGGAATGCTGGATCTGGGTCATCGGCGGTGTCGAATATTGCATCTTCTGGGCAATTTGCTGCCTCGTCGTCGCCATGCACGCCTATCACATGGGCATCTAAACTCTTCGTCCTGAAAGGAAGTCGTTCCAATGGCTAGCGTTCTTTTTTCTCCTCTCACCATGCGCGGTCTGACCCTACCAAACAGGGTCGTCGTGTCGCCGATGTGCCAATACAATTCCAACGACGGTTCAGCCAACGACTGGCATCTGATGCACCTCGGCAATATGTCGCTCGGCTGCGCGGGGCTGGTGATGTGCGAAATGACCAACGTCAATCCGCAAGGCCGCATTTCGCCGAAATGTGCCGGCATGTGGTCGGATGACAACGAGGCGGCACTCAAGCGTGTGTACGATTTTTGCCGGCAGTACGGCGTCGCAAAGCTTGGTGTGCAGCTCGCCCATGCGGGACGCAAAGGCCCCACAACTCCGCCCGCGGCCGGTGGAAAGCCAATTCTGAACAAAGCGGAAGGCGGTTGGACCCCGGAAGCGCCGTCTGCAGTTCCCTATGACACCGGTTGGCCGGTGCCGCATGCGATGACCAAAGACGACATCAAGCGTTGCATCGGCGAGTTCGCCGCTGCCGCCAAGCGCGTCGATCGCATTGGTTACGATGTGATCGAGTTGCACGGGGCTCACGGCTACCTTGCCCATCAATTCCTTTCGCCGCTCTCGAACCAACGCATCGATGAGTACGGCGGATCGCTCGAAAACCGCATGCGCTTTGTGATCGAGATGTATGAGGCCGTGCGCGCCGTTTGGCCCGAGAACAAGCCGCTTGGCATGCGCGTCTCCGCGACAGACTGGGTCGATGGCGGCTGGACGCCGGAAGAAACCGTGGTTCTGGCCAAAGAGCTCAAGAAGCGCGGCATGGATTACATGGACGTATCCACTGGAGGCCTCGATCCAAAACAGAAAATTCCGCTCAGCGCCGGCTATCAGGTGCCGTTTGCCGAAAAGGTAAAGAAAGAAAGCGGCATCACGACCATGACGGTCGGCCTCATCGCCGGCTACCAGCAGGCCGAAGACATTGTGGCGTCTGGCAAGGCCGATCTGATTTGTCTCGCACGCGCGGCGATTTGGGATCCGCGCTGGGCCTGGCACGCGGCCGAAGAGCTTGGCGCAGAAGCGCCTTATGCTCCGAAGACGATGGCAGGCCACCCCAAACTGCGACCGCAGCTGTTTCCGAAACGGGCGCAGGCGGCGGGCTAAGCGCCCGCCTTCATGCGCTTGATGAATTTCGCGAAAGCGGCGAGCTGCTTCTTGATGATGTCCTTGGTCGGCTGATCTTCCAGCTCGAGCGTCTCCTTGTTGAACTTGCCCGCAGCACTGCCGACGAAAATTTCCGGCGTGCCGAAGATAAAGGCGTTGAGGAACGTCATCGACATGCGCCAGTGATACTGCATGCGCGCGCCGCCGAGCGGGCCTTGCGAGCACGATTGGATCGCAACCGGCTTTTCGTTGAACGGCTGTTCCTTCATGCGGGATAGCCAGTCGATGGCATTCTTCAGAACACCCGGCATCGACCAGTTATATTCGGGGCTCACAAACAGCACGCCATCAGCCGCACGGATCGCCGCCGCTAAGGCTTCCGTCGGTGCAGGAAAGCCGGACCCGTCCTGGATGTCGGCATTGTAGAGCGGGAACGTTCCGATCGTCGGCGCCATCACGAGTTTCATTTCGGGCGGCGCCAAAGCCGGCAATGCGCGGGTCAATGCGGCATTGTACGAACCTTTGCGAAGCGAGCCGCAAATAACGAGCACATTGAGCTGATCAGCCATGACTTCCTCTCGTAATATTACAATGACAACGTTCGATGACTATTGAGGTTCAAGCCCCGCTTTGTCACGGACAGCTTTCCACTTGGCAACTTCGTCAGCCATATGCTGACCGAATTCTGCAGGCGTCGACACGTGCACGGAGGCACCCGCCTTGGCCATCTGATCCTTGATTTCGGGGCGCCCTAAAATTTCCTTGAGTGCGGCGTTGGTCTTGTCGATGATCGCTTGCGGCGTGCCCGCCGGATAAACCCAGCCGTACCAGCCAATCACCGCGTACTCGGGGACGCCGGATTCAGCAACTGTGGGCACATCGGGAATTGTCGGCCAGCGTGTCGGAGCGGCAACCGCGAGCAGTTTAAGTTCGCCGGCCTGGACTTGCCCTTGCACGGCGTGCAACAGCTCGACTGCATAATCGACTTCCTGCGCGCGTAATGCAGTGACCACTCCCGGAGTATTGCGATAGGGAATGTGTTTCACATCGATTCCGGTGATTTGCCGCAGCAGTTCACCGGCAAAATGCTGTGTCGACCCGAGGCCTACGCTGGCGAAATTCAGTTTGCCGGGCGAGGCTTTCGCAAGCGCGACCAGCCCCTTGATGTCGCTTGCTGGAAAATCCTTGCGCGCGACCACAACGAGCGCGCTGTCCGCCACCAGCGCCACCGGCGCAAAATCTTTCACTGCGTCGTAGCGCACCGATTTAAGCATCACTGCGGAAACCGTGTGGCCCGCACTGATCATCGACGCGGTGTAGCCATCTTTATCGGCGTGTGCCGCTTCAGCCGATGCAATCGACCCGCCTGCGCCCGGCTTGTTTTCGACGACCACCGTCTGATGAAGCACTTCAGATAGAGGCGGCGCGATAATACGGGTTACAATATCGGTGCCGCCACCAGGACCAAACCCGACCAGAACGCGGATCGGTTTGTCATTAGGCCACTCTGCGTAAGCGGGAACCACGGCAATAGCCAGCAGGCCCGCGGCCAAGGCCGTGGCCAGGGCCGTAGCGATACGATTGTGCTTCACGCCCCCTCCTCTCACATCGTCACGCTTTCTCGTCCTCGATGGGATTGCGCAACACGCCAATGCCTTCGATCTCGATCTCGCAAGAATCGCCGGCTTTCATCCAGACCGGATCGGGCTTGCGCGCGTGACCGACACCTGAAGGCGTTCCCGTAAGGATGACGTCGCCTGGCTCCAATGTCATGCCCTTGGTGAGATACACGAGCGTCTCGGCAAGCGGGAACATCATGTTTTCGGTGTTGTCCGACTGCATGGTTTTTCCGTTGAGGCGGCTCATGATCTTCAAGCCTTTGCCCCCCGGCGGAAGCTCGTCGGCTGTTACCGTGAAGGGACCGAAGCCGCCGGTGCGGTCAAAATTCTTGCCCATGCCCCATTGCGTCGTATGACGCTGGAATTCCCGCACGGAACCTTCGTTCGAGCAGGAGTAGCCCGCGATGCAATCAACCGCGTTAGCCATCGTGAGATGCTTGGCGCGCTTGCCGACAATCGCCACCAATTCCGCTTCGTAATCGAGCTGGATCGACTCTTTCGGCCGCACAATCGGCTGGAGGTGCGGCACCATGGACGTGAGGACACGAAAAAAGATTGAAGGAAATTTCGGAATGTTATCGCGCTGCGGACCCTCTTTGACGTGGTCGAGATAATTCAACCCGAGGCAGATGATTTTGCCGGGGCGCGCGACCGGCAGCGCATATTTCAGTCCGGCAAGCGGATGCCGCGCGGAGGCCGGCGCCTTCTTCGCAAGTTCGGCGAGGGGTTTGAGGTCGCCATTGCTACGGCGCAAAACTTCACCGAGATCGCTCGGCACATTTGCATCCACGGCCTGCAAATCGATGACATTGTCGCCCTCGACGACGCCCAACCGCACGCTTTTGCTCGCTTCAAAACCAACGATCTTCATGAGTTCTGCCTTACCTGAATAAATACACCCGGCCGGATGGGCCGGGTGGCGCAAGGCTTAGCGCAGGCCGACGAATTTGAGCAAGTCACCCGGCGAGCGTGAAAGCCTGGATCGAGAAATACTTACGCGAGTCTGTCCAGGCCCCTGCCGGCAACCAGCCGACGCCGCGCGCAAGTGCGGCAAGCGACTCGACGCTGTATTTGTAGCTGTTCTCGGTATGGATCGTTTCGCCGGCGCGGAAATCAATGGTCTCACCTGCTACTCTGACCTTCTGCCGTTTCAGGCTCGCGAGATGCATTTCAACGCGATGACGCTCGCGGTTGTAGAAAGCATGATGCTCGAATGTATCGAGCCGGAAGGTCCCACCGAGCTCGCGGTTGATGCGCGTCAACAGATTAAGATTAAACTGCGCGGTGATCCCCTCATCGTCGTTATAGGCTGCATTGAGCACTTCGACGGGCTTGATCAGATCGACCCCGATGATCAGCGCAGCACCGCGTCCGAGAATATTCGCGGCATTCCGCAAGAACGCCGATGCCTCATGCGGCTCGAAATTGCCGATGGTCGAGCCGGGGAAAAATCCGACGCGCAATGGCGCGGCCTTGGCTTCTTCCGGTAATGCGAATGGCTTGCAAATATCCGCCGTCACCGGCAACACCTTGATTTGGGGAAAATTAGGCCGCAGCTCGGCAGCTTCCTGCTCAATCATTTCACCGCAGATATCGACAGGCACATAGGCTGCTAATTTCGGCGCCGCCCGCAAAATGATGCGCGCTTTCTTGCTCGAGCCGCTGCCGAATTCCACCAGCGCTGCACCGGCTGGAATCATCTTTGCGATGTCGGTCGCATGCCGGCGCAGGGTCCGCATTTCGCAGCGTGTCGGATAATATTCTGCAAGCTCGGTGATGCGCTCGAACAGCTGCGAACCGGCAGCATCATAGAAATACTTTGCCGGTATTTGCTTCGGCGTCGAATGCAGACCTTCGAGCACGTCGATTTCGAATTCCGACGGCTCCGGTATTGCGATACGCTTGCGTGCAACTGCAACCATGACAACAACCCTCAGACGAACTCGGCCAAGCGCAAGCCGCTGAACTGCCAGCGCGACGGCGGGTAAAAGAAATTGCGATAGCTCACACGTTGGTGACCTTCGGGTGTTGCAAGTGAAGACCCGCGCAAAACCATCTGGCTGACCATGAATTTCCCGTTGTACTCACCGAGCGCCCCTTCGGCGGCCCGGTAGCCCGGATAGGGTAGATAGGCACTGCGCGTCCATTGCCAAGCGATACCAAAAGCGTCGGCGATCACGTCCGCGCGCGCGGCGACCTCCCACTCCGCCTCGCCGGGCAGGGTCTTTTCTGCGAAGCGAGCGAAGGCGTCAGCTTCGTAATAGCTGATATGCTGTACGGGAGCGGCGGGATCGACCGGCCTCAAGCCCGCGAGAGTCGTCGAGAGCCAGCCGCCGTCCTTCTGCCGCCAGTAGCCCGGCGCTTGCCATTCTTCCGCCTGCACGGCGGCCCAGCCGTCGGAAAGCCAAAGCGAGGGTGTCGTATAACCGCCAGCCTCAATAAATTCGAGCCATTCCGCATTCGTAACCAGATGACGCGCGATCCGAACGTGGGGAATAAGTTCATCGTGAAGTGGCATCTCATTATCAAAGCAAAAACTTTTGCCGTCGTGACCGATCGCTTGGATCCCCGCCGGTACGTCAACAAAGCCGCGAGGACCCTGCGTCGCGCGTGGCGGTTTCCAGTTTTCGTCGTAGGCCGGATCGGTAGGGTTCTGTGCGAATGCGTGGAGAATATCGGTGATCAGCAATTCCTGGTGCTGCTGCTCATGGTGCAGCCCGATCTCAACAATTGCGAATACGCGGTCGGCGTCTGCCGGCGGAACCTGCGCGATCAGACGTTCGACGGCGGCATCGACGTGCGCACGATAGGCGGTGACATCATCGCCGTTCGGCCGCGTGATCAAGCCGCGTTGCGGCCGCGCGTGCCGCGGTCCCGCCGCGACATAGTAGGAATTAAACAAAAATGGAAAGCGCTGGTCGAAAATTTCGTAGGACGGATCGTGCGGGACAAGCAGGAACTGCTCGAAGAACCACGTAACGTGGGCGCGGTGCCATTTGGCCGGGCTGGCGTCAGCCATCGACTGCACGATCTGGTCTTCAGCCGAAAGCCGGGACGCCCTGGATTCCGTCTCTGCGCGCACACGACGAAAGGCCTGCAACCACTCCGCACGGGTCTCTTCCGGGGAACGCTTTGGCGTCGGCGCCGGCCCGCCGCGTGGGGCCGGCGACATTGCAGTGCGCGCCATGGAGAGCCTCCGTGACTATACAAATGGCTTGGGCGGTCAATGTACGTACGGATACGACGATCTTTGGATGCGATTGTTCCATCGCATGTCGGCCGGAGCAACCTCGAATTGCCGCCGCATAGCGGCCTGACAGCTTTGTGATGGGCCAGTGCCAGCCCGTTCAGATCGACTTTCGAACACGAAAAATGTGCCAAATAGCAGTCTATCGCCGGAAATCGGGGCCTGGTAACCGATGACCGCTACCGCTTTTCCGCATATAAACGCGCAGCCAAAAGCCGATCTCCGCAGGCCGCCGACGAATGCCTGCTATCGGAAGTAAAGCAGACATCGCGCTGACTCGCCGCCATGTCCGCTTGTGGCCCAAATGACCCAAAGCAGACATTGACACAACTGTGGGTCAACACGCCTGTCCCGTTGACGTCGTAATTGCGACTTCAATCAGCCGCTCGGGGCCGATCGACGGAAACACGCCTCTTCCGACTTTTGAGAGACCGCCGTGAGGCGGTCTTTCTTTTGGGTAAATCATTTTCGCCGATGTTTGCTATTGGCACTTAGAGGACATTTAGATTTGCATCCGATATCCAGCGCTGATCAAAAAGAAGAGGCAGGCAAATTCAACCGTGGCCCTTGCGCCCCGCCTGTACATAAATGGGCGGGAGCCGCGACGCATTGATGAAGCAGCCTGCTTGCAGAATATTGGCAACCACGGCAATATAATTAGGACTGTCGAACTGATCTAAATCAATCCGGCGCTGCGTGTTTGCAATAAACTGTTTCGTACGGAAATCCTGTTTGGAATCGGTATGCGCAAAGCTCTGGTTTCAGCATTACTTGCCGTGTTTTTTTCCGCTTCGGGGGCGAGCGCCATCGAATTGCAGGCTGCCAGCGACCCGGCGGATCATCCATTCGGTATGGGGGAATTTGCGGCACCCGATGGCGTGACCAAGGATCAGTGGCGACAAGTCAAGGCTGACATTCTGGCGGAGCTGCCAAAATTAACGAAATGCCACGTGAACCTCGACGCATGCACAAAGTCTGACCGGAAATTTGAAGAGATCGTCAAGGAAGCCGAAACTCAGGAAGGTCTTGCGAAAATTGCACTGATCAACGCGGTCATCAATGCGCTGATCGATTATGAGCCTGACAGGAACCAATGGGGCGTTGCGGATAAATGGACCGCGCCCATCGCCAACAAAAAAGGTGCTTTCGAAACTGGTCACGGCGACTGCGAGGATTACGCTCTCGCCAAATACGTGGCCCTCCGGCAAGCTGGCGTGCGTTCGGAAGATGTGCGAATGGTGCTCGTCCATGACTACGCCGTGCGTGTCGATCATGCCATTCTCGCTGTCCGGTATGACAAGCGCTGGCTGATCCTCGACAATCGTTGGGACAAACTGGTCGAGGATAAAGAACTGACACAATTCAAGCCGCTTGCCATCATCGACGCCGGTGGCGTGACGCTGCTGGCCAAACAGTTCACTTTGAGCAGCAAGATCGCACCAGCAGTGAGTCCAGAGCGACGAGATTCGAAATAACGCCGTCGCACGGACTAAAGCGTCGATGTCACGTTGTGACGGGGGTGTTATGAAGCATGCTTCGACCGCTGCAATCGCCGTCGTGCTACTAATATTTTGTGTAACTTCGTTTCAGATCGCTGCTTTTGCGCAGACGGAAAGACCCGCACCCACCCAGGCATGCAAAGCATGCGTGTTGGATCTCAGTTCGTGTCTTCGCCGCTGCAGCGAACAAAATAAATCCACTCCTGACAGGCTAAAGTGCGTGAATGCGTGCAACGATGCCCGTAGATGTGTCAGAGGGGTTACTTGCAAGCCCGAAAGTCCATGAAGGCTTGAATTAATTATCAATCTTAAAACAACCAAGTCACTTGCAAAAACATCCTGATGCTGCTGCTCGGCCGCGTCGACGAGGCGATCGTATGTTTGGCGGCATGTTCGCTCTTGACCCAAAGCGGATATCGCGGACGCGTCAAAACCAGCGGCAGAAGCTGCTCATTCAAATCGACGGTTTTGTTCCGTTTGGTCAGAGTTCCTGACCCATCCAGGAGCCTCAAGCAGTAATGTTTACTTGTACCGATACTGAAACAGCCGGTCTCGCATGCACAACTCCGACTATTACCGCGAGCAGGCCGAACATTATCGACAGCTCGCAGCAAGTGTAGACGACCCTGCCGCTAAGCAGGAGTTTTTGGAATTGGCTGCCGCGTGTGAAGAGGCCGCCGATAAGATGGATGATTGTCGGGCAAGTGGGTAATTGGCGTTCAAAACGTGGTCACCCAAATCAAGGAGACCGATGCCTATGAGCAACGATGACGACAAACAGCCCTTGTACGTTCGCTGGCGGGATTCGAATGTCAGCAGAAATTTTCATCGGCTTGGACTGGTTGTTGCAGCGATCATCCTCATGGCGGGCCTTTTGTTAATGGCAAAGGATGCACTTGGCCTGAGGTTCTGGGATATGATTCCAGCTGATATTCCAATTCTCGCTGGCGGAATCGCGATCGGCCTAACCGGCATCGGATTGGTTTCATTGGCCGCATACGGCCTCGTCCGTGCGATAGGTTGGGCGATTGACCAGTCTGTCTAAAGTCGTCGCGATGTGATCACATCAATGTCCGCTATTGGCACAAAGCGGACATGGGACAGAGACCAACGAATGGTCCGCATTCGGGGTAAGAGCGGACATCAATGTTGGTACGACGATCTAATTTATCTTTTTTATAAGCGACTCAATTAGATAACCGGAAATCGGTAGCGGGGGAGGGACTCGAACCCCCGACCTCCGGATTATGATTCCGCTGCTCTAACCAGCTGAGCTACCCCGCCATTCCGTAAAACGCGCCGGAACGAGCGCGATATAGGGAGGCCGCACAAACACTGTCAAGCAAGCGGCCAGAAATCCGTTTTGCGACGTTTACTTGGGCTGGACCGACTGATCACCACCAGGGCTGCCCGGAGGCGGGATCACAGGCATAACGCCGCCAGGAGGCGTCGGTTGCTTGATCTCAGGATCGACGTGTTCCGGCGGGCAGATCACGCCGCCCGATCGAGCAAGTTTGTCGCTGAGGTTCCCCTGCCCGTCCTCCCGTTCGACCTCAGCGTCGCCGCCTTTCCCGATCGTCGTGCGCGTATCGGAATGCGCGCAAGCATTCGGATCGAGTTGTTCGGTTTTTGGGGCGACCGGTGTTTTCGCTCGCGGCGGCGCCTGTGCCATCGCGATCGCAGGCAGCAGGAGTGCCGAAATCGTCAAGCCAACAATGCGGAATTCGCGGATCATCGCACGCTCCTATTCAGCGCACGTCCATGCAGCGCTAGCCGTATTAACGGTTTGGCATGAGCGAGAGTTCCCGCTAGGTGGCGCCGGTGAGACGCTCGAAGCGGATCAGCGAGAAATGCCCGAGTGGCGGCATTGGCCGATGTTCAACCAGCCGCACGCCGCCGTGGCGTTTTGCCCAGTCGGAAAGCCGGCTAAATTTGAACTCGGGCCGCCAACCAAGCCGGCGCGCAATCGGCGCAAAGCAAAGTTCGAATGCCCGGCGCGGGCCCGTCTCGGCGCCAATGTGGTTGACCAATACGATTTCACCGCCGGGGCGAATGACGCGCGCGAATTCGTCGAGTGTGGTTTCCGGATTGGGCACAGCAGTGATGACAAATTGCGCCACCACCACGTCGAAAGAGCGATCCGGCAGCGCCATACGCTCGGCATCCATCACCGCAAGCGCCTCGACATTCCTGAGATTTTGCTCCACGACGCGTTCCTGCGCTTTGCGCAGCATCGGTTCTGACAGGTCGATGCCCACCAGCCGGTTTTGGCGCGCATAGTCGGGTAACGAAATTCCCGTACCGACGCCGACTTCGAGGATGCGACCGCCGGTCGAGCCGCAAACTTGCTCCGCCGCGACGATCGCTGCGCGCCGGCCAGTATCAAACACAGCGCCGAACACCAGATCATAGACCGGCGCCCACCTCGCGTAGGCGCGTTCGACGCTCGATTTATCGATGTCAGCCCCCATGCGGCCAAACTTAGCCGCGCATGGCGGGCGTTGCTATCTGCTCATCATCGGCGCGCTGGCAATCGGCCGCAGCGACCGCACTCTTGATGAAACCGCCACCCAGCACACGCGCCTGTCCCGCGCCCGAGTCGTAAAATACACAGGCCTGGCCGGGCGATACGCCGTGCTCGCCATCGACCAACTCAACCTCGCAGCCGTGGGTGCCGTGCCGCAACCAGGCCGCTTGCGGGGGGCGGGTCGACCGCACCTTTACGAAGACTTCGCGGCGATCATCGGCAAGGGCCTCGCCCAGCAACCCATCCCCGATCCAGTTGACGTCGCGTAACACGATACGACTTGTACGCAGCGCCTCACGCGGGCCGACCACGACACGCCTGCCCTCGGCATCGAGACGCACCACAAAGAGCGGCGTGCCAATCGCGACACCCAGGCCTCGCCGTTGGCCCACTGTGAAATGAATAATGCCGGAATGCTCGCCGAGAACCTTCCCGTCCAGATCGACGATTTCGCCGGCCTCTGCCGCACCCGGCTTCAGACGTTCGATGATGTCGGCATAATGGCCGGTGGGCACGAAGCAAATATCCTGGCTGTCATGCTTGTCCGCGATCGCCAGGCCGAAGCGGCGGGCGAGCTCGCGGGTTTCCGCCTTGGTTCGCTCGCCAAGCGGAAAGCGCAGAATGTCCAGCTGCTCACGCGTGGTGCCGAACAGGAAGTAGCTCTGATCACGCTCTTCGTCCCGCGCACGGTAAAGGCCACGGCCACCCCCCGGCAAAGGCCTGGAGGCAACGTAGTGGCCGGTCGCCAGCACTTCAGCACCGAGCTCGCGCGCGGTGATGAGGAGATCGTGAAACTTGATCGACATATTACAGTCGACGCAGGGCACCGGCGTCTCGCCGTGGATGTAGCTTTCAGCGAAACGGTCGATCACCGCTTCCTTAAAACGGCTTTCGTAGTCGAGCACGTAATGCGGAATGCCAATACGCTCGGCGACGCTGCGCGCATCATAGATGTCCTGACCGGCGCAGCAGGCGCCCTTACGGTGGGTTGCCGCGCCATGGTCGTAGAGTTGCAGCGTCACGCCGACCACATCGTAACCCTCGGCCTTGAGCAGGGCGGCCGTCACCGACGAGTCGACACCGCCGGACATGGCGACGACGACACGCGTATTTTCAGGCCGGCGGTGAAGATCGAGGCTGTTCGGCATGGCGCTTCTTACTATAGGTAGCGTCCGAAGGCGCGCAATGCGAGGCGCGCGACCCGGCAAAACTTGCCGTTTTGTAGTCAGGACTGCCCGGGCAAAACGCGCTCACCGCGATGGCACGCATCCTCAAGTTGCTGAAGGGACATATGAATTGGGCCTTTCCGAGGCTGGCCTGCCGATTGCAGATCGGACGGAGGACATTCCGGAGGTCCTCCAGTGCCGCAAGTTGCGTCAGACCCGAAGATTTACGCGCATAGCCAAACTTTGCCCCGCGCCATTCGTCCACCACATACGTCCGATCGCGCGCCCTCCCCGTTCGAAAGCCTGCTCGATGACAGCGCGCAAGGCGCCGAGCAGCCCACTCCGCCGCCACCCGATCACAAAGCGTCGCCTGTCGACAATTCGCAGGCGCCGGCCAAGGTCAATGACAGCAAGGGCCCGGCTGACAACGGCACTGTGACCACGGCCAAGCCCACCGAGACCAACGCGAGCGAAAAAACCGATGAAAACGGTAAGTCCGCAAGTAATGACAAGACGGATGTAAAAGCAAAAACCGCTGCGGTAGTCGGCGACGGCATCAAGACGAAGGACGACACCGACAAGCCGGCGGATGGGTCGAAAACCGACACGCCGGCGATCACGCCTTCGGCCGGCAACATTCAATCGCTCACAACACCTGATGCCGTCGTCGTTTCGCCCACGAGCGCAACGGCACCTCAGAATACGCCAGCGGCCAATTCGGCTGACCAAACTATCCAACCCGCAGATGCTGCCGTAATCCTCGCAGCCGGCGCGCCTAATCTGAAAGCCACCGATTCCGCCGCGCCAAAAGTCGCCACCGGAAAGCTGGCTGACGGTGCGAAAAAGGTAGACGACGATAAACAAGCCGGCACTGATCAATTGACCGCTGAGGCAACAGCAGAGTCGCCGCCGTCAACCAAAGTCGCGCCGCAACAGCACGCCGACAAATCGCAAAACAGCTCAAGTGAAAATGACAAGGATCACATCGCCGCGGCGCGCGGCGAGATCCCGACCAACACCCATCGCGGTGAGGCAGATGCGCCGGCCTCGGTTCCTGCCGACGTTGGTGTTGCCGCTCCGAAACTAAGCGCTGATGCTACGCAGCCGGTCGATCGTCAACGCGACGCAAAACACGGCACCTGCGACATCAACCCCTGTTTTCGCGACCCCGGTCGCACCGTTGGCGCCTTCCGTTCCGCTCGCGGGGCTGGCCATCGACATCGCCGGTAAGGCGCTCGAAGGCAAGAATCGCTTTGAAATTCGCCTCGATCCGCCCGAACTCGGCCGCATCGAGGTCCGGCTCGACGTCGACCGCGACGGCAACGTCACGTCGCGTTTGACAGTCGATCGCGCCGATACGCTCGATTTATTGCGCCGCGATGCCTCGGGACTCGAACGCGCGTTGCAGGATGCAGGCCTGAAAACGGCAGACAATGGTTTGCAATTTTCGCTTCGCGACCAATCCATGAGTCAGCAGCAGACAAATACCGGCGCCGACACTGCGCAGATCGTCGTGAAAGACGAAACGCTGCCGACGATTGATGTCATTCCGCAAAACTATGGCCGTCTCGCCGGACAAGGCAACGGTCTCGATATTCGCGTTTGAGGATCAAGCCATGACGACGGTCAATCCCGTTTCCACCACGAATACAACAAGTGCGAGCTCCGTTTCGGGCGCGCTCGATAACACCGAGATCGCCAGCAACTTCACAACCTTTCTTCAATTGCTGACGACGCAATTGAAGAATCAGGACCCGCTCAGCCCGCTCGATACCAACCAGTTCACCCAGCAGCTGGTGGAATTCGCGCAGGTCGAACAACAGATGAAATCCAACGACCAACTCACGAGCCTGGTATCGCTGGAAAAGAGCGCGGTCGCGAGCACGGCGCTTGCCTATGTCGGCGCAACCGTCGTGGTCGATGGCGCGACTGGGCAGTTATCCAACAGCACCGCAAGTTGGAATCTCAACGTCACCAAACCCTCGACTGCGACGATTTCAATCAAGGATTCCACCGGTCAAAACGCCTTTACCACCACGATGTCGGTCAACCCGGGAACGCAGGCATTCACGTGGAACGGACGCGGCAATGACGGCCGCCAATGGCCCGACGGCAGCTACACACTTTCTGCCACAGCGGTGGACGCCACTAACCAACCTGTTGGTATTTCGACCGAGGTGCAGGCCGTGGTCGATTCAGTCGATCTCACTCAGGATCCGCCGCAGCTATCGATAAACGGCCAAAACTTCACGCTCGATAAGATCAAGCGCATCGTTCGGCCGACGACATGAGCAAAAGCGTGTGAAACAGCAGGGAACTCGCCCACTCCGCTGATACCACCGCCGTCGCGATCCGGGTCTTGCCATCCGTAACCAAAAGGTTAGCGGGAAACGGGCAAACCTTGCCCGATCCATTTGCCATGCTTAGGCAAATTTTAAGCCGCGACCTGTAGCTTTTCCCCAGCAACTGTCAGTCGAGTCTTGTTTTGTGAGTGTACCAATGACCGAACCCCATCGCCCGAGGGTCAAATACGTAATCGGGCCTGATGGCAGTCCGCTGACCATTGCGGATTTGCCGCCACCAACGACCAAACGCTGGGTCATCCGCCGAAAGGCTGAGGTCGTCGCCGCTGTGCGTGGCGGCCTGTTGTCCCTCGAGGAAGCCTGCGCCCGTTATACGCTGACGGTCGAAGAGTTCCTCTCCTGGCAAGCCTCGATTGATCAGCATGGGCTCGCTGGGCTGCGCACGACGCGCATCCAACAGTACCGCCAGTAATCGCTCCACATTTCGCGTCTGGAACGCTGGTCGTCTCGGCCGGCGATTCATTCGCATGTCCGCTGCCGGCACCGTCGTCGTGGCGAAATAATTCTTCGAACCGGCATCTTCCGGAATTAACCGGACGCTAACCTTAAACTGGGCAAATCTTGCCGGGTGAGGCGCGCGCTTCGCGCCCTGCGGGCAGGACAAAACCGGTGCAAGGTTTTTTCGATTTTGTGAAGTCGCTGGGTGCGGCGCGAATGGCGGCGATGGCCGCAGTGACGCTGGCTCTGGTCGGCTTCTTCTCATTCCTGATGATCCAGATGACGACACCGCAAATGGTGCCGTTATTCACCGACCTCCCCGTCGACGACAGCGCATCGATCATCAAAGACCTGGAGCGGCAGGCCATCCCCTACCAGCTCAAGAACGACGGCGCGATCATCATGGTGCCGAAGGAGGCGGTCGCGCGTTTGCGCATGAAGCTTGCCGAATCCGGCCTGCCCAAGGGCGGCGGCGTCGGTTACGAAATTTTCGACAAGAGCGATGCGCTTGGCTCAACCACCTTCGTCCAGAACATCAATCACCTGCGCGCCTTGGAAGGCGAGCTCTCACGCACCATCCGCGGCATCGACCGTGTGCAAGCTGCGCGCGTCCATTTGGTGCTGCCGGACCGGCCACTGTTTTCTCGCGACAAGGCTGATGCCTCGGCTTCGATCGTCCTCAAGGTTCGCGGTGCACTAGAGCCGCAACAGGTTCGCGCCATCCGCCACCTGGTTGCGACCGCGGTCAACGGCCTCAAACCTGAACGCGTTTCGGTGATCGACGAAACCGGCAAGCTGCTCGCCGATGGCGCAACGCAAGACAATCAGTTCAATGGCGCAAGTTCAGACGAGCGCAAGCTGGCCTACGAGAGCCGCCTGCGCGGCGAGGTCGAGACCATCGTTTCATCGGTGGTTGGCCCTGGCCATGCGCGTGTGCAGATCAATGCCGATTTCGACATCAATCGCATCACCCAGACCTCGGACAAATTCGATCCGGACGGACGCGTGCTGCGATCGAGCCAAACCCGCGAAGAGCAGTCGGCCTCCGGCGCCCGCAGCGACGGCGCAGTATCGGCCGGTACCGAATTGCCCAACGGCGGCAATCAACAGGGCGGAGGAAGCGGCGCCGCTGCCGGCGACCAGACCAAAAAGACCGAGGAAATCGTCAACTACGAAATTTCACGCACGACCAAAACCGAAGTGATCGAAGCGGGACGGGTCAATCGCATTTCGGCGGCCGTATTGGTCGACGGCAACTACACCAAGAACGACAAGGGCGAGGTGGCGTATCAGCCGCGTCCCAAGGAAGAAATCGATCGCATCTCAGCGCTGGTGCGCTCGGCGATCGGATTCGATGCCAAACGTGGCGACCAGGTCGAAGTGGTCAACCTGCGCTTCGCCGACATCACGCCGTCGCCAATCAACGAGCCGGCCGGCTGGATGAACCTCATCCAGTTCACCAAAGAAGACATCATGCGCAGCGCCGAAGTCGGCGTGATGGTGCTGCTCGGGCTGGTCGTAATGTTCATGGTGGTCCGCCCGCTGGTGCGGCGCATCATCACGCCGGACGGCTTGCAGCCGGGCCAGCTGATGGCACCGGCAGCGGTTGCAGTTTCACCGGAAGCCGCCGGCGGGCGGGGGCATACCGGGCGTTCACGGCAGCATCACCTCGACCGGCGGCCCGAACGTCTCGATCGTCGGCGGCGATGAGGCCGTCGCCATCTCAAACAGAACGTCCGCGATGATCGATATCGCAAAAGTGCAGGGACAAGTGCACGCGCAGTCGGTGCAGAAGGTGGGGGAGCTCGCCGATAAGAACCCGCACGAGGCCGTGTCCATTATCCGTAACTGGCTCCACGAAGATGCAGCCTAAGCCATGCCATCAGCCTACGCAGAGACGAAAAAAGACAAGGAAAAAGTGGTCCGAGAGGATATCGGCGGACTAATGGCCGAACTCTCGCGCCGCCCGCAACCGCCCGACCGCATCCGGAAGCTTACCGGCCCGGAACGCGCAGCTGTGCTGATGCTTTCGCTCGGCGAGCAATATGGCGCCAAAATCTTCGGCCTGCTCGACGACGACGAATTGCGTGAAATTTCCATCGTGATGTCGTCGCTCGGCACGATCGAAGCTGAATCCGTCGAGCAACTGTTGCTCGAATTCGTCGGCCGCATGTCGGCCTCCGGCGCACTGCTCGGCAACTACGACGCCACAGAACGCCTGCTCAAGCAATATCTCCCCGCCGAGCGTGTCGGCGGCATCATGGACGAGATTCGCGGCCCCGCGGGCCGCAACATGTGGGAGAAGCTCGCGAACGTCCAGGAAGAGGTGCTCGCAAACTATCTCAAGAATGAATATCCGCAGACAGTCGCGGTCGTTCTCTCGAAGCTGCGCCCGGAACACGCCGCTCGCGTGCTCTCAATTCTTCCAGAAGACCTTTCGCTCGACTGCGTCAACCGCATGCTGAAGATGGAAGCGGTCCAAAAAGAAGTCATCGAGCGCGTCGAGCAGACGCTGCGCACGGAATTCATGTCCAATCTGTCGCAAACCCGCCGGCGCGACGCCCACGAAGTGATGGCGGAGATCTTCAACAATTTCGACCGGCAAACCGAAACACGTTTCCTCACCGCGCTCGAAGAGGAAAACCGGGACGCTGCTGAGCGCATCAAAGCGCTGATGTTCACCTTCGACGATCTGGTCAAGCTCGACACCGGCTCGGCACAGACATTGATGCGCAATATCGACAAGGACAAGCTGGGCGTTGCGCTCAAGGGCGCCAACGAAACAGTACGCCAGTTCTTCTTTACCAATATGTCCAGCCGCGCGGCCAAGTTGCTCGTGGAAGACATGCAGGCGATGGGCCCCGTGCGGCTGCGCGATGTCGACGAGGCGCAGGCGCTGCTGGTCAACGTCGCCAAGGACCTGGCGGCGAAGGGCGAAATCATGATCTCGAAGAGCCGCGGCGAAGACGAGTTGATCTACTGAGAACGCAATGAAAGCAACGGCCAAATACCTGTTCGACGAGGATTTCGCTTCCGGCGAGAAGCCGACCATTACAATGGTCGAGCACGAGCGTCGTCGCGCGGACGCCGAGTCGCAGGCCTATCGCAGCGGCTTTGCCGCTGGCGAGGCGCAGGCGCAACAGGAAGCGGCCCAGCGCATCGCGGCCGCTCTTGCGGTGATTGCCGACGGGCTCGGCCGGCTCGATGGCGCCCTGACCGCAATCGAGACACGCCTCGAAACCGAAGCGGTGGAAGTAGCGGTCGCTGTCGCGGCCAAGCTTGCCCCCGCACTGATTGGGCGTGAGCCCTTTGCGGAGATCTCCGCCCTCGCCACCGAATGCTTTCACCACCTGGTTTCGACCCCGCTCGTCGCGGTGCGCGTCGGCGCCGGCATCTACGATATGGCGAAGGAAAAGATCGAAGACATCGCGCGTGCGCGCGGTTTCGAGGGGCGGCTGGCCGTTACCTCCGACGAGTCCCTCGCACCGGGCGATTGCCGCATCGAATGGACCGACGGGGGCGTCATCCGCGATCAGGCCGAAACCGCCTCAGCCATCGATGAAATGGTCGGCCGCTACATCTCGGCGCGAACCGCGCCTGCCGCATAGGATTTTTGGAGACCCAGGCAATGAGTGACGACGACACAAAGGTACCGCTCCCCGACCTCGAAAACGGCGGCGATGTGCAAGTCGTGCCTGATGCAGGCCCACTTGCTCCGTCCGATTCCGATTCGGTCAATCGTGGCGCCGCCGATCTTGAAGCGGTCTTCGACGTGCCGGTCCAGGTCTCTGCGGTGCTGGGCCGCGCTCATATGGAAGTCGGCAATCTCCTCAAGCTCGGACCTGGCGCAGTGCTCGAGCTCGATCGCAAGGTTGGCGAGGCCATCGACATTTACGTCAACAACAGACTGGTTGCGCGCGGCGAAGTCGTCCTCGTTGAGGACAAGCTGGGCATCACCATGACGGAAATCATCAAGGCGGACCACAACTGATGCACTCGTTCATCCGCCATTTCTCTCGAAAGATACGGAGCTAAGCCATGCAACTCCTGATCGTCGGCACGCTCGGAGGCCAGCTCACCACGGCGAGCAAGATCGCAATGGACAAGGGCGCCAACGTCACCCACGCCGAAAGCAATGAACAGGCGCTCGCTGTCCTGCGCTCCGGTCGCGGTGCGGATTTGCTGTTGGTCGACGTTAGCCTAGACATCCGCGACCTGGTCGCACGGCTCGACGCCGAACGTATTCACGTCCCGATCGTGGCCTGCGGCGTCACCAACGATGCACGCGCGGCGGTCAATGCCATTCACGCCGGCGCGAAAGAATACATCCCGCTGCCGCCTGATCCCGATCTTATCGCCGCGGTGCTCGCTGCCGTCACAAATGATACGCGCGAGATGATCTATCGCGACGAGTCGATGGCAAAGGTCGTCAAGCTGGCACAGCAGATTGCCGGGTCCGACGCCTCCGTGCTCATCACGGGCGAAAGCGGCACCGGCAAAGAGGTGCTGGCGCGCTTCGTGCACGGCCGCAGCACGCGGTCGAAAAAGCCGTTCATTACGGTCAACTGCGCAGCGATCCCCGAGAACCTGCTCGAATCCGAGCTGTTCGGACACGAGAAAGGCTCCTTCACCGGCGCGGTCGCACGCCGTATCGGCAAATTCGAGGAAGCGAACGGCGGCACGCTCCTGCTCGATGAAATTTCGGAAATGGACGTGCGTCTGCAGGCCAAGTTGTTGCGCGCGATCCAGGAGCGGGTCATCGATCGTGTCGGCGGTGGCCGTCCGGTGCCGGTCGACATCCGCATCATCGCAACGTCAAATCGCAATCTCACCGACGCGGTGCGCGAGGGCAAATTCCGCGAGGATCTGTTGTTCCGCCTCAACGTGGTGAACCTGAAGATCCCGCCCTTGCGTGAGCGCCCGGCCGATATTGGCGAGTTGGCGCAGCATTTCATCAAGAAATATTCGCAAGCCAATGGGCTAGCCTTGCGTCCGCTCTCGGCCGAAGCGCGCCGCGCGCTCAATACCAATCGCTGGCCAGGCAATGTGCGCGAGCTGGAAAACACGCTGCACCGTGCGGTGCTGCTCTCGAGCGGCGCCGAGATTGGTGTCGACGGAATCCTTTCACCGGACGGCGGGCGGCTCGATCAGGCACGCGGGACGGATGTTGCGGCCCAAGCAGCCATGGCTGCCGACCAGGTCACCCGCAATTTGGTTGGCCGTACGGTTGCCGAAGTCGAGCGGGATCTCATTCTTGAGACGCTTAAGCATTGTCTCGGTAATCGGACGCATGCCGCGAATATTCTCGGTATCTCGATCCGCACCCTGCGCAACAAGCTCAACGAATATGCTGCCGATGGCGCGCCGATTCCGCCACCGCACGGCGGTTCGGAGCTCAGGGGTGCCGCCTAGGTTCCTGTGACGGCGGCCGCACGGCCGCTGTCGAAACCATCGCAAAACGCCTAGGCTCTCCCAATCAGTCAGGCTTGGGGTTGCCATGAATATCAGTCTTGTTTCGCTGCTATTCAGCTTTCAGGGTCGTATCAATCGCGCCAAATACTGGGTCGCTATGATCGCCTACCTCTCGCTGACGATCGCAGTCTTGGGGTTCGGCTTCTTTTTCAATTTCGGCACACTGTTTTTGGTGTTCGCTGGAATAATCGCCGTGGCGATGATCGTCTCCGGCTGCATCGTTGGCATCAAGCGGCTGCACGATCGAAACAAGAGCGGCTGGTGGCTGCTGCTGTTCTATCTGCTGTCCGGAGTTCTTGATGTCGTAGGGATGACTGGCAAATTGCCTCTTCTCTTTGAGCTTGGCTCCGTCGCGATTTCGATATGGGCGCTTGTTGAGCTTGGCTGCCTTCGCGGCACCGCCGGGACGAACCAGTACGGCCCCGACCCGCTCGCGGCCTGACGATGACGCAAAAAAGCCCGGCGCGCACGCCGGGCTTTTGCATCCAACGAAACTGGATCGGACTAAACTTTGTCGCCCGTGTCGCCGGACATTTTTGCTTGTTTTTGCCGTGTCGTATTGAGCTCGACAGCCTTTGCCATGAGCTCATTGCTGAGGGCTTCCAGGCGCTCAATCAGCATGCGGCCTTCGCGCGCAAGCCCGTTGCACTGGTCGGCCGTCTCAATCAGATATTCCTCGGTCTTCAGCATGATCACTCCGTGATGGATTTGACCGGGATATGCATAGGAATTTACAGCAATTCAAGGTTGTTTTCGGCATGGAGCTATGCGCGAAATGTCCGGCAAAATAATCGTTGGATGCCCAACTACATAGGGACTGCGCGATGCCTACAATTTATAAAATCTGCCGCGCGCAGGAGTGGCGGGACGCCGAGCGCGAAGCCGTGTTCCGCGGCTCAGAGGTGGATCAACGTGACGGATTCATCCATTTTTCGACTGCGGCACAAGTTGGCGAAACGGCGGCGAAGCATTTCGCCGGTCAGCACGACTTGTTGCTAGTGAGTGTCAATACCTATCACGCTCGGAGACCGTCTGAAGTGGGAGCCGTCGCGCGGTGGCGCGCTGTTTCCTCATCTGTATGGGCACCTCGACCCTGCCGCGGTGGCGCGCGTGGACCCGCTGCCACTTGGGTCCGATGGTCGCCACACATTTCCGCCGCTCGAGTGACGATCCGCCGTCGCCCGTCATCCGCAATTGTCGCTATGCCGGCAAGGCCCTAGAGTTACTGGTGACCGTTGGAAAACGTGCGCGATAGAGATGGACCTTGATGCCAATCGTAGCTTGATCGCTGCCGCGCTTCGCCGGATTCCGGCCGGCGACCGCGCGGCGCTGCAAACGGTCTATCGCCTCACTTCGGCGAAGCTTTTTGCCGTTTGCCTTCGTATCTTGGGAGAGCGCGGCGATGCGGAGGACGTGCTGCAGGAGGTTTTCGTGACCGTGTGGCGCAAGGCCGCCGATTTCGATGCCAGCCGGGCGAGCCCGATGACCTGGCTGATCGCCATTGCGCGAAATCGCTCGATCGACCGGCTGCGCGCGTCCCGGCAGAGCCGAAACATGGACCCGATTGATGTGGCCGTGGAGATCGCCGACGCGACCCCCGGCGCTGATAGCGCATTGGAGTCCTCGCAAGACTATGCACGCTTGCACGCTTGCCTTGACGGCCTCGCCCCGCGCGAGCGCACCGCCCTGCGCAGCGCGTTTTTTGACGGCAATACGTACGAGGATCTGGCGGCACGCATGAGCGTGCCGTTGGGCACCATGAAGAGCTGGATCCGGCGCGCAATGATCAAGCTGAAAGCATGTCTGGAGCAATGAGCGACACTTTCGACCATAACGGTTTGCCTGAGGACGAACTGCTCGCCGCCGAATACGCGCTTGGCGTGCTCGCCGGCGCGGAGCGGGCCGCGGCGGAGCAACGGTTCGCGCGCGACCGGGCGTTTGCCCGGCTTGTGACATGGATGGGAGCAGCGACTGGCGCCTTGGGCTGCGGAAATTCCCGACGTTTCACCCTCACCTCAAGTATGGGACCGCATTGCCAACGCCCTGCCCGCACAAACGCAAAACCGCGGGCTTTGGCAGAGTCTCACCTTCTGGCGAGGTTTGAGTTTCGCTGCAGGCGCATTGGCCGCCGTTTGCCTTGCGGGGGTTATCTATCTCGGCACGCTGGCGCCGCAGCAGCCGCTGGTCGCAACCATTGAAGGCGGTGGCCACCGGCATTTCGTCGCCACTATCGACACCAAGCGCGGCACCGTTGCGGTCGTGCCGGCAGCATTCAGCGCCGACGCCACACGCGTTCCGGAGCTCTGGCTCATTCCATCTGACGGAAAACCGCGCCCGGTGGGCCTGCTCCGCGCCGACCAGACGGTGACCCTCGCCCTCCCTGCCGAGCTTGCGGCCCTCGCGAAAAGCGATGCGGTTTTGGCCGTTTCGCTCGAGCCCCCGGGCGGTTCAACAACCGGCCTACCAACCGGACCGGTGATCGCAACCGGGAAACTCACGTCTCTGTGAGCGTGCATCTCTAACCTGCGAGGCCTCGTAGCTCTGATGTCTCCCGCATGGGGACGTCACACAGAGCAACGGAGTTATCGCTATGAAACGCATCAACACCATCGCCCTGGCCGGCATTACCGCCGCGGCGCTCGCAGTCAGCCTCGGCGCTATCGGCCCGGCTTTCGCGCAGATGAACGAAAAGACTGTCACCGTCGGCGGCGCGCCGATGTATCCCTCGAAGAACATCGTCCAGAACGCGGTCAATTCGAAGGACCACACCACACTGGTCGCCGCTGTGAAGGCCGCAGGCCTCGTCGACACGCTGCAATCGCCCGGGCCGTTCACGGTATTCGCACCGACCAACGAAGCTTTCGCAAAACTTCCAGCCGGCACGGTCGATACTTTGCTCAAGCCTGAAAACAAGAAGACGTTGACCAACGTGCTCACGTATCACGTCGTCGCCGGCCGTCTCACCGCCAAGGATCTGATGGAGAAGGTCCAGGCCGGTAACGGCAAGGCCATGCTCAAGACCGTTGAAGGCGCCGATCTCACCGTCGCCGAGAAGGACGGCAAGTTATGGATCTGGGACGCCAAAGGCGGCTCCGCACAGGTCACCATCCGCAACGTGATGCAGTCAAACGGGGTGATCCACGTGATCGACACCGTGCTGTTGCCGGGCTGATGTCCTCTGGAGTTCGGCAAATGGGCGCTACGAGCGTGCCCCCGAAAGGTCCTCTCCCTCTCCCCGGGGAGAGGACCGACGAGTTTTCGGCGCACGGACCCCTACTCGTTAACCACCCGCTAACCATAAAAGAGGCAAATATTGCCGGGGGAAGGGGTAATGGCCCACCGCGGCTCTCTACTCAGGCACCGCCAATGGTGCCCGCTTCCGGTTTGATGACCTTCGTATTGTCTTCGCGTCCGCGCCGTCGGGGGAATGGCGGCAGCGCATAATCCCGAAATGTGGGAACCGGTTTCGGAAATGATGATGCGCCCAGCAAAGCGTCAGGCATGAGCGACATCACCGCCGCCCCGGCAAGCGCCGCAAGCGGTATCAAGCTGCCCGGCATCGGCGACATCGGCGCCTTCTTCAAGCGCGGCGATATCGCACTCGCCGTCGGCGTGCTCACGATCCTCGTCGTTCTGATCTTGCCGCTGCCACCGATCCTGCTCGACCTGGCGCTGGCGATCTCGATCATCATCTCCGTCCTGATCCTGATGACGGCGCTGTTCATCCACACGCCGCTGGAATTCTCCTCGTTTCCGACGGTGCTGCTGATCGCAACCATGTTGCGGCTAGCGCTCAATCTCGCGTCCACACGCCTGATCCTCGCGCACGGCCATGAAGGCACTGACGCCGCCGGTCATGTGATCGAGGCCTTCGGCAATTTTGTGATGAGCGGCAATTTCGTGATCGGCATCATCGTGTTCACGATCCTTGTGATCGTGAACTTCGTGGTCATCACCAAAGGCTCTGGCCGCATCGCCGAAGTCGCCGCGCGCTTTCACCTTGATGCCATGCCGGGCAAGCAGATGGCGATCGACGCCGACCTTTCCGCCGGACTCGTCGACGAGAAGGAAGCGCGCCGCCGGCGCCAGGTGCTCGAAGATGAGGGCGGCTTCTTCGGCGCGATGGACGGCGCGTCCAAGTTCGTGCGCGGCGACGCGATCGCCGGCCTCCTGGTGGTGTTCATCAATGTCATCGGCGGCATGATCATTGGCATTGTCCAGCAGGGCCTCTCGTTCGCGGATGCTGCGCATTCCTACACGATCCTCACCGTCGGCGATGGCCTGGTGACGCAAGTGCCGGCGCTGATCGTCTCGACCGCGGCCGGCTTGCTTGTGTCGAAAGCCGGCGTGTCCGGCGCCGCGGACAAGGCGCTCCTCAGGCAACTCTCGGGCTATCCCAAGGCGCTGGGCATGTCAGGCGCGGTGATGATGGTGATGGCATTGTTGCCTGGCATTCCTATCATCCCCTTCATGGCGCTCGGCACCGGCGCAGCCGCCCTTGCCTTCATCATCGACAAGCGCACGAGGCTCACGGCTGCCGCCGAAACCAAGAAAACGGAAGCGGCCGCCAAGGTCGACGCCGCGGACGAACCCATTGCGGCCGCGCTCAAGATCGACGACCTCAAAGTCGAGCTCGGTTACGCGTTGCTTCCACTGGTCAATGCGCCCGACGGTTCCGACCGTCTCACCGAACAGATCAAGGCGCTGCGCCGCTCGCTCGCCGTCGAGATGGGCTTCGTGATGCCGGCGGTGCGCATCCTCGACAACGTTCAACTCGACGCCAACGCCTATGTCATCAAGGTCAAAGAGGTCGAGGCCGGAAGCGGCAAGGTGTGGTCCGGCCAATACATGGTCATGGACCCGGCGGGAGGCCAGGTGAAACTGCCCGGCACTCACACCACGGAGCCCACGTTCGGATTGCCGGCGACCTGGATCGACGGCGCGCTCAAGGAAGAAGCATCAATGAAAGGCTACACGGTGGTCGATGCCGCCACCGTGCTGTCGACGCATCTGACCGAGCTGCTCAAGAGCAACATGGCGGAGCTGCTCTCGTATGGCGAAGTGCAAAAATTGCTCAAGGAATTGCCGAAGGATCAGGCCGACCTGGTCAAGGATCTGGTGCCCAACCTGATTACGGTGTCGGGCATTCAGCGCGTGCTGCAGATCTTGTTGGGCGAACGCGTCTCCATTCGCGATCTCGCAACCATCCTGGAAGGCATTGCGGACGGCATTGCCGGTTCGCGAAATCCGGTCACGCTCACCGAACATGTGCGTGCGCGCCTGTCGCGGCAACTGTGCGCCCAGTACACCAATCAAAGCGGTTATCTGCCGCTGATCGCACTCTCGGCGAAATGGGAGCAGGCTTTCGCCGAGTCGCTGGTCGGCCAGGGCGACGAGCGGCAGCTGGCGATGCAACCCTCGCGCCTGTCGGAGTTTATCACCGCGGTTCGCGAGCGTTTCGAAGAAGCCGCGCGCGAGGGCGAAGCGCCGGTGCTGGTGACATCATCGAATGTCCGCCCCTTCGTCCGCGGCATCGTCGAGCGGTTCCGGGCACAGACGCCGGTGCTCTCGCAAGGGGAAATTCACCCGCGGGCCCGCCTCAAGACTGTCAGCAGCATCTAGGCTGTTCCGGCCCTCCGCCCGCGGGCGATCCCGGCAGACGTGACCGAACCGGCCGCAAAGCGCCTGATTGGTCAGGAGAAATCGGCCTAAATCACAACGATTCAACGATCCGTGATGCGCCCTTGGGAACTTGGGCGGCGTAACCACGTTAATGGCTCGGATGGGTGAACCTTTTGTCGGGACGGGGTGACAAATGAGCAAGACCCCGGAGGACGTCATGAACTGGTCGATGTACACCGCAGACCGCACCACCCACCTCAAGATTGTGGTGGTCGGGCTTGCCGCCGCGCTGATGATCGCCATCATCGGGATCTCCGCGCGTGAACTCAATCTCGGCACCGACATCATGACCGCGCAAAGCCCCACCGTCATCAAGGCTGGCGGACCGGTGGTGTTCACCGACCGCAGCGGTTTGACTGTCCGGTAAGCTTCTATCGTTGTTTTGAATCTCCCCCAACCTGATGCGCCGCATTTGCGGCGCGTTTTTTTGTGAAGTGGTCGAATTGTGAAAAATGGCCGACAACTGCCGCTATGAGGCGCCATCGGCTCCACGCACTGCTCTTAATGGCCTGCCTGCTGGGCGGCGGTTTCCTGATGGCAACTCCGCACGCTCGCGCTCAAGGCCCATCGCCGGCGGCGGTCGCCGATTATCAGGCAAGGCTCGCGCAATACCAGGCCGCGCGCGGACCATATGAAATTGAAGCGGCTGAGTACTGGAACGCGGTGGCGGAGAAACGCCGCACGCGCAATACCAAGCGCCGCGATCATCTCCCGATCGGGGCCGATGACTATGTGCTCACACAGCCGCCCGTTTATTCCGGGCCGCCGCGGCCGGTCGACCCGCGCGCGCCCACCGAGCCGTCGCCGCAACGGCCGGATATTCCCGTCGTCGCGGATTTTCTTCAGAACGCTTCTGAACAATTCGGCTTCGTGCCGGAGCGCCCGGCGAGCGACCTCGACTTCAAGCGCGCCTATGCGAAAGCCGCGCTTGCTGCCGGCCTGACCCGCGAGCAGATCGTCGGCGTCTATGTCTTCGAAACCGGCGGTAATGGTGCCTATGACTCGCAGGCCGGCCTCGTGCCCTACCGCCCCGGCGCGCGGGCAATTTCTCCGGCCATCGGCTACAATCAGTTGCTCAGCACCAATTCCGTGTCGCTCCTGGCCGAACACGGCGGCCGCCTGGCCGGAGCTTTGCGGCAAAAGGCCAATACCCTCTCAGGAAATTCAAAGGTCGCCATGGAGCGCAAGATCGAAGCGCTCAAGCGCATGATCGCCTATAGCCGCACGGTCCCCGACCGGTGGAGCGAGCAGGACAGGTTGGCGAAGACGACGGCGGGCGGCTACGGCATCCATGCGGCGGTGCTCGATATCGACATCGGTCCATTGCTGCAGGTGCAGAAGCTCATCAACTCGGTGCATTTTGCACGCACCAAGGGCTATCCGGTGCCACTCACCGCCGCCGAACTCGAGTTGATGAACCTGACCGGTGACAGCACCGGCCTGGACATGGTGACGATGCCCAAGGACCTGCGCACCCGCGTGCCAACCGCGAATTTCTTTCAGCAGCAAGGCTATGAACGCAACCCCGTGGCGCGGCGCACCGGAGTCGTGGCCAATCTCATTGCCGACATCGAAGACAAGATGAATCGCGGTGTGCAAGCGCAAGGCGCGCGCGACCTGGCGTCGGCGTTTTAGGTTTATACGTCCGACGGCAGCTAGCGCTGATCGCCCGCGATTTCCTCAACCAGGTCGACGACTTTGCGGCGCAGCTTGGAATCCTTGATGTTAGAAAAGGCCTTGGTCAACGCCAGACCATCCGAGCTCGACAGGAAGTCGGAGACATAGTCGGCGACCGGCGCTTTTGAAGATCCGTCCTCGTTCAGCTTACCTGGGCCCGATACCCCTTCGAAGAAGAACGCGACCGGCACTTTCAGAATTTGCGAAATGTGCTGGAGGCGGCTGGCGCCAATACGGTTTGTTCCCTTCTCGTATTTTTGCACTTGCTGGAAGGTCAGGCCCAGCTTTTCGCCGAGTTTTTCCTGGCTCATTCCCAACATCAGCCGGCGCATGCGTACGCGGGAGCCAACATATTTGTCGGTAGGATTTGGGGATTTTTTCGCGATCATCATCTGGTTTTGCCCGCAACGTGAGGTTGGAACTGGCACGGCCACGATCGAATTTGGCGAAACAAGGAGAAGTTGCGCCGGGGCAAAGTACATCGTAGCGGCGACGGTCTGTCATTAAAGCAAAAACGCTGTTTTGTTAGATGGCATCTAACAGGCAGCGGCGTCTCCGGGAGCCTTTCGTCCCACATATTTACCTGTAAGGCTGTTCCTGGAACTTTGCCGCGCGACAGAATGGCTAAGCTTGCTTCTGCAGGACACGCACCGATGGATCATACAACAGGCGTGCTGATCGCGCTTGCGTCGAGCTGTCTTGGGGGATCGGCGGCCGCGGTGACGCGCTATCTGGTCGGTAACGCCGATCCGCTGACTCTCGCGCTTTTAAGGTGGGGCATCGGATTTCTCGTCGTTCTCCCGGTCGCGCTGGTGCTGCGGTCAAAGCTGCCGCCACGCGCCGATTGGCTGGCCGTCTGCGTTCTCGGCGTTTGCTTTTTCGGACTATTTTTCGTGCTCTACAACATTGCCGTCGCATACACGACCGCCGCTCGCGCAAGTCTCGCGCTTTCGACCCTGCCGCTGCAAACCATGATCGTCGCCGCGCTCCTTGGCATCGAGCCGCTGACCGCGCGCAAGTCACTCGGCGTCGCTGTCGCTATGCTCGGCGTCTTTACCGCGCTCGCATCCGGCCTTGCAGCGGCCCCCGAAGGCGCGTGGCGCGGTGAGTTGATCATGACCGGCGCGGTCCTGTGCATGGCGTTTTACAATGTGTGGTCACGGCGTTTTATCCAGCGGTCAAGCGCGCTCGGATTTCTATGCGTCGGAATGGGCGCTGGCGCGGTGGTCCTCTTGGCGATCGATGCCTTGAGCGGCCGTATCGCCGTCCTCGCAAGTTTCAGCGGCCCGCAATGGATCGCCGGAATCTATCTTGGCGTCTGTGGCGGCGCGCTCGCCTTCATCTTGTGGGTCATGGCATTGCAACGCACGACGCCGACGCTGGTCGCCAATACCATGACCATTAACCCCATCGCCGCCGGACTATTGGCGACCCAGTTGGTCGGCGAACCGATAACGCTTAATCTGATAGGCGGGGTAATCGCGGTTTTCGCCGGCATCTGGATCGCAACAACCGGTTCGTCACAAACGAAAGCGGCGCCGTCGCCGGCGCCGCAATAATTCGAAAATCGATGTGACGTTACGCCGGCGCGCCGCCGGCGTTGAAGCGCATGGCGGCAATACGGTCGAGCTCGGCCTGCTCGCGCGCGTTCTCTTCAGCCTTTTCACGCTGCTGGTCGCGCTCGTCGAGCATCTCGACCTTCTTGAGTTCCTCGAAGGCCTCGCCGAGAGCCGCCTTGGCGTCGTCGAGCTGCACCCGCAGTTCATCGGTCGAGTGTCTGAGGTTCTCGCGCCGCGTGGTCGCGGCCTTGGCATAAGTCGGATAAGCGAAGTGAGCCGGATCGTGGATGCCGGCTCGGTCCTGCTCGACCTTGATCTCGCGCTCGAGCTCTCCGGCAATGCGATCAAACTCGGCGATCATCGACTCGATCTGGGCGACCTTGCGCCGTTTCTCGTCGACCTGAAACTTTTTCAGACGGATAAGCGTCTCGCGTGACTTCATCGACTAAATACTCCCCGAAGCCCCCGAATTCGCAGCCGCGGCCACGCCGCATGCCCACGTTCTGGACCATTCCGGCCGACTGTGACCCAATAACGTTAGTTTTGTGTTTCTTCGCCCCGGAGAATTCGCTCTAACCGCTGGTACCCGTCTGCCATAGTCGTTGACTCTTCCTTAAGCTGGGACAGGAAGCCCTCAAGCGGCTTATGCAGGCCAATCGCCTCGTCGACATCGGTGCTGGAGCCGGCCCGATAGGCGCCAAGGCGGATCAATTCCTCCATATCCGAATAAGTGGCCATGACCTGGCGCGCCCGGTTGATGGCCGGAAGATAAGCCGGGTCGGCCGCGCGCGGCATCGTTCGCGAAATCGACTTGAGGATATTGATGGCCGGATAACGGCCGCGTTCGGCGATGGCCCGCTCCATGACGATATGGCCGTCGAGTATGCCACGGACGGCATCCGCTACCGGCTCGTTATGGTCGTCGCCGTCCACCAGCACGCTGAAAATGCCGGTGATGGTACCCTGTTCCGTGCCGGGCCCCGCGCGCTCGAGAAGGCGCGGCAATTCGGTAAAAACGGTGGGCGTATAGCCCTTGGCGGTCGGCGGCTCGCCGGCAGACAGGCCGATCTCCCGCTGCGCCATGGCAAAGCGGGTGACGGAGTCCATCAGCACCAGCACGTCCTTACCGAGGTCGCGGAAATATTCGGCGATGGCAAGCGTGAGGTAGGCCGCCTGGCGGCGCATCAGTGCAGGCTCATCCGACGTTGAGACGACGACCACCGATCGTGCCAGGCCTGCAGCGCCAAGGTCGTCCTGCAAGAATTCCTGCACTTCGCGGCCGCGTTCGCCGACCAGCCCGATGACGGAAATATCCGCCGACACGTTACGGGCGAGCATCGACAAGAGCACCGACTTGCCGACGCCGGAGCCTGAGAAAATGCCCATACGCTGGCCGCGGCACACTGTGATGAACGTGTTGAGCGCCCGCACCCCAAGATCGAGCGGATCGCCAACGCGGCGGCGCGCGTGCGCCGGTGGCGGTGCGTTGCGGTAGGGATAGGGCGCCGGACCTGCCGGTAGCGGCCCCTGCCCGTCGATCGGCTCGGCGCGCGCATTGACCACGCGGCCGAGCCAGCGCTCGGATGGACGGATGGTGCCAGCGGACGTGGATACGACCGCACGGCAGCCGCGGCGCACGCCGTCCAGCGCGGCAAACGGCATTGCAAGCGCATGGCCGCCGGCGAAGCCAACCACCTCGCAGGGAATCCTGCCAGCGCCTGTCTCGATGGTCAGACGCGCGCCGACAGACATTGCATGGATGGGACCGGCGACTTCGACCATCAGGCCACGGACAGAGACCACGCGGCCGTAAATCTCGACCCCGTCGATGTCGACGATCTGTTCGGCGAGCGCCTTCATCGTTTTGCCTGCCTGTAGCGACACGGCCGCCATAAACCCGCCCTTAGGCTTACCGGGGTGGTGACGTCATTAACTCGGTGTTTACCCGCGTCGTTAATCATTGGGTCATTCGTCCACGGGACTAAGGCTTGATAATCGCCCAGCCAGGACGGAAGGGGCGAATCGCCAGAGTCGGTTACTCCCGACTCTTAAACTAGGACATGAGACTGGACGTGGCCAAAAAACCACTCACAGGCAATATCTTACGCCGATTCGGGCGCGTTTGCCTACGGCACGCTTGCCAGAGAGAATCAGGTTTTGTTAACCATGGCCGGATAGTGTCGAATTGGTTTGTCCCACCGCGTTTTTTCACACTCGCCGCCTATGCGGCGCTGACCTGAAGCCCGGCTGCGGCGAGAAGGGGACTTTAAATGCGCGTTTTACTTATTGAAGACGACAGCGCGACGGCCCAATCCATCGAGCTCATGCTCAAATCCGAGAGTTTCAACGTCTATACGACGGATCTCGGGGAAGAAGGCGTCGACCTCGGCAAGCTCTACGACTACGACATCATCCTGCTGGACCTGAACCTGCCCGACATGTCGGGTTTCGAGGTCCTGCGCTCCCTCCGCGTCTCAAAAGTTAAGACGCCGATCCTGATCCTCTCCGGCCTCGCCGGGATCGAGGACAAGGTCAAAGGTCTCGGCTTCGGCGCCGACGACTACATGACGAAGCCATTCCACAAAGATGAACTGATCGCGCGCATTCACGCGATCGTTCGCCGCTCGAAAGGGCACGCCCAGTCGGTCATCAACACCGGCGATCTCGTGGTCAATCTCGACACCAAGACAGTCGAGGTTGGCGGCCAGCGCGTGCACCTCACCGGCAAGGAATACCAGATGCTCGAGCTGCTTTCCCTGCGCAAAGGGACGACGCTCACCAAGGAGATGTTCCTCAATCATCTCTACGGCGGCATGGACGAGCCCGAGCTCAAGATCATTGACGTCTTCATCTGCAAGCTGCGCAAGAAACTCGCCAATGCCTCCTCCGGAAAGAACTACATCGAGACCGTGTGGGGCCGTGGCTATGTTCTGCGCGAGCCGACAGAGGCGGACGAAAGAATTCCAGCTTAACCAGGGTTTTCCCCCGCGTTGAGTAGAGAGCCTTCGGACTCTCTCCCATCCAAACTTAACCCCGCCGGAAATGGCGGGGTTTTTTTCTTGAAATGCTCCGGCTTCCCTACATGCCGAGGTAAGCCGCCTGCACCTGCTTGTTGTTGGCCAATTCCGCGCTGGTGCCGTGCATGATCACTTTGCCGCTTTCGAGCACATAGGCTCGCTGCACCAGGCTCAATGCCCGGCTTACATTCTGTTCGACGAGCAAGATCGCCGTGCCCATCGCATGGATTTCCTGGATCTTCTGGAAGGTGACGTCGGTCACGACCGGAGCAAGCCCGAGGGACGGTTCGTCGAGCATCAGCAAACGCGGCTTCAACATCAGGCCGCGGCCCACCGCGAGCATCTGCTGCTCGCCGCCACTCATGGTGCCGGCGAGTTGCTTGCGGCGCTCGGCCAGCACCGGGAATATTCCGAAGACCAGTTCGAGCGTTCGCGCACGACCGGCCTTGGCGCTCGGCACGTAGGCGCCGATCTCGAGGTTTTCCTGCACGGTCATTTCGGGAAAGACCTGGCGGCCTTCAGGGACATGCGCGATCCCTAGCTCGGCGATCTTGTAAGGCGGCAACGACGCCGTGTTCTTGCCCAAAAAGGTAATGGTGCCCGACGTCAGGCGGACCAGCCCCGAAATGGCGCGTAAAGTCGTGCTTTTTCCTGCCCCGTTCGCGCCCAGCAGGCCAACGGCTTCCCCCTGCCCCGACCTCGATGCTGACGTTGCCGACAGCCGGGACCGACCCGTAACTCGCGCTAACTCCAGCGAGCGATAACACTAGGCCCCTCCCGCTGTCGCGACGTGCACGTACCCGGTTCCGAGATACGCACGCACGACGTCCTGGTTTGCAACGACTTCGTTGGGATTGCCTTCGGCGATTTTCTGCCCGTGATCGAGCACCACGATATGGCGGGCAACCGCCATGATCGCCCGCATCACATGCTCGACGATGACGATTGTCAGCCCGCGTTTCGACAGCTTTCCGACCAACGCAACCGCCTGATCGATCTCCGAAGGGTTCAGCCCGGCCATCACCTCATCGAGCAGGAGAACCCGGGGCTGTGTCGCCAGGGCGCGCGCCATTTCGAGCCGGCGCTGGTCGATCGTTGTGAGATCGCGCGCCGCTGAATGTTCCTTCGCCGAGAGGCCGACAAACTCGATCGCTTCGCGGGCGCTTTTGCGCGCAACATCGGTGCTCCTGTCGCGCAGGAATGCACCCGTCATGACGTTCGCCAATACGGTCATCCCGCCGAACGGCCGCGCCACCTGAAATGTGCGTGCGAGACCATGCGCGCAGATGTCATGCGGCCTCAAGCCGACGATCTCGCGGCCGAAGGCCAGGACGGAACCTGTGTCAGGCCGATGGTAGCCCGTGATCAGGTTGAAGCTCGTCGTCTTGCCGGCGCCGTTTGGTCCAATGAGCGCGACGGTCTCGCCTTCCTTGACGGAAAAGCTGACATCCTGGACGGCGCGC
The DNA here is from genome assembly GCA_963743405.1 of uncultured Alphaproteobacteria bacterium. GTDB lineage: Bacteria > Pseudomonadota > Alphaproteobacteria > Rhizobiales > Xanthobacteraceae > Pseudolabrys. The sequence goes on along the minus strand of CAVUPX010000010.1, from coordinate 138,425 downwards.
AGCCCGCCGAAGCGCTTGCTGAGATTGCGGATAACGAGCGCTTCAGCCATCGAGGACCGCCTTGACCGTCCCGCCGTGAGCGCGAACGCGGCGTTCGTAGGTCTCCGTGACAAAACCCATGATCCCGGTCGGGCGCCACAGGATCACCGCCATCAGAATGAGGCTGTAGACCGTCAGCTGGATGCCGCCGGTTGAACTGCCCAGCCAGCTTTGCAGCAGCGCGGAGGTCGCTTCCAGGAGAACGGTGCCGATCACCGGCCCCCACAGGGTCCCTATCCCGCCGACAATCGACACAAGGGCTGCTTCGATTGAGATGCTGAAATTGAACGCCGTCGCGGGATCGATGAAGTAGATGTACTGCGTGTAAAATGTGCCGGCCAAAGCCGTGAGGAATGCACTCACCATATAGATGTCGCGCTTGACCCGTGGCGCATTCACCCCGACCGCCTCGGCCGCGTCTTCATCCTCGCCGATCGCAACGAGGTAATAGCCCATCCACGACTTCTCGATCCGGTACGTGATCACAAGCCCGATCGCGAGCAGTCCCAACGCCAGGTAGTAATAAGCGGCCTTGGCCTCGAACTGCATCATCAGCGGCGCATTGCCGAGATTGGGGATGGTCGTGCCTTCGGCGCCCCATGCGAAATCGCGGAATTTAAGAAAGAGCAACATCAGGACTTGTGCAGTCGCGATCGTGGCGATTGCAAAGTATGGCCCACGCAGGCGGAAGCACAGCCAGCCAATCGGCAGGCTCGCTAACATCGCCACAACGACCGCCCGCGACCATGCCGAGCCAAGGCGAAATGCCAAAATCGATCTGCAAGATGGTGGAGGTGTATGCGCCGAGTCCGAAATAGGCGGCATGGCCCAACGAAAGCTGCTTGGCGTAGCCGCCCATGAGATTCCAGGCGACGCCGATGAAAGCGAACAGCAATATGCGGATGCAAATGTCGATCGCGAACGCACTCTTTACGACGAGCGGCAGCGCAAGAAGAACGATCACGCCGGCGATAAGCCAATAGACGCCTTTGCCCTTCAGCACTGAAATCATCAGCGCGCTCTCCCGCCGGCCAGACCGCTCGGCCGGAAGGCCAACGTCAGCAGAAGCATCGCGAAGACCACGATCAATCCGGAATCGGCGCCGACGAACTGGATTCCGAGCGACTCGGCCACCCCCATCATCAGGCTCGCGATCAATGCGCCGACGACATTGCCGAGCGTGCCCAGAACCACCGCGACGAATGCCATCAAAGTGAACACCTGCCCAACCATTGGATAGGCCGGATAGAACGGCATCAGCAGCGAGCCCGCAGCGCCAGCCAGCGCCAGCGCGACGCCGAACGCGACGCAGAACACGCGATTGGGATTGATGCCCATCAGCATCGCGACTTCGGGCTTCTGCGCCGCCGCACGCATCGCCTTGCCGAGATCGGTCATGTGCAGGAAGAGCCAGAGGCACGCGCTCAGGACCATTGCGAGCACAAAGGCAAAGAGTTTCGCCAGCGGAATGTAGAGGCCCCCGATGTGAAGCGCCTCGTCCGAATACCAGGTGTGGACCGTCCGGTAATTCGCCGTCAGCAACATCAGCGCAATATTCAGGATCAGCAGCGACAGCGCGAAGGTGAGGAATATCTGGGGCATGTCGTTGAGCCCCAGAACCCTGCGGATCAGGAAATGCTGCACGAGCACGCCGATAACGAACAGCACCGGCATCGACACGACGAGCGAGACGATCGGGTCGATGCCGAATTGTGTGGCCAGGAAAAAGCTGATGTACATCCCGATCATCACAAATTCGCCCTGGGCGAAATTGACGATCTTGACGACGCCAAACACCAGCGTCACGCCGATGCTGACCAGCGCGTAAATTCCGCCGATAAGCAGGCCGTTGATTACGGCCTGGGCCACGATTTCCAGCATCGTGTGGCGCGCTTAGCTTTTCATCAAAGGCGCGCGTGCGTCTTCCTTCGGGAAGATGCTCGCGAGATCGCCCTTTTGCCACTGCACGCCGACCGGATGGCCATAGACGTTCTTGCCGTCGGGGCCGAACTTCACTTTTCCGCCGGGAGCCATCGCGGCAAACCCCGATGAGACGTCCAGCGTCGAGAGCGCGTCGCGCACTTTCTGCGGATCGGTGGACGCAGCGCGCTCGAGGGCGTCGGCGAGCATGAATGTCTGCGCGACGAGGCCGCCGCCATACTCAAACAGGAACTCTCCGTAACGCTTCTTGTATTCGGCGTTCACTTTCTGCGCGTTGTCATCCACGTCGTGGTTCCAGTGCGCGACGCCTTGCAGGCCCTCCGCGAGCGTGCCGACGTTCTTGTAGAAGTCCGGAACGACGAAGCCGCCGGAGCCACCGTTGATTCCGACCTTGAGACCGATCTGTTTGACCGTGCGCACGATCAGGATGAGGTCGTTCAGGTAAGAGACGGAGAACAACATATCCGCGCCCGAGGCCTTGACCTTGTTGAGGAGCGGTCCGGCATCGGCAAAGCCTGCCGAATAAGGCTCGAACAGGACGATCTCCACGCCCTCGCCCGGCGCCAGCTCTTTCAAGCCGTTTGATGTCGACGTGCCGAACGCGGTGTTTTCGAAGATGACCGCCACCTTCGGCTTGTCGCTCACCAGCCTCGACATTTGCAGCTGCGCTTTCGCGAATTGCGATGCGCGCGCAAAAGGCGTGAAGGTGTATTGGCGGCCTTTGTTGAGCAGGTCCGAGCTTGAGCCGGTAATGATCGCGACTTTCGCCCGCTCGGCCACTTCGCTTGCGATCAGCGTCAACGCACTGGCATAGCAGCCGTGAATGGCCGACAGCTTGTTGCCGGAAATCAGACGGTCGGTCTCGGTGCGGGTGACGGTGGTGTCACTTTGCACATCCGAGATGATGAGATTGAGCTTGGCGCCGCCGAGAGACTTGATGCCACCGGCCTCGTTGACCATCTCGACCGCGAGTTTGGCCGCATTCACGCATGCCTGACCAATTTGCGCGAAGCTTCCGGTGACCGGATAAAGCCCGCCGATATTCACGGGGTCGGCCGCCCAGCCTCTGAGCGGATAAGCGCCGAACGCTGCCGCGGCGGCCGCGCCGCCACCGGCCTTGATGAGGAAATCTCTACGATTTTGGCCCTTGGATGCCGCCCGACGCTTCGACTGTTTCATCGTTTCCCCCTACTAGGTCGAATTTCCTGATGATTTTTTTGACCTGTGGAAAGGAAAGCCTATTGCATCGAGAGAGCCCGATCCAGCCGGGGCCCGACCCGAAATGGGCCGTCAAGCGCGTGAGATTCAGCGCTACGCCTTGATCCGGATGATTTTCCAGCCGCGCTTGCCGATCTGTTCGGCCGCCAGCGGCGTCACAGCACCTGTCGTGGCAAGTACCGGGATGGCGCCCGGTTTGGCGCGCTGAATTTCGGTGGTCGCGGCAATGAATGTGCGTTGTTGGATATCGGTCCAGGAAATGTCATCGACCACAAAGGCCGCGACAACGCTGCCATTGCGCGTCACGTTGATCGGCTGTCCTGCCACTGTAATGAACGATACGATGCCGCCCAGCTCCGCACTGTGCGCCGCGAGGATTTGCGCGCGGCGGCGCTGGTAGAACGCCACGTTGCGCGAGCTGGCGTCGGCGGCGCGCGCGACGAATGCGGACGTGTTCTCCGCGTTCAGTTGCTTGAGCGCGAGCGCCATGATCAGCAGATCGGCGGGCGTGTAATTCCGGTTTTCGAGAAGTTTATCTGTCGTTTCCTCGGGGACACCGAGCGATGAAAGAATCGTGCGGACCTGGGCAATGAGTTGTGCTGCCGTCTTGTCACGCAAAACGTCCTTCGCGCTGCTGACTGTTGCCACCGACGAGACAGCGATACCGACGCCGCCCGGGACGAGCGCAAGGCCCGCCCTGACGGGCAGGCCGCCGCCGGCCATCGCGCCGGCCATTTCCTTCAGCCGCTGCGCCAAAGGCGGAAAATCGGTGTAGGGATCAACGTCCAGTTCCACCGCGAGCTGGCGTTGCGTGTCGCTGACGCCGAGCAAACTCTCCATCACATTATCTCTGTCGGCGCGCGTATTCGAGAGTCCCGCGCCGACGCGATCGAACATGTTGCCGATCCCGCTCAACGAGCGTTCGACCGTATTGGCGGGGTTGGTAATAAGATCGGCCCCGAATTTGATCGGTCCCAATGCGGCACGGCCGAATGCCTGGCCGAAAGCCTCGGACTGGGACATTTTCTCGAGCGCGGCGACAGCGTTGAGTTCATGCAAACGCAACTTCGCGAACTCAATGCCATCGAACGCAAATTTTCCGTAGGGCGTATCAACGTCGAAGATGCGCATCACGCCGTCGCTGCGCACAATCGGCTTGACGGTGTAGTTGGCGCCCGTCGTCGCCTTGCCAAGAAATTTCTCGGCAGGCTCGGGCTTCGGCAATTCGACTGCGGCGGCGGCTGAAATTGTTGCTGCGGTAAGAGAGGATGCAACGAGCAGACCGGCAATCAGTCCGATGGGATTACGGCATAGATGCCAATCCGCTCCGACCGGAAGCGTGTACGAATTGCGCAGCTGCATACTCAATCCCCCGAGAACGCCTTACTTCTACAATTCTAGCATTCCATCGCAACGCTGCGGTGAGGAAAAATTGCGCATGTCGGCTAGGGCCTACCAGGTGCGCTTTGCGCATAGAAAGTATAATAGGATTATAGTCTTACTGCTGCCGCAATCTACGATTACTCTTTGCATATCCCGCCTCGTTACCGAGGGGTGTCTGATCAGCGTCTCCAGACGCGGGGCGGGGAGCGGTGGCCGGGATGTTCGGCAGTGTCGGAGATGCGGCACATGACCCCCGGCGGTCCAAGCCGCGCTTTTTTCCCGGCGTGCCTGCCGCACGCCGAGGCCCCGCTGACGGCCGACAGGCCGGCGGACGGTCAGATTGATCGCCGGCCAAATGGCCAGGGCCTCATACGGTGGATTTCGTCGCGGTGACGCTTAACAGGCAAACGCGCACTGAAAGGACCGACCACCGGGGAGAGCGCGGAGCAAACCTAACAAACACCGCGCGCGGGACGCCTTTGGATTTGGCGGACTTGCGGCACTATCAGGACTTCGACAAGCCTCGATGCTGTGAGGTGTCGAGGCCCGTGGGTCCATCAGGACCTCAGGCGTCCCGCGCGCCCTCGGATTCTTTCGGGCAGCGGACGAATTGCGATGTGGATCAGTTCCCGGCATCCGGTCAGACGACGGCGTACCCGGCGCCAGTCAAAGAATACGGGCGGCGGAGCTTGGCTAATTCGGCTATTTGACAATTGAATCATGAGACATCGTGAGCGGAAGAATGCGCGTGCACCACACTCCGCTCATTCCCGCCCGCTTAGCGCGGAATTCCAGCATCCACGTCGGTCCCGCGCTTTCGCGGGGACGAGCGGATGAGGATGCGGCCCCGTCGCGCGTGGCTTGGCTGTTCGACAATTGAAAACGAGAAAGAGAGATCAACTCTGCTGCGGCCGCATCAATTGCGTGATCACATCTTTGAGCGTGGTCAGATTGAACGGCTTGGTCATGAAAAAATTCGCGCCGGCAGCCATCGCCGCTTCCGCGTGTTTGGCTTCAGAACTCGCCGACATAATGACAAGCGGGACACTGCGGATTTTCGGGTCGCCACGAATTTCGCGCGCAAGCTCGAGGCCATTCATGCCCGGCATTTCCCGATCCGTAATGACGAACAAATACGACTTCTCGCGCATCTTTTGCAGCGCGGTTGGCCCGTCATGGCATTGATCGACATTTTGGAAGCCGCATTTGCGCAGCATTCCTTCCACGATGCGCGTCATCGTGTTGAGGTCATCAACGACCAGCACCGGTTCGACATAGTCGACCAATGTAAGGTCTCCCCCTTCGGGCCAAGCTTGCGGCAGGCAAGCCCCCACGCGCGTCAACGACGCGCCGGCCCCCCATCGCAATCTACACGATTCGGCCGGATATCAAGATGGCCCGGCCGTTCACGAAATCCGGATAATTTTTTTGTAAACGCGGAATAACGCCGGAGATCTCAGGCTTTTGCCGCGGCCAGGCGGACCACGTTGTCGGCGCCACGGGCTGGAGCAACACGACGTGCTGCACCGTTGAGGACATACAACCCACGCTTGTCAGCGAGCGGCTTGAATGACTCGGTGAGGCCAATCACGGTTTCGGCGGCGCCAAGCACAAGAAAACCATCGTCCGGCATTTGCTTCGCGATGCGGTTGAGCACGGCGATTTTGTTGTCCTGGTCGAAATAGATCAGCACGTTGCGGCAAAACACCAGATCAAAAGTGCCGAGCGCGGAGAAATCGTTGAGCAGGTTGAGCGGGCGGAATTGCACCATAGCGCGCAACTCGGGCGCGATCTGCCAGGTTTCCCCGACCTGATCGAAGAATTTCACCAGCAGCTGTACGGGCAGGCCGCGCTGCACTTCGAATTGGCTGTAAATACCGGCTTTGGCTTTATCGAGAACATCAGATGACAGATCGGTCGCCAAAATCTCGATGCGGTAGCCCGCAATCGCCGCGCCCATGCTTTTGATCGTCATCGCCAACGAATAGGGTTCCTGGCCGGTGGAAGCCGCCGTACACCAGATGCGGATGCGTTTTTCGCGCGCGCGTGCAGCGATCAAAGCCGGCATAACGGTGTCGCGAAAATGATCGAACGGGATTTTGTCGCGGAAAAAGAACGTCTCGTTGGTCGTCATCGCCTCGACCACTTGCGCTGTAAGCGCAGCGGTCGTCCGGTTTTTCAGTTTGTCGATCAATTCGTCGAGCGTGCTCAGGCCGTTCTTGCGCGCAACGGGGAGCAACCGGCTTTCGGCGAGATATTGCTTTTCGACCGCCAGGACCAGGCCTGAGCGTTCGCGCAAGAGCTTGCGCAGGTAGTCGAAATCTTGCGGGGTCAAACGCGTTCCCCCGTGAACAGGCGCGCGAGCTTTGCGGCGATCTCCGGCAGCGGCAGCACCGCCGAACACAGGCCCGCATTGGTGACCTGACCTGGCATGCCCCAAACAACACTGCTTTCCTCGTCCTGTGCCATCACGTGGCCACCGGCGGCGACGACGGCCTTCGCACCGGCAAGCCCATCAGAGCCCATGCCGGTGAGCACCAGCGCCAGCACCTTGTTTCCCCAGACCTCAGCGGCGGAAGCAAACAGGGGGTCCACCGCCGGCTTGCAGAAATTCACCAGCGGACCGTCTTCGATCGCGATCACGGCATTGCCGTCGCGCCGTGCAACTTTCATGTGCTTGCCGCCGGGGGCGAGATACACGGTGCCGGCAATGATCTCCTCGCCATCGACCGCCTCGCGCACCGGGCGCTTGGCGACCCGGGCGAGATGCTCGGCGAGCACCGCAGTAAATGTCGGCGGCATATGTTGCGTGATCAGCACCGGCGCGCGCTGAAGCACGCCGCTAATCTCTGCGATCAAGCTGTTAAGTGCCTGTGGCCCGCCGGTCGATGAACCGATCACCAGCACTTTGGGCGGGAATGTTGGCATCGGCCGAAGGCTTATCGGCGGCGCAGCCACTTCCTCAACCGGTTGCGGCACGATTGGTGGCGCCGACCGGACCTCCAGCGACGAACGCAGCGGTGGAGCCGCCCGGCGTAAGCGCCTTGCACGCAGGCCGAGTTCGCGGATCTTTTCGATCAGGTCGCGGCGGAACGCGGTGGAGGCGCTGACTTCGCGATTGCTGCCCGGCTTCGGAATGTAGTCTGCCGCGCCGAGCGACAAGGCCCGCAAGCTGATCTCGGCGTTACGCCGCGTCAGCGTTGAAGCCATGATCACGACGAGATCGCGCTTTTTCTCGAGCAGCAGCGGAAGCGCTGCAATGCCGTCGAGGTCCGGCATATCGACATCGAGTACGACCACATCGGGATCGACGCGCTGGAGTTGATCAACCGCCTCGCGGCCGGTGCGCAGCGTGGCCACGACATCGAGGTCGGGTTCGGATTCAACCCAACGCGCGAAAAGCCCGCGTACGACGACAGCGTCGTCGACGAGCATGACACGGATGCGCCGGTTGGCGGCGGTGGACGACGGAGGTGTGACGACTAAGTTCATTGGACGCGACTGGCCTTACTGATCGTGACGTTCGAAAGTGTCGATGCGGCGATCAGATAAGCCCGACTTCCTGGAACTTGGCCTCGACGATCTCCTTGTCGAAGGGCTTCATGATGTATTCGTTGGCACCGGCGTGCAACGCGCGCGCGATGTGCGCGACGTCGTTCTCGGTGGTACAAAACACCACTTTGGGAGCATCGCCGCCGGGTAGCCGGCGCAATGACCGCAAGAATTCGTAGCCGTCCATTTTCGGCATGTTCCAGTCGAGCAGAATTGCTTCCGGCAACTGGCGTCGGCAAGCTTCGAGTGCCTGCTCGCCGTCCTCGGCTTCCACGATTTGGAATTCGAGTCCTTCGAGAATTCTCCTCGCCACCTTGCGAATGACACTGGAGTCGTCAACTACCAAACAGGTTTTCATCGTATAGCCTCTTTGTGTTCGCGCCTAATTCCCATTCCTTCAACATTCAGACCGCATCACGCTGCGGCCGCCTTCACTGCGATGTCGAGCACGCGATCGACATCGAGCACCATCAACAGTTGCCCATCGAGCCGATAGATTCCGGTCGAGACGCTCGCCAGGCGTGGATCGAGATTGGTCGGATTTGGTTCGCATGCCATATCGTCGAGCTTGAGCACCTCACCGACATTGTCGATCAGCAATCCGTAAGATTCTCCGCGCGACTCCACGCCAACGGCCATTGCCGCGCCCGCATCTTCGCGCTGGCCCAGACCAAGCCGGCGGCGCATGTCGATGAGGGTCACAATCCGGCCGCGCAGGTTGAGCACCCCTGCAATTTCCAGTGGCGCGAGCGGCACTCGCGTCAAGCGTTCCGGCGCAAAAACGTCCTGCACACGCAGAATCGGCAAACCAAACAGCTGGCCACCAATCATCGCGGTGACGTATTCGTGCTGGCTGTGGTCCGTGGTTTCGTTCATGGCTCGTCCGTCATGCCGCCCGACCAATGTCGGTCTGCTCTTTCAGCGCCGCGATCAGCCCTTGCCGGTCAAACTTGGCGACATAGTCATGGAAGCCGACACGGCGGCCGCGATCGATCGCTTCCGCCGAGACGACTGACGACAGGGCGATGATCGGCAAATCGGCGATGCGCGGATCGTTGCGGACCAACTCGGCGAATTGGAACCCGTCCAGGTCCGGCATCTCGATATCGGTAATGGCCACATCAAATTGGCGGCCGTCCCTCAGCATGGTCAACGCTTCGTGTCCCGAACTGACTGCTGTGACCACATAGCCGGCGGCCTGCAAAACGGGCGTGAGCATGTTGAGGAAGAACGGCGAGTTGTCGATCAATAAGACGGTGCGCGGCCGGCTTTGAACCGGCAATTCCTTGCGGCGGAACCAATCCTCGAAGGCCAGCGGCAGGAAGTGGCCGACGTCGATAATCTCCGTTGCATGCCCCCGAACAATGGCCGATCCCAAAACACCCGGATTATCGCTGGCGACCTGGATATCGAGATTGTCATCGACGATGTCGATGATCTCATCGACCACGAGAGCCATCGAGCGGCTGCCATCGGAAAACACGAGAAGCGGTTGCGCGCCCTCACCCTTCACTCGTACGTCGTTGCTCATGCTTACGAGCGGCATCAAATGGCCACGGTACTGCACCATATGACGGCCATTCGACAGTTCGATCTTTTGCGCGTCGATTTCCTCAAGCCGCGTAATGAGCGATAGAGGCACCGCCTTCGGCTGAGTAGAGCCGGCGCGGAACACAAGCAACGATGTGTTCGCTTCATCGGTGCTCGTATGACTCGTCTCGGCTGCTTCGTCGGCGAGTTGTGAGGTAACCGTATTTCCGAAGGCCTGCGCGACACCGTTCGGATCGATGATCATAATCACCGAACCGTCACCGAGAATGGTGTTCCCGGAGAACATCGCGATATGGCGCAGCTTGCTGGACATCGGCTTGACCACAATTTCCTCGGTGTGGAACACGCCATCAACGACGATGCCGAAAGTCTGGCTGCCAACCTGCGTCACAACGATAAAGCCGCCATTAATGTCATTCGCTTCGTTGTCGAGACCAAGCAAATGCGTGAGGCCGACAAGTGGTAAAAGCTTGTCGCGTAACCGCAATACTTTGGTGTCCTTGATACGTTCGATTCGGTGTTCGCTGCCGCTGCGGGCGCGCACAAGCTCAACGACGGACAATTGCGGAATGGCGAAGCGATGGCCGCCCGCCTCTACGATCAATGCGGCGACAATTGCGAGCGTCAGCGGGATTTTGATGGTGAAGCTCAATCCCGCGCCAGCCACCGACTTTACGTCGATCGTGCCACCGATCTGATCGATATTGTTGCGGACAACGTCCATGCCGACGCCGCGTCCGGAAACGTTGGTGATTTTCGCGGCGGTCGAGAATCCGGGTGCGAATATGAATTTATGAATTTGCGCTTCCGATAGTTTTTCGACTTCGGACTCCGACACAAGACCCTGCGCGATGGCCTTCGCTTTGATGCGGTCGGTATCGAGCCCATGACCATCGTCGGCGATTTGAATGATGATGTGGCCGCCCTCGTGATAGGCGGAAAGCCTGATCCGCCCATGCTCCGGCTTGCCAAGAGCCCTGCGCTGTTCGGGCGATTCCAGACCGTGGTCCGCCGAGTTGCGCACCATATGCGTGAGCGGGTCCTTGATCAGGTCGAGCACCTGACGGTCGAGTTCGGTCTCGGCGCCTTGCATCTCGAGATCGATTTTCTTGCCAAGCTCGTTGGACAGGTCGCGCACGATGCGCGGCAGCTTTTGCCACGCATTGCCGATCGGCTGCATCCGCGTCTTCATCACGCCTTCCTGCAGCTCAGCCGTCACATTGGACAACCGCTGCAGAGGCGTCTTGAATTCGGATTCTTCATGACGACGCACGATCTCGAGCAACTGGTTACGCGTGAGCACCAGCTCGGATACCATCGTCATCAATTGCTCGAGCGTATCAACGGTAACGCGGATCGATTGATTGCCTTTGGCCGCATCGTCATCTTTGACGACCGGATCGGCCGCGGGCTGGCGCCGACTTGGCGGATTTTACGACGAGACGGATCAATCGGGGTCTCACGAAATGCCCGTTCGAGATCGTCGAGCGAAACTTCATCAGGCCGCAACGGCCGCTCTAGCACCTGCGCGACGAGCGTCCCGACCGTATGCTGCGATTCCGCGTTCGGAGCGGTCGATCCAACGCGTTCGACCATTTGCTCAAGGTTGGAGATCAAATCGCTATCGCCGCCCTCGGGTTCGCGCTGCTCGCGTTCAAGCGACTCCAGAATTGTTTTGATACGATCGATGGTGGCAAGAATAAGCGTAACGGCATCGCTCGAAGCCGGCGCCCCGTCCCGAAATTTTCCCATCAGCGTTTCGGCTGCGTGGGCGAGCGCTTCCAGGCGCGGCAGACCAAGAAAGCCGCAGGTGCCTTTGATCGTGTGAACGAGCCGGAAGATGTTATCGAGAATCTTTGCGTTGTTCGGGTCCTGCTCGAAACGCACGAGCTCGACGTCAACCACGTCGAGACTTTCGTTGGTCTCGGTGACAAATTCTCGCAGCAGGTCGTCCATAAAAAACGCCTTCGTCGACGGGCATTGGCCCGTCCGCCGCTTTCCGTCGGAAGCGTCGCCAGTGTGTCGGTGAAGCGTTTAATTTTAGTTGCGTAGTTGGGCAAAGGCGCACGCCATTAACCGGTCATTAACCGGCGGAAAGCCTTGCGCATTGTGCCTATTGTGCGGTGACCAAAACCGTTTCGCCGTCCATCGCTACTGTCGCCTTGAGCCCGCATGCTTTGGCCAAAAGGCCGGCATAAAACGGTTGAATGCGATGAGCATCGATTGCCTCGCCGCCGATATCGCCGGTGATCAATGGCGGCACCGTTGGCGGAACTTTGGCATTCAGCCCTGAGGCACTGACCTTAAATCCCATGCTGTCGCCCGACCCTATGGGGACGACAGTCAGCTGGCCGCCGCGCGGAATGGCTTGGCCGGCGATAATCAGCATGTTGAGCAGCAACTTGACCCTGTTCTTGGGCGACAGCGCACGGGGCAAATTCCAGGCGAGCTTGGTCTTGTCGTCCTCCAGGAAGCCGCGTGCGATGGTTTCAGCATCCCCGAGGTCGATCTGGGCACCGGCGGAGCCGGCGGCACCAAAGGCGATACGGCAGAACTGCAATTTGGCCGAAGCGGTGCGGGCGCTCTTCTTGATCAGGTCGAGTGCAAACTCTTTGGTTGCCTCATCCTTTTCCTCCTCGAGCACTTCAAGCCCGTTGACGATGGCGCCAACCGGGCTGATCAGGTCATGGCAAACGCGCGAACATAGCAAGGCCGCGAGATCGAGCGCATCGATGGAAGAATCGGACATAGACTAGTCTCCGCTAGGCATGCAGTCTGCCGCGATCGGCGAATCGACCGTCGCACCGATTTGCCCGGGTGATACACCGCACCTGCGCAACCGCCAAGGACCGCGAACCGGTAAAAGGACGTGGCATTTGACATCGGGTTCCGAAATCCTGCCGACCGATGCAGCTCAGTTTATCGACGATCTGACGAGGATGATTGCGCGCGCGTCCGCGCGTATCTGCGCGCTATCGCCCCATACCTTGATAAAGCGGACAAAGGCCGACCAATCCCCGGTCACCGAGGCGGACGAAGCATCCGAAGCGATGATCTTGCAGGATTTGGAACATTTGCTGCCGGGCGTGCCGGTGATTTCAGAGGAATCCGCCGGTAACAAACGAGTGCCCCAAGCGGGTGAGAGTTTCCTGATCGTCGATCCACTCGACGGCACACGTGAGTTTCTCGCCGGTCGTGACGAATTCACAGTCAATCTCGCCATCGTGACGGGAGGCGTACCAATTGCCGGTATTATCGCAGCCCCACAACGTGGCCAGGTTTGGCGCGGCATTGTCGGCCAAGGTGCCGAACGGCTTCGGATGCTGGCGGATAGCGCGGATCAACCAGAGGCGATCCGTTCGCGCAATTGGCCCGCCAAAAATGCAGTGGCGACCGTGAGCCGCTCACATTTCGATGCCGACACCGACGCATTCCTGAACTCACTGGGGCGGCTTACGCGCATTGCCAGCGGTTCGGCACTCAAATTTTGTCAGATCGCCGAAGGTTCTGCAGACATCTATCCACGCCTCGCTACGACTTGCGAATGGGATGTGGCGGCCGGGCATGCTCTTGTTGTCGCAGCGGGTGGTGTCGTCGCCAGCCCGAGGGGCACTGCCTTGCACTATGGGCGCGCCGCTGAGAATTTCCGCGTGCCCGCCTTTATTGCATGGGGTGATGCCCGCAAGGCAGCTACGATCAGGATCTAGGGTCGGCGTGCACCCTCATTGGCCCAAGCTGTTTGCAAGTGCTGGCCATTTGCGTTCGGCAGTGTCGATGATGCGGCCCGCATCGGCGAGAAAGTCGGCGCGGTTTTTTTCACTATAGAAGAGATAAAGGCGTTGGCCGACCACAACCCAGATCAAAGGATGGCCAGCGACCGAGCGTCCTCGGCCAATTGAAACAGGATCGTAGCCGCCGAAACGCGGCGCATAGACCTCAGGGTGCACGGCGAAAGCGCCGCGGTTGCCTTCATTGCTGAACCGCCAAATTGCACCGTCCAAATTCAGCTCGACTTCCGGCCGGCCAAATATCGCTTTCCCTTCGGTAAAATATGCGACCGGGTCGAACCCGCTGATGGCGAGGCCGGTCCCCGGGTTAACCGCCAATTGGTTATCGGTAGCAGCCCACAATGCGGGGGGTGTGACAATACCGCCCCCTAAGGCAATGCCGAGCAGCAGCTGAATCAAGCGCCGCGGCTTCCGTTGTTGCCGTGCTGCAGTCATAGTTCTCAGCGACGTTTAAATGATTCGGGGCAAGCCTTTCGTGGCCACATTACCGGGATCTGCGTGAGCAACCGGTTAAGCACGGCTTGGAGCCTCTTCATCCTATGGAGCATATGATGCGCGCGACTTTGCGCCTTATCGCCCTGACGTTTTGCCTTGCGGCATTTTCTCCCGGTATCGCCGCAGCCCAGAACCCGCCGCCGGCACCACCCCCGGCGCAGCAGCCTGGCACTTTTACGCCCGGCGAGTTGGTGCGTGAGGGGCATCACTTCTTCGGCACGGTTTCCCGCGGGCTAGCGCAGATTGTCGAAACTGCTGTGAGCAGATGGGGCCAGCCGAATGGCTACGTCCTCGGACAGGAAGGCAGCGGCGCTTTTGTCGTTGGCCTGCGCTATGGCGACGGCAAACTTTACACAAAGAATGCCGGCGACCGCCGTGTGTTCTGGGAAGGCCCCTCGGTTGGATTCGACACCGGGGGCGAAGGCGCCCGGACGATGATGTTAATTTATAATTTGCCGGCGACAGAGGCCATCTACCAACGTTTCGCAGGCATCGACGGCTCTGCTTATTTCATCGGCGGATTTGGAATGACCGCGCTTGCTTCCGGCAACATCATTGTGGTGCCTATACGGTCAGGTGTCGGTTTGCGGCTCGGCGCCAATATCGGCTACCTCAAATTTACGCCGCGGGCGACGTGGAATCCGTTCTGATCGCCGCCACATTTACTACTTTCGTGGCAACAGCTGGCCGGAACCCATTGGACCCGCGACGCCGCGCCGGCTTTAGGTTAGTCTGCGGGTGAGCTGGGCGGTTCGGCCCCATTCCGGGTTTCCATCGTGTCCAAGTGAGTTGGAGGCGTATGTTCCATGATTGAACCGATCATGTATTTCGGGATCGGATTCCTGGCCGCAGCCTTGATCGGCCTCGTCGTCGTTCCTCTTGTCCACGGTCGTGCGGTTCGGCTGACAATGCGGCGCCTTGAAGCCGCAACGCCGTTGTCGATGGCTGAAATTCAAGCCGACAAGGACCAGCTTCGCGCAGAATTCGCGATGTCGACGCGGCGCCTGGAAATGAGCGTCGAGCAACTCAAGACCAGAAGCACCAGCCAACTTGCCGAACTCGGCAAGAAGGGCGACGCCATCAATCGCCTTAAGATCGAGCTGGGCGAAAAAACGGCGGCCATCTTTGCGCTGGAAGCGCGCGACAAGTCGCTGCGCGATCAGCTGCGCGCGACCGAAGAGGAATTCGCGGTCAAAACCAGCGACGTACACGACGCCCAACGAGCACTCTCCGACAAACAGGCCGACCTCGCCAAACTGATGGGAGAATTGGACGAGCGATCGATTCTAGCCAATTCCCAGAAGATCGAAATTGTGGCGCTCAAAACTCAAGTCGACGCCTTGAAAGAGCGGCTGGATGGCGCTGGCCGCGAACTAAAAACCGTGGAAGATCGCCGCGATGCCGAGCGGATAGAACTGAAGGCTGCGACCCAGGAACTTTCGGAGGAACGCGGCAAGGTCGAAAACCTTGGTCGCCGCGCGACTGTGCTCGAGCAGCAACTTGCAGCGCAAACCAAGGAAGCGGAAATCCTCGGGCGCCGTGCCCAGGATTTCGAAACCCGTTTGGGCGAACAATCGCGACTCCTCAACCAAAGCGAATTCGAACTCAAGCAACTGCGCCGCGATATCGAGGCTGCTCGAAAAGTCGAAGGTGATTTACGGGCTGCGCTCATCGAAACTGAGGGACGTTCGAACTCAGCTACGCAAAATCTCAAGACCGAGAACGTTCAGCTGCAGGCGGCGATCGCCCACGCCAAAGAAGAGCGCGACCGGTATGCCCGCGATCTCGGCACGATGAAGCGCGAAACGGAAGAAGCCTGGGCGTCCGAGCGTGTGGAGAATGCGTTGTTACGCGAAAGAATAAACGACGTCGCAGCTGAAGTGGCCCGGCTCGCTTCGACGCTTGAGGGTCCGAACTCGACAATTGACGCGTTGTTAGCCGCCGAGACCTCGCGGGAGCGTGTCAGCGGCGTCGTAGCGGCTGCCAGTGCTGATGCCAACCTCACGGAACGCTCAAACAACGGTAATCTGGCCGACCGTATCCGCGCTCTGCAGACCCACGCTTCACGATTGCCGCAAGGCGACGATCCAAAAACACGCAACTAGAAGACCTGCCGCCCGCCTTCGCTTGACACTGCTCCGAGGCGCTCATTATATCGCGCGTCCGCCAATGGCCGGGCGCTTAGCTCAGCGGGAGAGCGTTCCCTTCACACGGGAGAGGTCATAGGTTCAATCCCTATAGCGCCCACCATTATTTGCGACGTGCCGGCGGATCGCGCGTCAAATTCTTGGCTGCAAGCTCGTCGAGGTAGTCCTGCCAATAGGCACTATAGTTACGGCCGAGTTCGCGCAGATAGTCCCAATCGAAAATCCCCGTAGAATGCATGTCGTCGAACACGAGCCGCACGGCGTAATTGCCGACCTGCAGCACCTCGAGGACGCAGACATCGCGCTTTCCTGGGACGGTCTTGCGTTCTTCGGCTGAGTGTCCTTGCACTTCCGCGCTTGGGCTTTTCACGCGTAAATACTCTGCCGGTAAATCGAAGCGCTCCCCGCCACCGAATGTAATCGTCAGCGTCTTGCGATCTTTATGCAGGCGCAGTTCGGTCGGCCAGGTTTGCGGGTCGGTCATTAGTTATTGCCCTTCATCCAGTGAAGCTCCCGCGGCATGCCAAATTCGAAGCTGATTTACTATCAAACGCAACGGTTGCCCCAATGCCGTTTGTATAAAGGAAATTTTAATCACGCTAGCTCACGGTCGGCTCGCAATTTACTTGTACGCGCATCAAGCCGAATGGTCGTCAGCAAAACCGACCGTCTTCAGGGCGCTTTAGGGCATCTTGGCAATGAGCTTTACTCTGCTTGCGCGTAAATATCGCGGCACAATTATACAATCCCGCGTCAGCCCGATCTCGCGATCCGCGACCATTTTGACGTTTGCACTGATGGCGATCGGACTGGTCAGTTCAATCGCTACGAAATTCACTCTCACATCGCTTCCAAATATAATGTGGCTGGTGGTCTACGTTGTCGTTTTGGACGTCCTCAGTCAGTTTGCACCCCAAACCAGAATTATTGAGGCCGTGCGTACCCTCCTCTACGGCGTGTTGTATTTGGTGATCACCATTTTATGCGGCGTCCTCGCCGCTTACGCGATCCAACGTTTCGCGTTTCCACTTCAAGACCAGTTTCTAGCACGAGTCGATTTAGCCGTCGGTCTGAATTGGTCTGACTTTGCCCATTGGGTCGACGGGCATGCCGCAATCCAGCGCGTTCTTCATTTTGCCTATGACACCCTCAAAGCTCAAATCGCTCTTCCACTGGTCGTCCTCGCGTTCTCAAACCGGATCAGTGAGGTGCGTGTATATCTTCTTGCCTTCGCGATCGCTTTCATTGCCACGATTGTTGTTTCAGCTCTCATGCCGGCGGCCGGTCCGATCGTTTTTGTTGATCGATCGACTTTCAACATTCTACAGTTTACCGGCGCGACGCCACTTGATCATTTATCGCGTCTGCGAGAAGCGGGGCCATTGATACTCAATGAAGCTCCGGGTGGAATCGCTACATTTCCGTCATTCCACGCAACGATCGCAATCCTGACGCCGCTGATGTTGCGCGGCTATCCTCGCATTCTTATTCCCTTGCTCTTTCTGAATGCCGCCATGCTCGTCGGCACCGTCACCGAGGGGGCGCACTATTTTTGCGACGTCCTCGCGGGAAGCTGCATGGCACTTTTCGCGTACGCGCTGGCAACACGTATCATCAGGATAGAAGACCGGTCTTCGCAATATTACGCTCAGCGGCCTGTCAGCGGCCCAATGCCGTCTTCTTGTTGCCCGTGAGCGCTTAGGGTCTGCGGCATTGCCATGCGGCCGCTAATGATCCAAAGCGGACATGACCCCGCTTCCACCGCCGTTCCCAAATCCGATACGAACCACTAGAACGAAATCACAATGCCATTGGCAGACCTTGCGACGGGTCGGATCCCGGAGCCACATGTCAAAATACATGGCAAGATCGCTGACCATTGTTGTTGCGCTTCGTGCGTTCTTTTTTACGCCACTTTTTCTGATATAAAATTCTTAGCTTGTGGAATCCGTAAGTAGGGTTGGAGGTCTCGATGGCCTTGCATCGTCTTGTGGTATTGGTGCTTAGCCTTCTCCTCCTGGCACCACTTACGGCGCTAGCGCAAAACCCCCCGGCTCCGCAAAACCAGCCTGCCTCCGTAGCTGCGTCTGGCGAGCAATTACTCAAAGCCGGGGAGCTTGATGCTCTCGTTGCGCCAATCGCCCTCTATCCAGACAATCTTCTCTCTTTAATCATGATGGCATCGACCTATCCGCTTGAGGTCGTGATGGCTGATCGCTGGTTAAAAGAAAATAAGAAGCTCAAGGGCGATCAACTGAAGGCGGCGGTGGACAAACAGAATTGGGATGACAGCGTTAAATCTTTGATTGCCACGCCAGATGTTCTTTCAATGATGAGCACCAAGCTTGATTGGACCAGGAAGCTCGGTGATGCCGTCCTGGCTCAGCAGGCCGATGTCATGGACGCCATTCAACGTTTAAGGACGAAAGCTGAAGCCAACGACAAATTGACCTCGACCAAGCAACAGAAGGTCACAAAAACACAACAGCAAGGCAAACAGCTCATTGCTATTGAGCCAACAGATCCCGAAACGCTCTATGTGCCGTACTACGATCCTGGGGTTGTCTACGGAGCCTGGCCTTACGCGGATTATCCTCCGTACTATTTCGGATATCCCGGCTACATCGCCGGCGGACTCATCGCGACCGGGCTCGCTTTTGGCGCAGGATGGGCACTCGGCAACTGGGGATCGGGCGGAAATTATTGGGGCGGGGGTTTCAATTGGAACAACAACAACATCAACATTGATCGGCCAAGGCCAAATCCCCCGGGCGGGGGACTAAGACCGACCAACCCAATAGCCGGCGGCGGCAATCGATGGGAGCACAGACCCGAACATCGTCAGGGCGTGAGATACAATAATCCGCGTGTCGAGCAGAGGTTCGGCAACAACAATCGCCGTAACAGCGCGCAAAACCGGATGGATTTTCGTGGCCGTCCTGGCAGCGAGCGGCCTGGCGCGGGACAGAGGCCTGGGGCCGGGCAACGACCCGGCGCAGGACAACGGCCTGCAGGTGGGCGGCCCAGCGCAGGGCAACGTCCTTCGGGCGGACGGCCGAAAGCGGCTCAGCGACCTTCCGGCGGACGAGGCGGCGGCAATGCACTAGGGAACGTCGGTTCCGGCAGGGGCGCCAACCGCGCGTCCGCGCGTGGACGCGCGAGCATGGGCGGCGGTGGCGGTGGTATGCGAGCGGGTGGCGGTGGCCGCGGTGGTGGTGGTGGCGGGATGCGGGGCGGTGGTGGCGGCCGTGGCGGCGGCGGCCGCGGTGGTGGCGGTGGCGGCCGGAGATCCGACATCACGCTTAAGCACGATATCGTTTTGTTAGGCCATCTCGATAATGGTCTTGGTTTCTACCGGTTTAGTTATAACGGCAGCAAACGAGCTTATGTGGGTGTGATGGCGCAGGAGGTGCAGACGGTCGCGCCCGAAGCGGTCTCGCGTGGGCAAGACGGCTACCTGCGGGTCTACTACGACAGGCTAGGCGTCAAATTCCAGACTTACGCGCATTGGGTTGCGTCGGGCGCCCAGGTGCCCGTCGCTGTTCCTGTTTTACACTGACTTGTCTGCGCGAATGAGGACCCCATGAACAAAGTTCTTGTCTCAGTGATGGTAGCGGCGCTTCTTTGCACAGCCGCATCCGTCACCAGCGCACAGCAAGCCTTCAAAACACCCGATGAGGCTGCCAGTGCCTTGGCCAGTGCAGCCAAGAATGGTGACGTGAAGGCGCTCGACACTGTGCTGGGTCCGGACGGCGAAGACATTGTTTCATCGGGTGACGAGGTTGCCGACGCGGCCTCCCGTCAGAAATTTGTCGCGGCCTATGATGCAAACCATCAGATCAAAATGGATGGCGACAACAAAGCTATCATGGTGATTGGCCCAGACGATTTTCCGCTTCCGATCCCACTCGTCCGTAAGGACGGAATGTGGCGGTTCGATACAGCCGCTGGCCGGGAAGAAATCCTCTTCCGCCGTATTGGCAAAAACGAGCTGGACGCAATTCAGACCTGCCTTGCCTATGTGGACGCACAGAATGAATATTCGGACAAGGACCGTACTGGCGCTGGCATCAAGACTTATGCCCAACGGATCGTAAGCCAACCGGGAAAAAAAGACGGCCTTTATTGGCCGACATCACAAGGCGAGGAGCCTAGTCCCCTTGGTGAGCTCGTCGCCGAGGCGACCACGCAAGGTTATCGCGTTGAGGGTACACGGACGCCATTCCACGGCTATTATTTCAAAATCCTAACCAAGCAAGGACCGGCCGCTGCGGGCGGCACCCTAGACTATGTCGTGGGTGGCAAAATGATCGGAGGCTTCGGACTTGTTGCCTATCCTGCCGAGTACAGAAATTCGGGCGTGAAGACTTTCATCTGCAATCATTCGGGCACGGTGTACGAGAAGGATCTTGGGACAAACACGGCCAAACTCGCCGAACGGATGAGTGCCTATAATCCCGATAAGACCTGGACTGAGGTGAAAGATACTGAACCAGTGAAGTGAGGAACGCTACGATACGACTGCTGCGTTCACAGGAAAATGGTTTGAAAACACGCTGACAGCGCCGAACGTACCATTGCCTCCAAAGCGCATCGTCGAAACTGCCACCCCCGAAGGCGCCAGCGAGAACGACCGCAACCCAGTTCGACAAAATTTTGGACATTCGGCCACGCTGGCCTGATGTCCGCTAAGTGCCACAAGCGGTCGTGAGGAGGGTCTAGCTTGGCGTAGCTAATCCCGGCGAGCGTTCAGAACGGCCTGAAAATGATTTTTGATAATATTCCAACACGAATAGCCGAATTGCCGATGAGAGATTGTAACTACTGCGGTGGTGGTCAATTTCCTCGACTAGCTTCGACACTGTAAGCTTTTTACTTTTCGCGATCTCGCGCAGACAGTCCCAAAACTGATCTTCCAGCGACACGCTCGATTTATGGCCGTTGCGGATGATCGACCGTTTGATGATGCGTGAATTTGTGGTGCGCTGCTCGACGGCGTGTTCCGTGGACATTGCTGTAAGAGACATCGCGATCCTTTTTGCTACCTAGTGCCAACACCGATGACAACCAAAGAGGCCACCTGGGGGATAAGGTGGCCTCTAAGTGCGACAAGGGCGGGGACGGGGGATGGGGTTGGTGCCCTTGTCCTATAACCGATTTATTGAACGCATTTTTTGACGCGCAAATACTGAACGTGCGTATCGCTGACCTAAACCAACGTATAAGCGCCTTGATATTTTAACAGTCTCACGCCTCACAATTGCGACCTGCGCGAGTGGAATGCGCGGGCTCAGCACCGTTAGAGCTTTTGGGGACGCGGCAGAGGAATATGAAAAATGCAACCGCGAGGATGGGCCGCAGAAGCCAATAATCGTCCGTTGTGCGCGTCCACGGTCAAGGGACGGCTTTCTACGAGATCAATCCCGCTCACGATGGCTTGAATGGATAAGAACACCGCGCGGTCTGATCAACCAAATCGAATAGAGTGTTGCAATGTCCGCCTTGGGTCGAAAGCGGACATAACGTTCCGGACCAAAACCATACTTTGTCGTTTCTTGTCCGAAAGCGGACATCGGTCGGCCCGCGAAGGCCGCGGACCCAGTTGCGCCTCCCGCTCGAATAAGCACACTGGTAACCCGCCGTGCGGTGGCGCTCCCTAGGGGACTCGAACCCCTGTTTTCGCCGTGAGAGGGCGACGTCCTGGGCCGCTAGACGAAGGGAGCTAGGCCCCTCGAAATAGCCTCGATCCGGTAAGTCCGCAAGCTTGGCGGCGGCGGCAGTCAGGCCAGATCGAGCCCTCATTTGTTCGCCGTTACAGCGGCGACAGGCGGACACGACCCAAGGGCTTGAGTGAATTCAGGTCGAAGCTCAGCAATTCGACTGCACCATTGACCTCAACGGTCAGCACGACGCGACCTTCGCCGATTGCGCTGGACAGCACCTTTGCTCCGGTTGGCAGCGCAGTCGAGATATCCGTCGCCGACTGTGCCCTTCCCTCACCCTTAAAAACACGATAGCCGATGACAGCGATGAGTACGGCAACCGCAATGAAGGTGGTCAGGCTTGCGACCATCATCAGCCGGCGCACCTTGGCGACAATGCGCGTGCCTTCCGGATCGAGAGGTTTTTCGTCGTCGCCAGACATTTTTTGACCCATGACGGATAAAGTTACCGAGACAATCACGATTACCGACGATCACGCGGGCTTGCGGCTCGATCGCGCACTCGCGGCGCATATTGCCACGGTGTCGCGCTCGCGCCTGAAGGCGTTGATCCTCGCCGGTCACGTGAAGATCGCGGCGCGCACGATCCGCGATCCGGCGGCAAGCGTCAATTCCGGCGATACCATCACCGTGACTTTGCCACCCCCAGAGAAAGCGACGCCGGAGGGCGAGGCGATCCCGCTCAATATCGTCTACGAAGACGATGCGATCATCGTCATCGACAAACCGAAGGGCCTCGTCGTTCACCCCGCCGCGGGTCACGCCACAGGCACGTTGGTGAATGCACTGATCGCCCATTGCGGGGCGAGCCTGTCGGGCATCGGCGGGATCAAACGGCCGGGCATCGTCCACCGCCTCGATAAGGACACTACCGGTCTGATGGTGGTGGCCAAGAACGACAAGGCCCATCACGCGCTCAGCAAACAATTCGCAGAAAAGACCGAGGGCCCGCTCAAGCGTGGGTATCTAGCTTTGGTCTGGGGTGTACCCGACCGCCCGAAGGGCACCATCGATGCCCCAATCGACCGCCACCCCCATGCGCGCGACAAGCAGGCCGTGCGTGACGGTGGGCGTTCGGCAATTACGCACTGGCAGGTGCTGGAGCGTATTCCGGGACCGGACGGCAAACCCGTAGCCGGGCTCCTGGCGTGCACGCTGGAAACGGGCCGTACCCACCAAATTCGGGTGCATCTTGCTCATATCGGGCACCCCATCCTGGGCGATGCCACCTACGGGACTGGCTATAAAACCAAGGTCAGCCGTCTAGGCCCCGACGCGCGCGCCGCGCTTGAGGCCCTTGGCAGACAGGCCCTTCATGCCTATCTACTCGCCATCGAACACCCCGAAACCGGCGACGTCCTGGAGTTCCAATCGGAACTGCCGGGCGATTTGCGTCGTTTACGTGATGCCCTGCACATGGAGAGCCGTGAAGCCGGGCGTAAACTTCGCAAATAGGCAAGTTAACTCAAAGGCTTGCTGGCTTACCGCGATGTAATGGTGCGTCACAGGGTCGTGACGGGCGCAATCCTTTCTTTCGCCCCGTCAAGCCGCTATGCTGCAGTTGCGATCGAGGGAGTTAGCGGTCGCAACATAGAATGCGCGCCGTCGGCTCGGGGAGCGGCGGCGACAACCCGCCTGCCGATCACACGGGGGCAAGTAAGGAGGGCGCTATCATGGCCCGTACCGCCGCATTGCCGGCACTCAAGGCCGAATCCGGTCTTTCACACTATCTCGACGAAATCCGTCGGTTCCCCATGCTGGAACCGCAGGAAGAATACATGCTGGCCCGCAGCTGGCGCGAGCACGGCGATCGCGAAGCCGCGCACAAGCTTGTCACCAGCCATCTCCGCCTCGTCGCTAAAATCGCCATGGGCTATCGCGGCTACGGCTTGCCAATTTCCGAGGTGATTTCGGAAGGCAATGTCGGCCTGATGCAGGCGGTCAAGCGATTTGAGCCGGAAAAAGGTTTCCGCCTCGCCACATATGCGATGTGGTGGATTAAAGCGGCGATACAAGAGTACATCCTGCGTTCGTGGTCGCTCGTGAAGATGGGCACCACCGCCAACCAGAAGAAGCTGTTCTTCAATCTGCGCAAAGCGAAGAGCAAGATTTCGGCACTTGAGGAAGGCGATCTACGGCCTGACCAGGTGCAGATCATTGCCAAGCGCCTTGGCGTGACGGAACAGGACGTCGTCGACATGAACCGCCGCCTCGGCGGCGACTCATCGCTCAACGCGCCGATCCGCGACGATGGCGAAAGTGGCGAATGGCAGGATTGGCTTGTTGACAATGCGCCGAACCAGGAACGGATCTTGGCCGAAAGCCAGGAGAGCAATAATCGCCACAAGGCGCTGATCTCTGCGCTCGACGTCCTGAACGATCGCGAGCGGCGCATCTTCGAAGCGCGCCGGCTGGCCGACGATCCGATCACGCTCGAGGACCTTGCTGCCGAATTTGGCGTCTCGCGCGAGCGTGTGCGTCAAATCGAAGTTCGGGCCTTCGAGAAAGTGCAGAAAGCGGTCAAGAGCCGGATGACTGCGATCGAGCAGCCGCAGGAAGCACAGGCGATCGCCGCGCAGTAACCGCTATCGAGACGGCTCAAACATTTACGGCCGGGCAATTGTCCGGCCGTTTTGTAAAAGAGCGCGCCTGCGAAATTCTCTTATTGCCCCCACGCGCGGAATGCTTCCTCGAAAGCACGGGCGCCGGGTGTGCCTTTTTCCATGGCCAGAATTGCACGCTTGCCGCTGGTGTAGACGACCGGAATGTCGAACCAGTCGCGCTCCTTGAGCAACTGGATATTGCGCTGCAAGTCGACATCGACCGCAGATAGACCGATCAGGAAGTAGCCGTTGGTGACCTTGACCGCCAAACCGGCAAGCGGAACGCCACGCGCCTGCTCGTTCTGTTTCATCAGCACGCCCGGCACATTGCCGATCCCGCCTTCCGGGAAATCCGCCGGCAGCGTGAACAGGATTTCAATCGTGTGGCTGGCCGGGAGCGCTTTGTCGGTGTTGCGCCGAAGCGACCAGGTCATGCGCAATTTGCGCTCTGGTATCTCAATGTCGGCGCGAACCGCCAGTTCAGGCGCTAGCCCTGGTCCCGGCGAAACGGTTTCGGTGCGCCAGAGTGCGGACCCGACGTATCGCTTGCCCTGCGGATCATTCGGGTCCTCATCGTAAAGGACGACTTTCTGAGCCACGGCCGCAGCCGGTGCGTTCGCTGTGTTCGGCGCCGCTTCGCCAGTTTGCCCGATCCGGTCCGCGATTTTCGGCCGGCCAGTGGGCTGCGATGCATCCTTCGGCTTCGACGCAGGTTGCGAGCGGAAGCTTGCTACCATCGACGTGATTGCATCGCGCTGCCAATAGGCCGCACCGGCGATACCAGCCACGACGAGCAGCAACGCGGCCCATTTGATCATGCGCCCGTATGAGCGCGCGGGGCGGCGAAAGGCATCTTCATCGTCGTAAGCGGGCGGAGTCGGGACCGAAGGCGAATAACCTGGCTGGAGCGCCTCTTCACTGAACGCTGGCTCCGTGAATTGCGAAGGTTCGGGTGATCGAGGTGGCTCGAAATAATGCGGCGCCGGGTCCACGGGCATCGACTCAAATGTCGCATGTGCGGCACGCCTGGACTCAGCGGCAGCGCTGCCCAGCCCTTCGGCTTCCGCTACCGTTTCCCGGAAGTCGCGCAGACCGCGATCCCGCAGGGAGGTTTCGGGCGGCTCCGCTTCAGGAACATCGGCCCGGCGCTTTGCCGCCTCCGCCTCCACCTTGCGAATCGCTTCTTCCAGCGCCAGTCGCTCACGCGTGATGTCGGTTTCATCAAGCGCCGGCGTGACGCCACGCAGCTGGCTGACAAGCGCGGCCCGGGCGCGGTCGTACAGCGCACGGCGGTTCTCGCCCGTGTTCTTGTCGAGGCCGCTAACCGCGCGGGCAATCAAAGGGTAATAGTCAGCCATTGCACGCTATTGTGTTGGAGCACGGTCCCGTCCGCAAAGCGGATCCCACTAACGGAATCATGCTTGACCCTGGTTCATGTCTTTTTTCAGCAATCATAGCTCAAACGGATTCGTCATGAGGATGGTGTCCTCGCGTTCGGGGCTGGTGGACAAAAGCGCTACCGGACACCCGACCAGCTCCTCGACGCGACGGACGTATTTTATAGCTTGCGCCGGCAATTGCGCCCAGGACCGCGCCCGCGCCGTCGGCTCTTTCCAACCGTCAATGGTCTCATAAATCGGCTCGACGCGTGCCTGTGCCTGTTCGCCGGCGGGAAGATAGTCGATTTCGCGTCCGTCAAGACGATAACCTACGCAAACCTTGATTTCCTCGAAGCCGTCGAGGATGTCGAGCTTCGTCAGCGCCAGCCCGTCAATTCCGCACGTCCGCACAGTCTGGCGAACGAGGACCGCATCGAACCAACCGCACCGGCGGGCACGCCCGGTGACGACGCCGAATTCGCGCCCCCGCTCTCCGAGAGTCTTCCCGATGACATTGTCCATCTGATCGGTCGGGAACGGACCCAGCCCGACACGTGTCGTATAGGCTTTACAGATGCCAAGCACGTAGTCGATCGCGTTGGGGCCGAGACCCGATCCGGTCGCCGCCTGCGCCGCCACCGTATTGGACGACGTGACATAAGGATAAGTGCCATGATCAATATCGAGGAGCGCGCCCTGCGCGCCCTCGAACAGAATGCGTTTCCCCTCGCGCCGCTTGCTATCGAGCAGCGACCAGACCGAATCCATGAAGGGCAATACCTTTGGCGCGACCCCTGCGAGATAGTCGTACACCGTCTGAGCCTCGATCTGCGGCAGACCGTGACCACGGCGCAGTGCGTTGTGGTGTGTCAGCAGCCGATCGATTTTTCCGCGCAGGGCCGGCAGATCTGCGAGATCCATAAACCGGATAGCACGGCGGCCAACCTTGTCTTCATAGGCGGGGCCGATGCCGCGTTTGGTGGTCCCGATGCGGGTCGCAGAATCATCTGCCTCACGAAGAGCTTCAAGCTCGCGGTACAACGGCAGGATCAGTGTCGCATTTTCGGCGATACGTAAGGTCTCAGGCGTCACCATTATTCCTTGCTTCTTCAGCTGGGCAATCTCGTCGATGAGCGCCTGCGGGTCGACCACCACACCGTTGCCAATGACCGACAGTTTACCTTCCCGGACAACACCCGAAGGCAACAGCGACAGCTTGTAAGTTGAGCCATCGATGACCAGCGTGTGGCCAGCATTGTGGCCGCCCTGGAAACGCACGACGATGTCGGCCTGCTCCGACAACCAGTCGACGATCTTGCCTTTACCCTCGTCGCCCCACTGGGATCCGACAACTACAACATTCGCCATCGGAATCCCTTCCCTAAGCCAGCGCCCGGACACTTGGAGCCGGGAGCCACCGGCCAGGTCCACCTTCGGATAATGGATGCTCCCCTTTGAAGCAAGCCAAAGTCCACCGCTCTATCGCGCCGGGCAAAGGCGACAAAACATTGATCCGACGTGTTAATTTCAAAAGTGCAGCGGCTTGGCTTGCTGCACCTGGGGCAGCGCCCGCACTTTAGCCAGGACAACCTCTGGCAGGTCTCCATCGATCTCGATCAACGCCACGGCGTTGCCGCCGGCCGCGTCACGACCGACGTGAAACGTTGCGATGTTGATGCCGGCCTCCCCCAGCGTCGAGGAGAATTTCCCGATGAAGCCCGGCTTGTCGAGATTGGTGATGTAGATCATCGAGGGCCCGAACTCCGCGTCCATGCGGATGCCCTTGATGTTGACAATGCGCGGCCGTCCGTCGGCAAACACTGTGCCTGAGACATGTCGGGATTGCCGTTCTGTCGTCACTGTCACGGTGATGAGACTTTCGTAGTCCTCCGGCATCTCGCGCGTGACCTCTTCAACCACGATGCCGCGCTCCTTGGCGACAACCGGCGCAGATACGACATTGACGTCGCCAAGCATGGGCCGCAATAAACCGGCGAGTGCAGCAGATGTGAGTGCCTTTGTATTCATTTGCGCGACGGCGCCCTCGTAGGCGATCTGGACTTTGCTAATGCCGGTTTCGGTCAGTTGTCCGGCGAAAGACCCAAGCTTTTCGGCCAATGCGACGAGGGGCTTGAGTTTTGGAGCCTCTTCGGCACTGATCGATGGAAAGTTGATGGCGTTGGCGATGGCCCCGCGCAAAAGATAATCCGCCATCTGCTCTGCGATTTGCAACGCGACATTTTCCTGCGCTTCAGACGTGGACGCGCCGAGATGCGGCGTGCACACCACATTCGGCAGGCCGAACAGCGGGTTTTCAGTTGCCGGCTCGGTAACGAATACGTCGAATGCGGCGCCCGCAACCTGCCCGCCTTTGAGCGCCTCATAGAGGGCCGCCTCATCTACAAGACCGCCGCGCGCGCAATTGACGATGCGCACGCCTTTTTTCATTGTCTTGATGGCTGCGGCGTTGATGATGTTGCGGGTCTTGTCGGTGAGTGGCGTATGCAACGTGATGAAGTCGGCCCGCTTGAATAATTCTTCGAGCTCGACCTTTTCAACACCAAGGTTGGTGGCGCGATCGGCCGATAAAAACGGGTCATAGGCAATCACTTTCATCTTCAGCCCAAGTGCGCGGTCGGCGACGATCGAGCCGATGTTGCCGCAGCCGATGACGCCCAGGGTTTTGCCGAACATCTCCACGCCCATAAATTTGTTTTTCTCCCATTTTCCGGCGCGCGTGGACGCATCGGCTTCGGGAATTTGCCGGGCAAGCGCCAGCATCAGTGAAATCGCATGCTCTGCGGTCGTGATCGAATTGCCGAAGGGCGTATTCATCACAATGATGCCACGCGCCGTCGCTGCAGGAATGTCGACATTATCGACGCCGATCCCGGCCCGGCCGATTACCTTCAGATTCTTGGCCTGCTCGAGGATTTTCGCCGTTACCTTGGTGGCCGACCGGATCGCGAGGCCATCATAGTTGCCGATGATAGCAGCGAGTTTTTCCTTGTCCTTGCCGAGCGCGGGCTGGAAATCCACATCGATGCCGCGATCCTTGAAGATCTGCACAGCGGCCGCAGACAGCGCGTCGGAAATGAGAACTTTGGGCATAGCGGTTGCTTTCAAAGATGATCGGGAAGGTTTTACTGCTTGCGGGCTGCGACAGGCTCAGGCGGCTTTGGGCAAAGCGGCTTTGGCTTCGGCGAACGCCCAGTCGAGCCAAGGCATGAGTGCTTCGATGTCGCGGCGTTCGACCGTCGCTCCGCACCATATGCGCAGGCCGGGCGGCGCATCACGGTAATGGGCGATGTCGTAGGCGACGCCCTCTTTCTCGAGCAAACCGGCCAGAGTCTTGGCGAAGGCCGCCTGATCGTCATTAGAAAGTTTTGTGATCACCGGGTCGACGACTTGCAAGCACACCGAAGTATTGGAGCGCTCGCCCGCATTCTTCGCGAGGTGGTCGATCCATGCTGTCTCGGCAATCCAGTCAGACAGAACTTTGGCATTAGCATCTGATCTGGCGATAGTTGCCGAAAGCCCACCGACCGACTTCGCCCATTGCAGTGCGTCGAGATAATCTTCTACGCACAGCATCGATGGCGTGTTGATAGTCTCGCCGGCGAAAATTCCTTCGTTGAGCTTGCCACCCTTGGTCAGACGGAAAATCTTCGGCAGCGGCCATGCTGGTTTGTAACTCTCGAGCCGCTCGACGGCACGGGGCGAAAGGATGAGCATGCCGTGCGCGCCCTCTCCTCCCAGTGCCTTCTGCCACGAGAACGTGACGACATCGAGCTTGGGCCAATCGAGCTTCTGGGCGAAAGCCGCTGAGGTGGCATCGCAGATCGTGAGGCCGTTGCGGTTTGCGGCGATCCAGTTCCCGTTCGGTACGCGCACGCCGGACGTCGTGCCGTTCCAGGTGAACACGACGTCGGACGAGAAATCGATCTTGCCGAGGTCCGGCAATTCTCCATAAGAGGACTTTATAACGGTGAGGTCCTTGAGCTTGAGCTGCTTTTCAACGTCAGTGACCCAACCTTCACCAAAGGACTCCCAGGCGAGCATCGTCACCGGGCGCGCACCCAGCAGTGACCACAGTGCCAATTCGACCGCACCCGTATCGGACGCCGGTACAATGGCGATGCGATAGTCGGCGGGCACTTCGAGCACCTCGCGCGTGAGGTCGATGGCGCGCTTGAGCTTCGCCTTGCCGATCTTGGATCGGTGCGAGCGTCCGAGGACGGCGTCTGTGAGGTTTTGGAGGCTCCAGCCAGGGCGCTTCGCGCAAGGGCCAGACGAAAAGTGCGGGGTGGCCGGCCGCACGCCGGGCTTGGTTACCGTCATGTGTCTATCCTTCCAGATAGGCGCCCCTCGTTGGGGAGGGGTGTCCCACTGGCGGAGATAGGCGACTTGCCCGCCGCGGTCAACTTGCCGCAATACAGATTAAAGTCGCAGTCGGCATTGGAGTGTCGGGCGGGCGCAAAGACCCGACTTTTGGCGAGAAAACTGACGCTATGCCTAGAACTTCACGCCCAAGCCCAGACGTGCGGAATTCATCGCAACCCGGAAATCACTAACGTTCGGGAATTGTACGAATTCCCATTCGGCGCGGAGAAACATGCTCGGCATGAGGGAGATGTCGACACCCAGACCAGCCGTATAGCCATAGGCAATCTGGCCCTCGGTCCCTTCCACCTGAGGATTGCGCGGCAAGTTCAGGATGCCGGTGGAGGGCGGAGGAGTAACGCCCCCGACGGGCGGGCCCTGTGTTGTCTTCAACCCGGTGACACTGGTGCTGCGTGTGACATCAAAGCGGCCAACCGCCAGACCGAGGAAGGCATATGGCAAGAAGCGATCATAAGCCCAGCCGGCTCGCCCGCGCGCCGTCAATATGTCGGTGACTGATAACGAAGCGGAAGATGTAACGGTGATGGTATAGAGGACCGTCGAACCATCCGGGAGGTTCGCACCCGGAACCAAAATCGGTCCGACCGAACTCTCCGAGCCGTTGTGGAGCGAGAAGTGGTTGTAGTTCAGCTCGCCGCCCATAATGACGTTTTCCCACTGGACGTTGTAGCCGAAGAAACCGCCAAAGCTTTGGCCGCCTGTTGTGCCCTTCGGCAATGTCGTCCACGTAGAAACAATGGGCTGCAACTCCGTGTTGGCCAAGATGAAGTTGATTTGCGAGCCGCTCCCGTTGCTGAAGTCTGCCGAGGCGTAGCTCTGGCCGGCCTGTCCGCCGGCATAGTAGCCGTCCCAGCGAATATAGGTTGGCGTCATTGAACCGCGCAGCGGCCAATCCGCTGCACGGGCGCCGATCAGCAGAGGCTGCCAACACCAACGAACAAAGTGCGATGGCAATGCGCAACGATGGCGCACGACCCACTGTGGGTTGATGCAATCTGACACCAACACGTAGACCCAACCGACTCATGACCACAGTCCCATCCGGTTTCAAATAAATCGCCCGCGGTTAGCCAATCACCCGTCAGCCTCTGCTGCGCAGTGGCGGTGGCGGTGGCGGTTCGTCGTAAGCCCCAAAGTTGTAACGAACGCCAAGTTTGGCATCCGATGACGTGAGATGACGGAATTCGAGCGGTGTTTCGGTTCCCGCAAAGGTGTCGTTGACCATCGTGCCGGTCGTCGCCTTACCGGGATCGATGCGGCTGAAACCGGCGCCGCCGATGAACGGCGTGAAATTCCACCAGGTGCCAACCGAGGTAAAGCCGATATCGAGACCGTGGAAATTAGCCCTGCTGCGATATTCGCCGGTGACGTCGAAGCGGAGCCAGCTATTGACGTTGTAGCCGATGCCAAGGCCGAAGAACGGCGCAGCATCGAAGCGCCTGTCGATGTTGGTTACAGAATCAAAGCGGCCATAGTTTTCGTTGAAGAGGCTACCGACTTGCTGATTGCTAAATCCGATGTCGCCGCGCAGATACCAGCCTGAATAATCCATCGCTGGTGCCAAAGGTGGCATTGGAAGATCGGCTGAGCGGGCCCCGCTGATGGCGGCGAACGAAGCGACCATTGCGAGCGCTAAAGTCCGATTACGCAAAGAAAACATTGGACCGTCTCTTATCCAAACGACGTCCGACCGGACGACGACTGAAAGGACGATGGCAGCAAATCCTTAATCGGCGCTTAACCTTGTTTTTTAACTACGCTCGTTAACCAATCTGGCCCTCGCGAAGGAAAAAACTCGCCGCGTAAATGCAGATTTGTACGCAGCAGATTGCAATTTAAGAAATTGTTTACGCTAAAAATTTGCGCCGAGTTAATCGGGCGCGGCGCTGTCAGGCGGCAGCGGCGCTGAGCGCTTCGACGACGTCGTCTACGACCGATTCGACCAGCATTCTGTCGTCGCCCTCGCCCATGACTCTGATCACTGGCTCAGTTCCAGAGGGCCGCACGATCAACCGGCCACCACGGCCGAGCTTGTGTTCTGCGCTCGCGATTGCCGAGCGCACTTGGGCATTCTCCAAGGGCTTGCCCGTTCGATAGCGGACGTTCTTGAGCACCTGCGGTAGCGGTTCAAACCGGTGACATAGCTCCGACACGGGTTTTTCACCGCGTTTGACGACGGCAAGGACCTGCAACGCCGCGATGAAGCCGTCTCCGGTCGTCGTATAGTCTGTGAGAATGATGTGGCCGGATGGTTCACCGCCGATGTTGTAGCCGTGCGCACGCATTTGCTCGAGCACATAGCGGTCGCCCACAGGAGTACGCACCAATTCGAGGCCAAGGCCGCCGAGGTGACGTTCCAGGCCAAGATTGGACATCACGGTTGCGACGACACCGGGACGCTGAAGCCTGCCGTCTTCTTTCCAGCTCTCGGCGATCACCGCGAGCAGCTGATCGCCATCCACCACATGCCCGCGCTCGTCCACGATCAATACGCGATCTGCGTCACCATCAAGAGCGATACCGATATCTGCGCGCATTTCCCGTACTTTGCGCGAAAGCGCCGCAAGGTCGGTCGATCCGCAATCTTTGTTGATATTGAACCCATCGGGGTCGACACCAATGGAAATAACGTCGGCTCCCAATTCCCACAGCGCGCCAGGTGCAACTTTGTATGCGGCGCCGTTGGCGCAATCGATAACCACACGCAGGCCTTCGAGCGATACCGCCCTGGGCAAAGTGAGTTTGGCAAATTCGATATAGCGATCCTGTACGCCGTCGATGCGCTTGGCGCGGCCAAGATCGTCGCTTTTGGCCAGTTGCTTGCCGAGATCGGAATCAATGAGATCTTCGATCTTGGATTCCATCTCATCACTGAGTTTGTAGCCGTCGGGCCCGAACAGCTTGATGCCGTTGTCGTCAAAGGGGTTATGTGAGGCCGAGATCATGACGCCGAGATCGGCGCGCATCGAGCGTGCAAGCATCCCGACTGCCGGTGTCGGAATTGGACCGGTCAGCAGCACGTCCATGCCGACCGACGTAAAACCTGCAACCAAGGCAGTCTCAATCATATAACCGGAGAGCCGGGTGTCCTTGCCGATCAGCACCCGATGACGGTGATCGCCGCTTTTAAAGATAAGTCCGGAAGCCTGGCCGACCTTGAGCGCCAGTTCCGGAGTAATGACCCGGTTGGCCAGGCCGCGGATACCGTCGGTTCCGAAATAACGACGACCCATGCAACAATCCCCCCACGCCTTCCCTACGGTTTTGTGCCCTTGATTAACCGGCTTTTGAGGGGCGGCCAAGCCTGCCCAACGGCCGCATAGTAGTGCCAACGCCGTGAAATTACTTCAAAAATTGTGAGGAATCATTACCGAGTGCGGTTAATCGTCGTGGTGGCTGCGAACAACACCCAATGCAGGCCATTTCGCTGCATGGCGGCACTGTGCTACTCGATTTATCCACTTCGAGCCCCAGAACTGGTCACATGAAGACGATTACCTGCATCGAGGACCTGCGCACGCTTGCGCGCCGCCGGGTTCCACGCGCTTTTTTCGAATACGCAGAGAGCGGCTCCTATAGCGAGGAAACGCTCCGAGCCAACCGGGCTAGCATGGAAGCCATCAAGCTGCGCCAGCGCGTGCTTGTTGATGTTTCCACTCGCAGCACCGCGACGACGACTCCTGGGTCAGAAAGTGACGGCGCCGCTTGTGTTGGCACCGATCGGGCTCTGCGGAATGCAATTCGGCGACGGCGAAATTCTGAGCGCGCGGGCCGCGAATGCAGCCGGGATCCCATTCACGCTGTCCACCATGTCAATTTGCTCAATCGAAGACGTGGCAGAGGCAACCGACAAACCGTTCTGGTTCCAACTCTACGTCATCCGCGACCGTAGCTTCTCCAAGGACATTCTCGCACGCGCGGCAAATGCCAAGTGCAACGTGCTGGTGCTCACCGTAGATCTACAAGTCCTTGGCCAACGCCACCGCGACATCAAAAACGGCATGACAGTGCCGCCGGAAATTCGTGTGAAAAATGTCTTGGACATTGCCACCAAGCCGGCCTGGGTCTGGAGCATCCTCAACGGCAAGAGCAAGACCTTCGGGAATCTCGCCGGCCACGTGAAGGGCATGGAGGGTGTCACGCAGCTCTCGAAATGGACAGCCGACCAGTTTGATCCTGCGCTGAACTGGAAGGACGTGGAATGGATCAAGAAAATCTGGCCGGGCAAGCTGGTTATTAAAGGCATTCTTGACGTCGACGACGCCAAGACGGCGGTCAAGCTCGGCGCTGACGCGATTGTCGTTTCAAACCACGGCGGACGTCAGCTTGACGGTGCGCCGTCATCCATCTCGGCGCTTCCGGCGATTGCACAGGCGGTCGGCTCGGACACCGAGGTGTTGTTCGACGGTGGCATCCGCACCGGCGCCGACATCATGCGTGCGCTTGCGCTGGGCGCGCGCGGCTGCATGATCGGCCGTGCGTATATTTATGGGCTAGGTGCGGGCGGCGAGGCGGGCGTAGCAAAGGCGATCGATATTTTGTCGAAAGAACTCAGCGTCACCATGGCGCTCACCGGCGTCACCAGTATTGGCAGTATCGGGCCGCATGTCCTCGTCGGCGGCGCGCCGACGAAGAAGCCCGCGCGCAAGCGCAAAGGCTGAGGCTCACTCCTCCTTTAATCCATACGCCAAGGCATTGCCTGTTGCCCCGTAATATTTGAACGGAAGGAATTTTCCGGTCATCCCGATCTGGACGCGGTCGCCTTTGGGATCCGTCTTGCGCGTAATGTCCATGTCGAAATCGATCGCCGACATGATGCCGTCGCCGAATTCCTCCTCGATCAGCACCTTCAGCGCGGGGCCGTTGACCAGGATCAGTTCGTAGAAGCGGTAGATCAGCGGATCGGTCGGCGGCATTGGCGTGGCAGTGCCGCGCATCGGCACTTCGTTGATCAATGCTTGTTCGCTCTTCGATAGACCGAACAGCTTGGCAGCAGCGGCCGCCTGCGGCTTGGTCAGCTTATGCTGCCCGAGGATCGCGCCTGTCACGAGAATTGGCGACATGCCCCCGATCTGCTCGCAGATGTATTTCCAGGTCCAGCCCTTCTCGCGCTTGATGTCGAGAAGTTTTTCAGTGAGATCGGCACGGTTCATGATGGTCTCTCCTGTTACAAATCAATCCTCATTCTTCGTCATGCCCGGCTTTATGCCGGGCACCCACGTCTTCCTTTTCTCATCTTAGCGAAGACGTGGATGGCCGGGACAAGCCCGGCCGTGACGGCGGAGAATTCGGCTTTTCGGCGGCGATTGTCGGTTCCGGCAGACCGGGCCGCACAACCGTCACATGGCGCGGATCGTAGCCATCGCCAGCCTCCTCCATGAAACAGCGGCTCCGACTGACCAGAAAATCAATGATGTGATTGCGCACCGCGTAATAGAGCGGGTGTTTGTGGAAGTCGCCGCGCGCGCGCTGCTTGGGCAATGGATTTTCGACGATCTCGGCCAGCACCGCGCCCGGACCGTTGGTCATCAGAACCACCTTGTCGGCGAGATAGATCGCCTCATCCACATCATGCGTGATCATGAATACGGTCTGTCCAGTCTCCAGGCAGATGCGGCGGACCTCATCCTGCAGCGTGCCGCGCGTCAGCGCATCGAGCGCCGAGAACGGCTCGTCCATCAGCAGGATCTTGGGTTCAATCGACAGCGCGCGGGCGATGCCGACACGCTGTTTCATGCCGCCGGACAATTCAGCCGGACGCTTGTGTTCGGCGCCGGTGAGGCCGACCAGATCGATGAATTTCTGCGCGTGCGCGGCAACTTCCGCGGACTTCCAGTCGCGGTGCCGCGACGACACCGCATAGGCGACATTGCCCATCACCGTACGCCACGGCAGCAGCGAATGGCCTTGGAAAATCACGGCACGGTCGAGACTCGGACCTTCGACTTCCTTGTTGTCCACGATGACCGCGCCGCCCGAGGGCGTGTCGAGGCCGGCGAGAATGTTGAGCACTGTGGTCTTGCCGCAACCGGAATGGCCGATCACGCATACGAATTCACCGCGCGTCATCGCCAGCCACAAGTTCTCGAACACCGTGGTCGTTGTACCGCCTGGCGCCGGAAACCGCCGCGAAATGCCTTCAATGGAAATGAAGCGATTGCTCATAACTCACTCTGGAAACGTGACGAGCCGCGTGAGCCGCGCCAGAATTAGGTCCAGCAACATGCCGACTACGCCGATCAGCAGGATCGCCGTGATTACATTGGTGATCGACAGATTGTTCCATTCGTTCCAGACGAAGTAGCCGATACCGGTGCCGCCCACCAGCATTTCGGCCGCGACGATCACCAGCCAGGCAATGCCGATCGAAATACGCATGCCGGTGAGGATCGTGGGCGCCGCCGCCGGAAGTATGATCGTGAACGCGCGGCGGAAGATTCCGACTTCGAGCGTCTTCGCTACATTCAGCCATTCGCGCCGCACCGAGGCCACGCCGAAGGCCGTGTTGATCATTGTCGGCCATAGCGAGCAGATGAAGATCACGAAGATCGACGACAGGCTGGAATCCTTGATCGTGTAGAGCGCGAGCGGCATCCATGCCAGCGGCGAGATCGGCTTCAATATCTGGATAAACGGATCGAGCGCCTTGCTCATTAAGGGCGACATGCCAATCAGAAATCCAATTGGCACCGCGACCGTAACCGCCAACAGATAGCCAAGCATCACGCGCGCGACCGAATAGGCGAGCTGAATGCCGACACCCTTATCGTTCGGGCCATTGTCGTAGAATGGCCGCCGCGCGTGCTCCCAGAGTTTTGCCCCGACCTCGAGTGGGCCAGGCATTGCAGATTTGCCCTGGGTCGCCGTCACGCCCATCAACTTTGCGTATTCCGGGCTCATCTGCGCAACCTGCCCGGTCCCCCGCGTAGCGAGGTGCCACGCGAGGATAAAGCTGAAAAACAGCACAAGCGACACGATCGCCGCGCGCAAATTGAGCGAGACGGTCATGGCTGAACTGCAACGTCTGTGCCCGGCGGCACCGTCATTACACTGCCTTCTTGATCTTGAAGCTCTTGAGGTATTCCTCGGGCTTGGCCGGATCGAACGTCTTGCCCATGACCACGAAGGTCTTCGAGGTTGCCGCCGGCGGCTTCATGCCAACTTCGGTCATCAGTTTTGAGGTATCGGTCGCGAGGAATACTTGCGCGGCCACGCCCTTGTAGTCGACGTCGCCCTTGATCTGACCCCAGCGCTTCATCTGAGTCATGATCCAGACCGCAAACGACTGCCAGGGGAACGGGTCAAAATCGACCCGGTTGGCGTCGGTCTTCACTGAGCCCAATCCGTCAGCGTATGTGCCAGTCAGGATTTGCTCCAACACGGTAACAGGCTGATTGATGTAGTTCGCCGGCGCGATCGCTTCGGCAATCTGCTTTCGATTCTCCGGCTTGTGGGCGAACGCGGTGGCATCGATGATCGACTTGAGCAGAGCGGCGTAGGTATTCGGCGTTTGCGTGACGAAATCTTTCGACGCGGCAAAGGCGCAGCAGGGATGCCCGTTCCAGATTTCCTTGGACAGCACATGAATGAATCCAACACCGTCATAGACTGCACGCTGGTTCATCGGATCGGGACCCAGAAAACCGTCGATATTATCGGCGCGCAGATTGGCCACCATCTCCGGCGGCGGGACCGCGCGGATCTGGACGTCCTGATCGGGATCAATGCCGTGCTCGGCGAGGTAGTAGCGCAGCAGGTAATTGTGCATTGAATAGTCGAACGGCACCGCGAACTTGAAGCCCTTCCAGTCCTTCGGATCGCGTTTGTCCTTGTGCTTAATTGCCAGTGTGATGGCCTGGCCATTGATGTTCTCGATCGCGGGCGCCGTATAGGGGATCGCATTCGATCCGACTCCCAGTGTAATGGCGAGCGGCATCGGCGAGAGCATGTGGGCGGCGTCATATTCCTTATTGAGAGTCTTGTCGCGGATCACCGCCCATCCAGCGGTCTTGATCACGTCCACGTTGAGCCCTTGCTTTTCATAAAAGCCCATGGGCTTGGCCATGATTATCGGCGTGGCGCAGGTAATGGGAATGAAGCCGACCTTTAAGTCTTTTTTCTCGATGGGACCGGGTGCGGCGAAAACTTCAGTTGCCGCCTTTAGTGGGAAAAATTGCGAAATTGCGGCGAGAGCAGTCGACGCGCCAAGCGATCGCAGAAAGGTGCGGCGGCCGAGTTCTTTCGGAAACATCGCGCGCATCACGGCGGAAGCAACGACATTCTCGTAGCGCTTTTCCTCGCTTTCGACCGGCACGCACTGCAGTTGCAGTTCCGTGTCGCGTGTGTGCTCGGCCTGACTTGCATGGCGGCCGCACGAACACCCACTGCGATTCAAGGAACGTGACTGGTCGAACGGATTATCGAACGTGGACATGGCGACGCGCCCCTGTTGGGCCGGCCCCCGGACCGGCAATTCATCGCTGGAATTGCAATCGACGTGCCAGAGCCTCTGCCAAATTGTGCGGCAGTTTATGCGGTGGAAATACCCCTTGCCCCCGGCCTTGGTAAGATTCTGCCCCATTCTTGGGCAAACGCTCTAATCTTCGGCACGCTTGTCAAAAATTGCATCGCATGCGACGGGGGAAGCCAGCTATTACGTGGTCGGGCTGTTCGGCTATCTGATTAAGGGGGTGCACGACGCAGGCGTACCCATCGACATTTCGCTCGCTACTGCGTTGTTCGTCCCGCTAGCGGTTGTGATGGTCTGGTGGGTGGTGCGCCGCGTCCGGCGCAGACATATCGCGGGCGAGGCATAACCAAAGAGAAAGGTACGCCATGCGCAGCGAGCGGCTCGATTTTGCCAATACCAAAGGCGAGAAACTGGCAGCGCTGATCGATCTTCCGCTTGGCAAACCTGCCGCTTTTGCACTGTTCGCGCATTGCTTCACTTGCGGAAAGGACAACCTCGCGGCCAAGCGCATTTCCGAGCGGTTGGCGATGTGCGGTATTGGCGTGCTGCGCTTCGATTTCACGGGCCTCGGCATGAGCGAGGGCGAGTTCGCCAACACGCATTTCTCTTCGAATGTTGATGATCTGGTGGCCGCTGCCGACCATCTGCGTAAAACCCATGGCGCGCCTGCGATCCTGATCGGCCACAGCCTCGGCGGCGCCGCAATACTTGCGGCGGCACACCGCATTTCGGACGCACGGGCCGTCGTCACAATTGCCGCACCGTCCGATCCGTCGCACGTCACAGACCTGTTTAAGGAGCACATCGATAAAATCCGCGAACAGGGCGAAGTCGAGGTGGCGCTGGCGGGCCGGCCATTTCGCATCAAGCGTGAATTCCTTGATGACGTCGCCGAACAGCAAATCGACGATCGCGTCCGCAACCTGCACAAGGCGCTGCTTGTGTTTCATTCGCCCACCGACGACACCGTCAGCATCGATAATGCCTCGCGCATTTTCACCACCGCCAAGCATCCGAAAAGCTTCGTCTCGCTCGGGGGAGCCGACCACTTGTTGAGCAAGAGAAGCGATGCGATCTACGTGGCCAATGTGATTGCCGCCTGGGTCGAACGCTATCTGGAACAGTCTGCGGAACGCAGCAATGAGCAAATCGAGGGCGGCACCGTTCTCGTGCGTGAAACAGGCAATGGAAAATTCCAGCAGGAGATTTTGAGTGGGCCGCACCGATTTCTCGCCGACGAACCGGTCAAGGTCGGCGGACAAGACTCCGGGCCAGGGCCCTATGATCTCCTGTTGGCAGGTCTTGGCGCTTGCACATCGATGACGATGCGACTGTATGCCGAAAACAAAAAGCTGCCGCTGGATCGGGTGTCGGTTCGCCTGACTCACAACAAGATCCACGCCGAGGACTGTCTTAATTGCGAGACGAAGGTAGGCATGCTCGACCGCATCGATCGCAACATTACGCTGGAAGGTGCGCTCAGCGCGGAGGAGCGCAAACGGCTTATGGAGATTGCCGACAAGTGCCCCGTCCATCGAACATTGAAATCGGAAATTGATATCCGTACATTCGAACGGCCAGTTTGAATTTATCAAACGGCCAAACGCGTGTATTTGAATCGCCATGCAAGACGCCGCGCTCGCATTGACACAGCAGTTCCTCGCCTGGGTGGCTGAAGCGCCGCGCAGTTATGCCGATGCGGAAGCATGGCGGCGAAGCTGTCCACATCTGTCGGTTTGGGAAGACGCGATCGCCGACGGGCTGATTCAATTTGAAAATGGCAGCAGCATGCAAAAATCGCGGGTCGTGCTGACGCCACGCGGGCGAAAGCTCCTCAACGGGAATTGATCAGCTTTCGTGCGGCTTCCGGGGAAATTAAGGCTGCGGTGAGGGTTCTGGCACATGATTTGTATGTGCAGGAATCGTCATGAATAAGCCCGCTGATCCTCGACTCGTCTGGGTGGCCACCGTGCTGGCGGTGGCTGTGTGCGTTCTTTACGTCGCCCACATCTAGGCTTGGGGTCCGTTCGTCCCGCATCACCCATGCCCTTGCGGCTTGACGTCGTCTGAACGGTCGACCACATTAGAACAAATCATGAACATGAAAGTCAGGCGGTTCAGCCACTGAACCTAATAATTGTTCGCCTTCAAAGGCTTATAGATGACCGAGCCACTTCGCCAACGCCTTCTTGCCCTGCAGCGAACGACCGGTATCCAAGACGGCCCCGGCGCCCTATCCCTCGCCATTCCAGCCATCGATACCGCGCTTGGCGGCGGTTTCATGCGCGGCGCTCTGCATGAAATTTCGGCACCTGGTGAAGCCCATCTCGCCGCGGCGGCCGGGTTTACTTTGGGTCTGGCGATAGTTTCGGCTCCCTCGCCTCACGTGTTCTGGATCACCGAAGACATGGCGCTCGCCGAAAATGGTGTGCCCCATGGTGCCGGTCTCGATGCCTTCGGCCTGGCACCCGAGCGGTTGGTAAGAGTTTCCACCGCACATCGTCGCGACCTGCTGTGGGCAATGGAAGAAGCACTGCGCTGCCGCGCCGTCGATGCGGTGATCGGTGAAATGCGTCCCGGTGGAATCGACAACGTCGCGGTGCGGCGGCTCTCACTCGCTGCGGCAGACAGCGGCACGCTGGCATTGCTGCTGCGCGCCGCGCCACCGAACGATGCCTCTACTGCCGCCACGCGCTGGATCGTCGGAGGCGCACCATCGGTGACCGCGCACGGTCCCGGCGCGGCCGCGCTTTGACGCGCAACTCGTCCGCAACCGCCGCGGCCCAGTGGGCTCATGGATTCTCGAATGGAGTAACAGCGATGAGCGCTTCATCCTCGCAACGCATGCTCAGCCTGTGGCTGCGCCGGCTCTCGACCGACCGCATCGCCAGGTCGCCTGAAAAGTCGCGTGAAAGATCGCGTGAACGATCTTCGCCGCTTGTCATCTATGGCAAGCGCGGCAATGCCGATGTCCTTACCGCCGTCGATGATGCAGCCGGACAACTCGGCCTTTCGCCCGGCCTCGCATTGGCACAGGCGCGTGCTATGCACCCCGGCATCGATGCGATGGCCGAAAATGCCGAGGCCGATGCTGTCTTGCTCGAGTCCGTTGCCGACTGGTGCCTGCGCTATACACCACTGGCGGCTTGCGATATCCCCGACGGTTTGCTGCTCGATATCAGTGGCTGCGCGCATCTTTACGGCGGTGAGCATAAGCTGGTCTCTGATTTAGCAGCGCGCCTGAAAGACATCGGCTTCGCCTATTCACTTGCCATAGCCGGCACGATCGGTGCCGCTTGGGCTGCTGCACGTTACGGCGAGCCGGCAAGCTATGCCTGCGGTGAAGAACGCACACTACTCGCGCCATTGCCGTTGTCCGCGTTGCGGCTTCCGTCAGCAACCGTCGCAGGCCTTGCTCGCGTCGGTTTGAAGTGCATCGGCGATATCGTCGACTTGCCGCGCGCGCCGCTGACCGCACGGTTTGGGTCCGCGGTGCTGCGCCAGCTCGATCGCGCCTTGGGTTATGAACACGAACCGCTGACGCCGCGGTTACCGGTTGCGCCTTATGTCGCCGAGCAATGTTTTCCTGAGCCGATCGCGCGCGAGGAAGATGTGCTGGCGATTACTGCCCGGCTGGCGCAGCGGCTGCAATTCGCGCTGGAACGGCGCGGTGACGGCGCCCGCTGCATCGAATTGACTTTGTTCCGCACTGATGGCGCGGTGCGCCGCATTGCCGCCGGCACCTCACGGCCTTTGCGGGATCCGGCCGAAATCCGTGGACTATTTGTGGAGCGGCTGGCCGCACTCGCCGATGCACTCGACCCCGGCTTTGGCTTCGACATGGCTCGGTTATCCGTCATTGTTGCCGAGCCCTGCCCGCCCGAACAGATCGGCATCGGTGGCCGCGAGGATACGGCCGAACTCTGCCGCTTGGTTGATCGTCTGAGCGCACGGTTGGGCGCACGTCGTGTGCACCGGCTGGCTGCGCAGGACAGTCATATTCCGGAACTGGCCGAAGCCATACTTCCCGCACAGGCCACCAATGACGATACCGGCTGGAACGCATTCCGGGGCTATCGCGAGGCGGTGGCACTTCCCCCGCGTCCGCTGCGTCTGCTCGCACGGCCGGAACCGATCGAGGCGGTAGCAGAAGTGCCGGACGGCCCGCCCTTGCGCTTTCGATGGCGTCGCGCGCTGCACGAAGTCATTGCCGCCGAAGGTCCCGAACGCATCGAAGGGACCTGGTGGAGTGAACACGGCGGGCCCGCACGGGATTACTTCCGTGTGGAAGACAAAAGTGGCCTGCGTTTCTGGTTGTTCCGCGCCGGGCTTTATCGCGATCTCACACCCGGCACCCCCACGCCAACCTGGTTCCTGCACGGGACATTTGCCTAGAAAGCGTCAGCGTTGAAGTCCATGCGTTATCTCGAATTTGCCGTCGCCTCAAATTTCTCCTTCCTGCGCGGAGCCTCGCATCCTGAGGAACTGGTGGTGCAAGCCGTAAATATCGGGCTTGCCGGGATCGGGCTGTGTGACCGCAATTCCGTCGCCGGCGTGGTACGCGCGCATCTGGCCAAGCGCGAGCAAAACTTATCGCTGCGCTACCACCCGGGCGCGCGGCTCGTGTTCGCCGATGGCACGCCCGACGTGCTCGTTTATCCGCGCAATCGTGCCGGCTGGGGAAGGCTTACCCGTTTGCTCACCACCGGCAATCTTCGCGCCGAGAAAGGTAGCTGCATGCTCCATCTGGAAGATCTGTTGGCGCATGCGTTCGAATTGGAACTGATCGCCATGGGTGGCGATGCAGAGCTGCTGGCACGTCTGCGCGAAGCCGCCCCGCACCGCGTGCGGCTCGCCGCGTCCATGCCCTATCATGGACGCGATCGCTCGCGATTGGCGCGCATGAAAGAACTCGCCCATGCCGCCAATGTGCCCCTGCTCGCGATCAATGACGTGTTCTATCACCATCCCGACCGACGGCCGCTCGCCAATATACTCACCTGCATCCGCGAAAAGACCACCATCGACCATGCCGGGCGCAAGCTTGCCGCCAATGCCGAACGTTATCTGAAACCGCCACAGGAAATGGTGCGCTTGTTCCGCGATGCGCCGGAAGCGATCGAGGAAACAATAGATTTAAGCGACGCGCTTTCCTTCTCGCTCGATGAGCTGCGTTACGAATATCCCGACGAACAGATCGAGGGTTTCAGTACAGCGCAAGATGCGCTGACACACCTCACTTATCAGGGTGCCGCCCATCGTTATCCGCAAGGACTACCCGACAAAGTCCGCGTCAACATCGAGCACGAGCTCAAGTTGATCGCGCAATTGCAGTACGCACCCTATTTCCTCACCGTCTACGATATCGTTCGTTTTGCGCGATCAAAGAGCATCCTCTGTCAGGGCCGTGGCTCTGCCGCCAATTCCGCCGTCTGCTTTTGTCTCGGTGTGACCGAGGTCGATCCCGATCGCGCCGACCTCCTGTTCGAGCGCTTCATCTCGCCGGAGCGGCGCGAGCCCCCCGATATTGACGTCGATTTCGAGCACGAGCGGCGCGAAGAGGTCATTCAATATATCTACGGCAAATACGGGCGCGAACGCGCAGGCATCGCCGCCACCGTGATCT
This sequence comes from uncultured Alphaproteobacteria bacterium, assembly GCA_963743405.1. Taxonomy (GTDB): domain Bacteria; phylum Pseudomonadota; class Alphaproteobacteria; order Rhizobiales; family Xanthobacteraceae; genus Pseudolabrys. The sequence goes on along the minus strand of CAVUPX010000010.1, from coordinate 94,106 downwards.
CTTATCGCGGCCGCTCCGCGATCCGCGAGGTCGGCAAGGCTTTTGGCCTCTCCGAGGACACCATTGGTGCGTTATCATCCTCGATCTGGGGTGGTGGCGGTGGTGCGGTATCGAAAGAGGCCCTCACCCGGACCGGCCTCGACCCGCAAAGCCGGCGCATGCGCCAGATCCTCGCGCTCGCGCACGAGATCACCGGCTTCCCGCGTCATCTTTCCCAACACGTCGGGGGTTTCGTCATCACTCGTAGCCGCCTCGACGAGGTGATGCCGATCGGCAATGCGGCGATGGACGACCGCACCTTCGTCGAATGGGATAAAGACGACCTCGACGCGCTAGGCATTTTGAAAATCGACGTGCTCGGCCTCGGCATGCTGTCATGCCTGCGCAAGGCGCTCGATCTCGTGGATAGGCACTACGGCGATCGGCGCACGCTTGCCACCATTCCTTCTGAGGATCCTGCCATCTATCGCATGCTGTGCCGGGCGGATTCGCTCGGCGTTTTTCAGGTGGAAAGCCGCGCGCAAATGACCATGTTGCCGCGCCTGAAACCAAAAAATTTCTATGACCTGGTGATCGAAGTAGCGATCGTGCGGCCGGGCCCGATCCAGGGAGACATGGTGCACCCCTATCTGCGCCGGCGGCGCGGGCAGGAACAGGTCACTTATCCATCGAAGGCACTGGAAGAGGTGCTGCATAAAACTCTGGGCGTGCCGCTGTTCCAGGAGCAGGCGATGAAGATTGCCATCGTCGCTGCCGGCTTCACGCCCTCGGAGGCCGACCGGCTGCGCCGTGCCATGGCGACCTTCAAACGCGTCGGTACCATCGGCACTTTCCAGCGCAAGATGATCGACGGAATGCTGGCTAACGGCTACGAACGCGACTTCGCCGAGCGCTGCTTCCAGCAAATCGAGGGCTTCGGCGAATACGGCTTTCCGGAAAGTCACGCCGCAAGCTTTGCGCTTCTGGTCTATGCCTCAGCCTGGCTGAAATGTCGCTATCCGGACGCTTTTGCCGCCGCGCTTTTGAATGCGCAGCCAATGGGCTTTTATGCGCCAGCACAAATCGTGAGGGACGCGCGTGAGCATGGGGTCGACGTGCGGCCGCCCGACATCAACCATTCGCACTGGGATTCAACACTTGAGCCGGGCTCACGCGCAGCTGAACGTCTGCACGAACTGCATCGCGAGATGCGGGACGATGTCTGGACAACACAGGCCGTGCGTCTCGGCCTGCGCGAAATCAGGGGATTGAAGGAAGAGGATGGGCAGCTGATCGTGGAAAAACGCGGCGTCGCTTACGATTCAGTGCGGGATGTCTGGCTGCGCACCGGACTTTCTCCGCGCGTGCTCGAACGCCTGGCCGATGCCGATGCGTTTGGCTCGCTCGGTCTTACCCGCCGCGATGCACTATGGGCGGCCAAGGCGCTTGGCCGCGTCGGTGACCGCGACGACGACCTGCCGCTGTTTGCCAATGGAAGCGCCGCTCCGGCACGCATCGTTTCACGCGAGCCCGACGTGCATCTGCCGCCGATGCCGATCGGCGAGGAAGTCATTAATGACTACCGTTTCCTGCACCTCTCGCTGCGCGCACATCCAGCGCAATTCCTGCGCTCCGATCTCCATGCCCGCGGCATCAATCACAATGAGACGCTACGGCGCATAACCTCCGGGACACGCGTGCGCATCTCCGGGCTGGTGACCTGCCGGCAGCGGCCGGGTTCGGCCAACGGCGTTGTGTTCATGACCATCGAGGACGAAACCGCCGTCGCCAATGTGATCGTATGGCCGAAGGTATTCGAGCGCCTGCGCCCGGTGGTCTTAAACGCACGTTATGTGGCCGTTACCGGCCTCGTGCAGGAAGAATCGGGCGTCATCCACGTGGTCGCCGACCGGCTGGAGGATCTCACGTATCTTCTGGCGCGGCTGGCCGAACACGGCGCCGAAATCGACAGCCTGGCGCGATGTGACGAAGTGCGCCGGCCGATCGAGGACCAACGGGAGGCGCGCGCACTCGGCGGCCGCCACAGCCGCCTCGTCAAACTCATGCGGGAAATGCCCGAGCTTGCCGGCGATCTCGATGTGCCCGCACGCGGCTCGGCGCATGCGCCGAACCGGCGGGCTACTGCGGCACCACTTCGCCGCGTCCAACATTAACGCGATCGGCCTCCAACGCGCCGTCGGTTTTCTTGATCGCACGCACGATCGCAATGCGCGCACCGGGCTTGAGCTCACTCTTGTCGCCCGGCACATAAGCGCGGATGATGGCATCGGGCGGCACTACAATTTTCTTTTCACCGTCCTTGTATTTAACCATCACCACCTGACCATCAACGCTGGCGACCGTCTGATCGACGGTACCGTTGGTCATCGTACTGTTCGGCCGCGCATCCCACGGCCGGTGACCCTCACTCAGTCCACGCTGAGACTCTGCCAAAATCGTCACCTGAAGTGCACGCTGGCTTCCATCCGCCTGCGGCATCGCACCCACGCCGATATAGGAACCCGGCTTGACGTCGGCGAGCGTCGCTTCGGCTACACCGAACACGGTGGCGTTTGCGACGAGGTTGACTTTCACCTCGCCGAGTTTGTCGGACCTGACCGCCAGGACGTGACCGTCGAAACTTTCGACTTCGCCGGTCACGCGAACAGTTTGCTGCTGTGCCCCGGAACCGCCAACCGCAAGCACCAGGAGAACGAAGGAGAGGACAAATCGTACGATCATCATATTACATCGCAGGTGCGACATTGCGGCCGAAATACATCGTTTTCGCCAGGACCGAGCCATCCGCCTGCTTGTCCCATCCGAATATGATGATCTGCGTCCCCGGCTTGAGTTCATCCTTACTCGCAGGCGCGGCGGCAGCGATCATCGGTTTGCGGCGTCACCACAATTTTCTTCTCGCCATCTTTGTATTTCACCATCAGCGCATCTGCCGCTCCTTACCCTGCACGCATGCTTTCGACATAAGCATTCGTCATGGTGCTGCCGGGTTTCGCATCCCAGGGCCCGTGCCGGTCAGGTACCACGCCGCGCTGCGCCGGCAGGAAAATATGAATTGAAAAGGCTTCGATACTTCCATCCGGCTGCGGCATGCCGGCAATGCCTATAAATGAATCGTTCTTGATATCGGCGAGCGACGCCTTGACCAGCGCGGACACGCGCGCATCGTCGGCGAGCTTCACATTCATCATGGTGCCGTCCCGCGATTTCAGCTCAAGCATGCCGCCGTCGGCCTTTTCGATCTGGCCCCGAATGCGAGTCGGCTGTTGCGCGACAGCAGTGGTTGCGAAAAATAAAGCAATGGCGGCGGCGCCGAGCGCCCGCAGTGTCATATTCGATTTGTACATTATGTAACTCCTCCCAAGCGGGTTCCGGCAAGGCCGGTCGCAGTCAGGCGAATAACCCCAATCGGGTCAGGATATTCCTCACTTTTTCTTGAGCAGATCGGCTTCAACAAGCGCGCGCAGTTCCGTGGTGACTTCCGGACGTACGCCGAACCATAACTCAAAGCCCCGCACCGCCTGGTGCAGCAGCATTCCGAGGCCGTCGGCGGTGCGAAGACCGCGCGCACGCGCCGATGCCAGCAACCCGGTCACCAGCGGATCGTAGACCAGGTCGGCGACCACCAGCGAAGGTGGGCACCGCAAATTGAACTCCAACGGTGGCTGCCCAACCATGCCGAGGGTGGTGGTATTGACCAAAAGGCCTGCACCGCCGAGCAGGCCGGTGGTCTCCTCCCAACGGGCGACCTGCACGCGTGCACCAAATTTCTTGCGCAGCGCGCTCGCGCGCGCCTCGGTCCGGTTGATCACATAGATGCGGCCCACCTCGCGGGCGAGCAGCGCGAATATTACCGCGCGCGCGCCACCGCCCGCGCCGAGTACAACGGCGGTCGATAATCCGCGATCCCAGCCTGGCGTCGCAGCATCGAGGTTTGCAAGGAACCCTTCGACGTCGGTATTGGTCGAGCGTAGCTTATTGTCGTCATACCAAAGCGTATTGGCTGCCCCGACCGCACGCACACGATCGTCCGGTTCCGAAACTGTGAGCGCGGCCTCTTTGTGGGGAACTGAGATATTCGCGCCGACATACCCGTTCGCACGCAGGGATTTTACGAACTCCGAAAATTTTTCCGGCGGCACCGCTTCGCGGCGATATTCGGCATCAAGGTTGTGCTGTTTGATCCAGTAATTGTGAATCAACGGTGAGCGGGAATGGCCGGCGGGCCAGGCGATGATACATACGGCTTTGTGCTCTTTGCTCATGACTCCGTGTACTCTTTACTCATGACTCGGCGTGCTCTTTGTTCATGACTCCGCCACCACCGTATTGCGCAGCACGCCGATCTCGGGCACTGCGATTTCGACCGTATCGCCGGGCTTTAGCCAAACCGCCGGTTCCGCACGCTTGAGCTTGACGGGCGTTCCAGTGATGAGCACATCGCCGGCCTTGAGAGACGTGAATGTGCTGATGTAGGCAATCAGTTCCGAAAATGACTTGATCATGCTTGCGGTCGTGTCGTCCTGGGTCAATTCGCCGTTCACTTTAACCGTTAAGTGCAACGGTTTGGTGAGATCAATTTCATCGGTTGTCACGACCCACGGCCCGATACTACCGCTGGCGTCCCAGTTCTTGCCTTGCGTGACGTTGAACTTGCCGTGGCGCATCCAGTCGCGAATGGTGCCTTCATTGCACAACGTCACGCCGGCCACATGCCCAAGCGCCTCGCTCTGCGAAATCCGCCGCCCGCCGCGGCCGATCACCAGCGCGATTTCACCTTCATAATCGAGTTGCTCGGATTCCCGCGGCCGCACAATTGGCTTGTCGTGGGCCACCAGCGAACCGGGCGTACGGAAGAACATGCTTGGATACTGCGGCACATCCTGATCGCCATAATCCACGTTGCGGTTGGCATAGTTGATGCCGATGCAGAGGATCTTCTCCGGATGCGTAATCGGCGGCAGGAACTCGACCTCGCTCAACGGAAAGTCTGCACGCACACTGCTTGCGGCGGCGCGCGCCGCATCAAGACCATTTCCACGAAGCAGATCGAGCACACTGGAGTATTTGGGGGCCAAGCGGGTTTTCAGATCGACAACGCCCTCGCCCACGACGGCGCCAAAACTGTCGCGCCCACGCACCTTAAAACTTGCAAGTTTCATTCAGTTTCCCGGGTATGGCCGCGTCGGTGCGGGTGGCAGAAAGGCGTCAGCAGGTGCTGCGTGCGGCGCCCGCTGCATGTATTCTGCGCATCGCGCGCCGTCAACGCTTGCGGCGTGCCGCCTGATATGACCTTTTCTCACAATTACCACCTTCCCTTGTGGCATGTGAAATTACAGCGCGGAACAAGACACGCATGAAATCCATTTTTCTCGACTGCAATGACCAGCTGGCCCCTGTATGGGAAAGAGTCGCCCGTCCGGGCGATCCTCCCATCGACGTCAACCGCAAATCGTTTGCGCGTGACGACCTGCCGCGCATCATCGGCGGCTATGACATCGCAATCGACGATCACTCATATATGCCGACGCCGCTGGTAGCCCAGTGCCCGGAACTCAAGCACATCGTTTTCCTCGGAACGGGACCGGCAAGCTACATGAACGTCGCCGAACTCAACGAGCGCGGCATCAAGGTGCACATCATCAAAGGCTATGGCGACACCGCGGTGGCCGAACACACAATCGCGCTGCTGTGGGCCTGCGCACGCGACCTTGCGCGCATGGATCGCGAGGTGCGTGGCGGAGTGTGGACTCCGCACGAAGGCGTACAACTTCTTGGCAAAACGCTAGGCGTGATCGGGCTCGGCGGTATCGGCCGCGAGGTGGCACGCATCGGCAAAGGCATGGGCATGGACGTGATTGGCTGGAACCGCACCAGGCATGCCGAGATCGACGTACCGCTGGTGGACATCGACACGTTGCTCGCGCGCGCAGACGTGATCTCGATGAACCTTACGCTTGGCGATGAGACGCGCGGGTTTCTCTCCGCCGATCGGATCGCGCGCATGAAAAAAGGTGTCATCTACGTCAATACCGCGCGCGGGGCGCTTGCCGACGAGGCGGCACTGATTGCGGCGCTCAAAAGCGGCCATATCCGCCACGCCGGGCTCGACGTGTTTCACAACGAGCCGTTACCGCCCACGCACACTTTAGCAAAGCTCGACAACGTGACGCTGTCGGCGCATGCGGCGTTCCGCACGCCGGAAGCGTCCGAAACGCTGCTGCGCCGCGCGATCGATATCGTGAAAACGATCGGCGGCTAAGGTATTTTAGCCACCACCGCATGAGCCCGGATTTCAATAGAGCCCTGTGGTGGTGCCGCCGTCGACCATGATGGCCGCGCCCTGGATATGACGCGCCTGCGGACGCGCCAGAAACAACGCAAGCTCGGCAACATCTTCGGGCTGACCGATACGACGCGCGCCGCTCTTGGCGAGGTTGGATTTGCGCGCCTCTTCCGGTGTCGTGTTGTTCGCTTTGGCAAATTGCTGAAACAACGTGACGACACGGTCAGTCTCCACCATGCCGGGGTGGATAACGTTCACGTTCACGTCGTCACGGTTGCCGATCGTCGCAAGGCCCTTGGCAAAATTTGCAAAAGCGGCATTGACCGAACCTCCGACCAGGAAATCCGGCCCCGGCGTTCGCGCCGCAGCGCCAATAATATTGATGATGCTGCCATGGGCGGCTTTGAGCAGCGGCCAGAACAGCCGCGAGAGCCGTACGGCAGCGAAATATTTCAGAGCAAAGCCGTCGACAAACGCATCGTCTGGCAATTCGAAGAAATTTCCTCCCCGGGTCGCGCCCGCGTTGTTGACCAGGACATCGCAACGCTTGAATTTTTCGTTGACTGTCTTGAAAAGCTGCTCGCAGCCAGCGAGTGTCCGCAGGTCGCCGGCGACGGTGACCGGCGCGGGCCCACCCGTCATCGCTTTGGCTGCGGTCGCAAGATTGTCCGCACTCGCGGCAGCCAGCACAACTTGCGCTCCCTCGCGTGCAAACGCCGTCGCAATTGCCTTGCCAATCCCGCGGCTGCCGCCACTGACCACAACGACTTTCCCTTCAAATTCCTTCGGCACTGGTCTCTCCCTTGATTTTGTGCGGCTCTTATACGCGGCACGCGGGCGGACCGCGAGTACCCCGCCTGCATTGACCTCCCGGCGTTCCCGGTCACAATAAGAAAAAAGCCAGCGCGTGATCCCGAAAAGCATGTCCTCGACCCCGATCGGGGATGGAGATCGGTTTTCGGGCAAGATCACGCGCCAGCAACAGAATGGGGAGGACGCGTGAAGCCATCGCCGTTTGCATACAAAAAGGCGCGTTCACTCGAAGAGGCGGTGACGCTTCTGGGAGACAAGGATGCTCGGCTTTTGGCCGGTGGGCAGAGCCTCATCGCCACGCTCAATATGCGGCTCTCCGCGCCGAGCCTGCTGATCGACATCAATGGCCTCGGTGGACTTGACGCGATTTCGGTAAAAAATGGCGCTGTTGAAATCGGCGCTCTCACGCGGCACAGCCAGGCCGAACGTTCGGATACGGTCGCCAAGCACGCGCCTTTGATTGCACTCGCCATGCCGCACATCGGTCATCCCGCAATCCGCAATCGCGGGACGCTCGGCGGCTCGATCGCTTTTGCCGATCCCGCCGCTGAACTGCCGGCGTGCCTGTTGGCGCTCGACGGCGAGATCGACGCGACGGGCCCCAAGGGCAAACGCACGATCAAGGTGCAGGACTTTTTCAAAGGGCTGTTCGAGACGGCGCTCGCGCCGCAAGAGGTGCTCACCGCCATTCGCGTGCCGGCTGCAAACAAGGACACCCGGGTTGGATTTGCTGAACTGGCGCGGCGCCACGGCGACTACGCGATCGTCGGCCTTGCGGCCAGCGCGCGCGCCGATGGCAAAGGGCTTACCGAGGTGCGGCTCGCCTATTTCGGCGTCGGCAATACGCCAGTGCGGACGAAAAAAGCCGAGGCGGCATTGGCGCAAGGCAATATCGATGCGGCGGTCGCTGCACTCGATCTTGAGCCCCACGATGACGTTCAAGCGACGGCGAAGGTCAAAAAGCATCTGGCGGGCGTGCTGCTCCGCCGCGTGGCCAAGCAATTGCTGGAGGCGCGGCCATGAACGATCACGCCCTCGACGTTTCACTGACCGTCAATGGCGAGCGCGTGCAGGAGCGCGTTGATGCGCGCAAAACTCTGGTCGATTTCCTGCGCGATGATCTTGCGCTCACCGGCAGCCATGTCGGCTGCGAACACGGCGTCTGCGGGGCGTGCACCGTGCGGGTGAACGGCGATATCGTGCGTGGTTGCTTGATGCTCGCGGTGCAATGTGACGGTGCTTCGGTCGAGACGATCGAAGGAATGTCGGACTCCGGCGAAGTTGCCGATCTGCAAACGGCGTTCGAACAGCGCAATGCGCTGCAATGCGGCTACTGCACTCCCGGAATGATTACTGCGGCGCAGGACCTGCTCAAGCGCGGTGGCGTCCCCAGCCGTGACGACATTCGCGAGCACCTGTCGGGCAACTACTGCCGGTGCACCGGCTACCACGCCATCGTCGATGCCGTTGAAGCGGTGGCGCAGGCGCGCGCGGGAGGAAAGCAATGATCCAATCCGCCCCGCGAAAGCGGGGACCCAGTTCTTTATAGAATTCGTTAGCGAGAGCACGCCAAACGCCGTTCGGGCGGGTTGCCAAGATGGATATTAAGAAACTCATTGCTTGCTGCCCTGGGTCCCCGCTTTCGCGGGGACGAGCGGAATATAGCGTGGCACTATGAAAATAACCGATGACTCCCCGCCCATCCTGAGCGCGCTGGACCGGCCGAATTCATACATCGGGCGCTCGGTGCCACGACCGAATTTGCAACGGCTGACGCAAGGTCGCGGGCAATATGTCAGCGACGTAACCCTGCCGCGCATGGCTCATGTCGCGTACGTGCGTTCCCCGCACGCGCATGCGCGCATTGCCGGGATCGCCACCGAGGCCGCGAAAAAGGCGCCGGGGGTCATCGCGGTCGTAACCGGCCCCGAGCTTGCAAAGGTCATGACGCCGTGGGTCGGCGTGCTTACGCATCTGAAGGGCCTCAAATCGGCGCCGCAGTCTCCGATCGCGGTCGACCGCGCGTGCTGGCAGGGCGAGGCCGTTTGCGCCGTGGTTGCGCGCACGCGCGCGGAGGCTGAGGACGCTTGTGAACTGGTGGACGTGCGTTACGAGGAGTTGCCGGCCGTCACCGATCCGGAAACGGCTCTCGATAGCAAAACGCCGGTCATTCACGCGTCGCTTGGCGACAATCTCTGCTTTGAGCGCAAGCTGGAGGTGGGCGCTGTCGACAAAGCCTTTGCGGAAGCCGACGCGGTGGTCGAAACCACATTTATTTTTGGACGCCACACCGGTGTCACCAACGAGCCGCGTTCGATCGTCGCCGACTGGAACGAAGGCGAGCAGCGCATGACGGTCTACCAGGGTACGCAGGCACCGCACATGATGCAGGACCTGTTTGCCAAGCATCTCGGCATCGCCACCGACCAGGTGCGCGTGCAGACGAAAGACGTCGGCGGCTCCTTCGGCATCAAGGTGCACACCTATGCCGACGAAATGGCGACTGTCGCATTGTCCAAGCTGCTCAAGCGTCCCGTCAAATTCGTGGCCGACCGTATCGAAAGTTTCGTGACCGACATCCACGCGCGCGATCATCGCGTCAAAGCGAAGATCGGCGTCAGCAAGGATGGCACTATCACCGCTTTCGAAATCGACGATTTGACCGGCATCGGTCCCTATTCGGTTTATCCGCGCACCAGCGGTATCGAGGCCAATCAGGTCGTGAACCTCACAGGCGGGCCCTATAAATGCCCAAACTACCGCGCGCAGGCACGCGTTGTGTTCCAGAATAAAAATGTCATGTGCCAGTACCGCGCGGTCGGCCACCCGATCGCGGTGGCGGTGACGGAAGGGCTGGTCGAGCTCGCCGCCGCCAAAATCGGCATGGACCCGCTCGAAATACGCCGGCGCAACTTGATCGCCGACGACGCCTATCCCACACAATCGGCCTCCGGCCTCAAATTTGAGCTGCTCTCGCATCACGAGGCGCTCGCGCATCTCGACTCGATGATGAACTATGCCGGCCTGCGCGCCGAGCAGAAAAGGCTGCGCGACAAGGGGATTTACCGCGGCATCGGTTTCGCAAGCTTCATCGAGGTCACCAATCCTTCGGCCGCCTTTTACGGCGTCGGCGGCGCGCGGATCACCTCGATGGACGGCGCGACAGTCAAGCTGGATTCACAAGGCGCAATCATCATTCACAGCGGAGTCACCGAGCAGGGCCAGGGCGCGGAAGCCGTGCTGGCGCAATGCGTCGCCTCGTCATTCGGCATTTCGATCGACAAGGTGCGCGTCGTCACCGGCGACACCGACAACACGCCTTACGGCGGCGGCACCTGGGCCTCGCGCGCGGCCGGCATTGGCGGCGAAGCGGCCTGGCAGGCGGGTAAGGCGCTGCGAGCGAATGTGCTGGCGGTAGCCGGCGCGATGCTGCAGGCAAAGCCAGAAGATCTCGATATCTGCAACGGTATCGTTGTGGACAAAGACAAAGGTACGGAGCGCCTCCCGCTCAATGAACTGGCGCGTGTTGCCTACTTCCGTCCCGACACGCTGCCGCCCGGCTTCCAGGCCGAACTCATGGCAACGCGTCACTATGTGCCGCGTGCATGGCCGTTCGCCTTCACCAATGGCATCCAGGCGAGCTATCTCGAGGTCGACACCGACACCGGCTTCGTCAAGTTGCTGAAGCACTGGTGCGTGGAAGATTGCGGCACCATCATCAATCCGCAGCTCGTCGACGAGCAAATCCGCGGCGGCGTCGTGCAGGGCATCGGCGCCGCGCTGTTCGAGCAATGCCTCTATGACGAGCGCGGGCAGATGCTCAACGGCAACATGGCCGACTATCTGGTGCCGATGGCAGCAGAAATGCCGGACATCGAATGCGGGCACGTCGTTTCACCAACGGCCGACAGCGAACTTGGCGCGAAGGGCGCAGGAGAAGCCGGCACCGCCGGCGCGCCGGCAGTGGTCATGAACGCCATCAACGACGCGCTGCGTCCGCTTGGCGCGCAGCCGCTCACCGACATGCCGTTCACGCCGGACAAGATTCTCCGAGCGTTGGGGAAAGTGTAGTTCGCCCTCATCCTGAGGAGGGCGCGGAGCGGCCGTCTCGAAGGAGTGGCAGCCCCATGGTTCGAGACGCGTCGCGGAGTTTATCATCGGGCCGCGCTTTGCGCGGTCCCGTTGGCGACGCTCCTCACCATGAGGCCGATTTACTCAGAACTTGATCATGTCGCTTTTGGTCAGCGTCGTCTTTGCCGACAGCAACGGCGCGTTCGCGAACGTGAAGACCGTACTGTAGTCGGAATAGGCTTCGACCGCCGACAGACCATCCACCGGCACGATGACGTTCATGCCGCGAAATGCCGCGCCACTTCCGGTATAGAGCACCGCACCGTTCGACGCGGTGCCGACCACAATCACCGTGGTGATACCCTTGTCCTTAAGGATCTTTTCCAGATCGGTGCGCAGGAACTTGTCGGGACCGGACAACACATGCGGCTCATCAGCGAGCGGCGCCACGTCTGTGATAACATCAGCGGGTGTACTGTTGGCGATGATGGAATAGACCACCGGAACCTTGGCGGCGCGCGCCTGAGCGAGCAGCTTCTTCATCGCCGGTATTGTGTCGAGGCAGCGTGGCCGTTTGCCACAATTCTGATTCATGAAATCGAGCATCAGCAGCGCTGTGGTCTTGGCATCGACCGTCACCGGCTTCAGTTCGGGCGCCGCCGGCGCCTTCATTCCTGCCCACTCGTCCATAATGTTGGCCGCCTGCGCGGGCAAAGCGAGCACTGCCAGAACGGCAACGGCGAATAGATTGCGTTTCATGAATGTCCTCCTCCTTCAGGCCTGTTTTGTTGTGGGGATCATGCGCAAGCCGCGCGCAACCTGTCAAAGCACTGATGACGCACCCCGCTTGATGAAACACCGGTGACCGGCGAATATTGCCAAGATAACGGCGGCACAATTTGACGCTGCGAAATAACGAAAAGACCGGAAGGAAACGCTCAATGAATATCAAGGTCGGCAAACAAGCAATCGCCGAGGCCAGCAAAAAGCTCAGCAATTGGGGCCGCTGGGGCAAAGAAGACCAGATCGGCACTCTCAACCACGTCACGCCCGAGGACATCGTGAAGGCGGCCAGTCTGATCCGCTCCGGCAAGGTGTTTGCACTTGGCATTCCGCTCGACCGCGAAGGCCCGCAAACCGGACTGTTCGGCGGCCGCTTCAATCCGATCCACCAGATGCTGGCCACGGGCACCGACGCCATCGCCGGGCGGCAGGACTGGAACAAGATTCGCTATGCCGACGACACGCTGATGCTGTGCGTGCAAGGCGCGACCCACTGGGACGCGCTCGGGCACATCTTTTACGAGGACAAAGGCTACAACGGCCACGAGGCCAAGATGGTCGACGCGCGCGGCCTCAACGTCCTCGGCATTGAGCACTCCAAGAACAAGATGGTCGGCCGTGGTGTCTTGCTCGATATCGCGCGATTCCGTGGCGTCAAATGGATGCAGGACGGCGAAAGCATTTCCAACGACGAATTGGATAAATGTGCCAAGCAGCAGAATGTGTCCATCGGCCGCGGCGATTTCGTCATTGTGCGCACCGGCCAAATGGAGCGCTGTCTGGCGGAGAAGGAATGGGGCGGCTACGCCGGCGGCGATGCGCCGGGTGTCAAATTCGAAAACTGCTACTGGTGCCAGGAAAAGCAGTTGGCAGCGATCTGTACCGACACCTGGGGCGTCGAAGTGCGGCCAAATGAGACGACCGAAGCCAACCAGCCCTGGCATTGGGTCGTGATCCCGGCGATGGGCCTGTGCATGGGCGAGATTTTCTATCTCAAGGAACTCGCTGAAGATTGCGAACAGGACGGCATCTACGAATTCTTCTTCTGCGGGCCACCGCTGATCATCACCGGCGGTACGGGCTCGCCGATCAATCCGCAGGCGATTAAATGACGCGTAGCGTGTCATCCCGGACGCGCCGAAGGCGCGATCCGGGATCTCAAGCCGAAATTGCCGGCGTCGTGCCGAGCGATAGCGGGCATCCGGCAACCACGGCTTGAGATAATTTGGAAATTCAGTGAGTACTGGGTCCCCGCCTTCGCGGGGACGACCGGTTTACGAATGGAGAGACTCATGCCCCGTTGGCTCAAGCGCGGAATGGACGCGGGCGCGATCAAAGCCGCCGACGCCAAAGTGCGCGAGACGGTGGAGACCATTCTCGCCGATATCGACGCGCGCAAGGATCAGGCGGTGAAAGATCTGTCGAAGAAATTCGACAACTGGTCGCCAAAAGATTTCCGCCTGTCGCCGCAAGAGATCGAAGCGGCCATCGCACAAGTGCCCAAGCGCGATCTCGAAGACATCAAGTTTGCGCAAGCGCAGGTGCGCAATTTCGCGCAGAAGCAGCGCGAGACAATGCACGACCTCGAAGTGGAAACGCTGCCCGGCGTCGTGCTTGGCCATCGCCACATCCCGGTAAACTCGATCGGGTGTTACGTCCCGGGCGGGCGTTACCCGATGGTCGCCTCGGCCCATATGTCGATCGTCACCGCCAAGGTCGCTGGTGTGAAGCGCATCATTGCTTGCGCGCCTCCATTCAAGGGTGGGCCGCACCCCGCGATTGTCGCCGCCATGCATTTCGGCGGCGCCGACGAGATCTTTGTGCTCGGTGGCGTGCAGGCGGTTGCGGCGATGGCGCTCGGCACCGAAACGATCAAGCCGGTCGACATGATCGTCGGCCCCGGCAACGCCTACGTCGCAGAGGCCAAACGCCAGTTGTTTGGCCGCGTCGGCATCGATTTGCTCGCGGGCCCAACCGAAACGCTGATCATTGCCGATGAGAGCGTTGATGGAGAAATCTGCGCCACCGACCTGCTCGGCCAGGCCGAACACGGCCCCACCTCCCCTGCGGTGCTGATCACCAATTCCGAAAAGCTTGCGCGCGCCACCATGGCGGAAGTCGAGCGCCTGCTATCGATCCTTCCCACCGCCGACGCCGCCGGCCAGGCCTGGAAGGACTATGGCGAAGTCATTGTTTGTGACGATGAAGCCGAAATGATCGCGGAGGCCGACCGCATCGCTTCCGAACACGTGCAGGTTATGACGCGAGACCCCGATGTTTTCCTCAATGGCATGAAAAATTATGGCTCGTTGTTCCTCGGACCACGCACCAACGTCGCTTATGGCGACAAGGTGATCGGCACAAACCATACGCTCCCGACAAAGAAGAACGCGCGCTTCACCGGCGGCCTCTGGGTTGGGAAATTCATCAAGACCTGCACCTACCAGAAAGTGCTCACCGATAAGGCGAGCGCCATGATCGGCGAATACTGCTCGCGGCTGTGCATCCTGGAAGGCTTCTCCGGCCACGCCGAACAGGCCAATATCCGCGTGCGCCGCTACGGCGGTCGCAACGTGCCCTACGCGCAGGCGGCGGAGTGAGCGTGGAGCTGACCAAGACACCGTCGTTTCGCCTCGACGGCCGGCGCGCGCTGGTGACCGGCGCCGGGCGCGGCATCGGGCTCGCCGCCGCCTCGGCACTGGCCGATGCCGGTGCCCATGTTACGCTCGCGGCCCGCACGGCAAAAGAAATCGAGGAAGCCGCCGACGCCATCCGCGCGCGCGGGCAAAAAGCCGAGCCGCTTGCCCTCGATGTGCGCGACGTGGAGGCGGCGCAGAAAATCATCGTCGCACAGGCGCCGTTCGAGATTCTCGTCAACAATGCCGGCACCAACCGGCCAGCGCCCTTTGTCGACGTGAAACTCGAGGATTTCGATTTCGTGTTCGGGCTGAACGTACGCGCCGCCTATTTCGTGGCGCAGGCAGTGGCGCGCAGATTGGTCGAAGCCAAGAAGCCCGGCTCAATCATCAACATGTCGTCGCAAATGGGCCATGTCGGCGGGCCGACCCGCACGGTCTATTGCGCCACCAAGCATGCGATGGAAGGCTTCACCAAGGCGATGGCGATCGAACTCGCGCCGCACAAGATCCGCGTCAACACGCTGGCGCCGACTTTCATCGAGACGCCGATGACGCGGCCGTTCTTCCAGAACGAGGCGTTCCGCAAGGACACGCTCAACCGCATCAAGCTCGGCCGCCTCGGCCAGCTCGAGGACCTGACCGGCGCTATCGTATTTCTCGCGAGCGATGCCGCCGCGCTGATGACCGGCACCTCGCTGGTGGTCGACGGCGGCTGGACCGCGGAATAAACTGACGCCGTTCACTGGGGAGAATTCGATGCGCGCAATCTTATTCTGCGCCTTGCTGCTGCTCAGTGTGCCGGCCCACGCCGACGACAAAGACAAGATTGTCGGCACCTGGAATTAATTTCCGTCGTCTACGAAGATGCGCAGACCAAAGAAAAGACGCCGGTTCTGGGTGAACACCCCCGCGGGTACCAGATCGCAACGCCCGAAGGCCGCTGGATTGCGCTCGTCACCGCCGACGGCCGCCCTGTGCCGAAAACCGACGAAGACCGCGCCAAGGCTTTACGTACGATGATCGCCTATAGCGGCCGTTACCGTGTTGAAGACGGCAAGGTGATCACCAAAGTTGAAGTCGCCTGGAATGAGGCCTGGGTCGGCGGCGAGCAGGTCCGCTTTCTACGCTTCGAGAACGACGATCTCCTGCACATCGAAAGTCCGCCGATGCCACACCCTAACGTCAACGACAAGGTGGTGCGCGTCATCGTGACTTGGCAGCGCGACAAGTCGTAAACGAAATGGCCGGGACGAGCCCGGCCACGGCGCACTTTATTGCGGTGCCGCCGACTAGAGTTTCGGCAAATCCGCGAAATACTCCGGGTGCTCCTTCTGCACCTCGGCCATGAACTCCGGCCGGAACAGGCTCGGCACGTCGAGACGCGGCGCGCCCTTCAGCGTGTTCATCAGCACCTCATCCTCGGCGTTCTCGAAGGCGCGCAAGACATTCGGCGACATGCGCGGATCGAAGCTGATGTGTTTGATCGACTTCTTGCCGACAGCAACGTCCGTTCCGGGCACCCATTTGGCGAAAATCTCCACCGCCTCGTCGGGGTTTTTGCGCGTGAAGTGCGACGATTGCGCGAGACCCGCAGCGATACTTTTGATCACGGCGGGCTTCGTCTGGACCGTCGGACCGTGTGCAACCGCGACCATCACATAAGACATGTGCTGCCCGCCGCGGATCACCAGATAGGAGTCGGGCACCTGGGTGAGAGCCTGCGTCACAAAAGGCTCCCACGACACCACCGCGTCGACCTTGCCTTCGGCCAGCGCCGGCGCCAGGCCGAACTGCGACCAGATGTTTTCGATGGTGAGGTCCTCGTATTTCATCTTGGCGCGGCGCAGCACCATCTTGAAATATTCGTCCGAGGTCTGCCCGCGCGCCAGGCCGATCTTCTTGCCCTTGAGGTCGGAAAGCTTGCCGGCTTCGATGCCGCGGCCCTTCTTGGTGACGATGGCCAGCGGGGTATCGCAATTGTCCTTGGTGGCGTCGTTCATGATGAGGCCGATGACCAGGAACGGGTTGCCGGCGTGCACCGCCTTTAGATACGTGGTCGTGCTCATGTCACCGACCTGCGCTTCGCCATTGTGCAGGGCATTGACCATGTCGGTCCCGGTATCCACCACCCTGAAGCTGGCGTCGACGCCGTGCTGCTTGAAGAAGCCCTTCTCCGCGCCGATGAACATCGGCAGATGGCCGAAATTGTTAGCGATCACCACGTCTAGCTTGGGCAAGTCCGCCATAGCAGTCCTCCCGATCGTTGCACGTGCGGGCTATGAGTTCGCCAGCACCTGCGGATTGACGCAATTCGGCGGCGTGCGGCCGTCGATAAGCGCCTGGATATTGTCCACTACGATATTCGCCATTTGCTCGCGCACTTCCATCACGGCACTGCCGAGATGAGGCGTTAGCACGACATTCTGTAGCGTTTTAAATGCCGGCGGCACATTCGGTTCATGCTCGAACACATCCAGCGCCGCACCCGCGATCTTCTTTTTCTTCAGCGCACGCAACAGTGCCTTCTCGTCGATAATCGCTCCGCGCGCGGTGTTGATGATAAAGGCGGTCGGCTTCATCAGCGCGAATTGCTTGTCCGAGATCATGTGCCGCGTTTCGTCGTTGAGCGGCGGATGCAACGAGACGAAATCGGCCTGAACCAGAAGCTGGTCAAGCGTAACATGCTCAATGCCAAGCTCGCGTTCGGCCTCGTACTTTCGTCGCGGCCCCCAATAGATAATTTTCATCCCGAACCCGCGCGCACGCCGCGCGGTGGCCTGGCCAATCCGGCCAGCACCCACGAGACCGAGAGTCTTGCCGTACACAAAGCTGCCGGCGAGATGATTGGATTGCGAACCCGGGAATTTTCCGGACCGCAACAGTCTCGCGCCTTCACCCATTCGGCGTGCCACCGCAATCATCAGCCCGAAATGGATGTCGGCTGTCGCCTCGGCCACGATCGGCGGCACAACGGTCACCGGAATGCCGCGCTTGGTCGCCTCCGCGACATCGATATTGTCCGGGGTGATCGACATCGAGCAAACCGCACGCAATTTCGGATTCGCAGCGAGCACCGCACGATCGATCCGGTCATGCAGCAGCGCGAGCAAGATGTCGCACTTCTTCACCCCTGCAATCAGCTTGGGCTTGGGGATGACCCTGCTCGAGTCGGTGTTGATCTTGACGTTTGCGATAGCGCGTAAGCGTTCCAGCGCGCTGGACGCAATCGGCTGACTGACAAAGACGCGCGGTTTGGCCATCACCGCTGCCACCGCACGATACCGGCGACGCCATCGACGGCGCACTGAACGCCGTCGGGAATTTTACGGGTGGCATCAAGCACGCCGAGCACCATCGGAATGCCGCGCTCGCGCGCAAGCGAAGCCAGATGTGAGGTTGAGCCGCCAAGCTCGGCGACGACGCCGGAGACACGCGACAGGATGTGGCTCAGCGCTGGCCCGGCGACGCGCGTGACCAAGATGTCACCGGGTGCAACACGCGAGAGCTCACATTCGCAGTTCACCACCACGGCACGGCCGGATCCCCAGCCGATGCCGGCGGGGTGGCCATTGAGACCCGGATGCTGCAACCAGATCTGATCCGGCACGATGGCTGGCTCCATATGAAGTGGACGCGATTGCAAAAGCTTAAAGCCGCCCTCGTCCATCGCCCATTCGATCTCGACCGGACCGCCTGCGAGCTGTTCGCATTTGCGCAGCAGACGGCCGAGAGCGACGGCTTCGCCGGCCGAGAGGCATGGCTCACTGACAAGATTGTCGGGCACGAGCTGCGGCGCCGACACGCCATGCTCACAAGTATCGCGATGGCTCTTCCGCCCCGCTTCAACGGTCCGCAGGAAGCCGGATTTGCTCAGCACGATGCGATCGGGCACGACCTCACCTTGCGCGATTGCAGAGCCGAGGCCCCACGTCGCCGAGATCAGCATTTGTCCTTCTGCGGTCTCGCTCAAACCACCGCCGGATGCCCGCGCCGAGACCAGCGGTTGAATCAGAACACCCATGGCGGTGTCGGCAGGCGAGAGACCGTGGTTATCCATGTAACGGCGCGCATGCGAGGTCCACAGTGCCGCCCAGCAGGCGCGCACCGCTGTCAGGAATTCGGTTTCGTCGGAAAGGCCAAGGAAACTTTCAAACTGTCCGGCAAAGTTTGCGCCCTTGCGGTCTTCGATCAGCGCCGATGAGCGCACAACGCCGAGCGGAGATGTCTCGCGCTGTTTGCGCCAGGCGGTGAGCAAGGGCTCAAGGATTTCGGATGCGATTGGCTTTTCGTAAAGCGCCAGCCTGATCTGAATTGAAATACGGCGCGAGTTCGGCAGATCAGCCTCGCGATATTGCCGCAGCATGTCGTCGACGCCGAGGTGGCGCAGCTGATGATGATAGGCATCGGCCGTCAGCGCGAACCCGCCGGGTGTGGGCAGGCCGGCTTGCGTCAAACCCGCCAGATTTGCGGCCTTTGGACCGACCTGCTCAGGGTCGGCGGCAGCAGGGTCATCCAGCGGAAGAATGAAATGCAGTCATCGCGATCGCTTTGATTTCTCTACTGTCGTGGCGTGCAGCGGGCTTGTCCCGGCCATCTCGCTTAGGAGGGCACAGCTTGCGGCTCGAGATCCCGGGGTCTCGCCTTCGGCGCGCCCGGGGATGACTTCGTGCGTCCGGCTCGAAACTCATTTCACGTGATCGCCATAACCCGGCAGCGGATCGACGACTGTGATCTGCTTCACAGGGAAGTTCGACACGATCTCGATCTCGTTCTTTTTCACGATCAGCATTTCCTCGATGCGTACACCGTAGCGGAAACGCTTGCCGTGCTGGGTCTCGAGCGCGAAGGTCATGCCTTCCTGGATATCGACCGGGTGGTCGAGCGACCAGATGCGTGAGATCACGGGCGGGTCGTATTGAGCGAGACCGAGGCCATGACCCCACAGGTTGGCGGCGGCCTGATCCTCATCTTCATAGCCCCAGGTTTCCATTGCCGAGGGCCACTTGAGCGCGATGTCGCGCGTTGTTGCACCGACTTTCACCGCGCCGATTGAATCGTAAAGCCACTCAAGCGCGGTCGCGTAAGTGTCCTTCTGCTCTTTCGACGGCTCCTTGCCGACGCAATACGTGCGGTAATAGCAAGACTTGTATCCGTTCCACGTCAGCGCGGCCAAATCCATGAATACGATATCGCCGGGCTGGATGATGCGGTCGGAGAAGTTGCGCCAGTTCGGCCAGGTGTTCGGACCGGACGACACGATCACGTCCTCGACGTCTTCCATGCCCGGGATGTTGTAGAGATATTCCATCAGATGCGCGGTCACCTGGTTTTCGGTGATGCCGGGGCGCAGGAACTTCATGCACTCCCAGTGAGTCGCATCGCCGATCGCGCCGACGATGCGGAAGCATTCCTGCTCGTCGAGGCTCTTGACTGCGCGCGCTTCCATCATCGGGGTCATGCCGTCGACCCAGTTGATGTTGTTCTCCTTGAAGATGTTGATCATGTTGATGTCGATGAAGTCGACGCCGAGCTTTTGTCCGGCGACGCCGTTGTCCTTCATCGCTTGCAACACAGCCTTGGTGAACTTGTTGACTTGCTGGGTCGAGGCAGGGCCCGCAGCACCTTTGATCCACGCGAAGGAGTGACGCACGTTCTCCTTCGGGATCCACGGTGAGTGACGCTCGATCTGGAAACCAAGATCGCCTTGCTCGAACAATATCGGGCGACCGTCGCCGCACAGCATCGCGTAGCGCAGGCCCGGCTTGAGCCGGTTCCAGCCCGGCGTGAGCGTTCCGGTGATGTAGCGCACGTTCTCGTCGTACATGCAGAGCATGGCGCCAAGACCGTGCTTCTTCATCATCGTGCGCGCGCGCTCGATGCGATACTCGCGCAGCCGTTCCCAGTTGACCCGCTGCTGCCAATCCACGCCGGCAATGCCGAAATTCGCTCCCATGGCCGTCCCTCCCGACCGGCGCGTTGTCGCGCCCGTTGCTGATTGGCGTAAATCCTAAGCCGGTTGGCACGTAAAGAAGAAATAATATATTCTGGGCTCGACCATTAGGTTTTCTAATAGTCGCATTTTACGAGGCATTTATGGCCAATATCCCCCTGCGCCAAATCCGGGCCGTTATCGCGGTCTGTGAAGAGGGCTCCTTCACGCGCGCGGCGCAACGGGAGAACGCCACCCAATCCGGAATCTCCCAACACGTCGCAGCCGTCGAACGGACCCTCAAGGTCAAATTGTTCGACCGTACCTCTGGCGCGGTCACCCCGACCCCGGCCGGCCTGCGGTACTACAAGCGCTGTGTGGAAGCCGTCGGCACACTTGAACACGCTGCCGAGGAAGCGCGTTCGCTCGCCGGGGAAGTCAGCGGCGAACTGCGCATCGGTCTGATGCCGACATTCACGCGCGCGGTGCTGGCGCCGGTGCTGGATGATTTCGTGCCGCGCTGTCCGGAAGTGCGGCTTCACATCGTCGAAGGCTACAGCGCGCTGCTCACCGAGATGGTCCTCGACGACGAGCTCGACTTCGCCGTGGTGCCGGCATTCGAAGGCACGATCGGATTGAAATCGCGCATGCTGGTGCGCGACCGCGAGATGCTGATTTCCGGACCGCGCGCCGGCTTTACGCCGCTCGCCCCGTTGCGGCTGGCCGAATGTCGGCCCCTGAAAATTGTCGTTCCCGGCCCCGACAATATTCGCCGCCGCAATCTCGAAACCTATTTCCAGGCTCATGCCGTCGAAGTCGCGGCAATTCTCGAGATGGATGCGATGATCGCGACGCTCGAATTCGTTGCCCGCTCCGAATGGGTGACCATTCTTCCGAGTGTGATCTCGGTCAATGATATCGGCCGCGGCGAGCTCATAGTGAATCCGATCGCCGATCCCGAACTGCACGCCGAATTTGTGGTGATCCAGCCCACGCGGCGCACGCTGTCGACACAAGCGCGTATTTTCCTGCAACGTTTCGAGCAGGAGGTTGCGCATATTCACGATGTTTGGGATCGCGCGACCGCAGGAGCCTTCGAAAAAGAAGGCATCGGCATAGAGCCTGCGTTTCACTAATTCGGTACGCGGCCCTTTACGGCATTCGCTCGTGCACTGTAGGTGATGCGGCCGGCACTATCCGGCGGCAGCTTGGCGCGCACGCGTAACTTGAGCACCTCGACGTCAGCGGCCGGCATGGCGGCGATCGTCGGGGCTATGCTCGGCCCCAGCGTGGACGTTGCCCAAAACACATCGAAATCGGGAAAGCTTCGCTCGACAGTAATTTCCCTTGTCTCTACGGATTCGAGGCCTGCGCCCGCCCACAACTCTTGAAGCGTTTCCATCCGCGACGCATTTGCACTCGGCGGGTAAGGTACCTTCAGCCCCAGTGCCCGCATTTCGACCTGGATTTGGTTCCAGGGAAAGCCGCCACCGAACATGTCCCAGGCGTAGGCTGCGACGGTGCCACCAGGCCGGACCACGCGTGCCATCTCGGCCACGCCTTTCACCGGATCGGGAACGAAGAAAATCACCAGGGCCATGGTCGCTGCGTCGAACTGGTCCTCGCCAAACGGCAGCGCCATGGCGTCACCTTGCTGAAATTTGGCGACGTTTGCTTTGTGGCGTTCACGGGCAAAGGCCAGTTGCGCCGGCGAGGGATCGATACCCTGCACCTCGGCGGGCACGCAGCGCTCAACCAGAAGCTCGGTGAAAGCACCATTGCCGCAGCCGATGTCGATGCAGCGCAAGCCAGGCGGCAGCTTGAGCCAATCGAGGAACACCTCGCCGGCCAGCCGGCTCCAGACGCCCATCACCCGCTCGTAGGCGGCGCCATCGTCAAAACGGAATTGCGGTTCGGCCATGCCTCACTATATCGCAATCCACGCACCGTTGGCATCGACGGACTTAAACACCGCTTCCAATGCCGAGGCGGTCTGCAGGATACCGGCGGGCGGAATCGGAAACGCCCCCTGCCCGAGTACCGCTTTGGCGAAAGTAATCGAGGTTGCGGCCGAGGTGGTTGTCCGCAGGCCGGTCGATCACTTCGGGCTCCTTACCCGGCGCGGCGAACAATCGCGCGCGTTTCGCTCACGCTCTCTGCCCAGCAATGCTCGCCGAAAATCGCAATACGCCAGACGAACGGCGTTTTCATGGTGGTCGCCAGCGTGCCAGTGGCGCCGTTTTCAAATTCGATCAGCGCGGATGTCGTATCGCCGGTCGCAAGCTTGAGCGCACGCGCTTTCGACAAGGCGCTGATGCGCTTCATCGGCCCAACCATGTCGCGAAAGCAATCGAGGACGTGGATGCCCATGCCGGTCATGCCGCCGGCACGGCTTTCTTCCGTACGCAAGCGCCAGCTGTCGGCCGGGTAATCAGCCAGCCAGTCGTGACTGTAATTGCCTTCCGCATGCATGATCGTACCAAAGGCGCCGGCCTCCTTGAGTTCCGCCAGCACACGCATCGACGGCATCAGACGGAAATGGTGGCCGACCGCAATCACGATGCCGGCGCGTTCGCATGCATCGAGCGCGGCCTGCGCGTCTGCTTTGCTGAGCGCGAACGGCTTTTCACAATAAATGTGCTTACCCGTCGCTGGCGATTGCCTCCACCTGTGCGCGATGCTTGGTGTGCGGTGTCGCCAAGACCACGGCCTGAATCGATTTGTCGCCCAGCACATCGTCGATCGATGTGCTGAGCGCAATTTTGTGTTCTCCGGCGAAGTCCCGCACCGCATCAGGCTCAAGCGTAACGCCGCGAACGAAATCGCATCGGCGCACCGAAATCGGCCGCCGCCTTCACCAGCGTTTTGCCCCACCAGCCGAGGCCGACGATCGCGGTATTGATCATGCGGAACTGGCTACTACGCTGCGGCTGGCGCGCCCGGCTGCTTCAGCGGGTGAGCGCGCGCAAAGGCATCATTTTTGGCGCAGGTGGCGGCGATGCGGCCGACTGTTGGATATGGCGCCAAGTCGACTTTAAAGAAATTTGCGCCTGCGACCTGACTGGCAAGGCAGATGTCAGCGATAGTGATCTGCTCGCCCTGGCAATACGTACCCGTTTCCTTTTCAGTCGAAAGATGTTCTTCCAGTGCGGTCAGCGCTGCCCGATGCCAATGTTGCGCCCATTTCATGACGCCCGCTTCATCGACTTTGAACTCGTGTGCGAGATATTCGCGCACGCGCGGCACGATCAGGGGATGTGAATCGCAAGCTACAATTTGCGACAGTCCACGGACGCGCGCACGGGCCTTCGGGTCCTTCGGCATCAGCGGTGGATTTGGATGCGTCTCGTCGAGATATTCGATGATCGCCAATGACTCGAACAATGCCGGTCCACTGCCGTCGACGAGTGCCGGGATCGCCATCATTGGATTGACCGCGCGGAATTCGGGATCTCGCTGATGGCCTTTTATCAAATTAACTTCAATCACCTCGGGCGTAAGGCCCTTGAGGTTGATTGCTATGCGCACGCGGTAAGTCGCGAGCGACCGCCAGAATGAGAAAAGCTTCACGATGACCTCCCTGATATTGTTGTCCGGGGCTATTTCTTTGCGCCGCCCGGATCTGCTTTCAGTCCCGCCGCCTCAATTCCGGCGACCGCAATGATCTCGTCATTGTCGCCGGTGTCGCCGGAAATTCCGACCGCACCAAGCACACGGTTGTCGGCATCACGGATCAGCACACCGCCGGGATTGGGCACGAGCCGACCGCCGCTCGCAGCGACAATCGCGGTGAGAAAATTTGGATTCTGCGCGGCGCGCTCCATCATCGTGCGTGAGCCCCAGCCCATTCCGAGCGCGCCATAGGCTTTGCCGACGGCCACTTCGAAGCGGATGATGCCCGACCCATCTTCACGCTTGGCGCAGACAAGATGGCCGCCTGCGTCGAGCACAACCACCGTCTGCGGCATTTGTTTAAGATCTCGCGCCTTTTTCAGCGTGGCATCGACAATGTTCGAAGCCTGAGCCAGCGTTACGGACATACTCAACTCCTCAATTTTTACGCGTGATCTTTTCCGAAAACCGGGTCCCACTTTTCGGGATCATGCGCCGGATTTCTTCCGGTTGGCCCAATAGACCGACATGCGCGAGCCGTCGCCGCCACCGAAGCCGTGTTTGGTCGCATCCTCGAAACCAGCAAGCGCCGCTTTGGTGACGAACATATCTGCGCCGCCGGCCTCACCGGTTTCGACCATCGTGCGCAGATCCTTCACGCCGTTCGCGATGCTGAATGTCGTTGGCCCCGGGTCGCGCCCCTCGAACATGGTGACGATCATGTCGGCGCGGTTTTTCAGCGCCGGATTGGCGCCGTTGGTATCGACGAACAGGTCGAGCAGCCGTTTCGGCTCCCAGCCCGCCGCGCGCGCGATGGCGAAGGCCTCGCCGTAGGCCTGCCACGCGACCATCAGCGGCAAGTTGATCGCAAGCTTCATCGACGCGCCGGTGCCGACCGGACCGCAATGTTCGAGCCGCCGGCAGAGTTGATCGAGAATTGGCTTGGCGCGGGCGGCGTCGGCCGGCTCGGCCCCCATCAGGCCGAGCAATTTGCCCTGGCGTGCCGGTGCAGTTGAGCCGCCGACCGGGCATTCCACCATCGCTGCGCCCTTCGCGCGCACCTTGGGCGCGAGTGCAAGCGGCACCTTCGGCGGCACGGTGCTCATTTCAATGAGCAGCTTGCCCTTCACATCGCCCGACAAAAGGCCCTTTGGCCCGTTGTAGACCGCGTCGATCGCGGCGGCATCCGTCAACATGGTGATCGTGACTTCGACGGCGCTCGCGAGCTCCGCCGGCGTCGAGGCCACTTTCGCGCCGGCATCCGCGAGGGACTTCGTCTTTTCGGGTGTTCGATTCCACACGGTGACCTGGTGGCCGACTTCCATGAGACGCGCGGCGACTGCCGCACCCATGACCCCAAGACCTGCAACGCCAATTCGCATACGACCTCCTTGCGACCTCCCTGATCCAATTGGCGCCGACGATAGGCGATCACGGCCGTGCTTAAAAGCCATCTTACGTGATCGACTCGACAGCCCAACAGTCAACGCATAAGAGGAAACGGGACCACGGTGATGCGATTCAGCATCGAGGAGACGGTGAATGGCAGTGAGAAGGACCAAAGGCACGGTCGGCGTGATCGGCCTCGGCATCATGGGCGGCGCGTTCGCCAAGAATTTGGCGGCGGCCGGCTGGCGGGTGATTGGCTACGACACAAATCCCGCGCGGCGCCGCGAAGCCAAGCGCGCTGGTGTTGAGGTCGTAAACAATGCTGCCGAAGTCGCAGCCGCGGTGCCGACCATCCTCACCAGCCTGCCCAAGCCGCAAGCGCTTGCCGATACCGTGAAAAAGATCGCAGCCGCCAAGCTCAAGAGCAAGGTGCTGGTGGAAATGAGCACCTTCACAATTTCAGATAAGGAAAAAGCGGCGCGCGCCTTACAAAAAGCCGGCCACGTGATGATCGACTGTCCCGTGAGCGGCACCGGCTCGCAAGCAAAGAATCGCGATCTGGTCTTTTACGCCAGCGGCAATGCCCGAATTATCGCCCGGTTGCGGCCGCTGCTGACGTCGTTTGGTCGCCACGTTTTCAATGTGGGCCAATTTGGCAACGGCAGCCGCATGAAATACGTGGCCAATCTGTTGGTCGCTATCAACAATGTCGCCTCCGCCGAGGCCATGGTGCTTGGCATGAAAGCCGGCCTCGACCCGCGAATGATCGTCGATCTGGTCAGGGCCGGAGCCGGCAATTCGCGCGTGTTCGAACTGCGCGCGCCAATGATGGCGAAGGGCCGCTACGACGACGTCACCATGAAGATTTCCGTGTGGGACAAAGACATGCAGGTGATCGGCGACTACGCGCGCAAAATTCGTGTGCCGACACCGATATTCAATGCCACCAAGGGTATCTATCTCAAAGCAATGAAGAGCGGCCTCGGCGGCCGCGATACTGCAGCCGTCTGCGCTGTGCTGGAAAAGATGGCGAAAGTGAAACGGCGCAGGAAGTAGTGCGGCCGTCTCACGTTGATAGATCATTCTTCGTCATGGCCGGGCTTGGCCGGGCTTGTCCCGGCCATCTACGTCTTGCAAGATCAAAAAGAAAAATGGATGCCCGCGCCAAGCACGGGCATGACGGAAGACTTCAGGGAGGGCGTGTGATGGCGTCATTGCAGCAGCGGACGGAAATCCGCGACGGCATGCGGATTGATTGGGACGTCCCGATCACCATGGACGACGGCCTGGTACTCCGCGCCGACGTCTTTCGTCCGGTGAAAGAAGGAAAATTCCCGGTCATCCTCAGCTACGGACCCTACGCCAAGAACCTCGCCTTCCAGGACGGCTACCCAAGCGCGTGGCAGCGCATGACGGAAAAGCATCCCGATGTCACCGCGGGCTCGAGCAACCTTTATCAAAGCTGGGAAGTGGTCGATCCGGAAAAATGGGTGCCGCACGACTACGTCTGCGTGCGCGTGGATTCACGCGGCGCCGGCTGCTCGCCCGGTTTTATCGACCATTTCTCTCCACGCGAAACGAAAGACTTCTACGACTCGATCGAGTGGGCCGGCGTGCAGCCTTGGTCCAACGGCAAAGTCGGCCTTAACGGGATTTCCTACTACGGCATCAACCAGTGGCATGTCGCGTCGCTGCAGCCGCCGCATCTCGCCGCCATG
Organism: uncultured Alphaproteobacteria bacterium; assembly: GCA_963743405.1. Classification (GTDB taxonomy): domain Bacteria; phylum Pseudomonadota; class Alphaproteobacteria; order Rhizobiales; family Xanthobacteraceae; genus Pseudolabrys. Next base: position 66,866 of record CAVUPX010000010.1, on the reverse strand, counting down.
TGCATCTGGGAAGGCGCCGCCGACTGGTATCGCGACATGACGCACCATGGCGGCATTCTCTCGACGTTCTGGGAGAACTGGTACGACATGCAGGTCAAGACCGTGCAATACGGCGCGGGCGAACGCGGCAAACGCAGCCGCGTTCACGGCGAGCTCGTGTGCGGGCCGGAAACTTTGGCGGAAGCCGAACTTGCGAAGAACCGCTCCGATTTCGGATCAGACATCGCGTCTCATCCGATGGACGACGATTACCACAAGGCGCGCTCGCCGAAGTGGGACAAGATCACCACGCCGTTATTCTCCGCCGCCAATTGGGGCGGCCAGGGCCTGCATCCACGCGGGAATTTCGAGGGCTTCGGGCGGGCCGCCGCCAAGCACAAATGGCTTGAAGCGCACGGCATTGAGCACTGGACCCATTTCTACACTGACTACGGCCGCGAGCAGCAGTTGCGATTTTTCGATCATTTCCTGCACGGGAAAAAAGAGGGCTGGGCGAAGCAACCGAAAGTGCTGCTGCAAGTGCGCCATATCGACAAATTCGTGCCGCGCGCTGAAAACGAATGGCCGCTCAAGCGCACCAAATGGACCAAATTCTATCTCGACCCGGCGGCAATGACGCTGACGACAAAGAAGCCATCGGGCGCGGCGCAGCTTAAATTTTCGTCCATGGGTGACGGTTTCACATTCCTCACGCCACCGCTTGCGCAGGAAACCGAAATCACAGGCCCGTCGGCGCTTAAACTATTTGCGGCTTCGTCGACTTCCGACGCCGATTTCTTCATCGTCCTGCGCGTGTTCACCGGTGACCTGAAGGAAATCGTCTTTCAGGGCGCCATCGACCCGCACACGCCTGTTGCACAAGGATGGTTGCGCGCCTCGCACCGCAAGCTCGATAAAAAGCTGTCAAAGCCTTACCGCCCCTATCACACACACGATCAGAAGCAGCCGTTAAAGAAAGGCGAAACGGTCGAACTCGACATCGAGATCTGGCCGACATCGATCGTCGTGCCGGCCGGCTATCGCGTCGGCCTGTCGGTTCGCGGGAAGGATTATGAATACGGCGGCGCGAGCGGCGGCAAGCTCTCAAACTTCAAAAACGAGCTGAAGGGCTGCGGCCCATTCTTGCACGATGATCCGCGCGACCGCCCGTCCGCCATTTTTAACGGCACTACCAGCCTGCAATTTGGTCGCGGCAAGACGCCTTATTTGTTGCTGCCGATCATTCCGCCGAAAAAGCGGGCAGCACGTCGGTAGCACAGCACGCCGACGCGAACTGGAGCTTCATTACAAATAGAAGCTGCGGCCATTTGGGGTGTTCTTTCCCATTGAACCTAAGGTAAGCTCCGCGCAACCTTCGACGTAACAGAAGGCTCAGGGGGGAAATGGGTACGCAATTCTGGGTAGTTCAGGCGTTCAATGGCGTGTCTTACGGCGCGTTGTTGTTTCTCGTCGGCAGCGGTCTGTCTCTGATCTTCGGGGTCATGCGCATCGTCAATTTGTCGCATGGCGCATATTTTTTATGGGGCGGCTACATCGCGCTGTCGATCATTCACACGACCGGATCGTGGGCGCTGTCACTCCCTCTCGCCGCACTCGCCGTTGCGCTCATTGGCCTGGTGATGGAGCGCCTCTTCCTTCGTTCGGAAGGCTTCGAATCCGTCCGCAATGCCGTCATCGGCGTCGGATTGGGCGTGCTGGCAGCATTAGCTGCCGTTCACGGTCACTTTATCGGCGCGGGCTGGGCTCCGTTCATCGCCGTTACGGCCGCTGTTGCTACAGTCTTCTTTTTCATCCTCAATCGCGTCTCGATCGTAGCGATCGAAACCGATGTCCTTCGGCAGGTTCTGCTCACAGTCGGCTTCGCCTTTTTGTTCCAGCAAGGCGCGCTCGACATCTGGGGCGGCAACAATATGGACATCAATCCGCCGCCGGCACTGACGCAGAGTATTGTCGTGGGCGGCATTTATCTGCCGCTCTATCGCGTGTTCATGATCGGCATGGCGTTGACGTTCGGCATCGTGCTCTGGCTGGTGATGGAAAAAACACGCATGGGCGCCGCCGTTCGTGCAACCGTTGACGACGCCCAAATGGCGCGCGGCGTCGGCATCGATACCAATCGTATTTCAATGTTCATCTTTGCGCTTGGCGCGTTCCTCGCGGCGCTCGGCGGCGTGATCGGCGGCGCCTTTCTCGGCATCTATCCCGGTCTCGATTTCGAAATGCTGCCACTGGCCTTCGCGGTCGTGATCATTGGCGGCATGGGCAGTCTTGGTGGCGCTGCCATCGGCGCGCTCGCGGTCGGCCTTGCCGACAATTTCGGTAAGGCACTTTTCCCGGAAATCTCTTATTTCACGCTGTATGCCCCGATGGTTCTCATTCTGGCGGTGAAGCCGACCGGATTGTTCGGGCGCGAGTGAACAAGACCCATGGATAAATCACTCATCAAAATCCTGGTCGTCGTCGCAGCGCTGGCGCTGATCGCGATCGTCGTTCCGCACTCGGGTTCGTTCGTCGTCCTCCTGGCGACACGGGCGATGGCCTTTGCAATTCTCGCGATGAGCGTCGACCTTCTGCTTGGCTTCACCGGGCTCTCCTCGATGGGACAAGCGGCCTATTTCGGTGTCGGCGCCTACTTGACCGCTGTACTTGCCACCAAATTTCACTTCGGACTCGGCTGGGATTTCTGGATTGTTGTCATTCTCGGAATCCTGATCGGAGCGGCGCTTGCCGCCGTGTTTGGGCTTTTCGCAATCCGCGCGGGCGGCGTCTATTTCCTGATGATCACGCTGGCGCTCGGCCAATGCGTCTGGGGCCTCGCTTATCGCTGGAATTCGCTCACGGGCGGCGACAACGGCATCAATATGTCAGGCCGACCCAATTTCGGCCTCGACCTTGGAAACGAGGTCACGTTCTTCTATCTCGTGTTTGCCTTCTTCGCGGTCTCGATGGCGCTGATGTACGTCCTGGTGCGCTCGCCATTCGGGCAGAGTCTTGCCGGGATACGCGAGCGTGAGCTGCGCATGCAGATTCTCGGCTACAACACCTGGCTGCACAAATATATCGCCTTCATCATTGCTGGCGGCTTTGGCGGACTTGCCGGCGTGTTGTGGGCTCAAACCAATGGCCACGTCAGCCCGGAAACAGTGGTGCTGACCACGTCAGTGGATTCGTTGCTCATGGTTGTGCTTGGCGGTGCTGGCACGCTGGTGGGGGCCGCGATGGGCACGGCCATCGTGTTCGGTTTGCGCGAATACCTCAGCACGCTGGTGCCATGGTGGCAGTATGTGCTCGGCGGCGTGTATGTGCTCACCATTCTCTATCTGCCGATGGGCTTGATGGGGTTGCTCTCCCGCGTACGGCAACGATTTAGCTCTAAGAGTAAGGACGAGAGTTTGAAAAAACTCGCGACTAAACCTTCCTGAACTGCAAAGGGAAGGTCACGGTAACAAGGGAGGAATATCGATGACGAACAGACTACAGAAGGCTTTGCTGGGCAGTTGCCTCGCACTTGGTCTCGGTTTGACCACGCACGCCAGCGCAGAAGAGCTGCGTATCGGCTACATCGCGCCGGTGACCGGCATCTTTGCCCAGGTTGGCAAGGATATGGTGGACGGATTCCAGCTTTATCTTTCCGAACACAACAACAAGCTCGGCGGCATGGACGTGAAGTTCATCGTCGAGGACGATCAAGGCAAGCCTGACACCGGCGTCACCAAGGCAAAGAAACTGATTCTGCAAGACAAGGTGCAGATGTTTATCGGCGGCCTGCTCGCCTCCAGCGGTTATGCGCTGGCGCCGATCTCGACCAGCGAAAAGACTCTCTACATTTCCTCGGTGTCTTCGGCCGACGACCTGACGCAACGCCAGCTCGACAAATATCCCTACTTCCTGCGCACGAGCTGGACGTCATCGCTGCCGCACCACCCGCTCGGGCAATGGGCTTGCGATAACGGCTTCAAGAAAGTGATCGTCATCGCGGCCGATTATGCGTTCGGCTACGAAACCGCCGGCGGCTTCCAGTCCGCGTTCGAAGCCTGCGGCGGCAAAATCATCCAGAAAATCTGGCCCCCGCTCGGTACCAAGGACTTCGGACCTTACATCCCGACCTTCAAATCGGACGCCGACGGCATCTTCACAACGATGGTCGGCCCGATGGCGCTGCAGTTTCCCAAGCAACTGCGTTCGGCCGGCATCAAGACGCCGATCCTCGGGAGCGGCGTGAGCTACGACGAGTTCGTGTTGCCATTCATGGGTGACGAGGTGATCGGTGACGTTTCCGCCCTGCACTACAGCGCGGCAATCGACACGCCGGCAAACCAGACCTTCGTGAAGGCTTATCGCGAAAAGTTCGGAAAAGTGCCGGGCTACTACTCGGAGAACAACTACACCACCGCGATGTGGCTCGATAAGGCCCTTACGAAGGCCGGCGGCAAGTATCCGGGACCGGAGGAGTTCATCAAGATCATGGCGAGCATCAAGCTCGACGCCCCGCGCGGGCCGGTCGAGCTCGACGACATGCGTAACCCGATCGAGAACGTCTACATCAAGAAAGTCACCAAAACGAAGATGTTCGGTTACGACAAGGACGAGCTCTGGAACACCGTGATCAAGACTTATCCGAAGGTCAGCCAGTTCTGGACCGAGGGTAAGGCGAAGTTCCTGGCGCATCCGGTCTACGACCGCGAGTACCCGCCCTGCAAAAACTGCGAATAACAAACAAATGCCGGGGCTTTTAAACAGGCCCCGGCCATCATTTTGAATGCCAAGGATGTACGCGTGAGCACCGACACTCAATCGAACGGCAGCCAGGTCCCGGCGCTCGAACTCAAGGGACTGTGCAAGAGCTTCGGTGGGTTACAGGCCACGCGTGAAGTCACGCTGAGCGTCATGCCGGGCGACCGGCAGGCCATCATCGGCCCGAACGGCGCCGGCAAAACCACGCTGTTCAATTTGATCACCGGCATCTACCCGGTGACGTCGGGGCAAGTGTTGCTTTTTGGACAGGACGTCACCGGGTGGCCGAGCCATCGGCGCACGGCGCTCGGCATGGCCCGTACCTTCCAGGTGACCAGCCTGTTTCCGAAACTCACCGTGCTCGACAACGTCTTGCTGGCGATCAAGGGACTGCGACAAACAAAATTTGTCATGTGGCGCTTCTTGTCATCGTACAAAGAGGTCTACGACAAGGCCCATCACCTGCTCGAACAAGCTAACTTCCTCGACCGCAAAGATACCGAGGTGCGAAATCTGTCGCATGGTGAGCAGCGCCAGCTCGAGATTGTGCTGGGCCTCGCCAGCGATCCGAAAATTCTGCTGCTCGACGAGCCGGCCGCGGGCCTGTCTTCAGGCGAGTCCACCGAGATGGCCGAATTCCTGATGAAGCTCGATCCCAAGCTCGCGATTCTCCTGATTGAACACGATATGGATGTCGTGTTCGACGTCGCATCGAAAATCTCTGTTCTTCATTTCGGCGAAATCCTCGAGACCGGTACGCCTCACCAAATCCATTCAAGCGCCAGGGTGCAGGAAATCTATCTGGGAACCGACTGACACCATGGCCATTCTCGAAGTTCAAGATATTCACACGTACTACGGCGACGCTTACGTCCTGCAGGGCCTGTCGCTGCAACTCGAGCAAGGCCAGATTCTGGGGCTGCTCGGACGCAATGGCGTTGGCAAAACGACGCTGGTGAATTCGATTGTCGGCTTCAATCCACCGCGCCGCGGCAAAGTCGTGTTCAAGGGCGACGACATCACGCACCAGGCATCGTTCGAAACAGTGCGCGGCGGCATGGGCCTGGTACCGCAAGGCCGGCGCGTATTTCCGACCCTTGGCGTCGAAGAGAACTTGCTTGTCGCCGAGCGCAGTCCTGACCGCCACGGCTGGAATTTGCAGCGTGTCTATAAGTTGTTTCCGCGACTGCAAGAGCGCCGCACGCAGCGTGCCAAGACATTGTCCGGCGGCGAGCAGCAGATGCTTGCCATCGGCCGTGCGCTGATGACGAACCCCGATTGCCTCATCATGGATGAGCCATCGGAGGGTCTGGCCCCGATCATCATTCAAGGCCTTTGGGAGGCGATCGGCACGCTGAAAAAAGAGGGCCTCTCAATTCTGCTGGTCGAACAGAATGCACACCTCGCGCTGAAACTGGTCGATTATGTGCACGTGATGAGCAAAGGCCAGGTTGTGTATTCCGCCAAGCCTGAAGAATTGCGCGCCAATGACGAGATCAAATCCAGCTATCTCGGCATTTAATTCCTGAAAATCCGATCTGGATTGTGCGACCGGCCTGCCCATCGCAACCGGTGGGAGCATTACGCCGCAGGCGATCTGGGCTTTACATCATGGAATGGCTTGGCCGATGATGGGTGAAATTGGTCCGCCGCGGTGGGGCATGGCGGTCCAATGTGTCACCAAAGCCTGACGGCCCGCTTACAATTGCAAGTAAGGCCAGTCAAAATATCAGCCCCAACAGGGGCGTAGAGGGAGGAACGTAATGTCTCGCAAGGTCAGCCGTCGCAAATTTATGGCCGGTACAGCTGCCGGCGCAGTCGCTGCGACTTTCAAATTCCCCGCACCGGCGATCGCGCAAGCGGCGCCATTCAAGCTCGGCCTGCTCACCATCAAGACCGGCCCGCTCGCGCAGGGCGGCATCCAGATGGAGCAAGGCGTCATCACTTACCTGAAGGAAAAGGACAACACCTTCGCCGGCCGCAAAGTGGATTTCGTCTCCGCCGACACCGGCGGCAGCCCCGCCGGCGCAAAGACCAAGGCACAGGAACTGGTCGAAAGAGACAAGGTCGACACAATCATCGGGCCGCTCGCGGCTTTCGAGCTGCTCGCGATCACCGATTACATCGCACAGGCGAAGACACCGCTTCTGAGCCTCGCCGCGGCCGAAGATCTGACACAGCGGCGGCCGAATCCGTATTTCCTGCGCGCGTCAGCCTGCTCGTCGCAGGCCATGCATCCAATGGCTGACTATGCTGCGAAGGAAATGAAACTGAAGAATATGATCACCATCTCGGAGGACTTCGCCTTCGGTTACGAGCAGATGGGCGGTTTCCAGCAGACGTTCGAAGACAATGGCGGCAAGATCCTCAAGAAGCTATGGCCGCCGCTCGCCACCCCGGACTACACGCCTTATCTCGCGCAAATCGCGGATTGCGATGGCGTATGCCAGGGCTTCGCCGGCGGCAATCCGCTGAAGTTCATGAAGCAATATGCCAGCGCCGGTCTCAAGTTCCCCGTTGTCACCGGTCAGACCGGCGGCGATGACGCGCTATTGCGCAGCTATGGTGATGAGGCCGTCGGCCTCGTCAGTTGCTGCCCCTATACGCTCGATGCCGAGACCGAGGCCAACAAACGTTTCGTTGCCGGCATGCAGAAAAACTTCAACCTCGATCCCGGCTTCTACGCGGCCGGCCTCTATATCAACTGCATGGTCATCGACGCGGCACTGAAGAAGACCGGAGGCAACAGCGACGACAAAGCCGAATTTATGAAAGCTCTGCGATCGGTGTCGCTCACCGATACACCGCGCGGGCCGGTGAAGTTCGACCACCTCGGAAACGCGGTCGGCAACTTCTACATCCGCAAATGCGAAAAGGTCGGCGGCAAGCTCGTCAACAAGACGGTCAAGACCTATCCGAACGTGAGCCAGTTCTGGACCTACGACGAACAGAAGTTCCTCCAGCAACCGGTCTATTCGCGCGACTTCCCGCCGCTCAAATCATAATGCGAGACCTTACGCGGGCGCCGTACAGGCGCCCGCGATTCTTTGACACGACGAGCGCGGGACGGCGGCTACCATGAATTTTTGGCTGGTGCTGGCGGTCAACAGCATCACTTTCGGTGGGCTGCTGTTCCTGCTCTCTGCGGGATTTTCCCTCATCTTCGGGCTGATGCGCATTCCGAATTTGACGCACGGCTCGCTGTTCATGCTGGGCGCTTACATCGGCGTCACTTTCGTCCTGGGCATCCACGGCTTCCAATTGAATTTCTGGCTTGCGGCAGTTCTGGCGACATTGAGCGTTGCGGCTCTTGGCGCGCTGGCCGAACGGTTCCTGCTGCGCCGCATGCCCGGCGATCAGCTGGCGCAGGTGCTCGTCACGCTCGGCCTGTCGTTCATGGCCGCGGACCTCTGCCTGATGATATGGGGCGGCGACCCTATCTCCGTTCCGACGCCTCCCGAACTTGATGGCTTTGCACGCTTTGGCGTTCTTGTGTTTCCCGCCTATCGCCTCGCGATCATCGTCATCGCAATCGTGTTTGCGATTGCGCTTTGGCTACTGCTGGAACGCACGCGTCTCGGCGCCATGATCCGCGCCGGCGTCGATGATCCCGACATGGCGCGCGTTGTCGGGATTCGCGTGTCGCAGCTGTTTACAATCGTCTTTGCGCTGGGCGCCGGCCTTGCGGCCTTCGCCGGCATCATCGGTGGGCCAATCCTGTCCGTCTATCCAGGTCTCGACCAGGACATGCTGCCGCTGGCGCTCGTGGTCGTCATCCTCGGGGGGACTGGCAGCCTGCTTGGCTCATTTGTGGGGAGCATCATCGTCGGCTTCATCTATAACTTCGGCCAGGCGCTCCTGCCGGAGCTTGCATACTTCGTCCTTTTTCTTCCGATGTTGCTGGTCCTGCTGCTGCGCCCGCAAGGTCTGTTCGGCAGGCACGTGCCGTGACAATACGTTTCCTCGCCCTCCTCGCCGCGTTCGCCTTGCTGGTCACAGTGCCGTACTGGATGCCCGGCATCTATTACATCAACGTCTCCAGCCAGATTCTCTTCTACGCGATCTTCGCGCTCGGGCTGAACGTGCTCGTAGGCTATGCGGGACTGGTGTCCCTTGGGCACGCTGGTCTGTTCGGCGTCACCGCCTATGCCACCGGTTACATGTTGCAACTTGGGCTCGGTCATCCCGCGGCGATCCTCATCGCGCTGGTGATCAGCATGATTGCAATGGCGATCTTTGCGGCGCTGTCGCTCCGCTCGACCGGCATCGGCTTCATCATGATCACACTGGCGTTGGGCGAAATCCTCTGGGGCCTCGCCTATCGCTGGATCAGCCTCACCGGCGGCGACAATGGATTGAGCCTGAAGACGCGTCCCGAACCGTTCGGCTATTCGTTGTCCGACGTGAATACGTTCTATTACGCAACGCTTGTCGTTTTCCTGCTGTCGCTTGCGGCGGTGGCGGTATTTGTTCGCTCCCCGCTTGGCGCCGCGCTGATGGGCACGCGTGATCAACCGCGCCGCATGAACGCGCTCGGTTATCACGTCTGGGCAATCCGATTCTATGCCTGCCTGTTTTCCGGCCTGCTGACTGCCGTGTCCGCCATCCTGTTCGTTTACTACACGCAATTCATCAGCCCGCAGACATTGGCCCTCACCTCGTCGGCCGAAGTATTGCTCATGGTTATCTCAGGCGGCGCCGGGACGCTGCTTGGGCCGATCGTCGGAGCCGGCCTTGTCGTCGCGGTCAAAACAGTCGTGAGCGGCTTTATCGAACGCTGGAATTTCCTGCTCGGGGCCATCTTCGTCGCGATTGTCATCCTGATGCCCGAAGGCCTGGTGCCTGGAACTGCCCGGCTGTGGCGGCTGGCGTGGCGCAAGCGCAGCACGGCCGCGATTGCCGGCGGGGCGGAGGCAAAGCCATGAACGCCCTCACGGTAACCGGCCTTTGCAAATCGTTCGGCGGCTTGCACGTGACCACCGGCGTCAACCTCAATGTCGAGCCAGGCGAACGCCGGCTCATTATCGGCCCGAACGGTGCCGGCAAAACGACTTTGTTCAATCTGATTACTGGCGAGCTGACGCCCGATTCCGGTTCAATTCAACTGTTCGGCCAAGATATCACCCGTGTGCCAAGCCGCCGGCGCGCGCACCTTGGCATGGCGCGCACCTACCAGATCATCACGCTGTTTGCGCGCAACACGATCCTTCATAACGTGACGCTGGCGCTGCTCGGCCTGTCGCCCGCGCGCTGGAATCCGCTGATTGATCTGCGGCGCCAAGGTCATTTCGTCGAACACGCACAAGCGGCGCTGGAGCGCGTCGGCCTCGGTCACATTGCAAACCGGCCGCTCGCGCAGACTTCTTACGGCGAGCGCCGCCGCGTCGAGATTGCAATGGCGTTGACGCAAAATCCGAAAGTGCTGTTGCTCGATGAGCCATTCGCGGGCTTGTCGATCGATGAGCGCCGCGACGTACAGCAGTTATTGCTGGCGATCCCGCGCGACGTCACCATCGTCATGATCGAGCACAACATGGACGTCGCGCTGGAATTCGCCGAGCGCATAACGCTTTTGCATTTCGGCGAAGTGATCGTTGAAGGCAATCGCGCCGAGGTGGTTGCCGATTCTCGCACGCGGGAGGTCTACCTTGGCCACTAGTGCGCTGAGTCTCAGCCACATCGACGCCTATTACGGCGACAGCCATGTGCTGGGCGATGTGTCTTTCGAACTTGGCGAGGCCCGCATGCTCGGGTTGCTCGGCCGAAACGGCGCCGGCAAATCGACGTGCATGAATGTCACCATGGGTCTGTTGCCAGCGCGCCGCGGTGAAATCGTGGTCTTCGGCGAACAAGTGGGCGGCCTCTCGCCCGAGATGATCGCGGCACGCGGCGTCGCGCTGGTGCCGCAGGGCCGCCGCATCTTCAAGAGCCTGACCGTGCGTGAGAATCTGGCCGTCGCCGCGCGCAAACCCGATGCCGGCAGCAAGCATGCGCCGTGGACTATCGATACCGTGTTCGGAATGTTTCCGCGTCTCGCCGAACGGCGCAATCAGATCGCCGCGCACCTTTCGGGTGGCGAGCAGCAAATGCTGGCTATCGGACGCGCATTGATGGGCAATCCGCGCGTATTACTGATGGATGAACCATCGGAAGGCCTGGCGCCGCAGATCGTCGCCGAAGTCATGACGACCATCCGCAAGCTGAAGGAAAGCGGGTTATCGATCGTGCTGGTCGAACAGAACCCAAAGCTGGTCTTCGACGTCGCTGACGACATTGTCATCCTCAACACCGGCCGCGTCGCCGTGGTCTCGACGCCATCAAAACTGGAAAAAGACGGCGTCGATTTGCGCCAACACCTCGGGGTGTTCTGATTTCTTCACGTTGAAAACCGCAACCGCGCGGGTTACTGGATCGTCCGTTTTCGCGGATGATGACAAACGAGAGGCTGGAAATGGCTGACATCTGGAACAAATACGCCGACACCGCTGCGCGCAAGCATGGCAAGCCGGGGCGCGACGTGCGGCCGAAAAGTCTCACCGTCGATATGCACGCGCATGTCGCGGTGCCGCGCGTCGCCGAGATCGTGACGCCGCATCTCAAGCAGTCCACCGATCCGCTGGTTCAGGACTCGACACCCGAGACGCAGGCTCTGATGGCAAAGCAGGCGGCCGATATCCGCACGCGCATAAGCACGACGGACGAGCGCTTTAGCGTGATGGACGAGATGGGCGTCGACGTGCAGCTCATCTGCCCAGCGCCGCCGCAGATCTATTACTACCTGACCGTCGATGTCGGCGTGCAGGCCGCCCGCGCCCTCAACGACGGCATTGCCGAATATGTCAGCAAGCATAGCGACCGGCTTGTTGCGCTCGGCGGCGTGCCGATGCAGGACGGCAATGAGGCGGCGAAAGAGCTTGAGCGTTGCATGAAGCAGCTCAAGTTCAAGGGCGTCGAGATTCTCACCAACGTCAACGGCAAGGAGCTATCCGATCCTGCTTTCGCGCCGTTCTGGAAGAAAGCCGAGGAACTTGACGCACTGGTGCTGATCCACCCAACCGGTTTCACCCAGCCGCAGCGTTTCGCGCGTTTTTACTTCAACAACGTCATCGGCAACCCGCTCGACACGACCGTCGCCTTGCACTACCTGATCTTCGACGGCGTCTTCGAACGGCATCCGAAGCTTCGCGTTCTTGCCGTGCACGGCGGCGGTTTCCTCGGTGCCTATTCCGGCCGTATCGATCATGCCTGGGGCGCGCGGTCGGATGCGCACGGCAATTTGCCGAAGCCGCCGACGACCTATCTACGGCGGAACGTCTACTTCGACACGGTCGTTTTTACGCCGCATCAGCTCGAGGCGCTGGTGAACACCTTCGGCGCCGACCGCATCGTCATGGGCACCGACTATCCGTTCGACATGCTGGAATACGACCCGATCGGCCACATCGCGTCAGTGGAAAGCTTCGACGATAAAACCCGCGCCGCACTTGCCGGCGGCAACGCCAAGAAGTTGCTGGGGATGAGTTAATTGGTCATGGCCGCGCTTGTCCCGGCCATCCACGACTTCCTGCTGGAAAGACGTGGATGCCCGGCACAAGGCCGGGCATGACGACGCAGCATCATGCATACAAAAAGTCCAGCACTGCGGTTTCGGCGATCACCGCCGCATCGTTGCTGTGCCGGCCGGCGCGCGCCTGTTCTTCCTGCGTGCGCGTGGCTTGCAAATAAGCGCCGAGATGCCGCGCACGTTCAATAATCTGATGGTTTTGCGGTAAACGCGCTGCTTCGAAGGTTTTGAGCGCGGTCTCAACATTTGCATCGGCCTGCAACGCACCTGCCAACGCAGCCGCATCGTCCGCCGCCTTGGAAACGCCGGCCGCTACATGCGGGCGCGCGACAAAGGCCGCATCGCCGACGACCGCAACCCGTCCGAACGCCATGCGCGGCGATTCCAGGTCGTAGATGGGTTGCAGAATTGGCTCCTCGATCAGCCGTACGATTTGCCGGAATTGCGGCGCCACGAGCCGTTCGGCATCGGCGCGCATTTCGGCGATCGCCTCGGGGCGGATCAACGGCGGCGGAATCGAAATCGCGTGGGTCACGCCGCGTTCGTCGGTCAGCAGCCACTGCAATTTTGTCGTCTCGTCGGCAGGCCGATACCAGACGACATTGTAGCGGCGATGGCCGGGTCGAAGATCGTTGTCGGGACCAGCCACCGGGTAGCCGAGAAATTGCTCGCCCGGGGGCAAGCCGAACGTCATAAATTCGAACAGCTCGCGGTGCACGTCCGGGGCAAATGCGCGCTCTGCGACCAATGCGCGCCACGCGCAATACCCCGCATATCGCGGCGTCACGTCAGGCAGACATTGCTGGCGTATCGTCGAACGGATGCCATCGGCGCCAACGAGCAAGTCCGCTTCAATGATTTCGCCATCGGAAAAATGTGCCTGCACGGCATCCGCATTTTGCGTGAATTTGGCAGCCGCCCGCCCGCGGTGATAGCGCTCCGGCGGAAATGCATCGCGCAACAAGCGATAAACACGTTCCCACGCGGTCAGCACCTGCGGGCACTCAAATTCATGCGTCAGCCGGCCCTGCACATCGAGAATTTTGCGGGTGGTGATGTGGACACCTAGCTCATCGGTGGCGAGCCCGAGCCCTCGCAGCCGTTCGATCAACTCGTATTGCGCGACGATCCCCGCACCACGGCCGGAGAGCGCGCTGTCGACGCGCTCGTAAATATCGACCGCCCACCCGGCCCGCCGCAGCAAAAGCCCACTGAGCAGGCCGCTCATCGAGCCGCCAACGATTATTGCGCGTTTCTCGCGAGCTTCGGCCAATTGGTCAGCCTCGATCTTTCCGTTTACCCAATTATCCTATATATGACAGCCAACAGATTTGGAGGAATTCCCATGGCTCTGACCATGCTCGACAAGGCCGCCGAGAAAAAGGGGGAAACTCAGTGGCCGACGGACATTGCCGCCGAGTTCGATCGTGAGAGCACGAATCCCAATCCTTGCGTCGGCTCCACGCTGCTGTCGGAGAATGAGCGTACGCGCGTATGGATCATCCGTCTCGCTCCCGGAGAGCGCATCGGCTTCCATCGACACGTGTTGGATTATTTCTGGACGTCCGTGTCCGGCGGGCGCGCCCGACAGCACGTGCATGATGGCACCACCGTCGAATATACATATCAGCCTGGTGAGACCCGGCACGAGACCTATGGCAAGGGCGAATTCAAGGTGCACGACCTGGAAAATCTCAGCGATCGCGAAATGGTCTTCATGACCGTCGAATTCAAAGACAGCGCCAACAAGCCGATGCAGCTGCCGGCTGGGGTGCGGCCGCAATCAGCCGCCGCCTAGACGTTCAACCATTGAAGCGCCCGCCGCGCGGCAGCAGCCCACGGCGGGCGTTTCATTTTGTCGCGCAAAACGGCCTTCGGCCGACCGATCGACGCACTAGCCAAGCCTGCGGCCTTCCTGCAAACTGCGGCGCAACATCCGGAACTCGTCAGCGAGCATCCGGCCAAGAAGAAACGGGGCTTAAGAGGGGAAATTAGACCGGCATATTTGGCGGCTGCGCCGGTTGAGAGCGGCATGGATATTTCCTGGGATTTGTTACTGAACGCGATCGCCGCCGGGCTCTTGCTCGGCGGATTTTACGCAGCCGTCACCGCTGGCGTGTCGATTTCGTTCGGCATGCTCGATATCGTCAACATCGCGCATCCGGCCTTCGTCATTCTCGGCTCGTATCTCGCTTATTTCATCAATATCAATTTCGGCGTCGACCCGATCATCGTCAGCATACTTATGCTGCCGTTCTTCTTCGCGCTCGGCGCATCGGTCTATCAGGTCTACTACCTCTCCTTCGAAAAACGCGGACAGGAATTGCTGCGTGGTCTTGCTTTCTTCTTTGGCCTGCTGTTCGTCACTGAAGTGTCGCTGATCCTGGTGTTCGGTGTCGACTATCGCTACGTCGAAGCTGCCTACATCGGACCCAGCATCCACATCGGAATTGTCGATCTGCCTCTGCGCATGCTGGTGCCGTGCCTGGTAGCGCTGGCGCTGTTCAGCGCGATCCAGCTCATCATCACCCGCACCTTCACTGGCCGCGCCATTATGGCGGTGTCGCAGGATCAATTGGCGCTGCAGCTAATGGCGGTCGATCCGATCCGCATTAAACGCATCGCCTTCGGCCTCTCGATCGCAACTGCCGCGGTCGCCGGTGCTCTGCTGATCATCATTCAGCCGGTCGAGCCGTCGGTGGGGCGAGAATATATCGGCCGCGTCTTCGCGATCTGCGTGCTCGGTGGGCTTGGCAGCATGCCCGGCACGCTGATCGCCGCTCTTCTGCTCGGCGTGGTCGAGAGCCTGACCGCGACTTTTTATGGTCCGTCGTGGGCGCCGGCCGTATCCTTCGGCTTTCTCCTGTTCACCCTCGCCTTCAGGCCGGCGGGATTGTTGGGACGGTGACCTAAGTGAACACGGCCAAATTCTCATTGATATTGATCATCATCGGCGCCGCGGTCATGGCCTTCGCGCATTGGTTCCATGTCGATTATCTATTCTTTGCCAGCTACACGATCCTGCAATTCATCGTTCTCGCGACCGCCTGGAATATCCTCGGCGGCTATTGCGGCTATGTGAATTTCGGCTCGGCCGCGTTTTTCGCCATGGGCGCCTATTCATCGGTCGCGTTGCATAAGTTCGATCCGCAATCCTTTGAATTTTGTTTCACCGACTCCACTTGCATGTCGTTCCATTTTCTCGATTGGGCTTTCCCGCTCCCGATTCCACTTCTCATTGTCATCGGCGGCATTGTGTCCGGCATCGCCGGCTTTGGCATGGGCTATCTGACGTTGCGGCTGCGCGGCTCGTTTTTCGCCATTGCCACGCTGGCGCTCGCCGTGGTGCTGCAGACTTTGGTGGTCAACTGGGACTTTGTCGGCGGCTCGCGCGGCGCCTATATCATTCGTCCGGAAAGCATCGAATTCGCTGGCATCACACTCAACTATATCGAATACCTGTTCGCGCTGATGCTGTTATTGGCCGTCATTGCGTTGGTGACTGCGCGCACGATCGAGCGTTCCCAACTTGGTTTCGGCTTCGCTACCATTCGCGACGACGAATTGGCCGCGGAAGCCTCCGGCGTGCCGACGCTCCGTTTGAAATTGATCGCGACCACGCTGTCTGGCGCATTCATGGGCATGGCCGGCGCGCCGTTCCCCTACTACATCGGCTACCTGCAGCCTGCCTCGGCCTTCGGCCTTGAATACGCGGTCAATTCGATCGCTATGCCGATGATCGGCGGCACCACCAGCTGGATCGGACCTTTGGTCGGCGCCGTCCTGCTGGGTTCGGCACAGCAATACGCCACCGTGACCATATCTTCGGCGGTCAACCTGCTGATCGTCGGCCTCATGCTGGTGGCCTTCGTCATCATCGCACCCAACGGCCTGGTCGGGCTGGTGCAGGAACGCTTGCGCACATGGAGGAAACCATGAGCGCGCTGCTGCATGTCAATAATATCAGCAAGCGGTTCGGTGGCTTTATCGCGCTCGACGGCATCGATCTCGAGGTGCAGCCCGGCGAGCGGCTTGGACTGATCGGCCCCAACGGTTCGGGCAAGAGCACACTGGTCAATTGCATCTGCGGCACCTTGCAAAACGAAACCGGCAGCGTGCATTTCGACGGGCACGTTATCGACGGTCTTGCCGCCCATCAGCGCACCCACCGCGGTGTCGCGCGCAGCTTCCAATTGCCGCGCCCGTTCCACAGCATGACGCTGGCCGACAACCTGCGTATCCCCCTGCTCTACACCGTGCGTGCGCGCGAAGGCATGCTGCATGCGCACAGCGACCTCGAAGGGCGCTGCCGCGAGCTGCTCGACATGGTCGGGCTTGGCGCGAAAGCCGCGCAAATGCCGCGCGATCTTACGCAGGTCGAAATGCGCAAACTTGAACTGGCACGCGCCATGGCGGCGGAGCCGAAGCTCCTGATTGCCGACGAGTTGATGGCCGGCCTGTCGCATTCGGAGATCGATGACATCCTGGCGCTGCTGGTGCGATTGAACGAACGCGGCATCACGATCATTCTGATCGAGCACATCATGAGCGCGGTGATGAGTTTCTCGCAGCGACTTGCGGTGCTGGTATCGGGCAAGAAGATCGCCGACGGCAAGCCGCAAGACGTGGTGCGCGACCCCGAAGTGGTGAGGGCTTATCTTGGCCAGTAGCAGCATCACCATCGAAAACGTGAATGCGTCCTACGGCGCCGTGCGCGTAATTGAGGACGTCTCGATCAACGTGAAGGCCGGCGAAACCGTCGCTTTGCTCGGCACCAACGGCAACGGCAAAAGCACCTTGATGAAATGCGTGATGGGCATCGTTCGCCCGACCGCCGGCCGTATCATTGCCGAAATCGACGGCGTCAAGCACGACCTGGTCGGCATGCCGACCGAAGCGATTGTCGACCTCGGCATTGCGTTGGTGCCGGAAGGCCGCAGGCTCTTTCCAAAGCTGACAGTGGAAGAAAATTTACTGCTCGGCGCATTTCGTGCGAAAGCGCGCGCACAGATCAAGAGCAACCTCGACTTCGCCTTCGAGGCATTTCCGCGGCTCGCCGAACGGCGCCGTCAGCTCGCCGGCAGCATGAGTGGTGGCGAGCAACAGATGCTGGCCCTGGCACGCGCGCTGATGCTGGCGCCGCGTATCCTGCTGGTCGACGAGCCCTCAGTGGGCCTTGCGCCCCTTTTGGTTGCCCGCACGATCGATGCAATCAAGCAACTCAAGGACCACTATCAGCTCACGGTGCTGATGGCAGAGCAGAACTTTACCCAGGCCATCCGCATTGCGGACCGCGGCTATGTGATCGTGCACGGCAAGATCGCCTTCGAGGGCCGCTCTGCCGACGAACTCAACAACAACGATCTGATCCGGCAGTTCTATCTCGGGATGTGAGCGAGATACGTGCGTCTCTCCACCGTCATGCCCGGCCTTGTGCCAGCCATGACAAACAACTGACGCGATCAAAAGAAAAACGGCGCGGGAAATTTCCCGCGCCGCTTTTTTGTGTGTGTCGTGAAGAAGGCCTAGATCACTTTGCCTTCTCGTAGGGATAGATCACCTTGCCGGTCGCCAATTCCTTCGGCGTCAGCACCGTTTGGTAGCCCATGCCCTTCCAGGTCTCCAGACCCGCACCTTCCTTGATGTCGTGATATTGCACCTGCATCATGCCAGACTTGGTCCATTCGCCACCCGGGCCATAGCTCCAATCGCCCATGATCGTCTTGTGCGTACCTTTGCGCAGGGCGTCGGCGACTTTGTCGTCCTCGAGGCTTTTCGCCGCGGTGATGGATTCACCCAGCAAGTTGATGTAGGCATAGCCCCAGCCGCCGAGATAGTAGCCGAGAGGATCAACGCCTTCGGCTCCCGCGCGCGCCTGGTATTTTTTGAAGAAATCCGCAGCCGGTGCCATCATCTTCTCGGAGGGCACCCAGGTCTCATAGTTTATAATGCCGTTGAGCTTCGGTCCGAGCTTGCTCTTGAACACGGTAGCCTGCAGCCCAACCATCGCGCCGCCGATGATCTTCGGCTTGTAGTTGAGCTCGTTGATCGCAAGCACGAGGCCGACTGAGCTGAGCGGATAAGAGCACAGGATCACGATGTCCGCATTCGATGCCTGCAACGCACGCACAACAGGCGAGAAGTCGGTTGTGCCGGGCGGGAAGGTCTTGTCATAGACGATCTTCGTGCCGAAGGTCTTTGCGTTCTCGCGCGCACCCTCGCAGGCATTCCGCGAGAATTCTGCGTCCTCGGCCGCTATCGCAACTGTCGTCGGCTTGGGATTCTGCTGCATCGCGATCTGGAATACGCCTTCGGTGAATGACGGCTTGGTCTTCGGTCCCGTCGGCAGCACCGAGAAATATTTCGGATATTTGAACTCGTGGTTGACGTCGAGCGCGAAGAGGCTGACGAACGTTTTCTTCTTCTGCATAACCACCGGCATCGCGGGCGCAACCATGTTGGTTGCGTAACCACCGACGACCAAGTCCACTTTGTCGACGTCGAGCAGTTTGGTGTAGATCCCTGGAACGGTCGAAGGATTGCTCTGGTCATCGTAGTAGATGAGCTTGACCGGGCGTCCGAGCAGACCGCCTTTGGCGTTCGTCTCGTCTTCCCAGATCTTCATGCCGAGCAGTGCCTGCTTGCCATTGGCGGCAAGCGGGCCAGTCAGCGCCATGCTGAAGCCGATCTTGATCGGCTCCTTGTTTTGCGCTGTGGCCGAAACCACGAACATCGCGCAGGCCGCGACGGCAAGTACCGTCCCCGCGAGCCATGCGGATGTCCGGGACTTAAGCTTTTGCAACATGTTTTCTCCTCCCATGAACTTCGTTTTATTTCGATGGCCGATAATGACAGCGCCCGGTGCAATGGTCCACCCGCGCGCGGTTGCGAATGGCTGAAAAACCACGCGATCGGCTGCGCCTCGTTGCCGCGTCCTCGTGCCTTTGCCGTGGGCAAAAGTGGGAAAGGTTATTGCCGGGCCTTTTCATATGGATAAATCACGTTGCCCGACTTGTACTCAGCCGGCGTGATAATCGCCAAAGTGTCGGGGTTCTTAAATTGGTCGACACCATTGCCCTTGATGCCACGGAATTGTGCCTGAAAGACCCGCGACTTTGCCCATTCCCCGTTCGGCGCGAATTTAACGTCACCGACGACGGTCTTGAACGTCGTCTTGCGCATAGCATCGGCAAGCTTGGCGTCGTCGACGCTCTTGGTTTCCGTGATCGCCTGTCCCAGAACCTCCAAATACGAATAGCTGAACGGGGCCATATAGTAGCCGAGCGGATCCACACCCGCTTTGGCGGCGCGATCCTGGTACTTCTGCAAGAATTCGGCAGTGCCCTTGAACATCAGCGACTTGGCGGGCAGCCAAAAGTCGTAGTTCATGAAGCCATTGAGCGCGGGCCCGAGCTTGGTCTTGAACACGGTCGATTGCAGCCCGACCATCGCGCCGCCAATCATCTTCGGCTTCAGGCCTGCCTCGTTCACCGCCTGCACCATGCCGACCGAGTCGAGCGGATAGGAGCAGATCACGACAAGGTCCGCATTGGCTGCCTGGATTGCTCGCACGATCGGCGCGAAATCAGTGGTCGAGGGCGGGTAGCTCTTGTCGTAGACGATCTTCAATCCCGCCTTTTTGGCGTTCTCGCGCGCTCCGTCGGATGCGTTTTTCGAAAACTCCGCGTCGGCCGCCACAATCGCCACGGTCACAGGCTTCGGACTCTGCGCCATAGCGGTGTCGAAGAATCCCTTGGTGAATGAGGTCTTCGGCTCTGGTCCTGACGGGATCATCGCGAAGTAGCGATCATATTTGAAATCGGTATTTACGCCCAAGCCATACAGGCCGAGGAACGTCTTCTTGCGCTGCATGACGATCGGCATCGCCGGCGCCAGCATGTTGGTGCCGTAGCCGCCGACGATGACATCGACTTTGTCGACGTCGAGGAGCTTGGTGTAGATGCCGGGTACCGTCGATGGATTGCTCTGGTCGTCGTAGTGCACGAGTTGCACCTGCCGACCGAGCAGCCCGCCTTTGGCGTTGGTCTCCTCGACCCAGATTTGCATCGCCAGCAGCGCTGACTTGCCATTCGGCCCGAGCGGACCGGTTTCGGCAATGCCGAAGCCGATCTTGATCGGCTGTTTGTCCTGCGCGACGGCCGGCGTTGCCACCATGGCGCCAAATGCAGCGCCCAATCCCACTGAAGCGGCAAATACAAGAGATTTCAGGTATCGCGGCATGGTATCCTCCCCAAGTTATTGTGGTTTTGTAGAATTTTTAGCCCAACCGCTTTGCCCACGCCAGTGGCCCGCCGCAGGAGGTGGGACGACTAGACGCCTTCCACCATAATGGTCTCGACCTCGCCTGCCCCGCTCCGCCGGAAGGCGGCGGCTTTGTCGTATTCCGGCGATGTGAAACAGGCGACGCCTTGCTCCAGAGTCGGAAATTCAATCACGATGAACCGGTGGAATTTGTGCGGACCTTCCATGATCTGAAAACGTCCGCCGCGCGCCAACACCTTGCCGCCGAATTTGGCGATTATGGCGGGCACCAGATCGGTGTACTTCTTGTATTCGACAGGATCATTGATCTTGGACCGTGCAACCCAATAAGCAGGCATCAGCCTCTCCTCACCGTCATGGAAGTACAAACATGCCCCGCAAGATAGTTGATATTTCGGTGCCGCTCGAGAACGATGTGGCGGCCGACCCCCCGGGCTATGGCCCAAAGATCGAATATCTTGACCATCAGGCAACTGCCGCCGACGTTCTCAAATTTTTTCCCGGCCTTAAAAAAGAAGATCTGCCGGACGGCGAGGGTTGGGGGTTCGAATGGGTGCGGCTCTCAACGCATTGCACCACGCATCTCGATGCCCCGTATCATTTCGCGTCGACCATGGACCACGGCAAGCGTGCCATCACCATCGACGAGGTGCCGCTGGACTGGTGCTTTCAGCCCGGCGTAAAGCTCGACTTCCGGCATTTTGCTGACGGTTACGTCGCAACTGCAAAAGATGTCGAAGCCGAGCTTAAACGCATTGGCCACAAGCTTTCGCCGCTCGAAATCGTGGTGGTCAACACGAGCGCGGGCGCGGCCTATGGCCGCCCCGACTACGTCGCCAAAGGTTGCGGCATGGGGCGCGAAGCCACGCTGTATTTGCTCGAACGCGGGGTGCGCGTTACAGGAATTGACGGCTGGAGCTGGGACGCGCCGTTCATTTACACAATGAAAAAATACGCCGAGACGCATGACGCGTCGCTGATTTGGGAAGGCCACCGGGCTGGCCGCGACATTGGCTACTGCCACATCGAGAAACTGCACAATCTTGAGGCGCTCCCTGCCAAGGGCTTCATGGTCAGCTGCTTTCCGGTAAAGGTGCGCGGCGGCTCCGCCGGCTGGACGCGGGCGGTGGCGATCATTGACGCTTGATTGCCCACCGCACCGGGCGATAGCATCCCACGCAACGATAAAGCCGGGCCAAGTACCGGCAAAATAAGCACTTCCAGGGAGGACTCACGTGGATAGACGCCGTTTTGTCGTCAGTAGCGCCGCTGCAGCCGCGGCTTTGAGCATGCGCCCGGCATTCGCGGAGGACGCTTATCCGTCCCATGCCATCACCTTCATCAATCCATTCCCGCCGGGCGGCGCCGCCGATGTCGTCGGCCGGCCGCTGACTGCGGTGCTCGAACCGATTCTCAAGCAACCATGCATCGTCGAAACCAAGGCCGGCGCGGCCGGACAAGTCGGCGGCCAGGTTGCTGCTACCGCAAAGCCCGACGGCTACACGTTGCTCATCCACATCGTGTCAATTTCCGGCTTTGCCGAAGTCGACAAGCTTTTCGACCGCCCGCCGAAGTTCACGCGTGCCGACTTCATTCCAATCGCGCGGCTGACGTCGGGCCCGATGGTTTTGGTCGTCAACGATCAGCAGCCATACAAGAATGTCAAAGAACTGGTCGCGGACGCGAAGGCCAATCCCGACAAACTGATTTTCAGTTCGTCAGGCCTCTATGGCGCACTGCATCTGCCGACCGCGCTGTTCATGCAAGCCACCGGCATCAAGATGAAGCATCTGCCGACCAATGGCGGTGGACCGGCGCTCACCGCCCTTCTCGGAAACAATTCGCAAGTGCTGGTTTCAGCGATCGCTGCGGCGAGCGGTCAGATGAAGGCGGGCAAGGTGCGAGCGCTCGCCTGCTTCGGTTCGCAGCGCGCAGCTTCGCTCCCCGATGTCCCGACGCTGAAAGAGCTCGGCTACGACGTCGAGTTCTCATTATGGGTCGGCGTTTTCGCGCCGAAGAATACACCGGCACCGATCGTCAAGACGCTGGGCGAGGCCATCAAGAAGGCAACCGCAGACGATCAGTTCAAAACCGCAATTGGCAATATCGGCGACGAGGTCGCCTTCCTCGACCAAGCCGCGTTCGCAAAATTCTGGGACGAGGACGCCAAACGCGTCGAAGCAGCGGTGCACGCAATCGGCCGCGTGCAGGGCTAATAGCGCCGCCAACAGTTCGCTTTCAGAGTTCCGGAGGGACACGATGGATCGCCGTAGTTTTATTGCCGGCACGACCGCAGTCGTCGCGGCAGGGCCGGTTTTCGCGCAGGAGACGTTCCCTTCACACGCGATCACGATCATCAATGCGTTTCCACCGGGAGGCATCAACGACATCGTAACGCGGCCGCTCGCGAGCATGATGGAGCCGATCCTGAAGCAGCCGGTGGTTGTCGAAACAAAGGCCGGCGCCGCCGGGCAGGTCGGCGCGCAAGTCGTCGCCAGCGCCAAGCCGGACGGATACACGCTGCTGTCGCATAACACCGGCATTTCCGGGTATGCCGAGGTCGACAAACTGTTCGGCCGTGCGGTGAAAACATCGCGTTCCGATTTCATCCCTCTGGCGCGGATCGTCGCAGACCCGGTTGTGCTGCTGGTCAACGATCAACAGCCCTACAAGACCGCAAAAGAATTCATCGAGGACGTCAAAAAGCGCCCCGACACGCTGGTGTTCAGCTCGGGCGGGCTTTATGGCGCAACCCATCTGCCGCTCGCTCTGCTCGACAAAGCCGCCGGCGGGCTGAAGTTGCGTCACCTGCCGACCAATGGCGGCGGGCCGGCCATCACCGCGATCCTTGGCAACAACGCCCAGTGCACCACGCAATCGGTTTCCGCGACGCTTCCGCACATCAAGGCCGGCAAGTTGCGCCCGCTGGCGGTGTTCAGCGCGACGCGCTCCAAGGAATTGCCGGACGTTCCGACACTCAAGGAGCTCGGCTACGACACTGAATATTATCTTTGGGTCGGCATTTTCGCGCCCAAGGCGACGCCCGCACCGATCGCGCTAACTTTGCGCGACGCGATCAAGAAGGCCGCGCATTCCGATCAGTTCAAAACCGCGCTCGCAAATACGGGCCAGGAGCTCGCCTATCTCGACGGCCCCGATTTTCAAAAATTCTGGGACATCGACGGAAAGCGCACCGACGACGCTGTCTTGGTGATAGGCCGCGTGCAGGGATAACCAAGCGTCCAGTTAATCGATAAGCCGGGGTCAACCGGCGTCAGCAGCAGAGGGGGAGGAAAATGGATCGTCGTAGTTTCGTCGTCGGTACTGCTGCGTCCGCCGCCACGCTGGCGTCGGGCCACGCAATCGCGGAAGAGGCCTATCCTTCGCACGCCATCACCGTGGTCAGTCCGTTTCCACCTGGCGGCGTCAGCGACACAATCACCCGGCCATTGGATGCAGCGCTCGAGGTCGTGCTCAAGCAGCCGGTGGTGCTCGAAAACAAAGCCGGAGCCGCCGGTGCCGTGGGCGCGCAATTTGTCGCCGCCGCCAGGCCTGACGGCTACACCTTGCTCACCCACATCGTGTCGATTTCCGGTTTTGCCGCGGTCGACAAATTGTTCGGCCGGACACCGAAATTCACCAACGCCGACTTCATCCCGATCGCCCGCATCGTCGCCGACCCGATCGTGATGATCGCCAACAAGGACCTGCCGTACAAAACGCTCAAGGATCTGGTCGCGGACGCCAAGACCAACCCGAACAAACTGCTGTACAGCTCATCCGGCTTATACGGCGCGTCGCACATTCCAACGGTGTTGTTCGCGAAATCGGCCGGCGATCTGCAAATGCGTCATCTGCCGACCAATGGTGGCGGTCCGGCGGTGACCGCCGTGCTTGGCGGGAACGTCAACTTCTTCCTGTCGCCGACATCGATCGCGTTGCCGCATATCCGCGCCGGAAAGGTGAATGCACTCGCAGTCTCGAGCGCCAAGCGCACCAAGTCGCTGCCCGACGTGCCGACGTTCAAGGAGCAGGGCTACGATCTTGAGTATTATTTCTGGGTGGGCCTCTTCACGCCGAAAGGCACGCCCGCCCCGATCGTCAACACCTTGCGGCAGGCCGTCGACAAGGCCGCGCACAGCAAGCAGTTTCTCGATACACTCGACAACCTGGGCCAGGAACTGGCGTATATGGACCAGCCCGAGTTTGCGAAGTTCTGGGCCGCTGATGCCAAGCGTCAAGAAGACGCCATCAACGTCATCGGCCGCGTGCAAGGATGACGTCAGCTGTCACCGGGGCCCACATCATCGGCGCTCGCGATTATTTGCCTAGGCAAGGATGAGTCATGACTCTACGCACCGATCACGTTGCGGGTGCATTCTTCATCATCTTCGGCGTGCTGGTTATCGCGCTCAGCGGTGACCTGCCGATGGGCAACCTGTCGATGCCGGGCTCCGGTTTCCTGCCAAAAATTGTCGCGGGCCTGACCATTTTCTTCGGGCTGGTACTGGCGCTGCGTGCCAATGAAAGCAAAGTGTTCGCGACGCTCTCATGGGGCGATGCCAAGCATGCCGCACCGGTCGTTGCTATTACCGCGGCGGCGATCGCATTGTTTGAACCGTTAGGTTTCCTCACAACGAACGTCCTGTTGATCTTCACACTGCTCGCCGCCATCGAGCGGCGGCGATTGCTGCCGGCGACCGCCTACAGCTTGGGCGTCGTTGTGACGACCTACATTTTGTTCGTCTACGTACTCAAAACACCGCTCGAACCCGGGCCGTTCGGATTCTAGGATCACCGTGGAAACAACTCTTCATAGCCTCTATCTCGGCTTCTCGGTTGCCTTGCTGCCGGCCAACGCGTGGTACGCGTTCCTCGGTTGCCTGGTCGGTACGCTCGTCGGCGTGCTGCCGGGCATCGGTCCGCTCGCGGGCATCTCCATCCTGTTGCCGGTGACCTTCGGGCTGAATGCGACGCAGGCGATCATTATGCTGGCCGGTATTTATTATGGCTCGCAATATGGCGGCTCCACCACATCGATCCTGATGCGCATCCCCGGCGAGGCGTCATCGGTGATGACCTGTATCGACGGTTACGCAATGGCCAAGAAAGGCCGCGCCGGCGCCGCGCTCTGTATCGCAGCGGTCGGCTCCTGGATCGGCGGCACGTTCGGCGTGATCGTGTTGACCGTTGTCGCGCCACCACTTGCGACACTTGCTGTCAAGTTCGGGCCGCCGGAATACACCGCCCTGCTCTTACTCGGCCTGATTTTCCTCGCCTATATGTCGTCATCCTCGCTGATCCGGACGCTGTTGATGGCCGGCCTCGGGCTGCTGCTCGGCATGATCGGCATCGACAATATGACGGGGCATTTCCGCTACAGTTTCGACCTTGCCGAGTTGGGGGACGGCATCGGTATTGTGCCGGTCGCAGTTGGATTGTTCGGGCTCGGGGAAATTCTCTCGACGCCAAGCGCCAATGCGGTGAAGGACATCATTACGCCGCGAATGCGCGACCTGTTGCCGACGAAAAAAGAATGGGGCGAAGCCGCAATGCCGATCACGCGCGGCACGGTTTTGGGCTTTATCATCGGCATTATCCCGGGATCGGCGCACATCATTTCCAGTTTTCTGTCCTACGCGCTGGAAAAGCGCATCTCAAAACATCCTGAGCAATTCGGAAAAGGCGCCGTCGCCGGGGTCGCTGGACCGGAGACAGCCAATAACGCCGCCTCGACCGGCGCGTTCGTCCCGCTACTCGCGCTCGGCATACCGACGAGCCCGATTACTGCTGTCCTGATTGGCGCGCTCATGATTCACGGCGTGTCAGTGGGGCCGACACTGGTCAACGACCATCCCGATGTGTTCTGGGGCTTCGTCGCGTCGATGTATGTCGGCAATCTGATGCTGCTCGCGCTGAATTTACCGCTGGTCAGCGTGTTCGTGACAGTGCTGCGCATTCCATATGCCTATCTCTACCCGCTGATCATCATGTTCTGCATCATCGGCGTCTACGAGACGAACAACTCGATCGTCGACGTCTGGATCATGCTGATTATGGGCGTGCTGGGCTATGCGCTCCGCAAATTCGACTTCGATCCCGCCCCGCTGGTGCTGGGCCTGGTGATCTCGCCAATTCTCGAGCAGAGCTTGCGTCAATCGCTGATCATGTCGAACGGCAACTATTTTATTTTCTTCAGCCGCCCGATCTCACTTGGCTTGATGCTGGTCAGTATCACCCTGCTCGCACTATCGGCCTACGCATTCGTGCTCAAGCGCGCCGACTGGCGTGCCAAGCTGGCTGAAGTGGAAGCCGGTGAAGTGGAACCGTAGTCCGTTACGCCGTTTTTCGGGCGTGCAGCGCCATGGCAATCAGTGCGGTGCCGCCGAAGATCATGTTGATGCCAACCAGCAGGCCAACTGCCCAGGACGCTGTGCTCGGCAGGCCGGCGAAAATCATAACCGCCAGCACGAGATCGATGAGCCCGCTCATCAGCATCCAGCCCCATTGGCCGGATAATTCGCGCTTGTGATCGAGCGCGAACATGATCGAGACCACACCTTCGATGAGGAAGAACGCGATCAACACCAGCGTCAACGATAACGCGCCCACCAACGGTGATCCAAGCAGCATTGCGCCCACGACAATGCCGAGGGCTGCCGACAACAGCGACCACCAAAAGCCCGGCGCGTGCCGCATCCAGAAACTGGTGAATAGGCCGACCACCCCACTCACGAGGAACAGCCAGCCGAACAGGATCGTCACTGCCAAGGTCGCGATCGGCGGCAGAACAACGGCCGTCGCGCCCAGGACCAGCAGTACGACACCTTCGACGAGAAAGAGCACCCAGTGCTCACGAAGCGCAGCTGCCGCCGCGCGCTGCATGCCTTGAATGCCGGTTTGTTGGGTGGACATGGAAGCCTCCAGGGTTTCCGCGGACAAGACAATACTCTTGCTCATAGCCGCCGCCTAGCGGTATGGCGCCTCACGCCCAAAGGCGCTCGTTGTCCATGCCTTTGTAGAGACCGGCGACGTAGTCGCCGTAACCGTTGAACAGAAGCGTCGGGCGCCGCTCTCCCGTCCCGATGATTTCTTCGCTCGCCTGACTCCACCGCGGATGCGGCACTTCGGGATTAACGTTGGCCCAAAAGCCATATTCCGAAGGTTGCAAAGCCTCCCACATCCCCCTCGGACGTTTGTCGGTGAAGCTGAAACGCACGATCGACTTGATGGACTTGAACCCGTATTTCCAGGGCAACGCCAAACGCAACGGCGCGCCATGTTGCCGGGCAAGCGGATGGCCGTACGCGCCTGTTACAAGAAACGCGAGTTCGTTCGTCGCTTCCGCCATCGTGACGCCTTCGACATAGGGCCACGGATACCAGGGCTGGCGCTGGCCGGGCGCTATTTTCGGATCCAGGAACGTTTCCATCTGCACATATTGGGCCGAGCCAAGCGGCCGTGCGAAGTCGACCAGTTTCGCGAACGGGAAACCGGTCCAGGCAATCGCCATGCCCCATGCCTCGACACAGCGGTGGCGATATGTGCGCTCTTCCAGCGTCAGCTTGCGGATGAGATCGTCGATGCCGACCTCCATCGGCTTTTCCACCATGCCGTCGATTTTTACAGTCCATGGCCGGATCGGCAGCGCTTGCGCTGCTGCGGTGACCGTTTTCGACGTGCCGAACTCATAGAAATTGTTGTAGTTTCCGTTGATATTCTCGTCGGTAATCGGCCGATCGAGCACAAATTTCTCGTTACGTTTGGCGGGATAGAGATCGGCGCTCGGGTCGGGCAGCTTCGATACATCGGACAACCGCTGCGCATTTGCAGCGTATGGCGCAAGCGCAATCGCGCTTGCGCCGCCCGCCAGAAAATTACGGCGGCTGAACGCCAAATGCTCGGGCGTCGCCAGACGGTCCGGAATATTCCAGCCATGACGGCGAATAACGTTCATGAGGCAGACCTCCCGCGCAATCCGCTTCAGAAGTACGGCGCGCCGCGTTCGCTGGCAAGTCACGGATGAGGGAGGAACCCGAGCTTGTACCGCGATGAGATCTTGAAAGGGCCTAGGTTAGCGCCAGACGCCCGTACATAGCACTGGGTGCAGAGGCACCCATTACACGCCGGCGCAACAGGCCGATAAGCTGGGATTTCGGCATCGGTTTGGCGAACAGATAGCCCTGCCCGATTTGGCAGCCGATGGACTGCAGCTTGTGACTCTCGTGTGTTGTTTCAATGCCCTCGGCCACGGTCCTCAATCCAAAGCGGCGGCCCAGCTCGACGATTGTCTCGCACAGTCCCCCATTGAAATGGTCCGCGTTGCAATTCGCGACGTAACTGCGGTCGATCTTGAGTTCGCTGAAGGGCAACTGCTTTAGACGGACAAGTGAGGAATAGCCGGCGCCGAAGTCATCGACCGAGAGATCGCATTTCAGCTCCTTCAGCGCGTCGGCAACGTCTTTGGCGAGGTCGAGATCATAAATGATTTGGTCTTCGGTCACTTCCAGCGTCATTCCCGGCCAGCTTTCTGCGAGCGGACGGGCCTCGCGCAACATCTGTGGGATTGGCAGCTTGACGAGCGCCGATACCGGCACATTGACCGCAAGTTTTATCGGTACGCCGTATTCGGCGAAACTTTCCCAGTCGCCAAGCGCAGTCAGGATGACTCGCTCGGTGAGTGCATGCATCTCGTCGTCGCTGGCATCGGGCAGGAACAAGGCGGGTGGAACGATGCCGCGGATGGGATGACGCGCGCGCACCAGCGCCTCGGCGCCGACGAGATGCATCGTCTTCAGTTCGATCTTAGGCTGGTACCAAAGCTCAAACCAATCTCGGCGAAGCACCTCGCCAAGCGGAATTGGCGATTTCGGGTCGGCATAAGGAGCCGGCCCCGAAGAAAATAGATTGCGCAACCCTTGCAGCACTGCCGTTGTTCCCGCACATCGAACGCAATGCGCCTGTCTTGGCGCCCATCTTGCGCGCGAAACAGATTTTGCGGGATCGCAGCGCCTGCACAGTTAACAATGGCGGCCTGAGTGCAAAGCTGCTTTTTATCTGATTACCAGAATGTCGAAAATTGTTGCGGTCGCGCCCGCGACAGCGCGCGCGATAGGGTTTTTTACGGCGTATTTATTCAGCTGCGCGCCGCGCCGCGATGATCTGGTCGGCGTTACGGCCCGTCAGCTCCGCCATGTGGTCGAACTTAAATATGAACGATCCGACGCCCGCAGTGGCCGATCGCACCTCGATAATCAGGTCACCGATCTCCGCCTCCGGCATTTGTGCGCGCACCATGTCCCAACCGTCCCAGCCTTCGCGGGTGTCGAAGCCGAGAATCTGTCCACGCCGGCCCGACAATATGGCGTTCATTTTTGCCGTCGCTTCTGTCGGACAAACAATTTCCACCAGATGGATCGGTTCGAGGAGGACCGGCTGGCACTGCGGCAGGCCTTCGACAATGCCGATGCGTCCGGCGGTGCGGAAAGCCTGATCTGAGGAGTCCACCGTGTGATAAGAGCCGTCGATCAAAGCGACCGACAGATCGACCACGGGAAAGCCGAGCGGGCCGTGTTTGAGCGCATCCAGGACGCCTTCTTCAACGGCCGGGATGTAATTGCGCGGCACGACGCCGCCCGTGATGCGATCCTCAAACTTGAATCCACTGCCGCGCGGGAGCGGCTTGATCTCCAGCATGACATCGCCGAATTGGCCGTGCCCACCCGATTGTTTTTTGTGCCTGCCGCGCTGGGTAATCGGCTTGCGGATGGTCTCGCGATAGCCGACCGCGGGCGGTCGTGTCGAGACCGGCACCATGAAGCGATCGGCGAGGTGCTCGGCGGCAACGCGCAAATGCATTTCGCCTTGGCCCCAGATCACCACTTCGTGCGTTTCGGCGTTATGCACGACGGTGAGCGAAGGGTCTTCTTCGGTCAGCTTGGTGAATGCCGGGCCGAGCTTGACATCGTCCTTACGTTCCTTGGCTTGCACGGCAATCGCCAATACCGGCGGATACGGCTTGACCTGCACAAGTGGCGCGAGCGGCTGTTTGCCCGACGAAAGCGTGTCAGCCGTTTTGGCGTGATCGAGCTTGCCAAGCGCGATTGTCTCGCCGGCCGTCGCCTGACCGCGTTTCTCAAAGTGCTGGCCCATCAACTTGAACACGCCAGAAACACGGCCTGCCTCACCGGCCGATGTCATGAGCGTCGTGCCGTCGCCCGCCTGACCTGCGAGCAAACGAGCGATCGACATTTTTCCACCATGCGTGGTGTGGAAGGTTTTGAGCACCAGCGCTATCGCGTCGCTACCAGCTTTGACACCCAAACGTTGCGCTGTTTCGCTCGCACCTGGCGCTTCATGTCGTAGCGCCTTCAACAAACGAAGTACGCCATTGCTTCGCGTAGCAACGCCGAGCAAAACCGGACAGACAATACGATCACGAAGTTCCTTGGCGAGATCGTCGAAGACCTTGTCGCGCGGCGGTTCGATATCCTCCAGCAGTTGCTCCATCAGCTGGTCGTCGTGGTCAGCCAGCGTCTCCAGCATGGTGAAGCGCGCTTCCTTCTTGCGGTCGACGTTCTCTCCCTTGAGCTCGACGATCTCCGATGGCGCGTGTTCCTTGTAGACATAGGCGCGCTCAAGCGCGAGATCGACAAAGCCGGAGATAATGTCGCCGTTCCAGATCGGAATCTGCCGCAACAACAATGGTACCCGCGAAGCCGGCTGCAATAACTTGATGGTCTCGCGAACCCGTTTGTCGGCCTTATCGATCTTGTTGAGGAATAGAAAACGCGGAATGTTCTGGTCTTCCAGCTCACGCAGGATCAGCTGGAGTTGGGGCACCTTCTTTTCATCCGCTTCGCAAACGATCACCGCGGCGTCGATCGCCGGCAGCACGCTGCGCATGTCCTGGATGAATTCGATCGACCCTGGGCAATCAATAAACGTGTAGTTATCGCCCATAAAACTGGTGGTGGCGAAGGTCGCCTCCACGCTCATCTTGTGGTGGCGAGCCTCCTTGCTAGCGTCGCCTACGGTTGTACCTGCATCCACCGTGCCCTGACGCTGGACCGCGCCCGTGCGGGCCAGAATAGCCTCTAACAATGTTGTTTTGCCGCTTTGGAACGGGCCCACCAGCGCAATACACCGTGGACCCAAGTTCCTCGTGCCATTGGGACTTGTGCCGTTTTGTCCCATAAGTACCTCCCTTGCCGGCCGGGAGGTCGGACCTGGTTTCCCGGCCCTGTCACATGATCGTCTCAGGTGGGACCGGGACTGGCAAGGGTGGAATTTCGCTGGCCAGCAAAAATCCTTACTTGACGAAACTTGGGTCGACCACGTCGCGCGCGGCGACATTTTTGTCGATCAAGCCCTTTGCCTTGTACCAGGCGATCTGACGCTCGATGTCGGCGGCATCGAGCCGCGCCTCCGGCTCGATGAAATAGGTGCTCGCCTCGACCGCAGCGGCGCCGGTGTCGGTGCGGTCGGGATAAACATAGCGTGCGATCGTCGTTGCCGCTTCGTGAGATTTGGTATCCGACGTTCGTTTGGAATTGCGGTCCTTGCGTAACAACGCATCGGCGTAGGCCGCGGCGCCACGGCGATACGCACGCGCGAATTTTTCGACTACGGTGCGCCTCGTCGCGATCATCCTTGCAGAAACGAACAGCGCGCCCAACTGTTGCTCATCCAGTTCGGAATACCAGCCGACGAGCTTCACCTGATTTGTTAGTAAAAGCTCGCGCGTATATGCCGGAGGCATGACCGCCGCATCGACTGCACCTGTCCCGACCGCACGCGCAATAGCGTCGAGCGTCTTCATCGGCTTGATGGTCATGCGGCTGACGTCGAAGTTCTTGATGCGGGCAATTTGCTCAAGTTGATAATGAGAGGCTGAGCCAAGCGCATCGATCGCGATCGACCTGTTTACAAGATCCTCGAACTTGTGCAGGCCTTTCGCAAAACCGAAGTTGGAAGCGACAATTTCCGAGCCCTCGTAGTAACGTTTCTCGCGCGCTTGTCCCGCGATCGCCTTAATGAGGCCTTTGCCCGCGAGGTTGAAAGCTGCCGGTGTGAAGCTCGCGAGACCGAAGTCGGTCGTGCCAGACGCGAGCGTTTCCACGACCGCCTGACCGAACTCATAGGCGGTCATGCCGAGATCAATGCCTTCAGCCTTGAAGTAACCTTCAGCAGCAGCGAGGAACAGCGCACCATTGTCGGTCAGGCGTTGCGTGCCGATCATGACGCGCTCCTGCGCAATGGCCGGCCCTGCAAAAATCACAGTAAAAACGAAGGCTGCAACCCTGAGGCGAATCATCACCGCAGATTAGCGAAGCCTTGCATAAGAGATAGTGAATCTGGCCGGGTTTGCGTTTGTCATTCCGGGACGGCCCGACGGCCGGACCCGGAACGACGCTAAAGCGTCACTTCAAATTGCCGCAAAACCGCTGGATGCGCCGGCAGGCTTCTTCCAGATCCTCGGTCTTGGTCGCATAGGAAATGCGAAATGCCGGCCCAAGCCCGAAGGCCGTGCCCTGCACGACTGCAACGCCCTCGGCTTCGAGAAGCTCGGTGACAAAGTCCTCGTCGGTGGCGAGCTTCTTCCCGCTCGGCGCCGTTTTGCCCATCGCGCCTGCGCACGACGGATAGACATAGAACGCACCTTCCGGCGTCGGACATTTGATTCCATTGGACTGGTTGAGCATCGACACTACCAAGTCGCGACGCTCCTTGAAGATCTTGTTATGCTTGGCGATGAAGTCCTGCGGACCGTTCAAGGCTTCTACTGCCGCCCATTGCGAAACGGCAGCCGGGTTCGAGGTCGATTGCGATTGGATCATCGCCATCGCCTTGATCAGTGGCTCCGGGCCGCCGGCATAGCCAATGCGCCAGCCGGTCATGCAATAGGCCTTCGAGCAGCCGTTGATCGTCAACGTGCGCGGATAGAGCGACGGCTCCACTTGCGCCGGCGTCGTGAACACGAATTCGTCATAGACGAGATGCTCGTACATATCGTCAGTCATCACGTGCACGTGCGGATGCTTCACCAGCACATCGGTAAGCGCCTTGAGTTCGGCGCGTGTGTAGGCTGCGCCGGTCGGGTTCGCGGGCGAGTTCAGCAACACCCATTTCGTTTTTGGTGTGATCGCGCGTTCGAGCTGCTGCGCCGTCATCTTGAAACCGGCCGCCATGCTGGTGACGACTTCCACCGGTTCGCCTCCGGCGAGCAACACCATGTCGGGGTAGCTCACCCAATACGGCGCCGGGATGATGACCTCATCACCAGGATTCAATGTCGCGACGAATGCGTTGTACAACACCTGCTTGCCGCCGGTGCCGATCGTGACCTGGCTCGTCTTGTAGTCGAGGCCGTTCTCGCGCTTGAACTTCTTGGCGACTGCCTCCTTGAGTTCGGCGATCCCGTCCACGTTCGTATATTTGGACGCCTTGCCGCTCTCGATCGCCTTGATCGCCGCCTGCTTGATGTTGTCGGGCGTGTCGAAATCCGGCTCGCCAGCACCGAGCCCGATGACATTGCGGCCGGCAAGTTTGAGCGCGCGCGCTTTGTCCGTGACGGCAATGGTTGCCGACGGCTTGATGCGCTTGAGCTGGTCCGCAAGAAAGGCCATCGAAACTCTCCGATCCGTGCCGCAGCCTTGTGCGGCGCACATGTCGTAATGCGGCCATGCGAGTCCAGCAAGAGGCGATTTGTTGAAGAAATTCGATGGGTTCTATCGCCGCCGGCGATCAATCCGCCACCCATTGGGCGGACCCCGTCACACGCCCCGGCAACCGCTTTCCGGCAACTAGGCTTTCGGCCTCCCGGCCGATAGACTGCTGACAAAAGGCCCCTGAAGGGGCCATGGGAATCCGGGAGAGCGCCATGAAACTTTCCACCGAGCAGCTCAAGGCTTTCGACGAGCAGGGCTTCGTCTTCTTCCCAAACTGCTTTTCCGAGGACGAGATCGCGCTGCTGCGCCTGGAGGCGGACAACATCCTGAAGCTCGACCGCCAGGAGGTCTGGCGCGAGAAAAACGGCGCACCGCGAACAGCTTTCGCTGCACACAAGTTCAATGAAGTTTTTGCAGTCATGTCGCGGCATCCGCGCCTGGTCGAACCGCTGATGCAGCTCTTTGGCGAAGGCGTCTACGTCCATCAATTCAAACTCAACGCCAAAGCTGCTTTCGAAGGCGACGTCTGGCAGTGGCACCAGGATTACGGAACCTGGGCGCGCGACGACGGCATGCCCGAGCCCCGCGCGATGAACATCGCAATTTTTTTGGATGAGGTGCTGCCGATCAACGGCGCGCTGATGATCATTCCCAAAAGCCACAAGCAGGGCGTGCTTGCTGCCGGACACGACAAGACGACCACGTCATATCCTTTGTGGACGCTGGACAAGGCGACAGTGACGCGGCTTGCGCAAGAGGCCGCCGGCCCCGACGGCGTCGGCATCGTCGCACCCACTGGCAAAGCGGGCTCCGTACTGATGTTCCACGGCAACCTGGTTCACGCATCGCCGCCAAACATCACACCCTACCCGCGCAAGATCGTCTATCTGACGCTATGCGCGGTTTCCAACCACATTACCAAGTTCACGCGGCCGGAATGGATCGCCCATCGCGACTTCGCGCCGATCGAACCGGTCGACGACGACGCGCTCATCGAATATGCGCGCGCACATAAAGTTGCCGCGGAATAGAATTCTGTAATTTAGCGAAGGCGGAGATTGTCTATTCGCTCGCTGCACTGCAGCGAAGCCGATTTAATTATTTTGTTACACCGTTTCATTCTGCGGCCTTGTAATTGCCGAACTTTGTTCGTCCTATCGCATGGGCCTGGTGCTGCGGGGGCCAATGCTGTTCCAGAAAACGATTCGCAGTCTCCGATAGCGATCGTGCATAGACGGATCAAACTTTAAATGTACACGCTCTATTCGATGCAGCGTTCAGGGAACAGCTACAAAGTCCGCCTTGCGCTGGCGCGGCTTGGCATTCCCTACAAGCTCGTCGAGGTCGACATCCTGAAGGGTGAAAGCCGCACACCGGAATTTCTCAGCAAGAATCCTAACGGGCAAGTGCCGCTGATTGAGGTCGCGCCGGGCCGCCATCTTGCCGAATCCAACGCAATTCTTTGGTACGTCGCAGGCGGCTCTATGCTTGCGCCCGAAGATCGAATCGGACGCGCCGAAGCATTGCAATGGATGTTCTTCGAGCAACATAGCCTGGAGCCGAATATCGGCGCCGCATATTTCTGGCTCGCGCTGATCAAGGGCGGACGTGACCTGCAAAGCCACGCGCTCGAGGACTGGACGGAGAACGGCTATCGCGCGCTCGGCGTGATGGAAACGCATCTCACCAAGTACCGCTATTTCGTCGCGGATCACTTCACCATCGCCGACATCGCGCTTTACGCGTATACGCACGTCGCCAACCAGGCCGACTTCGACCTGAGCCGCTATCCGGCGATTCGCGGCTGGCTCGCCCGGGTCGCGGAAGAGCCCGGCTATATCGATATGACCTGGCAGCCGGAGCTGGCCGCAGCGCAATAGCGCCGGATTTGCTGGGCATTTTAAACAATCGCCACGAAAACGCCGCGGTTCGTCACCGGCTCTGCCCCAATCGGGTCGAACCGTTGCCGAGTTCCCGCGTTATCTAGCCGCCATTGTCCGAATGGTTCCTTTTCAGGTTTCGCCATGCGCGCCATCATTAAAGCGACCGGCTTCACGCCCCCAACCAACCGGGCCCTCGGCAGCGAACACCGCACAGTGGCCGCGGCCGAACTTATCGCCAGCATTGGCCTTGCCGTCTCCACCCTCGTTGCCGTCACCGTGGTTTCCATCGGCATCGCGCGTGCGGACGTGGCCAGCAATGTCATCGACAACGAAAGCGGCGTGTTCGCAATTGCTCTGCTGCTTGGTCTGTTGTTCATCGGCATGGGCGGCCTGACTTTCCTGTCGCTGCCACATCATCGGCATAAAAAGACCCACGGCTAGCCAAAGCCTGTCGGAATTGCCGGCGATGTCGCACAGTTGACGCGACACCGAGGGAGCCCCCGCATGCGTTTTGTCCTAGCGCTGACCGCTCTATTGGCGGCCGCAAGCGCGACTGAAGCGGCCGACCGCACGTTCTCCAGTTCGGCCGGAAACATTGCCGTTCAAACGGTCGCCAGCGGCCTTGTACATCCTTGGTCGCTCGCATTTCTGCGCGACGGCCGCATGCTGGTGACCGAGCGGCCGGGGCGCATGCGCATCGTCGGGCCCAATGGCCAACTGTCTCCTCCACTCGGCAATGTTCCGAAGGTCTTTGCGCAAAGCCAGGCGGGTCTGATGGATGTGCTGCTGGCCCGCGACTTCGAGCGCTCGCACACGATTTTTGCTTGCTATGCCGAACCGGCCGATGGCGGCGGCCGCATCGCGGTCTTGCGCGCGCGGTTGTCCGACGACGAAACGCCACGGCTCAACTCCGTGACAACGATATTCCGGCAAAAAGGTCCGGTCTCGCGCGGCCTCAACATCGGTTGCCGCATGGTTCAGACGCCAGACGGCAACTTGTTCGTCACGCTCGGCGATCATTTCGCGCCTAAAGAGTTTGCGCAAAGTCTCGACAACCATATCGGCAAGATCGTGCGCATCACGCCCGACGGCGCAGCGCCACCCGACAATCCCTTCGTTGGCAAACAGGATGCACTGCCGGAAATCTGGGCCTATGGCCTGCGCAACGCGGAAGGCCTCGCTTTCAATCCCGCCGACGGAAAATTATGGGAGCAAGAGCACGGCCCCATGGGCGGCGACGAGATCAACATCATCGAGAAAGGACGCAACTACGGCTGGCCGCGTGTCAGCTACGGCGTCAACTACGACGGAACGCCGGTCGGCACCGGTAAGGCAACAATGGAAGGCGTCACCGATCCGGTCTGGCATTGGACGCCGTCGATCGCACCGTCCGGCATGGCGTTTTACACCGGCGACTTATTTCCCGCTTGGAAGGGCAGTTTATTCAACGGCGCGCTGAAATTCGAGCTGCTGTCGCGGCTCGAACTCAAAGGCGACAAGGCCGTCAAAGAAGAGCGACTGCTTCAGGACCTGCACGAACGCATCCGCGATGTGCGGCAGGGCCCCGACGGTGCGATCTATCTGCTCACCGACAATTCATCTGGGCGCATCCTGCGGCTCGCGCCTGCAAAATGATTCACCATTTGTGAAACACGAAGAACGCGCCGGCAGCGATCAGCGCAAAGCCAAATCCTTGGCTGAGAGTTATGGGTTCGCGCAGGTAAATAACCGAGAATACGGCGAACACCGCGAAGGTGATCACTTCCTGCATCGTTTTGAGTTGCGCGGTCGTGTAGACGGCGCTGCCAAAGCGATTGGCCGGGATTGCCATGCAATATTCGATGAATGCGAGACCCCAGCTGATCAGGATCACTTGAAATATTGGTATCTCCTTGTAACGCAGGTGCCAGTACCACGCGATGGTCATGAAAATGTTGGAGCCGATTAGCAGGGCGATGGGTGTCAGAAAAGGAGATAAGGCGGGCATGGGATCCTCGTTGGGAGGGAATCTTTGAGGTGACGGATATATTGGCTTCACGGCGCGGGTGTCACCATCCCGTCATGACCCCGCGCTAACAACACCTTGCTTCTGTCTTTGTTGCGTACTCTTGCGTTGCCCCTTCTGCGGTCCCGCCCGCTGACCCTGCGCTCCGGGACCGCAATTTTTTTGCCCGCCAGCAGCTTTCCACCCGCTTTCCGGTCACGGGCCCATGGACCTGTGCTAGGTTCGTTTTGGCCGTGACCTTGTCCACGGCCGCGCTCGCACCGAACCGGGAGCGATACGATGCGCACCATTCATGTGACGTCTATTTTTGTGGCCCTGCTGATCGCCGGCACAACGTCGGCGATTGCGCAAAACCCGCCGCGCGGGCAGCAACCGCCACCACCCGCAAAGGCCGGGCCGTACAAGGCGGTCCCGGTCACCCCACCGCCTTCCATAAGCGATCCGGCCTTCGAGGCATTTCGCAAACAAATGGGGGAGGCCGCGCAGCACAAGGACCGCGCCGCGCTAGCGAAGCTCGTTGTCGGTCAGGGCTTTTTCTGGTTGCGCGAAAACGGCGACCGCGCCGACAAGCGCAAATCCGGCACGGACAACTTGGCCGCGGCGCTCGGGCTCAACAACAAAGACGGCGCCGGCTGGGACATGCTCGCAAGTTTTGCCGACGACCCCACCGGCTCGTCCTCGCCCGAGCACAAAGGTGTGCTCTGCGCGCCCGCCGATCCGAGCTTCGACGGCAATGCGTTCAACAACCTGATGCAAAGCACCAAGACCGACGTCAGCGAGTGGGGATACCCCGTTGCCGCCGACGTCGAGGTTCGCGCCACGCCACAAGCCAATGCGCCGGTTATTGAAAAACTTGGACTCGCGTTCATTCGCATTGTGCCCGAAAACGGCCCGAACGCTCCTACGTTCCTTCGCGTCGTCACACCGGGGGGCAAAATCGGTTTTGTATCGGTGGACTCGGTCGCGCCGATCGGCAATGACCAGATTTGTTACGTGAAGGACGCGAGTGGCTGGAAGATCGGCGGCTATATCGGCGGCGGCGACTCGCCGTAGCGCGCTAGCCGCAATCTTCAGCCGTAACGCAGTTTCATCGCCAGGATTGGCGTCATCAATGTGAGCGTCACCGCGTTTGAACCGATCAGCGGCCAGTCGTTGATCGCTACGCCGTAAACCAGCCAGAGCAGGACGCCGAAGGTGAATGCGGCGGTCGCCGGCAGCGACAGCGCGCGGGTCTCCTTCTCACGGATGACCTTGAGCATCTGCGGCAGCCAACACAAAGTGGTGAGCGTGGCGCCTGTAGCGCCGGTAAAATCGATGAGCCAGGCGAATGTCATCCCTTCGCCATACGACTGATTTGGATACGCCGTGTGACAATCTTGCCTTTGACGCCCCCCGCGTGCAGTTTTGGCGCTATGACGCCTGCGGCCTCTCCTCGCCAACTTTCCTGCGCGCGCTGCGGCACCGCGTTCGAATGCAGGCTGTCCGGCGATTGCTGGTGCGCGGCCGAGCCCTACCGGCTGCCGATGACCAAAGCCTGGCTGGAAGACTGTCTGTGCCCCGATTGCATGCGAAAGGCGGCGGCTGCGCTCGCGGATAGCAGGCGCGCTGCCGAAAATAACACGTAGCCGCCGCTGCACCGCCGGGCGCGAGACAGGTGGCTCCCGTTCGACTATAGAAAGGCCGCCGCAGTCCGCGGTCCCTCCAGGCGAGACTTTCCCATGATTGACTTCTATGCACTGACCAG
Organism: uncultured Alphaproteobacteria bacterium; assembly: GCA_963743405.1. Taxonomy (GTDB): domain Bacteria; phylum Pseudomonadota; class Alphaproteobacteria; order Rhizobiales; family Xanthobacteraceae; genus Pseudolabrys. Next base: position 26,983 of record CAVUPX010000010.1, on the reverse strand, counting down.
CCCGAACGTTCAAAAGATCTTCATTATGCTCGAGGAATGCGGGCTGCCGTACAACATCAAGCCGGTGGACGTGTGGGCCGGCGAACAATTTGCGCCGGAATTCGCCAAGATCAACCCGTTGCTGAAAGTGCCCGCGATCGTCGATAGCGACGGGCCGGGCGGCAAGCCCTATGCGGTGATCGAGTTGGGCGCGATCCTGATCTATCTTGCCGAAAAGACCGGCAAGTTCATTCCGCACGAACCAGGCGCCCGCTACGACACCTTGCAATGGCTGATTGTGCAGGTCGCCAATCTTGGCCCGATGAGCGGCCAGCACGTCCACTTCAGCAAGTTCGCAGGCAGCGGCCACGATTACAGCGCCAGCCGTTACCGCACGCAGGTGCTCAAGCTGTTCGACCTCTATGAGCAGCGGCTGTCGGCGAGGCCTTTCGTTGCCGGAAGCGAGTACACCATCGCCGACATTGCTGCATGGCCGTGGCTGCGCAATTTCGAGCTGCTCGGCATCGACGCCGGCAAATTCCCGGCGATCAAGAAGTGGGTGGACACGATTGCCGCCCGGGAGGCCGTCAAGCGTGCGCTCGCGCAAGTCGGCACCCTCAAATCCGTGCGCGACAAGGCGAGTGACGACCAGAAGGACCGTTTCTTCGGGCGCGGAAAATACGCCCGGGCGTAGCACTCTCCCGGCCCGGCAAGACTGTCAAACTGTCCTTGCGTCGCCGCTTTTCAGCGGACCGGCGAACACCCATAATATCACATCCGCCACGACTGGACCCTCAGCCATGATCCTCGAAATTGCACAGATCGACGTAAAACCCGGCATGGAAGCCGAATTTGAAACCGGCGTGAAAAAAGCCGCCCCGATTTTCAAGCGGGCCAAAGGCTGCAAATTCATGACTCTGCAGCGCTCGCACGAGATGCCACAGCGCTACCGGCTGTTCGTGCAATGGGAAACGCTGGAAAATCACACCAAGGACTTTCGTGAGTCCGCCGATTTTCAGGAGTGGCGCAAGCTGGTCGGCCACTGCTTCTCGGCGCCGCCGAATGTCGAGCATGTCGTCGAGGTCGTGCGCGGATTTTGATCGTGATACGCCAGCCCATTCCCCGCTCATTCCCGCCCCCGCCTTCGCGGGGGCAGGCTCCGGCAGAATCCAGCATTGGTCCCCGCTGGAGCTTGTACTCGGGCCGGCGAAGCCGGACCCGGGTACGGGGACGAGCGGACAAAATGGCGTGGCAATGATCCACAGCACCAACCGCATCCTCACCACTCACACCGGCAGCCTGCCGCGCCCCGCCAAGGTAGTCGAACTCCTGCTCGCCGAAGAAAAAAAACCCGGCGCACGCAAGGCCGAATTGCAGGCCGCCGTGCGCGGCGCGGTCGCCGATGTCGTAGCGAAGCAAATCGAGTGCGGCATCGACATCATCAATGACGGCGAACAGGGCCGCACCGACTACACCGTGCATGTCCTGAAGCGGCTGACCGGTTACGAGGGCGAGAGTGCGCCGCCGATGGGCACCGGCGAGCCGGAATTCCCCGAACTCGCCGCGCAGCTAAAATTCTTTGCCTCACCCTTCCAGTATCGCCCAGCCTGCTCGGGCCCCGTCGCATGGAAGGATTGGCCCGCGGCGCAGGCGGACATCGATCTCGCCAAAGCGGTGATGCAGGGCGCCAAGGCAGAAGACATTTTCATGACGTCGCCCTCGCCCGGGCAAATCGCGCGCTACTTGAAGAATAGCTTCTACCCGAACGATGAGGCCTACATTTACGCGCTCGCCGATGTCATGCGGCGTGAATATCAGGCGATCGTCGAAGCCGGTTTCATTCTCCAGCTCGATTGCCCGGATCTCGCGATGTTGCGGCACATGGTCTATCTCGACCTGCCGCTCGCCGACTACCGCAAGATCATCGCGACCAACGTTGCCGCGCTCAATCACGCGGTGCGAGACCTTCCGCCGGAAAGAATGCGTATGCATGTGTGTTGGGGTTCGACCATGGCGCCGCACCACACCGACGTTGATTTCAAGGACATCGTCGACATCGTGCTGTCGGCGCGCCCGCACGCGGTCTCGTTCCCGGCCGCCAACGCGCGGCACGAGCACGAGTGGAAAATCTGGCGTGACGTGAAGCTGCCCGCCGGCAAGACAATCATTCCGGGCGTGATCGATTCCACCTCCAACATCGTCGAACATCCGGAGGTAGTTGCCGACCGCATTCTGAACTTCGCTTCGGTGGTCGGCCGCGAGAAAGTCATCGCGGGAGTGGACTGCGGTTTCGGCACGTTTGCCGGGCGCGTGCAGGTCGACACCAAGATCGTCTGGCTCAAGCTCCAATCGCTGGCCGAAGGCGCCCGGCGCGCTTCGAAGCAATTGTGGACAAAAGCGGCGTAAGGCCTCTTGCCACGCAGCCAATGTGAATTACCTCACATACCGATACACCCATAGGGTGTAATATTTTTGTCTTGAACTTTGGAGTTAATGGCTTCCTTTTCATGGGAGACGACGCCATGCCTGCAAAGCATCACAACGCTCCGCTTCCACAGCCTATTTTCCACGAACCCATCTTCAGCGAGGACGAGGCTCTGCCGAGCCCGACCGGCTTCGATACCGACCATCCAAGCGACACTGCGACCTATGCCGAAGTGAAGAAACTGCTGACGAAGGATGCCGTCGCGATTCCGAAATCACGCGCCGCCGCCGATGCACTCTTCAGTCTGCAGGATGCTTATGGCAGCAATCACGGGCCGCTGGTGATCGAGAAGATCAAGAAGGCCAAAAAGATCATTTTCCATTCGTGCGGCGATTCAGGCGCATCAGAACAACGCAAATACCGCAACGAGCTGAAAATGTCCGATCAGGTGACGCTCGATACTGCCCAGTCGGACGAAGCGAACCGCCCCGCATTCCTCTTCCATCTCGGCGACGTCGTCTACAATTTCGGCGAGTCGCAATATTATTACGACCAGTTCTACGACGCGTTTCGCAACTACCCCGCCCCGATCTTCGCGATCCCGGGCAACCACGATTCATTCGTTGTCCCCGGCACGGCGGACGATGAGACTCCGCTCGCAATATTTCAGCGCAATTTTTGCGCCAAGCAACCGGTCATTACCAACGAGGCGAGATCGCTTCACCGCACGGCGATGACCCAACCCGGAGTCTATTTCGCGTTGGACGCGCCCTTCGTGCGGATCATCGGGCTGTTCAGCAACGCGCTGGAGGACCCCGGCGTCATTTCGAACGAAGACGGCAAGTGGCCGGCGGTCAACAATGACCAGCTGGATTTTCTCTCGGCTCAACTCAAGCGCGTCAAAACCGAAAACTACAAAGGCGCCGTGCTGCTCGCCGTTCATCATCCGCCCTACACGTACATGCCGCCGCCGAAAAAGGGCGCCGGCGGCAATCACAGCCCGAGCGTCGTTATGCTCAGCCAGATTGACGAGCTTTGCCTGAAGCACGGCATCTATCCGCACGCCGTCCTTTCGGCGCATGCGCACAACTATCAGCGCTTCAGCCGGACGATGCAGTTTGCCGGGCGCGAAATTGATGTGCCCTTCATCGTTTGCGGCGACGGCGGACACAACGTCAATCCCCTAGTGCGCGCAAAGAAGGGAGAGCCGGCGCAGGAGCCGCACCCCGGCAGCCGCGTCGATTATATGGAGTGGAAAAAAGCTGCGATCACGGCCAAAGAACTTTGGCTCGAGAAATACAACGATACCAACTACGGCTATCTGCGCATCCACGTCGACGAGAAGGAACTCGTGATCGGATTCCACCAGGTCGGCGCGAGCACGCTGCAGCAGTCCCGCTACGACATGGTCACGGTCAATCTGGCTGACCAGAAAATGGTGACGAACTAAGCGGCGGCGCGAAGCGCCCACATTGTGCGTCGCATCGGCGTCAACAAAAAACCCCCGAGCTTTCGCCCGAGGGTTTCCCGGCCACATACCAAATTGATCAGGCGACTTGCTTCATGCTCGCTGTACACTTGCTACGCAACATCTTCGCCCCCAAAACTCAAACGCCTCGCCACCTATCCATTGTGGTTAGTTTCGGGAGCGCTGCATAGGGGCCTAGCGGCAGCATTGACCTCAGCGCGACGCTGCATTGCATGTCCGCTTTGGGTCAAAAGCGGACGTTGATCGTTAGATCACCCAAGGGCCCGGGCGTTTATCTTTGTAAGTTTCACCCGTCGCCGCACTCAGCCCCCCGGTACAACCCGGCAGCCTTGTAGACAGATGATTTGTTCAACATCGCAATTCCGGCTTACCGGCAGTCTATTGCTGCTAGTCGAAAAACAATTACTTCCGCAAAGTTGTAGGCATTGGTTAAAAAGTACCTGGCAATTGAGAGCACAACCACCTTGGGCGATCTTATTCTTTGGAATGGGCGTGAAGTTACCGGCTAAGCATATTGTAATTGAGGACGAGAGAATTATTGCTGCAGCACTTAGTCTCAACGACCAGAAAGGTTGATGTGCATTCATGACCGCCTCCTATGAGAAGGCCGATGTCCGCTAAGTGCCAATACTGGACATTAACGACATGCCCGCTGCTGCTGCTACTGCGGGCGAGCGCGGTGTTTCGTTGAGCGCGTGTGTTCTGCAGCGTCGGCGACATAGTACGGGCTCGCATTGCAGAAGCCACGATTGCCACCCAAAATATTGCCTCTGCGGTAGCAGTCTTCGAACGAGCTATACTGGCAATCCCAATACACGCTGCTCGTACCGTTCTGAATTACCGCGCACCACGGGGCCTCGTAAGCTTGGGCCGGCTGTAGCCCGAAAAACGCACCGGCAAGAGCAGCGATGGCAAATAAATTCATGCGGGTCATCGTCGACCTCCGTGCTCCCCGATCCCGCCGATTCTCACGTCAACGCTGCGCGAAATAAATTGCCCTTTGGGGCACCAAGGCGGACAGCCTTGCGATGTCCGCTTTGGCTCAAAAGCGGACATGTGCAGCGCACAAGCCGATGTCCGCTAAGTGCCAATAGCGGACATTCCGACGAAATAAACGGGCGATGTCAGAGTTCAAGGGCCGGTGGTTATCTTCAACCACGTAGTGGCACGATCGCCATGAACCATCTTCGATATGGCCCGTTGTAATTGGCATGGCTAAGATATTGCGAGCGCAGGAACGCATGGATTTGCTCCTCGGCAGCACTGTCCTTGGAGTTCTTCTGCTTGTCGCAGTCAGCGGTGCCTTCTTGTGGCTGGTGCAGTGGCTCTAATTTTTTTCTAAGAACAAAAATTGGTGTCTGCTGCACTCAAAAACGGACATCCGCAATGGCATTTCCATGTCCGCTTTGTGCCAATAGCGGACATTTTGCGAGCGTCCGTCGCCAATAAAAAAACCCCGGCTTCATCTGCCGGGGGGACTGGCAATTTCAAATATCGAGGGACGGCATTTGAATACGCACCAGTAAAGCTCAAGCGTGTCTGGTTTCCGACTGCGGTAGCAACTTCATTTTTTCCTCAGCAAGGAGACGAGCAATCATCACCCGTTTGGCTTCATCGATTTCCGTCATCAGCAGTGCTTGAAATCTATCGACGTTTGCCCGCGCGATCATGTCGTTGCTGTCCATGTTGCGGCCTTCTGTCCGTGGCTTAGTGCAAGCGAGAGCCCGGCTCGGGGGGCCGGGCTCTCGCTCGGATCACGCAGCATGCGTGACCAAAGTGTAGGTTGGGACGGGGGCATCGCGCCCTACGCTAACAAAAATCATCGACGTATCGTTGATGCCAAAGGCCTCCAATACTTGCGCATGGAGACGGCCGGGATCGCGCTCGCCATTTTTGGCGGCTGCAATAATTATGTTTGCGATGATCTCAGGAGCAGACCCGAAGTTTCGGAGCGTTTTGCAGGCTTTGTCGAAAGCTTCGCCCATCGCGAGGGTCGCGGCGTCGTCGAACTCAACATTTTGGATCTGAACAATATGCATAACAACCTCCCGTGAACCACGGGCGGGAGCACTGTACTGTTACTGGCTCTCAGTCACCGAGGCCCGAAGCTGTTTCGGTGATGCTTGAGCCTGTTCCCTTTATTGGTGTGCCGTCTGGTCAAAACAGACCACTTTCGGAGGGCGCGCTAACTTGCCCACCAAAGTCTTTCGACGATCACTGAAATTAATGGGTCAAAACCGGTGCTTTAAGGGTCAAAAGCGGACATGTGCAGCGCACAAGCCGATGCCCGCTAAGTGCCAATAGCGGACATCGCCATGAAGGCGACATCGTAGGAAAAGCGGTGAGCTATATTCATGTCCTAAAGGCCGAGGTCGCTGAGTGAGGGATGATCATCAGGACGGCGACCGAGTGGCCAATGGTATTTGCGGTCACCGTCTTTGATCGGTAGATCATTGATGCTGGCGATCCTCCGTCGCATTAGGCCATCCATGTCGAACTCCCAATTCTCATTGCCGTAGCTCCGGAACCAGCTCCCGGAATCATCGTGCCATTCATACGCAAAGCGCACAGCGATCCGGTTTTCGCGGAACGTCCACACTTCCTTTATCAACCGATAATCAAGCTCGCGATTCCATTTGCGCTTGAGAAATAACTCGATTTCTTCGCGGCCGTGAATGAATTCGGCACGGTTTCGCCAGATGCTGTCAGGGGTATACGCGAGGGCGACGCGGGCAGGGTCTCGCGTATTCCAAGCATCCTCGGCGAGGCGCGCCTTTTGTGCGGCGGTTTCGGCGGTAAAGGGAGGGAGTGGTGGACGGCTCATGAGCTGACCCCTTGAACGATGCAGGCTATCGACTGGCGATTGAATCAAACACGACTGCAATGCTTTCAAAGTCCTTGGGTTATTAACGGACATTGGGAGAAGATGACACTATGTCCTCAACCGCGGCAGCGCCTAGGGCACCAAGATGCCTCCTCTTAGACCGGGGCATCGTAGCGGCCCAAACCTGCACTGGGAAAGGTCCATGCGATGTCCGCTTTGGGTCAAAAGCAGACATGTGCAGTGCGAAACGCCATGTCTGCTTTGTGCCAATAGCGGACATTCGCTAAATGACCTGCACAAATAGAAACACCGCGTTGCGGCGGTGCCGTTGGAGCTACTTGATGTTCTGATTAATCCCCGCGTCGGTGTCGCTAGCTTTTTTCAAGGGACCAGTGCTGCCACCACCACCAGCAGCACCTTTTGCGGTGCCGGATTTTCCAGCATCGCTGAGAGGACTATTAGCGGTGCCACGTTTTGCAGAGTTGCTCTGAACGTTTTTAGTGCCGTTGCCTGTCTTGCTCGCGGCATTGGCCGACAGCGGACAAAAGACAAAAATACATGCAACGAGGATGCTGGCGACAAGTACCTGAATCGTTTTGCTGATAGTCAAAGGTGTATACATGGCTGCCTCCCAAACCGTAAAATCAATGGACGCGGTATTAACATGAACTAATGCGTTTCCGCACCTTGCAGCCGCCATGTCCGCTAAGTGCCAATAGCGGACATCGCCCTTACTCAATTACTTCGTCGGCAAATAATAGGAACGTTTCGGGGACGGTCAGACCAAGCCCTTTGGCAGCCTTTAAGTTCACCACTAGACTGAATTTTGTCGGCAACTGTACTGGAAGCTCCGCCGGATTTGCGCCGCGCAGGATGCGGTCAACGTAAGAGGCCGCTTCTCGCACTGTCTCCAATTGGTCAATTCCATAGGAGACCAAGCCACCGCTCTCGACATAAAAACGGAACGGGTACACCGCAGGCAGCTTCACTTTGTCGGCAACATCAATAAGCACGTCTCGTTTTGTCGCCGTGAGCGGGCTTGGCGTTACGATCAATCCGCCATTTGGCTCCTGAGCGAAGTCTTTCAACACCCGCTCGATATCCGCGGCGTCACGAGCTCCCAACCCGGTGACACTCATGCCTAGCGGCTTAGAAATCGCATCCGCTGCGCGGATAAACGCCACATTGGCGGCGATCTCTGGAACATGAACCACGCCAACACGACGAACCTGCGGTGCAATCTGCCTGAGAACTCCCAGCCATTTTCCTCCAACGGCGGGCTCGAAATTATGAAAACCGGTTACGTTGCCACCCGGACGGGCAAGGCTGTTGACGTAACCACTACCCACCGATTCTGATACCCATGTGAACACAATCGGAATTGTGCGGGTTTCGCGAAGAAGCGCAGACAGTGCTGGATTGGTCGTTACGAAGAGCAGATCCGGTTTGCTACTAACCAATTCGGCAGCCGCCAGTCGGGTGCGTTCCACGCTTTCCCCTGCAAATCGATATTCAAACTTGACGTTTTGGTCATCCGTCCATCCGAAATCGCGCAGGCGTTCCCGAAAGACTCGAAGATAAGTTTGCCAAACTTCGTCTGTTTCAGCGAAGCCCATCAACACGCCAATGCGGCGCGGGCGATCATGCTGCTGTGCAAGTGCGCCAAGCGGCCACACTGCTGCCGCGCCGCCGAGAAATGTGATGAATTCGCGCCGCTTCATGCCTGTCCCCGGACCTCGGAAGGGCATCGTAGCTGCTTAAATCGGCATAGTGGAAGGGCTCAGGAATGTCCGCTTTGGGTCAAAAGCAGACATTTGCAGTGCAAAACGCCATGTCCGCTTTACCCCCCGAAAGGGGACATCGAACGGCCACTCATTTTCGCTCTTGCAATAACTGCTGCGGCTCTCGACCTGCGTCCATGGGTACGGTCTAGCCAAGCCGACCTATTTTGCGCGATTATTGGTCGGACGAGAAATCGCCCGTTAGGTGAAAATCCCTCGTATGTGGAGGGTGCGATGGAAATCGTATTTTGGTTGATCGTGGCAATAGTCGCACTTGTGATCGCTTACATCTGCGCTCTGAGAGTTGCGAAACGCCGTCGCTACCGGTCTGGCAGGCCTGCCGCGGCCCCCTATCCTAAAGAGCATGGGGTCGATTTGCAGGCGCGAAGAAAACTTCATGACGATGTGACCTGAGCGATTGGTTCCTTGACCGCTCGATGCGCAGAGTGCGTTTGCCGTCATTAGCGATAAAGGCGGGAGTTGCCACGGTCTATGTCTGCTTTGGGTCATAAGCGGACATTTGCGGTGCGAAAAGGCATGTCCGCTCTTACCCCCAATAGCGGACATTGACCGGACCCCCGCGCCTATGCGGTCATGCGATGACGCTCTGTTGCGGCTCCGCTAATTATCACGCCGCCGATCGCAGGTATTTATCGAACCAATCCAGCGTGCGCTGCCAGGCAAGTTTGGCCGCGGCCTCGTCGTAACGGGGAGTCGTATCGTTGTGGAAGCCGTGATTGGCTCCTGCATACACATAGCCTTCGTGCGGTACGTGTGCGGCTGTCAGTGCGGCATCATAGGCTGGCCAGCCTGACGTGATCCGTGTGTCAAGTTCGCCGTACTGCGCAAGCACGGGCGCTTTAATATTGGCTACATCGGGAGCGCTCGGCTGACTTCCATAGAATGGAACTGCGGCCGCAAGGTCAGTGCCCATCTGCACGGCCAACAGGTTTACAACGCCGCCACCAAAGCAAAAACCGACAGCGCCGAGTTTACCGGTGCAATCCGGGCGCGATTTCAGCCACGTTGCGGCGGCATGAAAATCTTCTCGCATTTTGGCGCCGTCGATTTGCCTGAAAAGCTCCAAACCCTTCTCATCATCTCCGGGATAACCGCCCGCAGACGTCAGCCCATCGGGGGCAAATGCGACGTACTTGGCCACCGCCAGCCGTCGCGCCACATCTTTTATGTACGGATTTAGGCCACGGTTTTCGTGAACAACCAGGATCGCGGGCAGTTTCCCCGCAGCACTCGCCGGGCGTACCAGATAACCGTTGATGCTTCCGTTGCCCCGCGGCGATGGCACAGTTGCGGACTCAGCTTTGATCCGACTGTCGTTTTCTTGAACTTGTATCGCCCACGCATAGTTCGGTCGGAGCAACTCTAGGAGCGCAGCTGCCGTCATGCCGCCGACAGCGAACTTTTGTGCACCATCGAGAAACTGGCGGCGATCAATGCCGCCATGAACGTATCGGTCGAACAGGTTCAAGAGTTCCTGTGGGAAATCGGACGCTTTCTTTCGTTCCATCGGAGTACTCCTAACTGCTGGCCCCGCAGCCATAACAGAATCATGGAGCAACCCAGCCCCGCAAGCCCACACGCGACACTCTGCGATGTCCACTTTCCCCCAAAAGCGGACATGTGCGGTGCACCAGCCCATGTCTGCTTTGTGCCCAAAGCGGACATCAGCCTTCAATTAGTTTATCGGCTCGCAGCACCAGGCCGGCCGGGACTTCGTGCCGAATTGCTTGCGCGGCCTTGAGATTGATGACCAGCTCGAACCGGGTTGGCTGTTCGACGGGGATGTCAGCTGGCTTGATGCCTCGCAGAACCTTCACGACCTGCCGACTGACCAGATCGCGATAGATTTGGATAATGCGAGGACCATATCCGAGGAGACCTTCGTCCTCAGCCATCTCCGGCCATTGATAAATCGCAGGTAGCCGCCAAGTCGCGACGCGCTCGAAAATGATCTTGCGGTTATTGAACAGAAGCGCCGAGGCCAACACGTTAAGTGCGGTCGCGCCCGAAGCCTTCGCAGCGTCGATGGCGGGCGCAATTTCCTCGGGTTTGGTGACTTGATGGATAGAAAGCTCGACGCCGCGTGCCCCCGCGGACTGCACAAGCGCTTGGGCCTGTACCGCCGTAGTCGAGCCTGGATCGACCAGCGCTGCCATGTGGCGAAGCCCGGGCACGGCTTCAATCAGAATGTCCTGGCGCTTGCCATCAAGCTCGCTGGCAAGAATGCTAACGCCAGTCGTATTGCCGCCTGGCTTGGCCAGCGAGCGCACGAGGCCCGCGCGAATCGCATCATCGACCAAAGCGACAAGCGGAATTGTCAGCGTTGCCTCTTGCGCAGCGCGCGCCGCCGCTTCTCCGCCGCACAGAATGACATCGACATGAGCCTTGACGTGGTCCTGTGCAACTTCAGCAAATCGTTCGACGGGCAGGCCGTAACCTCGCCGATCCACAGTAAGATTTTGGCCGTCGAGGAATCCGAGCGTGTGAAGTTCGGCAACGAATGCCAAATGCTGTGGCGCATCGGCAGGCGACTGATGCAGGCTGCCGATCCGATAAACGCGGCCCGGTTCCTGAGTGTGGCCGGCCAACGGCCATGCCACTGCCGCACCACCAAGAAGACTGATGAACGCCCGCCGTCTCATCTCCGCCCCTATGTCGAAGCCAGGATCATAGCGGCTCGATCTTGTTCCGTGGAAGGGGTGCTGACCGGCAGATCGTTGTCTGCTTTGGGTTAAAAGCAAACATGTGCAGTGCACTACGCGATGTCCGCTAAGTGCCAATAGCTGACATCAATGGGCACGAGTTAAACGTCCCCCTTGGACCAACTGCGGAGGTTGGGCCGAGCCGTCACCATGCGACGATTTACTGTTATTACCGATATGGGGTTCGATCCCGGCGAGATCAGCCAATCGGACAAGATCAGCGACGGAGCGGACCTCCATTTTTCCCATCATGCGGCTGCGATGGACCTTGATGGTCTTTTCGGTTGTACCCAAGTGCCACGCAATTTTCTTGTTAGGATGACCAGCTACGACGTACCTGAGGACTTCAGTTTCGCGTGGGGTTAACCGAACAAGCTTATTACTTATTGCAGCAAGTTGAGCGCGCTGCTGGCCTGATTTCGCCTCCTGGTCGACAGCTAAATTGATCGCCCCTAGCATTGCCTGCTCTGTAATTGGCTTACTCAGGAAGTCAATTGCACCTGCCTTTAATGCGGCAACGGCGGTCCGAACATCATCGGCAGCCGATATAAAAATTATCGGTCGCGCATCGCTCTCTCTATGCAACGCGTCTTGTAATTGTCGGCCATCAAGATGGGGCATACGAACGTCGAGAACGAGACAGCCCGGAACGTCAACTTCCGCATCCTCAAGATAACCAAGGGCCGACGAAAATGTTCGGACGCGGTAACCCGCGGCTCGGACCAAGCACGCAAGTGCTCTAAGAACGCCCGCATCGTCGTCTACAATGAATACTGTAAAATTCTGACGGATTGGCGCCATTCATTCATTCGCTATAGAAGCCCTTGGCAAATCCGCGCGCGGTTGGCCACTTATTGGGCGATGCTTCCTCGGGATTCTTGCGCGGCCTGTACCAAGGGCGATGACAAACACGAGCGAGAACGCACTCACTATTGCCGCGATTGCGACGAGCAGATTGCCATGCGTGTCGTAAATTACGAAAGAAGCCGAACCCGCAAGGAACACGGTGGACACAATGAAAATAAGCGTATCCGCACTCGTGCTCATTCGCGTCTTCGCAAAATGGTAATTTCCGCCGCCACGTACGAAAGCAATTGGTCAGCCGGGATTATTGACCGAAGGCATCGTGGTTGCTCTATGATGAAGGGCTGCCCGTTCCTTGTTGAGGCAACTCTGAACGATGACGCGCTGGCTAGCACTCAGATCCGTTGCCAGCAAATTCAAATATCGCGCGATATTGGCCTGACGAACAAACAACAGCGAGGCTTCAATTTGCGACACTGCCTGCCGCGCCGATTCTTTTTGCGGCAATGGACCCCCCCATCAAAGCGACAGCATCCCCGCTGAGTGCTGTACGTGCTTACCAGAACTCATGGTCGCTCGATGTCAGGAATTTCCCGACACGCGGCATTCCCTGTGTTTAGGAGCACTTCATCTTTGAGGTTCATCTTTTTAAAAAAGGACGAGGAGCTAGAATGACACTGCAAGAAAAAAACGCGCTTCAGCGAGACCAAGGCTTGGATGTGGCTTCGCGAAAGCGAGGTACACGTGATGCCGATATATTGCTGCTCTTGTCGGAAGCCTTTAGGACGCGCGAAAACGAAATAGACAACCTTCTCGGTCTCTCGCTATCGATACTTTCTTCTGCTCCTCATTTTCCGCAAAAAGCGGAATTGGAGGCCAGTCTCACAAGGGCACTCTCTTTAGTAAGAACTTTCGCATAAGCCTTTCAACGGTGCGCCTTAAGTCTCCGCTCCCTTCAAATATCTTCAAGCCATCCTTGCGCGGAGGCAAAACGTACAATGTCGGCGCGCGTGTTCAAATTGAGTTTTTCGGCCGCCCGGGATTTGTAAGTTTCGATCGTCTTAGAGCTGAGCTCGAGGCGCGCGGCAATTTCTTTGGTCGTTAGCCCTCGTGCCAGATATCTGAGGACACTGGCCTCGCGGTCGGTCAATCCCAGAACATTCGTAGTCCGTGGCGCTCTATCGGATTGAGCTGGCAGAAGTTCCGGCTCCCCATCAGCAAGCGACGGATCAACATATACCTTACCGGACATTGCGCCGCGGATGGCCCGCACCAAATTTTCGGCGGCAGACCGTTTCTGCACATAGCCTCTCACGCCCACCGCTAGCGCTTGCTTTAAAAACGAGTGCTCTTCATAGAGCGTCAAAATAATAACGCGCACGCTAGGGCATTCTTCTGCCAGACGGCGCGCCAGAACGATTCCATTGATCTCGGGCATCGAGATGTCGACAATCGCAACATCTGGTAGTTTTTCTCGAATCATCTTGAGCGCGGACTGTCCGCTGTTGGCTTGGCCCACCAACTCAAGGTCCTCTTCCGCTTCAATGAGATTACGCAACCCCGCGAGAAAGATAGGGTGATCGTCGGCAAGCGCCACGCGCGTTCTTACGTTCACGTCACGACCCTGTCAGAGATGAGGGGAATCCGCGCAAAGACGGTCGTGCCAATGTTTGGCGCCGACTCAATTTTCAGCAAGCCCCCTACAAGCAGTAGACGTTCGCGCATGCCGGCAAGTCCAAGACGCGACGATAACACATTGTGATCGAAGCCCTGCCCGTTGTCCTCGATCGTCAAATGTAATGTCGATTCAGACACACCAATTATGATGCTTACTTGGGTCGCATTGGTGGCATGTCTTGATATGTTAGTGAGCCCTTCCTGAATTACCCGATAGATCGTTGTACGCACCTCGTTCGACCGTTGGTCGAGATTCGAATCAGAACAATGAAAATCGCCTTTTACTCCGTGCTTTTTACTCCATTCCCCCAAATAACTTTCGAGCGCATGAGTTAGCCCCAATTCGTCGATGGATGCCGGACGCAATTCCCAAGCGATGCGATGGAGCATCTGGCCCAGCTCGTCCAATTGCTTACTTAAAAATCGCACGCGATCGCGGGCCTTTTCATCAACAACGCGTTCAAGAGATTTGAGCTCGAGGATTGCCGCGCTTACGGTTTGGCCGGTTTGGTCATGCAGGTCATGCGCAAGCCGAAGCCTCTCTTCCTCCTGGGCGCTCATGATCCGACGACGGAGGTCATCGCGTTCGCCAGTGCGCTGCTCAATGAGATCGTGTGCCCCAACAAGTGATTGGCCAAGATCATGGACTTCTTGAATATTTATTGGTGGCACCATCAGCGGGCCTGGCAGGCCAAAACTGGCGGCAGGGGCGCGTAAGGACCGGATCGAAGCCCCAATCCGCACACTGATGATCCGGGCCAGTATAATCCCCGCAATCATGAGTACGAGCGCTGCAACGACGTTGCCCAATAGCGCCTGCCGGAGAAAACTCAACAAGCCTTCCTTTGGAACGCCGATCGCGACCGCCCATCCAGACACCGTAGACCGGCTGAAGCTGGTAAGAACTGCGACGCCTTCAAGTGTTGTGCCTTCAAATGCGCCCTCACCCGCTTTTTGCAGCGCTCGCCTGAGAGAGGAAGATATCTTCTTTCCTATGAATTCATTGCCGCCGATCGTCCTCGCTACAATCGTGCCCCTACTATCCACTATTCCTGCCACCCAATCGGATGGCATTTTCTGCCGACGCAATATTTCGCTCAGCCGTTCTGGAAAAAACCCAAACGCAAGCGCGTACCGCAGCTTGCCCTCGGATAGCACGGGAGCTTCGATGCTGATGATGGGCTTTTGAGTAATTGCTCCGATGAAAAGGTCGGAGATGACGGGCTGTTTTGTCTCGATGACACGCCGTAGTTGCTCGCGGTCGCTATGAGAAGGCAGCGGTGTCCCAAAGGGTTGTAATGTGTTGATAAGTTGCTGCCCATTCACGTCGCTTAAAACAATGGTATCGACATTTACGACGTGTGCTGCGCGTTGCGCCTCCCCATAGAACTCCTCGAGATTACCTGATGCAAGAAAGGGCGACATCGCCAGAACCAATAGTGCAGAGCGCGCACCATTAAGTTCGGCATCAACTGCCTGATTGAGGGCGCGGGCGGTTCCTACCAGGTCGCGTTCGAAGCCTGCGCGCTCCTGGGAAAAAGAGCGATAGATAATGAACGTCGTGACCAGAACCGCAGGAACAACGCACGCAACGACCAGACAATTCAACCAAAATCGTATAGTTCGACGTGGCACTACTGGTTTTTGAGGCGCGTGCATGCGGACCGATTTTCCCCACTCGAATCAGCGGCAGACAATCTTGTCATTTCATGAATGCTATTTCGTCAGGAAAATCCTGACGGCGTTTCCTTCGAGCATGTCGTATCATCATTACACCTTATAGCGGACTTTCGCGCCCAACCCCACGTGTCTGACTTCACCGGGGGCGACGGGTCAGGTCCCCGGACTATTGGTTTGCCCCGTAGTCCGGGGCTTGCACCTCAACCGCGCCAACTGGCTCTCAGGCAATCCACCGCTACAATGCGGCTAGCATAAAAAATGAAGCCGCCATTGCCGGCGGCTTCACTCGAACCAGCACAAGCCACATGGAGATGTTACTTCAGCTGGGTCGAAATACTCTGGAACTTGCCGTTGAGGTTGGTGCCAATCGCGTTGACGGTGGCGATAATCACGACCGAAATGCCAGCGGCGATCAGCCCGTATTCGATTGCAGTTGCACCGGATTCATCTTTGAAAAACGCAAAAACTCGAGACATGTGACAGCTCCCTGTAACTGTTCTTACGGTCGCAACGTAGCCGTGCGGGATTAAGGGAACCTTGAGCGGACAGGGTGATTGAGTCGTCTTCCTGTCAGGATTTTCCTGACACTCACTCTTAAAAAACGACTGATCGTGCAGCTTGCTGAATTGTAATTGCGGTCCCGAGGTCGAAATTAACAAGAAAGATATACCGAGCCTGTAAAGCATTAACTGCGAGCAAATTTCCAGACATTGATCGGTTGCTCCGCAATGTCCGCTAAGTGCCAATAGCGGACATCGTGAGCAGTGTCTGCGTCAACAAAAAACCCGTTCAGCAGCAAGTCAATTTCACCACGTATATCGCACACCAGCGCCGCCGCGCATGCCATCGCGCCTGCCGCCGTCGGTGTCGCCGACCGCGAACAAAGGGTCGGAGCCGTATCCGGAGCAAGCCAAAAATTGCTTTCGGTGCCGCAAACCGAGGTATGGGATTAAGTGGAGAGGTATCTCGCTACGTGCCTACATTCTTTTTTTTATTGTTGTGGCTGAATGGGCGCAAGTTGATAGCGCCCGTCGCTTTGGAAACGTTTGCCAGACCTCACCGAGTTCCGCTTTGGGTCAAAAGCGGACATTCCATTCAGAACAAAAATTTTCAGAGCGCCCTAAATCATTGTGTCAGGAAAAACCTGACAGCTTTTCCATTCAGTTCACACGTTCGTGTCAGGTCATTGCTAGAGCTTCCGCTAGCATCAACGTCGCCGGCACAGCGGGGGAATTTCGGATGCCATCCAATATTGTTCGCAATTCAGCAAGATCGGACGACAACTTTGACGCGCAGCCAAAACTGGAATTTGATCAGTGGCGCACAGCTATCGCGTTAGTCCAGCGCCTGCGAGAGGCTGGAATTGGTTGCGAATTATTTAGTGCTCTCCAAAACAGAAACTAATTGGGCATCGAATTTGCAATGTAAAGCATCATGTCCGCTTTACCTTCAATAGCAGACATGTGCAGCGCACAAGCTGATGTCTGCTAAGTGCCAATAGCGGACCCATGCATCGCAACAAAAAGACCGCGGTCAGGCGGCCGCGCGTTGCTGCGTTACAGAAATTCCCGCTCTTTGTTGAAGGGATGTTCGAGGCTGTAGCCATGCGCCGCGCGATAGCCGTCGTAGCGGAAGCCTTTGTACTCCAGCACGACCGACAGCACGAACGCGATGAGCACCATGGCGATAATGAATTCCGCCAGCCCCGGCATGGGATATTGCATCAGGCCGGAGGTGACCGCACCGGCTGCGAAGAAGTATACGAAATAGCCTGCGGTCTTGTGATAGGCCTCGAACTTCCGCCGGCGCGGCGTCATGTTGTAGTGGTCGCCGAACCAGGTCTTGGGATCGTTCGGATCGGCGGTGTAGTAGTTCTTGCCGCCGTGGATGCCCCTGAGCCAGCCCCCCATGATCTGCAAACATCCCAGGGCCACCGTCGCAATGCCGAAGATTGAATGCAGCGAGCCGCTGAAGCCGCCGCTGACGGTAACAGCCACGATCGCGCCCGCGAGCGCCAGGCCGATCGAAAACATCAGCCCGTATTTGTGGACGCTGAACCACCACCAGGCAGCGTGCCAGATCGATACTTTCTTCCGGATGCCGTTTAGCGTCGGTTTCGGTTTTCCGAATCTGATGACGAGAATGCAAATCGGAACCAGCACGAACCAGATCGAGACCATCAGGATGGCGTGGTAGTCCCAGCGAACCGGGATCGTTCGCCCCAAGAAATCCAGATAAACTTCCGTCGGAATGTGCGGTTGAACTGCGCTCATCTTCAATCCTCATTGCGGCTAAGTGCCAATAGCGGACATTGCGCCTACTCGATCACCTCGTCGGCGCGGGCAAGTACGGCCGGCGGGATTGTGAGGCCGAGCGCCTTGGCAGTCTTGAGGTTGATAGCGAGTTCGTACTTGTTCGGAGCCTGCACGGGCAGATCAGCGGGCTTCTCACCTTTAAAAATGCGATCAACATATTCGCCAGCACGCCTAAACTGGTCGACCCGATTTGGTCCATAGGCAATTAAGCCGCCATCGACCGCATTGAGCCGGAAGGCGTAAACCGCCGGCAACTTATAACGCGCCGCAAGTGTGATAATCGCGTCGCGGTAAATCGACACCCCCGCGCTCGGGGTTACAATGAGGCCGCAATTCGGAGAACGCGCGAAGACCGCAAGGATGCGCTCGATCTCGCGAGCGTCACCGTTATCGACTGGACGCACCTCCACGCCGAGTGACGGCGCTGCGGATTGGATAGCCGCGAATTCGCCGATGCCGGCGCGGCTAGTGGGATCGCGAAGGACAGCCGCTCGCGCAAGGCGCGGCACGATCTCCTTGAGCAACTCCAGCCATTTGGCGCTAAAACTATACTCGAAAAGCATAAAGCCAGTAGTGTTACCGCCGGGCCGAGCTAGGCTTTCGACAAAGCCAGCGCCGACGGGGTCAGCAACGCGCACGAACACGATTGGTACCGCACGGGCGACACGACGAAACGCGGCCACGCCTGGAGTTCCGCTTACGAGGATGACGTCGGGGTTAAGGGCGATCAATTCCCCCGCGTATCTGCGAGCCAGATCTTCGTTATTCTCACCCCAACGAACATCGAGCTGCACATTTCGGCCAACAGCCCAGCCAAATTGTTGAAGGGCTTGGCCGAATGCCACGAAGTTCCCGCCTGACCTTCTTGATCGTTAGCGGCAGTATTCATGAGCACCGCGATACGGCGGACCCGCTCAGCTTGCTGAGCATGCGCGGCCATTGACCAAGCGGCTGCCGCTGCTGAATTAGCAATGACGCTGATGAATTCCCGCCGCCTCATGTCGCCCCCTAAGGCCCGGCAAGGATCGTATCTACTGAAGTTGTCCAGTGGAATGGGGCGTGCCCGATTGGGTCAAAAGCAGACATTTGCAGTGCAAAACGACAGGTCCGCTAAGTGCCACAAGCGGACACGGCGATGAGTCAGCGGGACGTCCGCCATGATTCCACAGAACATAGGCTTGCCAGGAGCGATGGGGTCGCGACAATTATAGGTAGCGTGTGTTCGTGTTTGGTCGGGGCAAATCGTGACGCGCATACTTGTGACCGGCGCATCAGGCTTCATTGGACGCGCCCTGGTAGCCGAACTGGCTAACGTAGGGCATTCGGTGCGAGCCGCGATGCGGCAGCCGGCGGATGTATTCCCTCGGTCGGTTGAGGTGGTTGCGGTATCAGATTTGACGCGCTCGCTCGAATGGCGCCCGCTCCTTAAGAACGTCGAAACGGTGGTTCACCTCGCCGGCATCGCGCATGCTGGGCCGGAAATTGCCGAGCAATCCTATGACCGAGTCAACCGCCTGGCGACCGCCGAACTGGCAAGCGCTGCGAAAGCCATCGGCATTGGCCAACTCATCTTCATGTCATCGATCCGCGCGCAGAGTGGACCGGTTTCCACTGAGATTCTGCGCGAAACCGATGTGCCACACCCGACCGACGCCTATGGGCGCTCCAAACTAGCAGGAGAGGATGCCGTTCGCGGCGCCGGCGTGCCCTTCACGATCCTGCGGCCGGTATTGATCTACGGCCTCGGCGTCAAAGGCAATTTCGCGCGTCTGATGGAGCTTGCGCGAAAACCATGGCCGCTGCCGCTGGGCCTTTGTCGCAACCGCCGATCGCTGCTGGCGCGGCGGAACCTGATCGACGCCATTCACCTTGCACTGGCATCGCCCGCTGCCAAGGGCGAGACATACGTCGTGGCAGATCCTATGCCGTTGACGCTGACCGAAATCGTCACGGCCTTACGCGCGGGCGAAGGACGTAGGCCGGGATTGTTGCCTGTGCCACCAGCGTTAATTGCACTCGCCTCAAGAGGCCTCGGCCGCGCCGAAGAATGGCAGCGCCTTGGGGGCGCGCTGGTCGCCGATCCCGCCAAACTGATGCAAGTCGGGTGGAAACCTGCAGCCGACACGCGCGCCGCCCTTGCGGCGCTGGCGCGGGATATCTCGCCTAGAAACGCGAATTGAATGTCCGCTTTGGGTCAGAAGCGGACATCCGCGCTGCAAAAACAAATGTCCGCTAAAGGCCAAAAGTGGGCATCGGAATCAAAATGGCCCGCAACGCTGGAGGACGTCACGGGCCAGCCATAGTCACCGTGACATTGCGATCAGCGATCAAAGTTCCTAGTAGCTACAAGCGCTGTCACGCCGCTTGTAAAGTCAACTGTAAACAGCCGTATGCGAGCCCGATTGAAGTGCCCCGGAGGGGAAGCCATTACCACCTCGTAGCTCGCCAAGCTTTGCTGTAGTCCTGCAGTGACTGCTCGTTGTTTGTTGGGCGTGAATTGGCCATTTGTACGTCGAAACCTAATCTTTACAAGCGCTGCTTGGGAGCCGTCGGCGTACAGCTTCCCCTTAACAGCAATTCTGCCGCTGGTAGCAAAGCAGACGACCGCTGTTCCTAGCGGTGCGCCGAAAAGGTGGAGCTCATCGCCGAAGTCGGCCCCGCCGCCATTCACCGAGAAGAAATCAACTTTAGCGACGTTGGCATCGTTACCGAAAATTCGAACGCAGTCGCCTCGGTCGTACGCCTGCGTTACTCCCGTTAGCAACATCGTAATGCAGGCGGCGACGGCTGTTGCCGTCAGGCCCCGGGCTATCCATGTTTTTATGACAGACATCTTCTCCCTCCTATGAAAGCGGACATTGCTCGACAAACAGATTCGCTACTGTGTCGTCGACTTGCGCTTTCGCTACATGGCGGTAACCCCGTGACCACCCCGCCCAGATGGAACTTCGCGCCACTCGATCGTCGCAATCAACCGCATCGAGTTACCATTGTCTGATTACAACGGTGTCTGGATGCCGAATTTGGATTTGATGGCGGCGTTTAGTCTCGCGGAATCCGATGTTCACCCGCAAGAGCCTGCCGGCAATCCATGTCCGGTAGAATGGACATGTGCGGTGCAACTCGGCATGTCCGCTTTGTGCCAATAGCGGACATTGCCCATCAAGGGTCAACCGGACAGTCGCCCAAAATGGGCAGCGGCGGCGTCGCCAGCCCAACGACGACGGCGACGCTCATCGGGCTTCGGAAAATTCCATCAACTTTCGGACTGGCACCGACACAACATTGGGTGATCCCCATGCGGTCGGAATTCTTCTCTGGCCGAATGGTGTCGAGAGAGTTTGTGTGATCACGGTGCTGATGACGGCGGCGACCCGACCCTCGCAATCGAACACCGGCGCTCCTGAAGCGCCGTGGTCGATGGCAAAACGATTATCGCCCTCATACATTTCGAGAAGGGCTGCGCCTGCGAGCCTGCCATCGGTCCCATATTGCACGAACCGACCACTCACAAAGCGTGGGCTTTGATTTGCGTAGGCGAGCGTTACGACACGATCGTCCGCTACAAGCGGTGCCATCCGAATTTCGACGCTCCGGGCGGTGGAAATGGCCGCTTGTAATTCAAGCACGGCCAATTTTTCCGTACCGCCTTCCACCCAACGCTTGATACGAGCAGAAGTTAACTCGCTGTCGGCCTCGCCCTTAATATCGAGGGGTTTCCAGTCTTGGGTCGAGAGTCCCATCGCAGTGGCGACGTGTTCGATGGTGACAATAGTGGTCGGAGACTGGAACCAGCCGGTACCGCGTATCCCGGCCAGATCGGCATGCGCGGCGCGCTCCGCATCGTCGAAATATCGAGTGATGCTTACGGCCGAGTGCTTTAGCAGATCGAAATCGACGCACGCAGTTTCGGCGCGGGATTGCGCAGAAAATAACAGAAGAAAAATCAGTACGGAGCAAATTCGTCCGCGCTTCAAAACCTTGCCTCGGCCCAAAACCGACCCCCAAACTCGCCACCACGCAACTAGGGAAAGCCGACTGGACCGGGATCTGTCTTGTTATTTCCGGCCAAAGTTTTTGCAATTTGTGCCACGGCAAATTGCCCCGCCGGAAGCTGAAAACAGGACTGATGTCCGCTTTGGGTCAAAAGCAGACATGTGCAGTGCAAAACGCAGTGCACTAGGCGATGTCCGCTAAGTGCCAGGAGCGGACATTCCGCCATTCATTAATCCACCTGTCGGCGCGGGCGAGTACGGCCGGGCGGAATTGTGAGGCCCGGTGCCTTGGCGGTTTTAAGATTGATCAGTACCTGGTCGGCGCCTGCACAGGAAGGTTGGCTGGCCTGCATCAATCGCAGACGTCGATTTCTTTTCCCGGTGATTTTAACATCTGCGTCGAAATCCGCCGAGGCCCGAATATTACGCCAGTTCGGTTAGGAGCGCAGCTGCATCCTTGATGTCGGCGTTGCCGAATCCCTCGGTAAACCAGCCATAAACCGGCGCGAGGAGGTCGCGGGCCTCGGAGCGTCGCCCCTGTCGCAACCAGAGTTTGGCAAGCACCGTTGCGGCTCTAAGTTCCCAGAACATTGCGTCTTGCTTCTGCGCGCTAGCAATCGCCGCTGTCAGACATTTTTCCGCTTCAGCCGCACGCGGTTTGGGTAGGGCGAGCAGCATCTCGGCTTTCAAACGCAGCGTTTCGGGTTCGTACCAGATCTCGCCCGTGCTCGACGTCGCGGCGAGCGCGGATTCGAAAATCGCGAGCGCTCCCTCGAAATCGCCGGCTGCCGCTTTGGTTCGTCCGACGATTGATATTCGGATCGGCAGATGGAATTGGCGGGTGGGAACCGATTTCAGGGTTTTCAGAGCGGCTTCGGCCTGCCGGACACCGGTTTCAACGTCACCGCGCAGTACGCGGACAAAACCCTGCATCAGATCGGCCGTATTAAGGTAGGCCGCCAATGAGTATTTTTCGGACAGCGACATGCAGGTTTCTAGATACGCCTCGGCTTTTTCCGGCCGGTTCAGAATGATGTCGTACTCGGCGCGGAACTGGCAGGTATGAGCGACGCTGGGTTTGTGACCAATGCGCTCGCTCAACTCCAGAGCTTTTGCGCTTTCCGCGTCGGCCTGATCGAGATGCCCCAGCATCGACAGGATAAAGGCCCGATTGCTGAGCGCGCAGCATCCGGGATCGTGCGCACCGTAGGTTAGCGCAAGGTTATGGTGGAGATCGAACCGATAGTTGTTCAGCAATTGCTCGGTATGGCCGAGCGCTGCAAGCGGCTGGCCTTCCGCCAGCATCTGCGTGCAGCCAGCATGGTTAGCCTGAACCACGTATTCAGGGTCATTCGTCTGCTTTAGGAGAGCGAACAATTCCCGGTAGAGTTCGTGGGCGTGAGCGTGCTGCCCGCTGCTGTGCGCCCCCAGCCACAAGCCCCAGAGGGCCGGGAATAGTTCAGCTGGACGCTTCAGTCTTTCCGCAACGACGCGCGCGGCCTCATAAACCCGATTTGCCTGCGGGCTTTCCCAGCCGTGCAGAGTCATCTGCAAGGGCCCTTCGATCACCAGAAAAGCGAGTTCCCACTCGTCACGCTCCGCGCCATTGGGCACAGCCGCGATGAGCTTCCTCGCCTTGTTAACGTGACCGAGCGCCTCGGTGTGCGCCATCCTCGCCATCGCTCGCTCGGCGGCCTGGCGCCAGTGCGTGAGCGCACGCTCGACCACGTTTGCTTCGGTATAATGGTGCGCCAGCAACTCGGGCTCGGTTTCGACGACGTCGGGGAACCGGCTTGCAAGCACTTCGGCGATGCGTTGGTGCAGTTCGCGTTTTTTTACCTTGAGGACCGATTGATAGGCCGCATCGTGAATGAGCGCATGCTTGAAGATGTAGCGCGATCGTGGGGGCACTCCGCGCTGTCCCAGCAGATCGGATTGGACCAGCCGCGACAGATCCGCCAGCAGCGTTACCGGAGGCACCAGCGACACCGCTTCGATCAGTTCGTAAGAAAACTCCCTGCCGATAATCGATGCCGTGAGCACCACGTCCTTAGCCGACCCAAGACGATCCAGACGCGCGATCAGCGAATCCTGCAACGTAGACGGAATTCTGAAATCATGAATTGACTGCCGCAAGACGTAACGCTCGCCGTCTAGTTCCAGATCGCTCGATTCCAAAATTGACCGCGTGATTTCCTCGACAAATAACGGGACGCCGCCCGATTTGGCGACGATCTGGGTGACAATTGCCTCCGGCAGTGTCTTGCCGCCGGCCGTTTGGTGAATGAGATCGACTACCTCGCTTCGACCCAACTGGTTCAGCTTCAACACCGTTACGTGACCGAGATCCACCCAAGGCGGTGTGAACTCGGGTCGGTGCGTCACAACCGTCATCACCGGGAGTTCCGCCACCCTACGAACGATTTTGTCGATCAGCTCGAGCGAAGTTCGATCGATCCAGTGCGCGTCCTCGAATACGACAAGTATCGGACCGCGGGTCGACAGCAGGACCAGCTGCTCTTCCAGCACCTCCATGGTCTTTTGCTTCTGCACCAGCTCGTTAATCTGCAGGCGCGGATAGCGCTCCCCGAACGGGATCGACAACAGAGCGGCTAAAAGCGGAGCGGCCTCGCGTTTGTCCTCCGCAGAGCCCTGCAAGACTGCTTCCAGCTTGTCGAGCTTCTGGTCCTCAGTATCCGTCCGGACGATGCCCGCAGCCCATTCGAGCGTCTTGATAAACGGATAAAATGGGCTGTTCACATAGAAAGGCGACGCAAAATATTGCAGATAGGGAATTGATGAATTGGCGAGATGCTCGCGGAATGCTTCTGTCATGCGCGACTTGCCGAAGCCTGCCGGGGCCGACAGGAGAATGAGTTGACCGTCGCCATCCTTGGCGTGGTCCCAGCAACGGCGCAGCAGACCGAGTTCTTCGGCGCGCCCGACCAATGGCGTCAGGCCCTTGACGATCCTGGTGTCGAAACGTCCTCTGGCCCCGCTTTCACCCACGACGCGCCAAAACCTTGTGGCACCAGAAATTCCCTTAAATTCGTGTGACCCGAGATCCTCGTAGTCGAACGCGGCCCCGGCAAGACGGCGGGTCAATTCACTGACCGCTACCGAGTTGGGAGATGCCGCCGACTGAATTCTTGCGGCTAAATTTAATGTCTCGCCGACAGCGACACGTTCCTGAGCACTGCCATCGCCGATCAACTCACCGACCACCACCAACCCCGTGGCGATGCCGATCCTGACCTGCGGTCGGACCGGCACCGGCAGCTGCATCGCCGCCATAGCGTCAAGCAGCGCAAGTCCGGCACGGACTGCTCGCTCTGCGTCGTCCTCGTGCGCTTCCGGATAGCCGAAATAGATGAGCGCTCCATCGCCCATGTATTTGGCGATCGAGCCGCCAAACTCCATGACGGCACTGGCACAGACCTTTTGAAACGCGCCGATCAAATTGCTCAGTTCCTCGGGATCGAGCTGCGCCGATAACGCGGTCGAGCCGACGAGATCGCAGAACATGACGGTAAGCTGTCGACGCTCCGCCTCGGCAGATCGTACGGCGGAGACCGGCGCCACTGTCGGTATCGGATCAACCGTCGCATCTGCGCCTGCGGGTAAGGTCGCTTCGGATTTCAGGGCGGCGATGGCGGCGAGCAGTCTGCGGCGGTGGCCGACCGAGGTGACGCCGATGCCGATCAAATCGTCGGCGTTGACTTCCAGCAGCACTTCACCGTCAAGATCATTGTCGCGGAATGCCGCCGCATATTGTTCAAGGCCGAGCGAGCGGAGCCAATCGTCGACATTGATAACCATTGCCGACACTTTCCGTCACAAAATCACCCGAAAGCTTTGCGGATCACGCAATATAGGCCGCCACGGATTGCCGTCGGCCGACGCTTAACGTGGTCAGACCAACCTGTGATTATTGCACTAAGGGAAAACGTTGTCGAAGCCATTTTGGTAGACCGCTTGCAGGTTACGGTCTGCCAATGAATGCGGCTATCAAGGTTAGAATGTCCGCTTTGGGTTAAAAGCAGACATTTGCAGTGCAAAACGCCATGTCTGCTTTGCCCCCGAAAGCGAACATGTGCAGTGCACTAGGCGATGTCCGCTAAGTGCCAATAGCGGACATCGCTAGTATTTTTCAATCACCTCATCAGCGCGGGCGAGCATTGCTGGCGGGACAGTGAGGCCAAGCGCGTTTGCGGTCTTGGCGTTGATTATTAACTCAAACTTGCTGGGTTGCTGGACCGGCAAATCGGCCGGTTTCTCCCCTCTAAAGATGCGATCAACATAAGAAGCGGCATCGCGGTACTGTTCGAGAATTTGCGGTGCGTAGCACATTAAGCCACCGTCGGAGACGAACAGACGATATGGATAAATCGTCGGTAGTCGATACTTCGCGGCTAGTTCGATAATTTGCTGACGATGGATTTGAGCGAGAGCGCTCGTCGTTACGATTAAGCCACCATTGGGCTGTCCCGCGAAGCCAGCGATAGCGGTCTCGATCTCTTTGGCATCGCGAACACCGAGCGTACTGAACTGTACTCCGAGCAGCGGTGCCACGGCTTGAATGGCCCCTAACTGTCCGCCGCCCGAAACTTGATCAGGGTCGCGAATAACGCCTACGCGAGTGATGTGGGGCGCGATCTGTTTGAGCAGTTCCATCCATTTCCCGCTCATGCCGTAGTCTGTCGACGTGAAGCCGGTAGCGTTTCCCCCGGCTTTGCAAGGCTTGCGACAAATCCGCCGGCGATCGGATCAGACACTGATACGAACACAATGGGTATGGTTCGGGTCGCCCTTTGAAGCGGCCCCATTATCGTGCTGCCGTGTACCAGAAAGACGTCCGGCTTGAGTGCGGTTAGCTCCGCTGCATTTTTGCGGTGTTGATCGACGTCGCCAAGGCCCCAGCGATAGTCGAACCGTACGTTGTGGCCTTCGCTCCAGCCCAGTTCCATTAGCCGTTGTTGGAAGGCCGCAAGGCGAGCCTTCGTTTCCGGATCGTCAGCTGCCAAATTCAAAAGGACAGCGATCCGTCGTGTCTGCTCGGGCAACGCATGAGCTATGTGTGTCGAACCGCCGACCGCGCCCGCGATCAGTAAGAGGAATTCGCGCCGCCTCATTTTTCATTTACCCCCGAAGCAAGTCCCAATCCTAGCGGCTGTACCTCATTTTAGAAAAGGGGGTTCGGGCCATCGTGGCTCGATGTCCGCTTTGGGTCAAAAGCGGACATTTGCAGTGCAAAGCGGCATGTCCGCTTTACCCCCAAAAGCGGACATCCG